>DAISVY010000001.1:0-438571 GCA_036826635.1 Candidatus Zixiibacteriota bacterium
ACACCCGCGCTATAATAGATGTGGATGGCCGTCTCGTGATGTGGACAAACAGGCCATACGTAGAGGACTGATGCTGTCTCGCAGCAGAAGAGGGGATGGATGAAACAACGACACGTGATAATAACAGTGCTCGTACTCTTACTTTGTGCAGGCATTTTGTATGCAGATTCATACGGTGGGGAGCAGGGTGATCAACTGAGTGCTGTGGATGCGGCATCTAAGGCCATCCAGATAATGGGATGTGAGGGCGTTGTTGATACCACAGATCCCAAGATCGGCAGTCTGGCGAAGCTAGTAACGATAGTAGATACTACAATACCTTTTATCTCGGAGCAGTTGAATGATCGCGAGGCCTACATGGTAGAGATGAAGGATATCACAGTGGGTCCTGAGAAGTATAAGAGATCTCGGGATTTTGAGGTGTACCTTGATCCTGAAACTGGTCAACTTCTGAAGATCGTCTCGACATTACCATCATACTATGAGAAGGTAAAAGAAGGGAGGATCAGGAAAGCGTCTGTTAGTAAGATCGAAGAACAGGCAAGCAGGCGAGTGTATCTTGGGTTTCCCCAATTTACGCCGAAGCCTGCGTTTCTGGATGCACTTGATGTTGTACCTTCCAGTCACCGGGCGGACCAGATCGTGGCTGTTTTCGTTGAGTTCGATCGTGGCAGTTTCGGATGCTTTCCCGCCTGGGTTATTGAGACGTGGGGAGGATATGAGACAATTTTATCTGGGCCGGCGGTTCTAGAGGAATATCAGAGGAATTATCTCAAGACGGTCATAGACACGAGTGGCAACTTGGTCTTCGGGACAAACTAGTAAGTTAGTTTCCCCGCTGCTTTTCAGGGCAATAGCTGTTCTGGAACAACAGGCCTTATGTTGAGGACTGATGCTGTATTGCGGAGGAGGGGATGGATGAAACAACGACACGTGATAATAATAGCGCTCGTAGTTCTGCTGTGTGCGGGCATCTCGTATGCAGATTCATACGGCGGGCAGCAGGGTGATCAACTGAGTGCCGTGGATACAAGCCATACACGTTCTTAGCCGGTTATAAAGTCGCACTGTCGGTTTTGTACCGTTCAGGTTTGTCGACCGGTTAAATCAAATTCAAGAGATGTCTCGCCTTATTTGTTTCTATTGTTAAGTGTTGCAATGGCTTATTCTAAGAGAAAGCGTTGCTGAAGAGCCGGTATTTATTCTTATCTTGAAATCCGAACAGGCTGCTTTGATATTGGATCGTTCGTAACATGGAAGTAACTTCCGTAGTGATAACATAAGCGCCTTTCGATCACAAGGACGAACAAAGCGTGGACAATAAGGTTAAGCACATAGGCTTCTGGGGAGTAGTGGCCATCGGTGTCGGCGGCATGGTCGGTGGCGGGATATTCGCCGTTCTGGGGTTAGCTGTCCAGTTGTCGAAAGGTGGTGCGCCGATAGCGTTCGCCGTAGGCGGCGCGGTAGCGATGTTGACAGCGTACTCCTACAGCAAGCTGTCGGTTACCTATCCCGGACAGGGCGGAACCGTGACCTTTCTCGATTGTGCTTTCACGCCCAACATCCTGATAGGGGCTATGAACATCCTGCTGTGGCTGTCGTATATCGTGATGCTGTCGCTGTACGCTTCCGCTTTTGGCAGCTACGGCGCGGCCTTTTTTCAGGGTTCAACACAGCCAATCATCAGACATATTCTGATTAGCTTCAGTGTGATCGCGATCACTGTACTCAATATGCTGAGTGCCGATGCCATCGGGAAAGCGGAGACATGGATTGTGGCGTTGAAAGTAACGATCCTTCTGATTTTTGTCGCAGTCGGGTTGTCTCAGATAGATATAAGCCGGGTGAGTCCGGCCGCCTGGGCACCACCGCTGCAGATCGTTGCCGGCGGCATGATTATTTTTCTGGCGTACGAGGGCTTTGAACTGATTGCGAATACATCCCACGATGTCATGGACCCTCACCGGATTTTACCTCGTGCCTACTTCACGTCGGTTATTTTTGTCATAGCGCTCTATATACTGGTTGCTTTGGTGGCGGTCGGGACACTTTCGGTTGACAAGATTGTCGGCGCCAAGGATTATGCTCTGGCCGTAGCCGCCGAACCGCTTCTCGGTCGCGCGGGGTTCATTCTTATTGCCTGCGCCGCGTTACTCTCCACGGCATCGGCTATCAACGCCACTCTCTACGGGGCCGCAAGACTCAGCTTCACTATCGCCAAGGAGGGTGAACTTCCCGCGCTTCTTGAGAAGAAAGTATGGAACAGACCGGCCGAGGGGTTGTTGATCACGGCCATTGCAACACTGCTGATCGCCAATACGTTTGACATCTCGAGCATCTCAACAATGGGCAGCGCCGGGTTTCTGATGATTTTTGCCGCCGTCAACGGTGCGAACCTGAAACTGAGAAAAGATACCGGCAGCAATTTTTGGGTGCCTTTTCTTGGGGTGCTGGCCTGCGGTGGGGCGCTCATAACGCTTCTCTGGCAAACTTACACCACTGCTCCGGCCCGTCTGTGGACACTTGCAATCATGCTCGTGCTTTCGGTGACAATCGAGTGGTTATACCGAAAGTTTAGGCGTGGGGCGATTCGGCCGCTTCATTAGCTGGCGCGAGTGTGAGGGGGGAAAGTGCGGCGGTTTTGCCGCTTTGATGCATGCTTTCTTTTCTGCTTGTAGATTCCGGATATTTCTAAAATATCATATGAAATGTCCATCTTTTACCGATGGTGATACAGGGGGCATTTATTTTATTCTTGATATTTGGCTGTGGCAATGGTAAAGTTAACTTGTGGTGGGAGGTTCATGACGAGAATTAGCTAATGTTCAGAAACTAAAGGTTATCTCGGTCGGTACGAGAAGCTAATGTGAACAATGGATAACCCGATCCGTTTCGCGGTGGCTGACTGGATGGCTGAAAAAAGATTGTGATGACACAAAAAGAAAACACAAAAGCGAACTATGGGTTTATTGACCATTTTCGATTGGGCAATCAAGGAACATTCAACTTCATTACCTGTGTGTTGGCCGTAATAGCCATAGTTGTTTCTTCATTGTCGTACTGCGTTTCAGAGCGATCTTTGGACTTGGCGAGGGATCAATTTCAATATGCTATTGAGGATAGAGTATTCGTTGATGGAGAGTGGGCGAACGCAAGTCTTCTCTTGGACGAATTTCAAGAGTCATCATACTACAAGACTCTCGATGGAGAGACTCTTTATAGCGGTCTCTCAGCTTTTGTGAGGTTCAAGCTAGCGAACGTAAGCCAACATCCCATTACTATCGCTTTCCTCAAAGCCTGTTATGCTCTAAGGAACGGTTCTGTGTCGATTCCACATGGGGGAACTTTCATGCGAATGGATACACTTTGTCCAATTGATCTTCCGAGATCACTACAGCCCAGCGAGCAAATGACTGCAGCAATATTAGTCCCCATTCCAATATCAAAGGACGTATACTCTGCGTTGAAGAACTTGCCAAAACATTCCATGCTGGAAAAGGATGCGATTATTAACTCATTGCTATCTTATAACCGGGAACACACAAATATCTTCAGCCAATCAAGCTCCGATACGTCGTGGTTTGCTACGATGGTTTCCTGTCTTTATACAGAATCATCTCATTTGCCAGAACTGCTTTTGACGATCAGTGAAGGAGACATGACAGTGCGAAGTCATGAACGGGCGCTTGAGATAGCCATTCAACTGTCATCCGGGTCTATTATCTTTGATACACTTGATTATATTAGTATTAACCGCTCTGCCATGGAGTTTTAAGCAGTGTAGAGATCAATTTAAGAATAGCTTACCTAAGGGCAACAAGGTATGTATTGGCGGGCATGAGGCGGTTGTTGGTTTGAGGTCGCCACATTTATTCTGAATCGATCTCGCAGCCTTTTCTTTATGATTTACTCAAACGTCTTATTCGCCATTGCGCCATGGCAATCCAGATAATAGTCAGAGCCAGAAGGTGAAACAGGTATGGCATGATATGTTCCCAACCGGCCCCCGTCTGCGCTACCAGGACGAAGGCGTTGAAAAGAGGAGTGCTGGGGAACAGTTGTGTCAAGGCACGCAACGGCCATGGCATTGACCACACCGGCCACGCATACCCGGACATCAAAAACAGCGGCATCGACGTGAAAACCAAAAACTGCAAAGCCTGAATTTCCTTTTTGAAAAACGACGAAATCCAGGTGGAAAATCCGATAAGGGAAATGAGAAACAGAGCCAATAGCACCGTCAACGCCGAGAGACTTCCCGAGACATTCAATTTGAATAAGGCAAAGAAAACAACGAATGAAAAGATGGTGTACGATGCATAAAGCACCAAATACGGAGCACCTTTTCCCAACACGGCGGTTAACGAATTTCCGCCAGCCATATCCATAAGCGTCGTTAACGTGTTCTTCTCGCGTTCGCGGGCAATGCTTAATGCAAACCCGAACAACAAAGTCTGTTGAAGAATCAACACCAATAGTCCCGGCAGGAGAAAATCACCGTAACTTTCCGCGATATTAAACAGCGGGCGGATGTCATCTCTCAACGGCTGTACCAATTCTTCGGCCTCTTCGGTATTCATCCCTTTCGCTTGAAAATACCTTAGTCGAATACCGGCGGCTATGGTCAGCGCGACTGCGGAGACAGCTTTGTTGATGTCGTTCGATGGCAGGAAACGGGCGGTGTTCAGATATACCTGCAAGTCCACGGCGCGGCCCGATTTCAAAACGGCCTCGAAATCGTACGGAATGTATACGATTGCCTGTATGTCCGACTCGATAATATCCCTGCGGGCCATTTCGAAATCGGATGAAACTTCGCTGACTTTCAGTAACTGATGCGAATCGAGATCCCGAACCAGGGTGCGTGACAATTCGCTGTGGTCATTATCAATCACGATGATGGGGATATTGGTCTCTATCTTGGCGATAAAAATCGTTCCGAGAAACAGGGCATAGGCGACCGGGGCAAGAAGTAACACTATCATGATGTTCCGGTCGTGCCGGATGATATCGACTTCTCGCCAAAAGACGGACATGAAATATCGTCGGATCATTCTTCCGTCTCCGGTTTTATGTTGGTGGTTTCGGTCATGGGTTTGATGCGGTATTTCAAAAGCAGCGCCGCGGCCACCAGCGAAACAAAGACGAAAATCGACAAGGCCCCCAGTTCCGGTAGAAGAGCCTTCACCGGTGCATCGTACCGGTATATTTTGAGAAACCCGTTCAGGAAATGGGTGAACGGAATAATCTGCGCATAATAAAGATGTAACCCCGGCATGGCCCAAAGCGGGAAAGTGTAGCCGCTGAAAAGAAAAGCGGGTGAATTGTAAAATGCCGCGATATCGGTTGCAATGAATTTGTCCCTGAACAGGCAGGAGATGACCAGGCCCGGCAGGAAAACAGCCGCAATGAAATATATCATGAAGAAAATCGCGAGCAGTACCGAACCGTTGATCGTAATATCGAAAAGTGGAAATAGCAGCCCCAGCACTCCCAGGCCGGTGGCGGTATGTATTGACATATGCGCCAGAGTTTTTCCAAAGAGAACACCCGAGACCTTGTTCCCGGCCGTCCGGAATAAATCGGCCAGTGTTCCCTCGTCGATCTCCTCGTTGATGGTCGTGACGGCCAGAATCATTATCAACATCTGCAACAGAACCAGGACTATGGCGGGGGACAGGAAATCGGCATAGTTATAACCCGGATTATAAAGCGAGTGACTGTCTATTCGGATCGGGTTGGCCATGGCCAGGGCCTGGTCGGGGGAAAGCCCTTCGGCTTGCAGTCTTTTTATCAGGATTCCGGCGGATATGGTCTGGACGATGGTCGAGGCATCTTTCAGAATCAAATTGCCGATGATCAGGTTGGTGCTGTTTTTGTAAATGACGATTGTCGCCGACTTTCCGCTCTTGATGTCATTTCCGAGCCCGGCAGGAATATAGAAAGCGCCCTGGATTGTTCCTCGGCGCAACTCGTCGACGACGTCATCGACGGTCGATAGGGCTCCGACGATTTTCAATGAACGTGTCGATTCGATCGACCTGACAATCGTCCGTGACAGCTCACTGTCATCGAGATCGACCACCCCGATGGGGATATCGGTTACCACCTTATCGCTGTAGAGATAGAACATGAGAGAAAAGACGATCAGCGGCACCAATATCATAAGGGTGTAAAACGCCTTTCGTCGACCTATTCGGCCGAACTCCCGATGCATCACGCGCAGGGTCGGTGAGTGCGAGAATAAACGATCTGTGATGTTTCCCGTTATCCTCATTTCCGGATCCTTCGGGAACTAACCTACAACTGTACCCTGGCGGTCATGCCGGGGCGCAGACCGGGAATCTTGCTTTCGGGGCGGAGATGAATCTCGAAGGTTTTGAGATCGAAATCACCTTTCTGATTCGTCGCTTTCCAGGTGGCGAAATCGGCCATGGGGGCGATATACGTAACCCGGGCGGGGTGTTCTTCGGAGTCAATAGCGGGAATGACAATCCGGGTCGCACTGCCCATTTTCACCCGTTCCATTTTGTCTTCGCGCAATTGCACGACAATCCAGACATCGTCCGGGTTGATGATGGTGAAAACAGGATACCCGGCGGCGACCATTTCTCCGGCGCTGACTATTTTCTTGCTGACTTCGCCGCTAATCGGGCTGATCAGTTCGGTTTCTTTCTGGTAGGAGATGGCTTCATTGTAAGCATTTTCGGCCTGGTGAAAAAGTCCCTGCGCCCCGCGGATTTCTTCTTCCCGGGCGCCTTTCAGCACCATTTGATATTTGGCGTTTGCCGCTTCCATCTGTTCTTTGGCCGCGAGATACTGAAATTCGACACGATCCCGTTCCTGGGTCGAAATCACGCTGTCCTGGTAAACCTTCTGGATACGATCATATGTTTTTTTAGCCAGTTCGTATTGATGCACGGCTTCCATGTACAGTTTTTCGACCGCTTCCTTTTCCTCCGGACGGGCTCCGCTGATCGCCATGTCGAGTTTGGCCCGAGCCGCTTCCATCGCTCCCCGAGCCTGTTCCACTTTGGCATCGATTTCGTCGCTTTGCAGCCTGGCCAGAATTTGCTCTTTGGTCACCTGATCACCCTCGGCGACAAAGATGGTGTCGACTCTCCCCGGGATTTTCGAGGAGACGTCTATTTCGTCGACCTCAGCCATACCCGTAACGATTTCTTTATCCGGAATTATGGCGCGGACGATGATTACGGCGAGGGCCGCGACTGCGATGACAACGGGAATGTATATGATCCATCGAGACATTTTGAATTTCATCTTCAGTTCTCCTCACCGTTCCATACCGTCAGCATATCCATGGGATAACCGGCGGCGACCAGAAGATCGGTCAGTGCTTTATAATAATCGTATAATGACGTTATTCTCTCGATCAGGTTTTTCTCATGAGACAAGCGGGCGTCGATAACCTCAAGCGATGTTCCCAGCCCGGTCTGGAACCGTTTTTCGTTCAGCCTGACGCTTTCGTTCGACAGCGCGACCGAGGCTTCCAGCTTTTGGAAACGGGTTTCGGCGTTGCGCATATCGCGGTACGATTTGTTTACCCAAAGACTGATCTCCCGCTTTGCCCCGGCCGCGAGGTAATCTACCTCACGCTGGAGGTATTTGGCCGACTGCAGGCGGCTGTAATTCTTGAATCCGTTGAACAGATTCAGATTCAATTGAATACCGACCGCCCAGCGCGGTTCCAGGGCCGAGAGGTCTTCATCGTACAGTTCATATTTACCGAAACCGGCCAACTGCGGCATAAATTCGGAGCGTGCCACCGCGTAATTTTGTGACGCGGCCTTTTTCTTCTCTGCGATCATCCGTAATATCGGTTGCTGGTCGTAGGCGCGCTTATGGAACGCGGCAAGTGAGTCCGCAACCTGATGGTACGACAGCGTGTCGGTAATGGTCACCGGTGCATCGTCATCCAGCCCCAGGGTATTGCGAAAGGCCACCATGGCGAGTTCCAGCCGATTGTCGTCGTCGAACAGGTTCTTGTCGGCGTCGGCCACGGCCACTTCGGCCCGGAGCAGATCGTAGCGGGCAATCAATCCTTCTTCGGCAAGGCGTCGGGCATCGCGGCGATGTCGTTCCATGCCAGCCAGAACGTCCTCGCGGGTTTTCACGACCTGCTGCATCAGGATAATGCCGAGATAGTTGTTGATGGCCTCCTGGATTATTTCGTTTTCGATTCGGGTGAGTTCATCTTCGGCGGCGCGTTTTTCGGCGCTGGCCGCTTTCTTGGCGGCGATCAATTTTCCTCCCATGAATAAAGGCTGCACGACCGTAATCGAAGCGGTCTTGTAATCCTGATCCTTGAAGGTTTCGACGAACGGCGGGAGCAGCCCGTCGAGCGCGGCCGAATACTGACTGAAATAGGCCGCCCGTTCTTCCGGGGTGAGGGCCGAGCCTCCTCCCGCGAGTTGATATATATTGGTGAACTCGACCTCGTTATTCGCCTGCATCTGAATCATGGCGTCCCGGATGGGGGAGAGATCAATCGAAAGCGGGTCGTCCAAATGGTTGTAGCTGGCCTGCAGTGATGCCGACGGCATGAAATTCCCCGAAGCTTCGCGGTCGGCGTATTTGGCCTGATTGAGCTTCGCCCGGTATTGTCGGATTTTATCGTTGTTCTCCAACGCGGTTGTGATCGCTTGTCCGAGAGACATTTCCTCCGCGACGATTTTGCCGGGAAGCAGCATCAGGGATAACACCGCAGTCACAAGAGTACATTTTACGACATTTTTCATATCTATCACCTTTTGGCGTCAGACCGTTTCGCGCGAGGGGACCGGTCCGATTTTGGAGCGTGATATGTATCTGTGGCTACACTTGCCCAGAATTGTTCGAATGAAAACAGCAGCCAGTCTTTTTTTCGAGTGGGCGGTTCGAACGCCCAGTATAAAAGGTTCCCGAAATGAACGTCGAGATACCAATAGGCTGCGACCGTGGGGGTGATTTCCTTTCGTATACGTCCCAGGGCCTGACCTTGTTTGACCAACAGGGCAATCCATCGTACTCTCTCGGCGAGGTTTTTCGCCATAAGCTCACGAGCCGAATCATTGCCGAGATTGGCCAAAACAAGATTACGGGCCAGAATGGGGTTATCAACAAACAGTTCTGTCAGGGCCAAGAACAGATCCTGTAGCACCCTTTTCGTATTTTTCGGCTTCATTAGATATTTTTCGACTGAGACCCGGATTATCTCAAGTTGTTCTTTGCCTACTTCGTAGAGGATATGCTCTTTTGAGGGGAAGTAGTTGAAGAAGGTCCCTTTTCCGACATCGGCTGTCTCGGTCACCTGCTCGATGGTAGTGGCGCCGTATTCCTGCTTGGACAGCAGGTCAAGCGCCGAATTGACAATCCGCGCTCTGGTAGCGGACTTTCTGCGGTTTCGCCGACTGTCAGGGGATGATTCCTTTTTCGGCTGCTTCATTTTTGTTTCATCCTCATATGTGGCCCTCGGTCATTTGTGACTAATAGTCAAGATTGACCGGCAGTCAAGTATTTTTTGGGGTTGTTCTTATTTTGTTCTTTTTTAGAGCGGTCCGATACCGAGGCCGGGGGAGGTGGACTTGATGGTGTCCGTGTAATTCGTCTCTTTATCTTTTTCGTAAGCCGTTGTACAAAATGTTTATCATTATGTCTGCGTAGGTTGCGGCCGTAAGACGGTTTGCCTGTAATACCCACGGGAATTCGACCGTCCGCAGTGCGACCACGGTGAGATAAGCGCAGAGATCGAGCCGTTCCACTTCGAGCGTCCCTTCGTCGATTCCCTGCTTCATGATCTTCTTGACGATTTTCTTCTCTTCTTCAAGGAACCACTTGCCCAGCTTGGCCAGATGCGGCCAGAAATCGCCCCAGGATTCCTGCGAGAATCTGTAGAAGTTGATAAGCTCATGGATTTTGGCCATGCGCGTAAGCAGGTGCGCTCTGAATTTGTCCACTACGGTAGATTCGGCGTCCACGGCTGTTCTGATCGCGGCCAGAAGTTCCTTTGCTTCCATTTCGACCACACGGTCGAATATCTCGTTCTTGTTTTTGAAGTGCTTATAGACGGTGGCTTTGGAGATATGCGCGGCTTTGGCGATATCGTCTGTTGTGACTTTCTTGAGCCCGAATTGTGCGAAAAGCGCTTGTGCTGCATTGAGAATCGTTTGCTCTTTGTCCATCTTCTATGACTCCCCATAAAACACTTTACACATTAAACGTTTTTACGTTTCTCTGACAACAAAAAAATTAACCTGTTTTGTGGACAAGCTCGCCGATCCGTTATTGGCACCATAACTTCCTGAATATCAACAACTTCCCGAAATCGTGAAACGACCCACCCCCGTTACGGGTAATGGAACAATTAAGTCCTTGATTTTGCTTAGCTATAGTATTACGTTGTAATACTTGATTTGGTTTGTGGTATGAAGACATACTCGGAATTGAGAAACAGGTTTTGTCGATGGCTGTTGCTGCTGGCGATGGTTTCCGCCGTCGCGGGTTTATCCGGTGTACTTTATCATACCACTCATTGCGATGGCCACCATGGCCATTGCCATATTTGTTTACTGGCCGCAACGCTGATTATCGCCGTCGCGTTCGGTATAACTTCTTTTGTTTACTCGTGCGGTGTTACCCGGCCTGACCATGAGCGTTTTACCCGTGGTTGTTTGTGTTTCGGGATTCCGGCCAGGTCCCCTCCGTACGTCGTTTTACTCAGTGGCCGTATCTAACCGGCCAGGTTAACAGTAAGACTATAATCTGACATACGGAAGTATCGCGTGGGACGGAGACTTTCGCCCTGCGAGTATGTCCGCTGGTGAATGGAATATCTATGTTTACGAAAATAAAATCAAAGCTGCCGGGTTGGGCCGTCGGCGTAGCCATAATCATTTTATCCGGTTCGATCATAGCAGGTGAAAGCATGGGCGTTTCGTCGACGGAACGGATTGCCGGCGTGGTTGTCGACCGAAACGGCGCACCTGTGGCCAATGCGAATGTTTCGATTCCCGGTCTTCATAAGGTCGTGCCGACCGATTCGGAGGGGCGATTCGTTATTCGCAACCTGCCGTTGAAACGGATGCTTATCGAAATCAGTCATGTAAGTTACACCAACGCTACGTTGGAAATCGACCCGGCCGAGGATTCACGAAAAGAGTTGAGAGTCGTATTGAATGAAAGTGCGGTTCAGGGTAAAGGCATTGTCGTTACCGGGGCGCCGGTTCCCACCGATCCTCTGAAAACTCCTCAGGATATACAGGTTCTCGGAGGACAAACATTGCTGGCCGATGAAACGGCGGCATTGGGGAAAACACTTGAGAATCTGCCCGGGATTTCGAACATCAGCACCGGGCCGCAAGCCGGAAAGCCGGTGATTCGAGGTTTAAGCGGCAACAGGGTCCGGGTTATGAAAGACGGTGTGCCGATGGAATACTATCAGTTTTCTTTCAGGCACCAACCGGTTCTTAACCTGGACCAGGCGGAACGTGTCGAGGTGGTGCAGGGAGCCGCCAGCATATTATATGGTTCCGATGCCCTGGGCGGGGCGGCCAATGTTATTACCAAGGCCCTGCCGATGGGAGGAACCGGTAACCGGTATATGAAAGGTTTGGTAAAGGGACAGTATTATTCCAACAACCGGGAACGGTCGGGTGGTCTGGAACTGGAAGGGGCCAGCGGTGCGCTGGGTTATCGGGTCGGTATCACCGGCAGGAAAGCCGACAACTTCAGCACCCCCGATGAACCGACCTATGCCGAGACCAACACGGCGGGTGATCCGAAATTCACCGGTGAGCTGCCTTATACCAATTTTATTCAAAACTCCGGTTTCGCGCTGGTTGGTTTTTCCGGTTCCTTCGGCAACTTACAGGCCATCTATGACCGCTATGACAGCGAGCAGAATTATCTGTTGGCTGACGGCAATCCGATTGCCCAGAATCTGGAAAATGATAATTTCAAAGTTCTGGGTAATTTCCTGGTTAGTTCCAAACTGGATCTCAAACCGACGTTGAGCTATCAGAGGAATGTCCGGCAGGCCACCGAAGGTCTCAGTTTTGAGGACGATCCGGAATGGAAAGTTGATCTTGTGCGGTCGGTGTATACTGTCCGGCTGGATGCGGTGCACGATGAGATATACGGAATCAACGGCACCGTGGGGGTCGACCTCAATGTGCAGCATCAGGAAACCCGTGCTTCGGGACTGCTTCCGGATGCGGACATATTCGATCTGGGTCTTTTCATGTTTGAAGAATACACGCATGATAATCTGACGCTGAATGCCGGTCTCAGGTATGATTATCGCGAACATGAGGCCGAGGCGAATGCGGCCATGCGACTTCCCGACACGGCCGCCGGCGAGACCGATGACGTGTTGACTCAAAATTACAGTGTGCTGACCGGATCGGTCGGAGCAAGTTACCGGCTGACAGAGATTCTGACTCTGGCCTCGAATTTCAGCGTTGGTTTTCGTGCCCCCGATATTTTCGAACTCCACGCTTACGGTGTACATGCGGGCGTTCAGGCTTTTCAGATCGGCGATCCGTATCTCGATCCCGAACGCAGCTACAGTATCGATGGCGGTTTGAGATTGAGAACGGAACGGGCCCTGGCCAAAGCGACCGTCTATTATAACCGTATTGACGATTATATTTATCTGGAGAATCAGGATCGTGACACGACTATCGGCACGACGACTTTGCCGATCCTGATGGCCGACCAGACGGACGGGACGATTGCGGGCGTGGAGCTCTCCGGTGAGTTCGACATGTTTCCGTGGTTGAGACTCAACGCCGCCTATTCCGCGACGACCAGCGATAACAGCGCCACCGACGGAGAACTTCCGCTTATGCCGGCGGATAGAATTGTCGCGGGGCTTCGCTTCTTGCCGCCGAATAAAGGACACCTTGGCCGTTCTTTTGCGGAAATCCGCATGAAGCATGTCATGTCGAAAGAGTCGGCGGGCGAATATGAACCGTTTTCTCAGTTCGATAGGATACCGTTCGGTACTGCCAGTACGGAGGCGTATACGATATTCAGTATCGCTCTGGGTACGTCGTTCAATTTTTATTCTCAACCGATTTCGGTTTTTATCGAAGCGGAGAATTTGTTCGACAAGGCCTATGTCGATTTTCTCGATACCTATAAGGGGTATGCGCTTTCGATGGGGAGGGATATCAGTTGCAAGATACAGGTCCCGTTTAACGTTATGTGACGTGGCTAACGGGGGTTCGAGCAGTCAACGATTCTGTTAAGGAAAAAGAAGAAGGGCGGGTTCGTCACAAACGGCCCCGCCCTTGAAGGACTGATTCCTACAACGAGTGTCGGTTACATGAGAGTTTGGGTGATATGTTGCCAACTGTCTTCCGAAAACGGCAAATCGTCGAAACCTCTACTTATGAGCTAGTTACTTGACAGGTAAGCCTACGGTTTTACCGGCCAGAGCTTATTGATTCTCTATTTTGTGTGTGCATAGCCTTATCGACTATGCTTTATATTCTATTTCTCCACAAGAAAAGCAAGTGACGCGCTGCTTGACTTTGAGTCGATTAAGCGTTATTTTTTAATAAACTTTCTAATGGTCTATCCTTGAGAGGGTTGGTTTTGAGCGAAAAAGAGCAAATTAGTACTTCATTGGTATACAAAGACTTCATAGAGCGATTGAAATTGCTGGTGACTAAACATTCCAACATTTTCACAATTACGTTGAGTAATATCTTTACGATGCGGCTCATAGGGAACAAGACGCATGGTGATATGGCGGAAATTGCAATAGCAGAATTTATCAACCAGTATATGTATGATTTTAAGTCTGTCCATGTCGGTAAAGATCTGTATCGTGCCAAATCACATGAGGAGGATATCAAGGTTATTAACGAAATGACGAAGGAGGAATTCCCCATTAGTCTGAAAGCATACGGCGACGGACCACTGCAGCTATCTACGGATAAAAAATTTCAAATGTTTCCGCGCCTAGAACGAGAAGGAAACGAGATTGTCGGTGGCGACAACTTGAAAGCTATATTTGAAGATCCGGCATTTGCGGAATATGATAATATCAATGTGTTACCATTAATATATGACGAGAAAGGGAAGCGTTGTAATATAATGGTTTTCGATTACTCTCTTGCAAGAAAAAGAACTACTCGAATTGTCAGGGAAGAAAATTCAAGAGGGCGACGACACCCAGTATATAGATTCTATGATAAAGATGATGCTTATATATGTGAAGTCAGATACGGCGACGCGACAGCAAATGCATTGCAACGAGGGTTATGGACACACACAAAGAATGGGCGGAGTTGTTTCGATAGCATAACAAACGGCTGGATCGATTATTCACATAATCTTGTCTTGGTTAAACTCTTCTCACACGCTTTGGTCTGTAGCCAGTCTGGCCATAATGCTGCATTGGGCGCGATCGAGAATGACATTGCTCTTCTCAAACAGATGTCAGGGATTAGTTGATGGTCGAGCAAGCTACACTCTTTGGGGGGATTGATGTCACAGTTCCAACTACAGAAGGTGTTAAATATACTGGTTCAAAACTAAAGTTGCTTCCCCACATACTACGATTGGCAAAACGAACTCAGGCTAAAACTGTTTTCGACGGATTCTCAGGTACGACACGGGTATCACAAGCATTTGCCAAGAGCGGATATAGAGTGCTGAGCAACGACATTGCCGTTTGGTCCAAAGTCTTTGGTACTTGTTACCTAATGAATGAAAAGCCTGCTTCGGCCTACCAAAAATTAATCGACCATCTCAACGCTCTTTCTCCGGTTGATGGATGGTTTACAGAGCACTATGGTGGTTTGCCAAATGGTGGATGTGCTATTCAAGCTGATGGTCTAAAGAAACCTTGGCAAATACATAATACCAGAAAGCTTGACGCAATAAGAGAGGAAATTGATCGACTTGGTTTATCAGAAGTTGAAAAGGCCGTTGCGTTAACTAGTCTGATTCTGGCGATGGATAAGGTAGATAGTACCTTAGGGCATTTTGTTTCGTATTTAAAGGATTGGTCTCCGAGATCGTCAAACTTGATTACACTCAAGGTGCCAGAAGTCTTCATTCGTCATGATAAACACGAAGTTTTCCAACGTGACACAATTGGATTGGCCCCGGATATCTGCGCGGACCTCGCGTACTACGACCCACCGTATGGGTCAAACAACGAAAAGATGCCTCCATCGCGGGTTAGATATGCATCCTATTATCATCTTTGGACCACAGTTTGCTTGAATGATAAACCACGACTCTTTGGAAAGGCTAAGCGAAGAATTGACACGTCTGACGTTGCTTCGGCCTCAATCTTTGAAGAATTTCGACGCAATGGTGATGGTAGGTTTGTGGTAGTTGAGGCCATAGAACGGCTTATCAAGTCCACCAATGCGAAGTGGATTATATTGTCATATAGCTCTGGTGGCAGAGCTACTGCTAAAGAGCTAAATGATGTTCTATCCGATAATGGTATAATTTATGATATTGTTGAATTAGACTACAAACGGAATGTGATGGCTGGGATGAAGTGGACAAACCAATGGATTCGTGATGCACAAGAACCGAACCGCGAATTCCTGTTTTTACTTCAAACCTGGTAACGCTTGGAGAGTAACGAGTGGAAAGCAAGAGATACAAGGTTCCAGATACAAAGTTATCTCCGGAGTTTAAGTGTAACCGGATGGATTACCGATCAAACGACGGAGATCCGGGGACATTCCGAAGAAGATTCCTGATTCTCTGCCTCGTGCCGTGCCATGGCCTGTTGTATTAGGCCCTATATACTCTATATTACAAAAATCCGTATCGCCTTCGCAAGTAGACTTTCTGTACCGGGGAGAAGCGGGCTCGAGAAGCGCCATTGACAGATGGCAAGTCTTTGCTATATTGGGTTATAAGTACTCGGTTTACATACCCAGAGGAATACCGTGACAAAATCATTGATCTTCTGTTCTTTGCTTGTGCTGCTTGCGGTTACGTTGTCGGCCCAGGAATACACGAAGCCTTATGAATATCCCGCCTCCAGTGCTCCGGCGACTGTCACCTGGTTCGGTTTCGATATCGTTAATTCGCTGTACATGGATTCAATGTCGGTCAACAAAGTGATATACCGGGATCAATCGGAAACGGTCTGGAGCAATACCGATATGGACGTGTTGTATCGGGCCTGTTCCACGGTTACCTATGCGGGGTCAATAGAATATGAACCGGGTTCTGATCTTCTTGAATGGTACCTTCGCTCTGAAAACGATACGGCGGTGATTAGCCAGTCCCCGCGCAACAGCGACGATCTCTTCCCGGTAGCGGATTATCTGCTGGCCGACCTGGGTGCGGATGCCATCGGCGATACGGAGGAAGGCGGAGGCGACAACGTTGATATAACGCATTGTTACGGTTCCTATTCCGATACGAAACTGTACTTCCGTCTGGATAACAACGGTGGTGGTTTCCCGACCAGCGGGGGTTTTCTTACTTATTATCTCTATATGGTCGGGGTGGTGAATCCGGACATGACCGATTCGGTCGCGTACCTTCTGCTGTATGCGGAGAACCCCCTGTACAGCACCGGTCTGTATGCGCTTGATCTTACCGACAGTAGTCTTGCCAGTGTCGGTTCAGTCACGGCAAGTGTTTCGGGGAATTCGCTGAGCTTGTCCTGCGATATTGCCGATCTGGTCGCTCAGTCGGGATGGTCCGAATGGCCCCCGGAATCGGAATTCGTCGGTGTTGCGCCGCTGACCGCCACGGCCATGATTACCGATATTGGCTATAACGATTTCGGAAAGACCGCTCTTTTGATTCCTTCTTCTCACCTGCTCGATTTTGCGGCGGCTAATACGGCGCCGTCACTGACAAGTCCGGTTGTCGATTTCGATAACGACGGATTGGTTACCGTCGAAATAACCTATACCGATTCGGACAATCACCTTCCCGTGATGCGAAGGATGTTTTTCGATGGCGTGGCGTATGACCTGATGGCATGCGAGAAGGACTATGAAAACGGCGCGGTTTTTGGCACGGAGTTGACCGTGAGCGAAAGCCGCTGGTATGGATATTCCTTCGAATTTTCGGATGGTGTCGATACCGTTCGCACTTCGCTTGATTCGGTTTGGGTCCAACTGGGCTGTTGTGTCGGTGAAACCGTCGGTAACATGGACTGTGAGCCGGGTATTGTCGATATGGGTGATCTGACGATTCTTATCGATCATCTCTTTATCAGTCTCAACCCGCTGTGCTGTCTCGAAGAGGGAGATGTTGACCTTTCCGGACAGCCGGACCCGGGGGTGGCGGACGTTGACATGAGCGACCTGACGGTGTTGATCGACCATCTTTTCATTGGCCTCACGCCGTTGCCGTCGTGCCCGTGAGATTGAGTGCACGCCCGGCAGATTATCGGGATGAGATCAGACCGGGTGGTTTGCGCTTTTATCGGGTCAGGGCGTCGAGTTTTTCTTTCAAAGGGTTGAGCGGCAAAAGTCCCACGATTCGGTCGACCGGTCTCCCGTTCCGAAACAGAATAAGGGTGGGAACACCGCGAATTTGATACTGGGTTGCGGTGTGCGGGTTTTGTTCCACGTTAAGCTTGAAGATGTTCACCCGACCGATATAGTCCAGGCCGATTTCTTTCAGAAGTCCGTCCATTACCTGACAGGGAGGGCAGTGGGGCGACCAGAAATCAACCACCGCCGGGATGTCGGAGGCCAGTACTTCCTGTTCGAACGATTCGTCATAAACCGGCACCGGCTTGCCCGGTTTTGGTGTTCTGTTGAAAAGATTGCCGAAAAAGCCCATTGGTATGCCTCCGCCCGTTACGACTTGCCTTAGAAAACATTATACAACATGAATCGTGAACAGTCAGGCAGAATCCGGTGCAGGCGAACGGCCCGGTATGTTTTATCTCGGCAGTTTTTTGCTCATCTGTTATGTTCAAAATATGATGAACAAGCCGGTTATTGTTGAAAACTACAGGGACGACGCGGTTCTCAGGGAAGCTTTCTTCGGTTTTCTTGGGCAGGTGTTTCCCCGGGCTGATTTCCGCGAATGGTTTCGGCGGGGTTTCTGGCAGGACGAATATGTTCCCATTTCGGTTGTCGACGAAGGTAAGATTGTCTCGAATGTTTCAATGACCGGAATGAAAATATGGCTCGACGGACAGCTTGTCCCCGGAATCCAGATCGGGACGGTCGGAACCGTGCCGGACTATCGGGGGCGTGGCCTGGCGCGGTTGCTCATGGATCACGTTCTGGGCAAGTGCGATGATTCGGCCCGCCTGTTGTTTCTGTTTGCCAACGACAGCGTTCTTGATTTTTATCCCAGGTTCGGATTTCACCGATTCACGGAGAGCGTGTTTGAAGCTCGCCCCGCATTTCCCCGAGCGCAACGCACGGCCCGGCGACTGGACATCAGTGTCGAAGCTGATATCGCCATCGTGAAGGATTTGCTCGGAAGCAGGTTCACGTTGACCCGGTTGTTCGGCGCCGCGGAGTACGAGTTTATAACCTGGTGGCATATTCTCAACGGCTTCGATAAGAACCTCTTTTATAGCGAAGACGATGACGTTATTCTCGTTATGACCGAGACCGATCAATGTCTGCATGTCTGGGATGTTGTTGGCAGGCAGCCTTTCGATTTGACTGCGGCTATTCGTAAAGTTGCCCTGTGCGACGGAGTGAAGGCCGTGCACTATCATTTTCCGCCGGATCAGTTACCCTTCGAGTATGATCGCGTGACGGCTTACGATGATTCCATGCTCTTTGTTCGGGGTGATTTCGGGATGGCCGGTAAGCGTTTCAGATTTCCGACTACGGCGCAAACGTGATGTCGATGCGGGGGGCTATTCTATTCTGGCCCCGTGAACTTCGGCCGGACCGAGACGCATCACGCAACCGGTGACGTTGTTTCCGTTGACAATGAAGGTGAGACAATAGTCGGCGAGGCGGTGGAAGAATTCCGTTTCCGAACTGGGGAACAATTCGATGGGGGTGCTGCCGCCGATGGTGGCCAGCAGGCGGTCTTTCCTGGCCGTGATTCGCAGAATGAAATCGTCACGATTGATGCCCGTATGGGACTGCAGAGCATATTCTCCGGCATAGCGTGCCACCATCGACGAGTCGAGCGCAACTGACTCCCGGTTGATCAGCAATGAAGCCGCTTTGATTCCGCTCAATCGTGTTCCGGTTATGCGAAGACCGTCGTTCTCGATGTCATAACCGCAAACGCGGTTTGTGCTGTCGCGGCGAAAAGTCATGACGACGGTGTTGTCGGTCGCGAAGAAAAAGGTATCGCGGGCTTCGGGCAGCAGTCGTTCCGGGGGATTGCCGAGCAGATGTGTATACAGACAATTATCACCGGTGGTTACGAAGCGGCTGTCGGTTGTCGATTCCTCGTACACCCCTTCGTAGTCGACCAGCCGGTCCTGGTTTGTGGATATTGATTCTTTGCGAAGCGGTTCCATGTGAGGTTCCCCGAAAACGATTGCGGCCAGTCCGCGGGCGATCTTCTTAACGGGTGCGTCGTCGTCGTTCGAAAACACCACCACGCACAGTTTGTCGTCGAGCCATCGGTCGAAAGTGGTGTTGAAACCGTCCAGAAAACCGCCGTGGAAAGCATGGCGTCGATTGTACAGACGTTCCACGAACCAGCCGAAAGCGTAACCCTGCTGATTGGGCGTGAACATCATTTCGACCGACCGGTGACTGAGAGGCGTATCCGAGCGAAGCGCTTTGTCCCATTTTAGCATATCCTCGACCGTGGAGTAGAGGGCCCCGGCCGTGTGAAGGATCGAAAAATGCATGGGCAGGGCGCTTACCAGTTCGCCTTCGGTTTCAATCGTATAGCCGTCGGCCCGGTCGGGCAGTCCGGCCTCCCGGCGAGCGTATCCCGAGTTGGACATGCCGCTCGGTTTGAATATCTCATGATGCAGAAAAGCTTCGTACGACTGTCCCGAAACGCGCTCGATAATCGCACCCAGTACGATGTAGCCGGAATTGCTGTAGGCGAATTGGGTGCCCGGTTCGAAGTCGAGCGGCTCGTACATGAAGGTCAGCATTATTTCTTCAGGAGTCAGTTGGTTCATACGGCGAAGGGCGACTTCAGGTTTGTCCGTGTAGTTGGGAAGACCGGAGGTGTGGGACATGAGGTGACGGATAGTGATTTTTTCACCCGTGTTTTTCGGATAGAACGGCAGGTAGCGCGATATGGGATCGTCGATGTTCAGCAACCCCTGTTCCTGCAGTCGCAGAACGGCCGCCGCCGTGAACTGCTTGGTGATTGAGCCGATGAAAAATTTGGTGGTCGGTGTGTTGGGAATGTCGAGATCATGATTGGCCATGCCGTAACCGCGGCTGAGAATCACGTGACCGTCGTAAGCTACCAGAACGGCCCCTTCGAAACGCCACAGGTCATGGACTTTGTCCATGTACGTCTGCAACTCCGTGGTGATATCCCGACACGCGCCCAGTCCCAGAACGAGCGGTACCAAAAGCAACGCAATCCAGGGGCCATGGTAACCGCCCCTTTCTCTTGTCTCCGTCATCCCCACAACAGTGCTTTCTGCGGCCTCCCCTGCGGCCGGTGTTCAGGTTCCCTCGAGCGAGCTGTCGCTTTTACGCGACCGGATGTCCGATTGGACGAAGCGGTTGATTAATCCATGAACCGGTAGCCGACGGCCCACACGGTTTCGACGTACTTGCCGTATATCCCCAGTTTACGACGCAGGTTGGCGATGTGTACATCCACCGAGCGGTCGGTGACGATATTGTCATCGCCGCGCACTTCGTTCACGATCTGGTATCGGCTGAACACCCAGCCGGGATTCTTGGCCAGAACCAGGAGAATCTTGAACTCGGTGAAGGACAGGTTGATCGGTTTGCCGTCGGCCAATACTTCGTAGCGACCAGGATGAATAAGCAACTCGTGGCGCTGGATCGGTTGTTCCTCGCTGAACTGGTGGGCGGTTTTTCGTCGCAGTTGTGCCCTTATTCTGGCCACCAGCACTTTCGGACTGAAGGGTTTGGTGACGTAGTCGTCGGCTCCCACCTCAAGCCCGGCCACGATATCGCTCTCGGCGCTTTTGGCCGTGACCATAATAACGGGGATATGGCGGGTGTCCGGATTTTCCTTGAGCAAGCGGCACACCTGTAACCCGTCGATCTCCGGCAGGAGGATGTCGAGTACAATCAGTTGCGGGGGAGTGTTTTTCACCTGAACCAGGGCGTCCCGACCGGTCGACGCGCAGATCACCCGATAGCCTTCCCGGCTGAGGTTTACGCGCAGAAGTTCCTGGAGATCTTCTTCGTCCTCTACCACCAGTATTCGTTCTTTGAAGGAACGGGCTGGCTCGTTACGCATCTCTGACTGCATGGCGCGTCAATTCTACTCCGGCCGTGTTAAGATTGTGTTAACATAGCTTTAAGATTTCTTTGATATTCGGGTGATCGGTGAAGCCCCGCGAGCTGGTGTCTTAACTCACAATTCACACATTTCTAAATTAACATCCATAAAACGCAAACACTCTAACCCCAAACTTGGCGGCGAACAACAGAAAGGCACGGTATCCCGTGTGAAAGAAAGCACGTTTTCATGGGAGGAAACAAAGGAATGAATCTGCACATCGCCAGCAGGTACGCGGGCGTGTTTGTCCGCCAGTTAACCATGCACATCCCGTTACGGCGCATTGGAGTTGCGGCCTTTTTGGTCGTTGCGTTGATGACGGGGTCGGCAGCGGGCAAAGCCGGCAAGATCAGCGGCCATGTCATGGACGTCGAAACCGGCGAATCCCTCATCGGCGTAAGTGTTTATGTGGAAGGAACCACGCAGGGGGCGATCAGTGACATTGACGGGAACTACATTATTAGAGATCTGGAGGCGGGCCAGTATTCCCTCCGGGCTCAAATGGTCGGCTATTCCAATTTTACCGTTACCGAGGTGGCCGTTACCGACGATGAGGCCACGACGGTCGATTTCAGTCTTTCCCCAAAAGTTCTTCAACTCGATGACGTGGTGGTGAGAGCCAAGGCTATTCATAATACCGAGGCCGTACTTCTGAAACATCGTCAGGCTGCACGTTCCGTTTCGGACGCTATCAGTGCCGAGCAGATCGCGCGTTCGGGCAGTGGTGATGCCGCCGAGGCGGTCAAGAGCGTGGTCGGTGCTTCGGTCGTCGATGGCAAATTCGTTTACGTGCGTGGTCTGGGAGATCGTTACAGCAGCACTCAGCTCAACGGTACACCGCTGCCCAGTCCGGACCCGGACAAACAAGCGGTTCCGATGGATCTCATTCCGGCCAATTTGCTGGACAACATCGTGGTTCAGAAAACTTTCACGCCGGACAAGCCGGGATCGTTCTCCGGGGGCTCGGTCAATCTGGGCACGAAGGAAGTGCCGGACCAACTGACCGTCAAGTTTACCACTTCGGCCTCCGCCAACAGTCAGGTTATCAATAAGAACAATGTTTTGACCTATGGAGGGGGAAGCAAAGACTGGCTGGGTTATGACGACGGGAAACGCGATCTCCCCGCGGGGCTTCAGGATCCGAATAGCTATATCCCGACTTTTTCCGAGGCGAGTAAGGATCTTGAAAAGGCCGTGTTGCTGAACAAGTTGAGTAAGTCCCTTAACGACCAACTCATCCCGACCCGTCGTTCCGGACCGGTGGATCAAAATTACGCTGTTTCTTACGGCAACCGGCTGAGCCTTTTCGACAAGCCGCTTGGTGTCATCGGCAGTCTTTCTTACAGTCGCAAAACGTCGTTTTACGATGACGGTTTCAAGGGGGAATGGGTTCTTAACGGCCACGACAGTGTCATGACACAACTGGATGCCGAACACGAACTCAACGATACGCAGTCGAAAGATGAAGTGTTCTGGGGAGGCATGTTGAACCTGGCTTACGATGTACACGAATTCCACCGCCTCGGTTTTTCCTACATGCGTACCCAGAACGGTGAATCAGTGGCTCGTCTGCTGGAAGGCAGGAACGACGAGATGCTGGGTGTCGAAGATGATCCGCGGCGTGACGCCCGCTGGTTTACGCGTGTGCTTAGTTACACCGAGCGCCAGATGCAATCGGTTCAACTACGGGGTGAACACGCCATCAAGGGAGCCCGGGTCGAGTGGAATGCCTCGATTTCCGATACCGATCAGGACGACCCCGATCTTCGCTTCTTCAGTGATCATTACCGTACCAGGGCCAACTCCAGCGGTGTGGATTCATCGTTCCATATCTCGCTTAGTCAATACCCGGCGCCCACTCACTATTTCCGGGAGCTCGACGAGACGAACCGCGAAGGTCGCCTTGACATCACTCTGCCGTTCAAGCAGTGGGCCGGCCACGCCGCCAAATTCAAACTCGGGGGCTCGTATCTTCGCAAGGACCGCTCCTTCCGCGAGCAGTCGTTCGAGATGACCGGATTCGACGGGCGCGCTTACAACCTGGATTACCGCGGTGACGGCGGGGCTTTCTTCTCGAGCGGTAACGTGGGAATAGATTTCGAAATCGATCCTGAAACCGGTGATACTCTTTCCTGGTCCATTGCCGATGGCGGAGTGGTGGTGCGCGACACCGACCCGGCCTCACAGTACGACGGCGAGCAAAATATCTGCGCCGTTTATGGCATGGTCGACCTTCCGTTGAGTCGTCGTTTTATTTTTGTCGGTGGAGCCCGTCTGGAATCGACGAAAATGGATATCGATCAGTTGTATCAGGATGAAGAAGATCCGACAACGTCGGGGCTTGAAAACTCGCCGGATGATACGGCCAATATCGACGTTACCGATGTGCTGCCATCGGTCAATCTGATCTGCAAGCTCAGCGACCGGATGAACCTTCGCCTGAGCTATGGTCGGACTCTGGCTCGACCGACTCTGCGTGAACTCTCGGGCTTTGCCGCCGAAGAATTCGTGGCCGGGCGGACGTTTATCGGCAACGATACGTTGAAGATGACCGACATCGACAACTATGATCTGCGCTGGGAATTTTTCGAGCGCCCGGGTGAAATACTCGCGATCAGTGCCTTCTACAAGAAATTGTACAATCCTATCGAGCTGGCCATTCTGAACGTCAACGAGAACGTCCAGCCTCAGAACGTCGAACACGGTCGCCTTTACGGTGTTGAATTCGAGCTTCGCAAACAGCTTGATCAGCTTCATCCGTTACTGAGTAACTTCCAGTTCGGCGGCAATCTGACCCTTGTCCATTCGGAGACCGATATCCCCGAGCGCGAATTGATCGATTTGCGGGGCTCCGGTTTTTACGAAACCACCCGGCCGTTGCAGGGTCAGTCGCCTTATATCGTCAATCTTGATCTTACCTATGCCAACACCGCGACCGGCACCCGGGCTACGGTGTTGTACAACGTGTTCGGCGAGCGCTTTGCCATCAACGCCGAAGCCGCCACGCCGGATATATACGAGCGTCCCCGCAACATGCTGGATATCACCGTATCGCAGAAGATTTTCGGGCGTGTAGACTTGAAGGGCGCGGCCAAGAACCTGTTTAACGATCCGGTCAAGTTTTCTCAGGAATACAAAGGCAAGGAGTACATATATGAGTCGCACACTACCGGGACGAGTTTCAGTATCGGTGTAACCTATGCCATCGATTAGGGCGAATTAACACAAAACGAAGGCGGTGTTAATAGGTGCTGAACAATCAAATCGGATTATCCCGGTGTGCGTGTGAATTTCGCCGTTGCTCCGATAGAGAGCCACCCCGGATCGGATAACGGCACCATACCCACGAGACGTTTTGCCTGGAGTAACAATGAACGTAAAAGCAGAAGGAGGATGCCGCCCGAAGATTCCGTTTGAAATCTCGATCCGATTGTCTGAAAAAGAGACGTGTTGGCGTTAGGTAATCATGCCCAATGCAAAACTTGTGGAGGAAAAAAGTCAATGTTCCGTAACATAATAATTCTGCTGGTGCTCTTTCTGGTCCCTGCCCTGACAACGGCGCAGGTTTCGGAAGCGGGCAAGCCGGTAAAGACGGTCACGGATGCCGATATCGTCGGCAACACGGTTTGGTCGTCGGACACTATCTGGGTAATGGATCATCTGTGCTTCGTTGAAGACGGCGAGACCCTGACTATCGAGCCGGGTACGATCGTCAAGGCCAAGTCGGGGCAGGCCGAGAATTCCAGCGCCCTGGTCGTGGCTCGCGGTGGCCAGTTGTTCGCCGAGGGCAGCCCGGCCCGGCCGATCATCTTCACCGCCGAGTCCGACAATGTCGATGATCCCGCCGATATCGCTTTTGATAACACCGGTCGTGGCCTCTGGGGCGGTATAATCCTTCTCGGTCGCTCCCAAATCAATACGACGGCGGGTGTTGGTCAGATCGAAGGTATCGATGAAACCGAACCGCGTGCCAGGTATGGTGAAGTTCCGCCGATCCTCGATGACAACTCCGGTGTTCTTCGCTATATCTCCATCCGTCACGGCGGCACGGACATCGGCGAAGCCAACGAAATCAACGGTCTCACCATGGGGGCGGTTGGTTCCGGTACCACGATAGATTATGTCGAAGTGTTCATGAACAAAGATGACGGTTTCGAGTGGTTCGGTGGCACCGTTAATTGCAAGCACATCGTAGCGGCCTACTGTGGTGACGATTCATTCGATTACGACGAGGGCTTCAGCGGCAACGGTCAGTTCTGGTTCACCATTCTTACCGATGACGCCGGTAACCGCTGCGGCGAGCACGACGGCGGCACCAATCCGGTGGATGGTACCCCGTATGCCATTCCGAACATTGCCAACGCGACGTATATCGGCTCTGGTTCGGTCTCCGGTTATCTGGAGAATGACTACACCTTCAAAATCCGCGACAACGCCGGTGGCAAGTACTACAACTCAATTTTCACCGAGTGCGCCGACCGCGCTATTGATGTCGAAGATCTGGCTTCGGGTCACGACTCCCGCGAGCGTCTGGAAACCGGCGACCTGGTGTTCCAGACCAACATCTGGTGGGATTACGGTGCCGGCTCCACGGTTGACGATATCGTCAAGACCGGTCAGGATTACGTAAAGACTTACATCTTCGATCCTTCGGAACGCGAGAACAATCTGGTTGATCCCGAGATCGGTGGCGGGGGCAACCGCGGTGTTGCCGACGGTAGCCTCAACCCGGTGCCGAGCACGACCGGTCCGGCCGCTTCCGGCGGTTTCGCTCTGACCGATCCCTGGTTCGAAAACGTATCTTACCTCGGTGCTTTTGATCCCGGCGTTCCGGCCGATCAATCCTGGCTGGCGCATTGGACCTTCCTGCAATTCGGGGGCTTCATCCCCGGTTACACCTGCTGCACCGGTACCAGTGTCGGTAACCTTGATTGTGTTGCCGGTATTCCCGATATGGGTGACTTGACCGTCATGATTGACCATCTCTTCATAAGTCTCGAGCCGCTGTGCTGTGTTGAAGAGGGTGATGTCGATCTTTCCGGCCAGCCCAACCCGCAGCCGACGGACGTTGACATGGGCGATCTGACCGTGCTGATCGACCATCTGTTCATCAGTCTTACGCCGTTGCCGGCCTGTCCGTAAAAACGCAAAAGACCCCTTTCTTTTGTTCCGTGCTTTCTGCTGGCACGAGCCGTCTCTGCCTCTTCGGTGGGGACGGCTTGCTTTTTGGCCGGGTATTCGGGTTCTGACCGATAGCCCGAGGTTTTATCCCTGGACCGGGGCTCCGGGAAAGCGGTATATTCCCATACTGTGTGATATAATTCCCCGGAGAAGATATGGATTATGATATAGTCACCGGTCGGGACAGGGACGATTTTCAGGCTTTGCAGAGCCACGTTATTGATGCGGCCTGGCCGGAATTTATGCTTCACGACGCCGCGGTAGGTCGCTATTGGTCCACTATTAAGGAACGTTACCCCGAGTATCAGTTCGTGCTGCTTGAGAAAACCGGTGGTCGCGTGGTGGCTGTCGGCAACGCTATGCCGCTCGCGTGGCAAGGCGAAAACAGCGAGTTGTCCGACGAAGGTCTGGACTGGGCCCTTGAGCACTGTTGGCAAAGTCTCGGTTCCACGGACGTTTTTCACACTCTGTGTGCTTTTCAGATAATCGTGCCCGCGGAACTGGCCGGCAGACACCTCAGTTACGATGCGGTCAGGGCGATGATTGATATCGGGCGGAAGAACGGTTTGGAAAAACTCGTTGCGCCGGTGCGGCCGAATCGCAAAAGCGAGTGCCCGCAGGTAACTATGGACGAATATGTAAGGCGTAAAAATGACGAAGGTTTGCCCGCCGATCCCTGGATGCGGGTGCACACGCGGCTCGGAGCCGAAACCGCAAAGGTTTGTCCGCGATCGATGCTTATCGAGAGTACGGTTGATGAATGGCGGCGGTGGACAGGTATGACGTTTGACCGAAGCGGCGAATACACCGTGCCCGGTGCCTTGGTGCCGGTTACTATAGATATCGAACGCGATAGAGGCACCTACATTGAGCCGAATGTCTGGATGGTGCACACCCTCTGAACAGTCGTTCTGATTACGAGAGTAATAGCGAGTGAGACAACCGGTTCAGGTTGCGGTATACTGCGCAAGACTCACGCCCGACGGATGGAAGTATCTGCTGTTGCATCGGGCTGTCGGCCGGGGTGTATTCTGGCAGGGCGTCACCGGCGGCGTTGAGGATGACGAGGCTTTTCGCCGCGCGGCTTTGCGCGAGTTGCACGAAGAAACCGGCTACACACCGGCCAGCCTTGAGCAGCTTGACTATTCTTTCACGTTTCCGCCCGATCCCAAATGGCGCCATCTCTACGATGATTCGGTCGACACCATAACCGAGATAGTATTCCTGGCCCTTATTGATACTCCCGACGATCCGGTCCCGGACCCAACCGAGCACGATGAGTGGCGCTGGTGTTCATACGAAGAAGCGCTTGAAGCTCTTACGTGGCCGGGCAACCGGGAGTCGCTGAAGCACTGCGAGCGGCGGCTCCGGTCGCGCTATAACTCAGACGCCTGATCCGACGGGTAACCGACGGCGCAATTCTTCTGTGGTCTGGTGCTCTTGACCTTTCCGGGCACAAATCCGAGACGAAGGCGGTTACAGGCGCAGGAGTCGCTCGTGAAAGAAGTCAGGCACAATATCCGGGGCTGTCCGGCCATTTGCGCTGTGGCCACTCTTGTTATTATCGCGGCCGCCGTGTTTTTTCTGCAAACGTATGCGGAGGCCGAGGAGAAAGAAATGAAGTTCAACGAACTTACTCCCGAAGAAGAACGGATCATTGTTCATAAAGGCACCGAGAAGCCATTCACCGGCCGGTATTACCTTCATCGTGAGGCCGGGACATATGTCTGCAAGCGATGCAACGCGCCGCTTTACCGATCCGAGGACAAGTTCGACTCCGGCTGCGGCTGGCCGAGTTTCGACGACGAGATCCCCGGCGCGGTCAGGCGCACCCTTGACGCCGACGGCCATCGAACCGAGATCACCTGTGCCCGATGCGGGGCGCATTTGGGACATGTCTTCCTGGGGGAGGGGCTTACCGATAAAAACACCCGCCATTGCGTAAATTCTCTTTCTTTGGCGTTTGTCCCGGCCGGTCAGGAAACAGAAACGGAGACGGCCTATTTTGCCGGGGGGTGTTTCTGGGGCGTTGAGTCGCTGCTTGAGGGGCAGGAAGGTGTTATTTACGCGCGTTCCGGCTATATGGGGGGACAGACCGAAAACCCGACCTACCGCGAGGTCTGCTATAACAAGACCGGCCACGCCGAAACGGTCGAGGTGGTGTTTGATCCGGCCAAAACCAGTTTCGAAACACTGGCCCGGTATTTCTTTGAGATTCACGATCCCACCCAGCGTGACCGGCAGGGACCGGATATCGGCAATCAATACCGCAGTGCTGTTTTCTATACCAGCGGCGCTCAGAAAGAGACCGCGGAGAAGCTCATCAGGATTCTCAAAAACAAGGGGCTTGAAGTTGTTACCGCGGTTGTCAAGGCCGGGACGTTCTGGGAGGCCGAAGAATACCACCAGGACTATTACGAAAAGACCGGCAAAACGCCCTATTGTCATTTTTACCGTAAACGGTTCTGACTTTTTCCGGCGGTGTTAACGTCTGTCGGGATCAGAGCTTAGGGGTAACGGCCCCGGGCTGTTCTGCATATATAAATCATTTTGGGGGAACCCGGAGAGCGGCTTGGCGGTTATTGCTGCTCGTGGACAGCGAGAGTCAATACTTCGGCGGTCGTGACCGTTTGACCTTCCTCTGACAGAATCATAGCCTTGAAGTCTTCTGCTGTGGTTAAAAAAAGGAGACCGGCCTGAGCCGGTCTCCTTACTTAACAATTGCTGTCACTCTCGGCAGTGAGCCGGAGATATTTTACCAGTTACGACGACGGTTGCCGCCGCCACCACCGCCACTGCGGCCACCACGCTCAGGGCGCGGGCGCGCTTCGTTGACGGTCAAGGTGCGTCCGTTCAGTTCCTGACCGTTCAAACCGCTGATCGCGGCCGCGGCCGCACTCTGGTCGGCCATCTCTACGAAAGCAAATCCACGGGACTCACCGGTGTATCTGTCCGTAATGATGTTCACGTTTGAGACTTCACCATAGCCCTCAAAGGCCTGGCGCAACTGTTCTTCTGTCGTATCGAACGACATGTTACCAATGTAGATATTCATTCTACACTCCGGTTTTGTTTGACTCCACCCGGAATTCACCTCACAGGTGTAGCGTTGGTGGAGACAAACCTATTAAAGCGCACTATTGCGCATCGGTCCCCAAATTCAGCTTTCTTAGAGATTTGACAAAGAAGAACAAAGCCTCGACAAAAAGCAACCACGGAAACCTACTCTGATATACCAATATATCGGTCTTCTGTTTCAAAGTCCACACAAAAAAACATGTTTGCCCTTCTTTCGGTCCCCCTATTTACCCCTGTTTCGGCCCTGATATACTGTGCGAGAAAGCCGCGCCACAAGGGCTTGGGCATCAATTGTGCCATCCTATGTTGTTGGTGGGCAATTAGTTATGCTTATGTTGGCGTGCCTGAGGAATAAGGGGTTGAGGGAGAAGCGGGGCTTCTTTTCGGCGTGTGAATTATCGCCGCCCCCATGCCGGGGGGGGATTAACGGATGTCTTTCTGAGGCTGTTAAAGTTTCCGCCCAGCAAAGATCATCTCCGGGGGGCTGTCGTCAAGGGGGGAGGCGTCGAAGTCTCCAAAGGTGTCCACGATTTCAAATCCGCAGCGTGCGAACAGGTGTTCCATTTCGTAGCGATAGTAATAGCGAAACGGGAACGCGTGGACGATTTCCCGCATGGCGCCTTCCCGATCCGTCAAATGGTTTGCCCGGTTTGAAGGTACAAATATAGAGGCCGGTACATTTAATCCAAAGCAATTACGGTACTTGATTTTCCGTCTCGGGTGAGCATTATAGGGATTGGCGCGTGACTTATCACCAGAGCAAACGGCGTGGGCAAGGCGTGTTTCGGGCCAACGGGAGGAACACCCCAAAATAAGGAGATCGTTGATGGTCGCCAAACAAGCAACAATACTGGATAAGGTTCGCAGCGAGCTGGCCCGGTATGACAAGCCGGAAAATAAGCTCAACTACCAGCGCTTTTTCAAAGAGAAGCTCAAAGACCCGATGGGTTTGAAAACCACCATAATAAAGAAGATCGCCGGTCAGAGTTTCAAAGATGTCAAAGGTCTGCCCGCAAAGGATATCCTGACCCACTGTAACGTGTTGCTGGTTTCGCATGAGCCGTATATGCGGAGTATCGCTTTCGAATGGGCGGTCAAAATAAGAAAAGAGTATACCCGGTCCGATTTTAGACGTTTTGAGACGTGGCTCAAGCGCTATGTCGACAACTGGGCGGCCTGTGACCAGCTCTGCATTGGGCTTATCGGTAACCTGCTCTTGCTATACCCGGATCTTTCACCGAGGGCTTTTCTCTGGACCCGCTCGCGCAACCGCTGGCTGCGCCGGGCGGCGGCGGTCAGCCTGATCGTTCCGGTGAGAAACGGGCTTCTGTTGGATGAGGTTTTCGAAACTGCCGATGCGATGCTTACCGATGCGGATGATATGGTGCAGAAAGGCTACGGCTGGATGCTTAAGGAGGCCGCCAACAGGTTTCCCGACGAGGTTTTTGCATACGTGATGAAGAACAAGGCCCAAATGCCGCGGACAGCTCTGCGCTATGCAATCGAGAAATATCCGCCGGCCAGACGTAAGAAAGCCATGGCGTAGACTTCTCCGGCTATCCCTTAGCTCCAAATTCTCCCGGCCGCAGCGGGTTGAGGTTATTCTGCTCTCTGTCGGACTGAGATATACGATTCTTCGGAACAAACTGAACCGGCGAATGTTGAGATAATCAATAACGATTATTGTTTGCAGCCGCTCGGGCGTACGACGCCGCGGTTTCTGACAGGGAAGTATAGGAGGGCAAACACCGTCTCATGACCAAATTAAACAATCTCAACCTTATGGTTGGGGGCTTTGCCGGGCAGGGAGTGAACACCGTCAGTAACGCCTTTGCCCGTCTCTGTTCGCGCGCCGGGTTGCATGTCTTCGTGAATCTCGAATACCCTTCGAATATCAAAGGGGAACATACCTTCGTGCAGGTGATGATATCCGGCGACCCGGTGGGCAGTCACACGCGGCCGGTGGATTTGTTGCTGGCTCTTGACGCCAAAAGCGTGGTCGCTCATGCCGAAGAAATTGTGCCGGGCGGGGTTCTTATTTATGACAGCGAAGGCCTTGAGGTCAGTCCGGTTGATGTCGGTCTGAAAGTAGAGAACATAGGGCGTGACGATATCACCGTGGTCGATTTGCCGATGGCACAAATTGCTAAAGATGTGGGTGGCAGCAAGCGGATGATCAACTCCATCGGTCTGGGGGCGGTGCAGGGGTTGCTGGATTTCGATTTCGAACTGCTGGCCACCATGCTTCGGGAGACTTTTCCCCGGCTCGATGAAGAAACAATCCGCGGTAATCTGGACGGTGCCCGCCGGGCTTACGATCTGGTCCGCGAAAAATACTCCGCTGGTTTCGGGGTCACCCTTGAGAAAAAAGAAGCTCCCCCGAGGATGTTGCTTACGGGGAATGATGCCGTGGCCATGGGGGCATTGAAAGCAGGGGTAAAGTTCTATGCTTCCTATCCCATGACACCGTCGTCGGCTGTGCTGTCGTATCTTTCCAAACATGCCCGTGATTTTAACATGGTAACCGTTCTTCCTGAGGATGAAATATCGGCCGCCGGTATGACCATCGGAGCTTCTTTTGCCGGTGTCCGGGCCATGACCGGAACTTCGGGCGGCGGTTTCTGTCTTATGACCGAGTACCTCGGTTTGGCCGCCATAGCCGAAATTCCTCTGGTTATTCTGGAGGGACAGCGGCCGGGTCCCGCGACGGGTTTGCCCACCCGCACCGAACAGGGCGATCTGAAGTTCGTCCTGTCGGCGCACCAGGGGGAATTCCCACGTATAGTTGTAGCTCCCGGCGATCCGGAAGAAGCATTTCGCCTGACTTTCGAAGCCTTCAATCTGGCCGAGCGATATCAGACGCCGGTTATTATTCTGACCGACAAACACCTCGGCGAGTCGTTTTGGACCTGTGATAAATTTGACATGGCCGGTATGAAGATCGACCGGGGAGAATGGCTCGACACGGCCGACGCAAAGGCCGTTGGTGATTACAAACGGTATGGAATAACGAAAACCGGTCTCTCGCCTCGTGCGCGTCCCGGCATGCCCGGGGTGATCTTCAAAGCTTCCGGCAACGAGCACACCGAGACCGGAATGATAAGCGAGGATGCCGACAATCGGGCGGCACAGATGGCTAAGCGTCTGCGCAAGACGGTGTCGCTTGATGTTTCCCGAATCGGGGTCAATCTCCATGGTGACCCGCAGGCCGAGCTTACGCTGGTGGGTTGGGGATCGACCAAACCGGTGATTCTCGATGTGATGCGCGAATTGGACGAAACGACCGGTCTGAAATGCAATTTCCTTCAGGTCGTTTACATGGAACCGTTCCCGGTCGACCGGGTGTCGTCCGTTCTGAAAGCTGCCGGGCGGGTCATGTTGATCGAGAACAACGCTACCGGTCAGCTCGGTCAATTGATCCGGCAGCACACCGGTATCGCCATAGAAGAGAAGCTGCTCAAGTACAACGGGCGGCAGTTCTTCAGGGATGAACTTGCGGAGCTTATAAGGCGGCGCTTTGAAAATTGACGGAGCATTGTCTCTTGGGGAGAAAACGAAAATGAGCGACAATAAAGATAAGACCAGGTTCAACACCGACGCCAAACCAAACTGGTGCCCGGGATGCGGCAATTTCGGAATACTGGCGGCTCTCAGAAAAGCCGCCCTGGAGCTTGATCTGGAACCCCATCAAATAGTCATGGCCTCCGGTATCGGTTGTTCCAGCAAAATTCCTCATTGGATCAACGTGTGCGGTTTGCACGGTCTGCACGGTCGAGCGCTGCCCGTGGCGGCCGGGATTAAACTGGCCAATCGCGATCTGACAGTGATTGCCGAGGGCGGCGACGGTGACGGTTTGAGTGAGGGAATGAACCATTTTATCCAGGCCTGTCGGCGCAACGTCGATATCACCTACGTTATTCATAACAACGGTGTCTTTTCGCTTACTACCGGGCAGACATCGACAACCGGTCGGCAGGGGTTTGTATCCAGCAGCACCCCGCACGGGTCCATTGAAGCGCCCTTTAATCCGGTAGCTCTGGCCCTTAGCGCCGGGGCCACGTTTGTGGCGCGCGGTTTCTCCGGCGACATTGATCAGCTTAGCGACTTGGTGGTGGCGGCGGTTAAACATCGGGGGTTCGCTTTCATTGACGTGATGCAGGTGTGTGTTTCTTATAACCCGTCACGGAGTTATAAATGGTACAAGGACCGGGTTTACCGGATCGAAGACGAAGGTTACGAGCCGACCGACCGGCTGCGTGCGCTCACTCTGGCTCTCACTGTCGACAATGAGCGCCTGCCTGTCGGGCTGTTCTTTCGGGAGGAGAAGGAACCTTACGAGAAATCACTTCCCCAGTTGCAGGGTGAACCACTCGTCGATAACGACGTTGAAGGGATAAACATCGATGCCCTGATGGCCGAGTTGGTATGATCCGGTCGTCGATCAGCGCACTGTGGACGGCTGTCGAAAGGCGGCATGCCGGCAAAGATACTCGTTAGATATTGTGGAACCGTTTTGATAAAACCGAGGAGGCGACAATGAACATTTTCGAGTATGCCATGAAGATGGAAGAGGACGGCCGCGCTTTTTACTTAGAGCATGCCGAGAAGGTGGGCGTGCCGGAGTTGAAGAAAGTTCTGGTGGAACTGGCCGAGGATGAATTAAAGCATTATAATTTGTTCAAAGCCATGCGGGATAATCAGTCCGCGGAGTATCGGGAGTCGACTAAAACGACTGTTCTTACCACCGTTAAGAACGTCTTTGAAGAATTGAAAACAGAAAATAAGAAACTGTCATTCGGCAAAGAGGCCAGGTCCATCTGGGAAAAGGCGCGCGAAGTAGAAAAGAAATCCGAGGATTTTTATAGAGAGAAAGCCGAAGAGGTCGCGGACGAAAACCAGAAGCACGTTCTGAATCGTATTGCCGACGAAGAGCACAAGCACTGGCTTATTATGGAACAAATGATTCAGTTCCTGGATCGTCCCGATCAGTGGCTCGAAGACGCCGAGTGGCATCATCTCGAAGACTATTAGATTGATTTTTATGCCCGACTTCGTTAAACGGGTTTTGATCGGAAGCTGGATTGTTTCGCTGAAAGGACACTCATGAATATCTCAATACGCGATAAGATCGACTGGGTGGGATATGTAGACTGGACCGTGCGTGATTTTCACGGTTACGAAGCCGAGCGCGGTACGACCTATAACGCCTACCTTGTCCGCGACGACAAAACGGCGCTCATAGACGCTGTCAAGGCTCCTTACGGATCGGAACTGCTTCGCAAGGTGGCCGCCCTGACCGATTTGACTAAGGTCGATTATGTCGTGTGCAATCACGCCGAGCCGGACCACGCCGGGTCGCTTCCGGAAGTTATGACGGCGCTGCCCAATGCTACACTGTTGTGTGACAAAAAATGTAAGGATGCTCTGGCCGAGCACTTCGACATTTCGAACTGGAAAATCAGGATTGTCGCAACCGGGGACACCGTATCTCTCGGCAAGCGAACGCTGCATTTCATTGAAACGCCGATGCTGCACTGGCCGGAGTCGATGTTTACGTATGTGCCCGAAGAAAAGCTGCTGTTTTCGATGGACGCCTTCGGACAGCACTATGCGTCTTCGCAAAAGTTCGACGACGAGGTTCCGTTGCAGACGGTTCTTGATGAAGCGAAGGCCTACTACGCCAACATCATCATGCCGTACGGCAAGCAAACGGCCAAAGTGCTGGCTGCGCTGAGCGGTTTCGATATAGAGATAATCGCCCCCAGCCACGGTTTGATCTGGCGAAGTTATCTGTCGGAAATCCTGGCCGCTTACGGCGACTGGGCGGTCTTTCGGCCCCGTCCCAAGGTCCTCGTAATATACGACACCATGTGGGACAGCACCGGCAGTATGGCCCGCGCCATCGTTGAAGGGGCGTCGCTGGAAGGGGTCGAGGTTCACCTGATGCCCGTTCGGGCCACCAGCCTTACCCGCATGGCCACCGAGACTCTCGACGCGGCCGGGATCGCTTTCGGTTCCTCAACGCTCAACAGCGACATGATGCCGCAGGCGGCGGCCGTGCTGACTTATCTCAAAGGGCTGAGACCGGTCGGTAAAGTCGGTTTTTCTTTCGGGTCCTACGGTTGGGGGAGAGGCGGACCGGAAGGAATAGACGAATATATGAAAGCAATGAAATGGGAATTGATCCGTGAGCCGCTCAAGGTTAAGTATCGGCCGACGGAAGAGACACTTCGGGAATGTCGCCTGGCCGGACGAGAGTTGGCCGAAAAAGCGCTTGAGGCGGCCGGGTAGTTGCTCGGTAAACAGGAGGAGAAACATGCAGAAATACGTGTGTGATGTATGTGGTTGGGTGTATGATCCCGAAGAAGGTGTTCCCGAGGAAGGAATAGAACCGGGAACGGCTTTCGAAGATTTGCCGGACGATTTCGTTTGTCCCGAATGCGGGGTGGGTAAAGACGAGTTTTCGCCTGTGGATTAATCCCCTCCGCACTCGGCTATAGTGTTTTGATTTCACCTGAGCGCAGGGGCGTTTGGACATTCAGCTTGACGCCCCTGTTTATTCTGTTCAATCCTCAGAGAAAACGAGATTCAACGATCCGCATCCGGTCGGATTTCGGATTGTGATTTATACAATTTCAGAGCGGTATCCAGCTCCCTGACAGCCGCCGCGTCGTCCTCTCTCACTTTACGCAGGATATTAACTTCGGTCCGGCGAACTTCGGGCGTCCACATCGCGATGCTTTTACCGGTCCAGGGGCCAAGGATAGCCTCGCCTTTTTGCAGGGATTTCTTTATCAATTCCGATTCCCCGTGGTATATATCGGCGGCCCGATGCAGCGACCGGGCGATTTCACCGTCGAACAACTCGGCGTGGTCACGGAGAAAGTCGGCGGCCTGGATACGGGCGTCGCACAGAGCCGGGAAACACCACCAATTGACAAAGAACAATTTCTGTTGCTGTTCTTCGGTAAACGAGTCGGCTTTGCTGATATCATCGGCCCAAGTCTCAAAAGCGCGATCACCGAGCAGGTATGAATGGTCCCTCTTCTCCGGGTAATTGCTCGGGGTCCACGAATGTTGCCGCCAGTTGGGCGTCGTCAGAGCCTGTATGAATCTGTCGGTTTCGTCCATGGGATCGGCCCCGTCGTGCATGATGATAACCATGCGGGGAATTCTCGATTCGGGCAGAACCTGCGGCTGGTTCGAGTTATAACTTTCCCAGATGAAATGGAGCCCGTCGTCACGATGCTCGTAGCCATAGAGTGTGGCCATGTCCATGTCTTCAAGGTGACCTGTCACCGGCAACCCTTTGTCGATAGACGCCACGATGCGTTCCGACCGTTTGGCCAATTCGTCCTTTGTGGACGACTCGGTATCGCTGACATCCAGTTGCCAGCCGGTGGCGCGTTGTACGGTGTTGATCTCGCTCGGGAATTCACCCACGGGGGAGGATGGGCACCAGTCGGCTATATCTCTTCGCCGATACCAGCGCACCCGAAAGGCCAGACCGGAATAGCCCATGATCTGACTGTAAGTAAATGGTCGTTCGGTCACGGCCAACGCGGCGGCCAGCGCTCCGGCGAAGGTGCAAGTGCCGGTCTGTTGCCGGGTCAGTCCGGGGAGGCCGTCGATCCACACACGACCCGCCTCATGGCGGACTCGTCCGGTTGTCCTGCCGGTCGGTAACGACTGGACGTGACGTATCAGGGTACTCCAACTGTTGAAGCCGTATTCCAGAGCCAGGGCGTATTGAACGTCGTGAAGGGCGATTTCCGCTTGCAGGATTGTCTCGTCGGGGGTGTCGGCGAACCGTCGCAGCAACCGCAGGGTGTTGCAGACGGCTTTGTCACCGCGACCGTGAGCTTTGAGCAGATCCTTGGCCTGGTTTCTGAGTTGCGCGGGATTGGGCCGGGAGGGAAGAGAGCGAGACATAACAACTCCTTTCGCACAGTGCCGGGGTCTGCAAAAACAGGCTGAAAGAGAGTTGCTTGAAAAACTTGCGACAAAGGTGAACTCAGTTCTTCCCGCAGACCGGGGAGGCACCCTTTGAATGCCCTTCAACCTCAATATATGCCGTCGAGACAGACAGATCAATCGAAAAAAGATGCTCGGTCTCTATGACCGTTCCCGTTTTCCCGATCAGGCATGATGTGATTGACTTTGCCCCGGCTTCCTTGCATAGTGAAAAAACACCTGTCATTGCACTCGGACGGAGATAATACGATGAAGATATCCTTGCGGCAGGCCCGCCGCATAGCCCTTCATGGCCAGCTTCTGGACGGTCGGTCGAAGACACCGGCCGGCAAGGAGGGGGTGGCGCAGACCATTGAGAAGCTTGGCTATGTCCAGATAGACACGATTGCCGCCATTCGGCGGGCGCACCATCACACTATTTGGATGCGGTGTCCCGACTACGCCCCGGAGATGCTGCATGAGCTTCAGGCTCGGGATCGACGTGTTTTCGAATACTGGGGACACGCGCATTCGTATCTGCCGATGTGTGACTATCGATACTACCTTCCGCGTATGCGCGCCTTCGAGGATCCGCAGGGCAAATGGGAGAAAGAAAGATTCGAGAAGTGCGGTCGTTACATGAAGCCGGTGCTCGAGCGCGTTCGCAAAGAGGGCCCCTTGAGTTCGAGGGATTTCGGTCCGCCCAAGCCTGACAATAGGACCAGTGGATGGGGCGGGTTAAGATGGAATCCGACCAAGGCAGCGCTGGGTCTGCTGTTTCTGCGAGGGGACCTTATGGTGACCGAGAGACGAGGTTTCGAGAGAGTCTTTGATCTTACCGAAAGAGTGTTGCCCAATAATACGGATACACGCTTTCCGGACAATGACGAACTGGGACGGTTTCTGGTCCGGCGCGGTCTTGCGGCCTATGGCGTGGCGAAAGCGAGTGAAATTGTAGATCACATCTGTGCGGCGGATCGGATTATTATCGATAAGGGACTTCAGGATCTTGAGGATGCCGGTGAGGTGGTGCGTTTGTCGGTAGATAATGGGGCCGCGGTCGATTGCTTCGCTCTTGTCCACACGCTCGAGAGTGTCCGTCGCCTGCGCAAAAATACTCCCCGGTTGCGTCTGCTGTCGCCATTCGATAATCTCATTATACAACGTGACCGGATCAGGTGGCTTTTCGATTTCGACTATTCCCTTGAGTGTTATCTGCCGGCTCCGAAACGCGTACACGGGTATTTCGTGTTGCCGATTCTGTGGGGGGAAGAACTGGTCGGAAGGCTCGACCCGAAAGCCGACCACCGCAGGCGAGAATTGATTATCCATAGCCTGTCTCTGGAAAAACGATTCGACGGAGGGGATGTTTTCGTTTCCGCCCTGGCGCGCAGCCTGGCGGATCTGGCCGCATTTAATGATTGCGAGAATGTGACCGTAGAGAAAACCACCCCTGCGGGCTTAAAGAAAGAACTGACAGGCTGTCTGCGGAAAATTATTGGCTGACGGTTTGCCGTATCAGTCGTCTTCGTCGGAGTCTTTCAACGGTAGCGAGTATACGGCGCTCAGACGCAGATTGTAGTCACTCCCCAGTTGCGAGCCGTTGAAATCCTGGTATATCGCCGCTTCCACGTATGCCTGCAGGTTCAGAGTGTACGGTATCGCTTCAAATCGAACTCCCGGAACCAGCCATAGCTGGTGTCGCCCCGTGGCGTAGATTTCCTCGCCGTATTCGCGGTCTCTGGCCCGTACCACGCCCGACAGCGCCGCCGACAGGTCCAAACCGCTACGCACATGGAAAACAGACGAGAACAGATACGAAAACTGGTTGCCGAATTCGTAACCGTCGTACTCTCCGGTCAGGGTGTAGGTGCCGCTGACGACGAAATCAACCGGTTCGAACCCCTGATAGAACGATAGCGCGAGATGATAGTCCCACGATCCGGTGCCGGGCTGAAGTTCCAGCGGCAACAGGCAACCGTAATTGCGTTCGTCGGTCGACCCGGTGGGGAATTTCACGCCTGCGCCGGCCGTCAATTCACGATAGGTGACAAAACTGCGTGAGAGCGGGCTGTATCGCACCATGCAGGTAATATCGCCGATTCCGTTGGACGTGTTTTCAACGTACCCTCCGGCGGCGGGGATATTGCGGTTTTTATTCTTCCAGGTATAGGGGACGACAGCACTGACACTCAGCCCGGAGAAAAGACCGTACGACGCCGTGAGTGTGGTTCGATGCCAGTCGGTTTTGGTATCGTGCGGATCGTCGATTTCCTCGGACCCGTCGTGCATCCCGCGTGAACGCAGGTATTCGTAGTGGAGACCTATTTCGAGCGTGTTCGGCAGGGCCGCCGTTTCACCCATTACTCCCTGTTGAGGCACGGTCGGAGCGCAGCAGTTCTGAGCCCCCGCGGTCAGAGGAATGCACAAACACAGACCAAGCACGATTGTAACTAATCTTTTCATGCTTACCTGTCTTCCGGTACCACGCAGACCTCTACGCTGTCGCGGGCTTCCCCGCCCCGACCGTCGGAGACAACCGCCACAACTACGCCGACAGTCGGTGTCGTGATCTCGCAACAGTTCGTCAGGCTAAGTGCATTGCCGCCGCTGGGGATGGGGGTCATCCATGACTGACGCGGATTCCAGGTGTAGCTCAAATTGTCGCCGTCGGCATCACTGGCGATGACCGTGATGGTAGTATATTCGTAGGCTACGAACGTGTCGGGGTTGGCCGTTATGGCCTGGATAACCGGTGACTGATTTTGCGGGCCGGTGCTCGTGTCATCGTCGTCATCACCACAACCCACCCAGAGAATGGCCGCCATAAGACACCAGGCCATAGCGAAGACTAATTTCGGTACTTTTATCACTCTATTTCTCCCGTGTGTTCATTGTTCTACCTCAATGGGGACTGTCACCACCGTTGTATCCCGGCCGACAAAAGCCAGAGTGATGGAACGCCCCTCCGGTTTGGTCCCGTCGAATTGAAGTGACATCTGCAAAGGCAGGGATGTTGTCTCACCCGGCGTCAGTAGCGGCGCTGTACCGATGTCGAAACTGACTTCATCAGGCAGATGCACAACCGACATGGTCAGTGTATCGTTACCGAAATTCGAGATTGTCAGTGAATCGAATTTGACCGTCGGATTGTCTTTTTCCCTTGGCCATTTCAGCTTGCGGGGTTCCACCGAGATATCGCCGGTGGTTTCGTTGTCCTTGATGACCCAGGCGGATATACGCAGTTTGAAAGCCGGAGATTTGCCGTTGTTGACATACACTTTGGTCGTCTTTTGTACCGCGTGAAGGTACCGCCCGGATTTGAACGTGACCACCACGGCTGCGCTGTCACCGGGGGAGATGGGTTCTTCGACCTCGGAAACGCTGGTGCAGGAACAACCGGATTTTATTTTGGTGACAGTCAGTGCCTCGGTCCCGATGTTATGCACCCAGAACCGGTGGCTGACCTCGGATTTTTGCGGCAGAATCCCGAAATCCCATATTGAAAGGCCTGTTTCGGGGCTGTTTTCTTCGTCTCCGGCCACCGCCGAACCCGTGAAGACAATTCCCAAGGCTATGAGAATCAAGAGAATAATGCTGCCGCTTCGATCCATCGTGCCTCCCTCTGGCCGGGTGTCTGTTCTGATAAGGCAAACGGTCATCCGGTCTGTCCTTGGTATGAACCAACATTTATAATATGGGCGTTCGGGGAAGCTCGGCAAGGAAAATGACCGGTGGATAACGTGATTCCGCGCCTCAAGGTGGTGTTCGCGGCCGACAATATGCTTTTTGCAGCGGTCTTCGGTTGGTTGGCGGGAGATCCCGGCTCAATAGGCCTTGCCGGTTTTCGAAGCTCGCTTATATTATTGTAGTGTCGGGAAATATCCGGATTCCGGTTGGTCTGCTATTCAAAGGCTGGTCGGAATATCCTAAATCGTCGGGAGTACAAACATGTCTTTGCGGTTGATCACTCTTATAACCATTGTGCTGTTGTTCGCGATTGCGGCACCGGTGTCGGCCGCGGTTGAGATCAGCGGCACGCTCGAAACTGATACCACCTGGACGCCCGACGACACCATTGTCGTAGTCGGTTCTGTTACCATTACTCCGGATGCCTGTCTGACTATCGAGCCCGGGACGGTTATTCTGATCGACAGCGGTTTTGGGCTGGACGTGCAGGGAAGCCTGATAGCTGACGGCGAGAAAGATAACCGGATTGTCATTACTTCCCATGCCGACACCCTCGGCGGTAATCCCAGAACCGCCATGTGGGACCACGTTATGTACCGAACTAACAGCCATGGAACCATGAGGTATTGCACTCTCCGATACGGCGTCGACTGTATTTATGTTTACGATTGTTCTCTCAGTATTACCGGTTGTACAATCGAGAATTTCTCGCCACGGGGAATCCGCGTTTACGGATCTCAGACAGCCATATTCAGAGATATAGTCATCGACAGTTGTGTGATGCGCCAGACGGATCTTGGGCTGATCGGCACCGGGCATGCTATCTGGGTGGACCGGCGTCTCAATCTGAGCATATCACGTTGCGATATCAGCGATTGTTACTACGGCGTGGCCATTTATGGCAACAGAACCTATGTCCCTCATTTCACGGTCAGTGATTGTGATATCCGGGAAAACTGGTTACGCGGGCTCACTATACAAGCCGGGACGTGAGGGACGGTTTCAACACCGAAGGGTTCGGTGCACGGCTGCAACATCGTCAACAATGGCGAGTATGGTCTCTACTTCAAGACCAATGATGATGATACGACGGTTATCGATGCTACCAACAACTGGTGGGGATCGACCGATTCCGCCCGGATAGAGGAAATGATCTATCACCATGTCGATAACCCGGCCTACGCCATAATCGATTACGTCCCCTTCGCCGAATGTGCTTTTGAATTCGATGATACCGGGCAGGTGGACGTGGCCGAAACCGATCCGGCCAATTTGCCACAATCATTTGTTCTTGAACAGAATTATCCCAACCCGTTCAATCCCGCGACGACCATTGCCTACGAGTTGCCCCGCCGGGCGCACGTGACATTGTCCGTTTACAATATTCTGGGGCGAAAACTGCGCACGCTGGTGAATGTCGACCAGACTGCCGGCCGTCACGTTGCCTACTGGGACGGGCGCGATGCTTACGGAAGAGCTGCGGCGAGCGGGATTTATTTCTATCGACTCGAAGCCGGTTATTTCGTGCAGACCCGCAAGATGGTTTTGCTTAAGTAACCGGGTACATGTCAGGTTTTCGGGTCGGCAGCGGTTGAGCGGATTAGTCCCCGGGTCTGCTGCGCGGGTCGGTTATCTGTCCGGCACGGATTCAGTTCTCCGGTTTCAGAATCACCCCTTCGCTGTTGTGTCCGTCCATCTTGATGATCAGCGGTTTTTCGAAGCGCAAATGACGGGTGTATTCGCGGGTCTTTACGGCCTCACCCGCGCTTAGCCACGGCCAGTCGATGAAGTCGTGGTTACCATCGGCGTTGACCGTGAAATAGCCGATCTGAAAAGCGTTGAGATTCTGGAAGAAGTGAGTTCCCTGCGAAGGCGTAACCTTCATATCTTCGAAACCGGTCTCGACGATGACTCGGGCCCCGGCGATATCATCCCAGGTTACGGGAATACCCAGCCAGGGGTCGGCCGATCCCCAGCGCCCGATGCCGACCAGCAGGTAAGGCCGCTGTTCACCGGCCAGTTCGAGATTAAACAAGCCTATTTCACGGGCGATCTGGACCGTATTGGCGCGGTCGAAACGCTGCCGGTCAACGAAGACAATATCATGCACGTTATTGATCAGACCGTTGCCGAAAACCTGGTTGCTTCGGCAGACGAGTCGCTCGGGTTCGATGTCACCGATTTCGAGTTGTTCGCGCTCCTGGCTGATAACCATCGGGCGCAACTGTAGCACATGGAATTCCTTCGGTTGGCCCGGTGGTACGGACAGGTTCACCGAGAACTCCATTTCGACCGGTGTGTTCATGCCGGCCCGGCCGAGTTCGAGTATATCGCGGAGGATATCGGCCAGCGGAAAGACATCGCCCTTGAGCACATGAGCGAACGACACGATCCTGATCCCGGGACGCGAAACACCGTCGTAAACGATGTTGTTATCGAGTGAACAGGTGGAACCGAGCGGACCGAGCACCCCGTCTTCTTCCGCCACGTTCAGACTCAGACGGACCAGTTCGACCTGTCGGTTGTGGTCGCAGTCGGCGTCGGTGGGCGGCATATTCAGTGCGAAAAATTCCTTCTGAGAATTGATAACGGCATCCTCGGCCGTGGTAAAATGCAGTAGGTGACGCGGATAACGAGGACAGAAACGCACCGTTGCGCCCCCTTCGACGACCATTGCCCCCAGTCCCAGGGCTACCGAGGCGATACCGTCGTCGGATACCATCGGTTTTATCGGGTAATAATTGTGCGAACGCGCCACGCCGGAGAAGTCCGGGTAAAAATTATTGCGATGGGTTCGCCCCACCATTTTCTGAATTATGACCGCCATCTTTTCTTCTTCGAGACGATACGGCGTCTGGCTGACGTATGCCTTGGCGTGATGGGAGAAGGTGGAAGCATACACGCGCTTGATGGCGACAATCAACTCCTGCAGGCGCACCTCAAGGTCCCGGTGGTTGTTCGGGACCATGTACGTTTCATAAACGCCGGCAAAAGGCAGGTAAGACGAATCTTCCAGCAGGCTCGACGAACGTATGGCCAGAGGATAGTTGACGACCTCCAGCAATCTGCGGAGCCAGTCGACCACGTGTTCGGGCATCGAAGCGTCGAGAAACCGGCGAGAGATTTCTTCGTCGTCGGAATGTCGCACGGCCAGTTCACTCAGGTTGTTCTGCTCCATGAAATCATCGAAGACGTCTGTTTGCAGAATTGTCGCCGCCGGAACGGAAATCCTGATGCCGTCGTATCTTTTGCGAATCTGAGAAGCGTTCAGCAAACTTTCGACAAAGACGATACCGCGTCCTTTGCCCCCGATTGAGCCCGAGCCCATGCGGGTAAAAGTGTCGGAGCCGTCGAACGTGACCGTGTCGAAATCAACGATGGTACCGCGGTGTTGTGCCTCATGATATTCGCGAATGTACGTTATCAGTGCCTGCCGCAGATCGTCGGGCGAGGCATAGTCGGACACCTTGCGCGGTCGAAGTTTGTGGGCCAGATAAAATTCCGTGCGGGCTTTCAGCCAGTTGGAAAAATGGTTTCTCTCGGCGTGAAAAATCAGGCTTTCGGCCGGGACAGTGCGTATTCTTTGTTCCAGTTCTCGAAGATCGTGGGCGTGCGCGACCTCGGTGCCGTCGGGCATCGAAAAAACAAAATCGCCGAAGCTCAGATATTTCTTCATGAAATCCCTGAGTTCGTGCATTAACATGGGCGAGTTCTTCAGCAAAAACGACGCCCCGACCCCCAATGCCACCGGCTTCATTTCAATGTCGTTCGATTGCAGCAGAATGGGAATGTCCCGATGGCTCTTCTTTACATTGCGGGCGAACTCGATACCCGCCTGCGGATCAGATTCTCCCCCGTGGGGAAAACGAATGTCGGAAATGACGCCCAATATGGTTTCGTGGTAAGTCTCGAAATACCGCCAGGCCTCTTCGTAAGTGTGACAAAGCAGAATTTTGGGACGGGCGCGCATGCGAAGCATCTTGTGCGACAGATTCATCCCTTCCTCGATCACTTCCTGTGAGTGTCTCATCAGTTCGGTATAAATGATCGGAAGGTACGAGGAATAGAACTTAACCGAATCCTCGATCAGGATGACCGACTGCACGCCGGCCAGTCGGGTATCGCGCTCCACATTATGAATATCCTCGATGCATTTGATAATAGCCAGCAGGATACGGAAATTCCCCTGCCACATGAAAACCTTGTCGAAACAGGAGACATCATGTGTGGCCAGCAGCGTGTTCAATTCGCGGTTGTCGTAGGTCAAAAGCACCAGCGGTGTGGTAACGCCCATCTTCCGCAGTTTGCGAGCATAATCGATGGCGTGAAGGTCCTGAAGATGCAGGGTGGTGATGATCAGGTCGAAGCGTGATTGCTGGCTGGCCAGTTCTATGGCTTCCTTGGCGCTCGAAACCCACGTTATGCCCGGGGCGTGCGACAGGTTGAGGCCCATGTATTCGTTCAGGAGAAGTTCATACAGCCCGCCGTCCTCTCCCAGCACGAAAGAATCGTAGAGACTGCTGACCAGTAAAATGTCCCGTATGTTGTGCCGCATCAGCTCGTGGAATTCAACGAAGCGGTTGCGGTAACTATATTTAAGTCCTACCTGATCGGATTTCTTCATCGGTTCGTGTCCCTGCGTAGTTATCTCTGTCCGGGGCGTTGCGCGACCCGTTTTTCATGATAGGGGAAAGCCCGGATTATGTCCACTTGTTTTGTCCGTGTGGTTTTCGTGTGGCTTAATGTGAAACGGAGCGGGTTAACCCGCTCCGTTTGTGCAACATAGAAGTACGAATACTCAGTCGGATAACCGACCGGAGACTTAACCGAAGATGCCCTGATCCAGCATGGAGTTGGCAACCTTCAGGAAACCGGCAATGTTGGCCCCGTTCACGTAGTTGCCCGGGGTGCCGTATTTCTCGGCCGCTTCGGCACAGGCCTTGTGGATAGACTTCATAATGCCGTGCAGCTTGTTGTCCACCTCTTCGCGCGTCCAGCTATAGCGCATGCTGTTCTGCGACATCTCCAGACCGGAGACCGCCACACCACCGGCGTTGGCCGCCTTGCCCGGACCGTAGAGAATCTTCTTTTGCAGGAAGATATCCACGCCACCCGGTACGGTCGGCATGTTGGCGCCTTCGGAAACGACATAAACGCCGTTGTTCACCAGATTCTCGGCGTCCTTGGCGTTGATTTCGTTCTGCGTGGCTGACGGGAAAGCGCAGTCGGCTTTGTGGTTCCACAGCGGGTTGTGGTTGGCCGACGGATCAACCGGCGTATACGTGGCACCGGAGAACTTGTCGGTGTATTCATTAATGCGGCCCCGACGGACATTCTTGAGCTCCATCACCCAGGCCAGCTTCTCTCTGTCGATACCGGCCGGATCGTAGATGTAGCCGCCGGAATCGGAGAGCGTTACCACTTTACCGCCCAGGTCGAGAATCTTCTCCGCCGTGTACTGGGCGACGTTGCCGGAACCGGAGACCAGACAGGTCTTGCCTTTGATCGTCTCGCCGCGCGTGGCGAGCATCTCGGTGGCGAAATATACCGAACCGTAACCGGTGGCCTCGGGACGAATCAACGAACCGCCCCAGTTGATGCCTTTACCGGTCAGCACGCCGGTGAACTCGTCGCGGAGTTTCTTGTAAGTGCCGAACAGGAAGCCGATCTCACGACCACCCACGCCGATGTCACCAGCCGGAACGTCGGTGTTCGGGCCGATGTGACGGAACAGCTCCATCATGAAGCTCTGGCAGAAACGCATCACTTCGTCGTCGCTCTTGCCTTTGGGATCGAAGTCGGAACCGCCCTTACCGCCACCCATCGGCAGCGTCGTCAGGCTGTTTTTGAAAACCTGTTCGAAGGCCAAAAACTTCAATATGCCGCCGTTGACCGACGGGTGAAAACGCAGACCGCCCTTGTACGGGCCGATGGCGCTGTTCATCTCAATGCGGAAACCGCGATTAACCTGATAGTCACCCTGATCGTCGACCCACGGCACGCGGAAAATAATCATCCGCTCCGGTTCGGTAATACGTTCCATGATCTTGGCCTTGCGGTATTCCGGGTGCTTCTCCAAAACGAGAGCCACGGATTCCACGACTTCCTGAACCGCCTGATGAAATTCAGGCTCGGCCGGATTCTTGGCTTTTATCATCGCCATGAAATCGTCAACGTACTTGGACATTCTGTTCTCCTCTCGGATGTTAAGTCTAAGGTTACAGGACACTTAGCTGTTATCTGTCGTCTGCAGGAGGGTCAAGCTACTGAACAGAAAACCAGCTAACTAATTCTGTGGCAATCTGATCAGGGAGACTCTCTCCCGGTTATCTCGTGGCTTCCAATATGGTGCGTTAGGGACACTATGCAATACATACTATTCTGTATATTTGCGGGGATAAGTACCCTATACTTGTGCGCAGAGACAGTAATTAAGAGGGTGAAATCTATGGATCGATGAGATGATTACGGATGCAGTATTTGACGATGTCCGTCACGTTTTTAGCCCGGAGTTTCTTCATGATAGCGGCCCGATGAGTCTCCGCCGTTTTGACACTGACATTGAGTCGGTCCGCGGCTTCCTTGGTTGAGTAACCGTCGGCCAGGAGTCGGCACATTTCTTTTTCTCTTCGGGTCATGATTCCGGGAGCTCCGCCCGGTGTCGCGGTGGGGTTAACATATTCCATGACCATTTCGTGGCCGGCCGGTCCGGTCAGGTAATAGTCGCCGGCAGCTACCTTGCGGACGGCAAACACGAGTTCTTTGAAGTCACAGTCCTGCAGCAGGTAGGCCCTGGCTCCCACGGTGAAAGCTTCGCGCATAAGCGATTCGTTGTGACGGCCGGCGATGAAGACAAACTCGGTTTGCGGCACCAGTTCGCGTATGCGCAGCGCCGCCCCGATACCGTCAAGCCCGGGCAGACTGAGGTTCAGAACCACCACGTCGGGTTTCTTGTTGCCGGCCAGCTCGACCAGTTCTATCCCGTCACCCGTATCTCCCACCACCAGAATACCGAGTTCCGTGGTAAACAGAGAAATGAGACCCTGCCGAAGCAACTTACGTTCATCGGCAATCAGGAGCTTGATTTCCGAAAGCAGGGTAGGTTGTGTTCCGAATGAGCGAGTCGTAACATCCTCCGGGTTCTGGTCACCTGCGAAAGTATAACATCCGGTGGCCGTTCAGAAAACAGTTTCTTGACCGCGAGTTCGGAAGTTCGGGCAGTCATTTGGCCGTTATGTCACCTTGTATGCGGTGCAGTTTGTTGACAAAAGCGTGTTCAGGCGCTATCGTTTTCCGACAATGATAAGCCCGGATAGTGCCTTCCGGGGTATCGCATATCCGTCGTAGCGAGGCTTTCGCGCCCGGTCGAAAAAAGGGAGCATGGCTACCCGGTCGGTGGGCGTATGAATCCTCCGACTGCCGCAACCATGACAGGGCAAATGCCGTGAAAGGGTCAAGGTAATGAACAGTTCAGGTTTCGATCCCTTCCTGATAGCTCAACAGCAATTCGACAAAATGGCCGACCTGCTGGATCTGGAACAGAGCGTCAGAGAATTCCTGCGTCACCCCATGCGCGAGTACCAGTTTCAGATTCCCGTCCGCGGGGACGACGGCACTACTAAAATCTTTCGGGGATTCAGGGTGCAGCATAACGATGCCCTCGGTCCGTGCAAGGGCGGGGTACGTTTTCATCCCCAGGAAACGATTGATCAGGTCCGTGCTCTTTCGATGTGGATGACTTGGAAGTGTGCTGTTGTGGACATTCCGCTCGGGGGTGCGATGGGGGGAGTAATTTGCGATCCGCACACTGTCAGCTATGCCGTGCAGGAGAGGATTTGTCGGGGTTGGGTGCGACAACTGGCGCGCAATATCGGACCGCTGGTGGATGTGCCGGAACCCGATATCATGACCAACCCGCAGCATATGCTCTGGATGCTCGACGAATACGAAGCTATCCATCAGGCCCGGTTGCCGGGGTTCATTACCGGTAAGCCGGTCGGTCTCGGTGGTTCGCTGGGCCGAAACGAGGCTACCGGGTTCGGCATGGTTTACATGTTGCGCGAAGCTCTCCGGCAGCTTGACCATCGCCCCGAGGATATGACCGCCAGCGTTCAGGGATTCGGTAACGTGGCCCAGGGTGCGATTCGCCTGTATAACCAGATAGGCGGAACGGTGGTCTGTGTGTCCTGCTGGGATCAACACGATCAACGGCCGTACGCTTTCAAGAAAGCCGACGGGATCGATCTTAAGACTCTGGTGTCCATTACCGATGAATTCGGCGACATCAACAAAGACAAGGCCCGTGATTTGGGATACGAAGTGCTTGACGGCGATGCCTGGCTGGAACAGGATGTCGATATTTTGATCCCGGCCGCTCTCGAACACCAGATTACCGAAGCTAACGTCGAGAAAATAAACCCGCGGGTTAAGATCATAGTCGAGGGTGCGAACGGTCCTATTACACCCGAGGCGGACGAGGTTATCCGGCAGCGCGGTATTTTCGTCATTCCCGATTTTATCGCTAATGCCGGGGGAGTGATCTGTAGCTATTTCGAACAGGTCCAGAGCAATATGAACTATTACTGGGAGAAGGATGAGGTTCTGGGCAAGCTGGACGTCAAGATGACCTCGGCGTTTCTGGCCGTGAGCGAACTGGCCACCAAGAGAAAACTGAGCACGCGTGACGCCGCCCATGCCATCGGCATTTCGCGCGTGGCCCAGGCGTGCAAGGATCGTGGCTGGGTCTGAAAACCCGGCGGGTCTGCCGACGTAAATTACCCGAACGACACACGGTGCTCACCGCGCGCCATCGGGTGCGAAGACCGACAGACGTATTATCAACGAGGTGAGATGACCAATGGTCGCAAAGAAGATCAGCGTCGCAGCCGGGAAGCTTCGCCGCTTCGACCGTGACTTTTTCGGTTCCCAACATGTCATAACCGGCATCGGGTCCGGCTCTGTCGGAGGGAAGGCTTCGGGGCTGGCGTTCATCAGCGACACCCTTGCCGCTGCGGCGGATCGGGTATCTCCTCCGGGAGTTACGGTGAGTATCCCGCGTCTGGCCGTTATCGCCACGGATTTCTTCGACCGCTTCATGGAAGAAAACGGGCTGTACGACTTGGCGTTTTCCGATATGCCCGATGCTCATATCGCTCATTCTTTTCAGCGGGCCAAACTCCCCGCCGACCTGGTCGGTGATCTGCGTGCTTTGATTGCCTCGGTGCATATACCTCTGGCGGTGCGTTCGTCCAGCCGTCTTGAGGACGCCATGTACGAGCCGTTCGCCGGAGTTTATGCCACCAAGATGATTCCGAACAACCAGCATGATATCGACACCCGTTTCACCAAGCTGGTTGAGGCGATTAAATACGTATACGCTTCCACTTTTTTCAAAGGAGCCAGGGACTATATCGCCGTTACCGGCAAAGACGCTTCCGAAGAAAAGATGGCGGTGATTATTCAGGAGGTGGTCGGTCAGCGTTTCGGTGATCGTTATTATCCGCATCTTTCGGGGGTGGCTCGCTCATACAATTTCTATCCGGTGGGCCGCGCCAAACCGGAGCAGGGAGTAGTCGATCTGGCCCTGGGACTCGGCAAGACAATTGTCGACGGTGGACTGGTGTGGAGTTACTCGCCGGCTCTCCCGCGTATCGGGCCGCCGGTGGCTTCAGCTTCGGAGCTTCTCAAGCTCAGTCAAACCGGTTACTGGGCGGTCAACATGGGCAAGCCTCCGGCTTACGATCCCATTCGCGAAACCGAGTACATGGTTCACTGTAATCTCGCCGATGCCGAGAAAGACGGGACTCTTAAATATCTGGCCTCGACCTACCGGGCTCAGGACGACCGCATGGTCCCCGGCACGGGACCGGATGGACCCCGGGTGCTCACTTTTGCTCCTATCTTGAGCGAGCGCGAGATTCCCCTCAACGATCTGGTGAAATCGCTTCTGGGGATATGCGAAGAAGCTCTCGACAGCGAGGTCGAAATTGAATTTGCCATGACCCTTAACCCGGAAGACGGGTTGCCTGCCCGCTTTGGTTTTCTTCAGGTGCGTCCGATGGTCGTCTCACACGCCCGGGTGGAAATAGACGAGGACGAAATGGCGGGAGAAAAAGTGCTGACAGCGTCCGACAGGGTTCTCGGTAATGGCGAGCAGTCGTCGATTACCGATATCGTGTTCGTTCGTCCCGATCTTTTCGAGGCCAAGCATACCCGCACTATCGCGGGAGAGCTGGATGCGATCAATCGTCGTCTGGTCGATGAAGGTCGTCACTATCTCCTGGTCGGTTTCGGTCGCTGGGGAAGTTCCGATCCCTGGTTGGGCATCCCCGTTCAGTGGAGTCAGATTTCGGGAGCGGGGGTCATTGTTGAAGCTACTCTGCCGGAGATGGATGTCGACCTCAGTCAGGGTTCGCATTTCTTTCACAACATCTCCAGTTTTCAAATATGTTACTTCATGGTTAAACATTCCGGTATATTCCGCATAGACTGGGACTGGCTGAAGGGTCAGCCGGAAGTTGCCGGTACGCATTTTGTCAGCCATGTCAGACTGCCGCAACCATTGACAGTTAAGGTGGACGGCCGGAACGGCCGGGGAGTTATTTTGAAATGACCGATCACAAGAAATCGATAGACAAACTTCTGGAAGCTCTCCAGGAACGGGCCAAGGAACTTAACTGTCTCTATCGCATAGAAGAAATTCTCAAAGACCGCGATGAATCGTTCGACTCCGTTTTTCCGAAAATAATCAAGGCCATTCCGCCCGGCTGGCAGTATCCCGACGTATGCAAAGCAAGACTGGTCTACGAAGGCCGAGTGTATCAGGCGCCCGGGTTCAAGGAAACACCCTGGATGCAGAGCGCCGATATCGTGATCACCGATGTTGTCGTGGGGACTCTCAGCGTGGAATACACCGAGCAGATGCCCCTGGCCGACGACGGACCGTTTCTCAAGGAAGAGACCAAGCTTATCAAGACTATCGCTGAAAGACTGAGCCATCGTATCCAGCACCGTAAAATGCGCCAGATAATCGAGGGCTTTGATTCGGCGACCGGAGAGACCCCGAGTAAGGAATTCGGCGACTGGTATGCCGTGGTGCGCATGCTCAAACAAACCGATAGAGGTCTGTACACGTCCATATCGCGTAAACTTCTCAATTATCTCTGTTGGAGCGGCGTGACCGAAGCGGAGAAATTCGTGCAGTCGCTCGGTGCGGCGGATTTCGAATCGACGGGGGAGAACGGCGGCAATTGGAATCGTCCGCAGCAGAAGCATGATGTTCAACTGCCCGCCGATCTTAGTTTTGCCGCCTATAAGATTGCGTCGGAACATCTGAGCGGCGATCAGATACTGGCTCTGATCAATCGGTGGGTACATGAAGACAAGCTGAGCTTCCTGGTCCAGATAGTGAACCGTAACGTTTCTCTGGCCGAGGTGGCCGATTCCGTCAGACGCTATCATCATCTGATGGAGAGCGAATCGGAAGTTGTCTCTCCGGCCCGGCTGGGTGTCCAGGCGTCACTGGTCCGCCGGCTGCTTTCCGACCAGCTTTCTTATATCCGTATAGCCAAGGACTATATGGACATCAATGACTTTTATCACCTCTTCGAGAGAGTCGTGTTCACCACCGACAGCCACGGCAAACTGGGTGGCAAGAGTGCCGGGTTGTACTTGGCCTCGCAGATTCTAAAGAAAAAATCGAGCGGTAACGATCTGCTGGCCAATGTCAAGATTCCCAAGACCTGGCACGTTACCTCCGATGTTCTGCTCCATTTCATGCACTATAATAATTTCGATGACGTGGTGGAGCAGCGCTACAAAGGGATCAATCAGGTCCGACTCGAATATCCCCACATCGAGCGCTCGTTCAAAAGCGCCCGTTTCCCCGACGATATCGTCAAGGGGTTGTCCATGGCGCTGGATGATTTTGGCGACTGTCCGCTTATCGTTCGCAGTTCCAGTCTGCTGGAAGATCGGGCCGGTTCCGCTTTCTCCGGCAAGTACAAGAGTCTTTTCCTGGCCAACCAGGGCAGCAAAAAGAAACGGCTGGGCGCTCTGATGGATGCCATTGCCGAGGTCTACGCTTCGACTTTCGGACCCGATCCCATCGAGTACCGGACCGAACGTGGGTTGCTCGATTTCAGCGAGGAAATGGCCATAATTATCGAAGAGGTGGTGGGCAATCAGGTCGGCAAGTATTACCTGCCCAGTTACGCCGGGGTGGCGTTCAGCAGCAATGAATTTCGCTGGTCTTCATCGATTAAACATGAAGACGGACTGATCCGCCTCGTGGCGGGTCTCGGCACCCGCGCGGTCGACCGGCTCAGCGATGATTACCCGGTTCTGGTTGCACCCGGTCAGCCGGGATTGCGGGTGAATGTAAGCCCGGACGAAATCATGCGCTATTCTCCGAAGAGCATCGACGTAATCAATCTTGAAACCAACAGCTTTGAAACCATGCTTCTGTCGGATTTCCTCAAAGAAGTCGGCTATGAACTTCCGGGGGTGAAAGACATGGTGTCGGTCTTCAAAGACGGTCACATCAGCCAGCCGGTAGGCCTGAACATCGATTTCGAAAGCGACCGACTGGTGGCCACTTTTGAGCGCCTTATTTCCTCGACGCCCTTTGTCAAACAGATAAAAGCGATTCTCGATACTCTCAAAGAGACACTGGGCTATCCGGTCGATATCGAGTTTGCTTCCGATGGTCAGGATTTCTACTTGCTGCAATGTCGGCCGCAGAGCCACTCTGTCGAGAGTCAGCCGTCGCCTATTCCGCAGGATGTGGCCAGGGATAAAGTCGTTTTCACCGCCAATCGTTTCGTGTCCAACGGTCGGGTGCCGGATATAACGCACATCGTCTACGTGGATCCCAAGCGGTATGACAGCCTGCCCGATCGGGCCAGCATGCTGGCGGTCGGTCGCGCCGTGGGGAAACTCAACGAGGTTCTCCCGAAGCAGCGGTTTATTCTCATGGGTCCCGGACGCTGGGGAAGTCGCGGCGATATCAAGCTGGGGGTGCCTATCACTTACTCCGATATCAGTAACACCGCTGTTTTGATTGAGATGGCTTTCAAGAAGGGTAACTATCTTCCCGATCTTTCTTTCGGCACCCATTTCTTCCAGGATTTGGTCGAGGCCAACATCCGATATTTGCCGTTGTATCCCGACGATGAAGGGGTCATATACAACGAGCGTTTTCTGTCCGGGGTAAAAAATATCCTGCCGGATGTTATTCCCGATTTTGCGTCTCTGGCTGATACAATTCACCTGATTGATATTCCTCAGATTACCGATGGTCGGGTGTTGCGCATCCTGATGAATGCCGACCTCGATCAGGCTATCGGTTATCTGGCCGAACCGCGGGCCGAAGCCGAGCCGGTGAGCATCGTAGAAACGGGCCAGAGCGAGAAGATCAACTATTGGAGCTGGCGCATGGAGTTCGCCAAGAAGATTGCCGCCAATATCGATCCCGAAAAATTCGGAGTAGTTAGTTTATACGTCTTCGGCAGTACCAAAAACGCCACCGCCGGTCCCGGCAGCGATATTGATTTGCTTATTCATTTCCGGGGAACACCGGAGCAACGACAGGTTCTGGAATACTGGCTCGATGGCTGGAGTCGCAGTCTTGCCGAGGTGAACTATTTACGCACGGGTTATCGTTCGGCGGGTCTTCTGGATGTTCACATCATTACCGATGAGGACATCGCCAACAAGACCAGTTATGCCGTAAAGATCGGAGCGGTGACCGATGCCGCGCGACCTCTTTCTGTCGGAGGTCAGCCGTCATAGAAGTTCGCGCGTGGCCCGGTCGAGATTATCGAGATCGAATCGCACCAGGGCCAGTTCCGGGCCGTCGTGTGCCGCCGTCAGACAGCGGGTTCGGCCGATCCGATCCTGCCAGGTGCCCGTCAGGCGGGCCGACTCGTGGACATGACCATGCAGGGTCAGCAACGGCTGGCGCGCTTCGATAAAGCGCTGTACGGCGATACTCCCGACATGTACATCTAAAGGGACATAGTCCACCATTTTCCCGTCCAGGGCTGCCCGGTCCAGGGTTGTCTGATAGGGTGGAGTGTGGAAGAGGAAAACCGCCTGTTCCAGATCATCGTCGGCCGTTAGCCGTTTTAGATCTTTGGCGATAGTGCCGTATTCGGCCTCGTGGGCCGAAACTTCGACCGACCGCCATCCGGCCGTGGGCGGCACGCAACCGGGATCGACATAGCGTGAAACGTCGTAGCGCTCCCAGTCTTTCAGTTGAGCCGGCGATGGTGGCACGAAAGCATAGCCGTAGATGCTATACTCGCCCAGGGTGACACGACGTTCGTGAATGTATTGCCAGAGGCCCTGTGTGGCTACGTCCAGTACCGCGGCTTCTTCGAAACGTGCGTCGTCATTGCCGAGGATCAGGAACACTTTCGGATAAGCCGGACCCACTTGCTCCCGCACCTGTTCGAATCCCCGGGCCATGATGGCGTTTACGAAATCGGCATGACCGATGCTGATCCCGGACATTGCGGCCACTCCGGAGGGGAGCAGATCGCCGCCGAGAAAGACCGCTTTCGGTCGCTCTTCGATAATGCGGGCGAACAGTTTTTCGTAACGGTCTTCGCGGCCGTGTAAATCCGAAACAAAGAAACAGGGTATCACGGTGTTGCTTTCCGAGCGTTTCAGCGCCGGGGACTCATTCTCCCCCGGCCGGGCGGACCATCGGTTGCCGCTTCCAGTAGGTTAACGAACGCCACAACCACTCGGCCGGGCCGAAGGTGAATCGTTTCAACCAGAGAGGACTCAACAGCAGTTGGACGATCCACACGCCAATCACGATCAGAAAGAGAGCCCAGCGGTCGAGACGAGCGAACATGGCCAGGCCATAGCCATAAAAGATAAACGTGCAGATAATCGTCTGAAAAAGGTAGTTTGAAAGAGCCGTTCGTCCGACTGCCGCCAGTCTTTGCGTCAGTGCCTGCAGCCATCCTTTTTTCACCGCTATCATTACCAGTGACAAATGGGCCATCGCTACCAGAATGCTTCCGACGGCATTGAAATAGTTGTCGCCGCACAGACGGGCAATGAAATCGAATTCATGGGCGATCAAACGCACCGTTCCGTACCAGACCAGCGGAAGCCCGATGGCGTAACCGCCGATCAGCCAGCCCAGGTAAAAGCGGTACGACCGCAGAGCGGAGAATATCTGAAGTTTCATCAAAGCCATGCCCAGGATCATCAGGCCCAGGGACCGCCATAGAGTGAACATGAAGAAAACCATGGTCTGCATCATCAGGCTCGTGCCCGCCCGGCGTTTGAGCATGCCGGCGTAGCCGTCGCGGTAGGTTGCGATTTCCTGCGCGGTATTCTCCGGCGTAGGCAACCAGGTTTGTTCCACTTCCTCCCAACTGGTGAGGATCTGCTGTTGCTGGACGGTGAGTGTCTTGCCGGCTTCGCGAGCCGCACGCGCCGATTCGGCCATATTCCGGAACTGGCTGTTAAGAAAGCCGCCGCCAAGCTGGATCAGATTTCCCATTATCAGTACCGCCACGGCCAGAGCGATAAGCCGGCGCGCGGAGAGTCGCCGCAGGGGGTAGAGCAACAGGCCGCACAGCGCGTAGGATACCAGAATATCACCGTACCACAGCAGGTAAGCGTGAATGAGGCCAATCATCAGCAGCCACATAATGCGTCGGTAATAGATGCCGCCGAAGCCGCGGCCGCAAGCTTTGGCTCGTCGATCCATCAGCACCACCCCGGCGCCGAAGAGCATGGAGAAAATGGCCATCATTTTCTCCAGACACAGCACCGAGCTTATGCGCCAGACCCACTGGTTTATGCCGGTGAATCCGCCTCCTATGGACGGGTTGAAGGAGATAGCTTCGGGCAGGGCGAAGACGTCGATGTTTATTACCAGTATTCCCAGAAGGGCGAATCCCCGGAGGATGTCGACGGATGATATGCGTTGTGTCTCCTCAACCGGTTTCAGGGTGGCTGATCCGACAGCAGCCGGGCCGGGATCGACAGGCGAGGCGGATGGCATCGGTTTTTCCTCTCCGGTATGGCTTATAGGCTTAAGGGCAGCCGAAGGATACTCCGGTGGTGTATTCAAGGCAAGCATGAAATCTCCCGGCGGATATCGTGTGCATTTGGGTGTCCATGTGCGTCCGGGCGCGTTAGTCTCTGTTTTGTCGGTTGTTGGGTGAGTCGGTCGGCGAAATTGAAAGACCTTGTTACTTTTCGGAAGTCGGACCATATTGATAGTGAAATAGAATAAGACGGTTTCGGGGCGCCGACGATTTCCTGTCTCTCAATGAGAGACGCCGAATTGCTCTTTTTCGGGCTGTCTCCGGGCCGGGTGATCGATTATACTGCTTTACCATTTTGCACGTGACGTTACTCCGGGTTGCTATCCGGATCAGAAGAGGAGAGATGGATGCTCACTCCCGAAAACACCGTTCTGGTCGTGGTCGATGTGCAGGGTCGTCTGGCCAGCCTGATGCACGGGAAAGAGGAATTTTACGACAACGTGGTGAAGATGATTAGAGGGGCCACGGTTCTGGAACTGCCTGTGCTCTGGAACGAACAGCTCCCGGACAAACTCGGGGGAACCATCGCGCCGGTGGCCGAAGCATTGAAAGGTCTCGAACCGTTCGTAAAGAAGACTTTCAGTTGTTGCGGTCAGGAGAGTTTCATGAAGGAACTCACGCGGCTGGAACGACAACAGGTTCTTCTGGTCGGTATGGAAACACATGTCTGTGTGTACCAGACCGCCATTGATTTGCTGGGTGAAGGTTTTGACGTTTATCTGGTAGTGGATGCGGTTTCCTCGCGATCGTCGCAAAATAAAGAGATCGGTATTAAGGCGATGAGTGACGCCGGGGTCAGGATTACGAGCGTGGAAATGTCGCTTTTTGAAATGCTGCGTGTGGCCGAGGGCGATAAATTAAAGGAAATTATTCGGATTGTCAGGTAACTGACGGAGCGGACGCGAGAGCACGATTTGATTGTTGTCAAATAACCATTCGTGAAGTATTGTTTCTTCATCCGGAGCGAGCTACCAATACAGAGATGATGTCCGATGAATTGAGTCGATAGTGAATGACGATCGCGACAGATTCCGCAAGTTGCCGGTTGGTCAACTGGCCCCTCGTACGGTAGTCGGGAATTACACGGTTATCGAGAAGCTTGATGGGGCCGGTGTGGGTGAGGTTTACCTCGCCGACGACAACCGCCTGAATCGACCGGTGGCGATCAAGTTTGTCCCTGCGCGTCTGGCCTCCGACGACGTGGCCAAGGGTCGGTTCGTTCGCGAGGCCGAGGCCGCCGCCGCTCTCACTCATCCCAACATAATCCACCTGTACGAGATCTGCGAGTATTACGGTCAGCCTTTTCTGGTTATGGAAAAACCGCGTGGCCAGCCGCTGCGCGTTGTTATGACGGAACGGCATGAGGAATTTTCTCTGCCCCGGGTGATGGATCTGGCCGTGCAGATATGCGAGGCACTGAACGCCGCACACAAGAAATCGGTGATCCATCGGGGTTTGAACCCGGGTTGTATTCTTCTGGATCGCAACGGCTGGATTCAGCTTATCGATTTCGGTCTGGCGGTCGTCGCACGGGAAAAACCCGGCGGCGGGGCGGATGAAACAGGCGGGTTATACCTGGCTCCGGAGCAGGTCCGTGGTATGTCCGTAGACAACCGCTGTGACATTTTCTCTTTTGGCGTGATTTTGTACGAGTTGCTTACCGGCGCACATCCCTTCGCTCGTGACAACGCGGCCGCGGTTAGTCGGGCGATAGTCGAAGACACCCCCGCTCCGCTGAACAGTCACGTTGCCGATTTGCCCGGAGAGCTACAGGCCATTATCGACCGGACTTTAGCCAAAGAAGCGGCGGCCAGGTATCAGTATGTTGATGACCTTCTGGCCGATCTCAAACGGGAACGCGCGATGAGGCTGGTCCGCGACAGTGAGGCGCGGTATCGCTCTCTGAACGATGATATCCTCGACAGTTCGTGGGAGGGTATCTGTATACTTGATTCCGAGTTCAGGATAGTCTGGATGAATCGCGCTCTGGAGCGTTATTTCGGTATTCGTCGCGAGGATGTTTTCGGCAGTGAATCCAGGCACTTTGTCGATTATTACCTGCGCCCCATCTTAGAGAATCCCGATACTGTCGTCGAGAAAATCCGGGCCACTTACAGCCATGACGCCGGAGTCGAGCATCTTGAGTGTCATGTGCTTTCGGATAAACGTCGCGAGGAACGCTGGCTGGAATACTGGAGTCAGCCGATCAACTCGGGAATCTACGCCGGCGGCCGCATTGAGCATTATTACGATATCAGTGAAAGCAAACAGGCTCATGATGTGCAGCGACAAAGCGAGGAGAAACTTCGTCAGATCATCGATCTGGTCCCGCACATGATTTTCGCCAAGGATCGCGAAGGCCGCTTTCTTCTGGCCAACCGGACCCTTGCCGAGATGTATGATACCACGGTGGAAAAACTGGCTCAACAGCGCCACCGCGATATCCACGGTGTCGGTTTGGAACTGGACAGGATGCTTGCCGACGACATGGAGGTAATAGACAGCGGTCACCCCAAGTTCATTCCCGAGGAGTCTTTTACCGATACGAAGGGACGTACGTACATCCTTCAGACGACCAAAATCCCTTACACCGAAGCGGGGTCGAATGAGGCGGCGATGCTCGGGGTGGCCATCGACATTACCGAACAGAAAAAGGCCGAGAGCAAACTCCGTGAAAGCCGACGGGCTCTGGCAACACTGATGGGGAACCTGCCGGGGATTGCCTATCGATGTACCAATGATCCTGAATGGACCATGGAGTTTATCAGCCAGGGTTGCCGGGAACTCACCGGTTACGACGTGGATGAGCTTCAGCACAACAAGTTGTTGTCGTATGCCCGGATTATCCATCCCGACGACCGCCAGGAAGTCTGGAACGATGTTCAGACGGCGCTGGATAATAAGAAGCCATTCCGTTTGAATTACCGCATTCTTACGCGTGATAATGAAGTGAGGTGGGTGTGGGAGCAGGGCTCCGGTGTTCGCGATGCTTCCGGGAACGTGGTCGCTCTGGAAGGTTTCATTACCGACGTTACCGAGCGCCATCTGGCCGATAAACGACTTCGTGATGCCGAGGCGGAAAAGGCGATTATTCTCAACAGTGTCACCGAGAACGTCACTTACCAGGACCATGATTTGAGAGTGATCTGGGCCAACCGCGCGGCGGCCGAATCGGTCGGGGTATCCTCTGAAGAATTGGTCGGGCGACATTGCTATGAAATATGGCACGGCCGGAATGTCCCCTGCCCGGATTGTCCGGTCGAAAGGGCGATCAACACCGGCCAGCGTCACGAAACGGAAATTACCGGTGCCGATGGTCGAGTCTGGGCCGTGCATGGTTTCCCGGTGCGAAATGAAGCCGGAGAGGTCATCGGAGCGGTCGAGGTTACTGGCGATATAACGGAGCGCAAGAGAGTCCAGGCGGCATTGCACGAGGCCGAAAAGAAAACGCAGTTGGCTTTTCACCATGCCCCTTTCGGTATCGTAATACTGTCGCTCGACGGTCGTTTCCTTCAGGTCAACTGGGCGTTCTATCGAATGCTGGGGTACACCGAGGTGGAGTTGAGCAGCCTTACCTGGGAAGATATCACTGATCCGGAAAATCACGATGAGGAGAAGATCGCCATAGAGCAGTGTCGCCGGGGCGAGATTGACCAATACCGGTTGGAGAAGAAGTTCGTTACCAGAAAAGGCGAAACGCTGTGGGTCAATTATGTTGCGGTCGTTATCGGCGATGAACAGGGCGATCCGCTGTACATTCTCGGGATGATGGAAGATATCACCGAACGGAAACACCAGGACGAAAAACTGAGAGAAACAACCGAGCAATTGAAAACAGAACGTGGCATTCTCTCCGAGAAAAACATCGCCCTCAAACAGGTTCTTGATCGACTTGGTGAAGACCGTCGAGAGTTCAAAGACCTGATCTGCCGAGAGATTCAGGGAAGCATAATGCCTGTTGTCCGGCGTCTCAGGGGGGAAGTGGGAGAGGTTGGGGAAAACGCGCTGCAGGCTCTGGAAGATGACGTTAATCGAATACTGTCCAAAGACATAGATGTTTTCCGGGATCGCTATGCCCGGTTGACATCAAGAGAATCTGAAATCTGCGAAATGATCAAGTCCGGGATGTCCTCCAAGGAAATCTCCGAGGATCTGAATCTTTCTATTATGACCGTTCAGAAACACCGCGAACGGATCCGAAAAAAGCTGGGAATAACCAACAAAAGCCTCAATCTGGCCACCTATCTTAGGTCACGTTGATATTCGAAATACGTATTAAATACGCATTTATCCCGGATTGACGTTTTCTTTTATATGCCTATTCTGTGGTGTTTTCTTGAGGTGGTCATTCTGATCATCCTTGGAGAACCTTGAGGGTTGTCTTTCCTCGGTTGAGAGGAAATACCCTTGAGTGGATCTCGACGCTTTCTGTGAAAAGCTTTTTGATTTTGCATTCAGCCGTCGGCTGTTCTGCAAAGGGGTGGGGCAAAAACGCAGCAAATTATTGTTTTTTTGGAGGTGCAATGCGCAAGCAGGTAATCGTATACTCTGACCCGAAAAGTGCTGACTGCCAGGAGGTTGAGAACTATCTCACCGAGCAGGAGGTAAACTTCCGGGTCCATGACATCAGCGCTCACCCGCTGGACCTTCGCCGTATTCGCTCCCTGGTCAGGCATCTTGATGTTCGGAATTTCCTTGATTCGCGCCGGCCGGCGTGTCATAAGTATAAACTGGACAATGGATTGCCGGAACGGGACGATCTCCTGGCGTTGCTGGCCGAGGACAACGGCCTGCTCAGGCTGCCGATAGTGGTCGCCGGTCGTCTTATGACTGTAGGGGCGTGTCGTCGGGCACTTGATGATATGTTGCAGCTAAAATCGAGTCGTGACGATTCGGCAGAAAAGGCAAGTAATGCAGCCTGAAGAAGTTACGGCTACCAGGTCGGCTGGTGTATCGGAAGTTGGACTTGTAGTCGATTTGCGTGAGTACGTATTAAATACGCATTTATGCCGGATTGACGTTTTATTTAACAAGGTTATTTTGCAGGTGATAGCTTGGTGTCATTCTTCACGCCCGACATCAACAAGCTATCAAACGAACCCGGCGGTGTGAGTTTATTGACACCGCGAGCACACCACATAACACTGCCGGGCTCTCTAAATATAATGAGGCAAAGGTTTTCTAAAAATCCTCCCTCCTATCAAGAGAAAGCCCGGTGGCGTTTGATATCTCAACGCGAACCTTGACCCCACAATACGCTACCGGGTATTCCTATTTATAGCCATTTTTTCTTCCTCTTCTCACTAAGACGTTGGCTGGTCGATTGTTATATGTCGCTCCGCTTGATTTTCAATGAGGCGCGATATTTCTGTCCATCGTCGTCTTCGATTTATTATATTCGCTCAAGTGAGAAGCATACCCGGCGACAATTTAATCGAAGGGCTAACATTAACCAGAAGAGTATATTAACAGGTTATGAAAACAGTATCTGCGGTTCACGAAGCTATTAACTCGACCGTCATAAGGCCCGGCAGCGTCATATACTGTGCGGGAAATGCGGCCACGCCGCAGGAGTTGCTGATCCAGTTGGCTAATGACCTCTCGATAAGAGATGTCGAAATGTACAGCGTTCTTCTCCTTGGTGATCGTATTAAGCCGTTATTCAGTAAGAAACGGTGCCAGACGATGACTCATCGCGTGATTTTCAATAGTCACTTGACCAAAGGAGCCGTCAACAGCGGGTGGGCGAAATATCACCCCATGCATCTTTCGGAGATTACCAAGTATATCAAGTCTCCGGATGTCGTGTTTGTCAGCGTTGCCGGTCCCGACAGCGGAGGTAACTACAGCCTGGGCACCACCGTGGAAGGTGTGCTGGGGGCTGTGATGATGGCCAAGCACAGGGGCGGTGTAGTTATTGCCGAGAGGAACAAGCGCATGCCTTTTGTTCTGGGTACGACCATACCGGAATCCGATATTGATTACCTTTTCGATGCCGACTACGAGATCCCGTCCAGCCCGGTAAAGGAGCCGGATGATCGGGCCAGACAGATCGGTGAGATTATCGCGGCGCTGTATATCGACGACGGTTCCGGTAATACTCCGGGTTCCACCCTGCAATACGGTATTGGCGAGGTGCCGGAGGCGGTGACGTCGGCTATTTTGCGTAAGGGGGTGCGTGATCTGGCCATCCATACCGAGCTTTTTGCCAGCGCCATGATAAAGTTGTGTCGGCAGGGGGTTGTTACCAACCGCTGGAAGAAAGATATGAATTTCGCCCTTTCGTCGATTTTCCTGGCTCAGGACCAGGATGAGTACGACTGGTTGTCGTTCAACAGTTCGGTCCAGAGCCGCCCCAGCAGCTATACCAACAGCGTTTTCAAAATTGCCGAACAGCCCAAGATGGTCACTATTAACAGCGCCATGGGGGTTGATCTGCACGGCAATATCTGGGCTGATTCTCTTGATGCCCGCAAAATTTACAGTGGGGTCGGTGGTCAGGCCGATTTCATAAGGGGGGCCCAGTATTCTCCGGGAGGGATCGCCATCATCGCCATGAAGTCGACTACCGACGATGGTATTCCCAAGGTTGTGGATCGTTGCCCGGCCGGTATTACGACTACCGCCATCCCTTCCGACCAGGTCATTCTGGTTACCGAACACGGTACGGTTGACCCGAGAGGGCTTAGTCTGGGTGAGCGAGCCGTGGCGGTTGCTCAACTGGCCGGGCCTGAGCAGCGGGAGAAACTGATGAGGACCATTCACGAAGATCCGGCTTTCCATAAACCGGATGCTGCCCTGCATCTGGGTATACCCGGATTCACGCCGTACGAAAAGGCGGTTGAGCATCTGTAATCAGGTCGTGCCCCGACACGGCTGTTTTCCGGATTGATGATCTGCACCCCCGGCGGTGATATTGCCGCGGGGGTGTTTTTTTACCATTTCGGATAATGTTGAGGTCTTCAGTCCGGGACGTGGGATTGCCGGATAGCAGCGGTTTCTGCCAAAGATGGGTTGACTTTTTGACAGCCGGATAGTTATCTTCCGGGCCTTAAATAGTGTGATCAGGGCCGGCTTGGGCCGCCTTTTAGGCTTCTAAAGGAACTCTTGATCGTGGTGGGTCCCCTCATTTTTGTGATCTTTGCGTCAGTCGTCGTTATCGCAGCGGCGGTCGGATCCGGGATCGATCTCGAAGCATGGCCGAAGCAACTGACCGAAAAGGGCCATGACAACGAGTCCAAAACTTCGTCATCACCGTCTGCGACGGTCCCGATAAGGAATTAAGCGATGATTTCCAACAGGATCGGACGCCTGGAGCTATCTCCGACGCTACGCATAAACGCCAGGGCCCGAATGATGAGGGCCGAAGGCATTGATGTTATCGACTTCTCTGTCGGGGAACCTGATTTCCCTACTCCTGCGGGTGTCAAGGAAGCGGGGAAGAAGGCTATCGACGACAACTTCACCCGTTACACGGCCAGCGACGGTATCCCCGAACTCAAAGAGGCCATTCGGGCTCGTCTCAAAGCCGATCATGGCGTGGAGTACGGTCCCAAAGAGATTATCGTATCTTCCGGGGCCAAGCAGAGTCTTTACAATTTGTTTATGGCCACACTCAACCATGACGAAGAAGTAATCATTCCGGCGCCGTACTGGGTTTCTTATCCTCAGCAGGTACTGATGGTCAAGGGGAAACCGGTCATTGTACACACCCGGGAAGAAAACGGTTTTCGCCTGACGCCCGAAGAGTTAAAAGCGAACATAAATTTCAACACCAGGCTTCTTATTCTCAATAACCCCAGTAATCCTACCGGCTCGGCATATAGTCGGGAGGAACTGGAAGCGGTTTGTCGGGTGGCGGTCGAGGAAGGCCTGCTTATTGTCGCCGACGAGATTTACGGAAAAGTCATTTACGATGATTATCGTTTTACGTCGGTGGCCTCGCTGAGCGATAAGATCAAAGAGAAGACGGTAATAATCAACGGTGTTTCCAAGTCATATTCCATGACGGGCTGGCGGATCGGTTACGCCGCCGGACCGAGCGATATTGTCGCCGCCATGAATATCGTGCAGTCGCACACGACTTCGAACGCCAATTCGATTGCCCAGAAAGCGGCTGCCGAGGCCTTGTCCGGTCATCAGGCGGAAATCGATCACATGGTGGCCGAGTTTCAGGCTCGCCGCAACTATGCGCTGAACAAAATCCGCCGCATCCCGGGTGTGTCGTGCTATGAGCCCCAGGGGGCGTTCTATCTTTTCCCTAACGTTTCGGCTTATTACAACACCGAGTACGGCGGGGTGAAAATCCGCAACTCCTATAGTTTGGCGTATTACCTTCTCAAGGAAGCGGCGGTGGCCGTGGTGCCCGGCAGTGCCTTTGGGACGGATGACAATATCCGTATCTCTTATGCCACTTCCATGGAGAATATCGAGGCCGGTACGGACCGCATTGTCGAGGCCATGAGCAAACTGGTCGAATCGCCCCAGCGCGGACGTGTGGCCCTGCAGAATTTCATGACCAGCCCGCGTGGCTGCACCGACGCGGAGACCTCGATCTCCGTCGAGGAGCGCGACGCTCTCGTGCACGAAGCGGAAGCGCATCTGCCATATGACAGTTATTTCGAATGGAACGCCAATATCAACGGCATCATCATACAACTGCGCACTAACGTGCCGCACCTGTACGATTTCTGGGTGGAAAACTGGTATCCGGCACAACCGGAGCCGGATCTCGAACCGCACGGCATTATTTATGCTGTCGACGGTGTTCCCGAACGTCAGCCCTGCGGCTACTATAACCCGGACATGAAAACCGCCGTTCTGTTCAACACTTCGTACTATGGTCAGGTCCGAAGTCTGGCGTTGGGGATGGTGGCCAGCATGAGCGAACAGCTCCCGGACGTTCACGGTATTCGGGCGGCGTGTCTGGATTACGACGGTCATGGTCTGGCCCTGATCGGTCCCCGGGGGATGAAGCGCGGCTCGATATTTTTCAGTCTGCTGGAAGACGAAGGGGCGCGATTCGTTAGTAACGACTGGATTTTCGTGCGCTATCGTGGTGACGAGGCCGTGGCCGATGCGCCCGAACGCAAATTCTATCTGAAAACCGCCATGGCCCAGACAATCCCGCGCTATGCTCGTATTTTCGACCGCAGCAAGTGTGAGAATGTTGTTACCACCTGTGCGGACTGGACCAACAAAGATTCGACCGGCGAGTGTCCGCTTGACTTTGGTGAACCGTATTGCTACTGGGGATCCAAAGATTCCCGTGCTATGGTTGACCCGTCGTGGATAGGTGGTCCCGGTCGATACGTGAAACAAACACGACTGAGTACTATCGTGCTGTTGCATTATACGCCCAACGCTCCCGAGGTGGAGAAGCTGAGTCAGGAAGACGCCCTCGATTACGTGTCGGCCGGAAGCTATCAGGTGCCGACCGAGGCCGGGTTGTCGCCGTTCCGGATGCCGTTCTTCAATCCTTACATGTTGGGAGCCTCGGCCGATCAGGAAGATTTGCAACGGCGCAATTTCCATCAGTTGTTCCGCGTTGCTCGTGTTTTCAAGGTAAATATCGCGGCGATTCCGCCGGAGGCCCTGAAAGCGCGTATCAGAGAATTGGCAGGTTAGTTAGGAGATCGGTTTGGCTAATACCCTGGGGATCATAAAACCGGACGGTGTGCGGCGCAAACTGATCGGTACGGTAATACAAAGAATCGAGAAGGCCGATCTGATCATTCGCGGTCTGAAAACGCTTCGCCTGAATCGAGAGCGGGCCGAGCGTTTCTATGCTGTCCACGAGGGAAAACCGTTTTTCAAAACGCTCGTGGAGTTCATGACTTCAGGGCCGATTGTGGTCATGGTCATCGGTGGTCATGATTCTATTGAACGCTGGCGCGATCTGATGGGAGCCACCGACCCGGCCAAAGCCCGGCACAACACAATCAGGCGGGAGTTCGGCACTTCGATAGAGAAGAACGTGGTGCACGGATCGGATTCACCGATTACGGCCAGGACTGAGGTAGCTTTCTTTTTTAACGAAGACGAAATCCTTCCCAAGGAACAGAAGTAAGATGTCTGATTCACTTTATGACACAGAATTGTATGCCCGATTCAATCGGGAACTCAAGCAACGTCTGAACGGTCCTAACATCAAGGCTCTGGAGCTTGAGGAACTGCGCAAGCCGTCTCTTCAGACCGGCACCCCTACGAAGTATGGGTCGTGGGGCTGGCGCTCATCGGTTTCCAGTCGCATCGCCGAAAAGACGGTGCAACTCGGTTCGGAGAAGATTCGGGAATTTCATCTTCCTGACGGCAAGAAGAAGATTATCGAAAACGCCCCGAAGGAACTGGACAAGGTGTTGCACCTGATGGAGACCATGCCGTTTGTCTACCTGCGGCGCCAGATGGGGCACAATTCCGAATATAACCCCAAATGCAACCTGTATATATCGGTTGCCGATCTGAAAAACTACCGCCTGGCCTACATGTGGGGCAAGACCATGGGGCCGGTCACCGACGATCCGGGACCGGAATTTACCCTCATCCACATCCCCGAGGAACACCACATCAACCAGCAGGCCCTGGTGCTTCCGGATTTCAATCTGACCATGGTCCTCGGTTCGGATTACATGGGCGAGGACAAGAAGGGTTTTCTTCGCAACGGAATGCACGCCGCCGGAGCGCTGGATATGCTCGGTCTTCACGCCGGGACCAAGGTGGTTATCATCCGCGACCACAAGACCAACGAGCTAAAGAAGTACGGGGTGTTTCTCTTCGGTCTTTCGGCTACCGGTAAGAGTACCTGGTCATGTCATCAGCTCGGTCTGGACTGGTCCAAGGGTGAACGCACTCTGGTTTGTCAGGACGATATCTGTTTTCTTAAGAACAACGGTTTGGCTTACGGTTCGGAATTCAACTATTTCGTCAAGACCGATGTCGACAGCAAACTTCAGGAGGCGATGTACAACTCGCTGGTGCACGACAGCGCTCTTTACGAAAACGTGATGATCACCGCCGACGGGACTCCGGATTTTCTTGATGAGAGTCTCTGTGGTAACGGCCGGGCGGTTATTGCGCGCAAAGAGCTCAAGATTAAGTACAACCAGGAACTGAAGGATATCTGGTATCCGTCGCTTAACCTGCCGGATCTGGATGAACTCGACGGCTTGGTGTTCGCTTTCATAACGCGCCGCAATACTATCATGACGTTTTCGCAACGGTTGAGCCCTATTCAGGCTGCGCTGGCTTATCTGTGGGGTGAATCGAGTCACAGTTACGCTTCCAACCCGGCCAAGGCGGGGGAATCGGTGCGGACGGTCGGGACCGATCCTTTCATCGTCGGGTCGCGGGGGCATAAGGTCAACCAGTTCTATCGCATTATCATGGATCTGGCGGCCAACTATCCGGGCAAAGTCTCTTTCTATCAGTATAACACGGGTGGTATGGGGGAGATAATCGAAAGTTCCGATGGCGTTAAGAAAATCATCCGCAAGACCGAGCGCGTACCTATCGACACCATGGCAGCCATTCAGCGCGGCGATTTGCGCGGGACCAATCATTATCGTCAGAGTATTTTCGGTACTGAGGAAATTGTGTCGGCCGAAGGCGCCGACCTGAGTGCGTATGCTGCCGAGAAGTATTATTCTCAGGCGCAGATCGACGATTACCTGCGCGATTTGGTCGACGGACGTCGGAAGTTTACCGAAAAAGTGGCCGATGAAGGCTTGATGCCGGAGATTATTCGCGCCGCCGAAGAATCGTTCCGCATCGCACCGGGGAAAGAAACGAAGGTGTACATGTCGTCGAAAAAGGCCGAGACACCGCCGCCGAAGCCCGGGGACAAACCGACCTGATCGACCGGCAACCGAACTCGCGACTTGTGCGGGACAGAGGCTGGCGGTACGGTTGATTTTCCGCAATTGAGAAACAGAGTGAAAAGCCATCTTTTCCGGGTGCGAAGAGGTGGCTTTTTTTTGTGTGATTAATGCGGGAGGAAAAGCCATTTTGGGGACGTTACATGTTTGTACGGTTTAATTTGCCCAAAACGGTGAAGTTTATATCTACAGGATTGTGGATGCTGTTTGTTCTGCTGTCGGTCGGTGTCGACTGCCGGGCCGGAGCGAATTGCGATATATCGCCGGAGACAAACCGCATTCCGCAAACGATTCGCATCGATAACATTTTGCCCGGGTCGACCTTTGTTTATACTTGGTCACTCTTTGATTTGCCCCCATCGCTTTTGTCCGAAACGGAACCCGACGCGGGAGAAATATCTACCCGGAGAAATCGCCACCGGATTTTTCACGATATCGGTCACGGTGTTTCGACGGTGGTATCGGATGCGGGGTATGTGTATAGCTCGCCGGCGAGAATCAACCGACGAAGTGCTTTGTGGCTTGGGGGAATTGTCGCGGTCGGTGGCCTGATATATGTCTATGATCGGGAAATATACGACGCGATAAATAGAAACAAAGATGAGTCGATACTTCGGCCGATCAACGATCTTGGCAAAACGTTTTCCGGAGCCGGTTATATGGGCAGTACCAACAAGTACTTTCTGGGTGCGCTGGCGCTGGGGTATCTGGTCAATTGTCCGCAGGTCGTACGGATATCAGCAGAGATACTTGAATCGCAGTTCATGGCCGGAGCGATCAAGGACGCGGCCAATGTTGCAGCCGGAAGAGCCCGGCCGTACGCCGATAAAGGTCCGCGCTATTTCAAGTTTAACGAAGGTACGTCGTTCCCGTCCGGCCACGCCAAGAACGTACTCCAGATAGCCAATGTGATCTCACACCGAACCGGTTTTCTGCCTTTGCAAATCGTGGCCTATACCGTTGCCTCGGCCGTTTGTCTGGAACGGGTGAGTTCGGGGTCACACTGGCCCTCGGATGTCTACGCGGGCGCTGTTTACGGATGGATAATATCCAACGAGTTGCTCAAACGTCACGACCGTCGTATTGACATTACCCCGGTGGGCGATTCCGAACAATCCGGACTGATCGTGTCATTTCGCTTCTGAGTTCGTTTGTTTTTGTCGGGTGCGGGCGGTTATAATTCCCTGTTGAGGTGCCGGGGCGGTTTGATTATGATATTCGTAAGGCGGGCGATTGGCAAATTTCGTATTGACCGCGAATTGCAGGGAACCGGGAGAATGTCATTGATGGGGCGTACATCCGTGTTGTGGCTTCTGGCCGTAGTTGTGACAGTGGCCTCGGTTGTGTATCAAAGGACCACCGGACCGACCTACCCGGTGCGCGGAAGTATAGAGCTGGCCGGTCAGGAGATAAAGTACAAGCTGCTTCGCACTCACCATACCACCGCCGACGCGGTTATGGCTATAGAGGTTCCGGATGCGGGTATAACCGGGCGGGTTCACTGGAAGCGCTTCAAGAGCTACGATACCTGGACCGACGAACCGTTGCGGCGCGAGGGAAGCAGTTTGCTGATAACCATCCCCGTTCAGCCGTCGGCCGGTAAAGTGATATATCGGGTTTATCTGAGCGATGCGGCCGGGACGGAACAGGCACTGTCGGACAAACCGGTAGTAATACGGTTTAAGGATCCGGTGCCGGGGTTGGTTCTGGTTCCGCATATCGTGTTAATGTTTATGGGGCTGTTGCTGGCCATGCGGGCCGGGCTGGAGGCCGCGTTCAATCGTCCCAACGCCTGTCGTTTCACTGTCTGGACTTCGGTATTGCTGTTTGTGGGGGGGTTGATTTTTGGTCCCATTGTACAGAAATACGCCTTTGGTACTTTTTATGCCGGCTGGCCGCTCGGTCATGATTTGACCGATACCAAAACGGTCTTCGGCATAATTTTCTGGCTGGTCGCTCTTTGGCGGGCGCGCCGTCCCGGGCAGGGGCGGGTGGCTATAATAACCGCCGCGGTTGTCATCTTTCTGATTTACCTGGTCCCGCACAGCGTGCTCGGGTCGGAGATAGATTACACCCGGCTCGATAGCTGATTGGTATGCAATCGCCCGGCCCGATCTTGCCAGTTCACCCTGCGGATATTAGCATACTCGGGGCGGGGTTGTTCGGCCGCGTCGAGATCATAGAGAGAAAAAACGTGCGCTCATCGGTGAAGGGAGTGTGATATGGATATCCAGGCTTTGCTCAGGCAGGTTATTGATTGGTTTATGACGTCGGGATTGCGCATTCTTCTGATTCTGATCCTTGGTTTGATAGCTCTCCGACTGGCGCGGCTGGTTGCTAACCGGATTTTTTCGGCGGTCAAAGATACGGGACTTGAGGCGGAGGCGCAGAAACGTGCCGCCACGCTCAATTCGCTGGTTCGCTATGTCTTGAACATAGCCATCGTCACGGTAATCGTGGTTATGATACTCGGTGAATTCGGTATCAAGATCGGGCCCATCCTGGCCGCTGCCGGTATTGTCGGTCTGGCTGTGGGTTTTGGTTCGCAGCAGTTGGTTCAGGATATCATCAGCGGTTTCTTCATCCTGATGGAGGATCAGATACGTGTCGGCGACGTCATTCAGACGGCGGGTAAATCCGGTCTGGTCGAGCGGGTCACGCTTCGCATGACCGTGCTGCGTGATCTCGCCGGGAGCGTTCATTACATCCGCAACGGTCAGGTCGATATCGTCACCAATATGACCAAAGATTTCTCGTTTGCCGTTTTCGATATCGGCGTGGCGTATCGCGAAGATGTCGAGGAAGTCATCGCACTCATCACCGAAGTCGGCGAAGAACTGGAAAGCGACGCGGCGATCGGAAGTGATATTATCGCCCCCATGGAAGTTTTGGGTCTGGATAAGTTCGGTGACTCGGCCGTAATTATCAAAGCCCGTATCAAAACAAAACCGATCACTCAGTGGAACGTCGCGCGGGCCTTCAATCTTAAGCTCAAGAAAAAATTCGACGAGAAGAACGTTGAAATTCCGTTCCCGCATGTTACGCTTTATATGGGCGAGGACAAACAGGGTCAGGCGCCGCCCGTGCATGTGGCGATGACGCAAAACTAAGGTGGGTGCGCCCGTTTTTTTTGTTGTATTTCGAATGATTTGCTTTGTATAGTTTGCCGCAAGCGGAGGATTGAGGAGCAAGGCGACACGGATGGAACAACCTTCATCCGTTTTGTCAGAGCGGTAACTATCAGGAACAAGATAAGGAGAGATTATGAGTTCCAAAGCATTCAGATTGCTGCTGTGCCTGCTGGCCTTGGCGGCACTCGGAATCTTCGGCTGCTCCGACGATGACGATAACCCGACCGCTAACGGTCCGGTTATTACTGATGAGCAGCTTGATTCCGCTTTCATCCAGTTGTTCAATATGACCGAAATGATGGTCGACTCGGCCGTGGATGGCAGTAATTTCCGACCGGAAGATTTCGATTATACCGGTCTCCATGCTATTTTCACTGGTTATCTTGACGCGCATCCGGGTAATGCCAAAGCCAGTTTCGGGGCCGGTATTACTTCGATGATGACTCTGACCTCCAATTCCGCGCTGATAGAACTCGTGGATTCTATTATGGATACCGAGGATTGGGGTAATGCCAGCGGCCGGAACATCCGACTCCCGCAGAAAATCAGTGACCGTCGCGATATCGTGCGGCTGCCGCGCGATGTTCGGGACGCCGGTATCGAAACCGGTTCCCTGGCCCAGACGTATCTGGCTGTTGTGGCCCGGGCGGCCGAGAGTCCCATTCAGTTTTCGGACATTCAGCAGGCCATTCGGCAGTATGTGTTACCGTCTCTCAACTCCGGCATCGGCTATTTCAACAACGTGCTCAACGATTCGGATTTCGTGTTCTGGGTAACCCCGGATATGATATCTGACTCTACTTTTGATTCGATGGAAATCGACCGGGCTGATTTTCTGACTATTACGGCCGGGTTGAATGTGGTCAAGTCACTTCTGTATATCGTCGTTGCTTATGACGTCGATTTGCCCAGCTATGACATCGAAGGAATCGAGTATATGCTCGATCAGTCCAATTCATGGATGTCACTGTATTCCGGCGGGACCAGTTACATGTCAGGTTCCAGGACGACTTTCCTGGGGGCGGTCGAACTGGCCAAAGAAGCACTGCTCGCACTCGAGAACGAAGCGATAAGTGATCCGGATCAGACCGATGAATTGATCCCCGCTGATCTGGATTCAACCGATATCGACGAATATATGGCCATTCTCGATTCCATCGGAGTATATCTGACCGAACCGAAATGGGTCTACGGCGAATTTGACGATGAATCGGGTGAAGACTCGATCCGTGTGGATTTGCAGCAGATTTTCGACAATCCCATCGAGGGCATATTTACTTACCTGCCGCCTTATACTGCCGAGGTGGAAGAGTTGATCGATACTTTCTGGGAACACACCTCGCCGACAGATTCCGTTATTGATGAGATCGACACCGTTATTCATGTAACCCTGACCTGGGACGCGAACACTTTTGAGCAGTGGGAGTTCCCCGACCCGACTTTCAACGGAATTTTGCCGGATATGACCGATACCGACGAACTGTGCGAGACGTTAGGCTTCGAGGCCGAAGATTGGGAAAAGGTCGAGTATTTTTATATCGATTTTGGAGAGATACTGGGCTTTCTTCCGTTCTGATCCGGCCGGATAACGGGTCAGACAGTTGAGAAAATGACTGAAAAACGAGGTGAGAGTTTGTCTCTCACCTCGCTTTTTTTACCCCGGATGACTTTTCTGCGGTTGTTGTCGAGTCAGACAATCCGTGAGAATGGATTTTCCTAAAAAAAGTGAATACTTTGAGCGTGACACTCGTTTATAAACATATGTATACATTATTTCCGGTCACTTTTTCAAAGGCAATCCACGTGCTAAGTTGATATATTCTTCAGAGAACAGGTGTATTATGGGAATGACACGACGGGAGTTCGTTATCACCGGCGCCAAAGGGATGGCTCTGGCCGCCATCCCGATAGTCTTCAAGGCTAACCCCCTGGCGGCACTGGCGCCCACACTCGAGAAGGGCAAAATGTCTGACTATTTCGAACATTTCGGCGTTGACGATGCGATCATCAGACAGGTGATGAGCGCCGCCCTCGAAAAAGGCGGGGACTATTGCGATCTTTTCTTCCAGCATCGCATCAGCAACAACATCGGCCTGGAGGACAACACGGTCAACCGTGCCTACAGCAATGTCGATTTCGGCGTCGGCATCAGAGTGATTAAAAAAGATCAAACCGGCTTTTCATTCACGGAAGAAATTACCCCCGGGGCCATGAAACTGGCGGCCAGAACCGCGGCCAATATCGCCAACGGTACGGCCAAGCCGCTTCCGGCCGGTTTCAATCCGTACGAGGCCCCGAACTATTATCCTGTCCGCACACTCTGGGAGGATGTTCGCATAGACAGGAAAATCCCCTATCTGCAAAAGATTAACGATAAGATCGTCTCCCTGAATAAACGGGTAATCAAATGCCAGGTTATGTTCAGTGATGAAAGCAGCTATATTCTGATGGCTACCTCGGATGGTCAAATAGCCTTCGATTATCAGCCCATGACTCAGCTCCTGGGGGTTTGTACTGCCGAGAAGGATGGTCGGCGCGAACGCAGTTATTGTGATTTGTCCGCTCGCGACAGCATAGAATTCTTCACCCAAGAAAACATGGATTACATTGCCAGTGAAGCCGTGCGCCGCACTATATCCCTGTTCGATGCCGTTAAGCCGGAACCGGGCGAGATGGAAGTCGTTCTGGCCGCCGGGAGTTCGGGTATTCTGCTGCACGAGGCAATAGGGCACGGCATGGAAGCAGACGCCAACCGCAAGGGCATTTCCATTTTCGCCGACAAGATCGGCAAGCCGGTGGCCGAGAAATTCGTCTCGATAGTGGACGACGGGACCAATCCGGGGATACGCGGTTCGATTAACGTTGACGATGAGGGCAATCCGTCCGAGAAAACTTACCTGGTTGAAGACGGTATCCTGCGCAGTTACATGCACGACCGGATCAGCGCCTCTTATTACAAGGTGAAACCGACCGGCAGCGGGCGGCGGCAATCGTTCCGTTATCCCCCGATGCCGCGCATGCGCAATACGTATATGCTCAACGGGCCGCATACCCGCGACGAAGTTATCGGGAGCGTAAATAAAGGTCTGTACTGCGAAGCTTTCTCCAATGGCGAGGTGCGTATCGGGGTTGGCGATTTCACTTTCTATGTCCTGTCGGGCTATCTTATCGAGAATGGCAAGCTGACTCAGCCGGTCAAGGACATCAACCTGATCGGTAATGGTCCGGAGGTGCTCAGCCGTGTCGTCATGGTCGCTGATGATCTCAAGATGGCGCGCGGCGGCTGGACCTGTGGAAAAAACGGCCAGATGGTCCCGGTATCGATGGGCTTGCCGACCGTGAAAGTCTCGGCTATTACCGTAGGCGGTGTTGCCTCCTGATCGGGAAACGATATCCTGATACAGAGCGACGTTTAACGTGAAAACGGGATTGAAATCATGAATAAAGACGAAAGATTGCAGTTGGCTCAATGGGTGGTGACTCGAGCCAAAAAGGCCGGTGCCGACGAGGTCTCGGTTGATATCGGTAATTGGCGGGAGATTGAGATCGAGTTCCGCGACCGCAAACTCGACCAGTTGAAAGAATCAACACAGAACGGTTTGAACATTGCGATATATGCCGGGCATCGCTATTCCTCACACTCTACCAACGATCTGCGTAAGGAAAAGCTCGACAAGTTTATCGAAGAAGCCGTGGCGATGACCGCGTATCTGGGTCAGGATGCCGACCGGTCGTTGCCCGACTCCAGGTATTACCGGGGGCAGAAAGAACTTGATCTCAAGGTATTCGACAACCACTACGGTGAGGTTACGTCCGACCAGCGGGTGCGGATAGCCAGGGAGATCGAGGAAGCGGCGATGACCCACAGCGACCGCATTATATCGTGTACTTCCGGTTATTCCGATCTTTTCGCCGAATCGGTCAAGGTTCACAGCAACGGTTTCGAGGGTCATCAGGAGACGACTTCATTTTCGGCCGGAGCGATGATTACCCTTCGGGGGGAAGGTGATAAGCGGCCTCAGGACTGGGCCTGGGTCACTATGCGATATCACAAGGAGCTGCCTTCCCCGAATAAGCTGGCGAAGGAATGTGTCGAGCGGACCACCGCTCAGATAGGGCAGACCAAACTGGCTTCCGGGACATACGATATGATCGTCGAGAACCGCACCGCTGGCGGTCTGTTGCAAACCATGGTCGGCCCCATGTCGGCGATGAATCTTTATCGCAAGAACTCCTTCCTTGAAGGCATGCTGAATAAACGGATAGGGTCGGACAAACTGACGTTTATCGACGATCCGTTCGTTCCTTCCGGTCTCGGGTCGCAGCTTTACGACGGAGAAGGTATGGCCACCAGGCGCCGTGTTATGATCGAGAAGGGGATTCTCAAATCGTATTTTGTCGATTGTTACTACGGCAGGAAAATGGCCATGGAGCCGACCATCGCCGGGCCGACCAACGTCGTGTTCGATTACGGTACCCGGTCGCTTGATGACATGGTCAAGCAGGTGAAAAAAGGCATTCTGGTGACGTCGTTTGTCGGGGGTAATTCCAATGCGACCACCGGCGATTTCTCGTACGGGATTATCGGGCAGTATATCGAAGACGGGAAAATAATCAAACCGGTTAGTGAGATGAACATCACCGGGAACCTCCAAGGGCTTTGGCTCCAACTGGTCGAATTGGGCAACGACCCGTATATCTATTCGAGCTGGCGTTGTCCCAGTCTGTATTTCAGGGACATTCAATTTGCCGGGCTATAGGTACGGTCTTGTAGTTTCTGTCATTGATCCGTAACTTTTTGGTACCGCCGGTGTCTGATTCGGGCCCGGCGGTTTTTCCATTATTTCACTGGTTGACCCTGCCTTCGGGATAGCATAACTTGTAAAGAAGTCACCTCCAGCCTGACTGTGCAACTCCTGCAAAGGGTGGCCGGATCTGCCGTTGTACAGGAGCCCATATGGACAAACAACCGAATCTGACTACCGCTCGTCTGACTCTCAGGCCTCTGACTCTTGACGATGCGCCCAGGGTGAGAGAGCTGGCCGGTGACCGGGCTGTCGCTCAGACTACTTTGAATATCCCGCATCCCTATCCTGCGGGTCGGGCGGAATCATGGATAAAGACTCACCTCACGTTGTTTGAAAAGAGGGAGCAGGTGGTTTTCGGTATCACTCTTACCGAAAGCGATACGCTCATCGGCTGTGTCGGTCTGACTCTCGACTTCGAACATGAACGCGCCGAGATCGGCTATTGGATAGGTGTGCCATACTGGAATCAGGGATACTGCACCGAGGCCTCTCGGGCAGTGTTGCGTTATGGCTTTGAACAACTTGATCTGAGACGTATCCACGCAAATTATCTGAGCCGCAATCAAGCCTCCGGTCGGGTCATGGAAAAACTGGGAATGAGTTATGAGGGCTGTTTTCGACAGCACATCAGGAAATGGGGGCGGTTCGAAGACCTGACTTACTATGCGATTCTGAGAGATGAATTTAACTGCGACGACGATTCGGTGAAGGATTGACAATGCCGTTCTCTGAAGCTGAAAAACAGGTGCTCATAGCTGTCAAAATACTTGAGCGGGTCGGGAAACCGGCCGATCGGGAAAAGCTGGATGAACTCGGCCGTAAGTATTTCGATGACGATTTGCTGGACTGGACAGCAGCCTACGACAGTCTCATCGAGCAGGGTATGATCAGGCAGAGCGACGATCTGTTTTCGCTCACGGCCGAAGGAAAAGCCAGAGCGGCCGAAGTACACACGCGGCACCTTCAGAATTTCTTTTCCGACGCCATGCTGCGCAGTGAGAAGAGCGCGGCTCACGCCCGGCTTTGCGAAAAACTGCATGGTGTCAATCTCTGCCAGTTCAACATGGTTGACGCCGAGCAACTGCGGAAATTCCTTGATCTTCTCAATCTCAACCGGAACAGTCGAGTGGTCGATCTGGGCTGTGGTGTCGGGCTGATCGCCGAATACATCTCCGATCAAACCGGGGCGCATGTTACGGGCATAGACTTTGCCGCCGGGGCTGTGGCTCGGGCGGTTGAGCGCACCCGGAACAGAAAGAATAGCCTGTGTTTCCGGACAGGGGATATGAATAGCCTTGATCTGCCGCCGAGAAGTTTTGATACCGTCATAGCTCTGGATACGCTTTACTTCACTGAAGACCTGGCCAAAACCGTGGGCGCAATGAAAGCGGTCACTTGTCCCGGTGGTCAAATGGGCCTGTTCTATACTCAGACCCTGCGGACCGACGAAAGCACGGAATTGCTGCAGGCGGACCGGACCAGATTAGCCCAGGCACTGGCGCAAAACAATTTGGATTTCCGAACTTTTGATTTTACCGACAATGAACGAGAGTTCTGGCGGAAATCCGTCCAGGTGGTTGAAGAATTCCGGGAGGCTTTTGAGGCCGAGGGTAATCTTGACCTGTACAAGAGCAGAACCGAGGAAGCCCGGCAGATCGTTCAGATGGTCGATTCAGGTCGAATCAGCCGCTATTTGTATCACGTTAAAATGTAGAAATCACCAATTCCGCTGTCTGACAGCTCCGGTTACTCTAACGTCGGTGACAGTTCCGCGATGGGGCGGTTTCCAACTGAGAGCGGGCCAGCTACCCGACATTTCCGGGACAGCCCCGAGATCCATTATAGCTGCCGGGGCGACGGTATCCGGGACCACTTCCATTTCCGCGTCCAGCTTCACGAAATAAAGTGAATCGGTGTTGGAGGCGTAATACCAGATGGGGATAAAATCCCAGGAAGATGGTACGTGCGGCGGCACCTGTGGTCCGGTGCAGACATGAGACGAATGAGAGATCACCACCGAATCGGCGTCCCATCCGTCGGCCGGGGTCCAGCTTTTTGCACACACCGCCTCATCGCCGCTTCGGTTATATACTACATAGAGGCGCGCCGAGCCGCCCTCACCGTGGATACAGAATTGCGGGTCCGCCTGGTTGTCAAGACTGTGGCTGGCGAAATCCGATATGGTATCCCGCTCGAATTCCCCCGAAGCATTCTCGTGGAAGTGCAGCAGATAGTCACGGGACTGGCCGTTTATAAAAGTAAAGGCGATATGGTTCCGCATGTTCATCGAGGTATGGCAGTAAGACCGCTCGACACCCGAAAGAGAACTGTGCCGGAAAACAGTCACGGAATCCCAACTCACTCCGTCGTAATTGCAGACCACAAACGCTCGGGTCCCGTCGCTGGTATATAACAACAATGACACCACCGGGTTGCCGACGTCATTCAATACCGCCCCCATCCGCCAGGTGTTTTGCGGATCGTCGGCAATATGACAGACATAACCAACCGAGGGAGAACCGGCAAAACGGTCGGTAGTGTGCCAATAGCGCAGGTTGTCGCGGCTGCTGCCTTCGTTCATGTCGAAAAACCAGACATCATCCGCCCCGTTAGCGACAACAATGGGATAGTAGGTGTCAGTTCCCGTGGCCGGGATGTCCACCGGTTCGAAATCACTCTCACTCTCGGCGGGAGGGGCCACATAACGATACCCGGCCGCTCCGGATTGACGGAAAGCGATATGCAGGCCATCGGCTACCCAGGCGGCGGTATGGTCGCTCAGGTACCAGTCGCCGTCGACTCGGGCGGCCGCAGCAATCCAACTGTCGCCGCGATCCTGAGAAACCACCCAGCCCGGTTGGTTAGTGCCGAATTGTCCCAACACACACATCAGGACATCGCCTTCAAGGCCTCCCTTGTAGCGAGGAATGCCCAGCAGCGGCGTATTGTAGGTATTGCGGGCGATATTAACCGGTGTCGAGGTACCCGCCAGGGCTGACCCGGCCAGAAGCAAGAGGATACTCGTTATTAGTTTTACCTTCATTACTGCTACGCTCCCGTGAATTGTCGCGGTCGAACATGTCGACGCGATAATTTCCTTTTGCCGGGTGTCGTTTTGCTCTTTCTCCGGACGGTGTCAGGCCCCGGATATTTTACCTAACCGAATCGATTGATAAGGATACCGCTGCAAAGAGCCCAGACAAACTAAAATCAAGCCGCACCATCCGTCAAGGGCAAGTTCGATGCCCGGCCGGGCCGTTTTTGCTGTCATGCTATCTTGTTGTGAATCAGTATGTTAAATTGCGTAAGGAGAGACGGCAAAGATTCGAATCATGAGTGATTACTGAGAACTGTCAATTCTGAAAGTTAACAGCTTGTTGCGCAACGGCTTGTCTTATTCTCTTGGCTGGGCTTGCTGCTCAGAGAGCGAACAACTCGGTTGGCTGTGATCTGAACACTGACTGGGGTAGGTAAAATCAGGGATAAATAACTGAGCGGCCATCTTCCCAAGCCCTTAACAGACTTTGAGCGTGTGTTTCTGCAGGAAGACAACCGCTCATGACACCGGTAGTTGATACATCTATTAAATGCACCGGACTACATCGAACACCTCAACGGTGTGAGTTGCCTTAATGTATATTCTTACCTTGTCTTCGAAAGATGCCCATTTATAGAGTTGCAGTCAGTTACTCCCGAAGACATAAATCCAACGGGCAAGATGTCTGTCAAGAGGACAGTCGAACGCCTAAATGAATATACAATGAATCCTCTTATTCTCCAACTGGTTTTTTTTGTCTCTGATACATCTGACGGTCCCGGGGGGCTTGCCCGGTATGAAGAAACGGTCACCCCGGCGAGGCCGGGATGACCGTTGTGATAGGCTTGCCTTACGATCTGTTTAGAAGATGCAGATCGGGGCAGGACCGGAGCGATACAGATAGTCGGCCACGTAAACAATGTCAGCAATGTTCACATAACCGTCACCATTAGCATCACCGGCAACCAACGGAGCAGGCGCAGCGCCCAAAGTGAAGTAGAAGTCCTTCAGGCAGACGATATCGAGATCGTCCACATCGCCGTCACCGTCGCAGTCGCCACAGGTCCAATACAGCACGTTAATGCCGTAGTCCTCAACATCACCCCATGACGAGTAACCGCAGGCATCATGGTAGCTACTACCATATGTCATACGGACGCGCATGCGGTGTTTCGTCTCGGTGGCTTCGGTCGGCGGCGTGATAGTGCCGTCATAAGGACCGTAGCCCGGGCTGCCGTTGGCGTCGAAGAACTCATTCGGGCCGTCGAACTCGAGGTCGTTATCCCAGTCAATCCAGATACTGACATAGTCACTTGAGTAAGTGCCTTCACCCGTAACCAGGAAGTCATAGCCGATATACTGATACATGTCGGTGACATGGGTATCGTAGTAGTTGCCATACCCATCCCAACCGGTGACATTGTCAATCGTACCGACTTCGACTTCGGCGATATACTCATCCTCGTAGTTTGCACCGGCTTCGCAGTGCGTGCACTCGACAACGAAACCGTAGATCTGCAGGGTATACGGACCGGCATACTGAGAAGCAACAGGGAACCAGTACTGGCCCGGCTTCACATTGTTGACCCAGAACATGGCGTTGGTAACGCCGCCGGGACAACCATAGAAGTCATAGCCGCTGTACTCGATCATGTTACCCAGTTCGCACGGGCACGCATCATGCAGATACGGATAGAACGACCAGCCCGGACCGCCTTCCGGCGTCAGACAGTAGTCGATATACACGTTGTAGCAAGTGTCAAGCGTGAACGTTTCCCAAACCTGCGGATCATCATAGTAGTATTCGCAGTCGTTGGTGGAGCCTTGGATGTTACCGGAAACAACCGTCGTATCCTCGCTCAGAGCAAAGACAACGGCGTCTTCGCAGTTATCATTGTACGGCGGAGCGAAGCAGGAGGTATTCAGGATACCGGTACCCTGAGCATCGCCGTAACCACCGATACGAATCAAATACTGCTCACCGATCAAAACTTCCCAGCTAACCTCAGACTGCAGGTCGCAGGCGTCTTCGTTACAGGCAACGAACTCGGCCGGAGTGACCGGGCAGCTGCAGCCGGCATAGATACCGATCTTGGTGTCATAGCCGGAACCGCACAGGCTGGCCGTGGCCACACCGTCGCAGGTCGCCGTGTAGCAATACCAAATATCCGAACCGATCTGCGAATAGCTGTAGAACAGGCAGTTGTCCGGTTCATCCGGACCATCGGTGGTGGCACCGATGTTATGGAAAGCCAGGTCAACCACGTCGCCTATGGCAATAGCGTTAACGCAATCGTCATTCGGCGGGAGCGAGATTACGGAACAGGAGACGTCGAGCACCATATCGGGATACTCGTCGCCCCAGGTACCGACCTGGATCAGATACTGACCACCGGCCGTGGCTGTCCAGGAAACTTCCGACGGACCGTAAGAAGCACAGGCATCGTCGTCATAGTCGAGATAGGTGGTCGGGTAGCAGGTGCAACCTTCCCAGACGATCATCTTGGTGTCATAGTCTTCATCGCTAGTGCACAGACTGGCCGTAGCCTGACCGTCGCAAGTAGCCGTATAGCAGAACCAGACATCAGGACCGGACATATAGCCGGCCGGATCGTCAAGCGTACCACCGACGTTGGAGAAGACCAGACCGGTTATTTCACCGATCGGAGTGGCATTCGCGCAATCGTCGTTGTCCGGACCGATGATTTCCTCACCGAGTACGGCGTCCATATGGAGGACATACTCCAGACCACAATCGTAGCCTTCGAATACCGAAGGAGCCACGAAGATGGCATAGGAACCCGGCTGGACAAGAACCTCGATGGAAGCAGTGTCGCATTCATCGGCTGTAGTACTGCTAACAAAAGCCGCGGAACCGCACAGGCCGTCCACAACACCGAGCAGAAGCGGGAACTCGGCCACACTCCAGACCTTCAGGGTCTCGGGCTGGGTCGGTTCATACAGGAACCAGTCGGTGTCACGGTAGTTGGAAGAACCATACAGGAAGGCACCACTGGTACCGCAGATGGTCTCACCGTTGCTGATTGAGCCGAACACCTCCGGAGAGGAGTTGCAGCCGCCGTTGGTCACGTCGTCGTAGTCATCATAGCAGTCGCCTTCACCCTCAGCCGTCGCGCCGGTCGGGCATTCGACGTCACAGTCCTCATGGATCATGACATTGATCTCATAGGCGCCGTACGAAGAGGAACCGTAACCATCGACAACAATGTAGTACGTGTTGCCAGCGGTCACAGACAGATCGTAAAGTGCTGACCGTGTACCACAGGCGTCGTCGTTGTAAGCATACTCAGTTCCTGAGCAGTCGCCTTCGAAGACACTCATATAAGTGTCGAAGGACGATTCACAAAGACTGATGTCGATGTCCTCGTTGACGCTCGGCGTGTATGCGTACACAACGTCAGGGCCGCCACCGTAGGAATAATCATCGTTATTATCCCCGGTGTCGCCAGTGTCGTCGAACGGCAAAGTTGAAATGACCACTGCATTGGTGCAATCCTCGCCGCCTTCTTTGGTGTCCCAGTTATCTACGTGCGGGACACGACCCTCAAACGCGGGCTTGTCGGGCTGACGAGCATCTGTGGTATGTCTGACCTTAAGGCCCTCCGGTTGGACAATGTCCTTCACCGGGGGTGGAGTAGGCATATAGGTCTTGAGTTGCGGAGCCGTGTTTGTCGCAATCTGCTTCTCACCCGCTGTCACGGCCTGGCCGATAACCAGACAACAGAAAGCAAGCGCGAGAACCACTGCAACCGACACCCGCAGGCTCATTTTTACATTGGTCATAGCATTACCTCATTATTGTTTGGACAACTAATTCTACCCAGCTCAGGAAAACCCGTGCAGACATAAGGTCGGTTGTCCTCACAACGGGCACCATGGGAGCATACCAGGCTGGAAAAACCAAAAACCCGGCCGTTAACACCGCCGATGATAGGCAAGTCCTCGCCGGGGAAGGCGAGTTCTCGGGTACAGTCGATGCTGGAATACAGGTTGGCCGGACAAGGGCCAACTGGGAGGTTACCGAGGAGCCAGGCTCCTCTCGGGATTACCACTTCCGTCCACCCAGCGTAATCAACTGATGTGGCAGTGTCGCGAACCCAGGTGCAAGAGACGTCCTCGGGAGCATATATTTCACAGGTGTAAGGCGGGGAGAAGGGAGCATTATTCCGGCAGTCGCTCTCAAGGCCTAAGCTATACAGGTAGCTGCCGATAGGCGGAGCACAATTGGGCCGAAATGTGAAGACTCCTGCTCCCATTATGGTCATTTCCCGCACCGTCCCAGCTTCCGACATCCCTATGTCGGGAGCATGGCCGATAGTGCTGTCGGAAAACCACCGAGCACCGGTCTTGCAAAGAGGGTAGAGCGTTAGTCGTGTCAACACTAATTTCCTCCTAAAACAAGGAAATCCAAAACCAGTTGGCCAAAACCGGCCAATCTGCCGGACCCGAGGGTCATGAGGCAGGCGGCCGCCATCTCATTGTGTCCAGGGAAAAGCGAGATGTTTGTTTTGGTTACCGGTATCATCATCATTCCTTCATTTCTGGAGATGGAGCATCTCGGTTTCGAGTTTTGCTCCTAAAAACTGTTGTGTCAAATTTTGCTTCTGAACCCAAACATCAGGTCGTGTGTTTCTGTCACCTCCTAAAACGGTCCGCGTAAAAAGCGCGGTTTTCTCTGAGTTAACAGGTTGGGCCAAAAGAGGGAAATCGGGGGACGGACTTAATTAAACCGTGCCAAGATTCTCTGTCGTCGATCCGTCAAATTACCCCGTAAAACGGGCTGATTCACTCGGACCAAACAGACAAAGTTCACCCTTTAGACAGGTGACCGTCTTTAGCAATAGTTCAATCTCTTGAAGAAGTTCTCTACGAACCGCTGATGAATCGTTTGTCTGGCTATACAACCCAACCGCGATTCCAGAACACGCCCAAGTAGAAAATACAACTCATCTGATTTTTGTCAAGGCCAAAATTGCAGAAAAAAGCGTAACCCGTCCATTCGCCGGTTTTCCCCTTGCCTTGCTATCGGCCGACCGGCGCGGGAACGAGACCGGGCTATAGACAATACCGGGGAGTAAAGCCGAACGGGGAGTGGTGGCATGTCGGATTGGTTGGTATGCTCCCGGATCAGTCCGGGAGCACACAGTATTCGGGGGGCGTTTTGCTCAAGGTCCGGGCGGATAATTTGTCACGGCTGTCTCGGGTAGCTCCGTAATTGGCCTTGGCGGATATTTGCTCCCTGGCAAATTACCGCGTCATTAAGGTCCGGGCCATCGTAACATCTAAATTAGAATAATGGGAAAAAATAAAGCGGAGAGGCAGGGATTCGAACCCTGGATAGGGGTTGCCTATACACACTTTCCAGGCGTGCGCCTTCAGCCACTCGGCCACCTCTCCGTTTCGTCGCGAACTGCCGGCCAAGAGCCCGCAGTGAGACCCCAATTTACGTTTTCCGAGGGAAAAAACAAGATCAATCTGGATTGCCCGGATCCCTTGGGGATACTTCTGAAACCGGAAGTACGGCGGTTGCGGAACGGTCCTATATCTGTTCCTGTACGAGTTGATGGCAGCGAGTGAAAAACCGGCGGATGGTCAATTCCAGGGCAACGACAGAAGCAATACTTACCGCCCCCATGAGCATATAACCCACCACAATCTGGAAAAGTACGGCTTTGAGCGGATCGGCCCCGGCCAGGATCATACCGGTCATCGCTCCCGGCAGGGCGACAATGCCGACCGTTTTCATGAAATTGAGTATGGAAAGCATACCCGCTGTGGCGGCGTTTTTCTGATAGGGTCGGCTGGCCTCGCGCCAGCCCTTACCCAGAGCCAGAGCGGTTTCGATAGCCGGAGCGTTGGCTTTCAAATCCGCAGCGATGCGGTTAACCGTGAGGGCCGAGGCATTCATCGAGTTGCCCACGATCATCCCGGCCAGTGGAATAATGTACTGAGCTTTGAACGGGACAATCCGAACCAGCAGCATGAGACCCAGGGTAAAGGTGGAACCGATGATAATGGCCGGGAATGTGACCCGGAAAGCGCCCCTGACACCGGTGGCGCGGCCGGCGGCGGCATGTGCCCCAACCGTGATCATAATCAGAATAGCCAGAAGGATCAGCCAGATCGACTCCATGCCGAAGATGTACTCCAGCACGTACCCGACCGCGATCAATTGCACGAACGCCCGCACCGAACCCAGGGCGATATCTTTCTGAACGGGTATTTTCCACCAGAGCGTCACGGCCAAAGCGACCGCGCAAAGGAGCAGGGAAAGCAGAACGTGGGGCAGGCCGATGTCTATCATGTCAGTTCCCTGTCGCGATATTTCCGCCCCAGTTCGGTTTGGGGGGAGATCACCAGTTCTTCTACCGGCCCGTGTTCAACCAGTTTCCCGGCGACCAGCAGGAGGCCTTCGCCTTCCATTCGGAGTGCCTGTTGTGGCTGGTGGCTGACCATGATCACGGCTAACTCCTGATCGGCGGCGATGCGTTTGATGACGTTTTCGATCAGTTGCGTGTATGTCGGGTCCAGGGCCGAGGTGGGCTCGTCGAGCAGGACCACGGTTGGGTCGGTGGCCAGCAGGCGGGCCAGGGCCACCCGTTGTTTCTCACCGCCCGACAAACTCTCGGAAGCATGCGTTTTCAGGCCGGTTTTGACCGAGACCGATTCCAGAAGCCGGTCGATTTGCGATTCGTCGAGATCGGGAGTGGCGAAACGGAGATTGTCAACTACCGTTCCGGGGAAAAGATACGGGGTCTGAAAAAGATAACCGATACGCCGCCGCAGGTGACATGGGTTGTAAGAGCGATAATCCTGCCCGTCGAAAAACACCTCTCCGGCGGTGGGCTCGTCCAGACGGTTAAACAGGCGCAGAAGCGAGCTTTTACCTGCCCCCGACGGTCCCAGGATCGTGTAAATATGACCACGCCGGAAAGAGAAAGAGAAATTGTTAACTATTGCCGAGCATTCCCCTGATCGGTTGACCGAGCGAGACAGATTCTCAGCTCTGAGGATAGGTTCGGGCTCGCTCACTGATTGTCTTCTTTGCCTTCTCCGAAATACAGGAAGCGGTCGAGCACTTTGACCCAGTCGGACCAGCCTTTTCCGTCATAGCGCTCACGGATACGTTCAATCGCCCCCATTTTGCTGTCGATTTCGTCGCAGTAATACAGCACGAAGGCCTCGGGGATCTGGGGGACCACCGGTGTGGCGTATTGAAGTTCTCCCTGATGTGAGAGGATCATGTGGCGAAGTATGATCAGCAACCGGTCGGGGAAATTCTCTATATTTTGGGCCCGTTGAGTAATCCAATGGTCGGCCAGACAGATATGCCCTATGAGACGGCCCTCGTCGGAATAGTCGATAATAGTGGTGGTCCGATAGCTCTCAATTTTACCGGCGTCGTGAAAAAGCCCGCCGAAGATGAGATAATCCGTGTTCAGAAAATCGTATCCCCGGGCCACCCGCAGGGCAAGTTCGGCGACGTTGGCCGAGTGTTCCGAGAGTCCCCCTATCGTGGCATGATGCCAGAGCTTGCCGGCGGCGGCTTTCAGGAAGGCGTCGAAGAACGCCTCGTCTTCGAAAAAAGAATCCACCAGCGAGCGAATATACCGGTTTTCGATTTTGTCCCGGAGAGCCGTCAGGCGGGCCTTGCGGTGTTCGGGCGACTGTTTTGAGTGTGGCAGAATGCTTTCGAGCGGATATTCTCCGTCCTGGGCCAGGCGAATACGGTTTACCGTGAGTTGTTGTTTATTGCGGTATTCCCCGACCACGCCTCGAACCTTTACCACCATGCCTTCGGTCATTTCCTCCAAAGCGAACTGGTCGGGCTCCCACATGACGGCGTTAATCCGGCCGGAGCTGTCACCCAGTTCCATCGATACGAACTGCCCGCGTACGTATTCACGCACTTCCCGGTGACGAACGGCGAAGAAACCCTCGATTCGGTCGTCGGTGACGAAATCCACAATTCTTTTGCTATCCATGTCCTAAAGTTAGCGTTGCGGCCCGGATTGAGCCAGCCCAAATTTGCGTCGACATAATAAAATACTGGTCGTGCGGGGTATAAGAGATATATTGACGGCATCCTATGAAGATATTGACGCGGTACATCCTGCGGGAACACATCGCCCCGTTTCTGTTCGCCTTTCTTACCATTACTTTCCTGCTCGTTATTGATTTTGTGCCAAGGATAATCGACCAGGTCATAGACAAGGACCTGGAGTTGATCGTGGTCTTGGAATTGATCTGGCTTAATCTTGCCTGGATGCTTGCCCTGTCCGTGCCGATGGCGGTTCTGGTGGCTACTCTTATGGCTTTCGGTCGGCTCAGCGGCGATTTTGAAATCACCGCCATAAAGGCTTCGGGAATCAACCTTTTACATATACTCGTGCCGCTTCTGATCGCCGGTTCGCTCGTGACTTACGGCATGGTTCAGTTTCACGATAAGGTGCTGCCCGATCTGAACAAGCGGGCGCGTACGCTGCTGGGGGATATCAAGGCCATGCGCCCGACGATGGTGTTCGAGTCCGGCATATTCATTAGCGATATTCCCGGTTATCTGATTCTGATAGATAAGATCGATCATGCCACCTCGTTTGTCGAAGGTGTCCGCATTACCGAGACCAAAGACCCCAATCACCCCAGGCTGATCATCGCCACCAACGGTTATCTTCACATGACCGACAACGGGCGAAACATGCGCTTCTCGCTGAATGACGGCGAACTTCACACTCTGGATCTCCAGAATCCCGACAACTACCGTAAGTTGCATTTTCAAAATCACGTGATCAATATCTCCGGAACCGGTTCCGAACTCGTCCGTTCGGACTCGGAATACCGTACCGACCGGGAGATGGACATAAAGCAGATGGAATCGCATGTCGACCGGGCGATTAACGCCGCGACTCCGCTACGGGAACGTATCGACGATTATCTGTCGAAGAAATTCGAGTACTTGTACGCCGACAGCTTCAAAAGCAACGCGCCCGATACGGCCAGTCTGGCCTCGGCTTTGCAAATGGTGCGCAAGGATGCCGAAGTCATGGTCCGACACGTGGAACGCAACGACCAGCAAATCGAGGCGCAAAAACGGATCATGGCCAAGTACAACATCGAAATCCAGAAGAAGTACGCCATTCCGGCGGCCTGCCTGTCGTTCATTTTGATCGGCGCCCCTCTGGGTATAATGATGAAACGCGGGGGAATGGGCGCTGCGATTGCGGTGGCTATCGGTCTGTTCATAATCTACTGGGCTTTTCTGATCGGTGGGGAAGATGTGGCTGATCGCGGCATGGTTTCGCCTTTTTGGGCTATGTGGAGTGCCAATATCCTGGTGGGTGCAATCGGTTTGTACCTGAACTTCATTGTTGTGACCGAACGTCCCCTTTTCGCCTGGTTCCGGAGAGTAGATCGATAGGCCGCGTATGATCATCATCAAGAAGTTGGACAGATATCTGCTCAGGCACTTTTTCCTGGCGTTGATCGTGGTGACGGTGGCTATCGGTCTGACTATCGTAGTCATCAACATGGTCGAGGAATTGCGTGACTTTATCGATCACGATGTTCCTCTTGGCAACATCCTGGAATATTACGTGTATTTCTCCGGGTGGGTCATAAAGAATTTCCTGCCCATGTTCGTTTTGTTGGCCTTGTTGTTTTCGGTCTCAAGTCTGGCTCGGCGACGCGAGATACTGGCTATGAAAGCTTCCGGTTTGTCGCTGTACCGGATCAGTCTTCCGTTTTTGATCGTCACCATGCTTATATCGGTGGGACATTTTTATTACAACGAGTACATTTATCCTCCGGCCGGAAAGAAGCGAATCGAAATCAAACGCTATACCATCGAAAAAAGATCCCGGGCTTCGCATCGGAAAGTGCGTGACATACGACGCCAGATCAGTCAGGAATCTTTTTACACTATCGGCTTTTTCGATGTGGACCGCTGTGCCGGCACCGATTTCAAGCTATACAAAACCGAGGATAATGAACTTAGCGAGATTATCACGGCCGAACGTATTGTTTATGACGACTATTTATGGCAGGCGCTCGATGGAATCAGACGGACTTTTGCCGATGGTGTCCGACAACGTTTCGAGGAGTTCGACAGTCTGATTATACCCGATATCGGGGAGGAGCCGGAGGACCTGGCCCGGCGAGTCGGTAAGCCTCAGGATATGGGGCTGGAAGAACTCAAGCGCTATATCGATTTAATGAAACGTACCGGGGGGCGTTATCTTCGTGAGTCGGTCGATGCCAAAATAAAATACGCCATGCCGCTCGGATCGTTTCTGGTCGTGCTGATTTGTATTCCGTTTGCGTCCAATCCCCGACGTGGCGGTGTTGCCGTTTCGATTGCGGCGGGGGCTTTGATTGCGCTGGTCTATTTTGTCCTGTTCCGGGTTTTTCAATCGGCCGGGCAGCACGGTAAGATTCCGGAGATAGTCGCGGCCTGGGGGGTTAATGCCATTTTCTTCCTGGTCGGGGTCATATTTATGATAAGGGCACCGAAATAATGCCGCATCCCGATCACGAAAAGAACCGCCGCTCATGGAATGAAATGGTTGATCTGCACGTCAATCACCCCGAGTATCGTACGGCCGAGGTACTGGCCGGCGGTTCGTCTCTCAAACGCCTTGAACTGGAAGCTCTGGGGGAGGTGAACGGCAAGAGCCTTCTGCACCTGATGTGTCAGTTCGGCCTTGATACTCTTTCGTGGGCCCGTCGCGGGGCAACTGTTACCGGGGTGGATATTTCAGACAAGTCGATAGAAACAGCCCGCCGGCTCGCCGCACAGACCGGCCTGCCCGCCCGCTTCGTCAGGGCCGACGTGCTCGAGTTGGTCGGTATGATCGATCAAAAATTCGATTTCGTTTTTCAATCATACGGTACGCATTGCTGGATATCGGACATATATGAATGGGCGAAGGTGGTCGCGCATTACCTTAAACCGGGCGGGACATTCTTCATTGTCGACGAACACCCGGCCAACGTGCTGTTTCTTTTTGACCCGCCGTTAGACTATTTCGCAAGCGAGCCGGAGCGGACGGTTAACCCCGTCGACTATTGCGAGAAGGATCATCATATCGACGGGGAACACGTGGAGTGGCAGCATCCGCTCTCGGAGATAATCAACGCCCTGATCAACGCCGGGCTTACTATTGAGCGGGTGGACGAATACAATTTCGGCTATTACAGGTTCGGGGAAGACTGGTACGAAACCGAGGACCACTATTGGTATCCGCCGGGCGGCCCAACGATATTTCCCATCATGATGTCGATCAAGGCCCGTAAAGTCTGAGCTCGTACAGGCCTTTCCAAAAACGACTGGCCGTCCCCGGTTCAATATCTGTCAGGGGTCAGTCGATTGAAACCAACTCAACGTCGAAGATCAATGTCTTTCCGGCCAGCGGGTGGTTGGCGTCCAGCGTTACCTTGTCGTCTTCGATGCCGGTGATAATCACTTCCACCTGTTTGCCGCCGGCCTGGTCCATGAGCAACTGCTGACCCAACTCTGGCTTTATGTGATCGGGGAAACGGCTGCGATCCACGGTGATGGTCAATTCATCGTTGTGGGTTCCGTAAGCTTCTTCCGGCGATACCGTGACGGTTTTTTTTTCTCCGGCCGTCATACCCACCACGCCCTTTTCGAAGCCCGGAATGATATTCCCGGACCCGATGGTGAACTCGAGCGGCTCCCGGTCGGTTGACGAATCGAACACCGTGCCGTTTTCCAGCTTGCCGGTGTAATGGACTCTGACTTTGTCGCCGTCCTTTGCCTGACTCATAGTACCTCCTTTGGATACTCGGTCGTTACATATACAAAAAGGCAGGACTCCTACAATCCTGCCTACATAGGTGCCCTCTTAAAACTCGTATTGTATAACTACGTCCCCATCTGCCATGAGGCAAGGTATTTCTTCTGTTCCGGAGTCAGACGGTCGATAGTTATCCCCATCGATTTCAGTTTCAGGCGGGCGATTTCGGCGTCGATTTTCTCCGGCACTACGTACACGGTGGGTTTCAGGTTGGCATGATTTTTCAACACATGCTCGGCTCCCAGGGCCTGATTGGCAAACGACATGTCCATGACCATAGCCGGGTGTCCCTCGGCCGCCGAAAGATTGATCAGACGACCGTCCGCCAGCAGGTTGATCCGTCGACCGGCGATAGTGTACTCCTCGACCTGCGGGCGTACCATGCGGCGTTTCGAAGTTGCTTTGTTCATGCCGGGGATGTCTATCTCGGCGTTGAAGTGACCGGAGTTACAGATGATCGCCCCGTCCTTCATTTTCTTGATGTGTTCGACGCGGATGACGTTGATATCGCCCGTAACGGTGATGAACAGATCGCCGCGCGGTGCGGCTTTGATCATCGGCATAACCTCGTAACCGTCCATGACGGCCTCAATCGCCTTAACCGGGTCGACCTCGGTAACGATTACCCGGGCTCCATGTCCTTTGGCTCGCATGGCCACGCCGCGGCCGCACCAGCCGTAACCGGCGATAACCACCGTGGAACCGGCGATCAGCAGATTGGTGGCGCGAAGGACACCGTCGATTGTCGATTGCCCGGTACCGTAGCGGTTGTCGAAGAAATGTTTGGTTTTGGAATCATTGACGGCGATCACGGGAAACAGCAGAGCGCCGTCCTGGGCCATGGCTTTAAGTCGGATGACCCCCGTGGTTGTTTCCTCGGTGCCGGCCATGATATTTTCGATGAGTTCTTTGCGGTCTTTATGTAAGGTGGAAACGAGATCCGCACCGTCGTCCATAGTGATGTGCGGTTTGATATCCAGCGCCTGGTGAATATGCTGATAGTAAACTTTGTTGCTTTCGCCGTTGATGGCAAAAACGGGAAGGCCGTATTCACCGACCAGCGCAGCAGCCGTTTCGTCCTGCGTTGACAGGGGATTGGAGGCGCACAGGGCGCAGTTGGCTCCACCGGCTTTAAGCGTAAGCATCAGGTTAGCTGTTTCCGTAGTCACATGCAGGCAGGCGGCGATATTGCAGCCCTTGAGGGGTTTCTCTTTGGTGAACCGCTGGCGGATCAGCCGCAGGACCGGCATGGAGCGCTCGGCCCATTCGATTTTCTTTTTGCCTTCTTTGGCAAGTTTTATGTCTTTAATATCGCTTTTTATGGCCATGATTTTTATGCATCCTCCGCTAAGATTTTAGCCTTGTCCGTCTTTTCCCAGGTGAAACCGCTCTCCAGGCGTCCGAAGTGACCGTAGCTGGCCGTGCGGCGGTAGATAGGCTTGAGCAAGTCCAGCGATTTGATGATTTCCTTCGGGGTGAGATCGAAATGTTTGCGGACGAGCTGAGATATTCTCTCTTCGGGTACTTTCTGTGTATGATCGCAGAATACCATCAGTGACACCGGTTCCGGCACGCCGATAGCGTAGGCGAGCTGGATCGTGCACTTTTGGGCCAGACCGGAGGCGACGACGTTCTTGGCGATATAGCGCGCCATGTATGAGGCCGAACGGTCGACCTTGCTGGGATCTTTGCCGGAGAAAGCCCCGCCCCCGTGCGACGCCATGCCGCCGTAGGTATCGACAATGATCTTGCGCCCGGTCATGCCGGTGTCCGAACAGGGACCGCCGATGACAAATTTGCCGGTGGGATTGACCAGAAACCTGGTGTGTCGATCTATCAGTTTCTTTGGTATGACCGGAAGAATCACCGCTTCGATAATTTCACTTGTCGATTTCTTGGTAATTTTCTTTTTGGTGCGGTCGAGGATTTGCTCGCCGTGCTGGGTGGAAATGACAATTGTATCCGCTCGTTTGGGCAGGCCGTCCTCGTACTGGATAGTGACCTGCGACTTGCCGTCGGGTCCCAGATACGGCAGGACGTTTGTCTTGCGCACCTTGGCCAGTTGCCGGGTAAGTTTGTGGGCCAGCATGATAGGCAGGGGCATCAGTTCTTTGGTCTCGCGGCAGGCATAGCCGGACATCAGTCCCTGGTCGCCGGCACCGCCGGTGTCCACCCCCTGGGCTATATCCGGCGACTGGGAATGGATGGCGTTCAGAATGGCGCAGGTATTATAGGTGAAGCCGTAACTCGGTTCGGTGTAACCGATGTCCCGTATTATTTCCCGTACCAGTCCGTTGATATCCACGTAGGCGCTGGTTGTAATTTCTCCGCCTACGATTACCAGCCCCACGGTTACGAACGTTTCGCAGGCAACTCGTCCTTTTTTATCCTGAGACAATACTTTGTCGAGAACGGCGTCGGATATCTGATCGGACAACTTGTCGGGATGACCCTCGGTGACAGATTCCGATGTGAACAGGAAATTTCCTCCGGCCATATGTCTTTCTCCTCTGTGACTTCTTGCGCTTTGGCTGCCAGCCAACTTCCGTTCAGGCGATTTCGGAGGAATCCCCCAGATTCACCATTGAACTTTTACCTCGCAAAACCACGTCGTGCCCCACCAGGGAATCTTCCAAAATCATATTTTCGATCCTGACGTTACTGCTGACAATGGAGTTGCGTATAATGCAATTTTTAATAACCGTATTTTCGGAGATCGATACGTTCGGCCCGATTACGGAACAGCTTACCTCGGCATCGGGATGGACGAAAACCGGGGAGATAACCCGCGAGTCGTTTAGCTCGGGGGTCTGATGCAGCGACGCCACCAGGTGACGGTTGGTGGATAGCATCGTTTCCTTCTTGCCGCAGTCGAACCACTCCGACACTTCGTACGGGACAAATCGGACACCTTCGCGTATCATCTTCTGCAAAGCATCGGTAAACTGAATTTCGCCCCGGGTTATCTGTCCCGACGCTACATGAGCATTCAGGACCCGCCTGAGTTGGTCGACTTTCTTGAAATAATACAAGCCGATCACGGCCAGGTTGGTCTTGGGCTCTTTCGGTTTCTCTTCCAGCTCGACCACCGAGCCGTTGTTCACCACCGCGATGCCGAAACGGCGAGGATCGTCAACCGCCTTCAGGCCGAGAACATAATCCCCCGCCGAAACGAACTTGCGCAGATCGCATTCGACTATTGTGTCGCCCAGGATAATAAGAAGATCGTCGTCGGGAAGGTCGCGGATGCCCATATCCAGAGCATAACCCAGCCCCAAAACCTTGTCCTGAGAAATGAAAGTCGCCTTGAACGAGTAATTATCTCGGACATATTCACGAATCGCTTCCCCTCTGAAACCGACCACGAAGACGACCTCGTCAGGGTTCAGTTTGACTATCGGGTCGAGAAGATGGGCTATTATGGGTCTTCCCCCGACGTGCAGCAGGGGTTTGGGGAGTGAATACGTATGCGGCCGTAACCTGGTACCAGCCCCGGCGACCGGGATTACAACTCTCATTACTTATCCTTTCGCGACTCAGTCGAAGGTAGTTAATGAGATCGATTCAGACAAGCACTATTCTGGAAGGTTAAGTCGTTGTCTGACTATCGCGGTTTCAACGACTCATCGGGCGGGCATGATTGGTATATCAAGCGGCACGAAAGTCCTTTCGCCGTCGGCCGACATGAGGTAGCGTGCCGGTGAGGAGCCGTTGTCCCTGATTCCGACAGAGATGGTCGAAGGTGTTCCGGGATACTGAAAACGTCGGGAAACAAGTGTCACCTGACCCGGTTGCCAGGTTTCCGACGGAGAAACCGGTTGCAGATCGCAGGTCGTGGACTGGAGATTCTCGGTCATTTCGGAAAGAGCCGGATCGTCGCTGTTAAGTTGCAGGATGACGGCTAACTCGCACGGCACGGATTCGCGGGGGATCAGGTAAGCCTCGGCGATTACCCGGCCGGAATCGATACGCTCCAGTCGCAGAGCCAGCAGGTCGATGGCCGGTTCGCCGAACGAGGCTATCGGTTCAACCGCCGGAGTGTCGGCCAGTCCCGCCTTGGCTGCAAGCAACCGGTCGGCGACGGCCAGTGTGTCGGGCGATAGTGAGGCCAGTTTGGCGCGCAGCGGGGCGGCCAGATAATCGGCAAAGAAGCTCTGCGAGAGCGTGTCGGCCAGCATGAAATACCTTGTCAGGGTCAGGATTGCGTTCGGGTCGATCTTGTTCTGTCCGGTTATCGACGCGAGATCGATCAGAGGATCATCACCGGCCCGATGCCAGGCGGCAAACAGAGCGGCCCGGCGGCGGATTTGCTTATCACCCGGTCGGGCAAACGAGGCCAGCTCGTAGAACTCAGCCGCTCGGTAATAGCCGTCGAGGCCTCGATTCGTGAGTGTGTCGGCCATGTAACGGAACTTGCTTCCCAGGCGGTCGATTATCTGTCGCCAGTTGTCGTTGTCCAGAAGTTCCGAATGCAGTGTATACAGGTTGCCGAACGAAGAAGTGATATCGGTCAGGGTTGTCATCTGCCCGTTTTCTATGGCTTCCAGCAGTTCAAGCGCGGGAGCGGGGAAGTTGTCCGGGTTGTCGGCCGTGTCGTATACCGGTTTATTCGGGTTATAACCGCACCCGGCCAGTGCGACGGCCAGGCCGACGATCAGCAATAGAGTCCAGTTTTTCATAATGAATTATCTTAACCGAAAACTCAGGCGACAAAAGCGCGAGCCGCCTACAAAAACGATCCCAGCCAGTCCTCGATAAGGAACTGTACTCGACCGATCAGCAACGAGACGCGTCCCATAACGGTAAACCCGAAATGAGCGCCGAATGATATCATGATAAACCAAATACCGACTTTGGCGGTGGCTCCCAGAACACCGGTGTGTTCCTTGGAGAAGTAGAAATAAATCAGCGTCGAAATAACCCCCACCACAACGACAATCGCCAGCAGCATGGCCGCCCAGCCGTTGCCGTTGCCCAGGGAAAGCATGGTCGCTTTCATCTGGGGAAGAACGAGCCCGTGAAGCTGTGATATAATGAAGATACCGGCCGTGGTGCCCATAACGAAAGCCAGTGACGTACGCGATATCCAGGAGAGTTTGGGGAAGAAGCGGGCGAACATGAGAAAGCCCAGAATCCCCGGAACGAACAGCCACCAGTGACCGGACAGCATGGGGTCCCAGAGTTGCTGAACGATAACCGTGTCCCAGATCAGCCCCACGTAATACCCCGCCGACAGGCCGGCGAAGATATGCTCAGCCACTTTATAGATCGGATTGTCCTTGTACAGGAACGAGAACAGGGCCAGAGTGAAGAAAGCAATCACCCAGATTTGCAGGACTTCCACCATGTTCGTCAACCGACCTTTCTCCGGTGTGATCGGTTGACGAAGTAACCGATGTTGCCCAAGATGACCAGCACGATGATCAACAGGTGGACCATCGACTGCGCTCCCATGCCGGCGACCGCTTTGTCGGGTTTGCTGATCAGTTGTTCATACTCCGCGGCTCCCTTCATGCCGCCCAGCAGACCGACAAACTGACCGGCTGTCACGAAAGCGTAATACTTGGGGGCACTGACAGCCGTAACACCGCAGCCGATAGGGGTGCCATACTGTGCGTTTACGATTGACACCCAGTAGTCCGCCGTGGCGTTGTCGGCCACCTCGAATATAAAAGCCACGTCATCGTAGTTCTTCACGCTGTCCATCAGCGGTAATTCCGCCAGTGGTGTTCCGCTGTTGTCAGTGGGGAATATGCTTTCGATAGACGTCCCCATGCCCGAGAGAACCGCTACGTAATTGGCTTTGTATCCCAGGTTCACGTAGTCCACGCCATAGACCTTGTCGTACTCGGGTGCGATCGAACGGGTGACGGTTTCGGCCATGGACGGTCCCCCCAGCGGGATATTGCTCAGCGTGACCACCCGACAATCTTTTCTGAAAAAGTGGTGCAGGGCGGTCGTGGTCATCGGTTCACATTCGGCAATGGTGGAGGGATAGTAATCGAATACCAGCATGACTATCGAGGAATCGGGGAGTTGCTCGACGGCATTATAGAGCATCCGCGCCTCGGGCGTGATACTGATAGGCAGCGTTACGGGAAGAAGGAACGGCAGAATAACCGCTATGCCCACCATCAGGTAGACCCAGCGACGATCCATGCCTTCCATTTTTTCCCAGAATCGCACGTCTTATCCTTTACCCATATAGGTTCGCTCTATGCCCAGAATAATGCGCAGGGACATGGAAGCCGCCCCCAGCGCCGCCCCGATTATGATACCGCGTTGCACCGCCATGTTGGCGCCGTTCATAATGTACGTATTGAGAAAACTCGGGATGTCGCCGGGCAGTTCGTTAAGCAGCCACTCACCCATGGGCACCCGCCAGAGCATGACCAGGGTTGCGGTCAGCAGCAGAATTGTCGATTCGGCACTTCTGGCCCGAAACGCCCGATAGGCCGCGGAGGCGATGTAAAAAGCGAGGGTCGCAAACATCGTGGCCATCATCGGCGAATCCATGTACGTGAACAACCAGTCGTATATGGACCCCGGGGCCCGTCCGAACAGGGGAGACCAGGAAGACGGGAAAACGGCCGGAATAGCCATGGCGAATATCGAAATCAGCGTCAGGACATTATAAAACCAGCCATCTTTGCGTCTGATTACGGCGGTCAGGTTGACCCGGGTAATTGATACCACGCCCAGCAGCAGGGTAAAACCGCCCACGATAGTCAGCCAGATTTTGATCTCCTGGGAAAGGCCGCCTACGAATGTGCTCTCATTGAAAAAGAACGAGACGATCAGGATCAAACCGACCAGGAAGGCTACCGCAACTGGGACTGTCGTTCTCATATCAGTATAGGGCCCTTAACTCGTCATACCGCGTTGAACCACCCGAGGAATGTGTCACCGATCCCCAGTGTGACCAATAGCACCCCGACGATAATACAGAAGATGATTATCATCTTGATGAAGTCCTGCCCTTTGAGACCGCCCAGCATGATCGGTTCATGCGAGAGATAAGCCGAGGCGGCGTACAGTTCTTCCCCCATAAGGGTGTAGTCGCAGGCGGCAATGAAGAACGGAAGTTGTTCGGGCCGGGCCGTTCCGGCTATCTGGATGGAACCGGCGGCGTTGCCGGTTTCGGCCAGAAGCAGTGATTCGGCGAAAAACGCTCCCATATATATATTGGTGGCGGGTCGTTCCCGCATCATATACCCGTTGACATTGGCCGTGAATGCGAACTGCTCGCCAGCCACGTATCGAACCATATCTTTGTCGTAGGCGTCCGGTTTGCCCATTTCGATATAGGCCTGTTCCACCACTTCCTGACCGGCGGCCAGAACCAGCGGATACCGCACCGGCACCATCAGGGGTGTTTCGTACTGAGCCGTTATTTTGGCTACCCGTCCCAGGATGGAGATCCCGGCGATTGTCTCTATCTCGTCGAGTTCGGAAATGCCGGGGATAAAAAGGACCGGCCGCCCCATTTCGGTGGCCCGGCCGACCGCCTCTTCAATGGCATCGAGACCGGGTATCTTGCGCAGGAACAGCTTCCGGCCTTCTTTGGCCCACTTGGTATATAAAAGAATCGCGACTGAAAATACGAGGACCAGAATCAGGGCGTTGATACGATCCGTACGGAAGATGACATCAGCGGGAGGTTGAGCCAGTACCGATTCCTGCCCGCCGCAAAGCAGAAAAAAACAGGCAAGCGTAATCACCTCACGGCATTTTCGGGCAGGTTTATGCACGAGCCAATATACGATTTATTGCAGCTTTGTCAATCCGGCGAGTTTCAGATTACCGCCATAAAGTAGATATATCGGGCGGGTGGCCATTCAATCCCAGGTGGCCATCTCCGCCCGAAGTTTTTCCACGAGAAGGTCGATCCGCTCCTCGGACCAGCCTTTCTCGCGAGCGAGTTGCCCCAGCGAACCCCAATAGGGCTGACCGCAGATAACGCACGGCAACCCCTCGTTAATAAGAAAGCGAACCACCCTTGTATCGGTTTCCACCAGCTCTTCCGTCAGGGTGTCTTTGCTCAGAGATTCCACGTTTACACTGTTCCTTCCGTCGGGGCGGATTCATGTTTGGACAGTGCTTCTTTAAGGTCATCGATAGCAGCTACCGGGGTGGGGTCCACTTCGTACAGGATAGCCAGATAGTACGATACAAAATCACCCATCTGGATAAGATTGAACATCCTCTCCAGTTCCGTTTCGCCGGAGGCGTAAAGGTCGATTACCTGAACGTCGTGATGCTCTATGATTTCTTTTACTATTGACATGCGGGCGGAAATCTTGGGGTGATCTTCGGTATCCCGCAGGTTGATCACGATAAAGTATTCTTTGAATGTATCGACCAGTTTGGACCACCCGACCAACTCATTGTGGTTGAACTCGGCGTAGAGGTTGCTGAACGACAGCATCTTGCTGTTTTCGCAGATCTGCTGTTTCCAGCGCAGGGCGACCACATCGGTCAAAGTGGGACCGGCGTAGATGATGGGAATTTTGCCGTAGATCAACTGGGCCAGTTGCTTGGCCGGATTCTGGTTGACCTCTCGATCTTCGATCATTCTGCCCCGAGTGCTGTCCAGATGAGAGATAGCTTTCTTGATCCGTTCGGCCGCGTCTTTGATAAGGCCGATTTTTTCCAGAAAAACCAGTTGGGGAACGAAAGAGTACCCGATAGCCGCCCGGGGTTGCAACCCGCCGGGCAATTTAAGCATCGGTATTTCGTTGAGGGTGGCGACTTCTTCCAGTAACCCCCCCGACGTCAGTGCGACAATCATGGCTTTGCGATCCAGCGCGTCGTCGACCGCCGCCAGTGTTTCCTCCGTATTGCCACTGTATGAGAGAGCAATTACGAGACTTTCGTCGTCGACGTATTCCGGCAGGACGTAGTTGCGACAAATCTGCATCGGTATCAGCAGTTCCCCTGAGAGATACGATCTCAGCAGATCTCCGGCCATGGCTGACCCGCCCATGCCGACCACCACGATATTCTTGACATCCGGGAAATCATTGGCCTGAACGTTCCATCCGCCGGCCATTTTCAGGGCCTTTGTCATTTGCTCGGGCAGATCGAATATGAGGTTGTACATATTGCCCGGATCGAGAGAGCGCAGTGTATCTATGTCGTTGAGTATAGACAAGATGACGTTTCCTGTTACTTAAAGTTTGCCTTCATTTAATAAGAGCGTTCCTGTAGCTCTCCAGTTTGCGTACGACAGCACTGGCGGAGTTGCTCGAAACAACCGGGCCCACCAGGTGCCGTACGAGATTGGAGTCAATTTTCTTTACGAGACGGCAGATGTCAAGAATCTTCGACGGATTCATAGATAAACCGGAAACCCCCATACCCACAAAAAGCGGCAGGGCCAGAGGGTTACCAGCCACTTCGCCACAGATATAGGCCGGTTTGCCGTGCCGTTTGCAGGCCTCGACCGTTGTACGGATCAGCTTCAGAACCGCGGGGTGAAAGCTGTTGTAAAGGCCGGCCACCTTGGTATTGCTGCGGTCTGCCGCCATTGTGTACTGGGTAAGGTCGTTGGAACCGATTGAGACGAAATCGACCTTTTGAATCAACTGGTCAGCCATCAGGGCCGCCGACGGCACTTCGATCATGATACCGATATGGATATCGTGATCGTAGGGAATACCCTTACGGCGCAGTTCCAGCATGGCCTGGGAAATTATGCGTCGAGCCTTTCGCAGCTCGCTGATATCCGATATCATAGGGAGCAGAATCCGTATGTTTTTGTGTACCGAGGCCCGGAGAATCGCTTTGATCTGGGTCTTGAAAGCCCGGGGCAGCTCAAGCATACAGCGGATGCCCCGCCAGCCCATGGCCGGGTTATCCTCTTTGGGTACGGCCCAGTCGGCCTTGACCTTGTCCGAACCCAGATCGAACGTCCGCAATATCACCTGTGTCTGTGCGTATTTGTCCGCTATGCGCCAGTAGAACTGATATTGAGTTTCTTCGTCCGGGAATTCATCCCCGTCCAGATAAAGAAATTCCGTCCGATACAGCCCAATCGGGATTTTCTGCGCCGAGAGGACATCGTCAACCGGTCCCGGGAACTCCAGATTGGCACTGATCGGCACCGGTACCCCGTCGGCCGTCAGAGGGGGGATCTGGGTGAGTTTTTTGATGCGCTTTATTGTCGCCGGTCCCTGCCGTTTGCGTTTGCGCTGATATTCGGTCCAGTCTTTGTCCGAGGGGTTGACAATTACCTGACCGTTGGTGCCGTCGACGATCACCCGGCAGTTGTTGGGGATGCTGGCCCAGGCCGCATCGATAACCGTCATAGGCACCGTTAACGAGCGCGCTATGAGGGCCATGTGGGAATCGGCTCCCCCTTCGGCCGTGAGAAAACCGATGGCCCGGCGATGGCGATAGTAGAGAACCTCACCCGAAGAAAGAGTTTTGGAAACAACAATCGTATTCTCGGGTAGCTTGGCTACGGAACGTTTGCCGAAACCGCTCAAATGCGAGAGCACTCTTTTGGAGACCGCTTCGATTTCCTGAACCATTTGTCGCAGATAGGGATCGGACGAGCGCTTGAGTTGTAAAGTCGTTTCCTGAACCAGGGAATTGTATACGAAACCGGCGTTGCGGCGTCGTTCGCCTATTTGTTTCCGTACGCGGCTCAGAAATTCCTGGTCGTTGGCGATAAGTAATTGGGCGTCAAAGATTTTTGGCACCGACCCGCCCATTTTCTTGCCCGCCGAGTCACGAAGCTGAGAAAGCTCACTTATCGTTTCGACTATCGCTTTTTCCAGGGCGGCGATTTCGGTATTGACACGCGAGGCCGGAATGACCACCTCAGCCACGGTCATATGCCCGGGTGTGACAACCCATGTTCTGCCCAGCGCGATACCGGAGGATACACCGAATCCTTTGATTATTTTGCGTTTTGTAAACATACCTTTTGGTCGTGTGCGACTGTCACCACCGCATCAACACCATGATAGGGAAAGCTGTCGGTTAATGGCAAGTGGAATATATCAGTGATCGTTCTCACCGAAACCGGAAGCGATTACCGCGACTATTTCCTCGGCGGCCGCTTCTTCGTCCGGACCGTTAGCCTCAACCGTGATTTGTGAACCCATCTCAGCGGCCAGCATCATTACGCCCATAATGGATTTGCCATTGACCCGAAGATCTCCCTTGGTCAGATACACCTCGGCCTCATACTTGGTGGCGGCTGATACGAGCATCGCCGACGGCCGCGCGTGCAAACCGAGCCTGTTGACTATCCTTGCGGTGCGGGTGACCATATCCTATTGCTGAGCCAAAACAAAACGTTTGCCGGAGAGTTCCTGAATTATTCCTTTCAACTCCAGGGCAAGCAGGTATTCCATCAATTCCGATATGGGAAGCTCGATCTGTCGGCTGAGCTGATCGATCTGGACAGGCCCGGCCTCAAGGAGTCCCATCATTCGTTTTTCCATGTCGGTCAAATCGGATGATTGCTTGAACGCCTTGACTTTTACCGTCCCGTTGAGGCGGGGGAGTTCGTCGAAAATATCCTGCGTTTCGGTCAACAGGCGAGCCCCGTCCTTGATAAGACGATTAGTGCCGATACTTCGCCGGGCGGTCGGTGATCCCGGCACGGCGAACAACTCGCGACCCTGTTCCAGAGCACATTCCGCCGTGATTAAAGCGCCCGATTTCTGACCGGCCTCCACCACCACTACACCTTCACACAGTCCCGCTATGATGCGGTTACGCTCCGGGAAATTGGTCGCCCGTGATTCCACCCCGGGGAAATATTCGGAGTAGATAGTTCCCTGCCGGCTGATCTCGTCGGCCAGGGCACGATTGGACGCCGGGTAGACCTGGTTCAGCGGTGTTCCCCATACCGCCACGGTTTTCCCTTCGGCTTCCAGGGCTCCCCGGTGAGCGGCCGAATCGATTCCTTCGGCCATGCCGGAAACAACTATAATCCCGGCCCGGGAGAGATCCGAGGCCAGTTGGTGTGCGAAACGGCATCCTCCCTCGCTGGCGTGGCGCGTGCCTACGATTGCGATCATTCTGTCGTCCGCGGTCCAGGGACGGCCCAGCCGGAAAAGCACCGGCGGATAATCCGGAATACGGCTAAGGATCTTCGGGTAAGCCGATGATTCGGGGAAAAGAACGGCCCAGCCAAGCTGTATCACCCGAGCGCTTATCTGGCCGGCCTTATCCGGGTCGGTTTTCTTCAGAATGGCCGAGGCTGTCGTTCTTGAGATCCCGGGGACTTCCGTGAGCGAGTTCAGCGACGCTGAGAGCACCGCCGAAGGCGAACCGAAATGCTTCACCAGGCGGTTGAATCGGCCGCGACCGACCCCGGGTACTTCCAGCAGCGCGATAGTATCTCGCAGACGTGCTTGTATCTCAGAGTTGGTCAAGGCACCTCTCAATAGCCTGAAGGAATTTGCGCGTTCCTTTTCCGGCAACGGCCGAGATGCAAATATACTCGTCCGGCAATTGTGCGGAAATCTCTTTTACATCCCTTTCGCTAACCGTGTCGATTTTGGTGATTACGGTCAGCGAAGGACGATCCGGGAGCGTTTGGTCAAATTCCGAGAGTTCCTGCTCAAGCGTTTCTCTTGTCTTTTCAATGTCGATTTCGTTGATGTCGATCACGTAAACCAGCAACCGGGTGCGTTGGATATGCTTGAGGAACTGGTGCCCCAGCCCTTTTCCTTCGGCCGCACCTTTTATAAGGCCCGGAATATCGGCCATAACACACGACTTGTGTTCCCGCAATCTGACAATCCCCAGATTAGGGATCAGGGTGGTAAAGGGGTAATCGGCTATTTTGGGGCGAGCCGCCGAAAAAGCAGCCAGGATGGTCGATTTCCCGGCGTTGGGCATTCCTACTAAGCCCACGTCCGCCAGCAGCTTGAGTTCCAGGGAAAGACGTCGTTTTTCTCCGGGGATGCCTGTCTGGGCTTTTCGCGGAGCCTGGTTGGTGGCTGTTTTGAAATATGCGTTTCCGTGCCCGCCCAGACCGCCTCTGGCAATTATCACCCGGGCTTCGGGCTCATCGAGATCGGCCAGTATCTGTCCCGATTCAAGGTCGGTAATGACAGTACCGACGGGCACCTGTACGATGGTGTCCTGGGCGGAAGCTCCCGTTTTGAGTCCGCCGCGTCCCGGCTGACCGTGGGGCGCTTTGTATTTCTTGCGATAGCGCTGTTCCAGAAGGGTGGTCAAATGCGGATTGGCTGCCGCCACGATATTCCCGCCCTGGCCGCCGTCTCCGCCGTCCGGTCCTCCCTGGGGTACATATTTTTCCCGGTGGAAGGACACACAGCCCGAACCGCCGTTGCCGGCCGCGACTTCAATCTCCACATAATCGACAAACATGCGGCCAATATCCCCCGCGCCGGGGCAAAAGTCAAATAACACCGCCGACCGACGGTCGGAAATTATCGATGGCGACAATTGACGCCGCCCACCCGCACCGTTATATTTGCCCGGCACTGGAACGAAAGGACGCCTCAGCTTGACCGGAATAAATCAAAGAAAGCGCCAGATATACGAGGAATCGTCGCTTTTTCTCGGGCATATCTGTGTGAAGCTGGGTTTCAAGCCCAACGTCATTACGATTGTCTCTCTCTGTTGTGCTGCCGTCTCAGGGATATTCTTCTGGCGGGGGGATATGATCTGGGGGGTGGTCTGGATGGTGCTCACGTCATTTACGGACATGCTCGACGGTTCGACAGCTCGTGCCGGTAATATCGGTACCGTGTTCGGTGGTATATTCGATCACGTTTCAGACCGTTACGGAGAGTTTTTTATCCTGGCCGGTATTACCATGTCGGGAGCGGTGCATCCCGGCTGGGGATTGTTTGCCCTGTTCGGTATGCTCATTGCGAGTTACACGCGGGCGGCGGCGGAATCGATGGGGAAAATAGCAAACTGCGCGGTTGGTATAATGGGACGAATGGAAAAGTTCCTGTTGATTATCGCCGGTTCTATCGCAGAGCATTTCCTTCCGGCCGGAACGTGGCCCATGGGACGCTGGCTGGAGTTTGCTCTTATCATAGTCGGGGTGACGTCGACAATTACCGCCGTGCAGCGGTTGATTTATACCAAGAAATTACTCGGCGATAAGCAGAAAGTGTAAGAGAGCCGTTTCTCTCCGTGAGGTGACTGCTTCGGTAAATACAAAACAAGGACTGCTTCAATTATGATAACGGCTATCGGCAACCCGGTTTACGATTATATTAAGACTCAGAAAATAAACACCGGCAGTCGTGTGCTCTCCGGCTGCTCCACCAACGCCGCCCTGGCCCTGGCCAAACTGGGTGAGCCGGTACGGCTGATCGGGGCAATCGGCGACGATGTCAAAGGCAGGTTTATCGGCGATCTGCAGCGCTACCGTATCGATTACCAGATCATTTCATCGGAAGAGACCGGCGGGTTCTCGCTTATTTACTACGATGATTTCGGTAATCGCACTCTTGATCTTCTCGGTCGGGCCGCCAATATCGAATCGGTTGACCCGAAATGGTATGTTGATTCGAAAGCCGTGTTGATCGGGCCGATTCTGGGTGAAATTTCGTTTGAGGTCATTCGTAAGATTCGCGCGCGGCATCATGCGCTGCTGTTTTGCGATCCCCAGGGGTTGTTGCGCGGTGCTGACGACGACGGCCACATATATCATGAAAAACCGGACGGTATCGAGTCGATTCTGGGATTGTTCGATATCGTTAAACCCAACGAACTCGAAGGCAAAGTGCTTACCGGTATCGATTGTCGTGAGGATCCTTACGAGGCGGCCCGGATCATCAAATCATGGGGTCCGAAAATAGTCATTATCACCCTGGCCGAGTTGGGCTCGATTGTATACGACGGTGATCGTTTTTTCGATATTCCCCCTTATCAAATCAGGCTGCTCGATGCTACCGGAGCGGGGGACACGTACATGGCCGGATTCACCTACGAGTATCTGCGCACCGACGGAGACCTGCGCGCGGCCGGATGTTTCGCCTCGTGCGTTTCATCGATAATGATAGAGCAGGTTGGTCCGGGTTTTGAACTGAAGGAGTCGGAAGTCCGGCATCGTCAGGAATCGCTTTTGAATATGCCGGATTTTCGCCCGGCTGTCGCCGTGAACAAATAAATCGTATTAAAACTCCAACCCCGCAAGAAGGAGGTGCGGCCTATGACCGATTCCCTGTTGCTCAAGCGTCGGAGTAAACGGGCCTACGCCGACCGACCGATTCCACCGGAGGTACTTAATCGCGTAATCGAGAAAACCCGCTGGTCGCCCTCGTGTCTTAACAACCAGCCCTGGCGGTTTGTTTTCGTTTCCGAGCGCTCACGCCATGCCGCTTTGGTCGCGGCTCTGGCGTCCGGCAATCACTGGGCGGCCCGGGCGCCGGTGCTGGTGGTCGGGTGTGCCCGCGAGGAAGACGATTACACGCGCAATGACGACCCCGTGGCCTATTATCAGTTCGATTGCGGTCTGGCCGTTATGGGGTTGCTGCTGGCTGCCGTGGAAGAACATCTGATGGGTCACCCGATGGCGGGATACGATGCCGCCGCCATTCACGAAGTGCTGGACATTCCGCCCGAGTGGCACGTTATGTGTGTGATCTCGCTGGGTTACGAGGGATCGGTGGACGATCTGGACAAGCGGGCGCGGGCTTCCGACGAGGCCCCCCGGCAACGGAAGGCGGTCAACGAGATCGTGTCTTTCGACAGATTCGAGTTTTGATTTTTCGGCTGTGTGATATATAATATAGAGTAACGGCACAATCCGGATTGAATTACCGGTGTGCTGCCGGGTAGCGACAACTCTGTTCTCGGGGGAGATTATGTTACTTCACAAGATTGTACCTGCTTGTCTGCTGATCGCGATACTGAGCGTACCGGCCGGTGGTGCGCGCGCCGACGAAGCCACGTTTCGCATACAGAGCTTCATTCCGGAGTATTTTACCGATCTGGAGTGGACCATCACCGGGAAAGCACACTTTCATGGGAGAAACTCTGACCAGAGCGGTGACCTGATACGGGCGGGAGGGGAACTTTCCGACTACGATGAGGACAATCAGTCACTTAGTGTGTCATCCCGGCTCAAATACGAATGGGTGACGCTGCCTCGCTTCTTCACTTCTTCTTTGGCTGTCTCTACAGGATATGGTGCAAAAACCAGTACATCAGGCCAAACTGAAAATATCGACGAGTATAGATATAGAGACTACACTAATAAGTATGACTTGAAAGATTATAATTTCGGAATTGGCCAGTCTCTTGAATGTGGGCAGTACTTGTACGGGGATTTCTTTGTCTCTGCCGAGGCTGCCTATTCTTATCGCTATGAGGGTTACCCGAAATACGAGACCTCCGCATACAATTTTTATCGGTATGTACATCCGGGATATATACGGGAGGACAACTCGAACATTTTCCAGAAGTTCGATGATGATAGCAAGACTCACCAACTCAGTGGTCAGTTTAACCTTGGTTGGGGACGGATGTATGAGGGGCGTTTCGCCGCGTTCGCAATTGACATGGTCGACGAGTTGAGAAAGTCCGGTCTCATAAAGCACGAGCCGACCTACGACCAGATGCTGACTCTTACCGAGATGATCTATCAATATCGCCGGAAGCATATTATTGATTCCCGGCTGCGTCGCATAGAAGCTCTGGAGGCTGTTCTTTCCTATTTGATCGAGGAAGGTGTCATCGAAGATCCGGGGCCATACGGATGTCTTCTTGTCCAGGATGTCTGGGATTATTTCCCCGAGGGAGATGTCAGCCGCTCCTTCGGTTTTACGGCCGAAATGGGTGTCGGGTTGGGTTATTCACGTTTAAGCGAACAGCACGGAAGAACAGACACGCAACATGAGTTTATAATCCGGTATTATCCCGATTCTCTTGACGTGATAGATACGTTGTCTATGTCTGATGAGACAATCTACAGCTTCACGTATATCAGGCAGACGGAGCAGAGACCTTTCCTGGAGGCCCGGTTGCAATATGCTCTTCCGATCAACAAGCGCTGGCAGTTCGATGCTGTTTGTGAAGGCCTGTACCGGTTTGACGACTATAGAAATGTCGTCAGAGGTGAGATTACGGAAAATGCCGACTACGATGATTACTATCAGGTTTACGGTTTGGCCGAGGCCCGGTATTTCTACGACTCACGCACTACGCTGGATGTTCGGGCCAAGTACGGGGTTCAAAGCTGGCGCGCTGAGTATACCAGGGATAACCGTCTTGAGCCCTCGGAATTTTCCAGAAGAATCGATGATGTCGACAAGTGGACGTTTTCATTTGTTTCCAGTCTCCAGTACCGAATTTCGATACCGACAACTCTCACAGTTTCTTTTGGATATGGCGCAAACAGCATTGAGCAAGGCGGCGATTTGTCGGATGACGTCGACAATAACAGCTACGATATCTCCGCGGGTCTCAGCCATTACTTGTTCTAAGCTTTGATGCCGTCGAACAGGAACGACGCCAGGTACTCTTCTGTCCGGCGGCGCGGCGCGTAACGACCCGAGAACTGCCGTCGGACCAGAGCTTCCATAACCATCGATACCAGGTACTCGGTCAGGTCGGTTTCAAAATCGCCCCGTATTTCTCCGGTGCGAACCCCGCGCTCCACGATATCGCGCACGTACTCGCGGAAGTGTCGTTCCAGGTCGATGCCTTCCAGAACAACCCCGGCGTGATCCAGGGCGTGGGTAACGAAAACATAGAAAGTCTGCTCCGAGGCATGCAGCCGGGCGTTGCCCACCAGCGACCGATACAGGTATATCAGGCGGTCCCGCGCCAGGGCAACTTTCTCCAGCCGACGAAGGTCTCCGACCCATTTGGCCAGACGGTCGTCCAGAATCAGGACCGTGAACTCCAGCAGGTGACTCTTGGACTGAAAATACTGGAAGAACGAACCCTTGGAAATTCCGGCCTCTCGCGCCATGCGGTCCACGGACATTCCGTCGTATCCGTAGCGCCCGAACAGGCCGATAGCGGTTTGATATATCTGGTCTTTCTTCTCCGGCGGCAGGCGCCGAAACGTATCCGAAACCACCTTCCGGCCGACCAGTTCCGTGACCGTATTCTCATCGAGCATATTAAGTTCTCCGTTCTCTGCCGCTTGTCTGATATGACCAAACAGTCATAATTTATATACTAATGTTATATATTTTGATTCTCTTTGCAAATACTTTCTTGACCCGTACGAGGGCGGACGGATATATTGGCGCAACTAATTCGTGATGAGAATAACTGATTGAATAAACCGTATACGACAAGGAAGGACAAAGAACATGGGAAAAGTACGAGTTGCCATCATCGGTGTCGGTAATTGTGCGTCGTCACTGGTGCAGGGCGTCGAGTTTTACAAGAAGGCGAAAGATGACGAACACATTCCGGGATTGATGCACGTTAATCTCGGCGGTTATCATATTCGCGACATCGAGTTCTCGGCGGCTATCGATATCGACAAGAATAAAGTCGGCAAAGATCTGGCTGATGCGATTTATACGTACCCCAATAACACGTACAAGTTCTGCAAGGTGCCCAAGACCGGTATCAAGGTACAGCGCGGCATGACCCACGACGGTTTGGGATATTATCTCTCGCAGGTGATCGAGAAAGCCCCCGGTGACACGGTGGATATCGTCAAGCTGCTCAAAGACACCAAGACCGACGTTGTTATCAACTATCTGCCGGTTGGTTCGGAAGAAGCCACCAAGTGGTACGTGGAGCAGGTTCTGGATGCCGGCTGTGGTTTGGTAAACTGCATTCCGGTGTTTATCGCCCGCGAGCCGTATTGGCAGAAACGTTTCAAAGAGCGCGGCCTGCCGGTGATCGGCGACGATATCAAATCGCAGGTCGGGGCCACGATTGCCCACCGGGTTCTCACGCGTCTTTTCCTGGAGCGCGGTGTGCGGCTGGAGAGAACCAGCCAGTTGAACGTCGGCGGCAATACGGATTTCCTCAATATGCTTGAGCGCTCCCGCCTGGAGTCCAAGAAAATATCCAAGACCAACGCCGTGACCAGCCAGCTCGATTATGAAATGGCGCCCGCCAATATCCATATCGGACCGTCGGATTACGTGCAGTGGCTGGATGATCGCAAATGGGCCTACATCCGCATGGAAGGTACTACTTTCGGCAACGTGCCGCTCAATATCGAAATGAAGATGGAGGTCTGGGACAGCCCCAACTCCGCCGGTGTGGTTATTGATTCTTTGCGCTGTTGCAAGCTGGCCCTGGACAACAAACTCTCGGGAGCCATTATCGAGCCGTCTTCTTATTTCAAGAAGTCGCCGCCGGTTCAGTATACCGACAGCGAGGCCCGGCGTCTTACCGAGGAGTTCATCGCCAAGTACGGTTGGAAACAGGTTGAGGAAAAGCCCAAACGTACACGCGCCGCAGCCAAGAAGCCGGAAGTCAAGAAACCGGCCGTCAAAAAGGTCGAGCGAAAAACCACGGCCAAGAGTAAGCGAGTGGTGAAAACGAAAAAATAGAGTTTTCCCGATCAAATAATTTGGCTACTTTGAACCGGCGGTGGAAACATCGCCGGTTTCTCTTTTTTCATGACGCGAGGGTTATTATGGCCGCCGGGAAACAAGCCGGGACATCGTTGTTGGTGACGTTTGAAGGTATCGATGGTTGTGGAAAATCGACCCAGCTTGACCTGTCGGAGCGTTACCTGCGCGGTTGGGGCTATCGGGTGGCCCGACTGCGTGAGCCCGGTTCCACGCCGGTGGCCGAGAGAATTCGACGGATTCTTCTGAACAGAAATTCCTCCATGACCGATATAACCGAACTTTTGCTGTACGAAGCGGCCCGCAACGATGTTACCAGTCGCCAGATTGAGCCCCTGCTTTCGTCCGGTTGTATCGTTTTGTGTGATCGCTTTTACGACAGCACCACCGCTTATCAGGGATACGGTCGGAAGCTGGATATAAATATGGTCAGGCGTCTGCATCGTGTTGCGGTGGGGGATATCAAACCGGATCTGACCCTGTTGTTTGACATTAGTGTCGCCGTTGCCCGTCGCCGGCTGGGGAAACAACGTGATCGTCTGGAAGCTCAGTCGCGGGCTTTTTTCAATCGTGTCCGCCGAGGTTTTCTGGATATCGCCGCGCACGAATCCCGGCGGGTGAAGGTTATCAATGGCGGTCGGCCGGTTGAACATGTCTTCGACGAAGTGAAACAGCACCTCGACAGGAAACTCCGCTACCGATGAGCCGTTCTTCGCTTTCAGAGCGTCGTCAGCTTTTGTACTCCGCGTTATTCATGGTCATTATAGTGTTATTGACTGGCAGTATGGGCATATACGTACTGGCCGACCGTGACATGCAGTGCGCCGTTCGTTTCGCCCGGGTGATAATGGAGATTGACCGTCTTTACCAGCGGGAGGTCGACTGGAGTCGTCTGTTTGATATTGCCATGGAGAGCATGTTCGCCAAGCTCGACCGTTATTCCGGCTATTACAAACCCGGCCAGTTCAGCCGTATTAATGAGGAATTGTCGGGTAAATATACCGGAATAGGCGTCAGTGTTATAAGGCACGAGGACGGTTTGCTGATCATGTCGGTGCGCGAAAACGGACCGGCGGCCGAGGTCGGCCTGCTCTCCGGTGATATCATCATTACGGCCGACAACACCTCGCTGGGTGCTCTGGATGTCGAGACGGCTGTCGGGCTCCTCCGTGGTCCCGAGGGTTCGGAAATCGCTCTCGAGGTCTGGCGACCGGCCAGCGGAGACACCCTGCATTCAACCGTGACCCGCCGTATTATCGATCTGGAACACATCCCCTATGCCGGGTTTACTCCCGACAGTATCGTATATATTCGGTTGCTGGATTTCGACGCCGGGGCTTCGTTCGATCTTGAGATGGCCCTGGATTCGCTTTTGCATAAGCAAGATGTTTATCCCCGGGGAATTATTCTGGATCTGCGAGGCAATCCCGGGGGGCTTTTTCACGAGGCCTATCAGAGCGCTAATCTGTTTCTTGACGAGGGTCGGTTTATCGTGGGAACGAAGGGGCGTTCTCGCTGGAGCGAGGAAAAACACTATTCTTCCGGCGAAGACATCACCGGCGGTTTGCCGCTGGCCGTGATCGTGGATGGGGGCTCGGCTTCTTCGGCTGAAATCATGGCCGGGGCGCTCAAGCAGCTTGGTCGGGCTGTCCTGGTGGGTGATACCACTTTCGGCAAAGGTCTTGTTCAGGGGTTCACTCGCTTTTTCGATGGCAGCGCCCTGCGCCTGACTGTCTCGCGTTATTATCTCGAAGGTAATGTTTTTCTAAACGAGTTCGATTCCACTCTCAACGATGTAGGTCATGGCCTTGCGCCCGACTACGTGGTAAGCTTCGTAGAGCACGAGTACTTTCCCCAGCAACTGGAACACTCGCTGTTGATGCACCGGTTCGCCAACCAGAATCAGGAAGCCATAATCGAAGCCTCCGATCATTTTTCCCTCGACGATGTCTGGGTACGACGTTTTGCCGATTTTGCGCGAGCCGAGGGCTTTGAGTATCAGTCGCCGGTGACGCGCTCGGCCGAGTTTGTTGCCGAGGTTGCCCGAATCGAGCCTTCCGGTCCACGTTTCCGGGCGGCTGTCGGGCGACTGCTGCGGAAGAGCCGGCGAGAGGATAGCCATCAGTTCGAGCATTACGCCGGATATATCAAGATGCGGCTCAAGGAGCTTGCCCTGGAGCGCAAATGCGGCACCTATGCGGCGTACAACCGGGCTATCGTGCCCCAGCGACCGGACATTTTGTTTACCGCCCGATTGCTGAGGGACGGGACCTGATGTTTGACTGTCTGTTGTACTTCGGTTGCGGTCTGTGTGCCGGAATCCTCGGCGGTTATCTCGGTTTGGGCGGGGGAATCGTTATGGTGCCCTATCTTACTCTTCTGGCCGGTATGGATATTAAGGCCGCCGTACCTGTTTCCATCGCCGCCATTGCGGCCAATTCGCTTTCCTCGTCGATTGAATATCTCAGGAAGGGGATGGTCGATTTTGAATTGGTCATTCTGTTGTCGTTGTTCATGACTCTGGGCAATATCGTCGGCAGTTCGCTTGTCTCGGTGGTTCCCACCGGCTTGATCAGGATCGTATTTACGGTTGTGCTGCTCTACACCGCGATTGTATTTCTCAAGGGGCGAAAAACTGCTGAGCCGTCGGCCGGGAGTGATGATCGCCGACGAAATATGGTTTTGATAATGCCGTTGGTCCTCGCTGCCGGGGCGCTGGCCGGTCTGATCGGGATCGGCGGCGGTGTGGTGCTGGTGCCTTTGCTTTACCTTGTAATCGGTTTGCCGTTGACCACGGCTCGGGGGACGTCATCGTTTCTTGTCGGTTTCTCGGCGGCGGCTTCGACGGTGGTTTTTTATTTGTTGCAGGAGATCGATTTCGCGGTTGTCGGACCGGTTGTGCCGGGCATACTGCTGGGGGGCAAACTGGGGGGCAGGCTCGGTACTTTGGCCAAGCCCTTCACTGTCCGCATTGTCTTTTTCTTTGTTATGATATACCTGGCCGTGCGGCTGGCCTGGGGACCGTTGAGTGAGGTGCTGCCGTGAGTATCGGGACAAAAATCGAAGCAACGGGTCTTAATCGCCTGCAAAAAGTGCTCTGGTATTTGTTGCTGGTCTGGTTTGCTTTCGTGTTTGTTGCCTGTCTCGTATTGCCTTCGATAGCCGCAGATCTGGCCCGCTGGGGGGTAATCATGATTGTTCTCATTACCGCCCTGCGTATAGTGGCACTGGGGGAAATCTTCCGCCGAAAGAAACTCTATCGTTTCTGGCTGTTGGCTTGTACTTTGGTGCTGGTGCTGATATCAACCGTTTTGCTGAAGTATTTTACGCAATGAATCGTGACTCTCTGGCCATATTCTGTGATTTCGATGGGACTGTTGCCCGGCGCGATGTCGGTTATAGTCTCTTTCATCACTTTTCGGGGGGACGCAACGACGCTTTGTTGCCGGACTGGAAGGCCGGACGGCTGTCCAGTCGTGATTGTTTGCTCCGGGAGGCTGCGATGGTCCACGCATCGGCCGAGGAAATCCTGCGGTTTTGCGACGGTTTCGATATCGACGAGTCCTTTGTGCCGTTCGTGCGAAACTGTCGAGCCTCCGGTGTGCCGGTGATGATTATCTCCGAGGGGCTGGATTTTTACATAAAACGTATTTTGGCCCGGTACGATCTTGCCGATATCCCTGTTATATGCAACCTCGGTTTTCTGGAGAACGAAACGATCAGGATCGAATTCCCGCACGTTAATCGAACCTGTCGACATTGCGGCAGTTGCAAAGGGGAGCGGATGAGTGAACATCGTGAAAAAGCTATCGGGGCTTTGCGGATAGCCTTTGTCGGGGACGGCTATTCCGATGCCTGCGCCGCCCGGGAAGCCGATGTGCTCTTTGCCAAGGATGACCTTGAAGAGTATTGCATTGAACACAAAATAGCATATAATAGATTTAAGACATTTTACGATGTGACCGAGCAGTTGACTCAGCAGCGCTACCTTGTCGCCTGAGATGAACCCGAATAGAGGAAAGATGTTGTGAAAGCGATTGTCATGGCCGGAGGTTTTGGTACCCGGCTTCGTCCTCTTTCAATAAACCTGGCCAAGCCGATGGTGCCGGTCGGCAATCTGCCTATGATGGAACATGTCGTGTCGTTGCTGGAAAAGCACGGCCTGACGGATATTACTTCACTACTTTATTTCCAGCCCGAACATATCAGGAAACATTTTGGAGATGGCCGCGCTTTTGGGGTGAGTATGGATTACCGCCTGCCCGAGGATGACCTGGGTACGGCCGGGGCGGTGCGCTATGCGGCCGGTGATGACGACGAACCGGTTCTGGTTATATCCGGTGATGTTATCACCGATTTCAATTTGACCGAAGCTCTCGACTGGCACCGTTCCCGGAAAGCCGATGCTACTATTCTCCTGACCCATATCGATAATCCCCTGGCTTACGGTATCGTTATCACCGACGATGACGGCCGGATCGTGCGTTTTCTGGAAAAACCCACCTGGGGAGAGGCTTTCTCGGATACGATCAACACCGGCATATATATCCTCGAACCGAGCGCCCTGCGACTGATTCCCAAGGGTGAAAACTACGACTTTTCTCAAAATCTCTATCCCCTGATGCTGGACAAGGGCATGAAGCTCTACGGCAAGGTGATGGATGGTTACTGGAAGGATGTCGGGAACGTCGACGAATACCACCGGGTCCATCGTCATCTTTTCAGCGGTCAGTTGAAGCTTGATCTCAAGACCGAGCAGGTTGTTATCGGTGAGGCCAATGTGCACCGGGGAAGGAACATCCAGATCGGGGAAGACGTCCGTCTTAGCGGCACGGTTATTCTGGGCAACGACGTGAGCATAGAGGCGGGCAGTCGCCTGCACAACTGCGTCATCGGCGAACGCAGCCGTATCGGGGCCGATTGTGACATTAAAGATTCCGTTATCTGGTCGGATACCCATATCGGCAGTGGCGGGCGTTTCAGCAGCGCCATAGTTTGTGCCAAGTGCCGGATTGGCAGTGAAGTGCAACTGCTGGACAAAGTTATTGTATCCGATGACTGCTCTATCGGTGATCGGGCCACGATCAAAGCCAACTGCAAAATCTGGCCCAGCAAATCCGTGGACGAAGGCGCTATCGTGTCCAGTTCACTGGTTTGGGGCGAGAAGTGGAATCGCGAATTGTGTACCGATTCCAAGGTCTCGGGACTGGCCCTGACCGAAGTGACGCCTGAGATGGCTACCCGTCTGGGGGCCGCGTTCGGTGCCTCGCTGGGGTTGGGGACCAGAGTTGTCACGAGCCGTGATGAGTCGGATATCTCCCGTTTGCTCCGACGCAGCCTTATTTCCGGTCTTCTGGCGGCCGGGGTACACGTTTCCGACCTCGAAACCATGCCGGTTCCGGTGGTACGCTATGCCCTGGCCAACGGGGAATATGATGCCGGTATCTATGTCAGGCACGATCCCGACGATTACCGGCGGCTGGACTTCATCTTTTTCCACGGTTCCGGTATGGACATGCCGACCGCCAAACTCAAGAAACTCGAACGCAACTATTTCGGTGAGGATTTCCAGCGGGCCTCACTGGACAACATCGGCCGGCTCGATTATCCCCAGCGTGTTCTGGAAGATTACCAGACCGATTTTATGGCTGAAGTTGACGTGGGTTTGATTACCGAGGCCGGTTTTAAGGTCGTGATCGATTATTCCAACGGTTCCGCTTCGCACGTTTTCCCCACTTTGTCGACCCAGTTGGGGATATCGGCCACCGAACTGAACGCCAATCCCAACCCCCGCAAGTGTTCGGTATCGCCCGAGGAAAACGCTCAGGCTATCGTTCAGCTCTCGGCGATTGTCCGTTCGCTCAATGCCGACATCGGTTACCGTATTAACCCCGCTACGGAAAAATTGACCATTGTCGACGAACATGGTCTTCCCCTGGACAGTCAGACCCTCTTGCTGGCGGTGACCGACATGTTTCTGCGCACTCACAGCGCTAAGACTATTGCCGTGCCGATTGGGGCGTCGATGGGGGTCGAGGAGATAGCCAACGAACACGGCGTGCAGGTTATCCGGGTGGCTAACGACCATCGGGCCATGATGGGTATCCGGGCTTCCGGTCAGGCCGAATTTGTCGGAGGGACGCGGGGCGGTTTTATTTTCCCGGGTTTTCAGGCCTGTGTCGACGCCACCCTGGTGGTTGTGCGTATCCTTGAGATGCTTGCTCGCACGCGCCAAAAGCTGGGGCAGCTTCGCAAGAAGTACGAGCGTTATTCCCGCGAGTCCATATCGGTGCCGTGTCCCTGGTCCAAAAAGGGTCTGGTTATGCGCCGCCTGATTACCGAATCCCGGGACAAACAGCGTCAACTGGTCGACGGAGTGCGCATTATCGAGGACAACGGCTGGGTTCTGGTTGCTCCGGATCGACTCAAGGCCTCGTTCAATATCATGGCCGAATCGACCTCGAAGGATCGTACCAACGATCTGATAACCCGTTACCGGAATATCGTGCAGGAGTGTCAGGATAACTGATCGCCTGTTACAGGATAAAAAAAAACCGCCGATCCCGGGGAGGAATCGGCGGCCCTGCATCGGATAAATAGGTTGGGATGTAGCCGTACAGTCAGTTGATTTTCCAGAGTCTGTTAGCTCATCTGGCCTTATTACGTTTCGGAAGGCCCGGGAGTTCCGTTTTTTTTGCCCGGCCTTATTTATATTGACCGGAGCCTTGCGCGGAGCTCCTGATACAGGTCTTGCCTCGACGGGTGATTCTGCTGTTATTGCAGGTTCTATGATCGGGACAGTCTTCCGGCTGTACCCGGTCCGACCGTAGAAAGGTTTGCAGGTATGGATTACAGGATAAGAACCAGGATTTCCAGAATTCTTCTCGACGACGCCGTTCCGACCGGCAGCGAAATTACCGTTCTCGGATGGGTCAGAACAATCCGGCGAAGCAAAGACGTGACCTTCGTGGAGGTCAACGATGGTTCCTGCATGGGCAATATACAGGGGGTTGTTGCGGAAGCGGGACCGGACAAGTTTCCGACTTTAGACAAGGTACTTACCGGTGCCTCGGTGCGGATGAAGGGTAAGCTGGTTGAATCGCCGGCCAAAGGACAGAAGTACGAACTGGCGGTGGATGGTCTGGAGCTGGTGGGGCAATCCGATGCCAATTATGCCCTTCAGAAGAAACGGCACTCGTTCGAGTTTCTTCGCGAGATAGCCCACCTGCGGCCGCGGACCAATACTTTCGGGGCGGTCAACCGCATCCGGTCCAAGCTGGCCTTCGGTATTCACCGGTACTATCAGGAACGCGGTTTTTGCTATATCCACACGCCCATCATCTCGGCCTCGGATGCCGAAGGCGCGGGCGATTTGTTCCGCGTTTCGACTTTCGATTTCAAAAATGTCCCGCTTAAGGACGGCCGGGTTGACTGGGACCGCGATTTCTTTGCAGCCGAATCTTACCTGACCGTTTCCGGTCAGCTTGAGGCCGAGGCTGTAGCGCTTGCGCTCGGTGACGTATATACTTTCGGGCCGACTTTCCGTGCCGAGAATTCTAACACCAGCCGTCACGCCGCCGAGTTCTGGATGATCGAGCCGGAAATGGCCTGGGCGGAACTGGAAGACAACATGGATCTGGCCGAGGATTTCCTTAAGTGGCTTTTCCGGTACGCTTTGGAAGACTGCGCCGACGAAATGGCTTTCTTCGGTCAGTGGATCGACAAGGAAGTGCGCCAGACGCTGGAGTCTGTCATCAACGCCAGGTTCGAGCGAATTCCCTATACCGAGGCGGTCGATATACTCGGTAAATCCGGGGAAAAATTCGAATATCCCATTACCTGGGGCAGTGATCTGCAGTCGGAACACGAGCGGTATCTGACCGAAAAAATTTTCAAAAAACCGGTCATCGTGTATGACTACCCCGAGGAGATCAAGTCTTTTTACATGTACGTCAACGACGACGGCAAAACCGTGCGGGCGATGGATGTTTTGGTGCCTAAAGTGGGGGAGATTATCGGCGGTTCTCAACGTGAGCACCGCTACGATGTCCTGGTTGACCGGATGAAAAAGAAGGGTATCGACGACTTGGAAAACTACTCCTGGTATCTTGATATTCGCAAGTACGGCACAGTGCCGCACTCCGGGTTCGGTTTGGGGTTCGAACGGGCGATCATGTACATCACGGGAATGACGAATATCCGCGACGTCCTCTCGTTTCCGCGTGTTCCTCGCTGGGCCAGGTTCTGATTGCTCGATAAAGTCGTAGCGGGTAAGAATCAGGACGGTCGCAGCAGGTGCCGCCCTATGGCCACCAGCAGGTAAGTCAAACCGGCCAGCACTATTATTGTCGCCCCGGCCGGGAGATCGGGGCCGAAACTTATCATCAAACCGCCGGTGGTAAACCCGATACTCAAAAAAGCCGCCAGAATCATCGTTTGCCACAGTCTCCGCGTAAAATGACCGGCCACCGCTACCGGCAGAGTAACCAGTGCGATTACCATGACAATACCGACCACGCTTACCAGAATGACCACGGTAAGACCGGTCAGGCACAGCAGCAAAATATAGAAAAATTCCACGCGGACGCCGCGGATACGGGCGAATTCTTCATCGAAACAAACCGCCTGAAGCTGGTTGTAAAACAGCACGCTGGTCAATACCACCAGGGTATCGAGCAAACCGATCAACAGCAAATCGCTTTGTCCGACCATCAGGATATTCCCGAACAGGTAGCTCATCAGGTCTTCGTTGTAACCCGGTGTGCGTGCGATGAAGAGAATCCCGACCGCCATGCCGATGGCCCAGATGGCGCCGATGACCGTGTCTTCACGTTCACGAGCACGGAGGCTGACCCAGCCGATAATGACGGCCGCGGCCAGAGCGGCCGCAACGGCACCGTAGAGCGGATGAATGAAATCCCAGCCGTATACCACCGCCAGATAACGAGCCAGGCCCATTCCGCCGAGCACCGAGTGGGCGATACTGCTGGCTATATATGTAATGCGGCGCGTGACTACGTAGGTCCCCACCACCCCGCAGGCAACACTGGCCAGCACTCCGGCCAGCAATGCGTTCATCAGGAAGGCGTGATGGGTAACCGCGCTGAAGAACTCGCTCATTTTTTCTTCCCCGGGTGATCGTGAAGGTCATGCCGGACCAGCCGCATCGGCATACCGTAGATCTCCTGCATCGAAGAGCGCTCCATGTCGCTGGTGGGATGTATGGCAACCGTGTGATTGACACATACGACCTGATGAACGAATTCCGACACGAAAGCCGGATCGTGAGAAACCATGATGATCGTCAGTCGCTGGCTGAGCCGCCGCAGCAAATCGTAAAGCTCTTTTTCGATTTGTTGATCGAGATTGGCCGTGGGTTCGTCCAGCATCAGAAGTTCGGGATTGCCGGCCAGAGCTCGGGCGATCAACAGGCGTCGTTGTTGTCCTCCGGATAGTTCTCCCAGCGTTCGTCCGGCCTGGTCTCCCAGGCCCACTCCTTCCAGCGCCGCCAGCGCCGCGCGACGATTCTCCGACGAGTAGGGACCGGGCTTGATGCCGCTCGGCAGACTACCCATGAGAACAACATCCATAGCCGTTACGGGAAATCGTTGATCGAGCTGGGCGTGCTGGGGCATATAACCGATTTTGCGCCGTCCTTTGACCGGCGAACCTCCGAAAATCTCCACCGTGCCCTGTTGGGGTTTAAGTAAACCGAGGATGATTTTCATCAGCGTGGTTTTGCCCCCGCCGTTCGGCCCCACTATCCATAAAAAATCCCGGTTCCGAACGCTGAGGTTAACGTTTTCGAGAATGCGCTTACCGTCGTAGGAAAACGACACATTCTCCAGCTTTACTACCTCGCTGTTAGCCATTGGGTAATTCCCCTTGCTTACGGTGTGCCGACGGTTTTGCTGCTGTCGTTCAGGGTGGCGGCGATTTTTCGGGCTATCTCCAGCAGGTTGTCGGGGTAGTCCCTTCTCATCGGATCGAGGATAACCACTTTTCCGCCGAGTTCCGAGGCCATGGTTTCGGCTTGTCGGACCGAAAACTGCGGCTGAACGAAAAGCGCCTTGATACCGTCGCGGCGGGCCTTTTCGATTACATCAATAAGCTGCCGGGCCGACGGTTCTTTGCCCTCGAATTCTATTGCTACCTGTTGCAGGCCGTAGTCCTCGGCGAAGTAACCGTAAGACGGATGAAAAACGTACATCCGACGCCCCTTGACCGGTTCAAGGATTTTCTGAATCTCCGCGTTTACCGAATCGAGAAGCCGGGACAGGTTGGCCAGGCTATTCTCGTATTGTTCGGTGTTGGCGGGGTCTATTTCGATAAAGGCGTTGCAGATATTGCGCGCCTGAATTGCAGCCAGACGAGGAGAAAGCCAGATATGCGGATCAAGCGTACCACCGAATTTATCATTGTGGGTATGGAGCGCGATGGGCTGTAACTTGATCCCCTTGCGCGTGTCACACACTTTGAGATTTTCGAAAACTTCCTCGAATTTGCTCATCATTCGCAATTCGAAAGGCACCCCCGTCAGAAAGAGTACCTGCGCATCGGCCAGCCGTGCCATCTGCTGGGCGGTCGGCTCATAAGTGGCCGGAGACTGCCCCGGGGGCAACAATACCTCAACCGAAACCGCTTCCCCGCCGATTTGTTCGACAAGGTACGCTTGCGGCGCGATGCCTGTGAAAGCACGTATATTCACCCCGTCGATTTGATCCGACCGGGCCGGGACAGCAATCACCATCGACACCAGAATCGTCGCCAAAATACTAACTCTGAAAAAACACCGCGCCTTTCGAGGCGCTTCGGGAACAGCATATTTCATAAGCAGTCCGCTTCTGTCATTTCGTCGGTCCGTCTTCACTTTCGTGATTGCAGACCAGGTACATCTCATGGCAGTGTTCACATTCCTCCATGGGGTGATTCCGGCTGAAACGTTCCCAGTGACGACGTTGATTGGGCGTCAGCAGTCCTGTCCCTCGGCACAGGGGACAACTGTTTTCCAGAGCCGCCAGAACGGCATTGCGGATGAAACTGGATCTGTTGGGAATGCCCCGCATGGCCTCGCGCAGCGATTCGTCAGCCTTGAAAGTGATTATCTCGGATTTTCTGTCCATAGCGGCAATTGGTCTCCTTCATCTTGGTTACGCCGCCCCTCTATGGTTTTATTGTTACCTTTTATTACGTTTTTGTCAAGGAAAGATTTTTCCCCTGATCCGGTTCCGGGTACGATTCCCAGAAGATGATATGAATGGTATACGGTATTACGGATCGACGGTATCGAACGGCGGCGAAGTGAAGAGGGGTATCCGGGGAAGCGATCCGGCTTTTCGTTATGCCTCGGTTCGGGGCTTTATTCGGCGGGGTAAGATATTGATAATATGTATCTTAGGTTATCTCAGATATTCCACCAGTAGCTGGCTTTTATCAGAAAGATATTCTCCGCTCCGGCCGAGAAAAAGCGGTCGAAATCCCGCTTGAGAGCCAGATTGTTGGCGGTTTGATCGGCCTCCGGGCGGGCCCTTGTCCAGACGAGGTAGAGGGTACTTCCGGGAATGTATTCCCAGCGAATCAGGAGGGTCGAATTCAACTGCGTATAGTTGTAATCGTAATAATCGAAATTCATCAGCGAATCGCCGTATTGGTCACCGCCCAGATAGGGTCGGTAATTATAGTAATCGAGCGAGGTCAGGATTCCCTCGGCCGACAACTGGCAGGAGAGGTTCCGATGTATCATCACGCTGGCGCTGGCGCTGAGAGAGATATAGTCCCAGTTCATATCGGCGAATACTTCCGTGTTTTCGTCCGGGTTGTCGACATACCAGACCTGGCCGTAATCCCGGCTGTATCGTGAATAGATGTAGAACTCCAGGTTTGAGGCGGGGCGATAATTGACCGACATTCCCAGGGCACACCAGGGAGCTTCGCGGTAGTGCCCGCCGCTCGGGTACAAGCCAAACGACAGTTTCCTGGCGGCGTCCGTTTCTATTTGAACCCACCATGAGTAGATTGTTGGCTTTTTCCATTTGTCGTGCCCTCTCGTTTCGCGGTCGTCCCACTCGTCGAAACTTACATTGAAGCCGGCGCTGGCTGACCAGTTGTTGATGAATTCAAAGTAACTGTTCCAATTCCCGCCGCGCTCGATGTTGTCCCCGGCGTAATTCCAGGCCGCGTAACCGTTGAGGTTATTGTAGCTGTTGCGGATGATCCACCAGTCGTCGGTCGTACGATATTGCAGCCATATCCAACCGCCGCGCCAGTCGTTGCGATTGAGGTAGCCGAGGCGGTTCAGATTGAGGTTCGGGTCTTCGATCTCGAGGCCGATTCCTCCCCGGATGTGTTTGCCGGAGTATTTATTGAGAGTAGCATCGATTCCGAACCCGGTGTTTTCGTTGTCGTTGCGGCTGAATACGGTCTGGCCGCTCAACAGCCAGCCCGAGTTATGGTCGTACAATCGCCAGTCGATTCCACCGGTTACGGCCGGGTGGCGTTCGTCCTGACTGGCCAGGGTCAGCATGCCGCCCAGGCTGGAATTGTTCAGCACGTCCTGTTTGACCCGCACTACCGAGTAACCGGCTTGGGTTTCCATGATGCCCTCTCGCAACTCACCGGACGTAGTGATATATTTGCCTTTTTCTTCGTCGGTGACGGCGGTTAAAATCGCCAGGTTGGTGCCGGTGGCGAGTTTGCCGGTCAGTTTGGCGGCTCCCAGAATAGTCGTTTCGCTGGGACGGTCACTATCGGCGTAGTATTCGGGGTCGTCGGGGTACCCCGTGGGCCTTCGCCCGATCCTTCGCGAGTAGAAAAGATCGTAACGAGTTTCGAAAAGGTTGGCCCCTTCTATGAAGAACGGTCGTCGCTCACTGTATTGAGTTTCGAAAGTCGAAAGATTGAGCACCGGCTCGTCGGCTTCCACCTGACCGAAATCCGGGTTGACCGTAGCGTCCAGAGTCAGGTCAGAGGAAATTCCGTATTTGACATCCACGCCCATATCGCCGAACCCGCTCCGACCGTCGGGGTCACTCATTGTGCCCGGTTGCGACCGGTAATCGGCAACCATGTATGGCTGTATGGCCAGATGATGGGCGGGCTGAATGTCGACCAAACCGGTCAGGTGGCCGAAATTGGAGGCGAACCCACCCTTGGCCAGAGGAGTAAACGCCCAGCGAGCGCTTTCATTATGACGCTCGATCCAGCGGACAAAATCGATTCCCCAGACGTGTTCGGTCTTCTCGTTAAAGCGCAGACAATAGTAGGGAATACGTACCTCGGCGCTCCATCCCCACGGCTGCATTTGGACGGCACTCTCCCAGACACCGTCCCAGTTCGAGTCCAGGCAATCCTCGTCGTAAATGCGGTAGTCCTGCTGCACGTTGGCGGCGCTGATATCGAACTCGTAGCCGCTCTGGTGATCATGATAGGGATCGAGGCGGATAATTACCCTGTCGGCGATTGAACTGCGGTCTCGCCTGACCAGTTGCTTGCGGATTTTGGAAGGCTCCGAGTCGTAACACCAGAAGGCGAAGTACAGAGCACTTTCATCGTAGGCAACCGCAACCAGGGTCGATTCCGAGGCCGGCTCACCCTCGTCGGGACTCCGCTGGATAAACTTCCTTGCGTACTTGATATCTTCGCGCTGCCAGATCGTGTCGTCGAGCCGACCGTCGATTTCCGGCGGATGCGGATTTACCCGGAAAGCCCGGAGTTCCGGAATTACTCTTGCCGTAGATGCGGGTGGTTGTGCCTGTATGCCCGGAATCCCCAGGATAATAAATTCAAAAACAAGGAGGCCAAAAACAGTGACCACGGTCTTCATGCCGGGGAATCTCCTTATGTCGGTTACCGGCGGATTCGGGCGAATCGGTTGGGGGGTGTCGAGTGCTCGACGAGTATTCCTCTGTGACCGCTTCGCTTTTATCTCTTCTGTTGTGGTGTCTCAACCTCCAGTATGATTTAAGACGTAGAAACAGGTGAGATGTTGCCTTGATTACTCAATTTATCCGATAGAAAAAATGACCGTGAACGCGCGCTCTTGATTTCAAACGCCGGGCCGCGAAAGTGAACACTCCGAACTTTCGAAAGACCTGATCTCAGAGCTTGACTGTCAAACCGCCGATGGTGATTATTCTTTTTGACTCGGTGATACATCCGGCTGTCGGAGGGCGGTGTTTTTGTTATGCGTATTGCTACCTGGAACGTAAACTCGGTTCGCTCCCGTCTTGAGCGTCTGTTGGACTGGCTTGGACGGCATGAACCCGATGTACTGTGTTTGCAGGAGTTGAAGACGGTGGAAGAGACGTTCCCGTTTGACGTCTTGCGGGAGATCGGTTATCACGCCGTTGTGTGTGGGCAGAAGACTTACAACGGGGTTGCCATAATCAGTCGAAGCGAACCGACCGATATCAGACGCGGCTTTGCGGTTGACGACAACGATCCGCAGGCCCGGTTGATTTCGGCCGTGATCGACGGCGTGAGGATTTTCAGTGCCTACTTTCCTAACGGGGGAGAAGTAGGTTCGGACAAATTCACTTATAAGCTGCAATGGATGGACCGTTTGCGGACGATGTTCGAACGGAAGCACTCGTCCGATGAATCTCTGGTCCTCTGCGGTGATTTTAACGTCGCTATCGGCGACTTGGATGTCGCCGTTCCCGAGCGCTGGGCCGATACCGTTCTTTGTGTGCCTGAGGTTCGCGCTGCTTTGCGGAAGATAAGCGATTGGGGCTGGACCGACGTTTTCCGCGTTTGTCATCCCGAAGAAAGCGCCTATTCATGGTGGGATTATCGTCGTCTCGCTTTCGTTCACAACGACGGTTTGCGTATCGATTACATCTTCGCCACTTCCCCCCTGGCCGCGAAGTGTACCGGTGTGGAAATAGATCGCGAAGAACGCAAAGGGCAGAAACCTTCCGATCACGCCCCCGTTATCGCTTCATTCGAATGACTTGTTTTTAGAACTCCGTATTCGACCGGGCTCAGCCTATAAAAGCTTAGCCCCGCACCGGGGGGGAGGGGGAACGGCACGGGGCCAATTGGCGAATTGCTGCTATGCAGGTATGCAAAGCAACACCGCCAGTTCTATATACATTACAAATTAATAGCTTATTTGTTTCCTAAACCAAAAACTATTTCCATATACTTTATATTTTGCAGCTCGGTTGCTGCCCCCTATGGAGCCGGCCTTTTCCTGACTCCACCTAAACAAGACATAAATACTCTTATCTGTCCAGTAAAAAGTCCGAATATCCGGCAAAAGCAACAAAAAAACTTCACTTGTTAGTGAGCAATAACTCTTCGGAAAGCCTTTTGTAGCCCCGGTTTTTCGCTCGTTGAAAGCTTGACAGGGGGCTCAATTGATCTTAAATGGCTCTTGAAAAGCGGGTAGTAAATCGTAATTGCTTTTATGCCGATGTACAGGATGTATGAAAGCTACGTCTAACTTTCGATATTTTATAGCCTTACTGTTCCTGCTCGGGTGCCTTGTCGGAATCGGGCCGGGTTGTAATGATGACATGATTAATTCGCGTTTTTGGGAGAACTACCGGTTTGAAGGTGTTCTTGTTCAGGACATGAATTCCGACTCGGTCATTATTGCCGCCGCGCTGCGACGGCAGGATACCACGGTGACTGACGCCGAAGTGCGTTTTGACGACGCCGAGTTGATTTTCAACGCCGCCGCTTTCGTGCTCGATTCCGTTTATTCGTATTGCGATGACAGCCTGACTGTCTTTGCCGCCGGAGAACATTGGGTGGCGATTACGAATGATCGGTCTTTCGGTGACAGTGTGCTCAACAGCGTGCCTGATACTTTTTCCATATCGAATGTCGTACCGAGTAACCACCAGTTGCAGGGGGCCGAGGTGGTGTCGCTGGAATGGGATATTTCGGCCAACGCCGAGCGGTATGTCGTTGCCGCGGTCAAAGCCGGTTCTGCATACACCGGTCAGGGTTACAGCGCTCCGGTGGCGAGTCTCATAAATGCCGGGACTATAGAACAAGATGCTTTTATCTCTTCCCAGACGGGCGAACCGGATACCGGTTTGTACAACGTGTACGTTTATGCTCTCAATGGTTCTCCCGACAGCGCTCTGGCTGACCAACTCCTGCCGGTGCCTCTTCCCAGTCAGTTGGACGACAATATCGAACACCTGAGACTCTCGGGGGATTTCGGGAGTGTCTGTGTTACCCGCGCCGACACCGTGAGAGTAACTATCAGATAACCGCGTGAAATCGACGATTTACAAGGCCGGCAGTCCGGCCTTTTTTATTGCCCGTTTCGGACGGCGGTGATAGATTCTGGCCATGCCGAACCTTGAACGACTCATCGGGGAGCTTGAGCGGCTGGAGACGGAGCAGATCAACCGCAATACTGTCGATATTGACCGCCTGTCGCCTCTGGAGATCGCCCGAAAAATCAACCGCGAAGATCATACCATTGCTTCCGTAGTGGAAAAGGCCCTGGAACCGATTGCCCGGGCGGCCGAGATATATGCCGATACACTGCGCGGCGGCGGTCGGGTTTTCACCATCGGGGCGGGGACCTCGGGAAGGCTCGGGGTGCTGGACGCGGCCGAGTGTCCGCCCACTTTCGGAACCGACCCGGAGCAGATAGTGGGGGTTATTTCGGGCGGTTACGATACCCTTGTGCTTTCGCGGGAAGGGGTTGAAGACAATCGTCAGGCCGCGGTGGAAGATTTGAAGAAGCGCCGTTTTGCAGCGGGGGATTTCCTGATTGGCCTTGCGGCTTCGGTGCGGACCCCTTACACTCTGTCGGGGCTTGAATACGCGCAGTCGACAGGTGCCCGGACCGCGTTTCTGGTGTGCAATCGAGTGGAAAATCTGGACGTAAAACCGGATGTACTCATAGAGCTGCCGGTTGGTCCGGAAGTAATCACCGGCTCCACCCGTATGAAATCGGGGACCGCTCAGAAAATGGCCCTTAATATGATCTCTACGACCGCTATGGTTTTGTTGGGGAAGACCTACGGTAACCTGATGATCGATTTGGAGTGTCGGTCGGAAAAACTGGCTGCTCGCTCCCGGAAGATGCTTATGGATCTGCTGAAGCTTGATTTCGAAGAAGCGGATCGGCTGTTGCAGAGCGCCGACGGTAAGGTCAAGCTGGCCATAGCTATGCATCGCTGCCACTGTTCCAAGCAGGAGGCTCAGGAGCGTCTGGATAAGGTCGGCGGTTTTCTGTCTCGTCTGACGTGAAGCGGTGAACTGTCCCGTGCGGTTCATCGCACGGCGGCTGTACCCTCAGGTACGCTTTTCCCGTGTAGAATAAGCCCGGCGCCAAAGCGCAAGGTTATGTGTAATAAGTGGTTACCATGGCCGGATACGGACCGGCACGAACCTTGATTCTGCAAAGGGCAGAACGAAGTCCGAATGAATGCATACCGAGGAGAATGTGAGATGCTAAAAAGGATGTTTCTGCCGTTTCTGGCTATGGCTCTGATGGTCTGGGCGGTGGGTTGCTCAAGTAACCCTTCCGAGCCGGACGCTGCCGATACTCCCAACTTCACCGATGAATTCGGGGGATACACCACCGCCGCAGAGGCTCCGGGGTTCGGTGACAGTGAGTTGATTGCTGCCGAGGCCGAGGAAGAAGAAATTGACGATCCGCTGGAGGCCAGTCCCGAAGTCAGCCAGTTGGCTGATGATTCCAAGGCGGCCGCGTTCCATTTCCGGGCGATCTGGGGACAGATTCCGTGCGATTCCACCGTGACTGAAGTAACCGACTGGTCCGGATCGCTGTCTGTATCGGACGGGGCTTTGCTCGTAAGGCGCCTGATCCGCTTTGAAGCCGGGGAAGATTCTTTGCTTCCGCGGACCGACCGGGCTTTGGTTGAATGGTCATCTTATACGACTATTCACAACGATGGCATAGCTTTCGATATCCTGGTCCCGGCTCGTCTGACGACTTACGACACGTCGTGGGTGCAAGATGGAGAGGACAGCGTCGTGGTGATTGATACCGTGGCGCCCGAGCCGTTCTCGCTGACATTTGAGACCGGTCCTTACACCCGTGTTTTCGATCTTGCGGATCTGGCCGCTCTTGATACGGTGGTGACGCTTGAAGATTCCAGCCGGGTGGCTTTCCAGGGGTTCCAGATGTTCCGCGACGGTTGCCCGCGCGGTGTCATGAACGGTCGCTGGGGGTTCGATGAAGACGGCAACGGTGAGTTCGTTGGTCTCTGGACCAACCGGTACGGTCGTCTGATCGGTTATCTTCGCGGTCACTTCGGTGAAAATGATGAAGGCGAGAGAGTGTTCTACGGCAAATGTATTGACCAGTTGGGGAATTTCGAGGGTCTTATCAAAGGTGATTGGGCCCCCAACCCGAACGAACATGCCAACGGGAATGCTTTCAAACACGGCGGTGGAAAATTCCGCGGCAAGATATACAACGCCCAGCGCACGGCTGTCGGTGTTGTGAAGGGGCATTATCAGGCGGCTCAGGAATTGCACCAGGGTTGGTTTGGAGGTCGCTGGAAGCTGTACTGTGCCGACGAACCGGCGACGAATAACGGTATCGGAACGCTGGGGGACGGTTTCTAAGCGGTTATTGGTTCGAACCCTGACGGCAGGGCTGGTATATCATATACCGGGGCCGACGGTCGATTGACTGTCGGCTCTTTTTTTTATGCGGATTTTTCGGCAGGTAAAATTCGCCCGTTGGGAAACAACCGGTCGTCTGATCTGTTATAAAAAAAGAGGAAGGTCGACCTCCCTCCTGTCTCTGTCCTTTATGGACGGTTGCCGGACGGGCAGAACAAATTTATAGTTCTGCCCGTTTTCATTTCAATTCCTGCTCAAGTTTCGTGATAAGTGAGTCCAGATGGTGACCGGGATCTATCTCCGATTGAATCTCCCGGTAAATTTTAAGAGCTTCCCGTTTTTTCGAGCGGCTCTTCTGGGAAGACAGGGTATGTGCCAGGTTCAGGCGATAGGCTGCATTCGCCGTGTCGCAGGTGGCAATAGGCCGGAGAAGTTTTTCGGCCTCTTCATAACGACCTTGATGAGAATAGTAAGTCGCTTTGTTGGCGATGAAACGGAAGTCCTCCCCAAACACGTGCAGGGCGCTGTCCATAATCGTTATGGCCAGGTCAAACGAGTCACATATGGCGGCAAAATTGGCCGTCTGCAGATACCAGTTGGGGTTGTCGGGCTGCGAGTCCATGGCTTTGCGTATCCAATAGAGGGCGTTGAGAGACGATCCGGCCCGGTTCCACATCTCGGCGATTTGACTGAAATACTGCTCGTAACCGTCGCCCGTTTCAGCCAGCACGTATGTGGCGTGGATAGCATCTTTCCATTCGCCCAGAGTTAACGCTACTTCCCGAATGGTCTGATTCAATTCGCGGTCGTCCGGGTAAAGGAGATCGGCGCGCTTCAGATAAAACAAGGCCGAATCGTAGACGAAATCACGCTGGTAACACAGCGCGGTGAAGTATAACAGGTCCTTGTCCGACGGGGCGATGGTTATACCTTTGAGGAAAAGATTTCGCGCTTTGGAATAGTCCTGCTCAAGGAATGCTTTCTTGCCGGTTTTGCGCAGCTCCTCGACCGACTCCGATCCGCCACACCCGATCAGCAACGCCAGGAGCGCTGAGATGATAATTGCTTGTCCGATTCTGATCATGTATTCTCCATATGTCAGGGCAGAGTATAGCCAATTGTGACGGCTATTTCAAGTCTGTCGAGCTTTGGCCATACTACGATTATACGCTGTCCGGACGTTGCGGAACAACGATTGGAACAGGAAAATTCGGCATGGCCGCCGGAGAAAACAATGAGTGATACCGATTCATATTCCCCGACCGCCCTGGTGGTGGCCCTGTGCCGCTTCAGTGGTGTAACCCCCCGGTTGTTCGAAGCCCTGTTGCGGCATTTTGATGCTCCCGACAGCATTCTGAAAGCCGGCCTTAAGCAGTTGATGGCTATCGAGGGTATTACGGCGGCGGTGGCCGAAGAAGTTGCCTCGGCGTCCGATCATCTGGCCCGGGCGGAGGAGTATGTCGGGGCACTGAAACAGCGGGACATCCATTTGCTTACCCGCCTTGACGAAGAATATCCCCGACTGCTCTTTGAATTAAACGACCCGCCGCCTTTGCTCTATGTTCGCGGCCGGCTGCCTGATCTGAGCAAAAAAACGGTGGCGCTGGTCGGAACTCACCGGGCCGGGGCGGCCGGGATACAGATGGCTTCCACTCTGGCCAAAGAGTTTGCCCGGGCCGGGGTACAGGTTGTCTCGACCATGGTCGGGGGAATCGACGTGGCTGCGCATCTGGCCTGCAGGGCCGCCGGGGGAGAATCGTTTGCGGTGCTCGATTGTGGTTTCGACCGAATTGCTCTGGCCGAGGGTATGCCGGTCGCTATCGATATCGTCGGGGAGGGCGGAGTTATAAGCGAATACCCGCCGGATATGGAAGCCAGTGATCAGACCTTGCCTCAGGTCAATCGGCTTGTCGTCGGTCTTTCACAGGCCGTGGTGGTCACGGAGGTTTACGGCAATTCCGTGCGTACGCTTGATTTGCTCAAAAGTTGTCAGGAGGTAGGCAAACTCGTCTTTTTCGTAATCGATCCCGAACACGGGGCGCATGCGGACGAAACGAGCCTTGCCATGGCTCTCCAGTACGGGGCGATTCCCATTCAGGGATGTGACAAGGTCGAAGACATTATCAGGTCGCTGGTGTAAGCAACCGATGGATGACACGTTCATAACTATCAGGCAACCTTCGACTGTCGAGACGAAGGTCAAAGGTTCCCGGTTTATCGCCCGGACGTTTGTGGTGAAGTCGGTCGAAGAAGCCATGGACCGACTGGGCGAGATACGCAAGCGCGAGTATAGTGCCACGCATCACTGCTACGCCTATATAGTCGGTCGGGGAGCCGACCGGATTTTCAAATACTCCGACGCCGGAGAGCCGACCGGAACGGCCGGTAAACCGATCTACGACGTTATCTCCGGCAGCGGGGCCACCGACGTGGTATGTGTCGTCACTCGCTACTTCGGCGGGACCAAGCTCGGCACCGGGGGATTGGTGCGCGCCTACAGCGAAGCGGCCAAAGGGGCGATGGATAACTCCGGTTTGCAGGAAAATTTTTTGACGAATAAATACCGGTTTACTTTACCTTTCGGATTGTATGATCGCTGGCAAAAAATCATGCACCAGTTGGGAGCGATTGTCGATGCGAGCGATTTTTCCGATTGTGTCAGCCTGCGCGTGAGTATACGCAGGGCATACTCCGCCCGTCTGCTGGAAGCTTTCACCGAACTGACTTCAGGAAAGGGAGAGATTGAGGAAATCCCGTCCGATTGAAGAAATCGATTGCCTCGGTCTCGGCATCATGCCGCTGGATTTGATTTTCGAAGTCGCTTCGTATCCCGCGGCGGGTTCCAAGATCGACGGTTGTGGCATGATTGTTCAGGGTGGCGGACCGGTTCCCAATGTGCTGGTGGGGCTGGCTCGCATGGGGCACCGCTGTGCTCTGATATCGGCCATTGCCGACGATCTTAACGGTGCGGTCGGGCGACGCGAACTCGAAGCTGAGGGCATTGATACCCGGTTTCTCGTGTTGAAAAGAGGAACTTCCGATACCGCGGTGGGCTGGACCGAAAAAGGCAGCGGCCGCCGGACAATGGTGCTCAATCGGGTTATACATGTCAAGCCGCGCGATGTCGTCACCGACCGTTACCCGCTTCCGCGGATCGTGCATCTTGACGGTCGCGATTTGGAAGCCTGCCTTAAACTGGCCCGGTGGGGAAAGAGAGTCGGGGCCGTTGTCTGTTTCGATATCGGGTCGATCCGTAACGATGTGTCGCCGATCTTTCCTCTGGTTGATCACCTTGTCGTTGCCGACAGTTACGCTCTTCCTTTTACTTGTTCGCGTACCGCCCGAAAAGCGGTAGACAAACTCCGGCAACTGTGTCCGGGCACGATTGTGGTGACCGAAGGCACGCGGGGATCGCTCGGGTGGGAGAACGGAACGTGGGTGCGTCAGCGAGCCTGCAAAGTCCGCAATCTCGATACGACCGGGGCCGGGGATGCTTTTCACACCGGCTATCTTTACGGTTTGCTTCATGGTTTCGACCTGGAGCGGCGACTGAAATTCGGGGCCGCGGTGGCGGCTCTCAAGTGTACGCGGATGGGGGCACGAACGGGTATTCCCACGCTGGCGCAGGTGCGGCGTTTTATCGCAAGCAAGCCGAGGATGTATGCTTGAAAATCTGGCCCAATTAGATACGGCCGTGTTTTTGTTTCTCAATGTCAGTCTGGCCAATCCGGTTACCGATTTGATAATGCCGGTGATTACCTCGGATCTTTTGCTCCGCTGGCTTTACGGTCTTGCGCTGGCTTTGATCTTATGGAAAGGCGATGCTCGGCTGCGCTGGCTGGTTCTTTTCTCGGTGCTGGTGCTTTTGCTCACCGACCAGATATCCAGCAGTTACCTCAAGCCTTTTTTCGGTCGTCCGCGTCCGTGTCATGTCCTTACTGATATTCACCTGCTGGTAGGCTGTGGCGGAGGGCGCGCCATGCCATCTTCGCACGCCGCCAACGCCTTCGGTCAGGCCGTGTTGTTCGGTTACCTGTATCGACCGGTGCGAGTGTATCTTCTGTTGTTCGCGACGGTAGTGGCGCTCAGTCGGGTTTTTGTGGGAGTTCATTACCCCGGCGATATCATTGTCGGCGCGTTGGTGGGCAGTGGCGTTGCTCTGCTGGCCGTGTTTGCATATAAGAAGTTTATTTCGCGATGTTTACCGTCCTTACAACGGTAATGGGGGAAAAGTCATGTCGTTCGTTTTGGAAGCAGTCAAAGGCGATATCACCACGGCCGATACCGAGGCCATAGTCAATGCCGCCAATAACGAATTCTGGATGGGTTCGGGAGTGGCCGGGGCCATTAAGAGCAAAGGGGGGAAGGTCATCGAGGAAGAAGCCATGGCCAAAGGGCCGGTTATGCCCGGCGAGGCTGTTTACACCGGGGCCGGTCGCTTGCCTTTCAAGTGTGTTATCCACGGCGCAGTCATGGGCCAGGATTTGCGTACCAACGACAAACTCATTCGTCAGGTGACGATAACCTGTCTGAATATCGCCGATAAGTTGGGATTGAAATCATTGGCCTTTCCCGCTTTTGGTACCGGGGTCGGCGGTTTTCCCGTTCAGGCCTGCGCCAATATCATGGTCACGGCCGCGCGGCTGTGGCTTACTCAGGCCAGGCATGTCCAGCGTGTTCAATTTTGTCTGTTCGATGACGTTTCGTATAGTTTTTTCGATAAGGCGGTCAGAGAGCAGATGGCCGAGCCTCAGTAAACCGGGGCCGGAAGGAACGTGTTTTAGTCGAACACTTTCACTTTGAATTTCCCCTCGAAGGTCAGTTCGTCTCCGGGGCGGTTCTGATAGCTGCCGTTAACGCTGCCGTAAAGATGATCCCCGGAAACGGAGTCGATTACGAAAGTGCCACTGCGGGCTATGTACATACGTTCTTCGGTGGTCCGGTCGTACTGTCCCAGTACTTGTACGAACGAGCTGTTGGTCAGCGGGATGGTCCCCGACTCCAGCCGTGACGGGGCCTGAAGGTACAGTTTGTATTTTAGATACTGGTCATACCCAACCAGATTCGATATGTTAGTCTCGACCGTTTCTCCCCGCCGTCCGGCGAGCAGGATTATGCAGTTGCCGCGCCCCGTGACGACCTTGTCTTTAGCAAACGGGTCGTTGAGAACACCCTCGGTGATAAACTCGGTTTTCTCTATTTTGACCCGATCCCGCGATTCCCCCTGGATTAGATAGAGATTCAGACGATAACGGCTGGTGCAGGAAACCAGCATACCCAGCAGGAGAAGAACCGTCAGGTTTCGCAATTTCAAAGTCATACAGTTAATACGCTCCAGCGTCCGTTTGTGTTCGATCTACAACGGCATTTCCACGATACGATATCTCTTGTAGGGCACGGCACCCATCTGTATCGCTCCCCGGTTCATAAGCTCGTTGGTCTCCAGTATCCACGACAGCTCGGCCCAGTTGTAGCCCTTGGCCACGCCGCGGTTGAACGTCTCGACGAACAACATGGAGTCCACACCGCGTTTCTGAAATTCCGGCACCACGCCGAAAATGACCATGCGTGCGCCGTTTATTTTGTTTCTGATTTTGGTATGCCAGAGAAGCCGGAGCAGGCCGAACGGGAACAGGCGCCCTTTAAGATGTATCAGGGCTTGATTTATATCGGGCACGGCCAGAGAAAAGCCTATCGCTTCACCCTGATATTCCGCGATGCAGATAATATCGGGATCGATGATCTGCTTGAGATCCTTGGCCATGAAAGAGAATTCTTCGTCGTCCATGGGGACGAAGCCCCAATTCTTGGCCCATCCGGAATTGTAGATTTTGTGTGCCCGGGCCAATTCGTTTTCGTAATCGGACATGTTGAGCGTGCGCACCGTAATCCGATTTCGCTCCCGGTTCTTGTCGGCTATGCGCTGCAAGCGTTCCGGCACCCCCGACTCGGACGTAATCTTGTAGGCGATCAGGTCCATGGCTTTTTTGAGACCGAATTTTTCGGCCAGCTTGACCTGATAAAGGTAGTTGTAGGTCATCATAACTACCGGTGGGCTGTCGTCGCCTTCGATCAGGAAACCGCATTCGTGATTGGTGGAGAAATTCATCGGGCCGCGCATTCGTTCCATACCGGCTTTTTTTAGCGTGATCATGGCGACCTTGAGAAGTTTCCCTGCAATCTCATAGTTGTTGGGAGTGTCGAAGAAACCGAAGAAACCGGTCTGTTCCTGATGGTATTCGTTGTGACGGTAGTTGATGCAGGTGGCGATACGTCCCACGACCTCGCCCTCACGCATGGCCAGGAACATTTTCACGCGGGCTACCCGATAGAAGGGGTTGGTGTTGGGGTCGAAGAAGGCCTTGCGCTCCATCAGGAGAGGGGTGACATAGTTGTCATCACCGGCATACAGCCTGTTGGGATAGGCGATGAAGGCCTTCAGTTGAGCGGCCGATTCGACTTCTACTACGTCGACGGTGGACATAGATTTATGAAATTAAACCCGTCTCGCGACCGACCTTGGCCGTGATTTCAAGAATGCGGTCAAGGTGTTCATCGGTGTGAGTGGCCGTATACGACGTCCGAATCATGGCGTGGCCCGGCGGAACAGCCGGAGAAACGGCCGGATTGGCGAACACGCCGTTGTCGAAAAGCGCTTTCCAGAACTTGAAGCAGTCGATGTCCTCTCCGATCATGATAGGAATGATCGGGGTGGCGGAGTGGCCGATGTCGAAACCGAGAGAACGATATTCTTTGTGCATACGGCGGGTGTTGGCCCAGAGATGTTCCCGACGTTCCGGTTCGCTCTTGATAATGTCTAAGGCCGCCAAAACGGCCGCCGCCGAAGTAGGTGTAATCGAAGCCGAGAAAATGAGGGCTCGGGCAAAATGCTTGATGTATTCGATTACGGTTTTGTTGCCGGCGATGAATCCGCCCTGGGATGCGAACGATTTCGAAAAGGTCCCCATCGTCAAATCTACTCGGTTCTGCAGATCGAAATGCTCGGCTGTACCGGCCCCGGTTTTGCCCAGCACGCCGATTGAGTGCGCATCGTCGACCATCACGCGAGCCCCGTAGCGCTCGGCAATATCGACCAGATTCGGCAGGTCGATGATGTCACCTTCCATCGAAAACACCCCGTCGACCACTATCATTATTCCACCGCGAGGATGGGCGTTGCGCACGTTGGCCATTACTCGCTCGAGGTCTTCCATGTCGTTGTGGGCGTACTTGTAAGTGCGACCGTACGACAGCCGACAACCGTCGACAATACAGGCATGCACCTGGCGGTCTATCACCAGGGCGTCGCCTTTCATCGCCAGACAGGAAATCGTACCGAGGTTAGTCTGGAAACCGGTGGAGAAAACCAGGGCGGCTTCGGCCCCGACGAAATCCGCCAGACGTTCCTGAAGTTCGATATGCAGGTCAAGCGTGCCGTTAAGAAACGGTGATCCCGTACAGCCGGAACCGTATTTGCGGGCGGCTTGGGCCGCCGCTTCTTTCACTTTCGGATGGTTAACCAGCCCCAGGTAGTTGTTGGAACCTACCATGATGCATCTTTTTCCATCCACCATGACCTCGTCACCGGGTGCATCCTGGATCGGGTGGAAATACGGATAGATGCCCATCTGCCGGATTTCTTCGGCCGCGGTAAAGGAGCGGCATTTATCAAACAGATCGACGTGGGCAACTTCAGCCTTGTTTTCCGCTTGCAATAGGTACTCCTTGAACTCGGGTCGCGGTTAATAGCGCTCGGAAAGAACCATTTTTGGGTTACTTTGTCAAGTGTTTAGCCCTCTGTCGGAGAGTGCGACGCCGTCGGGATGGGGGGCTGATCTCCGGGGAATTTCTTGAAACGTGCCGTTTTGAATGGGCTGGCGGCGATTGTTACGCCCGGTCGAATTGTCCGGTGTGATTGACCACAAAAAAAAGCGGCCGGTGTATTACCGGCCGCTGAAGTTTTCGATACCGTGTGGTTAACTGCGCCGTTTGCGGCTGATGTATCCTCCGGCCAAACCGGCCAGCCCGATACCGAGCAGGATTATGGTAGCCGGTTCCGGGATAGCGGAATACGTGGAACCATCGGTGTAGTCCATCATGAAAATGGCCTGGTCCAGGCGCAGGGAGTACTCGCCGGCGTGAACCGTCACATCCAGAAAACCATCGTTGCTCCAGTATTCATCCTCAAGCTCAGTCAGGTCATAGATCGAATTATCAAGCCAGCAGTGATTGAGAGCGTCCCACTCCAGGTTGCCTTCTATCTCTATCTGGTTGCCGTCGGTATTCACAAAAGCGGCGTCGATCCACAGTTTTGCCCTTGTAACTTCATACGGGGGAACGGAAAAACCGGTCGGAAGCGTGTGAGCCCACGAAAGGTCACGCCATTCCTGACCAATCCAGACACCACCAAGTCTCCCGTCCGGCATAGTCCGGTAGAAATCCATGACGGAAGCATACTGATAAGTATGGGCGTCGTTATAGAATCTCCAGTTTTCGTAAATGCTTTCCTGCATAAGCGGCAAAGAAAAAGCCTGCATAGGGATGCTTATTGCCACCAAGCCGAGAACCAGTAGTCCCAGTTTCTTAAGCACAACGATGTCCTTCCTGCAATAAAAGCTACAATATTATGCCTTATTGTTTACAATATCCGTGCCCAATATGTAATTCCTTGTAAGACAATAAGTTAATGTTTGTCTGTAGCCATCGTGAAGTTGACTACGTACAGTTTATAGGCAATTGATTGCAAACTTTTCCGCATGGCTGTGCAAATCATGAACAACAACCCGGCTCCGGCCCTGCGCGACAGCCGGTCATCTCTGATGGTCATTTGTCTGTCGCTCTGTATGTTAGGGGTGCCGGGGGGAGTTTTTATTGACGGCCCTGTCTCTTTTAGGTAATTAGCTGAACTGGTGTCCGCTTTCCTGCTGGCTTTTGCGGCGGTGGTAATAGTTAGCCTGTTGACCGGACGGGGGCAATCTCAGCCCTACTCATGAGTTGATCGTTTCTGTTTCCCTCGGATTGTTCGCTATAGAATACAATTAAAACTCGGCCCGGCCGGTTTTCTCCGGTCGGGCCATGGTCGTGTGGTCGTTTGGAAAAGCGCTTCGTTTACATCTCAGCGGCTGTTTTTACGAACTTATCGATGTCCATGAGCGAGCGACTTACCGCATCTTTCCAGAACTCTTCCTTAGTCAGGTCCACCCCCAGATGTTTGCGGGCCACGTCCTCGGTGCTCATGCTGCCGGTGTCGGCCAGCATGTCGCGATACTTGCTCGCGAACGCTTTGCCTTCTTTGCTGGCCCGGTCGTAGACACCACCGGCAAAGAGATAGCCGAAAGTGTACGGGAAATTGTAAAAAGGCGAACCGGTGATGTAGAAGTGCAGTTTGGAAGCCCAGAACAACGGATGGTAACCGCTTTCGTCCAGCAATGAACCGTAGGCTTTTTTCTGAGCATCCGTCATCAGCTCATTAAGCCGATCCTTGCTTACCACGCCTTTCTTTCGTTCCTGATAAAAAGCCACCTCGAACAGGTAGCGACAGTAGATATCGGTGAAGAAGACATACGGCTGCTGAAGTTTTTGATCCAGCAACATCAGTTTCTCCTGCGGATCATCGCAGCTTTCGAGGGCGGCGTCAGTGACGAGCAACTCGTTAAAGATGGAGGCCGTCTCGGCCAGTGTTTTGGGATAGTCGGTCGCCAGGAAGGGCTTCTTTTTCAGGACATAGCTGTGGTAAGCATGCCCCAGTTCGTGGGCCAGGGTCAGAAGGTTTTCGTAACTTCCGGCGTAGGTCATGAAGATACGACTCTGGCGCAGGGGACCGGTTCCGGTGCAATAACCGCCGCCGGCTTTTCCGGTACGATCTTCGGCCTCAATCCAGCGTTTGTCGACGGCCATACGACAGAATTCCGCCAGGTCATCGGAGAAGGAGCCGACGTTCTTGACAACGAAGTCGGCCGCTTCGTCGAAGGGGTACAGGCGTTCGGTCCGGCCACAGGGGGCAAATTCGTCGTACCAGCGGAATTTATCGATCCCGAGCAGTTTCTTTTTAGCTTCAATGTAAGGAGCCAGACGGTGCGTCTCGCGTCCGACCACCGACCACATGGCATCAAGCGACGCCTGCGAAAGACGCGCCTGAATCAGGGGTTCGAACAACGGCGATTCCCACCCGCGGCGTTTGTACAAAGCCAGACGGAACCCGGCCAGCGAGTTGAGCATCATGGCCGTCAAATCGACCCGTGACTGCCAAGCCTCGGTGAGTTTTTCGAAGGCGGCCGCTCTCACCTCTCGTTTGGGATCGGACATTTTGGTGGCCAGTTGTCCGAGCGACAGGCTCTTCTTCTGACCGTCGTCTTCGAAATCCACCCTGAGATCACCGGCCATCTTGTCGTAGATGCGGTTCCAGGCGTGATAACCATCCACTCCCAGATCCAGAGCCAGGGATTCCATCTCTGCGGGCATTTTCTTTTTGGCCAGAGTGCGGGCTTCGTCAAGGAAGAATCTGATTTCTTTAAGCTTGTCGGACGACATCAGTTTTTCCCAGGCCGCGTCGGGCTGTTTAAGTGCTTGCGATTCCAGCTCCGTCTTCATCTTCTCCCATTCCGAATAGACCAGCATGGCCTCGGCTTCGGCAGCATGGGCGGCATCGTCAGAGACATTTTGAGATACGAGACAGTGCGAGAAGGCCCACTCCAGCGTTATGTTCTCCACGATTTCCTGGAAAAGCAGAATAAACTCCGTCCAGTGATCGGCGGTGTTGTCGTTCAGCTCCGCCGGGAGAGCTTTAAGCTTCTCTTGTGCCTTGGCGAGCGATTGGCGTAATTTATCGCGAAAGGCTTTGAATTCGGTCGAGGATGAACCGCCCGGGAAAATGGATTCGAGATCCCAGGTCGGGGCGGGGGGAATGCTCTTGGTGGTACTCATATAAGGGCTCCTTATTTTCTCTTGAATCTTTACTCGTTGAGAAGCATGATACGACGTAACGGCGCCGGAATCAAGTGTTCCGGGCGGGTCGGCAGCCGAAGGAGAATGTTGTGAGCGACAAACACGATGAGCCGGTCGATTACCCGATTGACGGTACGCTTGACCTGCACCAGTTTTCCCCGAGAGAAACCAGAGAAGCGGTAGCCGAGTATATCCGCGTGTGTCTTGGAAAAAATATCCTGACGTTGCGAATAGTGCACGGTAAAGGCATCGGTGTGCAACGGGAGATCGTTCGCTCGCTGCTCAAGTCGCACCCCAACGTTATCGCCATGCGTCACGAAGGAGGTTCGGGCGGAGGTTGGGGGGCAACGGTGGTTGATCTGAAGAAATAATCGATGTTCGATGATAAAAAGAAGAAGGGCCCTCACTTGTGGTGAGAGCCCTTCTTCGCGGTAGGAGCGGTCTTACTTCAGCAAAACCATCTTCTTGGTGGAGCTGAACGCCCCAGCCGTCAGACGATAGAGATACACGCCGGAGGCGTACCTGCTGGCATCCCACTCTATCTTGTAGTAGCCGGCCTCGCTCTCATCGGACCAACTCGTGACTTCCTGCCCCAGGATATTGTAAACCGTCAGTTGCCACTGACCGGCCACCGGCAGAGCGAATTCGATGGTCGTGAGCGGGTTGAACGGGTTGGGGTAGTTCTGCGACAGCGAGAAGTGATCGGGCAGATTGCGATAGTTAGCCGTCACAATCTGGCCGTCAATGCCGCCGACCTCGATGGTCTTGATGGTATTGGGACCGTTTATGTTCAAAACCTCGCCTTTATTGAGGCTCTGTTTGGCCTGCATATTGTAAATCAGCACCCGCGTGTTTTCTCCGTCGTAGCGGTACTGCATCTCCATGCCCTCGGCGGCCGACGCCAGGGTCGGTGCGGCCCGACCTTCCAACAGTACGTAGATGGCACCGATGGCCGTGTTCGACTGGTCAATGCAGAGAACGTTGTCGGTAATCGAGAACGCGGCTTCGATCACTTCCCCGGGAGCGATCTTAGGCATGGCCGGCGCATCGCCTATGACGATACGGATCAGGTAGACAAGATCGGCCACGGTAAGCGGCAGGCCGTCGGCATTGGCATCGGAAGCGGCTATCGAGGCCTCGTGCGGGTATTGCGGGGAACCGATCGGGAAGGCTGACAGACCCTGGATGAAGTAGTTCGTGTACATCACCGCGTCGGCGATCTCGTAAGGTATGCCGTTAAGGTTGAGGTCGCCGCGGGCATCGATGGAGTCGGCGCAGATAATGTCAACGCCGCCGTTGGTGAAGTCGACACAGCGTATCGGCACCGGTTTACCTTCGAAATCCCCGGTCAGGCATTCATCCGGGACACCGTAGTAACCCGGGAAGCCGTAGGTCGTGTTAGTGATGTTGTTGTATTCGAAATCGAACACGCTCCGGCTCACCCAGAGAGTATCGCCACCCTTCGACGAGAACGCATTGTCACCGCAGTCGTACCAGAAGAATTCAACCGGAATATACTGGCATTCCAGAGTACGGTCGTTGGAGACAAGGAAGTCAATCGTGGCCAGTGTACCGGTCATGCCGTCGAGGAAACAGCCGGGATGGTACGCGCCGTTGTTGGTCTCGGCCATGGCTACGATTCTGATAAGACCTGACGGGCACCCGTCGCAGTTGCCGTCCGGGCCAAAGCGATAGGTGAAATACTCCCAGCCGCAAAGAGTGAACAGGTCGCCTTCCAGCACGGTGTTCGGCAGCAGGGCTGTTTGATCGTAATGGATCAGCAGATCGAAACCGCCCAGTTCATGACCGGAACCGTTAAGGAAGATGTTGACGTCGTTGTGCTGGCCCTGAATTACGTCGTGGGTCTTTTCGATCTGGACATGAATGCACTCGTCGATCTGTACGTCGATACAGACGGAATCGATAGTTTCGTCACCGCATTCGTCGACCGCCCGGATCTCGAAGCAGTACAAACCGGTCGTGTCGGCCGTGAAGCAGACTTGTCCGGTAGCTTCGTTGTAAGCGCCCTGCGATACGTAGACGTGCTCGATGCCTTCGTCATCCGTGATAGGGACACTGAAGCAGAGCTCTCCGACCGCTTCCAGATAGGCCACGAAATCGGGCGGAGCATTGACCACCGGAGGCGAGTTGAAGTCGACCGTAATTACAGCCGAGTCAAGATCGGTTTCACCGCAGGCGTCGGTTGCCTGAATCACCACCGTGTAGATCTGATTCGTCTTGTCACCCTCGGCCACGGTCATGCAAATCATGTCGTCGACCAGCGTGGCCCCGGCCGGTGCGAGCACCTCGCAATCCGACAGGTTGTCGTCTTCGTCGGTGCAGGTGGCCGCCCAGCAAAGCTGACCGCCGTGGCACAGGAAGAAGGTGGTGTCATTACCGGCGTTGGCCGTCGGCGGTGCATTGATATCGAATGTTACCGCGAAGGAATCGGTACAACTGGCGCCGCACTCGTCGAGACACATCACCGCCACGGTGAACTGCTCGTCGGTCGACGGCGTGTAGACCCAGTTACCGCCGATAATGGAGCCCGGACCGGCGACTAATTCGCAGTGATCGAAATTGTCGTCCGTGTCGACGGCGCTTACCGGCAGACTGACCTGCTCGGGGGTGCACTGGAAGAAACTGCTGTTGTCCGGCAACTGACATACCGGCGGGGAGTTGATAGTCACCGTGACCAGCAGGGTGTCTTCATCGGCGGCGCCGCAGAGATCCACCGCCCGGAGGATCAGCGTATAGACACCCGAAGTGTCCGGCGTAAAGCATATATTGGAACCGTTATAAGTCCCGGTTCCGGTAGTTTCATAACAACTGTCGAGGTTGGAATCGACGTCGGTACCACCGGCCGGACTGCAAATCGGCTCCGCCGTACACAGGAACAGGGAGAAGTCCTCTCCGGCGTTGGCTACCGGCGGTGAGTTGTACATGACCGCCACGACTATGGTATCTTCGTCGATTGCACCGCAGGCGTCGGTTGCCCTGACGATGAATTCGTACGGGCCGGAACTCGGAGCCGTGAAACATACCTCGTTGGCCGCCGTGTCCGCAACCGGTGTAACGTCATTCGAGATGATTTCTTCGGATTCAACGTTGTCGTTCGGGTCGGTCACGCCGTAGGCGAAACACACCTCTCCGGTTGTGCACAGGAAGGTAAGCGTGTCGTTGCCGAGCGTCACTATCGGCGGGCCGTTCAATGTTACGTTGCAACTCGCCGTGATTTGATCGAAGGCGCCGCAGGTATCGGTTACCTGGGCGTTGACCGTGTACGTGCCGGTTGCGCTGGCATTGAAGCACCACAGGCCGCCGTCGGTCACGGTGCCGTTGCCGGAGAGACGGTTCCAGGTGAGCGGGTCACCGTCGACATCAGCCGCTTCGAATTGCAGACAGATCTGGGCCGGATCGCATAGGAACGTGTCTACGACAGCCGGATCGACAGCCACCGGGGCGCTGTTCAAAGTCACATCGATTGTCGCCACGCAGGTATCGGAACCGCAGGGCGTACTGGCGATGATGGTCAATTCATAGTGACCGGCCGTGTCGGCCTCGAAACAGACGTTGCCGCGGTTGTAATTACCGACCGGGCTGACCGTGACGCTGATTTCGGTTCCCATGATACCGATCGGGAAACAGATGTCCTCGGGTTCACACAGGAAGTATGCCATCGGGTCCGGGCAATCGATTTCGGCCGCCGAACCTATATCTACGTTGAAAACGATCTCACAGGTATCGGCGCCGCAGTCGGCCTCGGCTATGACCTCGATAACATAGATTCCGGAAGTGTCGGCCAGGAAGCACAGTTCTCCGCCGGAATAGCTGCCGAATGAGGTCGAGACGACAGCATCACCGGGCGTGATATTCAGACCCTGACAAATCGTCTCAACATCACACAGCGAAACGTCAATCGGTCCGGTGGGACAATCGATAGCCGCCACATCGCCGAAAGTCACCGCAACAACGATGGTGTCTTCCGCGAAAGCTCCGCAGGGGTCGGTTGCCCTGACGACGATTTCATAATTGCCGTCGACCGTCGGCGTGAAGCAAACCTTGTTGTCGGCGGTGTTGATCGACCCATAACCCGAAATCATATCTTCGACCACGCCGCTCAGACCGTCGGGATCGTCAACGGTGTAGTTGACGCAGATTTCTTCGGGATCACAAAGCTCCACGGCGAAATCGTCGTCAAGGGTCAGGGTCGGTGTGGAATTGACCGTGATATTGATGACCACCGAGTCGAGAGCTTCTTCGCCGCACTCGTCGATGGCTTGCAGAGTAAAGACATAATCTCCGCTTATGGCCGGGACGAAGCAAATGTTGGAACCGTCATAAGTGCCGGGACCGTTGAACAGGCATTCATCCAGGTTGTCATCGGGATCGCTGCAGCCGGCCGGCCAGCATATGGTCGTGTCGACATCGCACAGGAAGAGAACAAGGTCGGTTCCGGCGTCGGCGGTCGGCGGGGTGTTGATCGTGACATCAACATTGATCGTATCCCTGTCGATCTCGCCGCACTCGTCCTCGACCCCGATTATGAACGTGTACAATCCGGTCGCCGAGGCGTTGAAACAGACCCGGGAATTGACTTCGTCGAGCGTTCCCGGACCGGAGATAAGAGTTGTGGTGCGCTCACGCGGATCGTTCTCATCGTCTACGGCATACGGCAGACAGATTTCCGTCCCGGCGCACAGGAAAGTATCGATATCGGCACCGAAAGCAATACTCGGTGCTTCGTTGATTTCAAATTCTACCGTGAAATGCGAGACGCACTCCGCGCCGCATTCGTCCACGCATCTGATTGTGATGACCGTGGTTTGCGAAGCGGTCGGCGTATAGCACCAGTTGCCGCCGGTTAAGGTTCCCTGGCCGGAGACGATCTGGCAATAATCAAGGTTGTCGTCGGCATCTTCGGCCCAGACCGGCAGACAAACCTCAGCGGGTGTACACTGGAAGATAACGGTGTTGTCCGGAACATGGCAGATCGGCGTCGAGTTGATCGTAACGTCGATGGCTACCGTGTCCTCATCCAGTTCGCCGCACGCGTCGCTGGCCTGAACGATAAACGTGTAAAGGCCGCTTGCACCCGGCGTGAAGCAGATTTCACTGCCGTCGAAAACACCCGGCCCCGATATCAGGGCGCATCCGGAAAGGTTATCGTCGATATCGGAACACGATACCGGCCAGCACACCGGCTCCGGTGCGCACAGGAACAGGGTAGAGTCGTTACCGGCATCGGCCACCGGGGGCGAGTTGAGAGTGTAATAGACCACGACGGTATCGAAAGCTTCCTCGCCGCACTCGTCGGTGGCTTTAAGGACAAATTCGTAGTCCAGGGTGCCGGTAGGCGTGAAACAAATGTTGGTGCCGTCGTAGGAACCGACCTCACCGATAAGCTCAACCGTCTGGATATTCCCGTCCGGATCGGAAGCACCGGCCGGCCAGCAGATTTCGGCGGCCGTACACTGGAATATCGTCTGATCGGATCCGGCATTGACGGTCGGCGGCGTGTTCATTTCGATTGTCACCAGCAACGTGTCGACATCCGATGCGCCGCACGAGTCGGTTATCTGCCCGACGAACCGAAGGGTGCCATCCTCGACTCCCCAGAAACACAGGAGACTGCTGTTCGTGAATATAGTCCCCGGGCCTTCCAGCAATGTTACTTCTGCGATGTTGCCGTCGACGTCATCGAAAATCACCGGCAGACAAAGCTGTGCCGAAGAGCACATGAAGATCGTCGTGTCATGGCCGAAGGCGAACTGCGGGGCCGTGTTGACTGCGACGTTATAGGTCAAAGTCACGGTGTCGGCGGCCAGGCAGGAATCCTTCACCATCGCCACGACGCTGTAGGTGTCGCTGCTGTTGGCGTTGAAACACCACTGACCGGAAGCACTCACGGTGCCCTGGCCGGAAAGCCTCGACCATGTCAGCGGGCCGCCGTCGATATCGGTGGCGGCAAACTGGTAACAGATCTGGTCGGCGGTGCACAGGAAAGTGTCGACCGGTGTGACCGGATCGGTCGCTACCGGCGCGCTGTTGATGGTGACGTCGGTTACCACTATGCAGGTATCGGTGCCGCACTCGGTGCCGGCGATCATTTGAATTTCATAATGTCCGGCCGTGTCGGCGAAGAAACACAAACTTCCCGAAGCGTAATTGCCGATGGGGCTGACCGTTACCACGGCTCCCGTTCCCATTACCCCGACCGGGGTGCAGATCGTGTCGGCTTCACAGATAAATACGCTCTGTGGCTCGGGACAATCGATCTCGGCGGCCTCGCCGATATCCACGTTGAAAGTTACCTCGCACGTGTCCGCTCCGCAAAGAGCCTCGGCTATAATGGTGACAACATAGGTGCCGGAGGTGTCGGCGAAGAAGCACAACTCACCGTTGGCGTAGACGCCGTGCGATACGCTTATGCTCGCTCCGGCGGGGTTGATATCGATCATCTGGCAAACGGTGTCGGTGGAGCAAAGAGAGACGTTGATGTCTTCACTCGGACAGGTGATCTCGGCGTAGTCGCCGAACGTGACGTCAACAACGATAGTATCTCTATCCGAAGCATTGCAGGAATCCTTCACCCGCACTATTAGTTCATAACTGCCGTCTGTCGTCGGTGTGAAGCAGATTTCATTGGCTGCGGTGTCGATAGTTCCGAATCCGGAGATCATTTCTTCGATAAGTCCGGCCGAACCGTTGGGGTCGTTAACCGTGTAGCTGACGCACACTTCTTCCGGCTCGCACATGGTTAGATCGAGATCTTCGCCGAAAGCCACGGTCGGTGGCTCGTTTACGATGACCTCGTAAGTCAGGGTCGTCGTGTCGGCCAGACCGCAGGAGTCGGTGACTACCGCTTCAATCGAATATGTCCCGGTAGCGCCGGGCGTGAAGCACCAGTAGCCGTTGGTACCAAGTATCCCCACGCCACTGAGCGGGCTCCAGGTCAGGGGGCCGCCCTGGGTGTCATTGGCCTGGAACTGGTAACAGATTTCCTCGGCCGTGCATTGCGTGAGTTGTACCGGGCTGGTCGGATCGACCGCCACCGGTGCCGTGTTGATGGTCACATTGTAGATGATAGAAGTCGTATCCGCGGCCCCGCAGGAATCGGTAACAATCACCGACACGGGGTAAGTGCCGCTTATGGTCGGGGTGAAACAGAACTCACCGTTGGTGGTTATCGCCCCGGCCCCGGCCAGGTGTGTCCATGTGAGCGTTCCACCGTTGGGATCCGTCGCCGTGAAGGTGTGGCAGATCTCCTCAACTTCACACTGGAACATCGTCACCGGTGAAGGATGGTCCGCCACCGGGGGATCGTTGTCGAGGATGTTGACCATGACAGTGTCATAATCTTCCAGACCGCATTCGTCCACGGCGTGAATTACGAACGTGTAGGCTCCGGCCAGCGTCGGCGTGAAGCATATCTGGCCACCTTCGAGCGTGCCCAATCCTTCGGTCTTCTCCGTGATCGCCAGATTGTTGTCGGGATCGAAGAAACTTACCGGCAGGCAGATTTCTTCCAGTTCGCAGACGAACATGGTCTGATCGTTTCCGGCATTGGCCACCGGCGGGCTGTTAAGCGTCACCGTCACGTGGGCGGTATCGGCTCCGACAAAGCCGCAAGCGTCGGTAGCGGTCACGATTATGTCATAAACACCGGTCGTGTCAGCCGTAAAACAGATATCCTCGGTGGTAGGAGAGGGCGCCGTGCGGGCGGCGAAAGCGTCAACCTCAATCTTCACGCACTTGGCGTTGGGCTGACAACTTACCCTGACCTCGTTGAACGTCAAACCGTCGGGCAGATCGAGTGTCGCTCCTCCCATACCGGACGATGCCGAACCGCCCGGGAGAGTCTGAGTAACGACATGAACCGTAGTGCCGTTGTAGCGGAACTCCAGTCTGGCTGCACCGTCGCCGTTGGTATTGGTGAAGACGCAGAAGTCAACATTGGCTCCGTGGCAGGTCGTGATGTCCTGACTGAAACCGATAACGCAATACTGGCCTTCCTGGATAGCTATCGACCCGTCACCGTCGCCCCCGTCGGGACCACCGGCCCCGGGAAGGGTGAAAGTCATATCGGTCGGAGCGCCCAGCAGATGGTCGGCCGAGTTGCTCGGTCCGATTCCGCTGGGGAATGAACCATAGTCAACGACCAGGTCCGCGAATAAAAAGTTTGGCAAAGTGACATTTACCCCGGACTGGCTGTTAACCGGGGGAACGAAATCTGAAGCTGAGGAGAGAACATTACCCGGCGCACCGCCGCCGATCTGGGTTACCGTGCCGCCGAGTTCATTGATCCGGGCGACCTGGTCAAAGTCCGAAAGCGTTCCGGAATATGCCCCGGCGTTTGTATTTACCGATACGACGTCGCAGTCGTTATCGACGATTTCCACCGGCAGGCATATCTTGTCCGAACTGCACAGGAACACCGAGGAGTCGTCTATCGTCACGGTCGGCGCAGTGCCGAGACGGATATCGAACTCGAGCGTATCCTGGTCGAACGCCCCCAGTTCATCCTCGACACGGAAAATGAACTGGTAAATTCCGGTGCCGGTGGGGACAAAGCAATGGGTGGCATCGATTGAGGCCACTCCTGCCACTGGGTTGAAATCCCCCTCTCCCGAGACCATCTCAAGCCAGATTGAGTCCCCCTGACAGTTGGCGTCGGTTGCCTGAATATCGAAACAAACCGAGTCGAGATCGCATGCAACGATAGCGCTGTCACCGGTGGAAAAAGCCAACTCCGGAGCGTGGTTGGCAAACGTAACACGGATCACCAGATCCTGGTAATCCGCGTCCCCTCCGCCGGACATATCCTCCCAGGCGATCAGGTATTCGTGAGCTATACCTGTCGGAAAAACCAGGGCGTGATCGTAGTGGTCGGAATTGAGATTGACTTCCGAAAACCAGGTGCGGTTCTCGCCCGGCAGGTTCGGCTTCATGTAGAACCCGATGGAATCACCCACACTGATGTTAAACTGAACCGAATCGCCCGGTCCGTCACTCGGACCGAACAACTGATACCGTGGCCAGGAAGAGCCGGCCTTGTAATAGCCGGAAGTGGAATATACCGCCGAACCCGCCACCTCAATGATCATGGTAGCCGTGTTCAGGCCGGGCATTCCACAGAACGTTTCTATTCCCAGCTCATCTTCCTCTACGTCGATGTCGTAGCCAAGCGAATCCAGGTAGTACTGAAGCGAATGCTCTGACTTGCCAAGGACTCCTTTGGTAGCGGAAAGGGAGTCGGCCCAAGAAGTGTTGGTTTGTGCCTCACTGACGTTTGCTATCAAAAGCAACGCCAAAGCGGCCATTAGGGCGAGATGCCCGATGCGCCTCGTTTTCATGTTCTCTCCTCAGAACGTAAAATCAACCTATGGCTTACTGAAATATAGGTAAACCGGGAGGAGGGCTTTGACTTGGAGATAGGTTTTGTGTAAAACAGAAAGTCAAAAACAGGACGGCGGGACCTGAGCAATCGTCCATGCACTCCCTCCGGCGGTTTACCTAATATCGTTTTTTTCTATCGTCCGAACTGAACAAACAATACCCGGGAACAGGGTCGTCAGCCACAAATTCCTCAAGTAAAAATATGCCTGATTCAGTTACTATTAAGGTATTGGAAATACCCTATTATGTCAAGGCTAAATTCCCGTTATATCAGGCTTTTTCGCCCTTTTGGTGGCCTTCGATTCTGGTGGACAGGCCCGCCTTGGGGCAATCTCTTAATTGGCGAGGGAAAGAGAATTGGGGCGGTGTTCGTCAGAGCTATAGCCGGCTGATTTTTTTGAGTTTTTCAAGCAGTTCCGACGCCTCTCGTTTGGACAGGCCTTGTTCCGTGTAGGCGGCGGTGCTTTTTGGTGCTTCGGCCAGGAATTCACCGAGCAGGCGAAGCTCCGGGGCCGAAAAAGTAACGGCATTCACGTTGTAATCCATGAAGGCCTCGAAAGCCATCGGACACACTGTCCGGACCATTTCGGCTATGACTTCGGCGTAAAGACGGATCTCCCTCTGGGCATGGGCGTCAAGTCTTAACTGTAAGAAATGCAACAGATTATGAAGGTCGATCTTCCAGTACCACTCGGTATACAACGACAGCGGCAGGTCAATACGGGCCAGTTCTCTGGCCAGTCCGGCTTCTACGAATTCGTGATAGCGGCGGTAGGTCTCTTTCGAGGATGATTCCAGGGAGTTCAGGAAGCGTTCTTTGAAATCATCGGGGACTTCTTCTTCGGAACGCCCCTGTTTGTTGACGGTGGACTGGAACCTAATCTCTTTGGCCTCAGGAAGATAGAACTCTTCCTTCATTACGGAATAACGCCCCGACAACTCGTTGACACTGGCCGAGCGATGCCTTATCCACTGCCGGGCCACGAAGATAGGCAGCTTTACATGGAATTTGAACTCGACCATTTCGAACGGGGTGGTGTGGCGGTGGCGCATCAGGTAACGAATGAGCCCCCGGTCCTCGGAAACTTTCTTCGTACCTTCCCCGTAACTTACCCGTGCGGCCTGAACAATGGCGGCGTCGGAGCCCATAAAATCAACCAGGCGGACAAAACCATGGTCGAGCACGCTGAATTCTTTGTTGATCAATGCCTTAGCTTCGGGGTTTTCAATGTGTGCCATAGTCTGCCTTTACCGTTATGCGACCGAATATAGGCCGGACGAGCGCCGTGAGCAATCACTTTGTCCAATGCGGATCGGCTGGCGGGTTTCGGACGATTGCTTTTCCCGAATATCATACGTATCTTGTCCACCTTAACAAGCGGAAGACGACGCCAACAACATAGAAGGAGTCCATATGTCCCCACAAGAAGCCTATAAAGAACTTTGCGAACGTGGCCGGGAGATCTCTCTTCTCGGTTCGATAGCCGGTGTTCTCGGTTGGGAAGAGCGGGTTTACATGCCGCGCGCGGCTGGCAACCTGCGTTCCCAACAGCAGAGCCTTCTGGCCGGTATGATGCACAAGAAGTTTACGGATCCCAAAATCGGTGATTTGATAGCGGCTTGCGAGGATTCCGAGCTGACCAAAGACCCGGAATCTCCGGAAGCGGCCAATATAAGAGAATTCCGTTGGGAATATGACAAGCAGACCAAACTGCCCCAGCAACTGGTAGAGGAATTTGCCCGGACCACCTCGCTGGCCCAGGGCGAATGGCAGCAGGCGCGGGCCAGAGGGGACTTTTCGATGTTTCTGCCCTGGTTGGAGAAAGTCGTAGACCTGTGCAAGCGGCGTGCGGAAGCGTTCGGTTACGAGGATGAGCCCTATGACGCGCTGCTGGACTGTTTCGAGCCGGGCGCCAGGACGAAAGAAGTCGCCGAGGTGTTCGAACATCTTCGTGCCGATCTCGTAGACCTGGTTGGCCGGATCAAGGACGCTCCGAAAAAGCCCGACGAGTCGATTATCCTTCGCAGTTACCCGGTTGATCTGCAAAGAGTGTTTGGTGAGATGGTAGCCGCGGCCCAGGGGTTTGATTTTCAGGCCGGGCGTCTGGATATCACCACCCATCCTTTCTGCAGCGGGTTCGGCCCGGGCGATACGCGCATCACCACCCGATACAACGCAAATCGCTTCAACGACGCCCTGTTCGGTATTATGCACGAGACCGGTCATGCGCTGTACGAGATGGGTATCGATAAGGAGAAGTATTTCGGGACCCCGATGGGGGAGTCGACCTCACTGGGTATTCATGAGTCGCAATCCCGCATGTGGGAGAACCAGATAGGTCGATCCCGCGAATTCTGGGTGTATTTCCTGCCCCTGGCCAAACGGATATTCCGTGACGCTCTCAGCGATGTGAGCCTTGATGATTTCTACGGAGCCATTAACTATGTGGCACCGTCTTATATCAGGGTAGAGGCGGACGAGGCCACTTACAATTTGCACATTCTTCTCCGTTTCGAGCTTGAACGCGGCCTGCTGACCGATCAGATCAAACCGGCCGACATCCCGTCCGAATGGAACAGCCGTTTCAAGAAATACTTCGGTATTGAAATAAACAACGACGCCGACGGCTGTTTGCAGGATGTTCACTGGTCCGGTGGGATGATCGGGTATTTCCCGACTTACACACTCGGCAATCTGTATTCGGCTCAGTTCTTCGCCAAACTCCGTCAGGATATTCCCGATATGGGTGAGCAAATGGAGCGCGGTGATTTGTCCGGAATCCTGAACTGGCTGCGTCAGAATATCCACCGGCACGGCCGCCGATATCGGGCTCAGGATTTGTGCCGGAAAGTGACAGGCAAGCCTCTTTCGCATAAGCCTCTTATAGATTATATGAACGTTAAATTCGGCGAGATTTACGGCCTTTAGATGTTTTTCGAATTCCCGAACGGGCCGGTGCTGCAACGCAGTGCCGGCCTTTTTTGCTCTTGGCCTGCCGTTGTCCATGATGTATATTAGATATACCCGATAGTCAGTACATTACCCCGAGATTAAGCCATCAGAACTGTGAATGGAGGGCGAGGATATGGTGGCTACGTCTGCCTCTGAGCAGCGCCTGGAATGGTATATCGAAGCCATTCTCATAGAGGAAAAAAAGTTCCATCGATGGATACAACAACTGAATCTTGATTATAATCATCTGGACCGTATGCACGAGGAAGGGCTCTGTTGCCACGGCGATTCTCCCGAGGATGTCCGGCTGTGCCGTTCACATGAAGCCGTTTTGGGTGATCATCACCTTATTCACGGTCGGCACGTCAGGCTTTTGAACTATTGCCAAAAGCTTTCCGAACTGGCCGCGGAAGGTCGGCTTTCGACCCGGAAGATCGACAGCGAGTGCCAAAAGCTATCGCGTCTCTACGATCAGATGCGGCGCGATCACAACCGGATAGAGAAAGAGCGCCGAGCCCTTCTTGCCGAGCACGAGGCCTTCGTGCAACTTATGGCGATGCGGAAAGCGTACTAACCGGAATCAGGATTCTGTATTACCTCATCATTTATCTTGTCAGTTATCACCCGGTGAGAAACAGTCTGAATTCGAGGCGAATAAATTCGTTGCATCTTCGCCCGGGATAAAATTACTTAAGCCGACAACCGATCAGATATACATGGTTGACTAACGGTGAATTTCCTGAACGGACGCGTGAGCTGATATGCATATTGTCATCGTGGGTGGCGGCGTAGTTGGTTCGTCGCTGGCTGAGCAGTTGTTGCGGGACGGTCATTCTGTTTCTCTGGTGGAAGCCAACCCGAAACTCTGCGAGGAGCTTTCCGAAAAGCACGATCTCCAGATATTCAACGGTTCCGGGGCCTCGCCGAGGTTGCTTCAGAAGGCCGGTATTCAGGAAGCCGACCTGGTGGTGGCCGTTACCCCCAACGATGAACTGAATATGCTGGTGTGTGCCATCGCCGCGCAGCACAACGTGACCCAGCGTATCGCCCGCCTGCGCGGCCGCCAGTTTCGTAAAAATAATCCCCTGTTCGATATCGAGAAAATCGGTGTGACCGACGTGATCCATCCGGAAAAAGTGATGGTCGATTACATCCTGCAGTTTCTCGATACTCCCCACGCGGTCGAATCGGCCACTTTCGAGGAAGGCCGGGTACTGTTGCGCGGCTATCGCATTCGCGACAACATGCCGCTGGCCGGTAAAACCACGAGTGAAATACGCGCCGAGATTGCCCCGGACGTGGTTCTGTTTCCGGCCCTGGTGCGCAACCGGCAGGGGATGATTCCCGATGGCAATACCAGAATCGAGGGCGGGGATATCGTCTATTCGCTTTTCCCGCGCGAGTCGCTGGACTGTTTCCTCGGTTTAATCGGCCAGGAGAGGAAGAAGAATCGCAAGATAATCGTTACGGGCGATTCTTACGCTCTTATGGAACTGGCCCGAGTTCTGTCCGACAGCGACGATAAAGTCACTATCGTTGATCCCGACATCGAGCATGCTCAGAAACTGGCCGGGATGTTCGACGGCCTGGAAGTCATACACGGTGACTGTACCGACGTGGATATCCTTCGCGAACTCAACGTTGACAAAGCGGCTTTCTTTATCTCGGTCTCGAATGAGGCCGATTATAACATGCTGTCGGTACTTCTGGCCAAGGCCGAAGGAGCCCGCGAGGTTGTGGCCCTGTCACCCGAGACGCGGCATGATCGTCTTTTCAAATCGATTGGCATTGATCATGTCGTCAATCCCCGCCTGACGGCGGCCCGGGAAATCCTGGAATATATCACGCGCGGGCATATCGGGGCGGTCGTGGAGCTTTCGGATATCGACATCGAAGCGGTGCGTTTCGTGGTCGAACCGGGTAGTGAAATCGATGGTGCCCAGATTAAAAAAATCGCCGGGAAACTCAAGAGAGGTTCAATAATCGGGCTTATTGTCCGTGAAAACCGGATTATCCTGCCCGACGGCGAGACCTCTATCCAGGCCGGTGATCATCTCATCGTGGTCACGCACCACAAAAACCTTTCCACGGTAGCCCGGCTCTTCCGGCCGCGCGGGGTTCTTTCCCGGAGATAGGGTGTGCGCAAGTCCGCAGTAGCGTATGCCATCGGCAAACTGATGCAGGTCCTGGGAGTCATCCTGCTGGCTCCTCTGGCGATAGCCGTGTACGATTATCGCCATCTGCCGCCGAACGAGATCTTCTCACAACCGGAAGTGCTTGGTTTTATCGCTTCTATTCTGCTGACGGCCATCATTGGCACTGTCACTACCTGGCTTTTCAGACACGGTCGCGATTTGCAGGGAATAAGAGAAGGTTTCGCTATCGTCAGCCTGGGCTGGATCGGGATGACATTCTGGAGCTGCCTGCCGCTCTTTTTCTATTTTCTCTCGCAGCAGGATATGAGTGCGGGGGCTGCTTGTACCGCTTTCACCGACGCCTTTTTTGAAATAATGTCGGGCTACACGACGACCGGAGCAACTGTCCTGACCAACATTGAGGCCGTGCCTCGTTCGCTGTTGTTGCTGCGGGCGACTACGCACTGGCTGGGGGGGATGGGTATTATTACCCTGGCTATCGTCGTTTTCCCGTCGCTCGGCGTGACCGGTTATCAGATGTTTCGGGGCGAAGTGCCGGGGCCGAGTCCGGACAAGTTGCGCCCCCGGCTGGCTCAGACGGTTTCGATATTGTGGGGGGTGTACGTATTGTTCTCGGCCGCCGAGATTCTGCTGCTGTGGCTGGGCGGCATGAACCTGTTCGAGTCGGTCTGTCATGCTTTCGCCACTATGGCTACGGGTGGTTTTTCGACCGAGAACGCCTCGATTGCGGCTTATCATTCCGATTACATCGAGTGGGTCGTGACTTTTTTCATGTACCTGGCCGGGATCAATTTTATTCTGCACTTCCGGGCGCTGCGCGGTGATGTCGGGTCGATGTTTCAGAATCGAGAGTTTCGGTTTTATAACGGGGTCATCATTGCGGTGATCATCGTGGCTACCGGTCTGCTCTATTTCGGCGGACTGACCTCGGTCGAGGAAGCGGCCGGTCATTACCGGCATGATCCCATGTCGACCGAGGAGTTCAATGAGCACTACGACAATCAGGCCGAAACGGTGCAAACGCTGTACGGAAGTTTCCGGGTGGCGTCGTTTCAGACGGTGTCGATTGTCACCACGACCGGTTTTGCCACCGCTGATTTCGATCTCTGGCCCGATTTCCTTCGATTCCTGCTGGTTCTGCTGATGTTTTTCGGCGGTTGCGCCGGTTCCACGGGCGGCGGTATAAAGATGATTCGGATCATGCTGGTGTTCAAAGTTGCCTGGAACACGCTGCGTAAGATGACCCAGCCTCGCCTGGTTGCCCCGGTCAAGGTAGGGAGTCAGGTTGTCAGCGACGACCGGGTGGTCGGTGTCGTGGCGTTCTTTATTTTGTTTATCGGTTTGTTCATTATTACGGCGCTGGCTATGTCTCTGTTCGTGCCGGACCTTATCACCGCTGTCAGTTGCTCTATCGCTACCATCGGTAACATCGGCCCCGGTCTGGCCGGTGTCGGGGCGATTGAAAATTACGCCTGGATACCCGTTCCCGGTAAGTGGATTCTGGTACTGTCTATGTTGCTGGGGCGTCTCGAAATCTTCACTGTTCTGATCGTTCTCCGCCCGTCGGTATGGCGTAAATGATGTGCGGATATGAACCCGCGACGCTCTGGGGATACTCCGGTGGGGAAAAGAAAACCGACCGGGGACAGGGCGGACAGGGGCGATTATAGATGATACAGGCTTTTTTCTTCGTAGTCTTCGTCTGTGCGGTTATTCTTCTGTTCGGCCTGGTGCAACTTCTTCTGTTGCGGCAGCTCAATCGGGTGTGGTGGCGCAAGACATGGATTCGTCGTGCCGCCTGGGCTTTGCCTCTGCTGGGGGTGGCTTTCTTTCTTCTCTTCGCGGCGGGGACATATTACAACGTCGGTTGGCTGTCTTTTTCGGCTGCGGCCGTGAGTTCGATTATTCTCATATCCGAAATCTGTCTTATGTTCTCATTGCCGGTTTCGGGGGCGATACACCTGGCCGACCGTCTGCTTGATCGCTTCATTCGGCATCGTCGCCGTGTCGACGGCGAGCCGCCGGACAGGCACCGTCGTGTATTTCTGAAAGCCGCCGCGGCCGCCGTCCCGATGGTTACGGTGGCCACCGGCATGGCCGGGGTGGGGCGAGCTTTCGCCGGGGCCAATGTGTACCGGATGGTAATGACATTCAGGGACCTTCCCGATGACCTTCGCGGGCTGCGCATTTTGCACCTTAGTGATTTGCATCTCAGGCACTATGTCACGGTCGACGACCTGGAGAAGATTCTCGCGACGGCCGAAACACTGCGGCCCGACCTTACTCTCGTCACCGGTGATATCGCCGATGACATCGATCAACTGGCCGACGCCCTCCGCCTGATGAGCCGGTTGAATCCTCGGCTGGGCACTTATGCCATACCGGGTAACCATGAATACTTCCGGGGAATGCCGTATATCCGAGTCATCTTCTCGCGCTCAACCGTGCCGTTGTTCATAGATCAGGGCGTAAGTCTCGCAGTTGGCGGCAGTCGATTGTACCTGGCGGGAATAGATGATCCCGTGACGATGGGGGGTATCAGAGAGGGCTTTTTCACCGAACATATCGACACGGCCCTGGCGACAAGGGGAAAGGGTGACTTCACCGTTCTGATGAGTCATCGTCCGGACGCCTTTCCCCATGCGGCTCACCGCGGTGTTCATTTGACCCTGGCCGGGCACACGCACGGGGGACAGATAGGCTGTTGCGGTCGTTCCCTGTTGGAGAGTCAGTTCCCGGAGAAGTACCTCTGGGGACACTACCGGATCGGAGAACGACAGTTGTATACTTCTTCCGGGGCGGGTCACTGGTTTCCGTTCCGTCTCGGTTGTCCTCCCGAGGCGCCGGTGATAGAACTGCAAAAGGGGTAAACGTGTCGTCCGCGGGAGTTGTTTTCCTCTGGTGACGGCGTGATTTTTTTTCTGGCGTGTGATAATTTTTCTTGCCAAAGTTTTCAAAAACGACAATTTTTCGGCTGAGAACAGGGAAAAAGATGTCGCGGTTGTCGATATAATACCCGACAGAATTCGACTACAATGCGCAATAGCATAAACCAAAACCAACCTCAATGCTAAAGGAGCAGTTCATGCCAGTTGCGAAAAAGAAGCCCGCAAAGAAAAAAACTGCGGCAAAGAAAAAAGTAGCGCCCAAGAAGACCGCGGCGCGCAAGGCTACCCCTAAGAAGAAAACCGTAGCGAAGAAAAAGGTAGTCGCCAAGAAGAAGACCACAGCCAAGAAGACAACAGCGAAGAAGACCACCGTCCGCAAGACCGCAGCCAAGCGGAAACCGGCTGCTCGGAAGACAACGGCCAAGCGTAAACCGGCTGCCCGGAAAACCACCGCTCGCAAGAAAACGACGGTGCGCAAGGCAACCGCCAAGCGTAAACCGGCTGCTCGGAAGACAACGGCCAAGCGTAAACCGGCTGTTCGGAAAGCGACCACTCGCCGGACGACGGCCCGGAAGAAAACCGCGACCAAACGTAAACCGAATGCGGCTTTCATGCGCCCGATGACTCTTTCGATGGAACTCGGTGCGGTGGTCGGCAGCAAGCCGATCCCTCGTACCCAGGTTACCAAGAAGATCTGGGATTACATCAAGAAGAATGGTCTTCAGGATGCCATCAACCGTCGTATGATCAATGCTGATGACAAGCTGCAGAGAATCTTCGGCGGCAAGAAGAAGGTTTCCATGTTTGAGATGACCAAGCTGGTCTCCAAGCACATGAAATAGGCTGTTGCCTGAAACCGACTTTGTCGAGTAGTAAAGGCCGACCCTTCGGGTCGGCCTTTTCCTTTTTTCGCACTTGGCCGAACCGGGGCGGCCCCGTATACTGTATTCCGTAAATGAATATCCTGAACGGTTGGAGAAAACAATTCATGACTATGTCAGCCCGGACGGTCCTTTGTCTTTTGATCGCGGTGAGTGCCCCCGTCCTGTCGACGGCCGAACCGATCACTTATCCGCCCAGCCCCGTAGATGTTGTAGTCGACACCCTGCACGGACAGGTTATTGAGGATCCCTATCGCTGGCTTGAAGATCAGCAGTCCGAGGCAACCCGTCGATGGATCGACGAGCAGAACGCATTCTCTCGCCGTATTCTGGACAGTCTGCCCGGTCGTGACAGCCTGCGCACCCGGCTTGAAGAATTGCTCGTGGTCGACAGTCGGCGCATACCTACCGAAGCCGGCGGTCGTTATTTCTTCCGCCAGCGTTCGGCCGATGAGCAGCTTTATTCTCTTGTCGTGCGCAACGGTCTTTCCGGTAACGATATTGTGCTGATAGACCCCGATACGCTCAGTTCCGATCAATCGGTCAATGTCAGCTACAGCGATATCTCGCGCGACGGTGGCCTGATCGCCTATAGTCTCCGTCAGGGCGGTGAGGACGAGGTCGCGGTGCGGTTTCTCAATGTTCTTTCGCGAACGATCCTGCCCGACAGCCTGCCCTGGGGGCGGTATGGCTCGGTTCAGTTCACGGCCGATGGGAAAGGGGTTTATTACGCTCTGGCGGAAAAGGAAGGACCGAGAGTGTACTATCACTCCCTTGGGGCCACGGGGGACGATGAGCTGATTTTCGGCGATGGTTACGGTCCGGAGTTGTATGTTGATGCGACTGTCTCCGATGATGGCCGGTATCTGCTTATGACGGTCTACCATGGTTCGGCTTCGCTCAAAACCGATGTGTATTTCAAAGATCTCGCCGCTGGCGGCCCTGTTCGCACGCTGGTTGATGATATTGAGGCTCAGTTCTATCCTTATGTGATCGGTGAACAATGCTTTATGATGTCCGACTGGGATGCCCCCAACTACCGGGTACTGGGTGTCGATCTGAACAAACCGGCCAGCGAAAACTGGCGCGAACTGATTCCCGAAAGTGAATATCCCATTCAGGATATCGCTCTGGTCGGCGGTTGTTTATCGGTCTGTTATATCGAAAACGTCGTTACTCATCTGAAGATATTCGACACCTCGGGAACGTACCTGCACGATGTGGACTTCCCGGCCATCGGTTCGGCCGGCAATCTCGATGGTCGTTGGTCCAGCACCGAGACCTTTTATTCTTTCAGTTCTTTTACTTATCCGTCGATGTCTTTTCGTTACGATCTGGCCGACCGGACGTCGCAGGTCTGGTTCAAACCGGATATCAGCGTCGACAACGATAGGTACGAAGTGAAACAGGTCTGGTACGACTCGAAGGATAGTGTGCGAGTACCGATGTTTTTGGTTTACCCGCGAGGGCTTGCTCTTAACGGTTCCCACCCGACTCTGATGTACGGTTACGGGGGATTTAATTCGAGTATGAAGCCGTATTTCAGTCATTTCGCTCTTGTCTGGGTCGAACGGGGCGGGGTGTATGCGGTGACCAATCTTCGCGGCGGCGGTGAGTTCGGAGAGGACTGGCATCGGGCGGGCATGCTCGACAAAAAGCAAAACACTTTCGACGATCTGTACGCCGGTGCCCGGTGGCTGATGGACAACGGTTACACCGACCCTTCGCATCTGGCTATCATGGGGGGCAGCAACGGCGGTCTGCTGGTCGGGACGGCTCTGACCCAGCGACCGGATTTATTCCAGGCCGTTATATGTACTTACCCCCTGCTCGACATGATCCGCTACCACTTGTTCCTGGTGGCCCGTTATTGGGTGCCCGAATACGGCTCGGCCGAGGACCCCGATCAGTTCAGGTACATTCTTGACTATTCGCCTTATCAAAACGTGAAACCGGGAGTAGAATATCCTGCCGTTTTGTTCGTTACCGGTGACGCCGATACGCGGGTGGATCCCTGCCATGCCCGAAAAATGACGGCGCGGCTTCAGGCTGCTACCGCCTCCGACAGACCGATTTTGCTGTCTTATGACACCAGGGGTGGTCATTCGGGCGGTATGCCTGTCCACAAGCTGATCGATGAGTATCTGGACGAGCTGTCGTTTCTTTTCTGGCAATTGGGTTCGGAGCCGTAGGTTAATTGCGGATCGCTCGGCGGGGGTTTTGTGGCCCCCGCTTTTTTCGTGCATGATTCGCCCCGGAGCAAGCGTTATCCGTCCGAAATCGGTTGAAATTTCCCGCCCGTTTGTTATACTGCCGGAACTGTAATGCCGTTTGCAACGCTTGGTTCTGTGAAACGAGGTAATTTATGGCTATTGTGAGACCTTTCCGGGGATTGCGCCCCCGCCCCGATATCGCCAGTCGGGTAGCTTCACCCCCTTACGATGTCCTCAGCAGCCGCGAAGCCAGGGAACTGGCCCGCAATAATCCGGACTCGTTTTTGCGTGTGAACAAGGCCGAGATAGATTTCGAGGACACGGTCGACCCGTACAGTGAGCAAGTTTACCGCCGGGGAAAAGATAACCTGGCCCGACTGATAAATGAAAACATCATGGTGCGGGATGATCGCCCGTGCTTTTATCTCTATCGACTGACCTGGCGGGGACGTAGCCAGACGGGACTGGTGGCCCTGACATCGTGTGCCGAATACGACGCCGGGAAAATAAAAAAACACGAACACACCCGCCCCGAGAAGGTCAACGATCGGGCCAACCATATTGCCTATCTTGAGGCTCAGGTTGGGCCGGTATTTTCGACTTTCCGGACTAATGACGAGATACGCTCGCTTTTTGCCAAAGTGACGGTCACCCCGCCCGAGACGCGGTTTGAGGCCGACGACGGCGTGAAACACGAGTTATGGGTAATCCGCGATAATGCGGTAAGCGACGAAATCGTCGCGGCTTTTGCCCGACTTGACGCTCTCTATATCGCCGATGGTCACCACCGCTCTCAGGCGGGTTCCGAGATAGCCCGGCGCTATGCGCAGAAGAACCCCGGGCATACCGGCAACGAAATTTACAACTATTTCCTCAATGTCATTTTCCCGGACGAGGAGCTTCGCATTCTGCCGTACAACCGGGTTATCAGGGATCTCAACGGGCTGAGCCTCGAAGAATTGCTGAAGAAGGCTTCGGAGAAGTTCGACGTGGTTTTGTCCGATGGCGAGGTCACGGCACAAAGTGTCCACCAGTTCGGTATGTACGTCGGCGGTAAGTGGTATCGACTGACGGCCCGCGAGGGAACTTTCGATCCCACTCATCCCACCCGTTCGCTTGACGCCGCGATTCTGGCGGCCAATTTCATCGAGCCGATTCTCGGTATCTCCGATCCGCGCACTGACAAGCGGATCGATTTCGTCGGTGGTATTCGTGGTAACAGTGAACTGGTCAGGCTGGTGGATTCCGGTGAGTTTAAGATCGCTTTTTCGCTATATCCTACATCTATCGAGCAATTGCTCAAGGTGGCCGATGCCGGCGAGGTGATGCCGCCCAAATCAACGTGGTTTGAGCCCAAACTTCGCAGTGGCATGGTTGTCAACCTGCTAACGGAATAAATGTTCAGACGAGGAGCAACGTGATGGTCATACTGATTTCAGATGCTTTTGGAGCCGACCTTCCGGGAGTACTTGCCCAGTTCGGCGAAGTGACCGATGACAAAGGCCGTCTGGCCGAGGCGGAGGTCGTGCTGGTCCGCAGTAAAACGAAGGTGACGCGGGAGTATATCGACAATGCCCCCAATCTGAAGCTGGTCATTCGCGGCGGGGTAGGGCTGGACAATGTCGATCTGGAGTACGCTCGAGAGAAGGGCATCAGGGTACACAATACGCCGGAGGCCTCCACCGTGGCCGTGGCGGAACTGGCTTTCGCTCTCATGATCGCTCTGCCCAACCACGTCACGCGGGCCGACAGTACCATGCGCGAGCATAACTGGGCCAAAAAGGAACTCAAACGCGGCGAATTGTTCGGAAAGACTCTGGCCATTTTGGGGATGGGTCGGATCGGTACCGCTCTGGCCATGCGAGCCAAGGCCTTCGGCATGAAAGTGCTGGGGTACGATCCTTATGTGTATTTTTCCGATTTCGCCGAGATGCGCACCGACCTGAATAACGTATTGGGTGAGGCCGACTACGTCTCCATGAATATGCCGTTCACGCCCGATACCAAGGGCATGATAAACAAAGAGACACTGGCCCGGTTCAAGAACGGTGCTTATCTGATTAACGCCGGACGAGGCAAATGCGTGATCGAGGAAGACGTGGCCGAGGCGCTCAAGAGCGGCAAACTGGCCGGCTACGGCAATGATGTCTGGTACTCCGATCCGCCCGACTGGAACAGCCCGCTTCTCAGCGCGCCGAACTGCGTGCTGACTCCCCACATAGGAGCGTCCACCAAAGAGAACATGGGACGAATCGGGACAATGGTCGAGGCTCTTATCCGAGACTATGTGGCTAACAAATAGAAAGACTATAGACTCGATATTTGTGAGGCAATACAATGGCTAACAGAATATTCAATTTCAATCCCGGTCCCTCCACGCTGCCGCTTGAAGTTTTGCAGACCGTTCAGCAGGAACTGCTCGACTATCGGGGAACCGGCATGTCGGTCATGGAAATATCGCACCGCTCGGCCGAATTCGACGACATCAATAACTCGGCGATAGCCCTGACCCGGGAAATAATGGGACTGGACGAGAAATACCACGTGCTGTTCCTTGGCGGTGGGGCTTCCACTCAGTTTGCCATGATTCCCCTGAACTTCCTCGGTGGTGATAAGGTCGGGGCCTATGTCGACACCGGTTCATGGTCGGCCAAAGCTATCAAAGAGGCCGGTATCATCGGCAAAATGCATCTGGCGGCCAGTTCCAAGGGAGAAGGGTATTCCCGCATTCCCAAACCGTCCGAGATGGATATCCCGGCCGACGCCGCTTATCTGCATATCACCTCCAACAATACCATTAAGGGGACTCAGTATCACGAGTTCCCGGACACCGGTAAGGTCCCTCTGATTTGCGATATGTCTTCGGACATGCTTTCGCGGCGGCTGGATTTTGGCAAGTTTTCGCTGATCTACGCCGGAGCCCAGAAGAATCTCGGACCGGCCGGGGTTACGATGGTCGTCATTCACGACGATATGTTGCAGCGTTGCCGCGACGGAAACCCGACCATGTTTGACTATCGTACTCACGCCGAGAAGAAGTCCCTTTACAATACACCGCCGGCTTTTCCGATATACGTGGTCAAACTGGTCCTCGAGTGGGTCAAAAACCAGGGTGGTCTGGTCAGGGTGGAAGAAGTCAACCGGACCAAGAAAGACAAGATCTACGGTGTTATGGATACCCATCCGGACTATTACAAAGGCACGGCGGAAAAAGACAGCCGCAGTTGGATGAATATCACGCTTCGGTTGCCCAGTGAAGACCTGGAGAAGAAATTCATCGCTGAAGCCAAGGCCGCCGGTTTCGGTGGTCTTAAAGGACATCGCTCGGTTGGTGGTATTCGGGTCTCTTTGTACAACGCCATGACCATTGAGGGTGCTTCCAAACTGGCCGAATTTATGGAATCCTTCATGAAGGCCAACTGACCTTACACCGGGACACCATGTCGATTTTAAGCGAAGTCAGGGTCGTAATGACTCTGACTTCTTTTATGTCTGTTGTTTGATAAAGAATCGCGGTCTATTCGAATTTACTCAGGCGCACCGGCATAGGACGAACACCGGAGCTGTCCGGTTGACTGCTGTATCTTCCCGCGCAAGCCGTGCCGCATTTCAGGCAGCGGCCTTTATCGTCCAGATTCCACGCCGTCAAATGGTACCAGTCACGACCGATGAGAAGAGCGCCGCACTGGGGACAATACGTGGCGGCAGCGGACGGATCGTGCACGTTGCCCACATAGGCATAGCGCACCCCGTTGGCCATGGCTATATCGCGGGCGCGGGTAAGTGTCTCCGGCGGCGTCGGTGGTTTGTCCGTCATTTTCCAGCTCGGGTGAAAAGCCGTAAAATGCATAGGGACATCCGGCCCCAGGTGTTCGGCCACCCAGCGCGTCATCTTGTCTATCTCATCCGCCGAGTCGTTTTCTCCGGGAATCAGAAGAGTGGTCAACTCCAGCCAGACATCGGTCCGTGTGGCTATGTATTCGAGCGTGTCCAGCACCGGCCGAAGCTGTCCGCCGCACAGGTCGCGGTAGAAACGTTCACTGAACGCCTTGAGATCGACATTGGCTGCATCCATATGGGCAAAGAACTCGTCTCGGGGCTTTTCGCATATATAACCCGCCGTCACGGCTACTGTCTGAATGTCCAGTTCATGACAGGCTCGGGCCACATCGACCGCATATTCCAGGAAGATGACCGGATCGTTGTAAGTAAAAGCAACCGACCGACAGCCCAATTGTCGGGCGGCTCGGGCTATTGTCTGCGGAGAGGCCTGATCGGCCAGGGTGTCGGTTTCTCTCGATTTACTGATGTCCCAATTTTGGCAGAACTTACAGGCCAGATTGCACCCGGCTGTGCCGAAAGAGAGCACCGCCGAGCCGGGGTAGAAATGGTTCAGCGGCTTTTTTTCGATAGGGTCTACGCAGAAACCGCTTGAACGGCCGTAGGTGGTTAGTACAATCTGGTCTTTTTGGCGGGCGCGAACGAAACACAACCCTCGTTGTCCTTCCTTGAGACGGCAATGACGAGGGCAAAGGTCGCACTGTATGCGCCCGTTTTCCAGCAGGGACCAGTATTTCGTCGCAACTGTCGAGTCGATATGATCCTCGGTCATGGCTTGGTTCTCCTCCGGTCCGGGGAGTGCCTGCTCGCCGAACCGAAGGCAAGATACGAAGCCGAATTCGCTTTGACAATCCGGTTTCCGTGGGTTGTCTGGCGTCGGGATAAAACGGAGAAAGTGTCAGAAAAAAAAGGGTCATCCCGGCAGTGCCGGAACGACCCTTTTATAAGTAAGCCTTACGATCTGTTTAGAAGATGCAGATCGGGGCAGGACCGGAGCGATACAGATAGTCGGCCACGTAAACAATGTCAGCAATGTTCACATAACCGTCACCATTAGCATCACCGGCAACCAACGGAGCAGGCGCAGCGCCCAAAGTGAAGTAGAAGTCCTTCAGGCAGACGATATCGAGATCGTCCACATCGCCGTCACCGTCGCAGTCGCCACAGGTCCAATACAGCACGTTAATGCCGTAGTCCTCAACATCACCCCATGACGAGTAACCGCAGGCATCATGGTAGCTACTACCATATGTCATACGGACGCGCATGCGGTGTTTCGTCTCGGTGGCTTCGGTCGGCGGCGTGATAGTGCCGTCATAAGGACCGTAGCCCGGGCTGCCGTTGGCGTCGAAGAACTCATTCGGGCCGTCGAACTCGAGGTCGTTATCCCAGTCAATCCAGATACTGACATAGTCACTTGAGTAAGTGCCTTCACCCGTAACCAGGAAGTCATAGCCGATATACTGATACATGTCGGTGACATGGGTATCGTAGTAGTTGCCATACCCATCCCAACCGGTGACATTGTCAATCGTACCGACTTCGACTTCGGCGATATACTCATCCTCGTAGTTTGCACCGGCTTCGCAGTGCGTGCACTCGACAACGAAACCGTAGATCTGCAGGGTATACGGACCGGCATACTGAGAAGCAACAGGGAACCAGTACTGGCCCGGCTTCACATTGTTGACCCAGAACATGGCGTTGGTAACGCCGCCGGGACAACCATAGAAGTCATAGCCGCTGTACTCGATCATGTTACCCAGTTCGCACGGGCACGCATCATGCAGATACGGATAGAACGACCAGCCCGGACCGCCTTCCGGCGTCAGACAGTAGTCGATATACACGTTGTAGCAAGTGTCAAGCGTGAACGTTTCCCAAACCTGCGGATCATCATAGTAGTATTCGCAGTCGTTGGTGGAGCCTTGGATGTTACCGGAAACAACCGTCGTATCCTCGCTCAGAGCAAAGACAACGGCGTCTTCGCAGTTATCATTGTACGGCGGAGCGAAGCAGGAGGTATTCAGGATACCGGTACCCTGAGCATCGCCGTAACCACCGATACGAATCAAATACTGCTCACCGATCAAAACTTCCCAGCTAACCTCAGACTGCAGGTCGCAGGCGTCTTCGTTACAGGCAACGAACTCGGCCGGAGTGACCGGGCAGCTGCAGCCGGCATAGATACCGATCTTGGTGTCATAGCCGGAACCGCACAGGCTGGCCGTGGCCACACCGTCGCAGGTCGCCGTGTAGCAATACCAAATATCCGAACCGATCTGCGAATAGCTGTAGAACAGGCAGTTGTCCGGTTCATCCGGACCATCGGTGGTGGCACCGATGTTATGGAAAGCCAGGTCAACCACGTCGCCTATGGCAATAGCGTTAACGCAATCGTCATTCGGCGGGAGCGAGATTACGGAACAGGAGACGTCGAGCACCATATCGGGATACTCGTCGCCCCAGGTACCGACCTGGATCAGATACTGACCACCGGCCGTGGCTGTCCAGGAAACTTCCGACGGACCGTAAGAAGCACAGGCATCGTCGTCATAGTCGAGATAGGTGGTCGGGTAGCAGGTGCAACCTTCCCAGACGATCATCTTGGTGTCATAGTCTTCATCGCTAGTGCACAGACTGGCCGTAGCCTGACCGTCGCAAGTAGCCGTATAGCAGAACCAGACATCAGGACCGGACATATAGCCGGCCGGATCGTCAAGCGTACCACCGACGTTGGAGAAGACCAGACCGGTTATTTCACCGATCGGAGTGGCATTCGCGCAATCGTCGTTGTCCGGACCGATGATTTCCTCACCGAGTACGGCGTCCATATGGAGGACATACTCCAGACCACAATCGTAGCCTTCGAATACCGAAGGAGCCACGAAGATGGCATAGGAACCCGGCTGGACAAGAACCTCGATGGAAGCAGTGTCGCATTCATCGGCTGTAGTACTGCTAACAAAAGCCGCGGAACCGCACAGGCCGTCCACAACACCGAGCAGAAGCGGGAACTCGGCCACACTCCAGACCTTCAGGGTCTCGGGCTGGGTCGGTTCATACAGGAACCAGTCGGTGTCACGGTAGTTGGAAGAACCATACAGGAAGGCACCACTGGTACCGCAGATGGTCTCACCGTTGCTGATTGAGCCGAACACCTCCGGAGAGGAGTTGCAGCCGCCGTTGGTCACGTCGTCGTAGTCATCATAGCAGTCGCCTTCACCCTCAGCCGTCGCGCCGGTCGGGCATTCGACGTCACAGTCCTCATGGATCATGACATTGATCTCATAGGCGCCGTACGAAGAGGAACCGTAACCATCGACAACAATGTAGTACGTGTTGCCAGCGGTCACAGACAGATCGTAAAGTGCTGACCGTGTACCACAGGCGTCGTCGTTGTAAGCATACTCAGTTCCTGAGCAGTCGCCTTCGAAGACACTCATATAAGTGTCGAAGGACGATTCACAAAGACTGATGTCGATGTCCTCGTTGACGCTCGGCGTGTATGCGTACACAACGTCAGGGCCGCCACCGTAGGAATAATCATCGTTATTATCCCCGGTGTCGCCAGTGTCGTCGAACGGCAAAGTTGAAATGACCACTGCATTGGTGCAATCCTCGCCGCCTTCTTTGGTGTCCCAGTTATCTACGTGCGGGACACGACCCTCAAACGCGGGCTTGTCGGGCTGACGAGCATCTGTGGTATGTCTGACCTTAAGGCCCTCCGGTTGGACAATGTCCTTCACCGGGGGTGGAGTAGGCATATAGGTCTTGAGTTGCGGAGCCGTGTTTGTCGCAATCTGCTTCTCACCCGCTGTCACGGCCTGGCCGATAACCAGACAACAGAAAGCAAGCGCGAGAACCACTGCAACCGACACCCGCAGGCTCATTTTTACATTGGTCATAGCATTACCTCATTATTGTTTGGACAACTAATTCTACCCAGCTTAGAAAAACCCTCGAACGGCTCGCGACTTTCCCGGTTGTGACCGAGATGAAACGGATTGGCCGAAACACCGCCGGAAACAACCGGAGCATGATCACAACGATGGATAGGCAAGCTGCCGCCGGGGAAGGCGACATCCCGGATGCAGTCGAGGCTGGTCAGTATGTTGACCGGGGAGCGGTCAACGAACAGGTCACAGAGGAGCCGATATCCTCTTGGGATTACCAATTCCGTCCACCCAGCGTCTGCGACTGCAATCGTGGTGCTCCGCAACCGGAGTCCAGGCGGATGTACGGGAGCACAGTCCGCAAGGCCACGGGAAAGTTGCCGAAGGCGAGTTCTCAAAGATGAGTAGAGCGTTAGTCGTTTCAACACGAATTTCCTCCGAAATACGGGATATTTGCTTTGCCGTTCGTCAAAGAAAGCCTTTTGTCGGACCTGCCGACAGAATCGGCGGTCATAAGACAAGAGACTATCGCCTCACATAAGTGTCTAGGGAAAATCGAGGCTCTAACTTTTCTTAACGGCAACAATTCGCAATTCCTTATTCTGGAGTTGAGACAAAACCCAATTGGGAGATTGTCCCAGAACGCAGTTGTGCTTTAACGAGGTCTTCTGAACCCAAATAAATCAGGTTGGTGTACTGTCACCTCCAATTCGTTGCCGCATGTTGGGCGGCATCTGGTTAACAGGTGGGCCAACAGGAGGAATAATGAAGGAAGTCGGGAAAACTTTTACCAAAGCTGTTATACCTTTGCGGTGCGAAGAACCCGAAAAAATCCGAGACCTTCATCAAAACCGCCAAGCACAACTCACCTGTTAGACAGGTTTATGTCTTTGGCAAATGTCTTAACTGAGAAAAGGGCTTCTTTTCCCGCCGCCGGGTCAAATTGGCTCTCAGACCCAACCGCAGGGCAGAAACACACGCTCAGAAGTGAATGTAACTATCATTTGGTTTTTGTCAAGACAAAAAAGAGAAATATTTTCCCATTGTTCTGTTTTCCGCTTATTTAAGGCGTTTTTGTGTCTCATATTCTTTTGCTACTCATCGGTTTCAGATAGCTCTTGACAGAAAGCAGTGTAAAAGAATTCCTTCCGGTGTTTATGCGTCTTGTCTCAATCGATATTAGCAACTTTCGCGTTATCAGAAACGCTCGTCTGAGGTTCGATGACCGTATTACCGGTATTATTGGGCCCAATGGCGCCGGGAAATCGTCTATTGTTGAGGCCGTTGCCTGGGCTCTTTATGGCAACCGGGTGGCCCGGTCGGGCAAGGATGAGATTAAGTCCGTTTTTGCCGGGGGTGATGAATCTTGCCAGGTAGCGCTGGAATTCGAGCTTGGCCCGGACCGTTACCGGGTGGTTAGACGTCTGATCGGCCGTACCGACCGTCCCGAGGTCCTGCTTGAGCGCAACGATACCGCCGAGAGTGTCGGGAGCACGGAAACCGAAAGGCAGATAGTCACTTTGCTGGGTCTGGACTGGCGCGGTTTTCTGACCTCATTTCTGGCCCGGCAGCAGGAACTGAACGCCCTGGCCGACCTTACCCCCGGTCAGCGTCGGGAGCATCTGGCCGGTATGCTTGGTATCCAAAGGTTGGACAAGGCTATCGAACGGGTCAAGAATGATACCCGCGGGTTATCCGATAAGGCTGACATGCTCCGGCGACAACTGGCCGTTCGGGATAGTCTGCTCGACCGGGTGAAGCAACTTCGGGAGCAGATTACCCCGCTTCGTTCTCAGCGGGAAATAACCTCGGGAGCATACGAACACGCCAAAGTGGCTATGGTCGAGGCTGACCGGGCATTTCGGGAGCAGCAGGAAAAACGAGATGTGTGCTCCCGGATAAACGCCACTCTGGACGCTCTTAAGGCTACCTGTGACCAGTTCCGTGAGCAGATAGAACAGGCCACGGTCAGGGAAAAACGACTGACGGCTGCGACAGAGGAACTGAAAGAACACCGGGCGACGCTGGTCGGTTTCGATGAGTTGAAAAAGCGATTCGACAGCCTGACCGAGGCTCGGCAGAAGATCGTCCTTCGTGATAATCTGACCCGACAGGCGGAATCCGGCCGGGCAGATTTGGCCGGTATCGAAGAAAAGCTCGCAACGGCCGTGGAGGAGGTCCGGGGGCTTGAGTCGGCTCTGGCCGAAATACCCGAAGATATCGAACGGCGGCACGAGCAGGTGCTTGCCCGATTGGAAAAGGCGCGCGCCGACTGGAGCGAGAGTAAAGCGAGATCGGAAGTCAACCGTCAGGAGACGGTCCGGTTGAAAGCCCAGATGGACGCTATTAATGATATAGGACCGGAGGCGGTTTGTGATCGTTGCCACCGACCTTATGGCGATGATCTTCCGGCTATCCGGACCCATTTGGAAAAAGAAATGACCGAACTCGTCAGAACCGGTCGGGAAGTTAATGAAGTGCTGGCCGAGCGACGGCGAACCGGCGAGCATTTGAAAGATGAGTCGGAGAAGGTCACCGACCTTGTCCAGCAGGCACGCGGTCTGAAGCTTCGACTGGCCGCAGCGCAACGAACGACGGCTGATTTTGAAACCCATCGCCGTAGTGTATCGATCCGGCTGGAAGAACTGAACGGGCAACTGGCCGGGCTTGACGAGATAGCTTTTGACCCGGAAGAATTCCAGCGGTTGAATATGCGCCTGATTGAGTTGGAAAAAGTGCGAGCGCGCACCCTGCAGCTTGAGGGTGAGGTAAAGGCTTTGCCGGAGACAACCGAACAGATTGCCACTTTGAACAAGCGGTTGGCTGCAAGCGATGGGGAAATCTCTGAACTGGAACGGCAACGCCGCGAATTGGGGTTCGATGAGGGATTATTCGATACTATAAAGGAGAGCTTTGCCGCCCGACAGCAGGAGTTGGACAACGCCAGGGACAAGTATCGGGAGATTGACAAGGAGCTCGAAATCACGGTTCGGGAACATGAAATCAAAATGGAAGAGCTGGCCCGTCTGGACAAGATGAGCGAGGAACTCGACCGGTGCCGCGAGGATCAGTTTTACGCCGAAAAGCTGAGCGGTCTGTTTACCGATTTTCGCAAGTTCACTATCAGTCGTATCCGGCCCCGTCTTGCCCAGTTGGCCGGTGATCTTATGGCCGAGATGAGCGGCGGAAGATACAGCCTTGTAGAACTGGACAAAGACTACGAACTCAGGATCATGGATTATGGTCAGTATTACGGTATAGACCGCTATTCGGGCGGCGAGAAAGATCTGGCCTCGTTGTGTTTGAGGCTGGCCATTTCGCTGGCTCTGACCGAATCGGCTGGGCTGGACCGTTCGTTTGTTATTCTTGACGAGGTCTTCGGCTCGCAGGACAGCGGCCGCCGAGAGCTTATCTTTCAGGCTCTGGCCAACCTGCGGGGGCGTTTTCCTCAGATGTTGCTGATTACGCATTTGGAAGAACTCAAGAACAACGTCGAGACGCTTGTCGAAGTAGTCCCGGCGTCGGGGGGATGGTCGGAGGTGAGGGTCAATGGCAACTCCGGTTAATAGACGAATGCGCCGTCGTGTTCTTAGTATCGGTCTGATACTTGCGGTAGCCGTGTTGATACTCCTGTTGCGGCTGGTCGAAGAGATCGGTCTGGAGCGGTCACCTGATGATCGCTTTACGGTGGTGCGCGTTATCGATGGCGATACGGTCGAACTGCTGGGCGGTGACAGGCTGCGGCTGCTGGCTATCGATACACCCGAAAGGGGAGAGGCGTATCACGACGAAGCAGCAGCCATGTTGGAACGCCTGGCCCTCGGTCGTCGTGGCCGCATCGAGTTTGCCGACCGCCGGCGCGACCGCTACGGGCGACTGCTGGGTTATTTGTACATCGACAGCCTGTTCGTCAATCGGGCTATTCTGGACAGTGGGCTGGGCTATGTGTATCTGTTCAAGGATAACGATCTGTCTGCATCATGCATCGCCGAGCTTATTGAGGCCCAGTCCGGCGCTATTGATCGAAAAGTCGGGCTGTGGTCGATTCCTCACGAACCCGAGGCTTATTATGTGGTTCGGCAGGGTTCGTTCCGTTTGCACCGACCCAACTGTGAATCGGTGCGCGATCTCAAACCGGGGGAGTACGTGATTTTCAAAACCCGCGAGGAAGGTCTTCGGGCGGGCTATTCGCCCTGTCGCAACTGCAAACCGTAGATTACCATGGGCGGGATCGCAAACCTTTCTTAATCGTAGAGCGAGTCCGTCCGCAAATCCGTCGTTTTAATCGTAGGGTGTGTCCGTCTTCGAACTCGCTATTCTCCCGCTACAATTACAATCGGTAAAAAGCGATTCACGGGTTTATTTCCCCCTTGACAAATCGTGGACCAGGTCGTCATAATACAGTGTCTATGGCTTATCGCTGGGGAGGCGGTTTGTGGATAAGCTCAGAATTTACCTACTGCTGCTGTTTATAGCGCTTCTCGGTCTGATCTGTATCTGGCTGGCCGGATGTGACGACGACAACCCCGTCAAATCCCCGCTGGTGGTGGCCGCCGATTATATCGCTTATATGTATGCCGAGGACGGCTATGGGGGTGGCCTGTATTATACTTTCCACACGCGGACAAAGCAGCTTGATTCCTTCATAGTAGACTCTTCGTGGGGTAACCCCTCTGATCTGGACGTGTCAGCCGACGGCAAACGGCTGTATATATCTCTTCCTGACATGATAGCAGTTGTCGACACGGGCAGCTATGAAGTGCGGGCGGAGTTGCCATACGCTTACCACCAAGTCAGCATTTCGCCGAATAACGAATATATCGCGTTGCGCAAGTATGAAGGAGATCTATACATACTGAACACACAAGATTACTCGGTTATCTGGCATGATACGGACAGTGTTAGGCCCGGTGTTTTCAGTGCTGATGGGAACAGGTACTATACATCCGTGTCCGGCAGCGTCAGCCCATATGTCTACTGTGTTGATTTGGCGCACGGGAATACCGTTACGCGTACCCCAATGCCGGATGATTTCCCCATCACGCAGGTTTTAGTGTCGTTGGACGAGAGACTCTGGTTTCTTTACCGTCAGGCCTACATGGATACCTATGTTTTTGATGTCTATGATGTGGACGGTGACTCGATTCTGTTCCGACAGGTGCTTCATCCCGGCGCGGGGAGCATGGCCCTTTCGCGCGACGGCAAGTACGTTTACTACACCGACTGCGGCACCATGATATCGGTGATGCCTCCCAACTATTCCTTTGCGGTTTACGATATCGAAGCTCGGACTATCGACAGTGTGGTTTCGCGGCCATCCGATTCTGGTGATCCCGGACTTCCATTCATATGCCAGGACCCCGTGATAACGCCGGACGGGCGGTTTCTAATCTCTCTTCTTTTTACATGGGGACCACGACTTCTTGGATACAGTTTGGTAAAGGACACTGTCCATGCGTACGTATATCTTGGCGCTACGAAGAGTCCTATGATGTTAACGTGTCAGAATTCACCTTAACCCAAAATGCAGGGGGGAACAATGCGATCTTTTGTCTTTTCGCTTTGTGCAATCAGCCCCCCCCCTCCGATAGGGCGGATCCGTCCGCAAATCCGTCTTTTTAATCGTAGGGAGGGTTTGTCTGCAAACCCGCCATCTTTGCGCCAGCTACACTGATGGCAAGTTCGAAGACGATGAAGACGAACCAGCCCTACCAGAATTACCGCTTAATCGTAGGGTGGATCCGTCCGCGTCCGAGGTTCCGCCATTTTGGATATCTCCGGCGGGATCGCAAGCGGTCTTGTGCTATGATTACAATCGGTAAAAAGCGATTCACGGGTTTATTTCCCCCTTGACAAATCGTGGACCAGACCGTCATAATATGGTGTCTATGGCTTATCGCTGGGGAGGTAATTGGTGGATAAACTCAGAATCTGCCTACTGTTACTGTTTATATCTCTTCTCGGTCTGATCTGTATCTGGCTGGCCGGTTGTGACGACGACAACCCCGTTAAATCCCCGCTGGTGGTGGCTGCTGATTACATTGCCTACATTTACGCTGAAGATGCCCATGAGGGTGGCGTATACCTCAGTCTCCGCACACGGACAAGCAAGCTTGATTCCTTCGTGGTAGACTCGTCGTGGAAAAGACCGAGTGATCTTGACGTGTCGGCCGACGGCAAACGGCTGTATATGGCTCTTTCTGATATGACAGCGATTGTCGACATCGGTACGCAGGAAGTGCTGACCGAACTGCCACAAACAGGCGAAGTGGCCGTTTCACCAGACAATCATCATATAGCCATACAGGGAGATGATCTCTATATTCTCTCGTCAGAGGATCACTCGGTCGTCTGGCACGATAGTGAGTGTGTCACGGGCGGTTGTTTCAGCGCTGATGGGGAGCGTTTTTACGCATCCGACTGCACCCGCGACAGCCTGTACATCTACTGTGTTGATCTGACGTGTGGAAATGTCGTCACAACGACGTTGATACCGGACAGTCTGCCGATAAAACAGGTTTTGGTATCGTCTGACGAGGCAGTATGGTTTCTTTACCGTCACGTTGACAGTGATACTGACAATTTTGATGTCTATGACACGGTGGAAGATTCAATTTTGTTCCGCCAGGTACTCCATCCAGGCCAGGGCTACATGACTTCCTCACATGGCAGCCGACATATCTATTACACCGATTGCGGCTCTATGCTGCCAGGGACCCTCCCAAGCTATTCCTTTGCCGCTTACGACGTGGAGAGTCGGACAATTGACAGCATTGTTGCGAGGCCATCGTCAACCGGTTACCTTGGGAATATGTTCGTGGGCGGGCACTTGGCGGTGACCCCGGACGATCGATATCTGGTGTCAGTGCACGCCGTGTTTGTGTCCACTTTCATGGTGTATGATTTGGTCAGGGATACAGTCAACTCGTATAAGAGCCTCTATCCATACAGGGTGCCATTGCGCGTGGCGTGTCAGAGCGGGTTTTAACTTAAACACTGGGGAGGTAATTGGTGGATAAGCTCAGAATCTGCCTGATAGTATTGTTTATAGCGTTTCTTTGTCTGACTTGTATCTGGCTGGCCGGATGCGACGACGACAACCCCGTTAAATCCCCGCTGGTGGTGGCGCCGCAATACCCGTTCTACTTCCGGGATGTCGTGGATTTGGTGAATTACCAGTACCTTCCATACGATGATAGCCTTCGCACCTTCGAGCTTCCGGAGCAAGCACGGTTGACAGCGGTCTCGGCCGACGGCACCCGGCTGTTCGCAACCACAGAAACCGAGACCCTGGTCATACATTGGCTGAGCCTCGGTGTGATAGCCCGTTTGCCGTATCATCTACCATATGATGGTGCCATTGCGGCTTCTCCGGACGGCAGCATGCTTGCGATCTGTACCGATGATCTGTATATTCTGGATGCATCAACCTACGACGTGTTGTATCACGATACGCTCAAGCTATGCAACGGTCAGTTCTCCGCCGACAGTCGCAGCTTCTACGGATGCCGGTGGGAAAGCCCCTACGGCTATCTGCATCGGTTTCGTTGCGACAGCAGTTTTGCGATGACTTTCTGGCATACCGGAGCGTGGATTCATCGGTTCGTACCGTCGCCTGACGAAACGCGGTTTTATATCATTAACCGGTACAGCTACAGCACCTGCGAGGACATCTTTTCGATTTACGATATCGTTGGCGATTCAATGCTCTATGAGCAACTACTTCCATCGGGGATGGGGCTGGGCGATCTGGCCTTGAGTCCGGACGGTCGCTATGCCTTCTTTTCCAATCCGGGGGCATATATCATTGACCCCGGTTGTCCACCCCCTGATTCGTTTATTACCGTCTTTGACACGGAGACATTTAACGTCTGCGACCGGATATGTACCAAGGCCGTTTATGGTGACAATACAGAGGTGGATAGTTTCAGTCTGGCGCGCGAGATAGTGATATCGCCCGACGGTAAGTGGCTAATGAGCGTATCATGGCTCAATACATTTGTAGTGGCTAACATTGAAAATGGGGTTGGCACAGTGCGGTATAAGGCCCTGGGAAGCGAACCCTTGTTACACGAGTTTGACAATCTCTTAACTCAGTCTGGCCTTTAAGTCCCGTAGGGCGGATCCGTCTTCGATGTATAGTATCATGAGATTGTAGGGAGGGTTTGTCTTCAAACCCGCCTTCTTTGCTTTGAGTACGGGGATTAGCTTTTTTTGACTTGATATAACCGTCCGAACGTATAATCATGTACGTATGTGTAAATCTATTCTATCTGCATCAGTTTGTGTTATGGCCGTTGTTCTGCTGACGGCCGGTTTGTCCTCGGCCGGGACAACCGAACAAGAGTGGGATCAGCTTTGCAAGTATCCCCAGGACAGTGTCGAGATGAAGAACCTTCGTATCTGGCTGGCCCAGGAGCATGACTCTGCCTGTACGTTTGAGGTTGTCATTGTCGATTCTACGGATAGCCTGGTTCGTCATTTTCTGGATATGGATCTCCGGTCGGGGTATTTTAACCTGTACTGGGACAAAAAAGACGACTCCGGCCGTTTTGTCCCGCCGGGTAACTATCGGTACAAAACCAACGAATGCGGCGGCAACAGGGAAGGTAAGCTGCTGGTGAAATATGAGAAATGGGAAACCACCAGCTATCTGGATGTCGATGACTGGACCGAGACTAATATTATCAAGTACGGTTTGACGGAAGACTCCGGGCGCGTCAAGCTGGAGATCTGCGACCGTCGCGCCGTCCCCATGTTTACTCCGGTTAAAGATTCGATAATGCCGGCCGGTGATTACGAATGTCTGTTCAGGCCCAACAAGTTCGTGAACCAGAAGAGTTTTATTATAAAGCTCCATGTCGATGATTATCTCCACCAGGCAGAGGTGCGCAGAAAATGATTCGCCGCCGGGGTCTGGCTGCGTTTTTTCTGTTTGCTGTTTTGCTTTGGGGTTGTGGCGGACCGCCCCGGTTACCGGATGAAATAGCGGAGTCGGTTCCGTACGAGACCGTATATGTCGATCCCGAGATAGTCTTTGCCGATTCGCTGATTACGCTGATCCGCGCGGACAGAATCGACTCTATCGTCGTCGAGGAAGCCGATTTTTCACGGACAAATCCCGGTTCACTGGATATACGGATTGTCGAGCCGGCGTGCAACGTGGCGATAAGCCTTATGGACGCCGACCTGAACGTTATTCGGCCGCTCATGGTCAGAATTTTGAGAACCGGATTCTATCGTTTTAGTTTCAGCCCCGCCCGGATGACCTCGCCGCGTCTGTACCCGGGGCCGTACTTCCTGAAAGCCGATTATTGCGATTCCACCGAGATGGTATATTTCGCCGTGGACTGACGACCGGCTGATTCTCTTCTTTTCGCCGTTATCTTCGCGGTTGTACAATATTTGCACAAGGCAAATCCTTTAATGGCGGACCATTTCGCCGATATATAGGAGTGTCCCCCCTTCCTCAGGTGGGGATGGTATTGAAAAGGTGAGCTGCGTCTTCAAGGAGTTAAAAAATGCCCAACATTCTTGTCGTTGATGACAAAGATTCGATGCGCAACATGTTGTTCGATACGCTGACCGAGGAAGGGTATCGCGTGGACGCGGCCGGCGATGGAAAGCAGGCTATCGATCTGGTTCGCAACAAGTCGTACGATTTGGTGCTGACCGATCTGAAAATGCCGGATGTCGACGGACTGAAAGTGCTTACCGAGGTCAAAGGTGTCGATGTCGATACTTCGGTGATCGTGATGACCGCTTACGGTACGATTGAAGATGCTGTCTCCGCAATGAAAAACGGGGCGTACGATTTTATCACCAAGCCTTTCGATACCGAGCATCTTTGCGTGCTGGTGGCGCGGGCCCTGGAAAACCGCCGTCTGGTGGCCGAGAATACGTTGCTTCGACAGGAACTGCTGGCCGATCATGGGCTGGAGAACATCATCGGAAGTGATACCAAGATGATGGAACTGGGCCAGATGGTTCGAAAAGTGGCCGGGAGCGACGCTTCCGTGTTGTTGCAGGGAGAGTCGGGGACGGGTAAGGAACTGTTTGCACGGGCTATTCACAATCTGTCAGAACGCAAGGACGGTCCGTATATTACGATCAATTGTGCCGCCATTCCCGGGGAGCTTCTCGAAAATGAGTTGTTCGGCTCGGAGAAAGGTGCTTTCACCGGCGCCCACGCGCGCAAGATGGGCAAATTCGAAATCGCCAACGGCGGGACGATTTTCCTCGACGAAATCGGCGATATGGATATATCCCTTCAGGCCAAACTCCTGCGCGTGTTGCAACAGAAGAATTTCGAACGGCTCGGCGGTACCAAAACGGTGGATGTTGACGTGCGCGTGATTGCGGCCACCAATATGGATCTTACGGAACTCATTCGGCAGAAGAATTTCCGCGAAGATTTGTACTATCGTCTGTCGGTTTTCCCGCTTAACATCCCACCGTTGCGCGAGCGGCCGGGCGATGTTCACCTGCTGGCCGAGAGTTTCATTGAGAAGTATTGCCGGGAGATGAAAAAGCCGGTCAAGTCATTGACCAAAGACGCCCTGGGTCTTCTGGAGAAGTATCACTGGCCGGGCAATGTGCGCGAATTGGAAAACACTATCGAGCGTGCGGTTATTCTGGCCGAGGGCAAGAAAATCACCCCGGAACATCTGGCTATTCGTTTGCGTCGCACCAATGAGATTCAGCTTCGCGAAGGAGCCGGCCTTAAAGAAATCGGGGCGCATGCTCAGATGCAGGCCGAGCGGGGCACTATTATTCGGGTGCTCAAGGAAGTCCGGGGCAACAAACGCAAGTGTGCCAAGGTGCTTCGTATCGACTATACCACTTTGTTCGACAAGATGAAAAAATACAGCATCGACAAAGAACTGGTGTAGATTATTACATTACAAGTATTCTCGTGGCGATTCTGATGACCGGCCGATTGTAGCGTGCCGTGGGTTCCATTGGATAGTGATATCTACGTTCTATTCCTTCCCGTCACTATAATATAATAGCTGTTGACAAGCCGATGATTTTGGATAGTTTTGATATTAACGATGTTTGAGAGCGTGGCTGCTCTCGAGCCGGGGCGACGTCGGGCTAAAGACCGATTCTCACCTGCTTCCCGCATACCCGACACGCCGCACGGCGTACAACAGGCAGTGTGATAATGTCCTCGAACGGTTTGATAATCAATCGCAACGTTCTGCTGCTCAACCAGAACTACGAACCGCTGACTATCTGCTCGGCCCGCCGGGCTATTGTGCTCATGTTTCAGGGTAAAGCCGAAATGATAGAAACAGCCGATGGGCTGAAAGTTCACACCATCAGTCGGGAATATGCTCTGCCGTCGGTGGTCCGTCTCTGGCGGTATCGTCGGGTGCCATACAAACGCATAATGCTCACCCGAAAGAACGTCATTACTCGTGACAATCACCGCTGTCAATACTGCGGCACCAGCAAAGGACCGATGACGGTGGATCACGTTATCCCCAAACGCCTCAAGGGGGCCGATACGTGGGAGAACATGGTCTGCGCGTGCGTCAAATGTAACAACAAAAAGGGCGACCACACACCCGAACAGGCAGGTATGACCCTGCTGCGGCAACCCTCCCGACCGTCCCATATCGCCTTCATCCAGCGTCACATCGGCGAGTCCGATCAGCGCTGGCGTCAGTATCTGTTTATGGACTGATGCTCGCTTATTCTCTCCGCCTGATAGTATAAATAAGCTGCTTTTGGTAATTGAACTATCGGTTCGAGAGGTGGGCCTCAATTGGTGGTGTAACTAATTGTAAGACAGGGGCTTATGTGTTAGGATGTCAATTTCACTATGTAAGCTGTTGTAATGGAATAAATTACCACAAAAGATTGCAAAGCCAGGGTAAGTCCCCGTTTTTTGTTGATTTAGCCGGTTCATTTGCCTACTATCGGGGTCTTGAGTAAGCAGCAGGAACAACCGCACGTGAGCGAAACAGGTAAGAAACAGACTATCCTTTCCGGGATGCAGCCGACCGGGTCGGCCCATATCGGTAATCTGGAGGGAGCCCTGGCCAACTGGGTCCGCCTGCAGAACGATTACTGGATGTATTGTTGTATCGTTGACTGGCACGCCCTGACTTCGCTTAGCGAAAGCTCTTCGGTGCTCAAAGAGAGCATTTTCCAGATGGCCCTGGACTGGCTGGCGGCCGGGCTGGACCCGGAGAAGTGTGCCATTTTCATCCAGTCGGAAGTCAAGGAGCACGCCGAGTTGCACCTGCTGTTTTCTATGCTGGTGAGTGTCCCTACTCTGACCCGGCTGCCCACTTTTCAGGAAAAGAAAGATCGGCTCGACTCCTACGGTTTCCTCGGTTATCCGGTTCTTCAGGCGGCCGACATCTGTGTTTACAATGCCGACAAGGTGCCGGTTGGCAAAGATCAGGAAAAACACGTCTGGCTGGCTAATGATCTGGCCAAGAGGTTCAACCGCATTTATAAAAAAGTGTTCGTGGAGCCTGAAGTATTGCTGACCAAAATTCCGATCATACCGGGGAGTGATAATCGCAAGATGTCCAAGTCGTACGATAATCACATCCCGATTGATTTCACGGAGAAACAGACCGAAAAGCGCATTCGCAGCTATTTTACCGATCCGGAGAAGGTCCACAAGGGCGATCCCGGGACACCGGAGAAGTGCCCGGTTTTTCTGCTGCACAAGATATACAGCAAGAATCCCGATGAAGAAATCGCACCCGGCTGTCGCAGTGGGGCCCTCGGTTGTGTCGAATGCAAGATGAAACTCAGCGAGCGATTGAACGAGGCCCTTCGGCCGATCAGGGATCGTCGCCATGAGCTGGTCGGTCAGCCGGACTATATTTGGGATGTTCTCCAAACCGGAGCGGACAGGGCCCGCCAGCGGGCGCAGAGTGTCATGGACAAGGTACGCAGCGCCATGAAGATCAATTATCGAAAGAGCAGGAAATGACCGAAGCCGTATTCGGAGCCCAGGCGGATAGCTACCGCGTCGATCTCGAAGTTTTCAGCGGGCCTCTTGATCTGTTGCTGTACCTGATCAGGATGGAGGAGGTCGATATTTACGATATCCCCATCGCTCGGATCACCAGTCAGTATCTTCGCTATGTCGAGATGATCAAGAAACTGGATCTGGAGCTGGCCGGTGAGTTTATCCTCATGGCGGCGACCCTGATTCGCATCAAGACCAGGTTGTTGCTGCCCCAGGATGAATCGGACGAAGAAGAGACCGACCCCCGCGAAGAACTGATCATGGCTCTGGTCGAGTACAAGAAGTACAAAGAGGCCGGAGATATTCTTCGGGATCGGGCGCTTATCGAAGAACGTAATTTCGTGCCGCCTTCGCCGGTGGAGAAAATAGAAGGTCGGGTCGATTTGACCCCGGCCACCAGTCTGTTCGATCTTTTGGTGGCTTTCCACGAAGTCTGCACAATCGGGCGAAAGAGTGAACCGATTCACCATGTGGATGTCGAAGAAGTATCGATTGAAGATCGCATGCAGGTGGTGCTCGGTCATTTGCGGGAGAGAGAATACGCGACCTTCTCGGACCTGATCGCCGATATTCCCCGTAAGATTGTGGCCGTAGTGACATTCGTGGCGGTGCTCGAACTGGCCAAGGAACATCGCCTTCGTGTCCGGCAATCCGTACCTTTTGCCGAGTTCCGGGTTTATCGACCCGATGAACAGGTCCGGGATTGTGTCGACGAAGACGTAACGGCTTCTTTTCCTCAAGAACAAGGTGCCGCAACATGATGCACGAAGAATATCGAGACTCGGCCGTCGAGGCTCTTATCCTCGCGTCGCCCGAGCCGTTGCCCGGCCGCAGAATAGCCGGTCTTATCGGTGATCTGACAGCTTCGGAAATAGCCCGGTCGGTAGCCAAACTGAACAGCGGCTACGCCGAGCACGGGTCCAGTTTTCGTATTCGGGAACTGGCCGGAGGGTACCAGATATATATCCTTCCGGAGTACGTCGGATTCGTCGAGGAAATGTTCAGTCGCCGGCGCAAACTGCGACTGTCAAGAGCGGCGCTGGAGACGGTGGCTATCGTCGCATACCGACAGCCGACAACCAAGGCTGAGATAGAACACATTCGCGGGGTTGCTTCGGACGGTGTTATCCGCACGTTGCTGGAGAAAAACCTGATAACCGTGACCGGACGTTCCAACGCGGTCGGTAAGCCGCTTCAATATGGTACGACCGCCGATTTTCTGAAGTTTTTCGGTCTGGCTTGTCTGGGCGATTTGCCCAAGATGTCGGAGATCGAAGAAATGATCTCTTCTCAGGAAGCCAGGAACCAGACCGAGTTGAGATTCGAGCTTAACGATGACGGTGAACCCGTCAAGCTGAATATCGCCGACGGCACTTTCGATCCCGAGAAACGTCGGGCGCTGGAAGAAGAGTCGCATGAGGTTGCGGCGGACATCCCGGAGGAAGAACCCGATGGGAGTGACAGTGTCGAATCCCGACTCGTGCCGGCGGGCGAAGACGAGATGGAAACCGCGGACATGACTGACGGTGCGGCGTGCGATCCGGTCGATGAGCAACCGGTGATGACCGCCGACAGCGACATAATCCCCGATAGCGACAGTTGATTTCCCGTCGGGGAGAAGGGGAGATGACCCGGCGGCATGCCTCTGATACGTATTAACAAATACCTGTCCATATGCGGCGTCACGTCGCGGCGCGGAGCCGAAGCCTTAATCGGCGAGCGCAAAGTCACGATCAATGACAAGACCATAACCGAACTGGGTGTGATGGTCGATCCCGAGAAGGATGTTGTTCGGGTCAATGGTACTGAAATTCACCCCGTAGCCAAATACGTCTATGTCATCCTCAATAAGCCCGGGATGACCATGACAACACTGCATGATCCTTTTCATCGCCGCACGATCGTGTCCTGTCTCAAGCGGCTTGATCATCGTGTTTATCCGGTCGGCCGTCTCGATTACGATGCCGAAGGTCTCTTGCTGCTGACCAACGATGGTGATCTGGCTTTTCGGCTGGCTCATCCGCGTTACGGTGTTCCCAAGGTCTACGAGGCGCGGGTGGCGGGCCGTTTTACCGAGGAGGATGCCGAGCGCATACGCCGGGGTATCAAACTCGACGATGGTGCGGTGGGGCGCGCCCAGGTGTCGATTCTCGGTTTTGTCGGCAGTCAGACAAGGATTCGGCTGGTGCTGACCGAGGGCCGCAAGCGCGAGGTCAAGCAATTGTGCAAGAGCGTAGGGCATCAGGTCAAGCACCTTTGCCGCGTGGAATACGCCGGTATTCCCTTAAGAAATCTCAGGCCCGGCCAGTGGCGTTTTATGACTTCGGCCGAGGTGGCCCGGCTGTGCAGTCTGGTCGGACTTGACGGCCGGAAAGCCGAGCCCTGAACCGGCGATTTGTCGTAATTCCTGCCGGTGCTTTGGCGAATGGGTTTCCCGTCGAGTGGCTTTGTCTTATATTGCCTCCGTGTTTCTCTCATTTCGTAAGAATCTTATCTGGTTTTGCCTGGCGGTGGTTTTGGCGGGACCGTCGATATATGCGGTCGAAGCTGTCAACTATGGCCGGGTAACTTTCCATTTTGATAATCCGGCTTACATTGCCGGCGTGGATTCCACCTTGGTACGAACTCGGGGACAACTGCAGAACCTGCTCGGGGACAGTTTGAATTTTACTTTCGATATTTACCTGGTCGAATCCGCGGCTCGTTTCGACAGTCTGGTGGGCGGCCGGTTCCCCGAATGGGGTGGGGCCGCGGCAATACCCGTCTGGCAGCGCATTGTGGTAAAAGCACCGTATCGCTTTCCGGTCAATCGACCGCTGGGTCAATTGGTCGCTCACGAATACGCCCATCTGGCCCTGTCTGCCAGAGTTGCCCGACAACCGATTCCGCGCTGGTTCGACGAAGGCGTGGCCCAGATGGTTTCGATGGAATGGCGCTGGGAAAACACGCTGCGAATAGGTCTGGCGACAATAACCGGGGAGTTCATTCCCCTGCGTGATATTGAAGGCGTCAATCGTTTCACCTCCGGTCAGGCCCAACTGGCCTATGCCGAATCCTACCTGGCCGTGCAATATCTGTACCGCGAATATGGACATGCCGCCGTGGGTACTTTTCTGGATTCGCTCGCCGTTGCCGCCTCGGTGGATCATGCTTTGCTGTCCGCGACGGGATCGAACTACGCCGATTTCGAGCAAGAATTTCGAATATATCTACAGGAACGTTTTAACCTGATAACGGTGTTGGCCAACATGACATATTTATGGATAGGTCTGGCGATAGTGGTGATTATTGGGGCGGTCCTTCGTCTGCGCAAGCGTCGCGATTATTTCCGCAAATGGGAAAAAGACGAAGAGCTGGCCTCGACCGATTTCGACTACGGTGATCCCGATCACCCCGAGCGTCCGGACGACGACGAACCGTGGCGGCAATGATACGGTTGAGGTGAATTGCCTGTCCGTGCGTGAAGGCGGATGCCGGCGGTGAGCCTTATGAAAAAAAAGGGGCAACATTGCCTTTATCGGGGCGTAAAAGAGAAGTGTTATCGATGATTTCGGGGCGATTGACGGTTACGGATAGTACGGCCCTGCTTGTTTTTTGAAGAAAGGTATCCCGGTGAGAAAACTGATAATTGCCGTGGTAACTATAATAGTTATCCTGATCGGCTACTTCGGTGTTAAGGCCATTTTCTCCAAATCTTACGACATTCCGACAGCCCGGGTCACGCGCGGCGAACTGCTGATTTCCCATAACGTCAACGGTGAGGTCGACGCGGCCCGCGCTTATACCCTTTCGGCCCCGCGTATACGCAGCCTGCAAATAACCTGGCTGGCGCCCGAGGGTTCCCGCGTTAATGTCGGCGATACCGTTATAAAATTCGACGCCACGCAGCAACTGGCCGATCTGACCGACAATCAATCGTCGCTCAAAATAAACCAAACCACTCTCGACCGCGCCAAACAGGAATACACCATTCAAAAGAAGAACCTCGAACTGGAAATGCAGCGGGCCGAGCGCAAATACGACGAGCAGAAACATGAGGCTCCCAAGCTGGCCGAGGAAGCCCGGTTGGAACTGGAGCTGGCCCAATTGAGCTATCAGGCCAAACTGGATCAGTTGCAGGCGGATGTCAACAAGGCGGAACTTGAAGTCCAGCGAGCTCGTGATCGCGTGACCATGGCCGAGCGTGAACTGGCCCAGTTGACCATAACCGCCCCTATCCCCGGTATGGTGGTTTACCTGGAGATCTGGAAAGGAAGCCAGATGGGTAAGGTTCAGGAGGGTGATTCCCCGTGGCCGGGGCAGGGGCTTATCAATCTTCCGGACCTGAGCGAGATGATAGTCAACGCTACGGTGTCGGAAGTGGACGCAAGCAAAGTCGACTCCGGACAGCAGGTCATTATCACTCTGGATGCGGTGCCGGACATTGAGTATTCCGGTCAGGTGAAGAAGAAAAGCACCCTGGCCCGGCGCAAAGACTATAATTCCAAAATCAATGTCTTTGACGTCGAAATTTCTGTCCTCGACAAGGATGAGCGGATCAAGCCGGGTATGTCGGCTGCCTGCAAGATCGTGGTCAACCGTCTCGAGGACGTGGTCAGTGTACCTCTTGAGGCCGTCTTCGAGAAAGATGGCAAGACTATCGTCTATCTGGAAAACAAGGATAAGGTTGAGGTTGAAGTTGGTCGCCGCAGTGATATGCAGGTGGAGATCGTCAGCGGGCTGGAAGGTGATGAAACGGTCTACCTGGTTGATCCCACTCTTGATGAACAGGGTTTGCCCGGCGACAAAGCTACGGAGCCGGAACTCAATAAAGGCAGAGCTATGCCGTCGACGGGGCGGTAAAGGGGACGGCGGCGCGGATGATTGACAAAAGACAACTTTTGCAGATGTCGTTTGAGTCGCTTGGTGCCCACAAGCTGCGCACCTTTCTGACCATGCTGGGTGTCATCATGGGCGTGGCGGCGGTGATCGCCATGCTTTCCATCGGCGAGGGAGCCAAGCAGGAGACACTGGAGCAGATTTCCGTTCTCGGTATCAACAACATTATTATCAACGCGAAGGTCCCCGAGGGTGCGATTAACGGTGATGACGAAGGTCTGTCCCGTTCGCCCGGGCTTTCGCTGGCCGACGGTGAAAACATCGGCGCTTTCAAGGAACTCGTCGCCAATGTGGTCCCCCAGCGGTATGAGATAATTCCCACCATTCGAGCCGGCAGCAACGAGGCGGCGGTCCGGGTGGTGGCCACGACTCCCGACTTTATCTATTCATCGTCCATTGAGGTCGAGGTCGGGCGTTTCATAACCAAGAGTGACGATGTTCATTTCTCCCAGGTCTGTGTCCTGGGGGCCAAGGCGAAGCGTCAGTTGTTCGCGTTCGAGAATCCGATAGGCCGTACGGTGCATATCGGTGACTTGTCTTTCATCGTAGTGGGTGTAATGGCCGACAAGTATATCGGCCGCGGCAAGGTTGAAGGGCTGGAGCTGAAGAATTTCAACGAGGATGTTTACATCCCGTTCAGCACGGCCGTCAAGAAATTAGACCGCACCCTGCAGCATGGGAGCTATATGGTCGTATATGGCTCCGACGACGAACAACAGACGTACAATACTCCGGAGATCGATCAGTTGACCGTAACCGTGAGCAATCTTGATTTCGTTCCGGCCGTGGCCAAATTGGTCGAGGCGATTTTGCAGCGCCGCCACGGCGGTATTGAGGACTATGAAATAGTCGTCCCCGAATCGTTGCTTCGCCAGTCACAGAAGACGCAGCAGATATTCAATGTCGTCATGGGGGCTATTGCCGGGTTGTCATTGCTGGTCGGCGGTATCGGGATCATGAATATCATGCTGGCCACCGTATTGGAGCGCACCCGCGAGATCGGCGTGCGCCGCGCCGTGGGGGCCAACCGCAACGATATCCTCAGTCAGTTTTTGCTGGAGTCGGTGGTGATCTGTCTGTTCGGGTGTGGTATCGGCCTGGCTGTCGGGCTGACGATCTCGACCGCTATCACATTCTATGCCGGCTGGCCCACGATTATCTCGATTTACTCCATAGTGCTGGCGGTCGGGGTGTCGACGGCGGTCGGTTTGATTTTCGGTATTTATCCCGCTCACAAAGCCGCCAAACTTGATGTTATTGACTCCCTGCGATACGAATAGGCTTTCCTTGTCACGAGGTGATCTATGAGATTAAGATTCACGGCCGAAGATAGTTGTGCCGCGTTTGTAGTGGTTTGTTTCGTGTGCCTGATGGCTCTGGTGCCATGGTCGTCGGCCGTGGCCCGGTCGCTCACCCTGCAACAGGCGCTTGATCGGGCCATCAACGAAACCGCCCGGGGAGAGATGATACGCGGTAATCTGGAAGTCGCGCAACAGTACTATTCGGCCCGTCGCATCAACATGTATCTGCCCGAGGTATCCATCAACGGATCACTGCCGAGTTACGAAATAAGCAAATCCTATCAGCCCTTTTCCGGTCCTTTCGATAAGCGACTTTTCGAAGAACGGACGCTCGATTTCGAGTCCAATATCCAGCTTAAGCAGTCTCTTTTCACCGGGGGCAGTCTTACCGCTCGGGCTAACCTGATAAGTCAGGACAACCGCTATCCCGATTTCAATTACGATCCGTCCCTTGGTCTTTTCGTTAACGAAGATTACCGTCGTGGTTTCTTCGACTTCGATCTTCAGCAACCGCTTTTCCGTCCTTCATCGGTCCGACACGAACTGAACAACCGCAAGGACGATCTGGAGATAGCTCGCATGACCAAGCTTGAGGAAGAGGCCAGTTTGAATAAGGAAGTCACCGAGGCCTATATGAGTGTGTTACAACTCGAACTCAAGACCGGGATGACCGCCGATAAGCTCGAGAAAGCCCGTTTGCAGGAAGAGGTCGACTCATGCAAACTGGTCGACGGGGTGGCTTCCGAAGAGGATTATCTCTTGTCCACGGCGGCTCGGCTCGACGCCGAACTGGAGCATTTCGAATTGCAGACCGAGTATGACGAGCAGCGTCGGGAGTTGAACACACTGCTGGATTTCGACGCCACGGAGGCGCTCGAATTAGCCGAACCGCCGGTGCCGGAACATCTTGACGAGGCCAAAACCCAGCGTTTGATCAGCGCCTGGGATCGCACGGCTCCGATTATCAAGGCCGAGCACGAGTACACCAAAAAGAAACGGGAAGCCGAGTATGCCGCAGCCGGGCACGGTCTGACCGGTGACCTTCATGCTTCATACTCCCTCGGTCGCGAGCGCATCGAACAGGAATTCACCGATTACTCCTACGATGAAAATATAAATACCGACGGCTGGACTGTCTCGCTGGACTTCAGTCTGCCGATCTGGGACGGCGGTGCCGGCGGGGCGGCGGTTAAAGCCGCTCAATACGAAGCGGAACAAGCAAAGTACGAATTCACGCGCGCCAAACGCTCGGCTCGTGCCCAGATTATGAACCTTATCAACCAACTCAATGTCAGTTATCAGCGCCTGAGTATAATCAGCAAGCAGATAGAGTTGGCCGCCGAGCGTCTGGAAATAGCGAAATCGCGTTATGCCGATGGCCAGATTTCTATGTTGACCCTGTTGGAGAGCAGAGTATTTTACCTGGAGACGAAAGACAGGTATCTTGACGAGTTGAAAGAATACCTGGGAAAACGCATTGAACTGCAGGGTAAGTTCCTAAGCTAATGAGTCTCAAAGTCCTTATTCGCACCCCCAATCATCTGGGGGATTGCGTCATGGCCCTGCCCATGATAAACGAAACGCGCGAGGCTTACCCCGGTTCTTCCATTACCGTCCTGACCCCGGAACATCTCGCAGAACTGTTCGAGCACAATCCCGGTATCGATGATTTGCGCACGATTCCCACCGAATATGTGCATGGTCTCGTGTCGGTTTTCCGTATTAAAGACATAATAACGTCGGGGGATTTCGATATCGGCTATGTTCTGCCGCCTTCGTTCGGCGCCGCCAGCTCTTTCAAACTGGCCGGGGTGCGACAGCGGATAGGCTATATTGCCGACGGTCGTCGTCTCCTGTTGACCAAGCCTTTGCCCCTGCCGGCTCCGCTCAATTCCGAACATCGTTCCGTTCTCTATTTCAATCTCCTGCGACGAGGGGCCGGTATCTCACTGGAATACACCGAGCCGCGGATGTTTCTCGATGACGAGGACCGCAATCGGGGGGTATCCATCCTGTCCGGGTTCGATTTCGATGAGGCTGATCGTTATGCCGTGGTGGCTTTTCGAGCCGTGGCCGAGTCGCGACGCTGGGGTACGGAAAACTACACTCGTCTGGCCCATCGGTTGGTCGAAGAGTTCGGTTTGAAAGTGGTGCTGGTCGGTTCGGCCACCGACGCCCGCGATGGGGATCAGATAGCCGACAGTGCCGACGGTCGCAACGTGGCCAATCTGGCCGGTAAAACATCGTTGCGGGAACTGGCTGCCATTTGTGCTGCCGCCCGGGTTTTTGTCGGCAACGATTCCGGGCCCGCCCATCTGGCCGCGGCGGTCGGGGTACCTTTGGTTGTGCTTTCGGGGGCTGACGATCCCAAAGAAACTTCGCCGATCTCGTCCTGCAAACGGGTGCTGTATCCGGATCACTTGCCGTGTATCAGTTGCCGTAAAAACAAATGTCCGCTTAAGAAAGACGAGGCCATGCAGTGTATGCGAGAAATTTCTCTGGAAATGGTCTCCGATAGCGTAAGGGAATTGATCGAGGCGGAACAGTAAGATTTCGTTGTCCGCTTACGATTATCCTGAGAATTGCCACCAGGCCAGGGCGGCCAGAACAATCGCGAAAAGAATACCGCTTAGAAATCCCGTTCGAAAAGTGTTCAGACGAGCAAGAAAAGGAGAACCCTTCTTGCTTTGGTTCGATAAATCGGCATGGCAGTGTTTGCACCGGGTAGCCTCGGCGGCTATCTGCTCCCGGCAGTAAGGACAGCGTTTGGTCTCTTTGGCGACCGACATGCCCCAGTATGGCGTCGTTGGCGGCGGCTAATCAATTAAAAAACTACACCGCCCGCCCGCTTATTTTTCTTCTCTCTCCGAGGTATCGCTGGCGGTTTCAAAACCGATCGGTTTCGTGGTATTGTGAGCGCCGCCGTGGATTTTGATCTCGCCGAATTGTTGCTCATGTTTCTTGATATTTTCTTCCAGGGCTCCCAGCAGCAGTTTGGCGTGCATGGGCGTCATGATGATTCTTGAAAGCACTCGGGCTTTGGGCGAACGCGGCATAATCCGGGCGAAGTCGATGATAATTTCCGTCGGCGAGTGGGTGATCATGGCCAGATTGGCATATATACCTTCGGCTTCTTTCTCACCCAGTTGTATGTTGATTTGCTGCTGCGGTTGCGTAGGCATTACTGTATCCTCTTGAAAAACAAGACCGTAGTTCTTTTCTTGTTCGAAGTTCCGCATTTTAATATATTTGACCTCGCTGTCAACCGATTTGTCGGTCGGGATCCCCGGGGAAGCCCCCGAGTTGAGGGGAACTGGAAAAATGTTGATAAGTCACGAACGCATCGAAGAGATAACGAGAAGACTCGGTCAGGCGCGGGTACTGATTCTGGGTGATATCATGCTCGACGAATATCTTCTGGGTAAAGTCGACCGGATTTCCCCAGAGGCACCGGTGCCAGTGGTTGATATCTCCTCAACCAAGCAATTGCTGGGCGGGGCGGCCAATGTGGCGGCCAATATCCGGGCTCTCGGCGAGGAACCGCTGCTGGTCGGAGTTGTGGGGGAAGACGAGGCCGCCGAGAAGCTGAAGGTCCTTCTGGCGAACAAGGGAATATCCGGCGATTACCTGGTTGTCGACCGGACCCGTTGTACCACTATTAAAACACGTATCATGGCTAATTCCCAGCAGATCGTGCGGGCCGACCGCGAGACCCGGCATGAGCTGGACGATGATACCGAGCGGGAAGTGTTTCGTCTGATCGAACAATTGGCCGACGGTATCGATGCTATTATCATTTCCGACTATGGTAAGGGTGTTATTACCCTGTCGTTGCTCAATAAGGTTATCGAACTCTGTTTAAGCCGGGACATATTCGTGGCGGTGGACCCCAAGGAGACCCGCTTCCACAATTACCAGAAAGTATCCCTGATCACGCCGAACCATCATGAGGCCGGGTTTGCCTGGGGACGGCGCATCAGGACCGAAGAAGACCTTCTGGAAGTGGGGCACGGGCTGCTTAACAAGCTTCAGGCCCGCTCTATTCTGATAACCCGGGGCAGCGAGGGTATGTCGTTGTTTCGCAAGGATTTCCCGCCGACACACATCCCCACTTTTGCCAAGAATGTTTTCGATGTCACCGGGGCGGGAGATACGGTTATTGCAACTTTTGTCTCGGCTGTCTGTGCCGGGGCCGATGAGGTCGAGGCGGCGATTGTGGCCAATGCCGGGGCCGGGTTTACGGTTGGTGAAGTCGGGACGGCCGCGGTTACTTCGCAGCAACTCCGAGAAGAATTGGAACGGAATTTCCGAAACGGCATGCTGGCCCGGGCGGGTCGGCAGGCCTGATGACATAAGGGGAATGGCATGAGGTTTTTTCTGACCGGACTGATTTTGGTCTTTCTGTTGGTAAGCCTGTCTTCGTCGGTTTGGGCCGACGTTAAGCTGACTTTCAATCCGCCGGATTCCGTTTCGTTTTCCGGCGTGGTCTTCACTGAGATCATCCGTACTTCCGGCGACAAGACCACCGTTGACACCAGTCGGTCATACACCTCCCATCTTATGACCAAATCATTCGGTGGTCACAAGATGGTCACGGTGACCGATTCGAGTTTTGTCGTGCGCGATGGTAAGAAAGTGGATGACCCTCTCTCGACGATACTGGCGAATGTCCGCCTGTACCATGTGCTCAATGATCAGGGGATCTGTACGGGTGTCTTTGGTTACGATGCCCTGCTCGAGAAGATCGACACGGTCGTCGATTCGAACACGGCGGCACAGTTGAAGCAGCGTCTGGATCCGCAACAACTTGCGGCCAAGGAGAAAGAGGAGTGGAATTCGCGGATAGCCCGGTTCAATAATGCCGAACTGCCCATCGATTCCGCTCTTTATGACAAGTCGACGTTTCAGCTTCCGACCGGTGGAGAAATGACCTACTACAGTGCCACCGAGCTTCTGGATACCCTGCGTCTGGGTTCCGAACTGGCGGCCAGGATTCGGGTGGTGTCAAACATTGATCCGGCTCAGCTTCAGCCGATGCTGGGTTATTCCGACCGTCCGGTAGAGGAGCTTTTCCAGTTTCCCGATACCCTGATCGGCAACCCCGGTTCGGAGCAGCTTTCCACATGGTCGGTTTCGGAGCGCGTTATAGAGGTGAAAACGCTGCTGATTCATTCCGAGGTTTCCCGTCGCGTTGTAACGATCAAAATGCCGGAGGCCAAAAACCGCCCTGCGTTGACCCGGATTGTCGAGACCAAACGCAAGCAGTTTTCTTTTTAGCCTCATGCTGGTGGCCCGAAAAAACGTTGCGGCTCTGGGCAAGCGCCTTCGCCGAGAGGGTAAAAAGATCGTTTTTACCAACGGCGTTTTCGATATCCTCCATCGGGGTCATGTCGATTATCTGGCCCGGGCCCGGTCGTTCGGTGACGTTCTCATCGTCGGTCTGAATAGTGACAGGTCGGTGCGGCGACTTAAAGGTCCCGACCGACCGTTGCAACCGCAGAGAGATCGTGCCGCCATTCTGCTCGCTCTGCGGGCGGTCGATTACGTCGTGGTTTTTGGAGAAGACACCCCCGCGCGGTTGATTGCTCAGATTCGCCCCGATGTCTTGGTCAAAGGTGCCGACTATCGCCTTGATCAAATTGTCGGGGCCGATTTCGTTAAAGCGTATGGGGGAAAGGTGCGTCGTGTCCGCCTGACCCCGGGGCGTTCTACCAGCCGACTTGCCGGAATTCTCAGCCGCGGTTGAAGTTCGCTGTCGGCGCCGACTTGCGTTTTGACGCGCCGTTGGTTATCTACCTGTCTATGTCCGATCATGTGATGACAAAGCCGCATACGTTCACCGAGTCTCTGGCCGCCGACGGATATTGGCCGGCCCTTGCCGAGCGATATCTGTGCGAGGGGAAGTTGTCGGAGACGGTCCGGCTGTGCAAAGAAAATCTGGCCGAGTATCCTTGCCTGATTTCGGGGCGTCTGATTTTGGCCCGGGCGTTGTATCAGGCCGGGCAAATCGATTCGGCCGGCGACGAGTTTCATCGCGTTCTGGCTCTTGATCCCGACAACATTGTTGCCCTGAGATATCTGGGTGATATCAAATTTTCAGCCGGCGATGAATTTGCGGCCATGGCCGATTATCGGCGTATTCTTGAGATTGACCCGCACTGCCACGGATTGAAAGCACCCCTGCGCAAACCGGACACGACGACCACACGAACCGTGAAACTCAAGCGCTCCGGAGAACACCACGACCGCACAGCGGCCGGAACATTGCGTGAAATACCTTTTTATACCGAAACCATGGGCGACCTGTACCTGGCCCAGGGTTACCCCCGCCTGGCCGCAGAGGTCTTCCGTCATCTTGACGGCCGAAGCGACAATCCCCGGTTAGCTGAGAAACTGGCCCGGGCGGAAGGCAAAGCCAGAGAAAAGGAACATTAATCATGTCAGTTAAACGTATCAACGAACTGCGCCGGAAATTCCGGGCCGAAAACCTCGATGGGATGATTATCACCGATCTTGATCAGGTGCGTTATCTCAGCGGCTTTACCGGATCGGCGGGCCTGCTCGTTATTGGCGGAAAACAGGCGGATTTCTTTACTGATTCCCGTTATACGGTACAGGCCGGGAAACAGGTCAAAGGAGCCAAGGTACACACGGTTAAAGGTGCCGCCATTGATTCGTTGAGAGATTACCCGAATCTCAACGCCGTCAATCGGCGTTACGGTTATAGCGGAGAGCATCTCAGCGTGGTCGCCCGCCAGCAGCTTCAGAGCGTGCTGCCGGATTCACTGTTGATAGCGGCGGACAAAGTTCTGATCGAACTTGGTTGGATTAAAGAGCGGGAAGAGTTGAAGCAGATCGAGAAAGCGGTGGAGATCGGTGACATCGCCTTCGAGCGTATCCTCAACCTGATTACTCCGGGGGTGCGGGAGAGTGAACTGGCCGCTGAACTGATTTACCAGATGACCATGCTGGGAGCCGATGAACCCGCTTTCAAGACCATCGTGGCGTCGGGTTATCGCTCGGCCATGCCACATGGGGTGGCCTCGCACAAGAAATTGAAAAAGGGTGATTTTGTTACATTCGATTTCGGTGCCAGTGTCAACGGCTATGTATCCGATATGACCCGTACGGTTGTGGTCGGTAAGGCCAACAGCCGTCAGAAGAAGATTTACGGGATTGTCCTGAAAGCTCAGAAAGCCGGTCTTCGCAAGGTCAGGGCCGGGGTCATGGCGGCCGCGGTTGACGAAGCCTGCCGCAAGATTATCACCCGGGCAGGTTACGGCAAAAATTTCGGTCACGGAACCGGCCACGGGATCGGTTTTATTATTCATACCGGACCTCGCGTCTCGCCGTTGTCGAAGGATAAGCTCAAGGTCAACAACGTGATAACGGTTGAGCCCGGCATTTATATCGACGGTTGGGGCGGGGTACGGATTGAGGATGATATTGTCGTTACGCGCAGCGGCGGCCGTATCCTGAACCGGGCCGAAAAAAAGTTGTTGGAACTCTGAGCGTCCGAACCGTATTTTTTATAGCTGACTTTGAGTTGAGCGAAAAATCGCGCTTGATCCGCGCGGCTGCCGGGTGGCGGTCATTGGTGAGGAAAACAGCATGAACGAGAAATATATCAAAAAGCTTATACGTCTGGTCGAGGAATCGGAAATCGAGTCTCTGGAGGTCTCCAACTGGGGTCGCCGGGTGAAGATTACGCAGAAGCTGAGCTCCGGCTCCAACGGTCACAGCGACACGTCGATGGTCTTGACCGTCCCGGCTGCCGCCCCGCCGCCCGCCGCGCCCAAAGCCGAGTCGCCGGTTGACACTTCGGCCCCATCTGCCGACAATACCAGTAACCTGGTGGAGATAAAATCTCCCATGGTCGGCACTTTTTACCGGGCACCGGCCCCGGATGCCGACCCGTATGTCTCTTCTAACGAGAGGATTGCCGTTGGTCAGGTGGTCTGTATCGTGGAGGCGATGAAACTGATGAACGAGATCGAGTCGGAAGTCAGTGGGCGGGTGGTCAAGATTCTGGTCGAGAATGCCCAGCCGGTCGAATTCGGCCAGACTCTTTTCCTGATCGATCCCAACGGCTGACCTACCGGTCGGGAAGGGCTTTTCCATGACACTCAAACAGATGCTGGTTGAGATGCTCAACCGCAAGGCGTCCGATCTGCATATCCGGGTCGGTATTCGCCCTAATCTGCGTGTCAACGGGGTGCTTGAGCAGATTGCCACCGACCCCATGACGATAGAGCAGATGGATCAGATCCTCGGGCAGATTCTCAACGAAAAACAGCGCGAGAGATTCAATCGCAAAAACGAGATGGACCTGGCCCTGTCGGTAGCCAAGCTGGGACGGTTCCGTATTAATATCTTCCGGCAGCGCGGTACCAGCGGTATCGCTATCCGTGCCGTTAACACGAAAGTGCCGTCGTTCGACGAACTCAATCTGCCCCCGCTTATCAGGCAGCTTTCGGCCGAGCGGCGCGGCCTGATTATCGTCACCGGGACCACCGGTTCGGGTAAATCGACCACCCTGGCCGCCATCATTGAAGAGATCAACGCCAACGCGCCGATGAATATCCTCACTGTCGAGGATCCGATTGAGTACATCTATCGTGACAAGAAAGCCATTATTTCGCAACGCGAGGTGGGCGGCGATACCGAGTCGTTTGCTTCGGCTTTGCGCCATGCTTTCCGTCAGGACCCGGACATTATTCTCATCGGTGAGGTCCGCGACCTCGAAACCATGTCTATCGCTCTCACGGCCGCCGACACCGGTCATCTGGTGTTGACAACGCTGCACACGCTGAACGTGGTGGAGACCATCACGCGTATCATCTCGTTTTTCCCGCCTCACCAGCATCAGCAGATTCGTTTGTTGCTGGCCGGAACACTCAAGGCGGTCGTGTGCCAGCGGCTTTTGCGCCGTTCCGATATGCCCGGTCGGGTACCGGCCCTGGAAATTATGGTTAACTCCGGGGCTATTCGCGACTGCATTGTCGATTCCGACAAGACGGTTGATATCCCCGAACTGATGGAATCCGGTTCCGTGCAGTATGGCATGCAGACTTTCGATCAGGCGATCATGAAGCTGCACAAGCAGGGAATGATTTCGTTCGAGGAAGCGATGGCTAACGCCTCTAACCCGGACGATCTGGACCTGCGCCTGAAAGGTATCACGGGTGCGGCCGAACGCTGGCAGGACGAATCGAACCAGTCGGCGGACTCGGCGGCGGTCTCCGATCAGAGACGCCCGCTGTCCGACAAAGAGAGAGAACTCCCCGGCGGTTTCTCGAAATTCTGAACTTTCTGTCGGTGAAAAACGAGCTTCCCGCTTACAGCCAGCGGCGGACGCGTTTTTTGTAATCGCGGTAAGTTTCGCCGAACGTTTCTTCCATGGTCCGCTCTTCGTTGTTTATAAAGACCACTTGCATGGTGACGGCAAAAGCCACCGGTACGACGAAGGCAATCAGTGAACCCAGCACAATTGCGCCGCCGAGCAGGATGGCTGTCATTCCCAGATACATGGGATGACGCGAGAAGACGAAAGGTCCCGATTCAACCAGGGCCGTCGATTTCTCACCCGGCTTGACCGGTGTTTGCGCTTTCTTGAAATGGCTGTCCGCCGCCAGATTAAGCCAGCCGCCGAGCACTATCGGAATCAATCCCACCCAGCGGTAAGGCGACGTTATCAGGTGAGCTATGGGCCATAGAAAGTGCAATCCAATCAAAAGCACCAGACTTGTCATGAAATAGGTCGGGGGAAGCGGTTTCCGATTCTTCATGTTTTTACTCGGCCTTGTTGTCAGGGTTGTGTGTTCGGACCTGTCGGCTGTCGGCCCGTGATCGACGGTTATGATAGGGCCCGGTCGTTTGTTTCTCCAGCATCTTTTTTTCGGTGAACGAGGTTAAAGACGGCGATGTTGCGTTTTTGTTCTTATCCGACTTCCCCGCTTTGTACAGGGGGGCTTGGGGTGTTTGGTTTGTTTCTTGTGGTTCAATGAGATAGCGGCAAGGCTCGGCGGGAACGATAGATGGTTCTTGTGAATCCCGGGACTATGGTGTATTATTGTGCCTTGCTTTGTCCGGCCGGGGATGCTCTTTGCGGTGGTCGGTAAATAAGATGGAGGAGAGACTTTGTTTGACAAGGTCCTGATTGCCAATCGGGGCGAGATTGCCCTTCGCATCATTCGTGCCTGCCGCGAGCTCGGCCTTAGGACGGTTGCGGTTTATTCCGAGGCCGACCGCTACGCTCTTCATGTTCGTTTCGCCGATGAAGATGTATGTATTGGCGGACCGTCTGCCGCTGAGTCATATCTGGATATAAAGCGCATTATTGCCGCTGCCGAAGTGACGAACGCCGGGGCGATCCATCCCGGGTACGGTTTTCTGGCCGAGAACGCCGATTTTGCCGAGGTCTGCGAATCGTGCGGTATTACTTTTATCGGTCCCACTCCGTTGCAAATTCGCCAAATGGGCGACAAGGCTTCGGCGAAGTCGCTGATGAAGAAAGCCGGGGTGCCGGTAATACCGGGGTCCGATGGCGTGGTGGCGTCGTTCAATGATGCCGTCGAAGTCGCCACCCAGGTGGGCTACCCGGTTATGCTCAAGGCCGTGGCCGGGGGTGGTGGCAAGGGCATGCGTGTTTGTCGGGATACCGCCGAACTGGAGCGTGGTTTTCATATTGCTTCGGCCGAAGCCGCCAATTCTTTTTCCAACCCCGATCTTTACCTGGAAAAAGTTATTGTCAATCCACACCATGTCGAGATTCAGGTGATCGGCGATGCCCATGGCAACTATTTCCATTTCGGCGAGCGTGACTGCTCTATTCAGCGTCGCCATCAGAAACTCGTCGAAGAAACACCTTCGCCGCTCATGACGGCCGACCTTCGCAGGCGCATGGGCGAAGCGGCGATTATGGGAGCCCGGGGCGTCGGCTATCACGGAGTCGGCACTATCGAATTTCTGGTCGACGACCACCGTGCCTTCTACTTCATGGAGATGAATACACGTATTCAGGTGGAGCATCCTATTACCGAAGAAGCCTACGAGGTGGATCTCCTCAAGGATCAGTTGCGGGTGGCTCAGGGTGAGAAGCTGAACTATGTCCAGAGTGATCTGGTGCCGCGCTGGGCTTCGATAGAGTGTCGTATCAATGCCGAGGATGTTGAGAAAGATTTCCGTCCCACGCCGGGCAGAATAGAGGCGATTCACGTGCCGGGCGGGCCCGGGGTGAGAATAGACAAGGCCGTTTATGCCGGGTACGTGATTCCTCCTTATTATGATTCTATGATTGCCAAGCTGATCGTACGGGCTCGCACCCGCAACGAGGCCGTGATCAAGATGCGTCGGGCTCTGGACGAGTTCGTCGTGGAGGGGGTACCGACGACCATTCCTTTCCACCGGCAGATTTTCCGCAATGAGAAGTTTGTCGCCGGCGATTACGATACTTCGTTTATTGAAACGGAGTTTAAGCCGAAAGAGCAACACACCGTGATTCTCAAGCGCCCCGGTGAGAGTGTCGTAACCAAAACCAAAGAACGAATCCCTGCCGAGCAAGAAATGGCAGTTTCCATTGATAATGATGTGACCAGTTAATCAGGAGGATATCGTGAACGTTCCCGAAGAACTGAAATATACCAAAGAACACGAATGGGTGAAGGTTGATGGCGATATCGCGACCGTCGGTATCACCGATTGGGCCCAGGGCGAACTGGGTGACGTTGTGTATGTGGATCTGCCCGAAGTGGATACGGAACTGAAGCAGATGAGCACTTTCGGGACCATTGAAGCGGTTAAGGCCGTTTCGGAAATCTTCTCGCCCCTTTCGGGTGAAGTGGCGGAGATAAACAGCGCCCTTGAAGATGATCCCATGGTTATAAATCGCGACCCTTACGGCGAAGGCTGGATTATAAAGATCGCGGTCAGAGATGCTACCGAACTGGAGCAGCTTCTCAGCGCCGACGATTACAAGAAGCTTATTTCTTAGCTGACCTGGCGGTTGTTCGATACCGCTGCGTTTTTTGGAGACGAATAACGACATGCCATACGTTTCGAATACCGACGCCGACCGTCGGCGCATGCTCGAAAAAATCGGTGTCCGGACTTTTGAAGATCTTCTGGACGCCATCCCGAAAGAACTCCGTCTCGACCGGCCGATCAACATTACGGCTTTGTCGGAGATGGAACTGCTGGCCGAGATAGAACAAATAGCCGGTGGAAATCGGTCGGGAATGACCTGCTTTGCCGGGGGCGGGGTTTACGATCATTTTATCCCGGCCGCCGTTCAGGCTATTGTCTCCCGTCCGGAGTTCGTCACGGCCTACACACCTTATCAGGCGGAAGTAGCCCAGGGAACATTGCAAGTTACCTATGAGTTCCAGACGCACATCTGCCGCCTGACCGGGATGGACGTTGCCAATGCTTCCATGTATGACGGAGCTACGGCTCTGGCCGAGGCCGTGATTCTCTGCACCAACGCCACCGGACGCAGGCGCGTTGTCATCGGAGAAGGGGTCAGTCCCCTGTATCGGGAAACCGTGCAAACGTATCTGGCGGCCCGCGAAGTGGAAGTGGTGACGGTTCCTTTAAGAGAGGGGAAGACCGACCCGGCGGAACTGGAGAAAGTCATCGATGCGACCACGGCGTGTGTGGTGCTGGCCCAGCCGAATTTCTTCGGTTTGCTCGAAGATATCGAACCGGCCGAGGCGATGATCCATAAGGCCGGGGGCAAGCTTGTCATGTCGGTTGATCCCATCGCTCAGGCGTTGCTTAAGACACCCGGTGAACTGGGTGCCGACGTCGTCGTGGGTGAAGGTCAGCCGCTGGGTTTGTCCATGGCGTTTGGCGGTCCTTTGCTGGGTTTCTTTGCCGTGCGTAAGGAACTGGTGCGGATGATGCCGGGACGTATCGTTGCGCGGACCAAAGACGTCGACGGCCGGACCGGTTTTGTGCTTACTTTGCAGACCCGCGAACAGCATATCCGTCGCCAGAAAGCGACCTCCAATATCTGCACCAACCAGGCCCTGTGCGCTACCACGGCGGCTGTTTACCTTAGCCTGATGGGCAAGACCGGACTTCGCCGGGTTGCTCTGCTTTCCGTGGATAAAGCTCAGCGGGCGGCCAACGACATTTTTGCCCTCGATGGTTTCGGGCCTTATTTCCCGGGAGCGTTTGTGCGTGAATTTGCCGTGCGTACTCCCATTCCGGCTAAGGACGTGATTGAAAACATGGCTGGGAAAGACATCCTGGCGGGAATAAACGCCGGTCGCTGGTATAAAGAGATGGATGATTGTCTGATCGTGGCCCTTACGGAGAAACGCACCGACGAGGAAATCGCCGCTCTGGTCAGTGGCCTGAAGGAGGCGGCGGACACGAAACGGTGAGTTGGTGCTATGGACGAGAACGGAGAAAACTGGGTTGTGCTGGGTTATATCGGCGACAAGATGTCGGCTGATTTCGCTAAGTCGGTTTTAGCCAGCTACGAGATACCGGCGGTGGTCATTTCCAAATCCGGTTATTTCGGTCAGGTCGGTTTGCCGTTGAACACGGTATACAAACACAGTTCGGCCCATTTCGAAATCTCCGTGCCGTCCGAGCATATCCCCGAAGCGACCGCGATAATCGATATGGCCCTCGGTGAGAATTGGCAGAAAGAAGTGGAGTAAACTTTGCCGTACTGTCCTCGCTGCATGAATGAATACCCCGGCGGTTTGACTCACTGTCCGGACTGCCATGAAAGGCTCTTGGCGCAGATGCCGGGGCGGGCGTCCGCGGCCGCCGTGCGGCCCGACGACAGTTGGGTCGGCGTATGTCGTCTGGCCGGGGGTGACAACTCGGAGATTGTCAAGGACGCTCTCGACTCGAACAATATCCCGTCAATCGTGATGTCGTCGGCCTATCAGGCTCTTACCGGTGAAAGCGCCGCGGTTTTGCCGTCCGCATGCGGCAATATCGTCATGGTCCCGCGGGAGTTTCATGAAGAGGCCGAGATAATTCTTGAGGCCGTGTTGGGTGACGGATTTGCCCGGATGGAGATAAGACAATGACCACCGCACGGCCGGAACCGGAGATGACACCATGCGCCTGCTGACCGTGGCGGTTTTGTTGCTTCTGGGTATCGCCGCTCAAACGAGGGCGGAACTGGTATCGGAAGAAGGCAAGGCGCCTTATTACACTACTATTGAGGAAGGTCTGGCTGCGGCCGACAGCGGTCGGCTGGTAGCGGTGGAGTTTTACTCTGACCTCTGTAAATGGTGCAAGGCGCTGGACACGGGTGTGTTCGTAGATCAAAAGGCGATAAAATTCTTCTCCGAGGAAATGGTGCTGGTGAAGATAGACGCGCGAGCGGATACTCTTACCAAGAAAAAATACTTAGTGCGGGGACTGCCCACGACCATATTGATGAAAAAAGACGGCCGTGAGATCGACCGTAAGGTGGGATATTCTGTCACCGATAGTTATCTGAAGACGCTTACCGATTACGCCGCCGGTATCGGTACTCTGGACGATCTGCTGCGTCAGGTGCGGGATTTGGCCTCGCAAATCGCCGACAAATATAAATATCGCGGAGCTTCGGAGCAGGCCCGGGCCTGGTTCGACTGGACGATTGAAGCGGGTGATCCGACCGATTCGGTGTCGGCGGAGAACCGTATCGAACTGGGCGATTTGTACCGTCGTGACAAGGAGTACGAACGGGCACTGGAGATATTCGCAAACACGGCCCGGGATTTTCAGGGCCGTGCGGCCGAGGAAAAGGCGCGCATTTACATGGCCGTGGTCTATGATGAGATGAACGACACGGTCCGGGCCCTGCAGGCGTACGAAGATTACGTGGAAATGTATCCGGATTCCAAATACAGCAACTATGCCAACGGACAGATCAAGAAACTGATGGGCCATAGCGAGCCCGAGAAGTGAGACTCGATGCTCTGCCCGCTGGTTGACTGAGGTAACGGCGCAACGTGGAAGAAAAAAAACTGATATACGAAAAATCGGTGGCCGGGCGTACTGGCTATACGCTGCCGCGGCTTGATCGCAGTGAACAGGAAATCCTCTCGGCTATCCCAGAGCAATTCCGCCGCTCCACCGACGCCGAACTGCCGGAGATAGCCGAGCCCGAGGTGATGCGACATTTCGTCAATCTTTCGACGAAAAATCACCATATCGACAAGGGCTTCTATCCCCTCGGTTCCTGTACGATGAAGTACAATCCCAAACTAAATGATACCGCAGCGTCACTGAAAGGCTTTCAGCAGCATCCCCTGACGCCGTGCAAAGAGGCGGCCGGGAGTCTCGAACTGATGTGGCGGCTCAAAGAGCAACTGTGTGAGATTTCCGGTTTTCCCGGCATGTCCCTGCAGCCGGTGGCCGGGGCGCACGGTGAGTTCTGCGGTTTGCTGGTGATGCGGGCTTATCATTTGTTCAAGGGTGAGAAGAGAAACAAGATAATTATCCCCGATACGGCTCACGGGACCAACCCGGCCTCGGTGACTTCGGTCGGTTTCAGTGCTGTTCAGGTTGTTTCGGACGAACACGGCCGCACTTCCCCCGAAGCGGTGGCGGCGGTTATGGATCACGATGTAGCCGGGATAATGCTGACCAATCCCAACACTCTGGGTTTGTTCGAAAGCAATATCGAACGGATTGCCGAAATCGTCCATGACGGCGGCGGTCTGGTGTATATGGACGGGGCCAACCTGAACGCCCACATGGGTATCTTCCGCCCCGGTGACATCGGCTTTGACATGATGCACTTCAACCTGCACAAAACCCTTTCCACGCCCCACGGTGGTGGTGGCCCGGGTGGCGGAGCGCTCGGCTGTTCGGCCGAACTGGAAAAGTTCCTCCCCTTCCCGATGCTGGAAAAGGACGAAGACGGTCGGCTCAGCCTCAATTATGATCGGCCTCATTCCATCGGGCGGCTTCACACTTTTTACGGCAATTTTGCCAACATGGTCCGGGCCTATGCCTATATCCGAACGCTGGGCGGGGAAGGGCTGCGGCGGGCTTCGGAGAATGCCGTGCTCAACGCCAATTATCTCAAGGCGCAACTGTGCGAAGACTACGATCTGCCCTACACCGATCATTGCATGCACGAATTCGTAATTTCCGGCAATCGCCAGAAGAAGCTGGGGGTCAAAACGTCGGACATCTCCAAGCGCCTGCTTGATTTCGGTGTTCACGCTCCGACCAACTACTTCCCGCTGATTGTGCCCGAAGCTATGATGATCGAGCCGACCGAAACCGAGACTCGTGAAACGCTGGATAATTTTGCGTGCATAATGAAGGAGATCGCGCGCGAGGCCGAAACCGATCCGGACAAAGTGACCTCGGCGCCCCACTCCACGCCGGTCAGGCGGCTGGACGAAATCTATGCGGCCCGGAATCTGGATGTGAATTACGTGAAGTGATCACGGCCACGGAAGCTCCACGGCCGGTACCTGTGACAGGGTATCGGCCTTCTCATCTATGATAGTCCTCGACAACATATCGTATTGGTATCGCGACGGCGCTCCGCCCGCTTTGCGCAGTGTCAGTTTGTCGTTTGCCCCGGGCGAGGCGGTCTGTGTAATGGGGCGCAACGGGTCCGGCAAATCGACTCTGGCGCGACTACTCGCGGGTTTGCTCAAACCGGGACGGGGGAACGTGCGGGTCAACGGTCATGCTCCCGGTCTGGAACCGGAACATTCGCGGGTTGGAATTCTCTTTCAGAACACGGAGAACCAGATGGTTGCCACGGTGGTCGAGAAAGAGATCGCTTTTGCTCTGGAAAATCAAGCTTTGCCCCAGGAGCGAATGGAAGGTATGATCGGCGAAGTGGCCCGGCGTTTCCACATCGGTCACCTGTTGCCGCGCCTGACCGGTGAACTCTCCGGCGGAGAAAAGCAGCGGGTGGCTCTTGCGTCGATAATGGTGCAGGATCCCCCGGTATTGGTTTTGGATGAACCGGACACTTTTCTCGACGAGGCCGGCCGTCGTCTTCTTCAGGATGAACTTGGTCGTCTCCATCGAAACTCCCCGGAACTGGTCGAAATTCGCATTACTCAGAACCCGGCGGTGGCTGTCGCTTATCGGCGTCTTGTCGTGCTGGACGGAGGAGCGGTTGTTTTCGATGGTTCGCCCGAAGCTTTCTTTGCGGATTTCAGTCGGGCATCCGCAGTCGGTTTGGCGGCATCGTCTTCGACCGTAGAGAAGCTCGATCTGCCTTCTTTCTTCGGTGGTTTTGCTTCTCGGAAAGCCTCGCGAGTGGATAGTATCCGTGCGGAAGCGGTCGCCTTTGCTTATCCCGGTGGTGGAACGGTTCTTGAAGGGGCCGATTTGCTTTTGGGGTCGGGTGAAATCGTCGCTCTGGTCGGACCCACCGGAATCGGCAAGAGCAGTCTGGGACTTCTGATTTGTGGTATTCTCGCCCCGACCGGCGGCTCAATTGCGTATCTCGGTGCCGACGGTGCTGTGCTCAAACCGGAAGCCCGGCGAGGTCAGGTCGTTGCTCTGCTTCAGCAGCCGGAGCGTCAGTTTTTCCTTCCGTCCTGTACCGAAGAGATAGCCTTTGGCCCTTCCAATTTCGGTTTGCCTTTAGCTGCCGAGGCTATCGACGCCTGTCTTTCCCTGGTGGGACTTGCGCCCGGGCAGTTTCGCTCCCGCGATCCGTTTACCCTGTCCGGGGGAGAGAAGCGGCGCCTGGCGTTTGCCGTCGTGTTGTCACTGGCTCCTTCGTACGTGGTTTTCGATGAGCCGACGGCCGGACTTGATCCGGAAGGGATAGCGCGTTTTATCGCTATCTCCGGGGCTCTCAAGCGAAGGGGGGTGGGGCAGTTGTTGATCAGCCACGACGGCGGCCTGGTCAGCCGATTGGCCGACCGTGTGCTTTATCTCAATAACACCGGAAAACTGGTGAAACTCACGGTGAACGATCTTCTCGGTCGTCCCGAGTATGCCGGTGTTGTCTCGAGCCCTGCGCTTTCAAATTCCTGACAGTACTTTCTCTTTTTTTTCTCTCGGTCGACTTGACGCCGGCTCATTTTGCATTATACTCCGGGCAACTCGGATGCGGCCCGCTCGCTCCGGGGGTCAGCCTTTTAAGGTAATCCCGCGAGGTTACCAAGGGTTTTTAGCCAGATGCAACAGATCGAATGTTCGTTTCAATCCTTTGACATTTCAAATCACGACAGGTGTACTGGTTTTATTTTTTCAGATGAAGTGGAGGCGTTCCCTTGCCGGTAAGACGTGACGTTGTTCTAAACGAAAGGCAGATCGACCGCGCCCTGACGCGCATTGCCCATGAAATTCTGGAGCACAACAACGGTGCGGAATCGATTGCTGTTGTCGGCATCCTGACCCGGGGAGCTTACCTGGCCCGGCGTATCGCCGACAGGATCAATGAGCTCGAAGGGGTGAAAGTTCCGGTCGGGCTTATGGATATCGGCCTGTACCGCGACGATGTTCACTCCAAGCTCGATCAACCGGTGGTACAGCGCACCGATATCCTTTTCTCCGTTATCGACCGGAATATTATTCTGGTCGACGATGTGCTCTTCACCGGTCGCACCATACGCGCCGCTCTGGATCATATCATAGATTTCGGTCGCCCGCGGACTATTCAACTGGCCGTGTTGGTCGACCGTGGCCACCGCGAATTACCCATCAAGCCGGATTATGTTGGTTCCAATATACCGACCGCCCGCGAGGACGAGGTGAAGCTTGAAGTGCTGGAGAAAGACGGTCGCGATCAGGTTTATATAGTCCGCCATGCCGCTCGCCCGACAAGGAAAGCCGGGACGAAAAAAAAGGCGACCGGCCGGAAAGGCACCGCCGCGAAGGGAGGTAAGAAATGAGCCGCCATTTCTCTCGGCACTTGCTGGGACTGGAAGACGTGCCCCGCGAGGACATTTCTCTTATCCTGGATACGACCGATACGTTTCGTGAGGTGTTGGACAGGACGATCAAAAAACTCCCCACTCTGCGCGGGATTACCGTTCTCAATTTGTTTTACGAACCTTCGACCCGTACTCGGATATCGTTTGAGTTGGCCGAAAAACGGCTGTCGGCCGATACGGTGAATTTCTCGACTTCGATTTCCTCGGTCAGGAAGGGGGAGTCGTTGCGCGACACCGTGCAGAATATCGAGGCAATGAAGATCGACATGGTGGTGGTCCGCCATCAGGCCACCGGCGTGCCTTACTACCTGACCCGGTGCATGGATGCCAATATCATCAATGCCGGCGACGGTGCTCACGAACACCCCACTCAGGCCCTGCTGGACCTGTACACCATCCGAAAGAAATACGGCAAGCTCGACGGTTTGCGGGTGGTTCTGGTGGGTGATGTGCGACACTCGCGGGTGATCCGTTCCGATGTCTGGGGACTTAAGACCATGGGGGCGTCGGTGGCTCTCTGTGGGCCGTCTACTTTGCTTCCGTACGAGGTCGAGAAGTTCGGCTGTGACGTGTACACGGATATGGACGAAGCGCTCGACGGCGCCGATGTGGTGAATGTCATGCGCATCCAGCTCGAACGGCAGCAGAAGGGATTGTTCCCTTCGCAGCGCGAATACACGCGGCTGTTCGGGGTCAACAAAGAGCGTCTTAAACGACTCAATCGCAATTATACCATCATGCACCCCGGTCCCATGAATCGCGGGGTCGAGATAACCAGCGATGTAGCCGACGGACCGGAGTCGGTGATTCTGGATCAGGTCACCAACGGTCAGGCGGTTCGCATGGCCGTGTTGTATCTGCTCTCGGGCCGTAAGGAGGAGGAAAAGCAGGATGTCCAGTAAGAAGTACGACCTGGTCATCAGGAAAGGACGGGTCATCGATCCGGCCCTGGGTTTCGGTAAAGACGCCTGCGTGCTCATAAAGGACGGCAGGATCGCGGGCATAGAGACTGAATCCGCCTCTTTGCAACGCACTCTTCGTGCTCTTGATGACGATCAGATTATTGACGCTTCCGGCAAACTGGTTGTACCCGGACTGATAGACGTTCACGTGCATCTTCGTGAACCGGGACGGGAAGACGCCGAGACTATCGAGAGCGGGTGTCGGGCGGCCGCTGCGGGAGGCTTTACTTCCGTCTGTTGTATGCCCAATACGAACCCGTGTATAGACAATCAGGAGACGGTCAAGTTCGTTCAGGATCGGGCCAAAAACGCCGACGCCCGCGTGTATGTTATGGGTGCGATTACCAAGGATATCGCCGGTCAGGAACTCGCCGAAATCGGCGATCTGGTCAAGGTGGGAGCGGTGGCCATCACCGACGACGGTAATTACGTGCAGAATCCCGAAATTATGCGTCGGGCTTTGCAGTATTCCCGTATGTTCGGCATCCCGCTGGCCCAGCATGCCGAAGACACTTTCCTGTGTGGGGACGGCGTGATGAATGAGTCTTTCCAGTCGACCCGTCTCGGTATGAATACCCGTCCCGCCGTGGGTGAAGAAATAGCGGTTCTGCGTGACATTGCTCTTTGTCGTGTTACCGGCGCTCGTCTTCATATCCAGCATATTTCCACCCGGCGTGCCGTAGAGGCGGTTCGTCAGGCCAAGAAAGAGGGGATTAACGTCACCACCGAGGCGACCCCGCATCATTTTGTGCTGACCGACGAGGAAATAGCCAAGGAGTTCAACACCAATCTTCGGGTAAATCCGCCCCTGCGTACGGCGGATGACCGGGATGCGGTTATTGAAGGGCTGGTCGACGGGACTATTGACTGCATCGCTTCCGATCACGCCCCGCATCCCGACGAGGACAAGGACTGCGAATTCAACTACGCCCCTTCGGGAATGGTCGGACTCGAAACCACCCTGGGACTGGTCAAGACATATCTTATCGACAAAGGTTACCTGCAATGGTCCGACGCCATACGCAAGATGACCGTTAATCCGGCCCGGATCTTCTCATTGAGAGGGGGTACACTGGCCGTTGGTACCGATGCCGATATCACGGTGATCGATCCCGATAAGAAGTGGACGGTCAAGGCGGAGAAGTTCCATTCCCGTTCGCACAACTCGCCTTTTATAGGTTATCGTCTTTCCGGAAAGGTCGCTCTGACCCTGCTCGGCGGGCGGGTGGTATACCGAGCCTGACCGGCGGATGCGGATAACAACATGCGGGTTCACCTGGTGCAAAAATCGGTCAGCCAAACGGATTTGACGCCGTATCTGGCCGAGGCACAGCGGGCCGGGGCGGATTTGGTTTGTTTCGGAGAGCTGGCCACTACCGGTTGTCTGTACGCGCCCGAAGAACTGCCTGATCTGAAAACGTCTCTGCGGCTTTTCGAGTCCTGCGATTTGCGCGTCATGGTTGGTCTGGCTTATCAACAGGGTGACCAACGGCGCAACGCTTATGTTTATTACTACCGCGGAGAGTATCTGCTGTATCATAAGATCAATCTTTTTCCGCCCATGAACGAGCCGGCGATATTCGTTCCCGGTGATAAACCCGGAATTTGGCCGACCGATTTCGGGTGCGTCGGTACGGCGATTTGTTATGACCTGCGTTTTCCCGAGGTCTTTGCGGCTCTTAAAGAAGGCGGGGTCGAGAGGATTTTTGTCCCGGCTGCTTTTCCGCGCGTGCGTGTTTGCGACTGGCAGGATCTTCTGGTCCGGCGAGCGGTAGAAACCGGTGTTATGGTGCTGGGGATAAATTGTGTTGGCGATGACGGCACCAATGAGTTCGGCGGTTGTACGATGGTGGCTGCACCTGACGGTCGGGTAATAGCTCGGGCGGACGAAACCAGCGAAACGACGGTGACGGTCGAAATCTGATTCATCCGCGTTGCGTATTGGCCGACCGGGTCGGTCTGCCGATAGTATGGGCAGAGGAGAGGACCGGAGAAAAAAAGCGTTTGAGTTTTCGCTCTGCGGCCGTATCCTTACTCGTTGGCGGGCCGGTATAGACCGGCCGGCAAGTTTCTGTAACTCAAGAGGATGCTGTTGTGAATGGTGAGTCGACCCGGCAGTTGATCGTATCAACCGTTGTTCCCGCTCAGAACGAAGAAGGGAATATCGATGAATTCTGCCGGCTTTTCGCCGAGATGGTCAGGACGGCCCCTTTCACCGGGGAGTTGGTTTTCGTCGACGACGGTTCCACTGACGATACGCTGGAGCGGATAAAAGCCAACGCCGAAAAATACGACTTTATTCGGTACGCCTCTCATCAGCGCAACCGGGGTCTTACCGAGGCTCTTCAGACGGGTTTCGCTACCGCTTCGGGGGAGATTTTCGTATTCTACCCGGCCGATTTGCAGTATCTGCCGAAAGATATCCCGAAACTTGTCGCGCCGGTAGCCGACGGCGCCGATATCTGCACCGGATGGAAACAGGGCAAATACAACAAGCGGTTCGTCTCGAAGGTATATAACTGGTTTTCGCGGACGATCTTCGGTCTCAAGGTACACGATCTCAACTCCGTTAAGGCCTTCCGTCGCGAGGTCGTCGAACGCATTTTCCTGCGCAAAGACTGGCATCGCTATCTTGTGGTTCTGGCCGCTAACGAGGGTTTCCGGGTGGAAGAGGTCAAGATTGATCTTTACGACCGGGCCTGGGGGGAATCCAAGTTTTCTTTCTGGCGTATCCCGATAGGTGTCCTCGACATGGTGGCGGTCAAATTTCAGATTACGTTTCTTCGCAAACCGCTGCTGTGGTTCGGTGCGGTCGGTTCATGTGTCATGGGGTTGGGCGTGCTGGTCGGTCTGTACGCCATCTATCTGCGATATATCGTCGGTCGCGGCGAACGCCCTCTTTTGTATCTGGTTATGCTGCTGATCGGGGTGGGCATGGCTTTGTTTCTGATGGGGTTTCTCTCCGAAGGCCTGACCGCTTTGAAGGAAGAGATTACCGACCTGCGACGGAAAGCCACCGCTATTCAGGACGAGCTTAAAAGGGACTCGGACAAACACTGACCGGGCGAGAGCTGTCCGGATTGTTCGTTATCATAATGCCGTCTGTCGATTTAAGTCAGAGCCGTTCGAAAACACGCTCTCTCGCGATACATGCAGTTAAGTTAATCCTCACGCTGATCGTGCTATACTACGTTGGACGTCAGGTCTGGCGAAACTGGGATCTGACCCGTGCTTACGACTGGCAATTCAATCCGTTTTATTTGGCGGCGTCGGTAATTCTGGCCCAGGCGGCGTTTTTCATTTTTACCACCTGCTGGAAAAAGATCATCAGCGGTTTCGGTCATCAAATAAGCGCCCCCATGGCTTTTCGTATTTCGAATCTCTCCAATCTGGGCCGTTATGTGCCGGGCAAGGTCTGGCAGGTGTTCGGTATGTTGTACCTTGCTCGGAAAGAAGGGATTCCCCAGGGGCAGGCGGCGGCTTCGTTTGTCATTATTCAGTTTTTTACTATTCCGGCTTCACTGCTGGTTTACGTGTTGGCGGCGCAGTTCGAATCGGCCCTGTTGACCGACAAGTTTGCCGTCATGGGGCAGGGCAGTGCTTATACTATCGGTGCGCTGGCTCTGGCCGGCTGTGCTGTTCTCGTCTTTGCACCCCAACCGATCCTGTGGCTTCTTAACTGGATTTTGAAGAAAACGGGTCGTGAGGCGGTGACTTTCGCTCTGGACAAAAAGGTTGCCCTGGTGATTTTCGCCGGTTACTTTTGTGGCTGGACGGTTTTCGGGCTGGCCTACTGGCTGTTTCTTCGCGGCGTTGTCGGCTCAACCGCGCCGTCGGTGATTACGGCTATCGGGCTGTATAATATTGCCTATCAGGTGGGTTACCTCATGCTGTTTGCGCCCGGCGGTTTCGGGCCGCGCGAGGCGGTCATGGGCGAGTTGCTCAAACCGTTCGTCGGTCCGCTCGGTCCGGCCCTGGCCGTGGTGGCCCGGCTGTGGTCGGTTGTCATAGATTCACTGGCCGCGGTAATTGCCCTGTGTGTGAAGAAATAACTCGAATTTGATCTGGAGTCGTTTTGGCCAAGAAAAACCGACCGGCCCCCGCCCACGGCGCTCGTATCTTTGATCCCGAGAAATCGCCCTGGTTTGTCCCGCTCGTTTTTATCATTCTTTTCATCGCTACCGTAATTCTGTTCGCGGATTTTGTTTTCTCCGATCAGATGCTTTACGGGTCCGATACTTTGCAGGCGGGTTACGCTTTTCGCTCGTTTTACGTCGACTATTTCCACGAACATTTTTCCGTGCCACAATGGACACCGGCTAATTTCGGTGGTATGCCCTATGTGGAGGCGTTTCACGGCGATATCTTTTACCCCTTCAGCGCGCTAAAATTCGTTATGCCGCTCAAGCGGGCTTTGGGCTGGACGCTGTTGCTGCATGTCTTTTTTGCCGGTGTTTTTATGTATCTGGCCGCCCGGCAGTTCAAGCTGTCCAAAGTACCGGCCCTGTTATCCGGGATTGCCTATATGTTCGCCGCTTATCTGGTGTCGATGGTCGCCCCGGGGCATGACGGCAAGATTTTCGTGACGACTCTTTTCCCGTTGATGATGCTGTTCCTTGAGCGCGGTTTGGAGAAGAAACCGTTTATCAATTTCTCGTTTCTCGGGCTGGTCATCGGTCTGATGCTTCTTACGCCTCATCCTCAGATGTCCTATTTCTCACTTTGGGCGATGAGTTTCTACGCGGCCTTCAGATTGATTTTGCTCTGGATTAAAAAGAAGTCGTTCCTGCCGGTGATACGTCCGGCCGTGCTGATCGCTTATGCCGTTGTCATAGGGCTGCTTTTTTCGGCCATCCAGTTTTACCCCGGGTATTATTACACCACTCACTTCTCGCCTCGGGCCGACTCCAAGAAAGGCTGGGACTGGGCAACCTCGTGGTCGATGCACGAGGAAGAAGCGATGAATATCCTTATCCCGGAGTTCAGCGGCACGGCCAGCGAAAAAGCCACGACCTATTATTGGGGAAAGAACTATTTCAAAGATAATTGTGAGTCGGTCGGGGTGGTGCCGTTCTTTGTTGCGCTTCTGGGGCTTTTCTTCGCGCGGAAAAAGAAGGCCTGGTTCTTCGGCGGCCTGGCGCTTTTTGCCTTGCTGTACGCTCTGGGGGGCACGACGCCGGTGTTTCGATTATTTTACTGGTTGATACCGAAGGTGAAATCGCTCCGAGCGCCTTCAATGATCATGTTCCTGTTTTCGTTTTCCGTGGCCATGCTGGCCGGGATGGGTCTTCAGGCCGTGCTTGATGCCCGGCGTGAAAAAAACAGGGACAATCCCGTCGGGGACCGGAGGTTTGACTATCTCTTGTTCGGTTTCCCGGGTTTCATGTTGTTGCTGGCCGTCCTTTTTGCCCTCAATGGTAAGGGGATGATTAACGCCTGGTCGTGGTTGTTTTACAGTGATCTGCCGAGTCAGATGATCCGTCAGGGGATGAGCAAGCTGGATTTGGCCTACGCCAACCTTCCGGCCATTCAGAGTGGGGCCTGGCTGGCTTTCCTGTTCTCAGCTCTGGCGGCACTTTGTATCTGGCTGTATCGAAGCGGCAAGCTGGGTACCGGTATTCTCGTGGCCTTGCTGGTTGTTCCCGTGGTCGATGGTGTCCGTTTTGATCGTCGCTTTATCAAGGTCGTTGACAAGGCTGATTTTCGCGCTCGCTATGAGCCCGACCCGATGATTAATTACCTGAGTCACGTCGAGGGCAAGTTCCGCGTGTTGAATCTGGCCAATCCCAACGACAACAGCCTGGCCCTGTTTGGTATCGACAATGTAGTCGGTTATCACGGCAATCAACTGCGATGGTACGACGATCTTCTGGGTGGTCCGGCCCTGAGCAATATCCGTACTTTCAATGCCCGCATGCTCAATCTGGTCGGGGCGCATTATCTGATTAACCCGACCGCCGGGAAAGTGCCCGAAAACTGGTTCGGTGACAAACGGCTGGTTTTGGCCGCCGAGTTCGGGCAGACGAAACTGATCCGTAACGACAACGCTTTTCCAAGGGTATTTCTGGTCGACACGTTTCGGGTTTTTGACGAGCGTGCTCGGATCGTCGATGAAGTCCTCAAGGGAAGTGACGATATGCGACGGGTCGTCTATCTCGAAGAGCAACCGTCGTTGGTCTATAGTCCCGACAGCACGGCCGCCGATTCGGCCTGGATCGAAGATTACGCCCCGGAACGTGTTACGGTTGGGGTGGCGGTCGGTGGAAACCGGATTCTGGTCCTGACCGATAATTATTTCGATGCCTGGCAGGCGGAAATCGATGGGGCTCCGGCTAAGGTGCTTCGAGCTTATGGTTCTTTCCGGGCCGTGGAGGTTCCGGCCGGCAGTCGTGAAGTGGTCTTTTCATATCGGTCCCAGCGCTATCTGACCGGTCGTTTGATCACCTGGTTGACTGGCGTCTACCTGCTGATTATACTTGGGGCCGCGATATTCTGGAATCGGCGGAAGCAGATAAGTGTAGAACAGCCGGAACAAAAAGAGAGCAATCCGTGAATCAAACACAACGCGCCCTGATCATTTTCCCGACGTACAATGAGCGGGACAATATCGAGAAAATCGTTCACGCGGTTCTTCCGCTGGACCCCCGCATACACGTCCTGATCGTTGACGACAACTCACCCGACGGCACCGGTGAAATTGCCGACCGGCTGGCCGAGCAGGAAAGCAAGGTCAAGGTTCTTCATCGCGAGGGCAAAGAAGGGCTGGGCAAGGCCTATATCGCCGGGTTCAAGTGGGCCATCGAGCAGGGCTTTGATTTTATATTCGAAATGGACGCCGATTTCTCTCACGGTCCGGAGTATATCAAGGATTTCCTTCGCGAGATTCAGAATAACGACCTCGTAATAGGCTCGCGTTACATCTCCGGTGTCAATGTCATTAACTGGCCTATGACCCGGCTCTTGTTGTCATACTACGCCAACGTTTACACTCGTATCGTTACCGGCCTGCCGCTTCGTGATGCCACTGGCGGGTTCAAATGCTTCCGCCGGGAAGTGCTTGAGGCTATTAACCTCGACAATGTTCGGGCGTCCGGTTATGTTTTTCAGATCGAAATGTCGATGCGGGCCTGGAAAAAGGGATATCGCATCAAGGAAATCCCCATCGTCTTTGTCGACCGCATCGCCGGTGCTTCCAAGATGTCAAAGAGAATTATGCGTGAAGCTATCTGGACGGTCTGGTTGCTGCGTCTCAAATCGATGTTCGGGAAACTTGGCTAAGCCATAGCGGTGGTGCAAACTTCTTCCAAAGTTTCGATCATTATGGTCACGTGCAACTCCGTGGCCGCTCTGCCGTCGTGCCTGCAAGCCCTGCCTCGGGCCTCCGGGGAAATCCCCTGGGAACTGATAGTTGTCGATAACGCTTCAAGCGACGACTCGGCTGCTGAAGTCAGCCGGTTGTGTCCTGACGCTACGGTGATAGTCAACGAGCGCAACCGGGGTTTTGCGGCCGCCTGTAACAGCGGAGTGGAAAAAGCCGCTGGGGAATTTTTGCTGTTTCTGAATCCTGACGTGCAGATGGATCCCGGCACGGTGGAGAATTTCCTTGAGGTTTTCGAGACTCGTGATGATATCGGACTGGTGGCGGGGCGAATGCGTTTCCCGGACAATCGATTTCAGGCCAATTGTCGGAGATTCCCGACCGCTTACAACCTGATGTTTTCCCGCGGTTCGGCTATGTTGCGCCTGTTCGGTCGTTGGCTCGGTCACGGTGGGGAGTACACTCTGCCGGATTACGAGAAGACGACCGAAATCCCGGCGGCCGCGGCGGCGATGGTGATGATCCGCAAGAAAGTCTTCGATGATATCGGCGGTTTCGATGATCGCTTTTTTATGTATATGGAAGATACGGATCTCTGTCGCCGGCTGCATGAGGCCGGTTTTGTCAATCTGTATGCTCCTTCGGTCAGTGGCGTTCACGCATTCGGGAGAGGAAGCAGCGCCGGTTACGTTCGGCGGCGCTGGTATCATCATCGCTCGGTCTGGAAATACTTCCTCAAGTATTCCCCTAACGGTTTTTCGGTTTTTGTGCTGCCGCTTATTCTGGCGGCTAATCTTGTTTTGGTGATTCTGCTTTCATTCGGAGAGGCCAGGAAGTGACATGCTGTCGCCCGCGACATTAGTTCCTCTGGCGGTGGGGCTGGTAGTCACGCTGCTGGGCATGCGGCCGGCTCTGCGTCTGGCCGAGCGATTCCAGTTGCTCGACCAACCCGGTCGGCATAAACGCCACAAGCGACCGGTGCCCATTGTGGGCGGACTGTTGTTGTTCCTCGCGGTATGGCTGGGAGTTCTGGCCGCTTATTGGGGGTTCTCCGATCGTTTTGCCGGTCTGGCCGGGTCACTGGGGTATATTTTCTGCGGAGCCCTGATTATTTTCTTAGTCGGCTTTTCCGATGATTTGACTCCCCTGTCGGCCTGGACGAAACTGATCGCTCAGGTGGCGGTCGGGTTGGTACTGTATATCGGGGGACTCAGAATCGATCCTCTGACCGTCCCTTTTCTGGGCGGTATCTCCATGGGAGTTTTCTCGGTCGCTATCACGGTGTTTTGGGTTGTCGGTCTGACCAACGCCGTGAACATCATTGACGGGCTGGATGGTCTGGCGGGTGGCGTGTCGCTGATTGCGGCTCTGACTATGACCGTAATAGGGCACCTTTACGGGGTTGGTCCGGCGGTGGTTTTTGCTTATGCCATGATCGGTTTTCTGGTTGTCTTTCTCTTTTATAATCGCTATCCGGCCCGGGTTTTTCTGGGTGATTCCGGATCACTTCAGATCGGTTACTATTTTGCCGTTATCTCGTTGCTCGTGCCGCTCAAATCATACACGGCGGCGGCTCTCTATCTTCCGCTTCTGGCTCTGGGGGTGCCCATTCTGGAAACGGCGATTTCCATTTCGCGACGGCTGGCAACTCACCGCAACGTCATGAAGGCGGATCGTCGCCACCTTTTTCATTATCTGGCTCTGGCCGGTTTGTCTCCCCGGACGATTGTGGTGATATTTTACCTGCTCTCGGTTGTCTTTGGCCTGTTTGCACTGGCTATGTACTACTGGAACCGGCTGGTGGTGTTCGGGTTTTTGGTGCTTTTTATGGTTGTCATTCTGGCCGCGTTTCTTATCTTTATGGCTACCCCGGATCGGACCGGCAGGTCTCGGACGGGAAGGTAACTGCTTAGTTTTGAATGGATTGCCGTTGTTATGGCGGAAGGATATCTTCATCTGGATTTCGAGCGGCCGATAGTCGAGCTGGAAAAGAAAATCTCCGACATGAAGGACTTCTCCGTCGGGGAGAATATCGAGCTCGAAAGCGAGATTCAGTCTCTTCAGAAGAAACTGGAACGGCTGCGCAAAGAAATCTATTCCGATCTGAGCCGCTGGCAGCGGGTCCAGCTTTCCCGGCATCCCCGGCGTCCTCATAGCCTTGATTATATCAAGCTCATGATGACCGATTTTCTGGAGATTCACGGTGATCGCTATTTCGCCGACGACCGTGCCGTGGTGGGTGGTTTCGCCCGGCTTGACGGTGAGCCGATTATGGTGGTTGCCCAGGAGAAGGGGCGAGATACCAAGGAAAAGCTGTCGCGCAATTTCGGTATGTGTCATCCGGAGGGATATCGTAAAGCCCGCCGCCTTTTCTATCTGGCCGAGAAGTTCGGTCTGCCGATTGTCATTCTGATCGACACGCCGGGCGCTTTTCCGGGGATTGGGGCTGAAGAGCGCGGTCAGGCGGAAGCTATCGCCAAGAATATCCAGGTAATGTTCCAGATCAGGGTGCCCATTGTGGTCACGATAATCGGGGAAGGGGCGTCCGGCGGTGCACTCGGAATAGGCATTGGTGATCGCGTTTTCATTCAGGAGTACGCCTGGTACTCGGTTATTTCCCCGGAGGCCTGCGCCGCTATTTTGTGGCGCGATGCCGCCAAAGGACCGGAGGCGGCCGAGGCCCTCAAGCCTACCGCGGACACCCTGTTGGAATTGAATATAGTCGACAAGATTATACCCGAACCTCCCAGTGGGGCGCATAACGATCCTCCCGAGGCGGCTCGGTTGGTTAAAAAAGAGATAATGGCGGCGCTGAAAGAACTTAAGACTAAATCGACGTCCGAATTGCTCGGCGAACGACTGGCCAAATATCGCGCCATGGGGGTGCTGGAAGAGCATTGATGGGTCGGCTGAAAGAATTGCCGGCGATGCTGGTTTGTCCCCGCTGTCGCGGACCGCTGGAATATGTGGAAACGGAAGACCGGCTCGACTGCAAAAGTTGTCGGCTTGGCTTTCGCGTTATTGACGGTATTCCGGTACTTCTGATTGAGGGGGCGGAGGAGTTGAAGCAAAGGTAAGAATGATGAAATTATCCAAGTTCTGCGAAGAGAATCTCGTTACTTTCAACATGAAGGCTTCCAACAAACAGGAGGCTATTGAGGAATTGATAGACCTGGCCGCCACTTCCCATTCGATCAAGGATCGGGATCAGTTGATGGCCGATGTGAAAGAACGTGAGGAGTTGGTTACGACCGGAGTGGGTTGGGGCGTGGCTTTTCCGCATGCCAAGACGAAATCCGCCAAGGGTATCGTGATAGCTTTCGGCCGTAGTGATAAAGGTATCGAATTCGACGCCATGGATCATAAGCCGGTTCGGCTGTTTTTCCTGATAGCGGCGCCCGAAGATGCTATCGGTGCTCATTTGAACGTCATGGCCCGTCTGTCGTACCTGATGAAATCGGAAGAGAATCGGAATAAATTGCTTGAGGCCTCCTCGCCCGGCGACGTGCTGGCCCTTATGGATAAAGTAGAATAGGACACAATTCACCCGGGACGGTCTGGCGCATGAAATGGATTTCTAACCTGTCCGGCAGATTCGGTCGAAATGTTCATTTGATTGCCGTGCTGGTTTTGTGTCTGGTCCTCATTTTCGGTGGCCATCGGGTCACCAGCCTCGTGAGCGGGGCTACGATTAATATCTTCTATTATCCGTTCTTCAAGGTAAAGAATACGGTTACCGAGTTGAGTGCGGTCAATGCCGAGAACAGCCGCCTCCAACTCGCGCTGGTTGAGGCTTCGGTGCGCCTTTCGCGACTGGAAGAAGCCGAGCGGGAAAATGCCCGTCTGCGTACCGTGCTCGGGTTCGATCCGCCGGCCGGTTATTCGTTGCTGCCGGCCCGGATAATATCGGTAGCCGGGGGTGTTGTCCCCACGGCCGCTGTCATAAATCGCGGCGCCAGGGATTCCATTTGCGTCGATCAGCCACTTATCAACGAACAGGGGTTGTTCGGCCGGGTGGTTTCGGTTTCGTCGGATGTCTCGACCGTTCAGTTGCTGACCGACCCGGCTCATCGGGTGGCTGTACGGGTGGCCGGGAGCCGGGAGATGGGTATCGTTAAGTATCAGCATGGCCGCGGCATGGTGCTGGCGAATTTCCCTGTTCAGGGAAGTATAGAGGTGGGTGATCTGATCGTTTCCTCCGGTCTGGGGGGAATATATCCGCCCGGCTTGGCCGTAGGAACAGTCACTTCGGTCGTGCGGCCCGAGGAGGAACCGTTCTGTCAGGTCTGTCTGGCCTCGGCGGCCAATTTCAACTCGCTCGAAGAAGTCTTCATACTGCGGGCGGATAAGAGATGAGCGCGATACCGTACATTCTCTATCTTCTGCTGATAGCCATGCACGTGGTGATCCTGCGGGACGTGACGACTATTTTTGGAGCGGCCATAAATCTTCCCGCTCTCATCGTGTTAATGGTCGCTCTGTACAAGGAAGATACGCCGGCGATCTGGTTCGGTTTTCTGGCCGGCATGGTGGCCTCGGCCGGTCTGCCTTTTCGTATGGGCTGGCACGCTCTTGTCATGGCGGCCGTGGCACTGGCGGCGTCGCAGGTAAAGATTCGGCTGAATCTCGATTCGTTGAAGGCCAAGTTGCTGTTGGTAGCGGGCGGCGTTTTCGTTCACAACGTCGCGGTACTGGTTATCGATCAGGGGATGGGCGTTTTTTCACCGTTGATCCTGTCGGCCGTCACCGGGGCTATTTACACCTCGGTGATAGCCTGGCTGTTCTTTCTTCTTAAAGAGGGGATCGTCACCACGCAGAAGATTAAGTCGATTTTCTGAAGGGCGGCATGGAACGACACAAGCTTTCACTGGCCAGCCGCGAGCGTATTGCGGTTCTGCTGATAATCCTGGTTTTTCTCTTTCTCTTCGGGGGGCTTGTCAAGCTCCAGATGGTCGACCACCGGGAGCTTGCCGCTCAGTCCGAAAACAACCGCATCCGTGTGGTGCCGATCAATCCCCGGCGGGGCCGGATGTATGATCGCGAGGGACGGGTGATAGTCGACAACCGGCCGTCGTATACGGTGGCGGTTGTACCGGCCGAGGAAGTGAAAGGACAAACTCTGCCGAATCTGGCCAAATTGCTGGGCATGGACACCCTTCAGATACGCAAACGCATCAAAAACAACATGGTCAATCGCTGCCAGCCGGCTCCCGTGAAGAAGGACATTCCCTTTGAAGTGGTGGCGGTTCTGGAGGAACAGAACGAGAAATTCCCCGGTGTCTCCTACCAGATGGAACGGGTGCGACTTTATCGCGACAGTCTGGGAGCGGAGACGTTCACCGGCTACGTGGGTGAGGTTTCCGAGAGCGAGCTTGATGAAAACGCCGATCTGAGTCTTCGTCTGGGCAACATGGTCGGGAAAAAAGGCCTCGAAAAAGAATACGACCCCATCCTGCGCGGGACCGAGGGGACGGCTTATATCGAGGTGTATGCTTCGGGGCAAATTCTGGGGACTTACGAAGACCGGGAGAGAATAGAAGCCGTTCCCGGTGCCGATCTTACTCTCACCGTTGATGTCGATCTGCAGGGAGCCTGCACCCGGGCCCTGGATACTTTCTGTTGCGGGGCGATTGTGGCTATGGATCCTCGCAACGGCGAAATACTGGCCATGACATCTTATCCGAGTTACGACGCCAATATCTTTTCTTCGGTGATTCCCGAGGAAAAGTGGCAGGAAATATCGTCCGATTCCACTCATCCTCTGCTCAATCGGCCATTGGTCGGTCAGTATCCGCCGGGATCGACGGCCAAGCTTATTACGGTCGGGGCCGGTATGGAAGAACGGATCATCACGGAAAACACTACCTTTAAGCCCTGCACCGGTGCCTATCGCTATGGTAACCGTATTTTTCGCTGTTGGCTGGCCAGCGGTCACGGCGCTTTGAACGCCGCGCATTCGCTTGAACAGTCGTGTGACGTGTACATGTATCAACTCGGTCTGAAACTGGGTATTGATGTGCTCAGTGATTATTACGCTCGTTGTGGTTTCGGGCGGATTACGGGTGTCGATTTGCCCGGCGAAGCGGTCGGGTTGAATCCCAACAGTAAGTATTACGACCGGCGCTATGGAAAGGGCAAGTGGACCAACGGACTGGTCCTGAATAACTCCATTGGGCAGGGCGAGGTGTTGGTGACGCCGCTGCAACTGACACAATTTTATTGTGGTGTGGTCAATGGCGGCCGGGTCTACCGACCGCACCTGGTCAAACGTATTTCTTCTCCGGGAGGGGAGACCGTAATGGTCCCTCCGAAACTGGCGTTTCAATTGCCTTTCTCGGCGCATACTCTGGATGTGTTGCTTGAAGGTCTCCGGCTGGTGGTGGAGGGAGAGAGAGGCACGGCTCGCAGCCTGAGAAATAATCTGTACTCAATCGGGGGAAAGACCGGTACGGCTCAGAATCCGCACGGGAAAGATCATTCGCTCTTCGTGGGAGTGGCGCCGCTGGAAGCTCCCGAGATAGTTGTGTGCGCCATTATCGAAAACGCCGGTCATGGTTCCGAAATTGCCGCTCCGGTGGTCGGGCAGGTGATAAGGACGTATATGAATAAAAAGCTGGCCGGTAAAGAAGTCGCTGCCGCAGCCGGTGGAGAGAAAGCCGATGCTCAAGTACGGTGACCTCGACTGGAAATTGATCCTGGCCGTTCTGGCGCTCTCGCTGATCGGGGTATTGCTTATCATGTCGGCGCAGTATCACGCCGAATCGTCTTACCGGCAGACGTTTTATCTTCGGCAGTTACTCTGGTTGCTGGTGGCTATTGTTGCTTTTGCCGTTGTCATTCATCTGCCGCTCCGCTTGTTCGATCTGAGCGCGTATCTGCTTTACGGTATATCTGTTGCCCTGTTGATTTTGGTGCTGCTGGTGGGTTCTTCCAAGCTCGGCGGCGCCCGGCGTTTTTTCACTTTCGGGCCCATCAGTCTGGCCCCGTCGGACATTGCCAAAATAGCCCTGTTGCTGGCCTTGAGCCGATTTCTGGCCTATACCAAGTTGCCGGTGACATCCAAACGTCGTCTCTTTCTTTCGGCCGTTATGACTTTGATACCGGCGGTGCTGATCCTTCGCCAACCCGACCTGGGCACCTCGCTCGTCTTTTTTGTGATTCTCTTTGCCCTGTGGTTCTGGTCGGGTCTCTCGCTGGGCTATCTCTTTTTGATTATCTCGCCGCTGGTATCACTGGTGGCGGCTTCGCACTGGCTTTCGTGGGCGGTTTACGTGGCCGTACTGCTGGTCATTATAGCGCTGGTCCGGCCCGGCATTTTCATGGGCATCGTCACGGTCGCGGTGAATCTGATTTTCGGGGGCATCACGCCTTTTCTCTGGGGCCGCCTGGCCGATTATCAGAAACTTCGTATTCTGACTTTCCTCGATCCCGGGCGTGATCCTCGCGGCGCCGGTTATCAGATTATTCAATCCAAAATCGCCATCGGTTCGGGGGGCGTTTTCGGCAAGGGTCTGCTGGGCGGGTCGCAAACGCGCCTTGATTTCCTTCCGGAGCGGCATACTGATTTCATTTTCTCCGTTCTCGGCGAGGAGTTCGGCCTGTGGGGATCGCTTATCGTTTTGTTGCTTTTCGTTTTCATTTTCTATCGGGCCGTTTGTATCGCCGTGCGTTGCCGCTCGCGGTTTGCCTCTAATATCGTTATGGGGGCCACGGCGATTTTGCTGTTTCAGTTCGTTGTCAATATCGGCATGACGCTTGGCTTTATGCCGGTTACCGGGCTGGCGTTGCCGCTGTTGAGTTACGGCGGTACGGCTCTCGTGCTGGCCTGGACTTTGATCGGGCTGATAGTCTCGGCCGATTATCGATGGCAGGAATACTGATACTATCAGGAGCACTGGTGCCATGACGTTTTTCTCGCGCGGGTTGTCGAAAGGGATAACGGCAATTTGTCTCTGCCTGTTTGCGCTCTCGACCGCGGCTGCTTTTGATCTCGATTCATTGTTGGTCGAATCGGTCGGAGGGGAGGCGGCTTTTGAAAGGTTGCGCACGGTTGAAAACATACATGCTACCGGTGAAATCAAACTCAACCAGCAGGCCGGACGGTTCGATATGTGGGTGGCCGTTCCGAATAAAGTATATCTCGAGGTCGATTTTGGTCCGTTCAGCCTGGTGCAGGCATACGACGGCACCACGGCTTGGCAGAGAGACCACAACGGTTCCATCACCGAACTGACCGGCTACGAAAAACGGGAACTGCTCAAGCAGGCCTACTTTCAGACCTATTCATATCTTTTCATGGAGCGCATCCCCGGCGGAGTGACATACGGAGGCCTGGTCGAACTGGACAGCGCGATGTTTCACCAGGTGTTGTTCTGTCCGCTGGACGGGGATACGGTGTACGGGTATTTCGATATGGCCACCGGTCTGCAGGTGCGCAGTGTGAGTTACCTTGATAATCTGGAGACGATAACTTACTCCGACGACTACCGTGCGGTCGAGGGAGTGATGATGTCTTTTCATTCTCTGGCGATGGCGGCCGGTGCTTCTCTCTCTTCGGAGTTTATCCTTGATCGGGTGGATTTCGATTCCGATATGGATCGGGACGTGTTTACCCGGCCGGGTACGGCGGTGACGGACTTCCGTTTTCCCGTCGGGAGTGATTCCGTTGTCGTACCGTTTGCATACGTGGCGGGGCACATTTATGTCCCGGCGACAATAAACGGCCGTAAGAAAGTCCGTCTTATTCTCGACTCCGGAGCTTCGGCCAACATTTTCCACGCTCCCGCTCTGGCCGGGCTGGACCTTCCGCGGGTCGGTTCACTGCCGGCCAAGGGGGTAAGCGGCTATGAAGAAGTGGCCCTGGTGCGGACCGACTCGGTGGCTATCGGGACGCTTCTGCTTTATTCACAGGTGGCGGGTTCGCTTGATCTCGGCGGTATCGGTCAGTCGGAAGTGGCCGGCGAACCTTTCGGCGGCGTGCTCGGCTACGATTTTCTCTCCCGGTTTCCGCTTCTCGTGAATTACGAAACGCAGACACTTACGGTGTATGATCCGAACGATTTCGTCCCGCCGGAAGAAGGGGTCGAGATTCCGTTCCAACTGACGATGCAAATCCCCACTGTCGATGCACAACTGGTTGGTGTTCCCGGAAAATTTATCGTCGATTTGGGCAACGCTTTCGGTCTGGTTGTACATGAGGATTTCTGGAAATCCCGTCACCTGGAGGAGAAACTTGACGATGTTCAGCCGGTGGCCGGCAATATCGGCGGGGTCGGGGGAGGTGTTCTCAGTCGTTCGGCTTATGCCGCCAGTTTTTCATTGGGTGATATTCGTGTCAGTTCGCTTCGCATTCTGTTGCTGGAGTCGAGCGAGGGTCTGTCCGGTTCCGGGGAGCTGGCCGGCAATATCGGCAACCTGTTTATGGAGCAATTCACCGTGCTGTTTGACTATCCCGGTCAGAGAATCGTTTTTTACCCGACTTCCGAAGAGGCTAATTAGCTTGACCCCGGTTTGAAAACGGTCATATATTGCAATCCTTGTTTACGTGTTCGTGATGAAATGTCAGCCGCGGAAAACGGAGTTTCGCTCACCAAAACCGAGGGGCACGAATCAATGATTTCAGCAAAGGCGGGACGCCGCAACAGCCGGAATTATCGAACATGGTCCGGCTGTCTTTTGTTGCTGGCGGTTTTGCTGCTGACCGGATCGTCGGTGTGGTCTCAGCAGCAAAGTGAGCAGCCGGAGTCGGTTTATCTCCATTCGCATCAGGCTGGAATCAGGCTGGGTGCCTGGGCGAATCTGGGTGACTCGCCGCTCGACAGTTTGCAACTGACATCCACGGCTTATTACCTGACGGATTTTTCCGGGGGCAGCTTCTACTTTGAGGGATTTCTCGGCTATCGCATCAGTCGTTTGCTGGTAGCTGAGTTGTCGGTGGGGATCGTCAATCGCGGTGATGTCAGCCTGTTCGATCTCGACAGTTTCTACGGTAGTTTGCTGGTTTATCCTATTTTGCTCAAGGCCAGGGTTTACCCGGTGGGCAAAGTGGGTGGCCGGTTTTATCCGTATCTTCTGGCCGGGGCCGGGCTGTATTACGCTCGCCATGATATACAGATTGTCAGCAGCAGCTACGGGTTCTACGGTTTCATCGAGGAAGATTCGGAGACGCGGTTCGGCTACGTGGTCGGGGGCGGGTTTGACTGGCCGCTGGCTTCGGTGGTAGCGCTTGATTTCAATGTGCAGTATATGCCGATTGACTATTCCACGAAAATAATCGGGATCACGGACTACAGTTCGCTAACCGTAACGATAGGTGTTAAATACCTTTTTTCGTCTGACAAGGACAAGAAAGACGACAGGCCTATGCCTATGAGGAGGAGAAGATGAAGGTTGGTATCAATGGATTCGGAAGAATAGGGCGTCTGGTACTCAGGGCCGCCCGCAATACGGACATTGAAGTTGTCGGTATAAACGACATAACCGACGCCAAAACCCTGGCTCATTTGCTTAAGTATGACTCCGTGCACGGACGCTATCCGGGGGAAGTGGGTGTCGATGGTAACCATTTGATGATCGACGGCAGGGAAGTACCGGTGTATTCCGAGTTCGACCCCGCCAAGCTTCCGTGGAAGGACCTCGGAGCCGAGATTATTCTTGAGTGTACCGGTAAGTTCCGTACCAAAGAAGCCGCTTCGAAACACCTTCAGGCCGGAGCCAGGAAAGTGCTCATTTCCGCCCCGGCCAAGGGTCACGACGGCACGTTCATTATCGGGGTGAACTGTGCCCAGTATGACAAGGCCAAACACGATATAATCTCTATCGGGTCCTGCACCACCAATTGTCTGGCTCCCGTGTGCAAAGTGTTGCTGGACAATTTCGGTATCAAGAAGGGATTCATGACCACGATCCACGCTTATACCGCCGACCAGCGCCTTCAGGACTCCCCGCATTCGGACCTTCGCCGGGCTCGTGCTGCGGCCGTGTCTATGGTTCCCACCACGACCGGTGCGGCCAAGGCTATTTCCGAAGTTATCCCGGAGATGAAAGGCAAAATGGACGGTTGTGCTATTCGCGTACCGACAGTCGATGCTTCGCTGGTTGATCTTGCGGTTATTTTAGAAAAAGAAGCTACCGTGGATGAGATCAACGCTGCGGTGAAGAAGGCGTCTGAATCCGGACCTCTGGCGCGGACACTGGAATACTGCGAAGATCCCATAGTTTCGGTGGATATTATCGGTAATCCCCACGGCTCGGTTTTCGATTCCCAGATGACGGCCGTTCACGGTGATCTCGTGAAGGTCTTTTCGTGGTATGACAACGAGTGGGGCTTCTCCTGCCGCATGGTTGACATGATGCTGAAGATGCTCTAAAAGGTGGGGAGTCTGCTGATATGAAAAAGCTCACCGTCGCAGATGTCGACTTCAAAGGACGGAAGGTCCTGCTGCGGGTGGATTTCAACGTTCCGCTCGATAAGGAACAGAATATCACCGATGACCGCCGCATACGCGGTGCTTTGCCGACTATTCAGAAAATTCTGAACGACGGCGGCAGTGTTATCGCCTGTTCTCATCTGGGCCGGCCCAAGGGGAAACGAGTACCCGAAATGTCTCTGCGTCCGGCGGCTGTACGCCTGGCCGAATTGCTCGGTCGGGAAGTTAAATTCGCCGATGATTGCATCGGCGATGAAGTCAGTGCCATGGCCGGACAATTGCAACCCGGTGACTGTCTGTTGCTGGAGAATCTTCGCTATCATCCGGAGGAAGAAAAGAACGATCCGCAGTTCGCGGAAAAACTGGCCTCGCTGGCCGACATTTACGTGAACGATGCTTTCGGGTCGGCCCATCGCGCGCATGCTTCCACCGAAGGAGTCACGAAATACTTCAAGCAATCGGTGGCCGGGTTCCTCATGGAAAAGGAACTGACCTATCTCGGTCGCGCCGTGGCCGATCCCAAACGTCCCTTTGCGGCGATTCTGGGCGGGGCTAAAATATCCGGGAAGATCGATGTTGTCCAGAATCTTTTGGGCAAGGTTGATCTGCTCATTATCGGTGGCGGGATGGCCTTCACTTTTGCCAAGGCTATGGGGTATAACATCGGTGATTCTCTTCTGGAAGAGGACAAGGTTCCCTTGGCCCGGGAGATTATCGACAAGGCCGGGCAAGTCGGTGTGAAACTGGTCTTTCCTACCGATGCCGTGGTGGCCGCGGAGATTTCCGATGACGCTCAAACAACGGTAGCGCCTATCGAAAATATACCGGACGGTCTGAAGGGTCTGGATATCGGTCCGGGCTCGATTAAGCTGTTTTCCGAAGTGTTGGCCGGGGCCGGGACAATAGTCTGGAACGGCCCGATGGGCGTCTTTGAAAGCAAGCCTTTTGCCGAAGGGACCATAGCTATCGCCCGACTTCTGGCCGATTTGACCGCTCAGGGAGCCACTACCGTGGTTGGGGGCGGCGACTCGGCCGCGGCCGTGTCTAAAGCCGGTCTGGACGATAAATTGACGCACATTTCCACCGGCGGCGGCGCGTCGCTGGAGTTTCTGGAGGGCAAAACCCTCCCGGGCGTGGCCGCTTTGACAGATATACCTTAAGGATGGACGAGGATACAGGCTCATGCGCAAGACAATCATCGCCGGCAACTGGAAAATGAACGGCACAATCGAAGAAACGGAAGAACTGATCCGGGGACTGCTGGAAGGTGATTCCCGTAATGAGCGGGCGACAGTGATCGTATGTCCGCCCTTTACGTCCCTGCAAACCGCCTCGAAACTGCTGGCTGGAAGCCATATCGCCGTGGGCGGGCAGGACATGTCGGAACACCAGAAAGGGGCCTATACGGCAGAGATCTCGGCTCGGATGCTCTTGACAGTTGGGGCCACCTATGTTATCTTGGGCCACTCTGAGCGGCGGCAGTACCATGCTGAAAGCGATAGCCTGGTCAATGCCAAAGCCAGACTGGCTCTCGAAACCGGTCTTACCCCGATAATTTGCATAGGGGAGACGCTGGAACAGCGAGAGGCCGGCCGAACCGAGGAGATTGTCGGGACACAGGTCGACGGTACACTCGCGGGATTTTCGGCCGATGATGTCAAAAGAACGGTGATCGCCTATGAACCGGTGTGGGCGATTGGAACCGGCAAGACCGCTACGCCGGATATGGCGGAGGCGGTCCATCGTTTTGTCCGGGAGAAACTGGCTGCGGCTTTCGATGACGCGGCCGAGCAAGTGCCCGTCCTCTATGGGGGATCGGTTAAACCGGACAATGCGGCGAGGTTGCTGGCCCAGCCGAATATCGACGGTGCCTTGATCGGGGGAGCCTCGCTCAAGGCCGACGATTTTATCGCGATCATCAAAGCCGTGTAGACGGAGGTTTAGTTAGTTGTTTGTACCCTGGGTTATTTTTCACGTGATTGTGTGTATCGCTCTCGTGTTGGTGGTGCTGATGCAATCATCCAAGGGTGAGGGTCTGGCCGGAGGTACCGCCTTCGGTGGTGCCGTGTCCGGAGCCGTGTTCGGTGGTCGGGGGGCGGCTACGTTCCTTTCCAAAGCTACCACGGTTCTGGCTATCCTGTTCATGATCAATTGCGGGGCACTGGCGTTCATGTCGTCGGAGCGAAGTGTTGTCAGTGGCTCCGGTGCGAGTGGACAGGTAACCGAATCCGCCGTTACTCGTAAGGCCCAGGCCGAGCGTGACGCAGCGTTGCAGCGGCAGGCCGAACAGCAGGAAGCGGCCATGCAGGATTCGCTCACCGGAACCGATTCGTCGTTGCCTATTCAGGTTCTTCCGACTCCGGATGAAAACACCTCCGGGGAAGAAGGGACAGCCGGCGAATAACCGATTGGCGATATTGATGTTTGAAATGTCAGCGGAAGTGGTGGAACTGGTAGACACGCTATCTTGAGGGGGTAGTGGAGCGATCCGTGCGAGTTCGAGTCTCGCCTTCCGCATAAATATACGGCCCTTTGAACTGCTCTGGTTCAAAGGGCTGTTTTTCTGTCTCCGGCGTCCGATAATACCTGTTGGGACCTCCGGTAACGGATTGTCCGTCAACCGGCTGCGCCCGAATTGCTGATCGGTGTAACCGAGTTCTTGCCCCAATGTGGGTTTGATAGTATCTTATACATGAAGCCTGTCGACCGGTGCGGCCGCGACAGGCCGGGACGATTGTCAGGTGATATCTGTCGTGATTTTCACGATCCGGCGAGAAATACATTCTGGTTGGTCTATGCGCAAGTTGACCATTCTGCTCCTTGCCTGTCTGTTCTGTGTCAGCAGCAACCAAGCCTCGGTGGCTGTCAAGATGGGAAGAGTATCCAACGGAATGCTGGGTACTCTGGTCGAGATAGCTGTTACGCTCGAAAATCCCGAACCCGTAATGGAGCTGGGCGGCCTTGACCTGATGTTTATCCATCATTCCGGCCTGAGTTTCCAGCATGCCTCTATCGGTCCTTTGCTCAGTGCCTGCGACTGGGAGTATTTCACTTATTATGCCCCGAGCAACGAGCGGGTGCATTTAGTCACCATGGCCGATATCAATAACGGTCCTTATCACCCGTCGTGTTATGCCGACACGTCGGGAATTCTGGCCTGGTTGAAGTTCATGGTATATCCCGACAGTTCCAACATCGGTGAGTTTCTGCCGATTCGCTGGGCCTGGTATGATTGCGGCGACAATTCCATCTCGTCGGTCGAGGGTGATTCGCTTTTCATCTCGGAAAATGTTTACGACTACGACGGCTATACCTATTCCCCGATCACCTGCGACAGCGCTTTTCCCAATACGTGTGGTGCTCCCGAGGAATGCCTTCAGGGTGGTAGTGTTGCACCTGTCCGCGCGGTGGATTTTTATAACGGCGGTGTGTACATTTATGTCCCGGATGTCGAGCCGCCCACCGCCATTTGTCCCGATGATATGATTGTCGACAGTGACCCCGGAAAGTGCGGTGCGCGGGTGACATTTGACGCTACCGTGAATGACAACATGCCCTGTGCATCGATTTCCTGTACGCCCTCATCCGGTTACTGTTTCGAGGTCGGTCTGACCACCGTTACCTGTGTGGCCGTTGACGCGGCCGGCAATACCGATACGTGCAATTTCACCATTGAGGTTAGGGACGTGGGTTATCCCCAGGTGAATTGTCCCTACCAAATGATTGTCGAAAATGATCCCGGTCAATGTGGGGCTGTCGTGACGATTGAAGTCGATGCTTCCGATAACTGCCCCGGGGTGGTCGTGACGACTTATCCGCCTTCCGGCTCGTTTTTCGAGGTCGGCACCACCGATGTCGTGGTAATCGCTACCGATGGTCCGGGAAATTACGACGGCTGTTTCATTCATCTCACGGTGAACGACACCGAACCGCCGGAGATCGTGCCCCCGGCCGATACGGTTGTGGATTGTCAGCCCGGCGAGTGCGGGGCGGTGGTCGAATTCGATCTGCAGGTCAACGACAACTGTCCCGGGGTGACCGTTATTTCGGAGCCGGTTTCAGGTTCGACCTTCGATGTCGGTACGACCTGGGTCAAGATTATGGCGTTCGACGCCGCCGGCAACAGGGACAGTGCTTCTTTCTATGTGACGGTAAACGATATCGAGCCGCCGCTGGCTTTGTGTCCGGATGATATTACGGTTTTCAACGATCCCGGAGAAGAAGGCGCACTGGTGGAGTTTGAGGTTTCGGCTCAGGACAATTGTTCCGGTGTGGTGACGGTCGCCGAGCCACCGTCCGGTTCGTTCTTTTCGCTGGGGGGTACCTCGGTGCGGGTGGTTGCCACCGACGGCGCCGGTCTGACTGATACGTGTTATTTCAACGTACATGTCAACCTGCGCGACACCGACGGTGACGGCCGGGTCGATTTAGATGATAACTGTCCGGAGTTTTTCAACCCCGATCAGGAAGACGCCGATGCTGACGGGATCGGTGACAGTTGCGATGTGTGCACCGACACCGACGAGGATGGTTTCGGCGATCCCGGGTATCCGGCCACAACCTGCGAGATCGACAATTGCCCGGGAGTGTTCAATCCCGATCAGGAAGACGCCGACGCTGACGGGATCGGTGACAGTTGTGATGTATGTACCGATCTTGACGACGACGGTTTCGGCGATCCGGGTTACCCGGTCAATACTTGCGATATGGATAACTGCCCCGAAGATTACAATCCCGACCAGATCGACAGTGATTACGATGGTATCGGAGATTCCTGCTGTTGCGTTGGTCTGACCGGCAATGTTGATTGCGATCCCGGCAGTAGCGTGGATATCGGTGATGTGACGGTGATGATTAATCACCTGTTTATCAGTCTTGATCCGTTGTGTTGTTTTCAGGAGGCCAATGTCGATTTGACCGGTATAGTGGATATGGGCGATCTTACCAAGCTGCTGGACCATCTGTTTATCAGTCTGGCCCCGCTTCCGGCCTGTCCGTAATTTTACCCCAACTCCGGGGATAAATGAAACCGCCGTTCGGCTGCAATGCAACCGCGCGGCGGTTTGGTTATTTTGAGCAGATTTGACTGCGGCCCGATCAGTTCTCTATGTATTTACCCAGAATCCGGTTCATCCGGCTGGTCATTTTCGAATTCGTCAGGACCTCGGTAGCCCCGGCTTTCATCGCCGAGTCCATCTGGTCGGCCATGACTTTGGGGGAATAACACACGATAGGGATTTGCTTGGTGGCCTTGTAGGAGCGGAGTTTATTAATAAGTGAAGGCGCTTCTATCCCATTGAGATTCAAGTCGATTATAATCAGATCAGGCTGGAGTTCCTGGGCCTTGGTAAAGATATCATCAGAGCGGATAGCTTTTATCCCCTCAGCTTCCAGATGATCCAGAACCGACATGATCTTGGAGGTAAAGATCATGTTATTGACAGCTAAAATTACCTTCTTATTCATACCGTACCCTCCCTCAAAATATCCCTATCGTACGAATGATCCCTTCGTGCGGACCTCCAATATAAGACATTTTTACTCGAAAGTGAAGCCCTAAGGGCAAAATATCGAATTCCTGTCCTTTCGTTCCCCTAACTTCTTGTATGTCAATACATAATGAGCACTAACCGGGTTGCTTATTATACTCTTTAAGGCTGACAATCGACCAGTTTTAGTTGATTTGAGGTTCCGTAACGTCTACTAAAGCCCCATGAAGCGAACTAAAATTCTGGCCACATACGGCCCGGCGGTGGCCTCACCGGCGCGTCTCAGGAGACTTATCTCCTTAGGTGTCAATGTCTTCCGGGTAAATTGTTCTCACGGGGAGACGGCTGATTTCATTGCTGCGGCCAAACAGGTGCGGGCGGCTGCCCAAACGGCCCGTTTTCCGGTCGGGTTACTCTTTGATATCAGCGGTCCCAAGCTCCGGCTGGCCCGGTTTGAGGGCCGGGTGCCGGTCCGGCGGGGCGACAGTATCAGGCTGACGGCCGGGGATTCGGATCTCGCTAACGGTCTGATCGGGGTGAATCACCCGGTGGTTATCAGTTCGGTGAAAAAGGGGCAGAGGCTGTTCATTGACGACGGCTCGCTGATTTTCAACATTACCGCCGCCGATGGTAAGGAGATCACCTGCCGGGCGGTAAACGCCGGGGAACTTCTCCCGGCCAAGGGCATCAATCTCCCGGACACGGATATAGGGATTCCTACCATTACGGCCAAGGATAAACGCGATATAAAGACGGCGGTGGAAATCGGGGCGGATTATATCGCGCTTTCGTTCGTGCGTTCCGGAGATGATATCATAGAGGCCAAGCGTCTGGTCAGGCGCCACGGGGGCAATCAGTGGGTGATCGCCAAGCTGGAAAAGAAAGAGGCCATTGCGGCTTTGGATGAAATCCTTCTGCTTGCCGATGGCGTTATGGTTGCCCGGGGGGATCTGGGCGTAGAGCTGCCGCCGGAGGAACTTCCCCGGTTGCAGAAGAAGGTGATCCGTTTGGCCAACCGTCAGCACAAGCCGGTAATCGTGGCCACCCAGATGCTTGAGTCGATGCGTTTCTCGCCACGGGCTACCCGGGCCGAGATAAACGATGTAGCTTCCGCCGTGTTCGATTGTGCCGACGCTGTCATGTTGTCGGCTGAAACCGCTACCGGCAAGTATCCGCTTGAGGCGGTGCGTACCATGGCGGCCGTTATCAGAGCCACCGAGGAGGAAGGGGAGCGGCGGGAAGTGTCTATCGAAAAGCACCTCATCGAATCACCGATGACTTATGCTGTTGCCCACGCTGTCGGCGACTCCAACCGCTATTGTGACAGCCGGGCGATTTTTGCTTTCACTACCTCCGGCTATACCGCTCGTCTGATCTCGAATTTGTTTCCGCCGCAGCCGGTGATTGCTCTCACTCCCGATTCCGGAGTTATGCGCCAGCTTGCGATTATGCGCTCGGTTTATTCCGTTCGGATAAAGCAGCCGAGCTCTTTTGACGACATGCTTACTACGGTGAATACACTCAGCAAAAAATTGCGGCTGGCCGGGAAAGGCGGGCGTGTGATCGTTACCGGTGGAGCGCCGTTCGGTTCCACCGCACCGACCAATTTTATGCTGTTTCACGAGGTATCCTGAAGTGTCTGCTCCATATCGTACCTGTCTCAAGATAATCGTTGTTGCGCTTACTGTCGGGTTGTTGGCCATCCTTTCGTTGCAGGCCGGGACGCAGGGCGACAGCGAGAAGAAGAAAACTTCCGCCAAGGAAATCTGTATTACTTTCGATGAGCTTCCGGCTGCCCGTTCGTTCGGCGACGTGGACCGGGAAGCGATCAATTATCTTATTCTCGATGCTTTGAAAAAGCACAAGGTCAAAGCCGCCGGGTTCGTGGTCGGGGAAGAGATTCAGAGCTCCTTCGACCTGTTGGGCAAGTGGCTCAACGCCGGTCATCGTTTGGGGAATATGACCTTCACCGGGCAGGATTATAACCGTATCGGGCCCGAGCAGTTTATTCAGGACATTCGCCGGGGAGCCGAGGCCCTGGAACCTATGCTCTCCGGGTTTGGACAGAAACCGCGTTTTTTCCGCTATCCGTATCTTCATTACGGTGACACGGTGGAACGCCGCAAGGCGGCCCGGCTGTTTCTTGAGGACAAGGGTTACACGGTGGTTCCGGCTACGGTTATCCCCGAGGATTACCTTTACAATCTCACCTTGGCCAAGCTGGGCAAGACACCCGACTCGGCGAAATTCGAACAATTGCTCAACGACTATATCAACCATGTGCTGGATGAACTTGAGCGGCAGGAGCGGATTGCAACGGAGTTGGTCGGTCGATCCGTGCGCCATATTCTTTTGCTTCGGACCAACCGTCTCAACGCCGTATACCTTGACGAGTTACTTAAGGCCTTGGAAGAGATGGGCTACGAGTTTATCACTCTTGACCGCGCTCTGAAGGACAAGGTCTATCAAACGCCCGAGGCTTATTATGGTCTGAAGGGGTTAAGCTATCTTGAGATGATAATTATGAGCGATCCCGATCTTATTCCCGCTCAATAGCATTGGACAGAAATATCCCGTGTTGACAAGCGGCGGGCCGATGTCCGGAAAAGATTTATCCGGCAACGGCGTCCGCCGCTTATTATTTGAACCGGAGATGTGATTGCGTCCCCGGTCGGTCGGGGCTTATCTTTCATAGGCCGAGGACCGACAACAGAGGTAAACGGCCAGGCGAACCCATAGCGGAACGCCGCTTGCGCTTTTGTTGTTTAAGAGATACGAACTCCGTGCCGTTATGTGGACCAGAAAAGACATACCGCTTTCCGACAATGCCGTAACCGTGCTGGAACGGCGTTATTTGCGCCGGGACAAACAGGGTCGGGTAATAGAAACGCCCCGCGAGTTGTTTGTTCGGGTGGCCCGCTTTATTGCCGAGGCTGAGCGGGAATACGGGGCCGACGACCGGCAGGTTGACGAGATGGGGGCGCGTTTCTTCGAGATGATGGCTTCCCTGGAATTTTTGCCCAATTCGCCGACGCTGATGAATGCCGGGCGGACGCTGGGGCAGCTCTCGGCTTGTTTTGTCCTTCCGGTCGGCGATTCCATGGAAGAGATTTTCGAGGCCAACAAGCACGCCGCGTTGATTCACAAATCGGGCGGCGGCACAGGCTTCTCGTTTTCCCGTTTGCGGCCGCGCAATTCGGTGGTGGCCTCAACCAGCGGTGTAGCCTCGGGGCCCGTATCGTTTCTTAAGGTCTACGACGCCTCGACCCAGGCCGTACGGCAAGGGGGAACGCGACGCGGGGCCAACATGGGCGTGCTTCGGATCGATCACCCCGATATTCTGGAATTCATCGCTTGTAAAGACGAGCCCGATCAGATCACCAATTTTAATATCTCGGTGGCGGTAACCGACGCTTTTATGGAGACGTTTCGGCGGGGTGGAAAATACCCGCTGATCGATCCGCGCACGAGCAAGCCGTATATCAGCGAGGACGGGGAAGTATGGTTAGACGCCCGCGAGACATTTGACCGAATAGTGGATCATGCCTGGTCCAGTGGCGAGCCGGGTGTGGTGTTCATTGATCGAATGAACGAGTCCAACCCGACTTATCCTTACGAGACGATTGAGGCCACCAACCCCTGTGGCGAGCAGCCGCTGCCGCCGTATGATTCGTGCAATCTGGGCTCGGTTAATCTCAGCCGGTTCGTCAAAGAGCCACTGCCGGAGAATTACACAGCCGACGATGCACAGGGAGGGGTAGACTGGGAACGACTGGGGGCCACCATCCGTCTGGCGGTGAATTTCCTCGATGACGTGATAGATCAGAACCGCTACCCGATTGAGCAGATAGCCGAGCAGACCCGCAGGAATCGTCGGATCGGTTTGGGGGTAATGGGTTGGGCCGATATGCTGGTCCGGCTGCGTCTGCCTTATGACGGGCCCGAGGCTCTCCGGCTGGCGGACAAGCTCATGGGATTTCTGAAGACCGAGGCAAGCAAACAGTCTTCGGAACTGGCCAAGAGCCGGGGCAAATTTCCTAACTGGGAGAACTCCGTTTACGCCCGTGACGGCGTGGCCATGCGCAATGCCACCGTGACCACTGTTGCGCCGACGGGGACCATTGCGATTATCGCTGGTTGTTCATCCGGCATTGAGCCGTATTATTCGCTGGCCTATGAACGCAACGTGCTCGATGGCAGTCGCCTGATTGAAATCAATGCTCTTTTCGAGAAGGCGGCCCGTGACAATGGTTTCTACGATGAAAATCTGGCGGCTACGGTTAGTTCCCGCCGGACTCTTCGTGATCTTGACTATATTCCTGATGCCGTCAAGGCGCTTTTCCTTACGGCGGCTGATATTACCCCGGAGGCTCACGTAAAAATGCAGGCGGCGTTTCAGCGGCATTGTGATGCTTCGGTATCCAAGACGGTCAACCTGCCTCAGAGTGCCACGAAAGAGGATGTTCGGCGAGTCTATGAGCTGGCCTACGAACTGGGCTGCAAGGGCGTGACGATTTACCGTGATCAATCCCGTCCCGATCAGGTGCTGGCTCCTCTCGGATCGTCCGGGGCATCATCGGTCAGCCGCTCAGCGACCAAATCCGTGGCTCGCCGACCCGATGTGCTGGAAGGTTTCACCGAGAAGATAAAGACCGGTTACGGCAACCTGTACGTGACGGTAAATGTCCGCGACGGTCGCCCGTTTGAGGTGTTCGCTCATATCGGTCGCTCCGGCTATACTACCATGGCCGATACCGAGGCTATCTGCCGCTTGATCTCCTTAGGACTGCGCTCGGGGATACCGGTCAGGCAGGTGATCCGTCAGTTGCGCGGGATTGGCGGTTCCAGCCAGGTTTTCTCGGGTGGCAGTAAGGTTTCTTCTATCCCGGACGCAATTGCCCAGATTCTGGAGCGTCATTTCGGCGAAGAGGCGGCGGCGGATACTTCTGATCATGTCCTGGAAATATGTCCTTCGTGCGGTTCGGCCATGATATTTGATTCCGGTTGTTATTGTTGTCAGGCCTGTGGTTATTCTACCTGTTAATCCTGCCGATAAGAAGAGGATAGGGGGAGAAACAGGAGCTTTGCTGCGGTAGATATGGCTTCGAATGACTTCATTCCCACCGGTCGGACCTCTCTGATCAGGAAAGGGGATATTGCGCTTCAGGTGCAGACCGAATATGCCCATCGGCCGGCCCCCAGAATTACCACTACGATTCTGAAAAGCGGTCAGGTTGTCCATAAGATCGAGCGCAGTCTTGACCACCCCATTGATTCCATCGAAGACAAGAATCACATGGAGTTGACCATTCGCAAGCAGCACATGGAGGTAGTGGCTATTATCGAGGACAGCAAGCTTTCTTCTGTCGTGGCCATGGGTAAAACACCACCGGTTAAGCCGGAACCGACCACGACAGCCGAACGTCTGGCGGCGATACCCGGTAAACACCGCATATTCATTCTGGACAATGACGGGAAATTCGTTGACGGCAATCTCTCGAACGAATTCAAGAAGATATTCGCTCCGATTTTCAAGAACATGCGGGAACTGATCTCGGTTTTTGCGCTGGTGCCCGGGGTGGGACTCAGCCGCGAGCAAGGGGTCTGCGAAGTGGAAACGAACTGTTTGTATCTGGTATCAACGGGTGCCGAGCTTTATTTCTTCTACGTGGAACGGCCGGATATTAAGACGAATTACGAACAGGCAATCAAGGCGGCGATCAGTGGTCCGCAGTGAGTGCGGTATCGATTTTATCGGTCGGCAATGGATCACAAATAAAAAGCCACCCCAATGAGGGCGGCTTTATTATTTAGGGAGAGAGCATCGAAATTTGAAAAAACCTCCACGGCAGTACGGTAAAGGGTTTTTACAGCCACTTCGCGCATTTAGTATTCGCTGCCGGCTTTTCGCCGGGTCACGGCGTCAACGCAGCGCAGAAGATGCAACCTTCATAGTGTGGATGTTAGAAGTTTTCAAATGACAAACCTCTCTCCTTGTATTACTTGCATCTATATAAAGTATACTCGATTGCAGCCGATGTGATCAATACTTTTTTTCGTTTCGGGTGAAATGAACGGCAGCCTTTTATACATTGATCAAGTTATTGCGGAGTAAGGAATAACATGCCAGATGCTATCGGCATTGATATCGTGGAAACCGATCGCATTCGACGTTCTGTCGAAAGGTTCGGAGACCGTTTTCTTCAGCGGATTCTCAGTGAGGAAGAACTGGAGGCGTATGCTTTGCGCGGTGATCGGGATGCGTTTGTCGCCGGTCGGTTCGCGTGCAAAGAAGCGGCGATAAAAGCCCTGGGGAAATACCTGAGTGAGCGTCCGCCTTATTCCGGTATTCAGGTTCTCAACGACCAGACCGGCCAGCCTCATATGACTTTCTGTGGTCGTTTGTCCGGGCAGCTAAGTGGATTGGAAAGTATGGTTTCAATCAGCCATGAGCGCAATTACGCCGTGGCGGTGGTTATTTTGTCCGAGAAATCATAAGTCCGATTGAGGGTCTATCCGACCGGTGCGGTTTCCGGCTCGGCCACTTCGGAAGCAAGGGGGAACTTGATACTGATACAGGTGCCGTTGCCGGGCGACGATTCCACTTCCAGCTCTCCGCCGTGATTGTCTATAATCCGTCGGCATACCACCAGACCGAAACCGTGACCGTTTTCTTTGGTCGTGAACTTTTCCCGAAAAGCCTGCGAGAGTGTTTCCGGTTCGAAGCCCTTACCGGTGTCTCTGATAGAGAACTGGAAAGTGTTCTGATCGGCGTTGCTGTCGACGGTTATCGTGATCCGTCGCGTCTCGCTGTCGATCATGGCGTCGGCGGCGTTGTGGAACAGGTTGTACAGAAGTTGTTGAATTTGGGTAACGTCGGCGAGGAAGGGGAAACTTCCGGTGATTTTCGGGATGTCGATTTCCACGCCGCGGAAGCGTTTCTGCGGTCGCAGGTATTCGACCACTTCCGATATCAGCCGTTCGAAGCGCACGACTTCCTTCTTCGAGGATATCCGGCGCAGGTCCATGAGATTGCCGGTGAACACCTTGATTTTTTCGATGGTCGACGTGACGGTTTTCATGTACTTGTCGAGTTTGTCGTAGTTGCCTCGCTGCAGGTGCACTTCCAGCAGGGAGACATTGCCGGCCACGACACCGAGGAAATTATTCAGTTCGTGACCGATTTCGGCGGACATCTCGCCGCGGGCGGCCATCTTTTCCAGTTCTATGGTCTCGTCCTGAAGCTCCTTGAGTCGGGCGTAGGCCTGTCGGGTTTCTTCCAGCAACGAGAGATTTTCCAGGGTGATGGCCAACTGGCTGGCCGTTATCGAGAGGAACTTGAAATCCGTTTGTCTTAGTTTGACCGTGTCGCCTTCGCACTCCAGCATAAGTTGCCCGTAAATTTGATCGGCGCGGGCGACCGGCAGGGTTATCATCTGATGTTGTCCGTCCATCCAGGGTGGCATGATGAATTTGGCCAGCTCCGGATCGCTTTGCAAATTGTACAGGGGGTGATCGTCGAGACAACTTACCAGGGCCGGTTCCTGAGGAAGCTCCGGTGTTTTGTCTTTGAGTATGGAGCGGAGCGGCTCATGGCCCAGTTCGATTTCCTGTTGAGCGTTGTCGTCGATATTCAGCATTATGTACTGTCCGCTTTCGTCGTCCGTGTAAACGATAGCGCCGCGGTCGCTGTGCAGGTGCATCATGGCGAACTTCAGCGAGGACGTAATGAGCGACTTTTTGTCGCCCGCGGTGAAGAGCATATGGTTCAGGTCGGACAGGCTGTTCAACTGCTGGTCGGAACTGGTGGTCGCCGTATCTTCGAGCTTGCTGATGGCGTTTTCCACGGCTTGCCGAATTTCATGCAGCTCGAACGGCTTCATGACATAATCCAGCGCTCCTTGCTTGATGGCGTCCTTGGCCGAATTGAGGCTGGCATAACCGGTGATAAAGATAACGCCGATTCCGGGGTGCAGGTCTCGGGCCCGTTCCACGAGCTTGATCCCGTCCATTCCCGGCATCCGAATGTCGGTGATGAGCAGTTCAACGGGCTTGTCGATTAGAATGCGCAGGGCGTCGTGACCGTCGGAGGCCGTGCTTACGTCGTATCCTTCGTCCTCGAGGGCATCACGCACCAGAGATTGTACGATTTCCTCGTCGTCGACTACCAGTATGCGAAATTGTTTTTCTTCCATTCTCGCTACGTTGATTTCACCGGCACCAGCGTTTTTCTGAGTACCTCGCGGACCTGGTCAAGATCGAAAGGCTTGCGCAGGCAGGGGCAACCGGTCAGTTCCTGTACTTTTTCGGCCAGGCCGTCCGGAAGAGAATCGGTAAAGATGAAGCAAGTTGACTCTCTCCTCGGGCCCAGTTCACACCAGAGGTCATAGCCGGTTCTCCTGGGGAGATGCAAATCACAGAAGCAAAGATCATATTTATTATTTCGTATTTTGGCCAGACCCTCGTCGCCGTCGGCTGCCGTTTCAACCTCGTAGCCGGCGTCGGTAAGAAACTCCGACAGCATTTGCCGGATAACCTCGGAGTCATCTATGATCAAAATCCTGGCCATTTCAGCTTCCCTCCCCTTCCAGAGCAGTACTTACGGTCTGGAGCAATTCCTTTATGCTGAACGGCTTGGACAGGAAAGCACAAGCCCCGTTGTCGACCGACTGGCATACCGTATATAAGCTGGAATAGCCCGATACGACGATAACCTTCGTATTCGGACTAAACTCCCGAGCCGCCTTGACGACTTCCTCGCCCGGGACCTTGGGCATACGCAGATCGGTAATGACGAGATCGAACGCTTTTTGCTTCAGCTTGTCGATAGCCTCGTCACCGTCGCAGGCTGTCGTGATGTCATAATCCTCAAGGACTTCGGAGAGGAAATCGCGTATTACCTCCTCGTCATCCACGATGAGGATCGACTGTTTCTCTTCTGCTTCCATATTCGCAGCCCGGTCCTATTGCTGTTGTCGTTCACTGGCTTCTTCCATAGTAGTATCGGCTTCCGGGGAGGATTTCTGTACCGGGAGAACGATAGTAAACGTGGTCCCCTGGCCCGGTTCCGATTCGACCGATATTTCTCCGCCGTGCTCTTTGATAATGCCGTAACTGACCGATAACCCCAGGCCCGTACCTTTGCCCACTTCCTTGGTGGTGAAGAAAGGCTCGAATATCTTTTTAAGATTTTCCTGTGCTATTCCGCGGCCGCTGTCAGTGAACTCCAGCTCTACCGCCCCGCCAAACTCACCCAGAGCGGGGGAGAAACGGGAGCGGATGAGGATTTTCGAGCCCGGTTTACTGGCGTGCATGGCGTTTATGATCAGGTTGGTAAAGACCTGTTGGAGCTGGCCGGCGTTGGCCATTATGGTCGGCAATTCGGGCGTCAGATGAACTTCCAGCTCCATTTGGTTGATATGAAGTTGGTGTTCGACAAAGGTGATCGTTTCCTCGATAATCCTGTTGATATCGATCTCGTCGAGTTCCAGTCCCTTGGACGAGCGGGAGAAGCGCAACAGGTTCTGCACGATAGTTTTGCAGCGCCGGGCCTGGGCTTCGATATCGCCGACATAGCGGATATAGCTCTGGATTTCCTTGTCGCTTGTTTTCCCCGGCTTGTTCTTGCGCAGTTTCTCCAGGGTAAACTGGGCGTAGCCGAGGATGCCGCCAAGCGGATTGTTCAGTTCGTGGGCTACCCCGGCAGCCAGTTGACCGATGGCGCTGAGTTTCTCGGACTGGATCAATTGAGCCTGGGCATCTTCGAGCTGTTGGGTACGCTCGATTATCTTTTCTTCCAGGGTGCGGTTGTACTGCTCGATTTCGTCGCGGTATTCTCGCAGGGAATCGCTCATGCTGTTGAACGTTTCGGCCAGGTGGCCGATCTCGTCGCGCTGATTGATCTTCACCTTGATGCTGAAATCGCCCCGGCTGATCTGATCGGTGGCTTCGACCAATTCCGTTATTGGTTTGGTTATGGCGCTGACGATGAATATTACCATTATGATCGTGATAACTACCACCACCATGGCCAGCAGGATCGCCGCCAGCATGGCGCTGTTGACGGATTTATTAACCGCCTCGACCGACATGCCCAGTTCTATCCAGCCGATTGTTTCGTAGACGGTTGAGGCCGTCAACGATTGGTTAACCCCGGCCGTTATGCCCAGGTTTTCCCGGCTGAGCGTTTCTTTGCGGGTCGTGATCGGGGCTATCTGCACCAGGAGATCATTGCCCATGCGATCTACGAAATAGCCCCGCTGCAGTTCGTTCTGTTCCCGACTGGTGCTGCGAAGGGTTTTCAGGGTGAGAGAATCGGTGTGGTTCTGACCGATATGGGAAAGGATAACACCGTCGAGATTACATATCTGGCAATACTCCACGTTGCCGAAACTGTAGAGTACCTCGAGCAGGTCGTCCAGTTCATACTTCGATTCGAACAGCACACCGCTTTCGGCATTGAGGGCCAGCATGCTGATCATGGTTTCGCCGTTGGATTCCAACTCGCGATGGAAACTGTCCGACTGCCGTTTGATGAGATAGCCGCTGATAATAAGCATACTGATTATCAGCATGGCCGAGATAGGCAGAACGAACTTCAGCCTGAGACTCGATCTGGTGCACCGGCACGACTTCATCGGTACACCTCCTTGGCGATAGCCACCAGATCGGGAGGGATCCTGATGTTGACATGCTCGGCTGTCTTCTCGTTGTAATGGAACCAGATGATATCCGGGGTGGTCACCGGGATATTTCCCGGTTCGACGCCGTCGAGAATGCTGTTAACGATTCGTCCGGCCTGACGACCGATGGCTTTGTAGTCGAAATCCAGGGCAAACAAAGCCCCTGATTCCACCACGTAGCGGGAGAACCCCATAAAAGGCACGCCTCGCCGGAGCGAGTTGAGCAGGATGTACCTGGTTGACTGCGGATCGAACAGGTTCATATCGGCCAGAGACCATATGCCGTCCGTCGCTTTGGTCAATGAATCCAGGGCTCGGGGAATGTCTCGCGGATCGTTTATCTCTATTGCCACCAGTTCCATGTCCATTTCGGAGGCAACAACGCGCGCCGGTGGAATCAGCGAGGCGGTGTTCGACGTATACATAACCCCGACTTTGCTCATGTCCGGGATAATCTGTCGAAAATAGCGGAACTGGATGTCGATAGGTATATCCAGCGACGCGCCGGTGATCCTTTCGCCCGGTTTATTGAGTGACTCCACGAAACCGGAGATGACCGGGTACATGACGGACGAAAAGACGATAGGAATGTCGGGGAAATAACCCTTGGCCGTTTGCGTTGCGACGCTTCCGACCGTGACCAGAATATCGGGATTGAGGCGGCGAATAGAATCCAGTTGTGCCGTCCCGTCGGGTCCTGACGGACTCACCGTTGCGCACAGGATATTCGCGTTTTCGTGCTCATTGCGAATAGCCGAGCGTGCTCCGCTTATCGTACGACTGGTCGATGTCAGACTATCGCTCGAAACGATAACAACCGTTTCCGCGTGGCTGGCAGGTGTCCAAAGTGCGACGAGCAGGATACCCAGGGTCAACGGGATAAGTTTCCGTAATCCGATTAACACAGATCTTATCTGCCCTTGCCAGAATACTCATAATCAGCGGCGCGCCGGACCTTTCCCACAGGCGCGCGCGGCGCGTATCGCGTATATAAAAGTCCGGTCCCGCAGGCCCGGATTTTCCTTTACTGGGCTGTTATCGGGTTATTTCGGCAAAACTTGACGGGCTTACTGTTTTCCCGGGGCTTTTCTTTTTCGACCCGGTTATGACAAGTCAAGATTTCCCGTGGCTGACCGAATTAATTACCAAATGTATTTCATCACTGTCGGATCGCGGATCCGACGATTCTGTCAGGTAATTGATATTGATGTCAACTTGTAACCATGGAGAAATAGCCTTGAAGAAGCGGCTGCTATGTCATGCCTTCATCCCCTTATTGCTCTTGACGTTTTTCGCGACGGGACAGGTATTCGCGAAAGTGTCCGGCAAAGTTTCGGGGGTGGTGGTTGACTCGGAAACGGGGGCTCCGCTGGTGGGGGCATCAGTGCGCGTGGTGGGTACCAACTTGGCCACGAAAACAGATGAGGATGGAGAATACTTCATCATCAACGTGCCGGTCGGCAAGTACGATCTGGTGGTGACTCACGTCGGTTTTGAGTCTTTGATGAAGAAGGATGTACGCGTCCTGCTTGATCTTACAACGCCCGTGGACTTCTCTATCGCTCAGATGGCGGTTGAGTTGTCTGAGGAAATGGTCGTGTATGCCTCGACTCCACAGGTGCAAAAAGATCTGACCTCATCGCGGATTATCTTCACCGAGGAACGTTTGCGAAATCTGCCTAACGTTACCACCGTTCAGTCGATTCTGACCAATTATCCCGGGGTTGTTCTTGACGCCGACGATAATTTGCACGTGCGTGGCGGCCGGTCGGGACAGATTTCGTATTTTTACGACGGTTTCTCGGTCCAGGATCCCTTTACGGCCGGGGCAGGTATCCGCATCATGCCGAGCGCTCTGGAAGAACTATCGCTGACCTCGGGCGGTTTTACGGCCGAATACGGCGAGGCTCTTTCCGGTGTCGTGAGCGCGATGACGCGCGAAGGCAGCTCGGAATATCGAGGCAACTTGCGGTTGTATCAGGGAGGTACCCATCCTTACGACGTCAATAGCGGTACTCTGGGCAACCTCGAGTCAATTACCAACCGGTCGGGAAGTTTCAATCTCTCCGGTCCGATTCCGGGACTTGACAGCGAGCGTTACACTTTCTTCAGCGCCGCCGAATACCTGCGTGATGACAGCTATCTGCCTCACAACTGGGAAACGTCGTATACCGGAACGGCCAAGTTCTCCATGCAGCCGACCAGTCGGTTGAAGTTGAAATCAAACCTGACTTATCACGAGTCCGACGGTGCCGTGTATTACCATCGTGATGTCAACGGTGTTTCGTATGATTTCAATCTCGACGGTTTACCGATTTGGGATCGGGAAGCTTATCTGATCGGTTTCTCCGGCAACTACGCTTTCAGCGAGCGGGCCATTCTGTCGATGTCTTACAACCGTTTCTATACCGAAACCTGGTCCGGACCCGCGCACCTGAAAGATGTTCACTGGAGCCAGTGGCCCGGATATTCGGAGAACACCATTTACAGCTCCAATTACGGTAACAACGTTGACTACTCCGACGAAGCTCAGGTGACGGGTTTTACCGCCGGGGATGATTTTGATCCCACCTATTCGTACCGGGAATCGCAGTACAATTCGTTCGTCGCCAGTATGATCACTCAGGTCAACAAGGCCAACCAGATCAAAACCGGTATGGAATATCGCAAATACTCGGTCAAGTGGGATTTCAAACAGTTCTATAACAGCAGTCCTTACGGCGAAAGCTACACCAGCCGCCCGACCTATGCTTCTTTCTACGTCGAGGACAAGCTGGAATACAGCGATTTCGTGGTAAACCTGGGGTTGCGCTTTGACTACCGTGACGCCGATATAGCCTACAATACGGCACCGGGTGAAGCCGAATCGGTTTATAAAGAGGCGGATTCGAAATCTCGTCTTTCCCCGCGTTTGGGCCTGTCCTTCCCGGTTTCGGAGAGATCGGTAGTGCATTTCAACTACGGCATTTATTACCAGGTCCCGAAATACACTTATTTGTATACCAACCTGCAGGGCGATGTCACTTCCGGTTTGCCGCTTCTCGGGAACCCCGATTTAAATCCGGAAGAAACGATTTCGTATGAGTTGGGTTTGGATCACATGATCTCCAACCGCCTGCGGGCTGACGTTACAGCTTACCATAAGGATATTAATGATCTGGTCACGACCCGCGAATACGCCGTGTATAACGGTTCGCCGGTGACCAGGTTCGTCAATGAGGATTACGGCTCGGTGACCGGTATTGATCTTTCGATGGAACTCATGCCGGTCAACAGCTATTTCAGCGGGTCTGTTTCTTACGGTTTCATGATTGCCAAAGGAAACGGTTCCACGGCCTATGATCCTTATTATACATATATAACCTCGTCCACCGACACTCTGGCGCCTGTCAGCGAGTATTCGCTCGACTTCGATCAGCGCCATACCATCACTGCCGTGTTGAGCTATCGGGTGCCCTCCGACTGGAAGGGCCGTTTGTTCGGTCTGAAACTTCCGGGTGCCTGGGGACTTTCGATGGTCGGTTATTACGGTTCCGGTCTGCCGTATACCAAGACGGATGTCGACGGCAATCGCCTGGGCGACCGCAACGAAGGCCGTCTGCCGGCAAGCTACACGGTGGATATGCGCTTCAATAAGGATTTCTCGTTCGGCCAGGTCCACGGTCAGAAGACTTTGACTTTCTTCGTGGAAGTGGACAATCTTTTCAACCGCCGAAACGTTCTGGATGTTTACTCCCGGACCGGTCTGCCGGACGACGATGCCCAAATGGCCGGTCAGGGTTTGGAGTTAAGTGCGGATGACCTGACTTACTACAATACTCTTTACGATAACGATCCGCTGAACTATTCACCACCCCGGACGGTACGGACCGGGTTAGAATTCAGCTTCTAAACCGGGAGTATAAGTCATGAAACGATCAGTCAATAAATGGATATCGATTCTGGGCGCTCTTGCCCTGGTTCTGAGCCTGGCCGTGCTGTCAGCCGCCCGGGCTCCCGATGCGTTCCCGCCACGTTGTCCTTATCCTTCCGATGTCGACGGCGGTCCTAACCGTGTTCCGCCCGTGTCGACGATGGATATGATAATTCACGATCAGGGGAATGTTGTCACGACGGTCGACAACTGGGGGGTGATTGGTGGCTGGAGCTATTACGGTTATCCTTCCGGGGAATTCCCCAAAGGTTCCGGGCGTGATTATCTGGCGGAAATCCGTTACTGGATGGGGGCCGTGACTCAAAGCGGCGATACTCTCGTAGCCAATTCCTACGATGATTTCCAGTCGGTTCCGTCGTTGGTGAGCAGCATCCCGGAGAACATAATCCTTTTGTCCACCGACACGACTCGCTATTACGATTACAATCCTACGGATACCACCGGTCTGGGCTACGGTAACCCGGCCTACGGTTGGCGGGTCTGGGACAGCGATAGCGAACAGTGGGTTTATACCAGCAATTACAATTCGGCCAACAGTGTCTTTTACGATGGTGGTCCGCTCTCCGTGCAGGAATCGCACTACCGTTTCAACGATGCCGCCCTCGGCCCCTCGTTGCTCGGGCTGGAAATGACCCATACCATGTTGCAGTGGGATTACTGTTACAACGAGGATTTCCTGTTCGTTATTCTCGAAATCAAGAACACGTCCGTTGAAGACTACCACAATTTCGCCTTCGGTCTCTATGTCGATATCGACGTCGGTGGTCCGGCTCCCATGGGTGAGAACGGTCGGTTGGGCGATCTGGTGGCTTATGATTCCACCGAGAATCTGGCTTGGATTTACGATGCCGACCGCTACGACGAGGGCTGGGGACGACTGGTCAAGACCGGTGTTATGGGTACCAAGTACCTTGAGACGCCCGATGATGTCGGTATGACCGCTTTCCGTTCCGGGCAGTGGGATTTGCTCCCGGAGGAAGATCCCGGTCGCTATGAGATGATAAACAGCGCCCAGTTCGATGAGTCGACAGAGCCCTACGATCAGTATTATTTGCAATGCACCCGTGGTATTGATCTGGATGCCGGCAAATCGATTCGGGTCGTTTTTGCTCTGATCGCCGGTGAGGACGAGGAAGACTTCATTAATAACGCCCACATGGCCCAGGACCTGTACGATAATTATTTCGTAGGTCCGGAACCTCCGCCCGCGCCGACACTACGGGCTAACGCTCGCGATGAAAAGGTCTACCTGAACTGGAACGACTCGGCCCAGTGCAGCACCGATCCTCTTTCGGGGGTCAACGACTTTGCCGGTTACAAGCTCTATCGTTCCGAGAATCGGGGCGAGACCTGGGGCACGCCGGTATACAACACCGGTAACAGTTGTCAGACGCTGGATTACGAGCCGATTGCCACTTTCGTGGTCAACGACCCGACCGATCTCATCCCGCGCACCTATATCGATACCGGCCTGATCAACGGTGTCGACTATTGGTATTCTCTGGTGGCTTTCGATACCGGGGCCAGTGAGAACGGGGTGGATGTTCTCCAGAACGGCTGGGGAACTCCCGGTGTTTCGGTAAACACGGTCTCCGCTACGCCTCAGACCGATCCGGCCGGGTTGATCGATGCCGCCGGAGAAGTAACACATATATATAATGGCGGTGGTCAACCGTCGGTGGGTAACGTTTATCCGACCGTCTTTAACCGGCCTCAACTGGTCGCGGCCGATTACGAAGTGGTTTTCGAGGATACGCCGGCCGAGACTTACTGGCATTTGATCAACGTTACGACCAACGACACGATTCTGGCCAACCAGACGTTGTCCGACGGCGATGCCGATATATACGAAGTCGTCGACGGTCTTCGCGTGGTAGTCAGGAATACCGACCGTGTTCCCAGGTTCATGGGTCAGACGACGGTCGCCGGGAGTAACACCACCCTGGTGGTCGATGATGCATCCTTCTACGGAGCGGGTGTCGCCTATTTGACCGACGATACCAACAACGTATACGGCGATCAGCATTTCCGCTCCGATTACGAGTTGCGGTACACCGGAGGAGTAACGCTGGCTCCCGACATTCTCGAGTACTGGTACGGCCCCGGTCCTCTTTCCGCGGTGCCCTTCGAGTGCTGGAACACGTCGACCGGTGAGCGTGTCTCCCTGGCCGTCTACGATTTCCTCGGGGATGGCGTATGGCAGCCGTACGATCTGTTGATCATCGTCAATTATCCCTACGATTCGACCAACGATCTGACCACCCTGGCATTTCCGTTCTATTACAGTTGGATGTTCGGTTTTGACGATCTGGTGTTCGATCCGACAATCGGCGATGTCTATTCGATAGACGGTCCGCTGATGAACGGTCCGGGTGACGTGTTCGCGTTCTCCGTGCTGGGCGATGACATCAGTGATGCCCGCGCCCGGGCGGCGCTTAAAGATATCAGAGTAGTCCCCGATCCCTATTACGCCTATGCCAGTCAATGGGAGGTGGATCAGGGTGAATCGGTGCTGCAGTTCCAGAACCTTCCCGAAGAATGTACCGTGCGTATTTACACTCTGACCGGTGATCTGGTCCGGGTGCTTGAGAATACATCGGGAACCGGTACGGTGGAATGGAATCTGTTGACGGAAAGTCAGCGACTTGTGGCATCGGGGATCTACATCTATCACGTGGAATCGAAGTACGGCGACCATCTCGGCCGCTTTGCTGTGGTAAAGTAACGGAGGCCCCCCGTGAAAAAGCTGCTTATATTCGTAATAATTCTGGGCCTGACCGGTGTCGCCTGGGCTGATCAGGCCAAGGTCGGTTCGGCCGGGGCCCAGTTTTTGAAGATCGGTGTGGGTTCGAAATATCAGGCTATGGGCGAGGCCTCGGTGGCTGCCGCCAACGATGTCTACGCCATGTACTGGAACCCCGCCGGCTTGGTCGAAGTGGAGAATTGGGCCATTGGTTTTACCAATGTCAATTATCTGCTCGACATTGATCTGAATTATGTCGGTATGGCTAAATACTTCGAGGATGTCGGTACTTTCGGTGCCTCGGTCACTGTTCTTTCGGCCGGGGATCAGGAGATAACGACGATCGAGGAACAGGATGGTACCGGTGCGACGTATGAGGTAACATCGTACGCCATCGGACTGTCTTATGCCCGTCAGTTGACTAACCGCTTCGCTTTCGGCGGTACCGTTAAGTACGTCGGGGAGAAGATCGGCGAGGTCGATTCGCGTGGTGTCGCTTTCGATTTCGGGACCCTTCTTTACAGTGGTTTCCAGTCATTGCGAGTGGGTATGTCCATAACCAATATGGGCTCCGATATGAAGTTTACCGGCAATGCCCTGAGAGTCGCCTACGATGATCGGGAAGGAGAAAACGTCAATTCGCCCATCGAGGCCGAGTTGACCACCAATCCGTACCATCTGCCGCTTGCTTTCCGGGTTGGTGTGGCTTACGACGTTGAGTTCGGTCCCAAGTCGATGGTGACCTTGTCCAGCGAGTTCAAGCATCCCAACGATAACGAGCAAAAAGGCTCACTGGGCGCCGAGTTCAGCTATGCCGAGCAGTTCTTCCTGCGCGGCGGTTACAAGATCAATTACGACGAGGAGACTTTTTCCCTCGGCGGTGGTCTGGTGACTAAGTTGACCGGTGATACGAAACTGTTTGTTGATTACGCCTGGCAGGATTTCGGCCGTCTGGAATCGACCCAGCGTTTCTCCGTCGGATTTACGTTCTAAGCTGTGATTCAGGCAAAGAAGAAGCCCCGCTACGGCGGGGCTCTTTTTTGCGTAACCGGACTGGACAGACCGGATAAAAGAACGTATTTTGGATCGCATTGTTTAAGTGGGATAATCGGTTATGCGGAAACTTACCCTGATTTTCAGTACAGTTCTTCTCTTTACTCTGGCGGGATCGGTTGACGTTTTTGGTCAGATCGGACAAACCGCCGGACTGCAGACTATCAACCAGTATTTTGATCTTCTTGAGGTCGGTAACATCGAAATCGCCGCCGACATGTGGGCCCCGGAGGTCCTTGAGCGTTCGAAGCGTTTCGACATCGTGTATACCGGTATTCCCCTCAAGGTGGATTGCTCCTCGCCCATCATGCGTGACCTTGAACTCATGCGTCATCATCTGCAGCCGCCCATACGTAATTACGAAATTATGCCGGGTGACAATTGGTCCAGGTTACAGTATTCGCGTGTTGTCAGGGGAAAAGAGATTGAATACTATTATTGGGCTCAGAGACGCGGTGACTGGTTCTGGCTGAGCTTTCCTCAGGAGTATTACTGTGCCGACTGGCCGGTTGTCGAAAGCAAGTATTTCCGTATCCATGCTCACCCCGATGTGGTCAAATATCTCAATCCGGCGGTGTTGAAAGAGTCCGACCGTTTTATAGAAGCAATGGTCGATACGCTGGATATTCCCGGATCGAAACGGAAACAGATCGAGCAACAGAAGATAGAGTATTTTTATTGTCCTTCGGACCAGCTCGTCGATTCCATCACCGGCTCTCGGGATATCGGTATGCTGGATCCGGCCACCAACGATATAATCTCGTCGGTTTTTCCGTACTTTCACGAACTGGTGAGGTTGCTGGTCAATATCAAACTCGAAGAAATTCCCCTTTACACGATACCTGTAATGCAGGAAGGTATGGCCGTACGCTACGGCGGTCAGTGGGGTAAGAGTCCGTCGGTTCTGATTAACCTGGCTGTCTTCTTGTACAAAGAAGAACTGGTGACTATCGATTCCATCCTGACGATGAAGAGTTTCAACAGTGATGCCAGCATGGATATCGTTTATCCGGTTGCCGGAGTGTTTTGCGCTTACCTTGTTGACGAAATGGGTTTGGATCGGGTATTCGATCTTTACCGCGATCTGTCCGGTCCGTACGATTCCCTGGCCGCCATGAGTGCCGAGAACGTTCAGGCGAAGATCCTCGCTCACACCGGGCATGCCGACTGGGAAGCCCTGATGTGCGCCTTTGATGTATACCTCCATGACCGTCTGGATCGTCACGCTGCCGCTTTGCCCGGGAGGGTGGAGAACGGCAAGGTTATTCTTCAGGGGGATGGTTTCACCGTCACGGAGTCCGCCGACTGGGTTGGGTTCGAGTTTGCCCCCGGTTTCTCCGTGGGACCGGCGCATGGCAACTTGCTTTTCGCCCCTCGGGAGGATCTGGCGGGCCATGTTTCTTCGTTGTTTGAGGAGCAATACGCCGAGCGTGTGGACATGATGAGTTTCCGTTTTGGGGTCCGTTATGACCAGTATGAGGCGGGGCTTTACGATTATGCCACCAACCAGCTTCTGGCCAAATATATCTGGGGAATTTCGCCATCCGAAGACTATTTCGTGATGGGAGAAAACCGGGTGTCGGTTAAATTCAGGAAGTCGTTGTTCGAAGGGCACTTGCCCCGCCCGGATGGGTACAAGCGCCTGTCCAACTGACAACCGGATGATATCCGGATCAGGGCTCCATGGATACACTTACTGCCGTCATATTTCTTTTTCTGGCGGTCATCCTGGCGGTCTTGGTCTGGGTGGCTTTGCTCCTGCGCCGCGGCAGGTCGGACCGGGGCGAACGACTTGAAGCGGCTGTCGAGCTTCTTAAGGCGGAGTTGCTCGGCCGGCAGTCCGAATCGATTCTTGCCCTGCGAGCTTCACTTGACGATGCCAACAAGATCATAAACGACCGCTTGGCCGAGGGTACAACCAGCCTCGACCGGCGCATGGCCGTGCTGGGCGAGATAGAAAACCATCTCGGGCGTCTGTCGACTCAGGCAACCAATATCGAAACCCTGGGCAGGAATATCCAGTCGCTGTCCGACCTGCTTCGTCCCCCCAAACTTCGCGGCAGCGTGGGGGAGTTGTTTCTCGAAAATCTCCTGGCGCAAATCCTGCCTCGAAAACTGTATGAAATCCAGTATCGTTTTTCCACCGGCGTGCGGGTAGATGCTGTCGTTCGGCTGGGTGATATGCTGTTGCCCATCGACGCCAAATTTCCTCTGGAATCTTTCGAACGTCTCCGCCGCGAGCCGGGGAATCCTTCGTTGCAGAAAGAGTTCGCGCGGACTTTGCGCAAACATGTTGACGATATCGCATCGAAATATATCCGCCCTGCGGAAAACACCACTCCTTTCGCCATTATGTACATCCCCGCGGAAGCCGTGTACCATCAGTTGGTCACTCAGGCTGATCAGGACGGGTTCGACTATGCTCTGTCCCGACGGATAATTCCCAGCTCGCCCGGGCATTTGTATGCTTTTCTTTCTTCTCTGACGGTAATCCACGCCGAACTGACACTGGCCGGGGGCGAACTGGCCCGGGATGCCCGCGAGATGACAGCCAGAATAGATCAACTTGTGGAAACAACGGAACGACTGACGAAGTTTCATACACGTATGGAAGGTTCTCTTCGGAGTCTTTCGGCCGCTTTTGATCACGCCAGAAAAAGCGTGAGTGAACTGCGCGGGCAACTGGCCGGAATTCGCGCGCCTTATGTTGACGATGCGGAATCGATGAACGAAGAATGACCCTCAACCCGGTGAGGCGATTAAGATCATGTCAGTCGTGTATAGCGCCGGGCTGCGCCAGCGTTCGGTGTATGGCCTCACCGGAACTATCAAGCTCAACGTGACCATCCGCGAATTGATGTATCGCAAAGGTCAGGTGATCCGTCAGGAACTTGACATTATTCAGCAGAACATGGCCCGGCACCAGATAACCGTTTTCAATTATCCTACTCTGGGTGAAGCATACAAAGTAGCCGCTCACGACGGTTTCACGCGGCTTGAACATCGAATATAGAAACTGGCGGATTCGAGACCGTATCTTGTCGGACCGTTTCAGATTTCCTGGCGGCCGTCGAGCGCCCGTGAGAGAGTGACGGCGTCGGCGTATTCCAGATCGGAGCCAACCGGCAAACCGCGGGCAATTCGTGTTACTTTGGGCCCCAGTGGTTTTATCAGGCGCGAAAGGTACTGCGCTGTTGCCTCGCCTTCGACATTGGGATTAGTTGCGATAATCACCTCGCGGACATCGTCGGTCAGGCGTTCCAGCAAAGACTTTATTTTGAGATCGTCCGGGCCGATGCCGTCGAGAGGGGAGAGCCGCCCGCCCAGAACGTGGAAGAGCACGTCGAATCCCTCCACCTTGTCCAGAGCCGCGGCATCCATGGCCTCTTCCACCACGCAGATAACGTCCCGTCGTCGGTCGGGGTCGCGGCAGATGGCGCACGGGTCGGTTTCGGAGATATTGTTGCAGGTCGAACAGAAACGAACCTTGTCCTTGACTTCGTTGATGAGATCAGCCAGTTCTCTGGCTTCCTGATCGGGCATTTTCAGGATATGAAAAGCCAGACGGGTGGCTGATTTGCGACCGATCCCCGGGAGTCGCGATAACCAGTTGACGAGACGGTCGACGGAACCGGCAGAAGTAAACACGCGGTTTTCTCCGTCTAAAAGGGCAGGTTCAGTCCGGGAATGTTCAGGCCACCGGTCAGACCGGACATCTGTTCCTGTTGCAGTTCCTGAACTTTTTCTCTGGCCTGGTTAACCGCCGCCACGATCAGATCCTGAAGCATTTCAACATCGTCTTTGTCCACTACCTCGGGATCAATCTCAATGGAGATGATGTCGTTCCTGCCATTGGCCACGACTTTGACCATCCCGCCACCGGCGGTTGCTTCGACCTTGGCATTCTCGAGTTCGGCCTGCATTTGCTCCATCTTGGCCTGCATTTGCTGTACCTGTTTCATCATGTTGCCAAGTCCGCCCTTGCTCATACGTCTACTCCTGTTAGTGCTTGCGTTATTGTCTAATCTTCGGCCTTCTTGATCCCGATTATTTCACCGTCGACCTTATCCAGCAGGCTTCGCAGCCGGGGGGAATGCTCTATCAGTTCCTTAGGATCGATCTGAGAGCGATTCCGTTTGTTCTCGCCGATCGCGGGGTCTTCTTTCTGCTTGTCGATGTCAAACTGTACCGACAAACTTACCTTAAAGAACTCCCGAAGAGCCTGAATTATAATTTTCAGGTTTTCGGGTTTACGTACCAACTCCAGCGACGTATCGGCCGACGCCGAGAAATACAACTGAAGTTGATTATCGGTCAGAGAGCGAAGTTCCGCCATTCTGATTTGGGAGGCCAGCATAGGGCTGGTCTTCTTCAAATGCGTCAGGAAACTGTCCCATTGGTTCTGGACCTGCGGGAGATTTATCGCCCGGCTGCTGATCGGACCGCTCGGTTTGTCCGCCGTCGAGGTTGGGGGAGCGGGTCGGGCGGTCGACGTACCGTTGAACATATCCGGTTCTCTTCTCGGTACGGTCGGGTCCGTGGTCGGTTCGCCGCCGGGGCTGCCGGCCGGTTGTCCGCCCATACGGGCCAGTATTTCTTCGAACCGAACAGTCGATTCCATCTCGGCCATTTTAACCGCCGCTGTTTCCAGCAGCAGCCGTTCGTTGAGGCCCGATTTCAAGTCGGTGTGTAAATCGCTCACCGTCTTTATCATTCGAAGGATATCGCCGACCGAGAAGAACCCCGCCTGTTTTTTGTACTCCTCGATTTCCGAGGCGTCCAGATCGAGCAGTTCGCCCGCCTGGGGGGCCGACAGCAGTATCATAAGCGAGCGCAGGTGATCCAGCAGTTCCAGCACGAAATCGTTTACTTCCACGCCGCTGTCGAAAAGCCCCTTGATTAATTCGAGGACCTTTCGCCGATCCGAGGCCGCCACGGCTTCGATGAAATCGAAAAGAAACCGCCGGTCAACCAGCCCCAGGGCATTGACCACATCCGCTTCGGTTATACGATCACCGGCGAAGGCCGCAATCTGATCCAGCAGAGAGAGCGAATCGCGCACCGATCCGTCGGCTTTTCGGGCCAGTAGTTTCAGCGCGGAGTCTTCTATTTCGAAACCCTCATTGCCGGCTACATAGCGGAGATGTTCTCTCAAATCTTCCGTGCCTACCCGACGGAAATCGAACCGCTGAGTTCGGGAGAGAATTGTTTCGGGTACTTTGAGCGGATCGGTGGTGGCGAATATGAAAATCACATGTTCCGGCGGTTCTTCCAGAGTTTTCAGCAGGGCGTCAAACGCCGAGCCGGAAAGTCGGTGTACTTCGTCGATAATGTATATTCGCTTTTTCCCCGATGTCGGCAGGTAACGCACGTTTTCCCGCAGAGTCCGGATATCGTCCACCCCGGTGTTGGAAGCTGCGTCGATCTCCAGTACGTCCAAAGAAGAGCCGTTGGTTATTTCGACACAAGCGGGGCATTTCCCGCACGGCTTATCGGTCGGTCCCTCGATGCAGTTAACGCACTTGGCCAGAAGCCGGGCAATACTGGTCTTGCCGGTGCCTCGCGGTCCGCAGAACAGGTAACCGGAGGCAATGCGGTCGTTCCTGAGCGCGTTTTGCAGGGTACGGGTAACGTGCTCCTGCGCTACCACATCCTCGAAGCATTGCGGGCGGTATTTTCGGGCAAAAACGAGATAGCTCATAGCTTCCGAATATAAGTAACACGGCCGGTTGACGGAACCGGATTCTGTTCCGTTCGTATTGTAAATACGGCCCGTTTGGCCTTCTGGCAATACCTTTTGCCATCACCGGGCAAACTTAGTTGACATTTATCGGGTTAATCTCGTCTCTAAGGTGAGGATCCACCGGGTGATTGTAGCTTGGGGAGTTCAGTGAGGAAGAATGTCTACAGAACGGCGTTGGTGGCCGTCCTGCTGACGGTTATAGCCGTACCCGGGCCACTGGCCCAGGGTTTATATCGAAAACCCACCCGCGGGATATTCGGTCTCAAAGCCGGAGTCCTCAGCGGTGGCAATTTCAAGGCCGACCGGACTTATCATACCAAATTGGCGGTGGCCGGACAGGTCTTCGCCGATTTCCCCCTGACCAAAAAACTGGGTCTGGTGGTAGCTTTCGACTTCTATAACATTCGGCTGGTGACCGATCAGGAAGCCATGATCGAAGTCAGCCTGGCCCTGAAACCCGTGATTGAAATCGTCCGGGCACATATGACCATTCGACCGGGGGCGGGGATTGGGTTTGCTCATCTGTCCGAGCTGAACGTTTTCAAAGCGACCGATTATCCGTGTATCAAAGCGTTTCTGGAAGCTTACTTCCCGATCAACAAGAAGAAATCCTGGATTGTGGAAATGGCCGTCGTTTATCTCCCCGATGGCGGCAATAGCAGTTGTGATATCAGCATCGGTCCCCTCTATATGCTGCGTGGCGGTCTTGCTTTCCGCTGACTCTTCGCGCGAGAGGCCGCTTGACAGATACCAATAAAGACGTCTATTATTCGGTGATCTCCGGACGTGGCGAGAGGCTTTCGGCGGAAGCGGGTGCGGACACTGTATCGGGAAGCAAAGAATATGTCACCGGCAGTTCTATTACGTTCTCTTTTGACAGTACTTGTATTGGCGTTGCCGGCTGCAATGCCGGTGGTTGCGGACGATGATTTCGATCAGGAGGGTGATCGCTACACGGTTGTCAAGGTCGGTATGATCGGTTCGGGGACAGTCGATATCGAGGGAGAGAAAATCGATCAGGAAACCGGCATCAATGTCGGACTCGCTTTCGATTTTCCTTCGGGTACTTTTTTGCATTACGGTCTTTCTATGGAAGTAATGCAGATGAACTGGACGGCTGAGTCGGAATCGTATCAATTTGACGAGTCGGAATTGATGCTGAACATCGGCCTTGAGTTCAAAGGTTACCTTCCTCTTCCCGCCGGTCCCTTAGTAATCCGCCCCGGTATCGGTATCGGCTACGGTGCCCTTCGCCGTCTGGACCGGTTTAACGGCACTAACTATTTGACTCTCAGGGGGTTCGGGGAGCTGGTCTATGTTCGAGACCGGGGGCCGGACTTTCTTTTCGAGGGCGGTCTGTGGTATGCTCCATCGGGCGGCGATGATGAAACCGACATAAAAATCGGCCCGTTGATCTTTCTGCGCGCGGGTGTACTCTTCTGACGAAAAAGATGCGACTACTCACGGTCACAATCTTCGTTATTCTGTTACCCTCGGTTTCCCTGTTTGCCGCCGACTCGGCTACTTGGGGGGTCAGGCTGGGGACGGCTTTTTCATCCCCGGAATACGAAATGACCGGCGAGCGTTTCGAATTTGACAGCCACTTCGCCACCGGGCTGAGCGTGGGACTGACGGTGGAATTTCCCTTGGCGGCCTTTATCACCGGCCGGGGTGAGGTGGTCTATACGGAGAAAGCCGGTCGATGCGACGTCACCGACTCTGAAGGGTTGGGTACGCGCGAGTTGGAAAGCAATATCGGGTTTCTGTCGCTCTCGCCACAGGTGAAACTTGCCATTCCGACCATGCGTGCGGGACCATACCTGCTGGTTGGTCCGCGGATGGATATCAGGATAACGGACGATGTCGAGTGGCTGTCGCTGACGGACGGAGATTTGGAACCTGTCGTGTGGAGTCTGACGGTCGGACTGGGGCGACAATTTGAATTGGGCAAAACCGCGGTAGTACTTGAAATCGTTTACCAGCATGACTTGACTGATATCGTAGAATCGAGTAGCTTGTCACTTAAGCACAGGACCTTCGTGGTACACGCCGGTCTTGTTCTCTAAACCTCTGCCAGATGAATAGGTTATCAATCGTTGTTGTCAGGGCTTAACGATTTCCTTCGTTGATACTGACAGCACAAATCCGGGAGGGGATTACGTATGTTCCGACACACTGGTTTCTGCTGGCTGGCGGTGGCCGTTTTTGTTCTGTTGACGGGTGCTGCCTCTGAAACACTTGGTGGAGACCACCGGGGGCGCTTTGGCTTTAAGGTCGGGATGATCGGCTCCGGTACGATTAACACCGAGCGTAAGGAAGCTCCTCACAATTCTGGCGAGATGGATACCGACGACAGTTATAGCGCCGGTGTCTTTTTTGAGTACCCGGTACACCGACGGATATGGCCTCTTTTGTCATTGGATATTTACGGGGTAAAGCCCGATGTTGAGTCGTTTGGGGACTATGAAGTCGAGACGGAAACGGCCCTGGATATTGCTCTGGGGGTGAAAGTCCCGTGTGTCAGTTCCGATGGTCGATTGAGCTTTCGCCCTGCGGCGTCTTTCGGATATGCTTTCGTACCCGAAATCTACTCGGTCAAGGCGAGCCACCACTGGACGTTGAAGACATACTGCGAGATGGTCGTGTTTACCGACCGCGGGACCGGTTTTATGGGTGAGGTGGGGGTGCTCTGGAGTGTCTCGGGTGAAAACGGCGATTACGACATGAGCAGCGGAGCTATCCTGTTGATGCGGGTAGGATTGCTGTTCTGAGTCAACCCCGCGTGCAGAAATCGCTTGGCAGACCGAGACCCATTTATTATGCTAAAACCCCTTCGGGGTAGGACCCCTTCGGGGGAAGGTCCCTTGGGGGATTCCAGCTCGACTGTTGGGCGGCCGGGGCCGCCATTGATGGGGCAGTAGCTCAGTTGGGAGAGCGCCACGTTCGCAACGTGGAGGTCGTCGGTTCGATCCCGATCTGCTCCATATAGATTTTGCTGGTAGACCGCCTCATAAAAACGGCGGTCGAAACATGTGCTAGACGGGGAGCCAGCGGTGCCCTGTAACCCGGAATCCGCTATACCGGGGTTGAATTCCCACCCGAGGGTTTAGCGGTTGTGGTTCTTCGAAGGATAAGCGATGTTGACGGTTGGGTCCTGTACAACGTCGGCCTTTTAAACCCGGTCAGGACCGGAAGGTAGCAGCCGTAGAAAGTTTCTGACGTGTGTTGCAGGGTCGCCCGGCCCGAGTTGGCTGTCCGGAGAGTTCTGCAATAGCGGCTCAGAGGTGGGTGCACAAAAAAACTGACGGGCTGGCCGGATCATCTCCGGTCGGCCCGCTTGCTTTTTTCCCCGATGAGTCTTGCAGTTGACACTTTTTCGACCGACCTTTATAATAAAGGTGTATACCCTAACAAAGGTGGGATGTCATGCGCCAGATTATCAGAGCCGTACTGCTGATGACTCTCGGCCTGCTTTGTCTTCAATGTTCCAACTCAACCGCGCCGCAAGAGCCTGACCCGAATCCCCCGGCGGGGCCGGAACGTACCCCGGCCGACCTGACCACCGCCGAAAAAGACTTGCTGGCCTCATCCAATGAGTTCGGCTTCGAGCTGTTCAACAAGATCACATCGGCTGAACCTGCTGACAAGAATATCTTCATCTCACCTTTGTCGGTGTCGTTCGCCCTGGCTATGACCTACAACGGTGCCGTTGGTGATACCCGCGACGCTATGGCCACAACCCTGAGGCTCGACGGGATGTCTGTCGAAGAAGCCGATCAATCTTACCAGAGCCTGACACAATTGCTGACTCAATTGGACCCGTCGGTCGTTTTCAACATTGCCAATTCCATTTGGTATCGTCAGGGCAAAGCGGTCCGACAGGAGTTTATCGACGCCTGCACGGAATACTTCGACGCCCTCGTAAAGGAAGTCAATTTTCAGGACCCGGCCACGCTTGATCTTATCAACGGCTGGGTGGATGAAAACACCAACGGCAGGATTACCGAGATTCTAAAGCCGCCGGTTGACCCTAATATCGCCATGTTGCTCATGAACGCTATTTACTTCAAAGGCGACTGGACGAATCAGTTCGAGGACACGGCAACTTTTGACAGTTATTTCTACCCGACCTCGGAATCTCCGGTGGAATGCCGCATGATGTCAAAAACCGATACCATGTTGTACTACCAGAACGATCTGTTCCAGGCGGTGGATTTGCCGTACGGTGACGAGTACTTCTCCATGACTGTTTTGTTGCCGCAGCCGGAGGTTACGGTTGACAGCCTGATCGGTCAGCTTACGGCCGAAAACTGGGCGAGTTGGATGACCGGTTTTCATGCCGAAGAAGTCCCGCTTTATCTGCCGAAGTTCAAGTTCGAATACGGGATCGACCTGAAGGAAATGCTTGAGGCAATGGGCATGGCAATCGCTTTCGACGGAAGCTCGGCTGATTTCAGCAATATGTTCGCCGATGGTGTGGGGTGGATCGATCAGGTCAAGCACAAGACCTTTGTTCAGGTGGACGAAAGCGGCACCGAGGCCGCGGCCGTGACGGTGGTTGTGATGGTTGACTCGGTGGGACTGTACATGTGTGTCAACCGGCCGTTTGTCTTCGTAATTCACGAGCGCGAGGCGGGCACGATTCTGTTCATGGGTAAGGTCGTCAACCCGGTATGGGAAGACTGACCGGCGTATAACGCGGCACGACTTCGATTATCAGACAATGTCGACTATAAGGCGCGAGATTCGTTCTCGCGCCTTTTTTCAAGCCGTAAGGTCCTGGTCCGGGCCGAGGTGTCCGTCGCGCATGTCCGACTTGTAATAGGGCACAAGCTCCACCGGTGCTCCCGCCAGTCGTCTGAGCATCATCAGTTGGCCCACGTGTGTCATTGCGTCCAGCCAGGGACCCTGAAAAAGAGCGCGTATCACGCGGTCGTCGGGAGGTTCCGATTCTAATAGTGTCTGGTCCAGTTTCTTCAGCGATTGATGGAATTTCTCGATAGCGGCCTCCCACGGCAACTCGGCAGGTATTTCGTATTCCTGACCGCGATATATCTCTTCGGAGGCTTTCAGGATGGCGATTATGTGATTCAGGATCGCGCAGGGTGTTCTGGTTTCGTTACCCGCTTCGAAATCGCAAAATCCCTCCGGCGCGTTTCGGATAGCGTGCTGTACGCGAAAGGCCATGCTGGCCAGCAGACGTCTGAGCAAACCTTGTGAAGTCATGTTTAACCTCCTTGTTTCGAGTTCACCGGTAAGAAAGCAGGGGACATTCATCTCTGTAAACTATTATTACGGTCGGTCATCAGACAATGATCGGGGGCGACGTTGCGCCGATTTCCTCTGTGGAGCCGGTTCGACAACAGCAGTAACAGGAACGGCGAAAGGTCATTTTTGCTGCTGATTCGGCGGTGATTGCCTTGTCTCTCGATGGGCGTGTGTATCGAAAGAAACGCTCGGCGCTGGTTTATTCGCATCGCTCTGGCCTGTCTGGGGACTCCATACCGCTGGGGCGGGGACGATCCGTCCGGTTTTGACTGCTCCGGTCTGGTGGTGGAATGCCTGAAATCGGTGGGGCTTCTGTCCGAAAACGCAGACTACACCGCTCAGGGACTTCTGGAACTGTTCGGGAATGGTATTATTTCGCAGCCTCGTCCGGCCGCTTTGTTGTTTTACCGGAACGACCGCGGTCGGGCTGTTCACGTGACGATTTGTCTTGATAAGTATTTCCAGATCGGTGCCGAAGGGGGTGGCCGGACAACGAAAGAAACCTGCGATGCCTGGGAACATAACGCTTTTGTCAAAATCCGCCCGCTCAACTACGATGCCCGGCCACGGATTATCTGTGACCCGTTTCGGGGGAATTTCGGGGGAATAAAGAATGAGCCGCTCAATGTGGGGTGAGCGGCTCGGGCAGGTATACAGTACCTGTGGGTTAGGGAATTATGGCTTACAATCCGGAGCCGGAAGCGTTTCTGGTGATGGTGGTACCGGGGGCAGTTATTGACCGGTTATCTGGCACCGTGAAACACCACACAGCTATTTCTTAGACGTGGTTTTCTCTGAAATTGTTCAGTGGAAATCGGGTCAGCAGCGGGATTATCAGCGAATTCGGTTTCCCGGGGGCGGGTTAGGTTTCTATTCCATTTGTCTGAATGCTCGGATCACCTCTCCCGGCGACGAGACACTCATGAGTTCTTCGCGGAAAGAATCGAATCGCAGCATTTCCGCAATGGCTTTGAAGACCTTGAGGTAGAGATTGTCGTCGTATGGCGGGGCCGCCATTACGAAGAACATATGTACCGGCTTTTCGTCAAGAGCCTCGAAATCGTACCCCTCTGTTGAGCGGCCAAAACCAATCATGAAATCCTTGGCCTGGAGGGAACGTATATGAGGAATCGCGATACCGTCTCCGATGCCGGTCGTGGCCTTCTTTTCTCGGTTTATGAAATCTGTGAGAAGTTTGGTACGGTTGCCGATGCGGTTGCCGTTTTCCAGCAAGCCGACTAATTCGTCCAGTATGGCGGCTTTGGCTGTCGCTCGCCACTTGACAAGCGATGACCCCTCAACGTAGGGCTCGATGCGGGTGGTCATCTCCAGCCGGACCGATTCTTCTCTTATGTAGCGCGAGATATTCATACAACTATGTTGTCGGTTTTCACCGTCTTGTAATCCAGCGAAAATAGGAACGAAAGCCCGATATTGTCAAGAAATCCGTGTGCGTGCCGCTCTCGTGTGTGTTTACAGAGCTGTCTCAGAGGCGCAATCGGAGGCCGTTGCGAGAAGAGCCACCGCGTACCGTTGAGCTCTGAGTTGTGACGAGTGGCTGTAAATTTGCCGGGGATGAGAAGAACAAGGCGGAGCGTAAGTTGTTATAAATAAGTACGATAACGGTGCGAGTCGACGATTTGCCGGGATTTTTTTTCGGAATAAATCGGAAGTGCTTCTCGTCTTGGCGAACGCCTGCCGGGATAATTTTTCTGTGATGATTCGATGATTACACAATCCAATCGGCGGCTCGTCTTAATATCGTACCGCGGCGCATTTTCCTGTTGTGTTGGTTGGAGCCGGTCGATATATTAGGCGCTGTTTAGTCCGAAGCTACTTGAGGGAGATAAGTGGAATGAAGAAGGCAGTCAGTTTTTGGATTATCCTTTTGTGTTTGGTTTTAGCTGCCAGCTATTTGATTAGCTGCCGGGATGATGTGGTTGTACCTTATCCGCCCAGTCTGGTCGGTCAGTATGAAGGTATTTACTCATATCACGCCGAGAAGGGCACGGCTGACACATCCGTGGAACAGTTGATTCGCTGGCGCTTTTCTTCGGATGAATTCCGCATGAACATGGAGTCCGATCTTGAAGAGTCCGAGCGAGTTTTCTGTGATGTGTACGGTGAGTATGAGCTGGGTAACGGGGTGGAGCTGATCCTTCTTGATTCTTCCGTAACGGTGGCCATTTGTACCGAATCGTGGGGGCCCGACGGTTTCTTCAGTCTTGATCAGACGACCGATACGGTGAAGCTTACTCAGATTATCACGGACACGCTGGGTGTCACCCGGACCAAGCAACTGAAGCTGGTTATGACCAGCGCTGTCGATTAAAAAAAATACGCACAAGCCGGCCGCATGGCCGGTTTCGCATAAATTTTATATATGCCGCCGGGATCCCTCACCGGCGGTATTTTCTTATCAGTGGTTCTTTTCCCTGACAATCTTTGTCAGTCTGCTGGCGTTAGTTGAGGGGCGACGGCGGGCTCGAAAGATGGGGATGGAACCGTATGCTTTCAAAAGTGATTTCATCGGCGACACTTGGCGTCGATGCCTACGCGGTGGAAGTTGAGGCTGATATTCAGCAACAACTGCCGGTTTTTATAACGGTTGGTTTGCCGGATGGTGCCGTGCGCGAATCCAAGGAGCGCGTCACTGCGGCCATAAAGAACTCCGATTTCGTTTTCCCGGCCAAGAAAGTGACTATTAACCTGGCTCCGGCGGATATCAGGAAAGAAGGTTCGGCTTTCGATCTGCCCATCGCCGTCGGTATTCTGGCTGCTACCGGTCAGATATTGAGAGATAGATGCGACGAATTCGTTTTGCTGGGTGAGCTTTCGCTCGACGGTGATCTGCGTCCGGTGCCGGGCGTGTTGCCGATGACAATGAATTTCCGGTCGGACAGCGGCATCAAGGGTATCTTGGTGCCGAACGAAAACGCCCGCGAAGCCGCTATGGCGGGCACGATCCCGGTTTACCCGGTCAAATCGCTGAAGCAGGCAGTGCATTTTCTGGAAGATGAAACCAGTATCAGACCGTATACGATAGATATCAAGTCGGTCTTCGAGGGGGCCCGGATACACGGGCTTGATTTCTGCGATGTCAAGGGGCAGGAGTCGGCCAAGCGAGCGCTGGAAATTGCCGCTGCCGGCGGACACAATGTTATCATGATCGGGCCGCCCGGTTCCGGGAAAACCATGCTGGCCCGTCGCGTGCCGACCATTTTGCCCGATATGTCCATTGGCGAAGCGCTTGAGACGACCAAAATACACTCCGTGGCCGGTCGTCTGGCCGCCGATTCCGCCCTTGTGGCAACTCGTCCTTCTCGTTCTCCGCATCACACTATTTCTTACGCCGGGCTGATCGGGGGCGGTACTATCCCCAAACCGGGAGAGGTGTCATTGGCTCACAACGGTGTGCTTTTTCTGGATGAATTACCAGAGTTCAAGAAAGATATACTGGAAATGCTTCGGCAACCGATGGAAGACGGTCAGGTGACTATTTCCCGGGCCAGCACCACTCTTACTTATCCCGCCCGTTTCATGCTGGTAGCGGCGATGAATCCCTGCCCTTGCGGTTATAACGGCGACCCCAACCACGAATGCAACTGCACTTCCGGCGAGATTCAGCGCTATATGTCACGCATCTCAGGGCCGCTTCTGGACCGGATTGATATTCATATTTCGGTACCATCCGTAAAATTCAAAGATCTTTCGTCGGAATCCCGGGGTGAGGAATCGGTGACTATCCGGCAACGGGTAAATGAGGCCCGGGAGCGACAGTTGATCCGATTCACGGGCGAGGAAAATATCTACTGCAACGCGCAAATGGAGTCCCGTGACACCCGCAAATACTGCAAGCTGGATGACAAATCTCAGTCTCTGTTGGCTCTGGCTATCAAAAAACAGGGTCTTTCCGCGCGCGCGTATGATCGTATTCTGAAAGTATCCCGGACTATCGCCGATTTGAACGGTTCCGAAAAAATCCAGATAGGCCATGTGGCCGAAGCTGTGCACTACCGCAGTCTTGATCGTCATCTCTGGCTGTAACTGCCCGATGAAGGGGCTTTACCTGTTCGAGTTCAAGGCGATTGACAAACCGGGTAAAAACCGTACCTTGGCCGGGGATGGACCAGTATATCGAACACACTCGCGCCGAGAAGTTGCTTCTGGAAGCGGCCCGGATATTCAACTCCACGCTGGAGTACGAGGAACTTATGAGACTCGTGCTCAACCTGGTGATTACGGCGGTTGACGCCGAAGCTGCGCTGGTCTATCGTTTTGACCGCCACCGCCCCGATATGCGTATCCGCTTCATGAGTGCCCCCGATTTCGATATGAAGTCAATCGTGCGTCGGTCTGGTTCGGGCGTGGTCGGCTGGGTGGTCGAACACCTTGAGCCGGTGATTATTAACGACGTGGGCCGCGAACCGAGGATGGATTTCTCGCTTGAGGATATAATCGGGATAAAATTCAAGGGGCTGATTTCTCTTCCGCTGGTCGGACGAGGCCAGATGATCGGTGTAGTGGAAGCGATCAATAAATCGCAGGGCGAGTTCGGACCGGCCGATCTGGACATTTTAACCGGTCTGAATAATCAAATCGCCGTGGCTATCGACAACGCCCATTTGTACCGGGAACTCAAGAGGGAAGCCCTGGAGAAAGATTTGTTGTACGAGACCAGCAAAGTTCTTTCCCGAACGCTGAGTCTCGATGAGGTTCTCAAGTCGATAATGGATTCGCTGAAGCAGGTGGTCAACTATGCTGCCGGCAGCGTTTTCCTGGTCGACGAGGGCGGGGTGGACATTCAGTCGATTTACGCCGTTGGTTATGATCCCAGTCGGAGAAACAGTCTGCATCTCAAGTGTGGTCAGGGGCTTGTGGGAGTGGTGGCCTCGTCGGGTGAGGCCATGATAGTCCACGATGTGACCGCCGATGAGCGATATATCGATGCCAATCCGGCGACTCGAAGCGAAATCGTGGTGCCTATCAAGATCGACAACCGGGTGATCGGCGTTATCAATCTGGAATCGGATCGTCTTAATGCCTATGACGAACACGCCCTGTCGTTGGTGAGTACTTTTGCCACTCAGGCGGGTATTTCTATCGAGCGTGCCCGCATGCACGAAAGTTTACTGGAAAACCGCAAGCTTGAAGAGCAACTCAATGTCGCCCGCAATATCCAGCGGACGTTTTTGCCCAAGCATGATCCGGAGGTACCTGGGTACGACATTACGGGTCGCAATATCCCATCGGGTCAGGTAGGCGGTGACTACTATGATTTCATTCGCATTGTCGATTATCATACCGGGATTGTCATTGCGGATGTTTCGGGCAAAGGGATTCCTGCGGCGCTGATTATGGCCTCTATGCGGGCTTCGCTGATAGCCGAGATACGCAACAATTACTCGATGCGGACCATTGGGAAAAAAGTGAACGCCCTGCTGTGTGAATCGCTGGAGCCGGGCAATTACGTTACCGGTGTATACGCCGTGCTCGATTCACGTAACCATATTCTTACGTTTTCCAATTTCGGTCACAATCCGCCCGTTTGGCTGCGAAATAGCGGCGAAGTGGAATATCTTACCGAAGGCGGTCCGGTGCTGGGCGTAACTGAAGCGGCCAGTTTTGAGGAGCGGGCTTTTATGCTCAACCCCGGGGATCTGGTTGTTTTTTATACCGACGGTGTGACGGAAGTATGGGATAAAGAGGGCCGGGATTTTGGTTTACCGGGGCTGATTGACGTGATTAAGCGGAATAAGGACGCTTCAGCGGTCGATATTGCCGATGCGATTTATGCTGCTGTGACGAAATTTGCCGCTCCCGATCACGTATTCGACGATCTGACAATGATGGTTCTGAAACGTCTGGCCGAATAATGACTCTTTTGTCCGCGCCGGGAATTTGTTATATTACCTTTTCGAAATCAAAGAAACACTTCCTGCAGGAGATTATGGTATGAGAAAAGCCCTAACTCTTATGTTGCTGCTCGGTTTGCTTGCTGGTCTGCTGATTTTGACCGGTTGCAGTGACGATGATGATGACGGCAACCCGGTTGGGCCGGGAACCGTGACTGTCACCGCCGTTTCCGCGGCCAGCGCCCCGACCACGGTCGATCACAGTGTCTGGGGTGGCATCACGGCCACCACTGTTGATATAAGCGGCATTGCACTGGCCAAACAGCGGCTTTCCGCTACCGCCTCGACGGCTTCCAGTATCGATGTTAAGGCTGCCGTGCACAGCAGTACGCTTTACCTGTGGCTTAACTGGGAGGATGACAGTTTCGACGTCTGGCGGGATCGATTCGTATGTACTGACACCGGGGCGGAAGGTCCCCCGGTCGATCCGATCCTCTTTCTTCAGGATGAAATCAGCTTCAAAGAGGATGAGTTGCTGGTCCTTTTTGAGATGGATGCCAGCGTGTGGGATGCCTGGTATTGGCGCGTTCTTACCACCGGGGGCGGGCATCTGGCCGAAGGTATGATGCTGGAATCGGGTGGTTTGGTTGCTGACAGCAGTGACTCGAACGTCACGGTGGCTGTTACCAACGCGGTTTCGGACATCATTCCGATTAACATGCAGCCCGACAGCAGCGATGAGGACGATGACGATTATTTGCTCTATACGGATGTGGCCGTGTCGCTGAATCGCTATACCCGAGGCTGGGCTATCGATCAGAAGCTGGCCGGTTGGATGGTGGACAGCACGCTGGCCGGAGCCGCCCGGGCCGACGCCAGAGGCAGCCACTGGGATATCGCCTCGGTTCACGAATACGATGCGGTAGCTCATGAATACACGGTCGTGCTTTCCTGTGCTTTGAACACGGGTTACGATGATGACATCGTTATGACTTCGGGAGATGAAGTCACGGTTCGCCTCGGTATCAGCAACAATTTTGATTTTCAAATTAGCGGAGGCAGTACCGGGCAGGGATTTACTGACGAGTTTACACTGAAACTGCCGTGATCCGATTATGATGTTCGTGAGACAATGGTAATGGTAAAGAATCGAGGGGTCGGGCAGTGTCCGACCCCTTTTGTGTTTGCCGGCAGCTTGTCGGCGTTTACGAATAATTGACAGCTACTTTCGCCTGACTATGGAGGAAATATGGCAGTAAGAACCTATGAAGAGTACGTGGAGTCGTTGCGCGTCATGCGTCCGAATATCTACAAGTTCGATCAACTCATTCAGGACGTCACCACCCACCCCGCGACCCGACGTACGGTCGAGGGACACGGCTGGTCGTACCGGGTGGCCGCCGACGAGAAATATCGGGAGATGGTTACCACGAAATCGCACCTTACCGGCGAACCGATCAGTCGCTATCTGTCCATTATTCGTGAGCCGGAGGATATGTATGCCAACAGCAAGATGAAGCGGCTTATGTTCCATCTCACCGGAACCTGCACCGGTGGCCGGTGTGCCGGCTGGACGGCGCTCAACGCTATGTTCTCCACCACCTGGGAGATTGACCAGAACCTCGGTACCGATTATCACCAGCGCCTTCTGAACTGGCTCAAGGATGCCCAGGCTCGCGATATCACTATGGCCGGAGCCCTTACCGATGCCAAAGGAGATCGGACCAAACCGCCCTCACAGCAGGAAGATAAAGATGTCTTTTTGCATGTGGTTGAGAAGCGCGACGACGGGATCGTGGTGCGAGGTGCCAAGGTAATGATATGCGGAGTTGCCGCGGCTAACGAGATTTTTGTCCTGCCCGGATCGGCCTACCGCGAAGACGACGCCGATTGTGCCGTTTCCTTCGTAATTCCCCGTGATGTCGAGGGGCTGACCATCGTCGAAACCCGACACCCCAGCGATAAGCGGGATGAGGAGGACGGCTTTGACAATCCGGTTGAACAGGGTGGCATAACTCAGGCCTTTTTGCTGTTCGAGGACGTTTTCGTTCCCAAGGAGCGAGTTTTCATGTGCGGCGAGACCAAATATACCCTTATGGCTGTAAGTAACTTTATCATGCCTTATCGGTCGGCTATAGGCGGCTGCGTGGCCGGTCAGGGAGATATCAAGATCGGGGCGGCTATTCTCACCGCTCGGGCCAATGGTCTGTCATCCAAGGCCTTCCGTGAGAAGATCGTGCAGATGCACATCAACAACGAGACCACTTTTGGGATGGGGCTGGCGGCGGCGGCCAACGGTCGCAAACATCCCTCGGGGGCCTGGCTGTGTGATCCGTTGCTGGCTAATGTGAACAAGGTTCACGTGGCCACTCTGCCGTATCAAAATTCGGTCATTGCCCAGGATATCGCCGGTGGCATAGCCGAAACAGGCTGTATGCCTTCTTATAAGGACTACCAGTCGGCCAAGTACGGACACTTGATACAGAAGTATCTCAAGGCCAAGTATTCCGCCGACACTCGCACTCGGGCCGCCCGATTGGTCGAATGGACTACTATCGGCGGTGGAGTGCCCGGCTGTCTGCACGGCGGAGGCTCGCCCGATGGGGCCAAACTGGTTATAAATGCGGCCGCCAAACTGGAAGACAAAGTAGAAATAGCCCGCCGTCTGGCCGGTATTACCGAAGAAGTTCCAGACCCGGCGCCGAAGAAGAAATAGACACCTTGGCGAAGGTTACTGACCGGCGCGGGACCAATCGGCCCGCGTCGGTAATGGATTTTTGCCCGGCGATTCCGATATTATCAGTATGGGGGTCGAGAAAGGTGAATTCGGTCGAGTCTTGGTGTTGCAAACTACGATTTCGACTTGACCTTGGGGCAATCTGACTGTAACTTGGTGGTCTTAACTTTTCTGGGCCCTTAGCTCAGTTGGTTAGAGCAGCTGACTCATAATCAGCGGGTCGCAGGTTCGAGTCCTGCAGGGCCCAATAAAAGATGAGGGATGCTGTACGTGGGCAATTAGCTCAGTTGGTTAGAGCGTTCGGTTCACATCCGAGAGGTCACTGGTTCGAATCCAGTATTGCCCATTTTGTGACGCAGGATATGAGAGCCGCGAAACGAGAAATTGTCTACTACTCGGTCGTTTCCACAAGGAACGTCGGTGAGAAACGGCTGAAAAGAAAAGGAGCATAGAATGCATTTCCCGACAGAAACGGGGAATGCGTTTTTTTTTAAGTTATGAATGACCAGCCCAAGGAGGTCTGTCCAGTGCGCAACGATCTTGAGTTGTTGCTGAAGCTACAGGTTATTGACTACGACCTGGGAGAACTCGAACGGTCCAAAGACTATCTGCCCGATATGATGGAAAACCTCAATCGTGAAATCGAGGATAGCCGGGCCAAATTGGCTGAGACCAGGGAAAGATTGGCTGAAATCAGGGCCAGTCGTAAGAACATTGATATCGAAATCAAATCCAAAGAAGCAGACCTGCAGAAATACCAGCAGCAGATGATGTCAATCAAAACCAACAAAGAGTATGATGCTCTTGTTGCTCAGATTGACGCTCTCAAGGAACAGATTTCCGATGGTGAGACCAAGCTGCTGGAGAGCATGGAACTTATCGAAAGCCTCGATAAAGAAATCGTTGCTCTCGACGAGAAGCAGGCCCAGATCGCCGAGAATAACGAGAAACAGTTGCAGATCCTTCAGGAAAAGATCGATTCCATCGGCGACAAGGTTTCTACCAAAAGAGCGAGCCGCGAGGAGATCATAAACGCCATTCCCAAGCCGACCCTTTCGACCTACGAGCGGGTACGCCGCGGCCGGGGCGGTCGGGCAGTGGTGGCGGTTAAGAAACGGGCTTGCAGTTCCTGTTTCAAGGCCCTGACACCGAAGAAGATCCAGGAAATCCGGCGCGGTGATAAAATTCATACTTGCGATTATTGCGGTTGTCTATTGTACTGGGACGATGAAGAATCTCCGTAAACCCGGAGACATTTTGATCAATTGCAGCGTCTTGGAGATATGGACAGGTTTTTTGAAGAGATAGGATTGACTTTCGACGATGTCCTGCTGGTGCCGGCGCACTCGAAAGTCCTGCCCGCTGAGGTCGATGTGTCCACGGAGATCGGCGGCGGCATAAAACTGAATATCCCTGTTGTGTCGGCCGCTATGGATACCGTGACGGAGGCCGATCTGGCTATCGCTCTGGCTCGGCAGGGCGGTATTGGTGTTATTCACAAAAATATGTCTCCCGAGAGACAGGCCGCCGAGGTGGACAAAGTTAAGCGCTCGGAATCGGGGATGATCGTCGATCCCATAACTTTGTCCCCGGACAAAACCATCGGCGATGCCTTGGCCGTGATGGGGAAGTATTCCATTTCCGGTATTCCCATAACCGAGCAGGGACGGCTGGTGGGTATTTTGACGAACCGTGATTTGCGCTTCCAGAAAGACACCAGCCTGGTCATTTCCGAAGTTATGACCAAGGAGAACCTGGTTACGGTTCCCGAGGGTACGGACCTGGATACGGCACAGGACATTTTGCATCGTCACCGTATCGAGAAGTTGTTGATTGTTGACGACCGGTATCAGCTTAAGGGGCTGATTACGGTCAAGGACATAATGAAGAAGATCCAGTATCCCAACGCCGCCAAGGACGAGCGCGGACGGCTGCGCGTTGCCGCGGCCGTAGGCGTTGGTGCGGACATGCAGCGCCGGGCCGGGGCTTTGGTGAATGCCGGTGTCGATATGCTGGTTATCGATAGTTCGCACGGCCACAGCGAGGGAGTGCTTAAGGCGGTTGCGTTCGCCAAAAAGGAATATGGCAAAGTGCCGATCATGGCGGGCAATGTGGCTACCGCGTCCGGGGCCAGGGCTCTGGTCGATGCCGGCGCCGACAGTGTTAAGATAGGTATCGGTCCGGGGTCCATTTGTACCACTCGGGTCGTCACCGGTGCCGGGGTGCCGCAGGTTACGGCTATTATGAACGCGGCCGAGGAATTGGCGGCCGACAGTATTCCGATTATTGCCGACGGCGGCATACGCTATTCCGGGGATATCACCAAATCACTGGCCTGCGGAGCTCAGGCGGTTATGATTGGCTCGCTGTTGGCCGGGGTGGAAGAATCACCAGGTGAAACCGTACTTCTGGAAGGCCGCTCGTTCAAGGTATATCGTGGCATGGGATCGGTGGGGGCGATGAAGGACGGCAGTTCCGATCGCTATTTCCAGGAGCATACCAGTGTGCCGTCGAAATATGTCCCGGAAGGTGTCGAGGGCCGGGTGCCGTTCAAGGGCAAGCTGGCCGATTTGGTGTATCAACTTGTCGGTGGTCTTCGGGCCGGTATGGGGCTGTGCGGTGCGGCCGATCTCAAGGCTTTGCGCAAAGACAGCCGGTTTGTAAGAATTTCCGGGGCGGGCCTGAGCGAATCTCACCCACACTCGGTCCCGATAAGTAAAGAGGCGCCCAATTATCGGCGAATGATGTAGTCGGCCGGGCACCGTTTGTAACAGAATGCTGTTTTCTATTGTTATATAATAACGCGAGCGAAGGAAAGCAGGAGGAACAGTCGCGCTTTAAATGTAGATTTAGAGTGAGGAAAGTCCGAGCTCCCAAGAATCAAGACGCCCGGTAACGCCGGGGCGGAGTGATCCGACGGAAAGTGCCACAGAAACTATACCGCCCCAATGAGGCTGGCCCTCGTTGAGGTAAGGGTGAAAACGCGGTGTAAGAGACCGCGGCTGCGCCCGGAGACGGGTGCGGTGGGTAAACCCCGTCTGGAGCAAGGCCAAATAGGGGAAGAGGGGTGGATTCGCCCCGTTATCATTCCCGGGTAGGCCGCAGGAGCATACCGGGTAACCGGATGCCCAGATAAATGGCTGTTGGTCTCCTTAGCGGAGATTACAGAACTCGGCTTATTTCCTGCTTTCCGGAGCTTATTAGCTCTGGAGGCGACAATGAGCTTGGCTCTAAGAACTGCGTCGCCGCAGTGGGTTCTGGCCCCCGAGCCCGAACCGCAGTTGGTCGATAGCCTGCACCAGGCAGTCGGGCTGCCGGTGAGCATTATAAAGATACTCGTCAACCGCGGGCTTGATACCCCTGACGCAATCCACCAGTTTCTGAGTCCCAGCCTTTCCGATCTTAAGGACCCGTTTACCATGACCGGTATGGAGCCGGCCGTTGACCGTGTTACGACCGCTCTTTACGAGAACGAAAAGATCGTTATTTTCGGAGACTATGATGTCGACGGCATCACCGCCACTACCTTGTTGTATATGGTCCTTAATAAGCTTGGGGCGCGTGTTGATTTCCTTCTGCCCAATCGCCTGACTCAGGGATACGGGCTTTCTCGGGACGGGATAGATCTGTCCAAAAATGATGGCGTTAGCCTGATCATTACGGTCGACACCGGCATAACGGCGGTCGAAGAGATCGCTTACGCCCGAGAGAACGGTATTGACGTGATCGTGACCGATCACCACGAACCCGGCGCCAAAGTTCCCGAGGCTCTGGCGATCATTAATCCCAAGCAGTCCGACTGTGACTATGGTGGTGAACTTTCCGGGGTCGGGGTGGCTTACAAATTTGCTCAGGGGCTTTACCGGCGGTTCAATCAGGATGAACGTGAACTGGAGGAGCATCTTGATTTGGTGGCGCTGGGCACGTCGGCTGACATTGTACCGCTGATCGAAGAAAACCGGGTCCTGGTGAAATACGGTATCAAGCAGATAGCCCGTACCACCAAACCCGGGATCAAGTCTCTGGCTTTCGTTTCCGGTTTGATGGGTAAGGAGATTGGAACCGGTCAGGTGGTGTTTATTTTGGCCCCTCGTATAAACGCTCTGGGGCGGTTGGGCGATTGTTCCGAGGCTATCCGTTTGCTGTCCACTCACGACGAAAAAGTGGCCGCCGAGATTGCCCGCAAGCTGGACAGTGAGAACCGGCGCCGCAAGGAGATCGACGAGCGCACCCTCAACGAAGCTTTGGAACAGATGCAGGAAATTGTTGATCTGGATCGTGACAAAGCCATTGTACTGGCCGCCGAGGGCTGGCACCAGGGAGTTATAGGTATCGTGGCCAGTCGGTTGGTGGAACGTTTCCATTTGCCCACGGTCATGATTGCCATAAGCGACGGTGAGGGCAAGGGCTCGGCGCGGTCTATCCCCGGATTTCACCTGTGTGAAGCCCTCAACGAATGTGAACATTTGCTTGTTCGATACGGTGGTCACAAATACGCCGCCGGTCTGTCCATTACCCCGGAGAACATTGAGGCTTTCCGCGAGAAGTTCAAACAGGTCTCGGCGGAACACCTGAGCGACGAAGATACCGTGCCCAAACTCCATATCGATCTCGAAATCGAACTCGGCGATGTCAGCGACGAATTCGTAAAGGAAGTCGAGAGGTTTTCACCGTTCGGTCCCCAGAACATGCGACCGATCTTTCTTACCCGCAATTGTGAGGTCGTGGGTACGCCCTATGTCGTCGGGCACAACCATCTGAAAATGAAAGTGCGCAAGGATGGCGCGGTGATCGACGTCATCGGTTTCGGTTTCGGCGACATGGCCCGTGTTCTTTCGGACAAGGGTTGTCTGGTGGATATCGTTTATGCTCTGGAGTTCAATACATACAATAACATCACCCGTATTCAGATTCGATTGCGCGACATCAAGCCGACCGTGGGTGAGTTGAGCACCGGTTATCAATGAGACGATGACCCTTCCGAAAAAGTTCCGACAAGGCGGAATTGGAGAGACCGGGAGTTGTCCGTCTCTTCACGCCCGGGGCCGCGATGGATGAAGTGATCGAGTTTTTGAACAAGGATGTAAAAGATAAACCGTCTGTTGAATCTACTAAGTAACGAGAATATAGACAGAAGTCCCCAATAATCCAGGAGGAGCAATGCCGTATAATATTGATCCGAAACAGCAAGCGGTACGTGACGAAGTAAAGGCTTTTGCCGAGAAAGAAATTTACCCGGTCTCCGAGCACTGGGATCGTATGAGCGAGCCGCGGAAATTCCCCCGCGAGTTGTATGGTAAGCTTGGCGAGGTTGGTTTTATCGGGTATAACACCCCTAAAGATTTGGGCGGACAGGGAAAATCCAATCTTGAATATATTACCCTGATCGAAGAACTGTGTTATCACGATGCGGCCATCGGTCTGTTGTGTGCTGTCGGTGAGCTGGCCACTTATCCTATTCTGTTTTTCGGCAACGACGAACAGAAGAAGAAATACGTGCCGGACTGCGCCAAGGGCAAAATCGTTCCGGCTTTTGTTCTGACCGAGCCCGACGCCGGTTCCGATGCGGCCAATGTGCAGACAACGGCCGTGGATAACGGTTCCGAGTATGTTATCAACGGCGAGAAGATCTTCATCATGCACGGCGATGCCGCCGATTTGGGCGTGGTGTTCTGTAAGGTCGAGGGCAAGCCGAAACTTTCGGCCATTCTGGTAAAAACCGACCAGCCCGGTTGGGAAGCGCGTACGCTCAAACACAAGATGGGTATGCGGGCCGCTACGACGGGAGGAATATATCTCAAGGACGTCAAGGCTCCCAAGGAGAACCTGTTGGGCGAATATGGCCGGGGGTTCCGCTATGCCATGCAGACTCTCGACGGTGCCCGTATCGGGGTGGCCGCTCAGGGAATAGGTATTGCTCGGCGGGCACTTGAAGAATCGGTTGCTTACGCCAAGAAGCGGGTGGCGTTTGGTCAGCCTATCGCCAAGCTTCAGGCTATTCAGTGGATGATTGCCGACATGGCCACGCGCCTTGAGGCTGCCCGGTTGGTATGTTACAAAGCGGCCCAACTGCAGGACAAGGGAGAGCGTTTCTCGCTCGAGGCCGCCCAGGCCAAACTGTTCTGCACGGAAACGGCCAATTTCTGTGTTGATCGGGCCATGCAGATCCACGCCGGCTATGGTTATATCGGTGAGTTCTCTTGCATCGAGAAGCTCTACCGTGACCAGCGCGTTCTGGAGATTTACGAAGGGACTTCCGAAGTCCAGCGGCTGGTGATCGCCGGAAACGTTATAGGGCGCTGAGGCAGTTCGGTCGATTTGAAATCAGGATTTCGGTTGAGCACGTAAGCTCGACAACGGCGCCATGTTCGGGATAATCCCCGGCTTAATATGGAGCTGGCTGATTAAGACGACGGAACCACCTTGTCGCTGTGATTGCCAGTTTGTTCGTGTCTGAGGTGCACGGCGGGAAGGTGATTTTCGATATCGGTTTAGGGGACACCCTGTCGGAACGTGAGAGAAAATCTGCGGTACCGACGGGGTGTCATCGTTTGAAACAGGTCTGGCCGCGGGTCGGGACCGGTCGGTCGAAAAGGATAATAAACCGGGGGGCGATTAAGTACTCGCTTTTCTCTTTTTGTATCGTTTGATATTGCCGCTCCGAAGTGGTATTATGCTCCGGGTCCGACATGCCGGTGTACAAGGCATGCGGTTAGTGAAGACGGATATGTCTGAGCGATGAGGAGATCATGATCACCAAATTAAGGTTTACGATTGCGGTTTTGGTCCAGCTTGCGTTGATACTGGCGGGGTGTTCCTCCGATAGCAAGAAAGAAACGGGAGACAAGGCCAGCCAGATCGACGATGCCGCGCAGATTCAGGAGGCGCTGACCGAGGTTATCACGCGCTGGCATTACGGCGACAAATCCGCCCTGTACGATAACGAGTTTGAATATCTGCAGCTTGAGTACAGTTTCGATGATTATCTCGAACTCAAGCATATTCGCCCGATGGAAGCCGATACGGTGAGGGCTGTCAGAGTGCACGACATTCAGTTCTTCGGTCGTGACTCGGCCGACGCCGATGTCGAGATCGTATTCGTCGGTCCGTCCGGTGATACATCCTGTATAAGCGATGTTTATCGGCTCTATCATTTCCGGGATCGGTGGATTCGGCCTACTCTGAGTACGGCGGAACTCCAGCAGGAATTCGATGATATTCGCCGAGAGGCCGATTCGGCGGCTGAAGCTGAATCTGACAACGAGGAGTGGTGACAATTATGAGTTCAATTCCGATTTCTCACGTGGGTATTGCGGTCGCCGATCTTGAGGCGGCCATGAAGAAATATACCGTTTTGCTGGGGCGGGAAGCCGGCGAAGTGGAAGAAGTGGCCGAACAGAAAGTGCGAGTGGCCATTTTCTCCGGTGAAGATCCGTCAGCGGGCGGACGCATCGAACTGGTAACCGGGACTTCCGAAGACAGCCCAATCAGCAAGTTTATCGCCAAGCGCGGCGAAGGTTTGCACCATGTCTGTGTTTTCGTGGATGATATCGAGCAGACGCTGGTTCGGTTGAAAGAAGCCGGACTGCGGTTGATCGATGAAAAACCGCGACAGGGAGCCGAAGGTAAAAAGATTGCTTTCGTACATCCTTCGGCTACGGGAGGGGTGCTTCTGGAACTGGAAGAGCGCGCCCGTTAAGGCAGAGCTATTTGACCTGCGCTTCCGTCTGGCGACGGCCGCACCGTCGGCACGTGTCGTTATTTATGTGATTGAGTCGCCCGCACTCACAGCGCCAGAAATGGGTCTCGCGGCTGTTTGCGAAGGATTTACGAAAACGACTCCGGGGACGAAAAGCGAGCAGCAACGCCACCACTATACCTGCTATCAGAAACAACGGCCAATAATCCCGACCGGTATAAGTGCCGAAAACATTCGCGCTGCAGGGACCGGTGTATTCGAACTGATCCTGAACCAGTTGTGCCGAAGCCGCGATTTCATCATAAAGCGCCAGGCTGCTCTTGGCCCATACCGTGAACAATATCTGGTAACCTTCCGGGTGACGATACAACACCCCTTGCAGGCGATGTCGGAGAGTCAGTTGGTGGACCGAATCGACCGACGTAAAGCCCAGGACGAAGCCGATCCGTTTGCCGTCATAGAACCCGGTCGAAGTCAGCAGCTTGGCCTCCGGCAGTGACAGGACCACGTCTTCGATAATTTCGTCGACCGAGCTTTTCAGGGCCGCTTCATCCGCGATTGCTTCTTCGGGGCTTATTTCCGAGCGGAAAAAGAGTATCTCGGCGGCCTCATCACCATAGACAAGCTGGAACGGAAACTGCGTCGTGTCAGAAATGACGTACCATCCCCCGGGAACGGGGAATTGCACCTCGTCGGCCACCCGGACAAACTCGGTCGCCTGCACAGAGGCAAAGAGTATTGTCACCAGAATTGAAACAGCGGAAATAAGACGCATAGTATTATTATCGGCGGGCCGGGGCAATCGGATTACTGTTGTCCGGGGCGACCGGTTTTATAATTGCTGAGGGAAGTTTTTCCGCAGGCAGGTTAATACCCGTTGCACGCGTTCGGTTACGAATTCCTCGCGGTTCATGGCCGGTCGGTATTCGTAGGTGCGTCCCTGTTTGGTGCGATGCAAAAGCCCCTTTTCAGCCAGACGGCTCAGTACGGTCATGACCGTCGTGTAAGCCGGAGATTGTTCCCCGGCAAGGTACAGCAGGGCTTTTTTGACCGTCAGGCTCCGGTGTCGCCAGGCCAGTTCCATCAGGGCGGCTTCGGTCGGGCCGAGAAAGACAGCTACTCCGGGAGCTTCGGGATCGAAATAGAAAGAGCCGTTATTCATGCCGCTCGGGTATGCGTCGTTCCTTGATGATCATGTGGATACCCAGGGCGATCAGGGCGGCCGGCCAGAAGTAGTCCCAAAAATCACCGTAGATGATGCCCAGACGATCCAGGAGCATCATGGCTCCGAGCAGCAACAGCAGGATTCCGACGAACATAGGCGATCCTTTCGCAATTGATACAGCGTTATTATACGAAACCCGTCTTCGTTTGAAAATGAAAAGGTTGAGTGGGGAAAAAGCGGGGCGCTGGGATTCTCTGGAATCGCGGAAAAGCCTGTGAAGGCATTATAAGTTGTTGGCAATCATATGGCTGTACTGTGGTTCACACATTACCATCAGTTTGTTCGTCAAGGTGGGGATTCCCCAGAGCCTTGGCCATTTTGTCCATTTTAATGCTTGACATTGTTATCGTCGTTGATCATTATTTAACTGTCTTGTTATTACTACGATTATTCTGACAGGTTCGCTGCTATCACAAGTTCCAATCTACGGGAGGTGTGTTATGTGTAAGAGGACGTGGTTATTGGCCTTGCTTCTGCTCGTTATTTGGTTTGGCGATCGGACGCAAGCGGGTACGTGGGAAGATCAACTTGAGGTCACTGTGATTCAGTCGAATGACAGTGTGCTAACGATTCAATTCACTGTAGACACATCGGTTGTCTACGACACGTGGCTGACAGCCACTCGATCGTTCATACTGCCAAGCGGAGCTGATCCATCGATCAATATTGTTGACTCACATAGCGTACGGGTCCCTCGCGCAAAGTGCTTAGCTACCCCACTTGGGGCTGAAGATGTCGAGATACACGAAGAGTCTTTGGGTGGGAGTAAAACCGCTTCAGGGAATCCCGGTGAGCGGACGGGTGAACTAGTCGTTCTTATTGAACCTTATATTCAGAAGGACTATGAAGCGGCTGCTGTGTTTGCTGGGCTCGCGATACTGCTCGCTGACAGTGTGCATGTTTATACAACTGTGACAGTCGATATTGAGTTCAACGCTACCGGGGGATTTGTCTCTCCTGATACGGTAGCGGAAGAGTTTGACCGCTTTTATGAAGCCCGCTTTCTAAACTACGGGTATGTGCGAGCGCAAGATCCACCGGAGCTAGTGCCCGGAGAGATGCTCATTCTCTGCTGTGATCAGTTCGCGGACGCAATGGCGCCCTTTGTTGAATGGAAAAGACAGAAGGGAATAGCAACAAGCCTTGTGGGAGTCCCCAGTTCTGTCAGTAACGACACCTTGAGCATCATGAGCTATCTTCAAGGTTTTAGCGCTAATCACGAACTGGTGTGGGTCTTACTTGTCGGGGATTCGGGTCAAGTGAGATCATTTCGCTATGTACCAGAGAGTTATTCTCCCTCGTTCAATGCCATTTCGGATCCGCGGTATGCTCTGTTACAAGGTAATGACTACCGCCCCGATGTGTTCATCGGCAGGTTCTCTTCTGAGGATACCACCGATGTTATCACTCAGGTAAATCGCACGCTTCAGTATGAATGTTTTCCGGAAGTTGCTGACTGGTGGTCGCGAGCTCTGGTTGCTGGAAGACTACAAACCCGTTGTGTCGATTTACTTTCCGCCGGAGATATGACAGTCAGTGAGATTGTGTACGATAGCACAGATCAGTCCAGTCAGATCGACAGTGTCCTTGAGAATGGGTGTGGCGTGGTAGTACAAGCAGGGCATGGTTTCCAACACAAGTGGAACTGGCCCAATTATGAGAGATCAGATGTGAATGCCCTACAAAACGTTGGGAAATTGCCGGTGATAGTCGGAAGCGCCTGTCTCGTAGGTAAATATGACAGTGGGAATATTGATTGTTTCGCGGAGGCTTGGTTGCATGCATCCGATGGGTCAGGTAACCCTACAGGAGCAGTTGCTACCTTCATGGCGTCAGAATATAATTCAAATGGTTACCTTACGAACAGGGCGTTTGCGCAGTATGCTGTTGCCAATGCAATGAATACGTTCGGTGGCATGTGCTATGCCGCCGTTTCCGGTGCTACAGACCATGTTTATGGCAGTACGCAGCCGAACGATTGTGATGCCGAGTCACACTATTGTGTTATGCACGTTTTTGGTGATCCGTCGCTTTGTGTGCGTACCGACACACCGACTGCGATGTCCGTGTCGCATGATACCCTTAACCCATGTACGGCCAGCCAATTAACGGTTCATGTAGATGGTATTGCCAGAGCGCTGTGCGCTCTATTTGCCGATACAACTATCTACGGTACTGGCTACACCAATTCGAGCGGAAACGCTACTATTCAAATCGAAAGCCAGTTGCCAACGGACGAACCAATCCTTCTTACCGTTACAGCTTTCAATAAGTTGCCTTATATAGATACGCTCTGGGATGATCCTGACGGCGACAGCATAATTACCTGTTTGGACAACTGTCCAGTGCACGCCAATCCGGGTCAAGAGGATACCGATGAAGATGGCATAGGGGACATCTGCGATAATTGCGTGTACACTGCTAATTCCAATCAGACGAATAGTGACGCTGATGTACTGGGGGATGCGTGTGACAATTGCCCGGAGGTGAACAATCCGGGGCAGGAAGATCTCGATGAGGACGGGACGGGTGATGCCTGTGATGATGATCTGGACGGTGACGGAGTGTCTAATGGCCAGGATAATTGCCCGTATGATTACAATCCAGATCAGGCAGATAGCACAGGCAATGGCATAGGCGATGTTTGCGACTGCTGTGTTAATTCGACCGGCAATGTTGATTGTGATCCGTATGAATCAGTTGATATGGCTGATCTCACTGTGTTGATAGACCACCTGATGATCAGTCTTACCCCGCTGTGCTGTGAAGCGGAGGCGGACGTTGATCTCTCTGGGATGGTTGATATGGGTGATGTGACGATATTGGTTGATCACTTGTTCGGTACTCTGGCGCCGCTACCGGCTTGTCCCTGATATAGGAAATGTTGCTCGTGGTGACTTAGTAAACGGCTGCTCTGAGAAGGGCGGCCGTTTGCTCTTACTATGCCGATAGATATTAACGTATTCTGGACAGGCGCTCGACGATCACCCGGGCGATATCTTCCAGCATCTGCCGGTCGTTGCCGTTGAAATTGGCCGGTCGGTTGGAGTCGATGTCTATCTGCCCGATGCACTCCCCTTCGAGCAACAACGGCACCACGATTTCCGAACGGGTGTTGACCGAACAAGCCAGAAAACGCGGATCCGAGCGGACATCGTCGACTACAATAGTCTCTTTCCGCGAGGCTGCCGCGCCGCAAATGCCTCGGTCGAGGGAGATACGGGTATGCTCCGTTTCCGGGCCGATATACGGTCCCACGTGCAATTCCCCTTCGCGCAGCATGTAAAATCCCGTCCAGTTGAAATCCTCGGAGAATTCATCGATCAAACCGGCCGCGGTGCGAAGGATTTCTTCCTCGCCCCGCATCCGGGCAATAGCGATACGTATATTGTCAACCAATTGCTTTCTGGCGTTGTCCATCAGAGCCTTTCTCGTATCGCCCGCAGGTTTTCCCCGGGAACTTCCGGTGGCACCACGCAACCGGGGCCGATTATCAGCCGGGCGGAGTCGTAGCTTTTCTTCATTTCATCGATCTTCCGGCAGATTTCTTTATAGTCGGCTTTTCTAAGCCAGTTATCCTGTTCGATTCCTCCTACGAATGTTTTGCCTTTCGGCAACTCCATGGCGTCGTCCAGAGAAAGATTGCTGCTGTCCGTGCTGTCCCAGTTGTACAGGCGAACGTTGTAATCGTCGATGGTCACCAGTTCTTTCATGTAATTGTTGCTTGCGCAAACGTGCAGAAGATTGATAGCGTCGCTTTCACAAGCTTTCAGCACTTCGATATCATACGGCACGCCGAACTCGCGATATTCCTCCCATGTGATCATGTCGCTCGAAGCCCATTGGAGGGTGGCAAAAAATAAACCGTCGGCTCCGGCGTTGCGTGCCTCATTGGCGAAACGGGCAAAAGTATCGGTTATGGCCCGCAGCGCCCGATGTATCGTTTCGGGATCGGAACGAAGCTGCTCGACCAGCGCCTGTTTGTTCTCGATCATGCGTCCGGCTATGGCCAGCGGCGAAAAGACAGTCATCAGGATAGGCAGGTCCGGCTTCGATTGTCGACGAAGGCCGGCGATTACTTTAAGGTGTTCGGCCAGGGCGGGTGTTTCGAGACTGAGCGGTCGGATCGAGTGCCAGTCGGCGATGTTTTTGACGGGGAAGAAGAGCTTGTCATGCTTTTTGAATTCGTTGTACGACCATCGTTGTTTGAACCCCCATCCTTCGATATGATAATCCGCCCGCGGGTTAATTTTCATGAAATCCCAGTCGAATTCTTCCTGGAAATCGAGCATGGCGTCAATCGTTCCGGCGGCGTAATGCTCTTTGTGAAAAAAATGTCGCCAGCATGATCCGGCATATCGATCCGGTCGTTCACCGGCCATGATCATCTGCAGGCGTTCCCGATGGGAAAGATGATCTCTTGTTTTCATGTGCTAAGCTCCTTCGGGATGGTTGGTCGGAACTGACGACCAGCCAATATAGGTCGCCGGCCCTACCCGGTCAATGTCCTGTGTAAAGAATGAGCAATGTATCGGCCAACGGTTTAGCCCGGTCGGAGGTTGTCGAAACCGAGGATGTACAGGTGGAGGAGAGGTTTAACAGGTCTGGGGATAAATATATGCCGGCCAGGATTCTCGTTATCGATGATGAAGATTCCATGTGCAGCTTTATGGAAATAATGCTGAGCAAGGAGGGCTACAGCGTTGCTTCCACTACTTCGGGTGGCGAAGCCGTTTCGCTGCTCCGCAAAGAGAATTACGATCTGGTCATTGCCGATTTGCAGATGCCCGAGATGTCGGGGATCGAAGTGCTCAAGGAAGTAAAGTCGTTCAAGAACGAACAGGAAATAATCGTCATGACCGCTTTCGCTTCGGTTGAAACAGCCATTGAAGCGATGAAACAGGGAGCGGCCGATTACATCACCAAACCGTTCAAGATAGACGAAATAAAACTGGCCATCGATAAATCGATCAATCGCCGCCGTCTCATCGACGAGAACACGTCGTTGAAAAAGCAGCTTCAGGGTGACAATTCGTTCGAGAATTTCATCGGCACGTCCGAGGCGGTCATGAAACTTAAGAAGCTTGCCCGGCGCGTGGCCAACTCCGATTCCACTATCCTGATCCGGGGGGAATCCGGTACGGGTAAAGATCTCATTGCCCGGGCGCTGCATCATCATTCGCCGCGTTGCGGGGGACCGTTTGTCACTATCAATTGCGCCGCCCTGCCCGAGACACTTCTGGAAACCGAATTGTTCGGACATAAGAAAGGATCGTTCACCGGGGCGATCAAGGACAAGGATGGTCTGTTCAAAGTAGCCAGCGGCGGGACTTTTTTCCTTGATGAGGTCGGCAATACATCATTGGCCATCCAGGTAAAATTGCTGCGTGTGCTCGAAGAGAAAAAGATAATCCCCGTCGGCGAGACGAAAGCGATCGATGTCGACGTTCGGTTGATCGCCGCGACCAACGCCGATTTGGAAGAAGAAGTACGAGCGGGGCGGTTTCGGGCCGATTTGTTTTACCGGCTTAATGTTATCCCTATCCAGATTCCGGCCCTGCGCGAACGGCGCGATGATATCCCGTTGCTGATCGACTATTTCGTGGCCCGGTTCTGCGAGAAGATCGGTGTGTCGCCGAAGAAAGTCACCCGTGAGGCTCAGGAGCTGCTGTTCAATTACGGTTGGCCGGGCAATGTACGGGAACTGGAAAACATCATTGAACGGGCGGTTCTGCTCAATCGCTCGAAGGTCCTTGATCGGACTGATTTCCCCGAGAAGCTGGGTCAGACCGGGGCAATACAGATGGTCAGCGAAGCCGATCCGGCGACCCCGACCCTGGAATCGATAGAAAAGGCATACATCCATTACGTGATGAGCCAGACGGAAGGAAAGAAAACCGAAGCGGCCAGAATTCTGGGTATTGATACCTCGACTCTGTACCGCAAAATTAACCGTTATAACCTTAAAGATGAGTTGCCCAATAAGCAGCGCAAGTCCGGCGTACGTTCAGAAAATGACTAATCGGTTTTTGAACAGGCAGTCGGTACGCAGATTGCAACACATCCCGATATGAACATCTATGGGCTCATACGAGAGAGGTGTCCGATGACAGGACGGAGTTTCAAGGCGGAAGGCTTTACTTTGGTAGAGTTGATGGTCGTTATCGTGATCATCGGTATACTTGCGGCTATGGCTATTCCGCGCTTTTGGCAATCGACTGTTACGACCCGCCAGTCGGAAGCAAAACTTATCCTCAAGCAGATATGTACGAACCAAATGCTTTATCGGGTCGATTCCCCGACCAACAGCTATTTTATTCCCGGGGCCGTCGCCAGCGCGGCCAATCCAAACGCGTTTGCGGATATCGACGTCCAAATCCCGCCGAACGCTCTGTACAGCTATGCTATTACGACTTCGGGCTCGGACTATGTTGCGACAGCTACGGCCGACCTTGACGGAGACGGCTTCGTGGATACCTGGACGATAGGTCCTTCCGGCCATTTGGTCTGCACGCAGGACGACGCCACCAACTAAGATGCTGATGATTATAAGCTTAGAGGCGCTTCCCGGGAGGCGCCTTCTTTTTTGGTCTGTTTTTACCGACGGGCCGGTGAATTCATTGCGATCTGCAAGAAGCCATGGCGTTTTGCGTGTGGGGATTCGACGAGTCTATGGTAAAAAAGTGTGGGCTGCTGCCGCCATCGACGGCGAACAGGCGTTTTTGGGCTGTCGGACAAGGTATTAGCTTTTATGAGGTCTGTTCAATTTTCGTCAGTGGTCAAGGCACAGCCTTTGCAAAAAGGATAGATGAAGAAACAAAAAGGAACTAAGAAACCGGAAGTAACTATTAAGGAGGCGCTATGTTCTCGAAGTTCCACAACAATCGCAAGGGCTTCACCCTGATCGAGCTGATGATCGTGGTTGTCATCATCGGTATTTTGGCTGCGTTGGCTATCCCGCGTTTCATGAGCGCGACCGTCAAGGCCAAACAGTCTGAGGCCAAGACCATTCTTAAGCAGATCTATACCCTGGAGCGGACTTATCGTCAGGCCAACGGTGCCTATACCAACGTGCTGACCAGTATCGGTTTCAACACACCGACTAATGCCAAGTACGCGTATTCCATAAGCGCGGCCGACGCAAATACGTTCACCGCGCAGGCTGTCGGTCTGGCTGCCGATGCTGACCTGAACGGTAACACCTGGACGATTGATCAGGATGGTACTATCAGTGAAACGGTTGTAGCTCCGGGTGCTTAAACGGCACACGTGAGACTCTCTTAGCGATGTGTTACGCGCAGGGCGCCCTCCTTCGGGGGGGCGCTTTTGTTATGCCCCGGTCGGAGTATCATCTTTAAGTTGACGTTTTGGTGTCAACGTCTCTATCATTAACCAACCATGAAATTCAGAACTGCTTTTTCCATCGTTTTATGGCTGTTTGCCACGGCCGCTCAGGGGCAGGTGCCGGACGAGGCACCGGAGCAATTCGGTCTGGAACATCTCACCGCTTATCTGGGCCTGAAACCGGATGATATTACCTACCGTTCGGACTACACCGAGCCCGACGAATTGCGACTGAAAGTTGTTGCCGATCTGATGAACAAGCCCCTGGATATGATCAGCTACGCCACCGGTCTGAAAGACGCCCATGTCCGGCAGCAACCAGAGATTCTGGCCGGTATTCTTTTCTCCGACCTGGCCGGCGAGCACCAGGGAGCCCGCAGGGGGGCCTATCAGCCCGCTATAGAGGAGATACAGAACCGCTATAACGTTTATTACGGCGACGTCGTCCTCAACCGGTTGCTCAACAAAGCCGCCAATTATATCGATGTCATTTTCCCCCGGTCGACGGCGATGTGCCTGGAAAATCTGGATGCCCGCCAGCGTCGCTTCCTGTCGAACGAATTCAAAGAAATCATCACCATGGATGAAGATGATGAGTTCCTTTCGGTCGAGGCGCTGGATTCGCTGGAGAAACTTGAGGAGGTGTATACCGAGCAGTTTCTTCAGTTCGCTTTGAATATCGATGAAGATCCGGTGGTCAGGGCCGGAATAGACTGTCTTCGCGAATTGCTGCTGGACATAAAGGCTCTGCGGGATCAATTGTCTTCATCCCGGGTCGGCGCGGGGAAAATGCTCGAGGGCGTAGGCTATCTGCCGGATAATTTCGATGCCGAGAGTTATCTGGGGCGACAATCGGGATGGAAGATCGGTGGCCCCGGTCCCGATTATTATCGCGGCGATTTCAAATTCATTCTCGATCTCGGCGGTGACGATGTCTATGACCTGAGTTATGATCCGGCCGATCCTCACGGGGCGATAATAATCGATCTCGGTGGTGATGACCTTTATCGGGCCGAATCCGATTTCGTGCTCGGTTCGGGTTGTCTGTCGGTCGGTTTGCTGCTCGATTTCGGTGGCGATGATCACTACGTGGCCCGGTCGTTCTCGCTGGGTTCGGGGTTCTTCGGTTTCGGGCTCCTTTATGATGCCGCCGGAGACGACCGGTACGACGGGGATACACACGTGCAGGGGGCGGGTACTTTCGGTATTGGTCTTTTGGTCGACGAGGGCGGCCGGGATATTTACAATGCCGCCGTGTATTCCCAGGGGTTCGGTTTCGTGCAGGGAGCGGGAATTATTTACGAAACCGACGGCTCCGACACCTACTACGCGGGGGGCAAGTACAAAGATATCCTGCGATATAAAGATCATTACCTGTCTCTCTCGCAGGGTTTCGGCTACGGTTTGCGACCCTGGATGTCCGGTGGTATCGGCGGCATAGTGGATTTGAAAGGTAACGACAATTACTACGCCGATATTTTCGCGCAGGCCTGTTCCTACTGGTGGTCGCTGGGGGTAATCTATGATTCGTCGGGGCTCGACAACTATCAGTGCTTCCAGTACGGTCAGGGAGCGGCTACGCACATGACCCTGGGTATTTTGATCGATGACTTCGGCAACGATGTCTATTTCGGTAAAGGTCTCATGCAGGGTTGCGGGCACGATTATTCGTGCGGTCTCATTCTTGATCGTCACGGCAACGATACGTATACCTGCTACGACCTTTCTCAGGGGGCGGGCTCGGCCAACGGGGCGGGCGTGTTGATAGATAACGAAGGCGACGACAGATATTTCTCGAAGAATTCGAAAAATACACAGGGATATGGCAACCCCCGGCGTGATTTCGGATCTATCGGTCTGTTCATTGATCTGGGGGGAGCCGACCAGTACGCCGGTAACGGTCGTGACAACTATTATTGGAAAACCGCGTCCAAATGGGGAGGCGGCATGGATATCGAATTGAATCCCCCGGACACAGCAGAGCAAAAAGATGAATAAGATACGGTATGTGATTTTGATCGGTGCTCTGGCGGGTATATTTCTGACAGCCGGGGCGACTGTCGGCCGGGCGGGCCAGAGCGATTTGGAAAAGCGCGTGGATTCGTTATTCGTCGTAGCCTCGTCGGGAGAAGTTACGCACCTGCACATGGTGGAACCGGCTATTGAGGCCCTGGTGCAAATGGGTGAAGAAGCCGTGCCGCGACTTATCGCCAAATTCGATACCAAATCGGCCCGTGAACGAGTTACCCTGATGAATATCCTGCGCCAGATCGGTTCCCCGGCCGTGCCGTACCTGTTGCGGGCTCTCAAGCGGGGCGATGATCTCATAGTGCAGCGGGTATGCGGGTCGCTGGGGGAGATAAAGGACAGCAGCGCCGTCGACGGTTTGATGGCGGTTTGCAATCACGAGAACTGGCAGGTGCGCGATCAGGCTGTCGGCTCTCTGGGGAAGATCGGTGACCGGCAAGCGGCGCCGGCGGTTGCCGCCGCGCTGAATGACAGTATCGGCCAGGTGCGTAAATCGGCGGCGGTGGCGGCCGGGCGGCTTGAGTTGCAAACTCAGGCCGGGAAGCTTATTTCCATGCTCGGTGACGATTTCTACGGCGCCCGCTATTCGGCTTTCGATGCCCTGCTTAAGTTAGACACGGCTTTGGTAATCGAGCAACTGGCGGATTCGCTGGGGTCGGCAAACAATTTCGTCGGCGACCTGGGTTGCGACTTGCTGGGGGAGCTCGGTACCGACCGGGCCATGGACCTTCTGGTAGGGCAACTGACCTCACCGGACCCGGATCGCCGGGCTCATGCCGCAGTGGCTATGATAAAGGCCGATCCTTTGGACAACTGCCGATATCGACGGTTCTTTGATAACGAAACCGACCGCTTCGTACTTCTGAAAATAAAATCCGCCATTGCGGCGGTGCAGGATGAATCGCAATAATCTTGATGATCGCCTGAACCGGATAAAGGGGTTCATTGTTCCGTCCGGGATACCTTCCGGTCAACGGTCGTTGCCGTCCCGTTACGGTCGGCTGGCCGAGGGAATCAACGGAGAAATTGTCAGCAATCACGCGGGCTCTTTCTGTCGGGCTGTCCGCAAGTACCCTTTTGGTTTTATTCTGGGTGATGCCTCGCTCGACGGCGCGGGTGTTTCGGATCATCTGCCCCTGGCTTCTTTCTCGGCCACGGAGGCGGAAGGCTCGGTAGCTCTGGGCGATTTGATATTTTTTGACCTGGAAACAACCGGTCTGGGGGGAGCCGGAACAGTGGCTTTTCTGGTCGGGTTCGGTTCGTTGACCACGGACGGTTTCGAGGTTCGCCAGTACGTTTTGCCGGACTATTCCGACGAGGCGGCGCTGCTGGAACAAGCCCTGACCGAACTGGGTGAAGACAAAACGATAGTAAGTTACAACGGGACCGCTTTCGATCTCAATCTAATCCGCGACAGGATGATCATTAACCGGGTTACCCGCGAGGTGCCTCATCGCGGGCACCTTGATCTTCTGCATTCCGCCCGACGGTTGTTTCGGCGACGGCTGCGCGATTGCTCTCTGGTAAATATCGAACGTGAGATATTCAACTTCCACCGTCATGATGACATTCCCGGTTATTTGATTCCTTCGGTATATTTCGACTGGCTGGCCTCGGAACAACCGGGGCTGCTTCCGGTCGTGCTTGAGCACAATCGTCTGGATATTCTGTCTCTTTACTTTTTACTGCAACGGGTGGCCGAGATATTCCGGGACGAAGGGGGCGGGCTTTGCGAGCCGCAGGATATGTATTCGCTTTCGCGGATTTACGGTCGGCGCGGGCACCACGACAAAGTGACGCAGATGTATGACCGCCTGGTTTCTCGGACGGCGGTGCCCCTGGATCGAGAAGTTAAGATGTATCACGCTATGGCCTTCAAAAGGGCCGGAGACTGGTCCCGGGCGGTCGGGTTATGGCTGGAGATATCCGAGGGGGATACACGGGAGGCGTTTCTCGCCCATTTGGAACTGGCCAAATACTTCGAGCATCAAGCTAAAGATCCCGCGAGAGCTTACGGACACGCCCGGCGGGCCCGGCAGATATGCCCGCAGCAGGGTCCACATTTCGCCCTTCTGGAAAGACGTCTGGAACGGCTGCGTTCAAAAACGAGCTGACGGCTTTCTATCCTCATTCCATCGCTCATATTGCCGTACAATCGGCCGACAAAAGGGATAGGAGGTTTGCTCATTATGGATAACGAGTATGTCAAAAAGGCGCTTGAAGACAGCAAGCAGCTTTATTCGCTGCCGCAAACGCTGGCCGAGGTGTTAAGGGTTATCAGGGATGACTCATCGTCGGCCGACGATCTGGCCCATGTGCTTTCCCGGGACCCGGCGCTGACTTCGAAAGTGCTTCGAATTGTCAATTCCCCCTTCTACGGTATGGGCCGGGAGGTGGCGTCGGTCTCGCAGGCGGTGGTTATGCTGGGGCTTCGTCAGGTCACGGCTCTGGCTTTGTCCACGTCCATATACAGCATGACCGATAAATGGGCGTCGGCGATTGATCGCAGCCGGTTCTGGCGTCACTCGTTGGAAGTAGCTATAGCCTCCCGGACAATCGCCGAGAAAGTCGGTTATCGAAATCTCGAAGAGATTTTTGTCGCCGGTCTCGTGCATGATATCGGGCTGCTCATTATGGAACACGCCTATCCCGAAGACTTCGGGCGACTGTGGAAAGAAGTCCCCAAGCGCGGCTCGCTGGTGGATTTGGAAGAAGATGTCTGGGGGACCAATCATGCCCGGGTGGGTCAGTTCCTGCTCGAACAGTGGCGTTTGCCGGAGGCAATCTGTGAAGCGGTCGGTCAACACCATACTGTTTTCGTGGCCGGGGAGACCGATCCCGAATTGATCCCGGGGCAGATTGTGGCTCTGGCCAATCGCATATCGCAGTTCCCCATCGGCGAAGTGCAGTCGACCAAAGTGGTTGAAGACAAGGAAAACCGCGAGATTATACGGGGGAACCTGCAACTCGACGCCGATTCCCTCCTGGCGATTCAACAGCACCTGTTCCACCAGACGGTGAACGAGTGCAAATATCTCGAGATCGATATCGGCTCGACCGAGGATATCCTGCAGGAAGCCAACCGAATGCTCTTCAAACAATATGCGGCTGTCGAGTCGTTGTTGGAAGAAAATCGGAGAATGCAAAAGCAGGTTGCCGGGGAACAGGTCAAGCGGGGTTTTCTGGAGTCACTCAAAACCACCACCGCCACCTTTACCGATTATCTGAATCAGATGTCGGAATCGATTCTGGAGAGAGCCCGACTGGTACAGGAGGGGATAGCCTCGGGGGCGATTGTCGATCCCAAGGATCTGGTGGCGTCGTCGGTTCAGGAGATTATAGACCGTGTTCAGAAACTTTCGCCCGTTACGCGTGAGGTCCGCGAACTGGCCGAGAGAGAAACGGCGCTGTATTACGACCAGAGTGTCGTAACCGATGTGGAAGACCGAATCCGGAAAGCTCTTGAAACGATTGAGGAACCGGTCGGTACGGTATAAAACCGACGATATTAACCGGGACGATATTACAATACCGCCGACCGAGTTCTTCGGCCGGCGGTTTCATTTTCCCTATAGTGAAAGCGCGATCTTAGTGTCTTCTGTCGATTATGATAGCCGAATTGCTGGCGGTTAGTTCGACTTTGTTGGTGCCGTTGCCGAGTTTCAGTTCGGTTAATTTGGTTGGCCCGTTTTCGGTTATTTTGATGGGCAGGTGGCCGATAATCTCGCCGTTTTTCGTGCTGGCCTGAAGCAGCAGATCGGCCGGCTCGTCGACACTGAGAGTCACCGTACCGGAGAAAGAAGATATTTTTGATTCCCCGTTAAGGTCCCGGTCGAGGATTATGCTGATATTGCTGTTGTCTCCTTTGAGCATTACCGAACCGTTGATTCTCTCGGTGGAAATGCCGCCGTAGTTGTTACTGGCCGCCACGTTCCCGTTTATATCCTGTACCGTGATTTGGGAGTAGGCGTTCCTGAGATCGGCCGATCCCGTGACACGGGTGACTATCAGGGGCTGGTAACCGTTGCTGACTTCCACATCGCCCTTGATATTGTTCAGATTGATTACGCCATACAGGTTTTCCACTTCCAGCCGACCGGAGTGGTCATCGATATTTATCGCGCCCGAGTTACTTATTTTGGCGTGGCCTCGGTTTTTGGACAGAGTTATTACGTCGTAGCTGTTCTTGATATCGAATTCGCTGTCACATCCGGTTACGGTTATGGGGGCATAGGAGTTGACCGTGGTAATCGGTCCGGAAACGTCGACGATCATAGTGGGTCCCATGGAATTTTCCACCGATGCCCCGCCGCTGATGTCAGTCAGCCTTACATTCGAGTAACTGCTTTTTACGTCAACCCCTCCGCTCAGGTTTTCGACGTAAACATCCCCCAGCGAATTATTCAGGATGACATGGTTATCCCTGGGTACGTTCACCGCGAGCAGGCTGCGTAACACCCTGCCCCGGGTTTCGGACGTCGTCGGATGGTCGATTTTGACCTGGTAGTTTTCGTCGGCATCGATAACGACCAGGGAGATATTGTCCATGAATTCTTTTTCTTTTTTCCGGCTTTCGGCGTTGATTTCGATTCTCAGGGTGGCGCTTACTTCGGGGTTATCCCAGCCGGTGATATGGAGTCCGCCGGTCGGGTTGGTTATTACGACAGGCCGGTTGGACGAGGACACGTTGATATAGCCGGTGAACTGACGCACGGTGCCAAGTGCTTCCTGTTTGTCCTCATCGGTCCACTCTTTCCAGTATTCTTCGGAAAACGGCGGAGCGGGAGGCGGCGGGACATCCGGCGGAGTCGGTGGCGAAACGTACGTGGGCACTTCGCCCGGCAGGTTAATGTCCTGCAGGGCCTTCAGAAGCTCGTCGGATTGCATGGTGGCATCCATAAGCTTGTCTATGGCCACCACGATATACTGTTTGATCTCTTCGTTTTTTAGTACCTGGACGGACTGCTCGTCGTTGTATTCCTCGACCAGCTCGGACATAATACCGAGTTCGCGCCGGAAATTTCTCAGAACGCGCCGCCCGCGCGGGCTCAGCGAGGCTTTCTCGCCTGTTTTACCTTCCTCGAGTCGACGTATGTCAGCTATGACGGCATATATTTCGTTCAGTAACGCCTCGGGATCATCCGCAAAAGAACCATCCGCGAGGCCACCTTCGAGATCGTCAACCGAAATTATCTCGGCCAGGGCCGGACCTTCGTCGAGGTCTTCAAGGTAATCATTGTAACCGTCGAGAACTTCCTGCAACTCGGCCAGGATATCCAGATATTCTTCGACCGCTCCCTGTTCCTCCACCGAAAAGGTAAACCATTCATCTTTGTCGAGATCCTCATCGGGCTCCTGGGCAGGGGCCATAGCGGCTGTCCCCAGTGTCGCCAGGGCGATCAGAACGATTATTAAACTGACTCGTTGCATATTCCCGTTTTCCCACCGGCTGGGGCCGTTCGGCGTTTTTTATCTCAGTTATCACCGCCCCAGGGATGATCTATCATACCATTGAAACGGCGGCACGACAATCTTTTTTGCCCCATAACGGCCTCTCTTACGTTTTACCGATACCTGCCTTGCCCAGTTCTGTTACGATTTTGGGAGGCCGGAGGTTGCACCCGATCGGGGTTGCCGTCGACGTGTAACGGGGCGTTTTGGGCCATATCCTTCGCCGGCCGGTCAGGGGTGCTTCGGGGGGAAAGGCTTGATTTGTCCCGGGCAATCCGCTATATTAGTAGTACTTACGAACATTGATCAGGGGCGGGCTTCCACGATCCGGGATTACTGATTGCGTTATTGGCGTCTTTGCCGATACCAATAAGGTATAACGAGTTGACTAAATAAACGGGATATACCATGAAAATCAGCCTGACTTGTCTGATTCTCTGCCTCTTTTGTGTTGTTTCTCTTTCGGCGGCCGACTTTGATCGTGCCGCCTGTCACCAGGCCAGACTGACGGGGTTGGACCTTAGTTGCCGGGACGCGATAAGCTCGCCGATTCGTCAGGTAGTGCCTTCGTCGGCCTCTTTTTCCGATTTACGTTTATCTCAATCTGTCAGCCCGACACGATTCAACCAGGATAACAGTCGCGTAATCTGCCTTGCCGACAGTAGCTGGCTGGTTGTCTGGAACGACAATCGACGGGGCAGCGATAAGATATTCTGGCAGCGTTTTGATATTTCGGGGGAGCTTACAGGCCCTAACGAGCAGATCGCGGGCTCAGTCACCGGTGCGAATTATGTAGATCCCCTTTTGGATATAGACGATCTTGGGCGTGTTTATCTTTTCTATCGTGATCGAACCAACGGCTTAATCTACGGGTCGAGATACACGGCCGATCTGCAGACCGACCTGGCGCCTTTTATCGTTAACGATACATCTTCGGAATGTTTTGCGGGTCCGTTTGATATGGCCGTTTTCCCGGACGGGCAGATGGTGATCGTGTGGGAAAACTACTCGTCTTTCGGTTCCACTATTGAGATGCGGTTGTACAGTCCGTCGGGGAATCCGCTTGATAATCCGGTGACGGTCAACAGCGACGGGGTCTCGGTGCAACACTGGGTACCGTCTGTAGCCGTGGCGCCGGGAAGCGGTTTTCTGGTGCTGTGGGAGGATTACCGCAACGGTCGGGCCGATATATATGCTCGCCAGTATAGCGGCAGCGGCAGCCCTATGGCCGGTGAATTCGTTCTGGTGCCGCCGCCCGATGATGCCGCGGATCAGTATACGCCCGAGGTAACCTATTCGAGCAAAGACAAATACGTCGCGGGCTGGATAGACACACGCGCCGGGCAGGAAATCTACCTGCAGCGTTTTGATCAAATTACCGGTCTGGTCGGCGACAATCAGTTGATATCGTCCGGCGATGTGCTCATCAGTAACTGGGATATTCATCTGTCAGTGACAGAATCGGAGAAACTGAAGGCCCTCTGGAGTCTCTCCGGAGCCGATAACAGCATTTTGAGTCTGGAACTCGATTCGGGTTTGCAGGTAACCGGCTCGGCGGCGGCAATGAATCTTAGCCATGTCGGTCAACGCTGGGATCCGGCCGTCTGGTATGATGCTGACAACCGTCGGGCTATGGTATGGACGGAAGTGATCGGCGATGACGCCAATATCCATTTCATGCTCTTCGACAGTCTGAATACGCGTCTGCTCGGTGCGGAAACAAAGGTGAACGACGATCTTTACGGCGGGCAGGCGGTCCATCCTTTTGTCATAGCTTCGACCGACTGGTATGACCTTGTCTCCTACGCCGACCGACGCAATGATGCCGGCGATATATACATGAAGGCCGTTTCCAACTCCGGGCACCCGTTCGACGGTGAGATGCGGGTCAATCAGGATATCGGGTCCAGTCTTCAGTCGGAACCGGCCATGGCCGTAAGTGCGGCGAAGGCCCTGACCGTATGGATCGACGGGCGCATGGTTCAGGGAGTATCGGGACAACGAATCTACGGGCGTTTCAGTTCGTTGTACGGGGAACTTGCGGGCGAGAATGAGTTCATGATATCCGACACCACGGCGACCGCGATCAAAAGTTCGCCTCGGGCGGTGATGAATGCCGACGGTCGCGGTTTGGTCGTATGGGCCGACGGGCGCAATGATTCCCTCGAAGTCTGGGGACGCTGGCTTAACAGCGACGGTTCGCTCGACGGGGACGAATTCTCCGTTTCCAATTCGGCGACCGACAGTTCGGCGACCGATCTTTGTCTTGCCGTTGATACGTCCGGTCGTTTTTACGTTGTCTGGCTTGATATCGGTACGAGCGAATACACGGTCAAAGGCCGCATTTATAATGCCGACAAGAGCGCGGCTGATTCCCTTGTCTGGTCATCGAGTCTGTCCGGTGTCAGCGTTGATGAACTGGCCGTCGATGTTAGCGCGGACGGGCACGTCATTCTTCTGTGGACGGGGGCCGAGGGCGGGGTGCGAAATACGTACCTTACGGAACTGACCGCCAACGGTACGGTTCTCACGGCCCCGACGGAAATATCCGATGACCCCGACGCCGATGCCTCGGAACCGGCGGTATCAATTGCCGACAACGGTTATGTCAGCGCTGCCTGGGTCGATCAACGTACCGGAACCAGAAAAGTGTATTACCAGATTTTTGACGACGGGCTTTCGGCCGTAGGGACTAACCAGCCGGTTTCGGTTGCCGGTCCGGAGTTCATGATTTCTCCCGCTACGGATACCCGCGATGGCCGCAGTTGGTTTTTGTGGGTGGCGCCGGACAACGAAGGACTGCATGTCTGGGCGTCCAGTCTGGTTTATCTGACCACTGACGCCGACGAAGACGAACCACCGAACCTTCCCCATGACTATAGTCTGGAACAAAACTATCCCAATCCTTTTAACCCGTCGACAGTCATATCTTTTACTCTGCCCGAGCGCTCGGCGGTAACTTTGACTGTTTACGATGTGCTCGGTCGACAGGTCGCCTCGCTGGTCAACGCGGTTCTCCCCGCCGGAGAACATACTATCACGTGGAACGGTACCGTTACGGACGGACAACCGGCTGCCAGCGGTGTATATTTGTACCGTTTAAGGGCGGGAACCTATACGGCGGCCCGAAAAATGCTGCTTCTTAAATAGATCTCAACAGGTCGGGAAATCTGTCGCGCGACCGGTTCTATTGGGGGAAGAACAGAGCGCTGAAATCCTGGAAAAAGTGAGCGATGATACACGGCCAGATACGGCCGGTTCGCGTGTAGAGCAGGGCGAACATAGCCCCATAAGTCGTTATGACGATGAAGCCCGGCCAGCCCTGGTAGGCATGGCAAATACCGAAAGCAAGGGAAGAGATCACCACCGGGAAAAACCAGCTTTTGGCCTTGCCGATGAGGCGAAGTCGGGTCAGCAGATAGCCTCGAAAAGCAACTTCCTCACAAAAGCCGGCCGTAAACGATACGGCGACCCAGACCACTTTTCCGGCCGGATCGGTGGGCACCAACAAACCGATCTCGCCCGGCATGGGCAGTCCCACCTGAGCCAGCAGCCAGGCCAGCCCGGCGAGAATCAGGTTGGCCATCAGCAGAAAAGCAAAAGCCCAGGCAAAGTCCACGACACGGATGCGCCGAAAACCCAGCCCGGCCAACCCCGTTTTTTCCAGGTAAACCGCGGCGTAGTTGATCAGGAAAATCGCCCACTGAAAAAGCACCGTAACGATCAGCAGCACCATGAGCACCCCCTGGCTCATGCTTTCGAACAGGACACCGGTATCCTGACCGATCCCGAGGAGCGAAAGGAAGGGGTAAAACAGCAGCAAAGTGCCCAGAGTGATCCAGGTCATTACCGAAGTTTCGAACGTACTGTTGCCGGTTGCGACCTTGAATTCCAGCATGGAATCGTTCGGAAGCGCTGTTGTCTGTTCGGGGTCGGGAAAGACCGGTATTCGCTCGTATTTCTGATCGTCCAAGAAGCCACCCTGCCTGTTATGTTAGTGGCTGCTGATTTTGATATCGGGGAGGTTCCTTCCGGTGCGTAAAAGCACCGACAATGAGGGCTATTCCCAGAATAACGAGAAGAATGGGCCAGCTCTTTTCTATGGCCGGGAAGAAATCGTACGTCACCGAAGCCAGGTACAAACCGATCCCCAGGCAGATAATGCCGCTTATTATCGGTCGTCGTTCGCGCCGTTGGGACGGATCACTCATGTTCCCTCACTTCCGTTAGTCGGCCAATCGCAAGCTGTCCGTGCCTACCCAATATATGCAATACAACCACAAAAGTTTAGGTCTTTTTGAAAACCGCCCCTGCGGTATACGCCGCAACGACACGTGACCGCATATGTGAATCACATGATTCCGTTACCCGCGAAACGGCTGTCTTTAATGTTATCGGTATGTGGTAGCCATCGATGAGTCTGCCCGGTAAGCTGAAGGCGGTGAAAGTCGGCGAACGGAAAGCACGGGAGGGACGGTAATATGGGATCGAACCGGATAGTTTATCAGAATTGGATCGTTGATCTGGGCCATGATCCGGATTTGGCTCCGGAAGCAGCCGGCAGCGGGCTGGACGTGATTTCGCTTGATGATCTGATCCGGCAGGCCGGTGATGTTGCCCGGGACGCTCGACCGGAGGCCTCTGCCCGCCGGGACGAAATCATCCGGGCCGTTCGCGAAGCGCTGGAGAAGCTTGGCGAAGACGAACGGGAATTCATTGAGCGTTTCTACTTCGTGGGGCAGAGCTATCGCCGAATTGCCGAGAAATCCGGCCGGGCAATCTACAAGCTGGAAGCCGTTCACAAACGAGCCCTGAAGCGTCTCAGGAAAGAATTGCGGCCGACGGTGGAGCGGCTGTTTCAATTGAGGCCGCAAGCCTGCCGCCGGTGCGTTATATGCCGTTCGCCGTATCGGGAGCAGATCGACGAGCTTATCCGAAACAAAGAGCCCACCGCTACCTGGCGCGGCGTTATGCGGGAAATATACCACCGCTATGGTCTGAAAATAACCACGCCGCAAATACTGATAGGACACCAGAAATACCACTGAGAACGAAACGGGGAGGAAACATCCGCATGACAGAAGAAAATACGACCGACCGTAAACTGAGAGGTGATCATTGTCTTAACGTATTCGTCTCGCATGAGTTGAAAAGCCAACTCAAACAACTGGCCGGGAAATACGACCGAACCGTGGCCGATATCGTCCGGGCGGTTTTGCGTATCGGGATACCGATGATGGAGGGCATGTCAAGGGCGGAGGAAGTGATGGTAAAGGAATACATCCAGCTTTTCCGTAAGCTTCGCCAGGTCAAAACGCTCAAAGAGTTGTAGCCCGTCAGAGAAAAGCGGCCGCCGGGGTATTTATTGTCCCGACGACCGCTTTGATTTGCACTATTGCGGCCAAATGCCTACGGACAAGGCGGCAGCGGATTGAGCGAAATGAACAGGTGATCGATCAGAACAGTCAGGTCACCCATGTCAACAATGCCGGTGAGGTCAACGTTGGCCTCCGGCTCACAGCACAGCGGGCTCAGGCTGATGAAGAGATGGTCGATCAGAACGGTCAGATCGCCCATGTCCGGCAGTTCCTCTTCGCCGCAATCCACGTTGCCGACGGTGCCGATACAGCAGGACGGCTCGAAAGATACTCGTCCGGACGTGTAATCGATCCCGCGCGACGGGGCGGTCCCCAGCCAGCCGCTTGTACACGATTCGGCGGCTCCGCCGTATGTGCCGCTGATTCCGGTTATGTCTGCCAGGTCGGCGTTGTACACATTATCGGATACGGCCAATACCTGTACGGTGGGGCCGGGAAGCGTACCCACGGCAATGGTGTTGTCGCCGCAGTAATCCCAGACGAAGTTGATATCGCGGCTGATCGGTTCACCGGGATCAGTGAGGCCGAATTTCATCCGCACCAGAGTCTTCGGCGATGGCAACGGGGAAATATCGTCTTCGATGATTTCGCCTGTGCCGGTCGCGGCAACGGCGGAAATCCGCAGTTGGGCCATATCGTCGACGATGTCCACGGAATAATCGAAATAATTCCAGGCGGTCAGATCTTCCCCTCTTTGGACATCCAGCAGTTCCAGTCCGGTGGTATCATATTCCAGATGGAGCTGGAACCCGACGAAGTTTTCGTTGCCGGTGTTCATGTCGATTGTCACCCACCCGGTATCCACGGCGTGAAACTCGGTGTTGGCCACGGTTACCGAGTAAGCCGGGTTGTCCCGCGGAGCGGCCGGACCGGACGGAACGAGCAGGCTCAGGCCGGTCTTTTCGGGCGGCGTGCAGGGCTCGGCCAGACCGAGTATGACCTGCTCCAGATAGGTGCGGTCGCTTTCGGCAAGAGTGAGGCCGTCACAGTTGATGTCACTTTGTCCGATCTGGGTTTCGACGTCGTAGGTGAAGGCGGACAGGCCGTTCATGAAGTAATTGTTGTAAACCACCAAATCGGAGATGGCGTGCGAAATACCGTCGACATCCATATCGCCGTTATTGGCTCCCAGCACTTCCGTGGTCGCCGGATCCGAGAACGGTCCCCATTGATCTTCGGCGTCTTTGGCTCGCACTTTGTAGGTGTACAAACCGGCTTCCTTGCCCGAGAAGGCGTAGTAGTCGTCGGCGATGGTTGAGGAGATAACGGTCTCGCTGCCGTACGCGAAATGCGGGGCGATATCGTCAATGTAGAAACCTTCGTTGACCACCGCGCCGTCGGAATTATATCTGAACCTTATTTGTATTTGCTGTCCGACATAGGCGGTAAGGTCGAACACGCCGTCGACCCAGCCGCTGGAAGCGCCGGTGATGCCGTTGCCCTGGTTGGTTCCGTTGGGATTGGAAGTGGTTGTTAGATTGCCCGGGATGGAGCTGAAATTCACGCCGTCGGTAGCCACTTCCACGTAGGCATAGTCCCAGTTGCTTTCGATGTCATACCAGGTCTTGAACCTGAGCGTGTCACCCGCTTCCACCATCAGTCCGTTCCCCATAGCCACGGAATTGTTCAGGTTGTTGCCCGAACCGGAATAGAAACTCGACGGAGCGGAGTAACTCCGAGTGGTGGACACCGAGTAGCCATCATTGTCCCAGTTGTCGAAACTGTTGCAGGAATCGGTTATCCGTTGGGGGTTCTGCATCTCCAGCAATTCGTATACGACCGCGGGATTAAGCGAATCATCGTGTGTCCACGCCACGGTGTAGCTGCTGCCGTTGATGATCGAGTCGAGCGTTATCGCCGGGGCGGTCGGCGCCCGCATTTGCTCAACGTGGCCGGCAATACGAGTCAGGAACAACTGGGGTTGCAGGTTCTCGTCGACAAGATCGGGAATCCGGCTGGTAGACGGCCAGAACCCATCGCTGTAATTGCCTACCTCGATACTGAAAGAGTAAGACTTGTTTTTGAGGGTTTGTTCACCGTAGTACCAGTCATCGGTGACACCATTTACCTCGTCGAAACCCCAGATGATGGTCGGATCGTAGCCGTTATAAGAGCTTATGGAATCGCCCATCAGAACGAACAGGTCCTGATCGGGGGTGTAATAAGAATCGTATCCCCAGGGCCAGAGGATTGCATTGGAATACGAGTGGAAATAAAGTGTAACGATAAACTCGTGAGCCAGGGCAAAATCGCGCATATTCTGCGCTTCCGGTTCCGAAAACGGGCCGGAGCCGCGGTAAATTTCCGAGGAGCCGGAGGAGGATGAACCGGAATTGTTGTAGCCCCATTCGTAGCCGTAATTACGGTTCAAATCCACGCCGTAGCTGCCGTCGCCGTTGTTGCGCCGGTTTTTCCGCCACATCCCGCCACCGCTCGGATCGGTGTATTCGTTGTAGTAATATCCGTCCGGGTTAACCACCGGGACAATCCAGATTTCCCGCTCGTCCACCAGGTTTTTCACGTCCGGATTGAGGCTGTAGTTGTCGGTTATGTAATCCACGAAATTGAGAAGCACCAGCGGCGTTATGACCTCGCGGGCGTGGATGGCCGCGGTGAACATCACCTCGGGCTCGTCCTCGTCGATCTCCGGATTGTCCGATATTTTTATCGCCCACATGTCCCGTCCTTCAATCGTCGATCCCAGATTCTGTTTGGCCGAAACGATATTGGGGTGATCGGCGATGACAGTATCGACATGGGCGATTATCTCGTCCAGGGTCATATATCCGCCCATATCCTTGGAGACATCGAGGCGGGAACGATAGAAAGCCCCCATGGATTCATGAATAACTTCGTATTTGAAACCTTGTCCTTCAAGGGCATCCAGTTCCGATTGTGAGGCGACGATTTCGAAGTAATCATCGCCGCGGAGGACGATATCAAGCCCCATTTGCCGGAGTTGTATCCAGTCCTGTTTGGTTTCGAAAGGTACTCGTATGAGGATATCGTGCTGCTGACCGGCCAGAATAGCCGGGACAAAAACCAGCAGGCAGAGAATTAACGGCAGAACGAAGCGCTTGAAACTCATGGTGATCTCCTATGAGGTAAGTATACTTCATACAATATAGCGACTTTGGCCGTTGTGGCAACCATAAACTGCGGCCCCTCGGTTCCGTTGCGGGGCTCAATCATGGATTATCGGACGGTTCCGGGCTTTACCGAAGAGGTGATCGATCGGCAAAAAACCGCTTGAACCCGTTGCGGCCAGTGTGTATACTCCGGCAACTTTGTATCGAAACACGTGATATGTTTGACAAACAGCGTACCGTAAAGCAACCGATTTCAATGAGCGGTGTCGGGTTACACACCGGTAACACCAGTACTCTGACTTTCAAACCGGCCCCGCCGGACCACGGCATCCGTTTTGTCCGTACCGACCTGGCGGGTCATCCCTGGGTGATGGCCGATGTGGACCATGTTGTCGACATCTCACGCGGCACGACGTTGCAGCACGGTGAGGCCAAGGTCCATACGGTTGAACATGTGCTGGCGGCTTTGGCCGGGCTCCAGATAGATAATATCGTTATCGAACTGGACACGAACGAGCCGCCGGTGGGTGACGGTTCGGCCATGCCCTATGTCGATAAGCTGCTGGAAGCCGGGATCGAGAATCAGGAAGTCGATAAGTACTATCTCGAGATCGATACCCCCATGGCTTACAGCGAACCGGAACGGCATGTCGATCTGGTCGTTACGCCGTCGGACGATCTGCGCATTACGTTCATGATCGACTACAAGAATCCGGCTCTCGGGACGCAGTATACCTCGCTTGTTGATCTCGACAAGGAATTCGTGGAGGAATTCGCCCCGGCGCGTACTTTCTGTTTCTTCTCCGAACTGGAGATGCTCAAGGAACAGGGCCTGATCAAGGGTGGACGGTTGGACAACGCTATCGTTATCTATGACTCCGATTCGGGCCCGGTGGAAATTGAGCGCATACGCAAGGTGCTGGGTCTTAAAGATAAAATCTTCGTCGGTGAAACCGGCATAATCAACGATGTGAAGCTTCGTTTTTACAACGAACCGGTGCGGCATAAGACGGTCGATTTGCTCGGTGATCTGCTGCTGATCGGAGCGCCGGTAAAAGGTCATATTCTGGCCGGTCGTTCGGGCCATCGGGCGAATGTTGCTCTGGCCAAGAAAATGCGCGAGCTTTACCAGAAGAGAAAAATCGCCAGCCGTTTTCCCAAAGCCGAAAAGGCTATTCTGGACGTCAGGGCCATTCTGGATTTTCTGCCGCACCGCTATCCTTTTCTGCTGGTAGATCGGGTTATAGATTTCGTCCCCGGCAAGAGCGTCAGAGCTATCAAGAACGTGACTTTCAATGAGCCGTATTTCCAGGGGCATTTCCCCGGGCGTCCGATCATGCCGGGGGTTTTGATTCTGGAAGCTATGGCTCAGGCGGGCGGAGTGCTGCTGCTGAACGTGGCCGAGGATCCCAAATCCAAGCTGGTTTATTTCGCTTCGGTGGACAACGCCAAGTTCCGCAAGCCGGTTACTCCGGGTGATCAACTGGTGTTTGAAGTCGAGATGCACGCTTTCCGCCGGAATACCTGCAAGATGTCATCACGGGCGTATGTTGACGATACCGTCGTGGCCAGTGCCGATTTTCTGGCAATGTTGATTGATCGATGACCAATATTCACAACACAGCTATTGTTTCTTCCAAGGCCGAACTGGCGGACGGCGTTACGGTCGGACCGCACACGATAATCGAAGACGACGTGGTGATCGGCGAAGGGACGCGGATTGCCTCCAATGTTCTGTTGGCCGACGGGGCTCGGCTGGGCCGGAACGTGAAGGTGTCGCACGGGGCGGTGATCGGTACACCGCCGCAGGATCTGAAATTCGGGGGCGAGATTACCCAGGCACGCATCGGCGACGATACGGTTATCCGTGAATATGTTACCGTCAATCGGGGGACCCGAGCGCACGGCGAGTCATCGGTGGGTAAAAACTGCATGCTGATGGCCTATGCTCACGTAGCCCATGATTGCATTGTCGGTGACAACGTGATTATGGCCAACTCGGTCAATCTGGGCGGGCATATCGAGATCGACGACTATGCTATTCTGGGTGGTGTGCTGGCCGTGCATCAGTTCGTAAAGATCGGGGCTCATGCCATGATCGGCGGCGGTTTCAGAGTGGTGCAGGATGTCTGCCCGTTTGCCATGGTGGCCGGATATCCTCTCAGGGTGATCGGGTTGAACTCCGTCGGTCTCAGGCGGCGCGGTTTCGAAAAAGAGACTATTCAAGCCCTGAAGCGGGCATTTGGTCTGCTTTTTCATTCCGGACTTAATACCACTCAGGCTGTCGAGAAAATAAACGAAGAGATGAATATAATTCCCGAGGTTCAGACACTTCTGGACTTTCTTCCGCGCTCGACCCGGGGCATCGTCAAGTAACCAAACAAAAGATACAGCCAGCCGCAGAGACTTTCGAGAAAGGAAGGGGTATGCTGAGATTCTGGTTTATGCTGGGAGTGGTGGCCCTGCTCGGCTCGACCGCAGCCGCCCAGAGTAAAGAGGGTTCGGCCTCATTGTCGCGGTGGCCGGAATCCCCGTCCGTAAGCGCCAATGGCATGGGGCAGGCGGGGGTTATGCGCACCGACAACCTTTCGTTCTATGTCAATCCGGCTACGCTCGGTTTTCTATCCTGTCGATATGCCGCGATTGCGTTCTACCCCGGTAAAACGACTTTGGGGGGATCATCGTCGGGTTCCTCGGAGATTTCGGCTGCGTCGCTGGCTTTGAAGCTGGACGCTGTTGCCGGTCTGGAGTCATCGCCGTTCAGTATCGGGCTCGGTTATGCCCGTCTTGACCTGGAATCGCCCGAATATACTGAGTTTGGCGGCGGGCACGGGTTTTCTTTCGAGGACACGTACCATCATTTTGCGATTGGTGTCGGGTACTCCTGTGCTGTCGAGGTGAGTCTGGGGCTGGCTTACCGTCATTTTTCGGAAGAAGCGGACTCGGTGTCGATGGATGGTGATGCCTTCGATATCGGTCTGTTCTGTTGTGCTCCGGTGGGACAATGGCTGAGCTTTGACGGCGGAACCTCGCTGAAGTGGCAAAGCCGTCTGCTGGGCGCGGTTGTTTTGGCCAATTATGGGCCGGATATCGAGGTGGGAGGTTCCAGCTATGTTCCGGCCAGAACACGGAGAATCGGCGCCGCTCTTGATCTTATGGCTGCTTCCGACCGGTTGATTTGGCTGTCTGTTCTTCCGGCCTTTGAGCTTCGGACACTTGTCAACGGTGACGATAAAACCACCACCTGTCTGGGTCTTGAAGCCGGTCTGGCAGAGATCCTATGGGCGCGAGTTGGCTCTGTCGATCAGCCGGATTACGATACTGATTATGGGACGTTCGGTGTTACCGTCTCGACTCGCGGTATTCAGAAGCTCTTGTTTGATAACGAATACGAGCGGTCCGACGGTCTGGGCGGGACGTTGCTGCGCCGACTGAACGTGATGTTTTCATACGCTCGCAATGATCCCGAAGAAGACCAGCTCGAAAACACCGATTACTACAGTCTGGAAATCAGTTTCTGATCCGGGGCGCGGTCAATTCGGGACCGGCCGGCGGCGTGCAACCGAACGAATACGCTTTATCTTCTCCGTTCTGCGTGTTACCTTCAGGCGATATTAGATGATAGTGCAAGCAGTCTGGGAGTAGTGAACGGCATGGACAAACTCAGGACGGCAGTAGTCGGGGTCGGCTCGCTGGGTCGCCACCATTTGAAATGGCTTTCGCAGTTGGCTGATTCCGAACTGGTCGGGCTGTACGATACCGACTTGGAAAAAGCCGGGCGTTATGCTTCCGAGTATGGGGTAGAGGCCTTCTCCTCGCTGGAGGAACTGGCCGACCGGGCAGAGGCGGTGTCTGTCGTGGTGCCGACCACCGCACATTATGAAGTTGCTTCACGTTTAATAGCCCGGGGTGTCCATTGTCTGATCGAGAAGCCGGTTACACCCAACCTTGAAGAAGCCGGAGAATTGGAAAAGCTTGCCGTTCGGTATGGCGTCAAGGTGACGGTGGGGCAGATAGAGCGTTTCAATCCGGCGGTGCGGTCGCTGGCCGGTACAGATATTCGCCCGGCCTTCATCGAGGCTCACCGACTGGCGGCCTTTGATCCGCGTGGTACCGACGTGGCGGTAATTCTCGATCTGATGATTCACGATATCGACCTCGTTCTCATGTTCATCAAAGCTGATCTGGTGGATATTCAGGCTTCCGCCGTGGCGGTTATTTCGGAGCAGGCGGACATTGCCAACGCTCGACTTACTTTTGCCGACGGGGCGGTGGCCAACCTGACGGCTTCCCGCATTTCGTTAAAACCGATGCGTAAGCTGCGCATATTTCAACGGTCCGGTTATTGCTCGCTGGATTTGGCTCAGAAACAGGCTGATCTCTATCGGTTGACCCGACCCGGTGAAGATACTTCCGGTATTCGCCTGCCGCTGGGGCGCTCGGATCGGGAGCTGGTATACTCGAAGAAAGAAGACGACGGTCAGGATATGCTCGGAGCCGAACTTGAGAGTTTCCTGCGAGCTGTTATCGATGACAAGCCGGTGGCGGTGACGCTGGCTGAGGCTTCGCGAGCCCTTGAGGTGGCCCTGGAAGTGGAGCGGATCGGTTTGAGTGCGAACCGTTCCATGACGGAGGAGAAACCGGCCTAAATGGCTGCCCGGGATATTTTCATCTCAGCCGGGGATCCTTCGGGTGATAACGCTTCCGGTCGCATGGTCGCGGAGTTGCAGAAGCTGCATCCCGACCTTGCTTTTTTCGGATTGGGCGGGCTGCGCCTCAAAGCGCTCGGTCAGGAACAGGCGGCCGACAGCGCGGATCTGGCGGTGTTGGGTTTTCAGGAAGTAGCCCGGCGCTTCTTCTTTTTTCGTCGATTGCTTCAGGAATGTGTCGAGCAAATCCGTACCCGTCGGCCATCGGCCGTGATTCTGGTAGATTATCCCGGTTTCAACTTACGGTTAGCTAAGCGGATCAAATCGCTGGGCCTTCCCATCATATATTACATTTCGCCTCAGGTATGGGCATGGGGGCGCAGACGTATTGATCTGATCAGGGCCTGTGTGGATCGTGTTCTGGTTATTCTGCCCTTTGAACAGGCCTTTTATCGTCGCCATAACGTTGCCTGTGACTTTGTCGGGCATTATCTTCTTGAAGATATCCCGCCGAACTACCTCGGTACGGCTCCGCCCGGCCGGGGACAACTGGCCGTTTTGCCCGGCTCTCGTCGACAGGAAGTCGAGCGTATGTTGCCGGCCATGCTGAAAGCGGCCCGGCGCTTCTGCCGCGAAGATAACACGCGGGCGGTGGTGGCCGGAGTGCGGGGAGCCTGTGAGTACGAACGCCTGATGGAAAACAACGATGACGGCCCGGTTGATCTGGTCTATGACGATTCCCGCCGCGTTATAAACGAGTCGGATATGGTCTTGACCGCTTCGGGTACGGCCACTCTGGAAACGGGTATTATCGGTCGACCCATGGTCGTGGTGTATAAGACCGGTTTCTTCACCTATCAGATAGCCAGTCGTTTGGTTCATCTGGACAGTATCTCGCTGGTAAATCTGGTGCTGGGAGAAAAGGTCGTTCCCGAGCTTATTCAGCGCCGGGCCACACCGGAGGCTATGTACCGCGAGTTGAAGAAGTATTCCTCCGACCCGTCCTGTCGCCATCAGGTCCTGACCCGGCTGGGACAGCTTCGGGGTCTCCTTGGCGGAACGGGAGCCTCGGAGCGAACCGCCCGGATAATTAGCGGTTATTTATGATCGCCTTGTATCGACTTTTCATCAGTCTTGTTTATGGGCTGATTTATCCTTACGGTCGCGTTCGAGCTGCGGCCAATGAGCTGTGGCGCGGAAGGCTGGGATTGATTTCTCCGTCGAGTCCCGTAGATATCTGGCTGCATGCTGCGTCGGTCGGCGAAATCAAGGTTATTGGTTTTCTGATAGCCTATCTCAAGGAACATCGCCCGGAGTTGCGTTTGCATGTTACGACCATGACACGTCAGGGCTTCCGGGCCGCTTCGGCGGCTTTTGCCGGGACGGCCGAGGTATCTTTCTTTCCGTTAGACGCCGGCCATGTCATCAGAAGAACCCTTGATCAACTGAAGCCCGGGATGGTAGTGGTGGCCGAAACGGAAATCTGGCCTAATCTGCTTCTTTGTGCCGCCCGTCGGGGTATCCCGACCGTGCTGGTGAACGGACGGATGTCGGCCGGAGCTTGTGGTAAATATCGACTTGCCCCCGGGATGATGCGGCGTCTTCTGTCTTGCTATGATTGGGCCTTTATCAAAAGTGAGTCCGATCGAGAGCGTTTTGCCGGTCTTGGGCTGCCGTCCGAACGGACTACCGTGACCGGGGATATGAAGTTTGATGCTCCCCTGGTCAGGATATCGGAAGGTCGGGTCAGGGAAATCCGTGCCCGTATGGCCGTGAAACCGGATGAATTTCTGCTTGTGGCGGGTTCGACCCGCTCGGGCGAGGAAAAACTGCTGGTTGCGGCTTATCGCCGGCTGCGCTCGGTTTACGGGCATGTCAGGTTGCTTCTGGCACCGCGTCACACGGAGCGGTCGGGCGAGATCGGCGCGTGGCTCGAGAGCACCGGCTTGCCGTGGTATATCTTTGGTGACAGGCCGGTGTCCGACGGTATTGTCCTGGTTGACCGGATGGGTATTCTGAACGATCTTTACCTGGCGGCCGATCTGGCTTTTGTCGGTGGAACGCTCGTGGATATCGGCGGTCACAATATCCTGGAACCGGTCTGGGTACGCACGCCCGTTGTCTTCGGTCCATACATAAGTAACGTGACCGAAGCGGCTGATTACATTTTGTCCCACGATTACGGAGTCAGGTTAGACTCGGTCGATGATCTGGCCGCAACTCTGGAAGAAATAGTGTCGGGGAAACGGTGTTTCGCCGAGAAAACCGAAAGCGATTTGGAAAGTTCGGCTACAACGGTGGCCGGTAATTATATCCTGAAACGTCTGGCTGATGCTGGAAAGAATCTGGAAAAAGATCCTTCGACGTAGGTGGCTCAGTCTCTGGGCGATACCGGCTGTGCTGCTGTGGCTGTCGTCTTTTGTCTACCGCCTGATTGCCCGTATACATCGGGCTGTGGCCCCGGTGCCGACACGGGTTGATGTGCCGGTTATCTCGGTTGGCAATATCACGGTGGGGGGCAGCGGTAAAACGCCCCTGGTCGGCTTTATGGCCGCTGACCTGCTGCGGGCGGGGGTACGCGTGGGGGTCGTGTCGTCGGCTTATGGTCGTCGGGTAGAAAGCTCTTTCATCGCTCCCGGTTACAAGGTGGAACAGATGGATGTGGTCGAGACCGGCGACGAGGTCATGCTGCTGGCCCACGCTCTGCCCGAGGCGGTGTTTTCCGTTGACCGGGTCAAAACCAGAGCGGCCGAGGCGCTGGCCCGGAGTTCACTGGTCGATGTCATAATTGTTGACGACGGCTTTCAGCATTTCGGTCTGGCCCGTGACATAGACATTGTGGCCTGGGACGCCGGATTGAAACGGCGGATGCTCAAGGCGTTTCCCTATGGTGTCCTTCGTGAGCCGATCAGCGCCCTGTCGCGAGCCGATGTCATTATCATTACCCGGGTTAAATTCGCACGGGATATCAGCGCCATAAAGCGACGTCTGGCCAGAGTAAATCCCGATGCTTTGATATATCAGGCGGGGTTCGGACCGCATCGGCTCGTCGGTCGTGGCGAAACCCTGCCAGTGAAGTACATGGAAGATAAGTCGGTCTTTCTCTTTGCCGGTGTGGGTAATTTCCGTGCATTGGAAAGACAGGTGGCGGCCCTGGCCGGTGATCTTGATTTCGCCATGGAGCTTTCGGATCATCAGGTGTACGACGAGGTTCTTCTCGAAAAGATCAAAGCGGCCGCCGACCACTATGATTCTGATATGATAATTACTACGGCTAAGGACTGGGTCAAGCTGGTCGGCTTTGATTTCGGTCGTGAAACCTACTATCTTGAGCTTGAGGTGGATCTCGATCCTGGCGAGGAAAGACTTCTGGCCTATTTTTACGAGCGACTGGGATTACCCGGAAAGGAAGCTTGATGGATCGCCGCTTTGATTTCATAGTCGTCGGTAGCGGAATAGCTGGGTTGTTGTACGCTCTCAAAGTGGTGGCGCGCGACCCCGGCGTTAAGGTGGCCATCGTTACCAAGAAGGCCGAAACCGAAACCAATACCAATCGGGCCCAGGGCGGAATTGCCGCGGTTCTGGCCCAGACCGATTCGTTCGAATCACACGTGTCGGATACTCTCCGGGCCGGCTGCGGCCTGTGTCATGAGGACGTGGTCCGTCAGGTGGTGGGGGAAGGACCTCCGGCTATCGAGGAATTGGTCCGTTGCGGTGTCGAATTCACTCAGGTTGACGGTCGGTACGATTTGGGTCGGGAAGGGGGACATTCCTGCAACCGGGTAGTCCACGCCGCCGACCTTACCGGCAAGGAAATAGAGACCGCTCTGCTGCGTGCCTGTCGATCTCATCCTGACAGTATCGAGTTTTTCCGCGATCACCTGGTGCTGGATTTGGTAACGTACCACGAGGGAGCAACGCGGATTTGTGCCGGGGCTTATGTTTTCTATGAACCGGAACGAAGTATTGATATTTTCTATGCGCCGGTAACGATGCTGGCAACCGGCGGGCTGGGCGCGGTGTATTTTCACACGTCCAACCCCCTGATAGCTACCGGCGACGGTGTGGCCATCGCTCACCGGGCGGGTGTGCCGGTGGGCAACATGGAGTTCGTGCAGTTTCACCCCACTACGCTGTACTCGCCGGGACGCCGACCGTTTCTCATTTCCGAGGCGGTGCGGGGAGAAGGCGGTCGACTGATGTCGGTGGATGGGCGCTATTTCATGGAAGGTGCCCACGAACTGAAAGAGCTGGCCCCTCGTGATGTGGTGGCCCGGGCTATCGACCGGGAACTTAAGGCCAGCGGTGAGGAATACGTGCTGCTTGATGTTTCCCATCGTGACGCCGCTTTTATTAAGAAACGTTTTCCCAACATCTACCGGCAATGTTTGCGGTACGGTTTTGATATTACTCAACGGCCGATACCGGTTGTCCCGGCGGCCCATTACGCCTGCGGCGGGGTCGTCTGTGATATCAAGGGTCAAACGGTGCTTCCCGGTCTGTACGTGGCCGGTGAAGTAGCCATGAGTGGGATGCATGGAGCCAATCGTCTGGCCTCCAACTCACTGTTGGAAGCGGTGGTAATGGCCCGATTCGCCGCTGCCGCATCTTACGATTATTACAAACAGGCAAGTTTCCCGGCCTCCGTGCCGGTCGACAATCGTCTGGCTTCTTCGTTGCGTCTGCCGCGGGAGAAGATACTGGTGGCCCATGATCGTCGGGAAATCAGTCGCGTCATGTCGGATTTCGTCGGAATTTTACGTACCACCGACCGTCTCAATCTGGCTATGGAGAGAATCAGCCGATTGAAAGAAGCCATCGAACAATACTATTTTGCCACTCCGGCTACGAGTTCGGTCGTGGAGTTGCGCAACATCGCCACCGTGGCCGAACTCATTGTTCGCTCCGCACTTCAGCGCAGGGAGTCGCGCGGTTTGCATTACCTTGAAGAAGAACCGCGAACCCTTGAGGCCTATAAGAGAGATACTATCATCGAGGCGCCGGATCCGGAAGAACGGGAAGCATGATGACCGCACACGAAATGATACTCATCTTGGATTTCGGGTCCCAGTATACGCAGTTGATTGCCCGGCGGGTCCGAGAGGCGCACGTCTATTGTGAGATCGTCCCCTGCGATGCCGACCTGTCCGTTTACGCCGAGAAGAACGTGGCGGGGTATATTCTTTCCGGCGGGCCGTCATCGCTGAAGGATCCTAACGCGCCGCGAATTGACCGGAGTTTTTTCGACGGTTCCGTGCCGGTTTTGGGGGTGTGCTACGGTATGCAGTTGCTGGCCGACCTGTTCGGCGGGCAATTGGTGCGCAGCGAACATCGCGAGTATGGGCGGTCGATGTTCGAGGTGGGCGACGACGGCCGGTTGTTCGACGGTGTGACGGCGAAAAGCCAGGTGTGGATGTCGCACGGCGATTCCATAGTCAAGTTGCCGGAAGGTTTCAGGGTGATCGGGCGTACCGACTCGCTGGCTACGGCGGCTATTGCCGACGATGACCGGCGTATCTACGGATTGCAGTTCCATCCGGAAGTTCACCACACCGTAGAGGGGCGCAGGATCATCGATAATTTCCTGTTCAGGATTTGTGATGTAAAGGGCGACTGGACCACGGCTTCGTTTATCGAGGATTCGATAGCTGCGGTGCGTCGACAGGTGGGCGATGGTCGGGTGGTGCTCGGTGTTTCCGGCGGGGTCGACTCGACCGTGGCGGCGGTTTTGCTTGATCGGGCAATCGGCGGCAACCTTTACGCCGTGTTCGTGGACAACGGTGTCCTTCGCAAAAACGAATTCGCTCAGGTGGTCGACATGCTCGGCGGTCTGGGGATAAATCTGCGACCGGTCGATGCTTCGTCGTTGTTCCTGGAGCGACTGGCGGGAGTGGAAGACCCCGAAAGAAAACGCAAGATTATCGGCAATACGTTCATTGACGTTTTCGAAAAAGAGGCCCGGGAAATCGGGCAGGTGGATTTTCTGGCCCAGGGGACGCTTTATCCCGATGTTATCGAGTCGGTATCGTTCAAAGGGCCCTCGGCGACCATAAAGTCGCACCACAATGTCGGTGGACTTAAAGAACGCATGCAGTTGCGATTGGTAGAGCCGTTGCGCGAGTTGTTCAAGGACGAAGTACGTAGTCTGGGGCGGGCGCTGGGTCTGCCCGAGGGGTTCATCGGGCGGCATCCTTTCCCCGGTCCGGGACTGGCGGTGCGGATAATAGGTGAGGTAACGCAGGAACGATGTGACCTGCTGCGCGAAGTGGATGCCATTTTCATAGAACAACTGCATCGTCATAACATATACGATGACATCTGGCAGGCTTTTGCCGTGCTGTTGCCCGTGCGGTCGGTCGGTGTGATGGGTGACGAACGCACTTACGAGAATGTCATTGCGTTGCGGGCGGTGACTTCGGTCGACGGGATGACCGCCGACTGGGCGCGAATTGACGATCATATACTGGCCGAGATATCGAATCGGATCATTCGCGATGTCAGGGGTGTCAATCGGGTTACTTACGACATTTCATCCAAGCCGCCGGCGACTATCGAATGGGAATAGGTCGGGAACCGATGGCTATGATAAGAGCTTTTGCGGCAAGCGTGGTGTTGCTGACTATGCTGCTCGGCTGTGCTCAGCAAACTTCTCAGCCGCTGGGTCAGAGCAAGCTTTTTGCTTTGCAGCAATATCTGATCACCAATCGACGTTCTCCGGTCGATTACGTGGTTAACAAGTTCGCCGATCACGATGTTATTTTCCTCGGTGAGGCTCATCGGATCAAAGACAATCCCGTGTTGGTACAGCAGTTGATACCGGGGTTGTACCGGGCCGGGGTGTATGTTCTGGCTCTTGAATTTGCCAACGAAGACGATCAGCCGTTGATTGACAGTCTGCTGCGGGCTGATTCTTTCGATGAACATCTGGCCCGTCATATTCAGATGAATCAATACAGCCTGTGGCCGTGGCGGGAGTATCTGGACATTTACAAAACCGCCTGGCAACTGAATGCATCGTTGCCGGACACGGCCCGGCCGTTTCGTATTCTGGGGGTCAACTGCGATCTCGACTGGAGTCCCGTTCAGAACCGTGGTGATATGGATAATCCCGAATTGCGCCGACAGGTCTGGGCCGGGTGCAGCGAAGAGAACTGGGCCGGGGTTGTTCTGCGTGCGGTGGCCGAGGGCGACAAGGTACTGGCCTACTGCGGTATGCACCACGCTTTCACTAAGTATCGCCAGCCGATTGTCAGTGATGAGGGGAAGTTTGTAAGGTTCGGCGATGTTCGGTTCGGCAATCATGTTTTTCAGGCCATCGGTGATCGTTGTATGACTGTTGCCATGCACCACGCCTGGGGCGACCGGCTGAGCGGTTATGCCCGGGCCGACCGTCGACCTGTCAACGGGGCGATAGACCAGGTCATGGCTTCGCTGGGGGATGATTTCCAAAGTTGCGGGTTCGACGTGACAGGCAATCCGTTCGGTGATCTTCCCGATTCTGAAACCATCTATGCGGTCGGTTATGATGATTTCAGCTTGAGCGATTTCTGCGACGGGTATATATATTTTCGCCCTTTTGCCGAATACGAAACGGTCACTTACATTGAAGGTTTTTATACCGAGGACAATATCGAGCTGGCCCGGATCAAGGCGCCTCAGGTGCAATACCGTCAGGCATCTCCGGAACGCTTCGAAGAAGACATGAAAAAGCAAATTGAACGCGAACGGGAACAATTGAGGGCGCTTTAGGAGGGCCGACCGTTTGTCGGTTCGGACGAGATTTCTGCGTATGCTTCTGATTCTTATAATCCTCGTTGTCGGTGTTTCGGCCATTATGGCGGCGGCGATTTATTTCTATCAAGGCCGGGTGGTTTTCATATCGACTCGCGAAATGGTCATTCGGCCCGAAGATTTGGGTATGTCATGCGAGGATGTTTATATCGAAGTTATCCCGGAGCAGAGGATCAACGTGTGGTTTATACCGGCCGATACCGGGCGGGCACGAGCCGGGGTCGCTCCGACGGTGTTATTTTGCCACGGCAATGCCGGTAACATTTCACACCGGGTCAGTTCGCTTCAGTTCTTTCATGGTTTGGGTGTCAATACCGTGCTCTTCGATTACCGCGGCTACGGTCGGTCGGATGGTGATCCTTCCGAAGTCAACAGTTATGCCGATGCTCAGGCGGTCTATCGCTGGCTGGTAGAGACAAAGAAAATCGACCCCGGACAGATTTACGTTTTCGGACGGTCTCTCGGTGGAGCGGTCGCTCTTGATCTGGCCGCGCGAGTGAAATGTGCGGGTGTGGTGGTGGAATCTTCGTTTACCTCGGCTCCGGAAATGGGACAGCGCATGTTTCCGTATCTTCCGATCAAGCTGCTGGCCCGTTATCGTTTTGATAATTTGTCTAAGATCAGGCGGATCAATTGCCCGGTTCTGGTTACGCACTCACCGGATGATCAATTGATTCCGTACGAAATGGGCCGCGAACTGTATGAAGCGGCCGGACAGCCCAAAGAATTCATCGCCTTAAGCGGCGATCATAACGACCGCGAGTACTACGATAGCGAATTGTACGTCAATGGCTTACGTCGCTTCTTCGGTTTGGCGGCGGCGGTCGGGCCGGAAGAAGGGTCGAGCGAAGATCCCCCCGATCCGCAAAGCAATTGACAAATGCGTTTCTGATCCGTTTTTTTAATTCCTCTGGCTCAAGCTGCTATGAACGAGGGTACAGGTTAAACTGGACGTCAATCTGTTGACAGAATACACCGCACCGATCAGGGGAGACCTTGACGCTTTCGACCGCAAATTACACGATCACTTGCGTGGTGACTCGCCTCTTATTTCGTCGATAGCTCGTCATCTGCTCAAGTCCCGAGGTAAGCGTATCCGTCCGTCGCTGCTTTTTCTTTCGGCCCGGGCGTCCGACAATTACTCCCGGTTTTCGGTCGATGCTTCTCTCTCGATAGAGTTGATTCATACCGCGACTCTTCTGCACGATGATGTAATCGATGAGTCGGACCTTCGCCGCGGTCAGGAAACCGTCAATTACAAGTGGAAGAATCTCATCTCCGTATTGATGGGAGACTATATCCTCGCCAAGGCTTTTCGGATTATGGTAGGCACGGAGTCGATGGAACTCATCTGCGCCATATCCCTCGCCGCCGAACGGGTGTCGATAGGTGAACTGAGGCAGATAGAACAAACGCAGAACTATTCGCTTTCGGAAGGCGAATATCTGGAGATAATTGCCGACAAAACCGCTTCGCTTTTCAGTGTGTGCTGCGAAACCGGCCCTATTCTGACCCGGCGAAGCAAGGCCGAACGTCGACGCTTTGCCGAGTTTGGCGAGAAGATCGGTACCGCTTTTCAGGTGGCCGATGATCTTCTCGATTTCGTCGGTGATCCCGAAGTAACGGGTAAAGAACCGGGTAACGATATTCTCACGGGTAAGGTAACCCTGCCCCTTATTTATTCATTGCGCAACGTCAGCGCTGCCTCCGGTCGCGAGATAACCAAATATCTCAAAAAGCCGAACGGACCCGATACTTTCGACAAGGTTTTTACCTTTGTCAGCGAGAACGGGGGGGTCGAATATGCCTACCGCCGGGCCAATGAGCTTAGCGAGCAGGCGCTTGAGTCAATCGGGCCGCTGGCTCCTTCTCCTTATCTTGATTCTTTAACCGGTATGGTCCGCTACGCCGTTTCCCGGGCTTCTTGATTTTGTCTCCTTTACGGTGTTATCATCCCTTTTGTATCGGTCGTCGGCGGTAAAGTGCTCGAACGTACGGAAGTCGTCGGGAGTATAAGAGATTCGCACCATGTTCGGTCTTAAAGACATATCGGTTGATTTTCTTACCGGTTCGCCGTGGCTGGTGGCGCTGGCGATGGTGGTGCTTCTGGCTCTGTCGTTCATTCTATATCGACGGACCAATCCGCCTCTGCCGGGGTACCTTCGTTTAATACTCGGGACGATCCGCGTGCTGGCGGTGCTTCTTTTGATCGCCGCGTTGTTCGAACCGGTCATAAGTTACAGCCGTGAATATCGCCGGGATCGACGGGTGTCGGTGCTTATAGATCGTTCGTCCAGTATGGATCGAGTAGAGGCGGGTAAATCGCGTCGCGTGCGTCTGGATTCGCTTCTCTCCGGGCCGGAATACGCCCGGCTTCGGGCGGCAACCGATGTTCGGACTTACTATTTCGGTGGTAACCTGGGCCGTTCCGATGAAGGAATAACCCGCGACCGGACAGCTCTGGGGGAAGCCCTGAGCGAACTGGAAAAGCTCGAGCTGGGCGAGCTGGCTGACTATTGGCTTTTGTTTTCCGATGGCAATTCAAACAGCGGTCGTCCCCCGGCCCAGGTGGCCAAAGGTCTTGCTGTGCCCATTATCTCCGTCGGTATGGCCGGGGCGGCTTCCGGTTTCGATATTGGCATCGCCGAGGTCGAGGTAAACCCGGTCGTGTTTGTCGGACAGCCGACCGAGGTACAGGTCAAACTTCGCTGGCAAGGGGGCGCGGAAAGAACCGTGCAGATCCAGTTGCGTGAAGCCGACAGCGTGGTTGCCGCCGACCGATACCGTATTACCGAAGAAGCGGGCTTCGTTGAAATCGACCTGCGATACATTCCGTCGGAGCCGGGACAGAAGATGATCCAGGTGCGGGTGCCGCCTTTGGAAGGGGAGGCGACGGACGGAAACAACATGCGAACGGTTGCTCTGAAAGTATTGAAGAGCCGTTTGAATGTTTTGCTGGTGTGTGAGCATCCTGACTATGAAGTCGGTTTCCTTAATCGTTATCTGAGACAGGCCGACCGCTACGATGTCGATTTGCTCGTGATGGGCCCGAAGGCGGGTAACCTGAGCGGGCAGTTTCCTTCGCGTCAGGCCGATCTGAATCGTTATGATCTTGTGATTCTTTACGATCCGGACCCCGCCCGGCTGGATGCGCAGCGGGAATTACTGCATTCGTATTTGGCCGAGCGTGGCGGCGGGTTGTGGGTGTTGTTGGGACCGCAGTATGTTTCACGGGGGCCTCAGTCGTGGTTTAACGATTTGCTTCCGTTTTATCAGAACCATCGCGTGCCGGTGCAATTTATGGATTTTCACGGAGCCCCGGCCGAAGGTCAGCTCTTCCATCCGGCCGTACGGCTGGCCGACGACCGAGCCGCGATACGCGAACTATGGGGAACCCTGCCGCCTTTTCAGTTACTTGTCCCCTGCGATCAGACGGTTGCCGACGCGACCATTCTGGTTTACGCGGCCGGATCTTCGGTGCCGGGGACTCAGGTTCCCGTGATGGGCTACCGACGGGTGGGGCCGGGTAAAGTTCTGGCCTCGACCGCGCTGCCGTTTTGGCCGTGGGGGTTTGTCTCGCTCGGTTTCGAGGGTGATGACAGCAATTATCGTCGGGCCATGGAGGGGATTGTCAGTTGGCTGACGATTCAGGATGATTTTGATCCTATTAGAATAAGCCCGGATAAAGACGTCTTCAGTCGGGGGGAAGCGGTACGGTTCGAAGGTTACGCTTTTGATCAGGGTTTCCGGCCTCTTCCGGGAGTGACCGGGCTGGTGACTCTGGAAAGATCGGGCGAAGAGGAGAAATTTGAGGCTGATCTGCTGGATCGTGGCGAGGGCAGGCATACGGCGGAGTTCCGACAGCTTTCGCCGGGGGAATACCGCTACCGCGCACGTTTCGACAAAGACGGTCATGTGTTGAAAGAAAAGACGGGCAGGATTCTGATTGAGCCGTTTTCTCTCGAGGAATATGATCAGTCCGGCGATCCGGCCGTTCTTATGGCTCTGGCGCGGGCAACGGCCGGCGGTTACTATCCCTTTGCTGATTTCCCCGGGGCCGTGGCATCAATGGACCTCGGTGCCGTGGTGGAAAAGTACACTGGCGAGGTGGTGGTGTGGGGGAAGCTCTGGTTGCTGCTGCTCTTTGTCGGTCTTTTGGGGCTGGAGTGGTTGTTGCGGAAGATGAACCACCTAATCTAAAGGCCGGGCGATTTTCTTATAAGCAGCGGTAATCGATTCCATATCGATCTTCTCGGAAAGTGCGATCTTGTGTTCGCTGAGGTTGTCCGTCACCTTTTTTATTTTCTCAGCGCAGGCCATAATCTGTTGCAGACTGCTCTTCTGTGACGGTGTTAGTTGATCTCTCTCGGTAAGCATGTACTCGGCATAACCGAGAATTCCTGACAGCAGGTTGTTGATGTCGTGATTGAGAGTCAGGCAGTGACCAAGGTACGGTTTGAGTGTACGAAACAGAGCGATTTCCTGCTTCAGTTCTTCGCTTATTTCGGTTTGGGCCAGATCGGGATCGATAGTCTGGTTTTGGTCATGACTCATATCAGTGATTACCCCTTTTGCTTGAAATGGTACCCTCTATTCATTAATTATCGGGATTCCGGCGCAAAAACTTATTCGTTTTGTCCGGTTGATTTTTTTCTTCGATTTAGTTTTCTTTGGGGCTTTTAACGTAAGGGCGGCCCGATATTAAGCGCCGCCGGGAAGAGTTTAGTGAAAATAGCTGTTATAGGTGCCGGCATGATGGGGCGGGCGGCCGTTTATGATCTGGCTCGCCTTGAGGACGTTGAACGGGTAGGCATATACGATATTGACGGTAGCCTGTCCCGGGAAATAAAAGAAAAATTCGGTTCCGACAACACCGTATCGGGTGAGCTTGATGCCGGTGATGTTGAAAAAGCTCGCTCGGTTATGGAACCGTATGACGCCGTTCTTTCCTGTGTAACTTATCGGTACAACCCCGGTCTGGCACAGGCGGCGATCGAGTCCGGTTGTCATTTCGTCGATTTGGGCGGGAACAACGATGTCGTTAAGGCGCAGTTTGAGATGAACGCCGAAGCGGAGAAGGCCGGGGTGGTGGTGATTCCGGACTGCGGATTGGCTCCCGGTATGGTCTCGCTACTCGTGGCTGACGGCGTGGCGCGTCTGGATCGGGTCGAGAAGGCCAGTATACGGGTGGGGGGACTGCCGCAGTCACCGCGCGGACCGCTGAAATATCAGGTGGTTTTCTCGTCCGAAGGTCTCGTGAATGAATACTGGGAACCGTGTCTTATACTGAAAGACGGCCACAAGACCACGGTCAATCCGATGACCGGGCTGGAAACACTGGAGTTCGACGGAGTCGGAGAGCTGGAAGCGTTCTATACTTCGGGTGGAACGTCAACCCTGCCGACTACCTACGAAGGCAAGATCGATTCCCTGGACTATAAGACTATTCGCTATGCCGGTCACTGTCAGTTGTTCCGCGCTATGCTGGATATCGGGCTGGCCTCGCACAAACCGGTCGAAATCGACGGGATGAAAATCGAACCGCGCTCCGTGTTCAAGGCGGTATTGGAACGGAGCCTGAACTACAATGATCTGGATATGGTGCTGGCTCGCGTGACGGTTGAGGGACAAAAAGACGGTCAGGACAAAACGGTCGTGTATGAGATAGTCGACCGCCAGGAAGCCACGACCGGTTTGACCGCGATGATGCGGACTACGGCTTTCCCGGCCGCTATTATAACCTGGATGGCCGCGTCCGGTCAGATCAGCGAGCGGGGAGTCAAGCCGCAGGAAATCGCCGTTAAGCCGTCGTTGTTTTTGCCGCAATTGAAAAAGAGGGGTATTAACCTGACGATAAAAGAGTGAATGGTAACTATAAATCGGTATAGTGCGGTATGGAAGGTTCGTAGTTTTTTGCGGGCCTTCTTTTTTTGTGGGTAATGACAATCCGGAGCGTTACCACAAGTCGGCCGGAAAGACAATATCGGCCCGGGCTTCCCGACCCGGGTAGACGGTCAGGGGAAAGGTCAGTGTGTCCGTATCCGGCCGGTAGATTACTTTGAGATAATGGTTGCCGACCGGAATGCCCGACAGGCTGAAATAGCCGTATTGGTCCGGGTACACGGCGGCCGTGGTCGTGCCGCCGCTGCCGTTGGGGTAAGTTACTTGTATGATCAGCGAATCCCGGTAGGTGGTGCCGGGCTGAGTCAGGTTGGCGTCGCACACCACGCCCTTTAGCGTATTATTCAGCAGCAAGGTACTTGAGGCGGCCACGGGTTTGTCGATGTTCGATCCGGAACCGGTCGACCGAATCTCCAGTCCCGTATATACGTACGATACACCCCAACCGTCTTTTTTGAAGTCGTCCCCGTTCGGCCCGGTTTCGATATACGGGCCATGCCAGGTGCCATAGCCGCCCGGATTTTGTACCAAGGCATCGAGATTCGGCGGCAGGGCACCCACGTCGCCGACATAGCCGAAATCCGTCCGCGCCCCATGGGTATATAACTCTGGATTCCCGACGATAGCGTGAGCCAGTTGATCCATCTCCTGTTTGGTCTGTTCGATACGGGCGGTTTCGATGGCGGGTGTCATCTTGAGCGTGGCGATGGTGGCCAGTACGCCGAGCACAACGATGACTATTACTATTTCCACCAGCGTAAAACCGTCGTTTGTATGCAACTGCCGCAACATCGATCAACTTCCCGCGTTATAAAGAGCCTGAATTTCCCCGGGGGTGAGAATCACTTCGTAGATACGAACATCGTCGATTTTCCCGTGCCAGGTGTGGTTGGTCCGGTCGCAGCCGATCCGGAGTTTGCCGTTGCCCGAGCCGGGACCGGCGGTGAGCGAGGTCGTCTCGCTGTGCAGGGCGCCGTCTACGAACAACTGAACGCGCGCCGGAGACAGACGATAGGTGACGGCGATATGGTGCCAGTTGCTCATGGCTTCGGAAAGGCGGTAATCCGATTTCCAACTCCCGCCGGAATGGTACAGAGTCATTCGTTTGGAGGTACCACCGGAATTATCCCATTGCAGAGTCCAATGGTTATCGTCTCCAGTCGGCGTGCAGCGACATACGATCCCCGCCCACTCGTCCTGATCCGGTTCCGCATAGATCCAGACACTGATGCTGTAGTCGCCGGTAATCTGCAATTGTGTGCTGCCGGTCGGGGTTTCGAAATAGTCGTTGTAGCCGTCAAACTCGAAGGCTCCGCCGATCTTGCCCGCCCCCCATCCGCTCCCGGACGGATCGTTTTTCAGGTCGGCGTCGGGAGCCAGCCCGGTCAGATCCCCGGCGATCAGTCCCGAACTTTCGTTGAGAGGATAATAGCCGATCAGACTACCCCATGATTCCGCCTCGTGCCAGACGTCATCGGCCAGGTGATATTCGGTGTACAGTCGTGAGTTAGCCAATACGGAAACGAAACGCCGCAACGTGTCATTATCCGGTCGATAAATTATCTCCAGGTCATGATTGCCGATAGGGACCGAGTCGAAATCGAAAAAGCCGCCCGCGTCCGGGTATTCCGCCCTGGTTGTCCAGCTTCCGGCTCCGTTGGGATATATCAAACGCACCAGGACCGAATCGGTATTGATTGCACCGGGAGGGGTGCCGTTGAGATCATATACATTGCCGGTCACCCGGTTTCTCAGAAGGTGATCGGTTGACGGAGCGATTCGTCTGACAATGTTATCGCCGGAAACATCACCGGTCGACGTGATTGTAACACCCTGCGTGTACGTGTATTCCGTGTTCCAGGCGTCTTTCTTGTAATCGTCCGTCATCTGTGTAAAGCGACGGCTGATGTAGGGACCCCGCCAGGTGGTGTAACCGCCGGGGTTTTGGACCAGAGCATCAAGGTTCGGCGGCATGGCGCCCACGTCGCCGACATAGCCGAAATCGGTGCGAATGCCGTTGTTGACAAGCTGGGGGTTGCCCGCGATAGCCACCGCCAGAGCATCCATCTCCTGTCTGGTCTGCTCGACTTTTGCCGAGGTATTGACTTTGCCTATGGTGCGCATGGCCACGGTGGCCAGGATACCGATGATTATTATCACCAGTACGACCTCGACAAGAGTAAAACCGGTTCTGTCTGATGTCGACAACCTGCTCATCTGCCGTCATTCCTCGGTATAGTAAACCTCGGCCCATACCTGGGTACAGCGTCCCTGCCGTTTTATGTGAACGCCGATTTGCATAGACCGCACTTCGAACCATGCCCAGGGCGAGTGCGTGAACGGATTCACCGTATAGGTCGTGGAGAAAACGGTATACGTGGTCACTCCGTTAAGATCGATCACGTCGCCCTCGTAGTCGTGCAGATAGGTGTTGAGGCCGGTGCGAACCTGCTGGTCGGAGCCTGACGAACGACAACAGATGCAGACCACGACGCTGTCAATGGTTCCGGTGTTGACCGAAGGGTCTTCGCAGGAGTAGAGGTCATTGCGCCATGGATTGCCACTGCCGCGCACGTAGGTGGCGTCGTTGTCGGAGACCTCTTCGTCGACGCAATACCAATTGAAGATGCAACCGAAGTCGTTTAACCCCGATGCCAGCCCGAAGAAGCTGGGACGCAGGATTTCCACGAGTGAGGGTGATCCGCCGCCACCGCCACCCGAAGAGAAATAGGCCGACGCAAATTTGTAGCTATGGCTGCTCTTATGACGGGGTAAAATCGTCAGGTAGCGCATCAGCGTATCCATCGTCGACGTATAGATAATGCGCAGCGGATGTTGCCCTACCGGCAGTGAATCGAGAGTGAAGCGACCGTCGGCGTCCGGGTGGTATATCTTGGATATCGTTCCTCCGTGGCCGCTCGGTATGGAGACGACAATATTCACCGAGTCGCTCCGGGTCGCTCCGGGCAGGGAGTCTTCCGCGTCGCGGATAGCCCCCCGAAAGGTATTCAGCAGATAATCCGAAGAGGCATCGGCGATCTTTTTACTGATAGTGCTGCCGCTGCCGGTTGAACTGATCGTCAGACCACCGGAATAGATATATGGTTGTCCCCATTCGTCGGTTTTCAAACTGAGTGAATCATAAGCGAAACCACTGGGGATATAGGGTCCGTTCCAGGTGCCATAGCCGCCGGGATTGCTGTACAGGGCGTTGATATTGGGAGGAAACGCGCCCACGTCGCCGACGTATCCGAAATCAGCCCGTTTGCCGCTGGCGGTAAGGTCGGCATTACCTACGATAGCGTTGGCCAGAATTTCCATCTCGCGTTCCGTTTTCGTCCGCCGCACGTCTTCTACGGTCACGTCCATCGACTGCATGGTCAGAGCGGCCATAATACCGATAACGACGATCACAATAAGCAGCTCAATCAGGCTGAAACCGTCCTGATAATGCCGTTCACGTTTTGTGGTAGTCGTTTTTCGCATTACTCTGTCCGTTCTGTCGTTAGCCTCAGTCGAAATAGGCATCGGTCAGGTTCGCTTCGAAATAGATATTCCTGCCGGGGTCAATGTGTACCTGGCGGCGAATTGTATCGGCTGTCGGCAGATATGCGATATCAAGAGTATGCAAACCAATCGGGATGGAGTCAAATTGTACCAGACCATCGTTGTCGGGAGTCGACGACAGGCTGATTGTGCTGCCGGAACCGTTGGGGTAATACAGAATAACACGTACGGAATCGCGGTAAGTTGTACCGGGCGGATTTTGGGCCAGATCCAGGACCACGATGGAGAGTCGGTTGTACAGTAAATCGTCGATAGATTCGGCAAGTCTGTACGTTATGTTCTGCGGACCGCCGACCGAGGTTACGGTGAGTCCTCCCGAATAACTGTAATTTTTTCCCCAGGCATCCCGCCGGTATTCTCCCGAAGAACCGTCGGTCGAAAACGGATCGGTAAAATATGGCCCTTTCCATGTGCCGTAGCCGCCCGGATTGGTCACCAGGGCCGAAAGATTTGGTGGCAGACCGCCTATATCGCCGACATAGCCGTAATCACTTCGGGCGCCTCCCGAAATTTTTTCCGGGTCCCCAACGATAGCTCTGGCCAGGCACTGAAGTTCTTCCTTGGTATCTTCATAGCGGGCCGTTCTGTTAACCGAATTAAGCGATTTAAGCCCCACCGTGGCGATAATGCCGATGATAATCAAAACTACCACCAGCTCGATCATGCTATACCCCCGACAGTCGAGATATCTGGCGGCGAGGCTCTTTTGATTATGTAGTATACCCATCTTAGGATATATCGGCAGAAATGGCCGTAGCCTGTGCTAATCCGGGAAAAGGGCCAATTTCCGCTCTGGACGCGGCAAAAAATCCATGCCGGATCATGGGCCGGGGCGAAAAAAACACGGAGAGAGCTTTCGGTCTTTTGGGTAAACTTGGGAACCGGGAAGATTTCGGTATTAAGTGGGTCTCACATGAAAATGTTATGGACATTTGTCCTGTTTTTTTGTACCATAAAAAATATGGAACAAAAGAGCAACATAGACATTATATGATACGTAAGCAGTACGGTAGCGTCACACAAGGATAGGAGGAGTTAAGCATGCAGCTGTCAAGAAAAGCCGATTACGCCCTTAGGGCTATCAAGCACCTCTCCGGGTTACCTAAAGGGAAATTGGGCTCAATCAACTCCATCGCGGCCGCCGAGGCGATCCCGCGGGAGTTTCTCGCCAAGATCCTTAAGGATCTTACCCGTTCCGGGCTGCTCGTTTCGTATCAGGGAGTGACCGGTGGTTATCGTTTGGCCCAGCAGCCTCGCGAGATCTCGTTCCTTAACGTGATTGAAGCAATTGAAGGTCCGCTCCATCTCAATCTTTGCACCGAAGGAGGCTCGTGCGCTTGTGATGTCGCCGACGATTGTCCCATGCGCGACTTCTGGGAAGGGCAGGAGAATAATTTCAAACGAGCACTTTCCCGCCACAATTTCGGAAGGTATCGTCGGGCCGCCCACTAAAGGAAAAGACCGTAATTATCAGGGGTGACCGGGGCAGGAGACTGTCTCAGTCACCCTTGTTTGTTACTGTTTCCGGCTTTGCTGCGGCCGATTGGTGTTGTGCCGCCACCGGAATGAGTGTTATATTTCGGTTTGGGCGGTGGTCGACCCGAAGTGGCGGTAAGTTTCACCGAGCTTCTTTCGCTATTCGGAGCCGGATCGCCGACCGTTCCTCTTTGCCACGGAATCGGTCGTTTCCCGATATCCGGAGGGCGGGAGAACAGTACTCGCTGTTAAGGAGTATGAGACATGAAACAGTTCGAGGATAAAGACTACAAAGTTAAGGTGGGACTGGCCGAGATGCTCAAGGGCGGCGTGATAATGGACGTAACCAACGCCGAACAGGCCAAAATAGCCGAGCAAGCCGGAGCTGCCGCCGTTATGGCTCTGGAAAGAGTACCGGCCGATATCCGTGCCGATGGTGGGGTGGCTCGGATGGCCGACCTGGATGTCGTTCAGGCTATTCAGCGCACGGTGAGTATTCCCGTTATGGCTAAATGCCGAATCGGGCATTTCATTGAGGCCCGTGCTCTGGAAGCGATTGAGGTGGATTTCATCGACGAGTCCGAAGTTCTGACACCGGCCGATGACAAATATCACATCGACAAATGGGATTTCAAAGTTCCGTTCGTTTGCGGATGTCGCAACCTGGGCGAGGCGTTGAGACGCATTTCCGAAGGTGCGGCGATGATTCGTACCAAGGGCGAGGCCGGGACCGGCGATGTTTCCCAGGCGGTGAAGCATTTGCGGGAGATCGGGGCCGTGATGAAATCACTGACGGTCATGTCGAACGAAGAATTGTACGGCGTGGCCAAGGAACACCGTGTTTCGCTGGAGTTGGTGAAGATGGTAGCCGCGACCGGTAAACTTCCCGTGCCCAATTTTGCCGCCGGTGGTGTGGCCACTCCGGCCGACGCCGCTCTGTGCATGCATCTGGGTGCCGAGGCGGTGTTTGTCGGTTCGGGGATTTTCAAATCTGACAATCCCGAAAAACGGTCCAGGGCAATTGTCAGCGCCACTACTCACTGGCAGGACTATGCCATTATTGCGGAACAATCGCATGGGTTGGGTAAAGCGATGGAAGGCATTGCGGCGGAGAGTATCCCGGAAGAGGAGCAATTGCAGACGCGCTGATTTGCCTGACGAACATTGAGCTATTGGAAACAGGTCCGTACGGGCCTGTTTTTTTTGTTACTATGATGTGATTGATCTGGCTGTTGCTTCGGTTTAGACTGCAACGGTGAGCAAAACCCGCCGCATACAATGGACTTGGCGAACCTGGAATCCGGTCACCGGGTGCAGCCGGATATCGGAAGGATGCCGACACTGTTACGCCGAGCGCATGGCCCGGCGGTTGCAGGGTATTGGTGTACAAAAATACCGAAACGGTTTCAAAGTCACTTTGCATCCCGAAGTGCTCGAATATCCTCTGAAATGGAAAAAGCCGCAGGTCGTGTTTGTCAATTCCATGAGTGATCTTTTTCACGAAGACGTGCCGTTGAATTTTATTAAGAGAGTATTCGACGTCATGGCGCAGGCCGAGCAACATGTTTTTCAGATACTTACCAAGCGTTCACGGCGTCTGGCTGCGCTGGCCGGTCGGCTGGTCTGGCCGGAGAATGTCTGGATGGGGGTTACGGTTGAAAACCAGCGTTGCCGGTATAGAATAGACCATCTGCGGGCAACCACCGCGCGTATCAAATTTCTTTCTCTCGAACCGCTGCTTACGGCCCTGCCGAATCTTGACCTGACCGGGATCGACTGGGTGATAGTCGGTGGCGAGTCCGGCCCCGGGGCGCGCCCGATGGATCGCCAATGGGTTCTGGATATTCAACGGCAGTGCGCTGAGCAGGCGGTGGCGTTTTTCTTCAAGCAATGGGGCGGCGTGAATAAAAAAAGAGCCGGGCGGCTTCTGCAGGGCCGTACCTGGGACGCTATGCCGCCGCTGCCGGATTGGACTATCGTGGACCGAACCAGCCGCACCCGTCAAATCCCCATTGGTCTCTGAGCAGGTTTTCCGTATATTCCGGCACACTTAAAACTTTTGGGTGTTGAAATACATGGTGAACCGTTTGGCTGACAGAGTGGTCGGGGTATTGGCCCTGCAGGGTGACTACGAGCGTCACCAGGTCCAGTTGGATCTGCTGGGGGTGAAAAACGTTCAGGTGCGTTTGCCGGAGGATTTGGTCCGGGTGGACAGCCTGATCTTTCCCGGCGGCGAAACGACAACCATGAGCATAATGCTCGACCGTCACGGTTTGCGCGAGCCGTTGAAGCGGTTCGGGCGTGTTCGGCCTGTCTATGGAACCTGCGCCGGTATGATCATGCTGGCGCAAAAGATAGAGGATAACCGCTCCGAGGTAGAACCCCTGGGGTTGGCGGATATCGATGTCGTACGTAATGGCTACGGACGGCAGGTGTTTTCGTTCGAAGCTCAGGTGACTGTCGACCCGGACGTCAGCTGGCGGGTTTTGACGGCTACGTTTATCCGCGCCCCCCGGATCACGCGCGTCGGACCGGAGGTCAGAGTTCTGGCCGAGTATGAACACCACCCGGTACTGATTCAGCAGAACAATGTCCTGGCGGCCTCTTTTCATACCGAACTCGACGAGGATACGACACTTCTGGAATACTTCCTGACGCATATTCACTCTCGTGCGGTCGGGAAACAGTCAGCGATTAGGAAAGCATGAAAGAACAGGACCGCACGCCTTCCCCGACCGGTGCAACCGAACATCCCGGCCGTCTTCCCAAATGGATCAAGATACGTCCCCGAGTCACCGATGGTTACCTTCGCGTTCATTCCATTCTCAAAAAGCACGGGTTGCACTCGGTGTGTCAGGAGGCAGGTTGTCCCAACATCCGCGAATGTTATGGTCGCGGTACGGCTACGTTTATAATTCTCGGTGACCGCTGTACCCGCAATTGCCGTTTTTGCGGGGTGCGCCACGGTCGGCCGGAAGGGCTGGATACCGATGAACCCCGGCGGCTGGCCGAAGTGGTGGCCGAATTGAAACTCAAGCAAGTGGTGATAACGTCGGTGACGCGCGACGATCTGCCCGATGGCGGGGCGTCGATTTTTGCCGCCGTTATGGAAGAACTGCGCCGGCGCGACGGCGAGGTCAAGGTGGAGTTCCTGATTCCCGATCTGATGGGCGACCAGCAGGCGCTTCGTACGATTCTCGCTTCCGGCGTGGATGTGCTCAACCATAATGTCGAGACGGTAGGGCGGCTGTACGCGCACGTGAGGCCGGGAGCTTCGCTCGCGCGGTCGCTCGATGTTTTGCGTTATGCCTCGGAGTATAAACCACGTCCCGTCGTTAAAACGGGTTTCATGGTCGGGTTGGGCGAGACTCACGACGAAGTGATGGAACTTTTCACTCAGGTAAGAGCGGCCGGGGTGGATCTGATTACGATAGGTCAGTACCTTCGCCCCTCGGTGGAACATCTGCCGGTGGCTCGTTATTACACTCCCGAGGAATTCGAGGAGTTGGCCCGGGTCGGTCTGAAGATGGGGTTTGCCCATGTCGAGTCGGGACCGCTGGTGCGAAGTTCGTACAAGGCGTTTGATCAAGCCAGGGATTTGCTGGAAAACCGATGATCAGGAAGATTATCATCGCTCGTTCTTACGGCTTTTGTATGGGAGTAAAACGAGCGATAAAGATCGCCGAGGAAACCGCCGCCGCGTCCGATGAACAGGTTACGATTCTCAATGAAATCGTGCACAACGAAGCGGTCGTGGAGGATTTCCGACGCCGGGGCGTGGCGCAGAAGTTTTCGGTGGCGGAGATCAATGAAGGTACGGTTATCGTATCGGCTCACGGTTTCCCGCCGCAGGCTATCGAGGCAGCCCGAACCAAGGGACTGCGTGTGGTCGACGCTACCTGTCCGCTGGTTACCCGCATTTACAACATTATTCGTGAACTTGTCCCGAAAGGATTTTACGTTATTCATTTCGGCGATCCGGCGCATGACGAAACCAAAGGCGTGGTGGGGCACGCTCCCGAACGGATCACCGTTATCTCACGTCTGCAGGAATTGACCGACTACCCTGATTGGCCCGAGAGGAAACTGGTCCTGACCGTGCAGACAACCATGAGTAAAGAAGATTTCAACACTTTCCGGAAAGCGGCTTTGAAGAAGTGGCCTCAACTGGAAGTGCGCGACACGATATGCAACGCCACCGGAGAACGTCAGGCCGCTATTCGCGATCTGGCTCGCAGGGTGGACATGGTGTTAGTGGTGGGATCGGAGAAATCGGCCAATTCGAAACGTCTGGCCGATATATCACGTTTGCTGTGCCATCGCAGCTATCTTATCGGTTCCGGGACCGACATTTCCGAAGACTGGTTCCGCGGTGACAACGAGAGTGTCGAAACGGTGGGCATTTCCGCCGGAGCGTCGACGCCGGATTTTCTGGTAAACGAAGTAATCGAGAAACTGGTGACTTTATCCGGTGGCACGGCCGAAGTGGTGCCGCAGGAGACCGGGAAGATTACTCCCGATATGACGTCTCGGCAGTAGACGTTCGGCTGGCTGTACACTTACAGGAGAACAGGCGATGGCCCATCTGGGTGACTATTTTATATACACGGCGACCGCCTGCGCGACGGTTTCGTTGGTGTTGTATTTTCTGGCCTGGCGCGGCCGGGACCGTTTGCCGGGGCTGGCCCGGAAGTTCTATGCGGTCGTCACTGTTTTTCTCGTGGCCGCGGTGGCGGTTTTGCTGTACCTGATTCTGACGCATGATTTCAGTGTCATCTACGTTTTTTCATACTCGTCGACCGATCTGAATTTGTATTACCTGATTTCAACTCTCTGGGCCGGTCAGGAAGGTACGCTGCTTCTCTGGGTGATGCTGACCGCGGTGGCCGGGGCGGTCATGATCCGTAAAGCGGGTTCTTTTGAACAAGGCAATATGTTCTGGGTGAACCTTTTCCTATTATTGATCCTGGCCATCCTGATAAAGAAATCGCCGTTTGAGTTAATGCCGGTGTTCCGCGCCGAGGGGAACGGTCTGAATCCCCTGCTTCTGAATTTCTGGATGACCATCCATCCGCCGATTATGTTCGTCGGTTATGCCGCCGCTCTCATACCGTTTGCCTATGCCCTGACCGCTTTGGTGGAGCGACGCTACGACGTATGGGCCGAGGCCGCCCGGCGGTGGACTATTTTCGCCTGGGGGACGATAGGGGTTTCGATTGTGATGGGTTGCTACTGGTCATATGAAACACTCGGCTGGGGCGGTTACTGGGCCTGGGACCCGGTGGAAAACGCATCGCTCATCCCCTGGATTTTTCTGACCGCCCAGATTCACATCCTGTTCGTCAAACGGCAGCGTCAGGGATTGATGCGCTTTTCGTTGGTGATGGTGTTGTTGTCGTTCTGGTCGGTGCTTTACGGTACGTTTCTTACGCGTTCGGGTGTGCTGGCGGATTTCTCGGTTCACTCCTTTGTCGATCTGGGTATCAACCGGCTTCTGGTCGGGGGACTTTTGTTGTTCGTGGTGATCGGTGTTTTTCTGTTGGCTGTTCGCTGGCGCGATATCACCACGCGACCGTCTTTCGCTGCTGTCGCATCGCGTACCTATTTAACCACTCTCGGTATCGTCATTTTGTTTGTAGGTGCGCTTCTGGTATTGCTGGGAACCTCGGCGCCGATTATCACGAGGGTAACCTCCAACCCTTCCGCCGTTGATATCGATTATTATTCTCGTACCATGGCCCCGGTGGCGGTGGTGCTGCTTGTTTTGGTGGCATTGTCCCCGGCTTTTCGCTGGCGGAAGGGCGTGGCCAACCGCCGGATTCTTATCGCGGGGGCGCTGGTATTCGTGGTTACGGTTGTCGTTTTACCGGTTGCGGGGGTGACCGACCATATCGTTTATCTGCTGTTGTTCGGGTTCGGTCTCTGGGCGCTGTTGGCCAACGGCTGGGCTTTTGTGCGGTCAATACGAGCCGGAGGGTCGAACGCCGGGTATCTCTCACACGTCGGGCTGGCTTTGTTTCTGATCGGAGCGACGGCTTCAACCGGACTGGAGACCAAGGCTACGGTGACGCTTCCGGCCGATCAGACCGTGAGTGCATTGGGGTACGATCTCACTTTTACCGACATGGTGGACACGGAACGGGGTTTCGATTGCTATGTCGAAGTGGTCCGGGGGAAGTCGCATTTTACCGGCAAACTTGCGCACGAATTTTACCGCAACAGCGAGGAAGTCATGCGTAAGCCCGATATAGAACGTCGGCTGGCGTATGATTTGTACCTTTCGCCCGTAGCGTTGGAGAATGCCCGGGCGGAAGATTCGGGAACCGTGACGCTCAGTCGAGGGCGGGCGGTATCCGTGGTGGTGGAACTGTCGAAGAAGCCGCTGATTCAATTGCTCTGGTTGGGGGCTATTGTCGTTTTCATCGGTGGCTTGATGGCGATTGGAAAAACGAACCCGTCGACAGGGGAGAGACAAATCCCGGATGGTGACGATGAGGATTGATAACATCAACTGAAATAATCCGGGAACCGGAGTTCAGCCTGCGGTGTTATAAAGGTTGAGAGGCGCTCAAGAACGGAAGCCTTCGATCCGATACAATCTCTAAGGGGCATTTATTAAAGCTGAATCAAAAAGGGAGATCAGTTTTTACTGATCTTTGTGTCAGGGTTTCCGTTGACAGAATATCTGGTTAACGCTGCGTTATCGGGAAGAAAAAATGGGGGCGACCGGACGAAAGAGGCATTCAGAATGTCCGGTTCGGTTTAACCGACATGGCGGTCCGATATGGGAGTTTTTATGTTGACACAGCGTTGCAATTTTTGTTTTAATGGGACCTTAGGTTATCAGGTTCAAGAGCGTATACTGCGGGAACATCATCGACTCCCTCATAAGTTGATTGCTGAGCTTGATTAGCACCATGGAAAATTATCTGTCTGATTAGGAGGAGATATGGCCCTGAAACGCGCTGACTATATGACTTACGGTGACGACAGGCAATGTGACGAAATCCGTGAGTTCATTGAAAAGGCAGGTGTGCTTCTCATCGTCCGCGATATGAAGACTAACCCGCTGACGGTGCGTGAACTGGATCAATTATTCGGTCACATTCCGCTGACTCATTTTCTTGATATGACCTCGCCATCGTTTAAGAAACATGGTCTGGACAATGGGTTGCCCGACCGTGATACTTTGCTGAAGCTGATGGCGGAAGACCCCGCTCTTATTCGACGGCCGATCATTCGAACGACTCGTCTGCTTACCGTCGGCTCTGATCGCGAGAAGATTTCGCAGATGCTTCAGTTGGGCGAGTCCGCTAACGGAAACAATGTAACCAATCTTCGGCAGCCTCAGCGTATTGTTTCGGCCCGATAATTCGGCTGCTTATTTCGTCGGTTAATTCTTTTCTTTGGTATTCCGTTTCGTATATTCCATGGCATAACCTCTGGTGTATGGGGAAGCTATGGACGTGCAGCGCGATACCCTCGAAACAGACATCCTGATTGTTGGAGCCGGTCCGGCCGGTTTGGCCCTGGCCTATCGTCTGGCGACACTTATTGCGGCCGATGATGCCTGCGATATGCCGGAAATCCTGTTGATGGACAAGGGCTCGTACGTGGGGGCTCATGCCCTCTCGGGGGCCGTGATGGATCCCCACGGTTTGGCCGAGTTGATTCCGGATTTTAAGGATCGGGGCGCTCCATTGGCGGCTCCCGTATCCGGCGACGCCATGTATCTGCTTCGCAGGAACGGGGCGATAAAAGCTCCCTTCGTGCCACCGCCATTGAAGAACGACGGTAACTATGTCGTGTCGCTCAACCGCCTGACCGGCTGGATGGCCGAGCAGGTCGAGGCGGCGGGTATTGATGTCTTTGCCGGGCTGGCCGGTCGGCATCTTCTGGTCGAAGACGGTCGGGTAACCGGGGTGCAGACGGTTGACATGGGGCTGGACAAAGAAGGAAAGCCGCGTGACAATTTCGAACCGGGGTCGATCATCAAAGCCAAAGTAACGGTCTTGTGCGAAGGTGTGCACGGATCGCTGACCAAAGAAGCCTTCGAGAAAATACCCGAACTGGTCGATCATTGTCTGCCGCAGTCGTATCTGACCGGTGTGAAGGAAGTATGGGAGGTGCCGGCGGGGCGGATTAAAGCCGGCCAGGTGGTACACTCCGCGGGCTGGCCTACTTCGTATCGTCAGTACGGAGGCGGCTGGATCTACGGTATGAGCGATACCATGGTGTCGGTCGGTTACACGACGGGGCTGGACGATCCCGATCCGACCAACGACCCGCACGGAAAATTTCAGCGTTACAAAGGACACCCGGTGATCAAGCGGTTTCTTGATGGCGGTACCATGCTTCACTATGGCGCCAAGACCGTGCCGGTGGCCGGTTATTTTGCCGTGCCGCGTCTGTACCATGACGGTTTGATGCTGTGCGGCGATTGTGCCGGGATGCTCAACACCCGCAAGCTCAAGGGGATTCATATCGCCATCAAGGCCGGTATGCTGGCCGCCGAGACGCTGTACGGGGCGGTTAAGGAGGGCGACTTTTCACGGGAACGGCTCGGAGGTTATGCCGAGGCTTTCGATCATAGCTGGGCGTGCAAGGAACTTCGCAGTTCGAGGAATTTCCATGCCGGATTCGAGGGCGGGCTGTGGGCCGGAATCTTTCATGCCGCCATGCAAATCCTCACCGGCGGTCGCGGTCTTTTCAATCGACGGCCTCACCACCCGGACAACGAGTACATGCTCAAGATCGCCGATTTCAGGAAGAAGTTCGGGCGGGAACCGAAGAAGCCCGAGTTGAAATTCGACAACGAGTTTTTTATAGATAAAACTACCGACGTTTACAAGTCGGGAACGTTACACGAGGAAAACCAGCCGTCGCATCTGGTTATTGCGGATTTCGATATCTGCAACAATCGTTGCACCGAGGAATACGGTAATCCGTGCCAGCATTTTTGCCCCGCTTCCGTATATAACATGGTCGAGGACGAAGATCGTCCGGGCAAGCTCAAGCTGGAACTGACACCGTCCAATTGTGTGCATTGCAAGACCTGTGATATCGTCGATCCATACCAGGTTATCACCTGGGTGACACCGCAGGGGGGCGAGGGACCGAATTACACCAATTGCTGAGGGCCAGGCATCGACGTCCCCTTTTTTCGAACCAATCCGGCGGCCGTTCGTAATTAAGGTAAAGGTTTGACCGGCAGGGGGGCGATGCTGATGCTGATAAAGGTAGTGGCTCTGCAAACGAGGGTGGGCCAGAAGCTCAGCCTTGAAGAAAAAATATATCTGTTCAAACAACGGCCGGATTTCGTTTGTCTACCCGAGTACGCTCTTATTGACGAATCTATCCCCGATTACCACCGCGCCGCGCTGTATCGTCGGGAACAATTGGATTATCTTTCGCATCTCTCCGACGAATTGTCGACCTGTCTGATTGCCGGGACCGTGGTCGATGCCGTGGATGACCGGTTGTACAACGCCTGTTATGTTATCAACCGGGGATTTACCATCGGGCGCTATTTCAAACGTTTCCCGGTCGAGCGGGAACAGCTCAGAGGTATATCGCCGGGGAAGCAGAATCTGGTGCTTGAAGTTGACGGTCTGCGTTTCGGGGTGATGATCTGCGGTGACGTTTTTTACCCGGAACTCTATTCCCAGTTGGGACAAGCGTCGGTCGATATGATTTTCGTGCCGACCACTTCGCTTTATCGTCCGGACGATTCCCTTTCCATGAAACATCGGCGCGATAACGATTACTTCATGGCCGGGGCCCGATGTTCCGGGGCTTATGTCGTCAAAGTCTGCGGGGTGGGCAGGATATTCAATCGGCCTTTACAGGGGCGCTCGCTTATCGCCGCTCCGTGGGGTGTTCTGGAACGGGTCGAGGGTGGCGACGAGCAGCAGGAACGCTGTCTGGTGGCCACGCTTGATGTCGACGAGCTGCGGGAATTTCGCGGCAAGTACCGGTTGGAAGAAAACAGCGCGCTTGATCTCGGTTGAATCGATCCCGGCCCGGAAGAAATTGCACGCTATGAAAAAAGCCCCCGCCGGGCGGAGGCTTTTTATTTTTTTCGTTATGGCAGCGTCAGCGCTGGCGGCGTTGCCAGCCGATGTTGCTTTGAATCTGAGCATTGGCATGGAGGTTCTGGAACCATTTGCTGTAGGCTTCCTGCTGCTTGGTCAAAAGAGCGCTATTGTAGACCGAGTCGCGTTTTTCGTTGAAGCTCGTCAGGTCGGGGGACGTATGTTCCAACAGTTTCAGGATGGCCATGCCTCCGGAGTATTCAATCGGTTCGGATATCTCGCCCGTTTCGTTCAGGCCGAAAGCCGCGCCTATTATGACCGGGTCTGAACTGAGCTGGACGACTCTCGAAGAACGCGAGAAGGGACCGACTTCGTCATACTTGAAGCCGTACTTTTCCGCCGCTTTCTTGATGTTCGTCCCTTTTTGTATTTCTTCGTAGACCTGCGCCGTGGTGTCGTGGCAGATCATGCCCATCCGTTGTTGAGATATCTCCTGGTATACTTCCGCCCTGACGTCTTCGAATTCCGCGAGACCCGCGGGAAGCCGCTGATCGACTCGGGCTACGCAATAGCTTTCGCTCAGATCGATGACGTCCGATATATCTCCCGCTTTATTATTGAAGGCCCATTCGACTATTTTCGGGGCGCCGCCACGGAAGTAGGATATCCGGTCTTTCGCGGCGATTGGATCGGTGGTGAGCACTTCCAGTTCCAGGGCTGTTGCGGCCGCTTCGAAACCGTCGGTTTGCGCCAGTTGGATGAAATCGTTCATGCGGCTCCAGAGCTGGTCGAGCGTTTCCATCGAGGGACGCACCTTGATCAAAATATGGGCTGCGTGGGCCTGTTTGACCTTCTTGTTTTTGTCGCTGGCGCGCGGGCTGGTATCGACATCGGTCTTGTAGCCCAGGTGTTTTATGATGTGATAGCCGAATTGGGTTTTAATGGGCGGGGATATCTCGCCTTCCTTCATCGCAAAAGCGGCGCTGTCGAATTCGTGCACCATTCTTCCCTGAGCAAACCAACCCAGATCACCACCCTTGGAAGCGCTTCCCGGGTCTTCCGACCAGCGCTCGGCCAGACCGGCGAAATCTTCTCCGGCCAGAACGGAGTCGCGCAGTTCGTTGGCCAGGACCAGGGCGTTATGATTGTCAAGTTCCGAGGGCTCTTTGTCTACCTTGACGATGTTCAGAATCGCTCGTTCGTCTACCGTGTAGTCATTACGGTGTTCGTTGAAATATGCTTCGCATTCTTCGTCGGTGGCTTTAGGTACTACCGATGAGAACCGGCTCTTACGGACGACTACCGCTCCGACTTTAACATTTTCTTCGCTGTCCAGGAAGGCCTGTCTGACTTCGCTTTCGGACATGTGAACGGCTTCGAGAATCAATTGCTGGAGCTTGATGGCTTTCAGTTCGGTGCGTACCTGCGGTTCGATGGTTGCCCAGAAGCTGGCGGCCGACGGATCAGCCATCAGGTTGACGTACTTCTGATAGTCGAAATGACCGTCGGTTTGGAATGACGACAATTCCTGCAGCCAGGTCGGCGGATTGAAACGAAGGTACAGGTACAGATCGTCCTCGGTTACCATTACGTTATGTTTCTCCGCCTGCTGCATCAGAAGCTTGTCGGCGACTACCTGGTTCCAGGCGGATTCTTCCAGTTCTTCAAGACGGGCGTCCGAGATTTCGCCTTCCGACTTCTTTGATTCCGCCTGATAAAGATTGCTGTATACCTGCTGGTAAGTATTCCAAGATATCGGCTCGCCGTTTACGATACCCGCTTCATTGGCCTGGGCGAACTTCTGGCGGCCGGTAATATCCAGACCCCACTGCAGGACGATCATGCCCATAAAAAAGACCAGAACAATGATGATGATAGGCAGGATCATTTTTCGCAGAGCTTCAAACATCCTTAGCGACTCCTCTCAGACAGAATTATCACACAACGGTTAGCCCGATGTTGTTTACAGCTATACCCAACCGGGCAGGCTGGGAAATATAATGAAATGGTATCCTTGCGCAAGGCGCTCGCGGACCATTTACGAAAAAAACCTGTTTTCCGGGCACAAACCGTCCTAAGTTCGGTTGAATGCATAAGCACCCTGGCCCGAAAACAGCTATGATTAGAGTATCGACCAAATCCGCCGCCTTGTTAATCCTGCTATCCTTCTTTTATATAACGGCTTATGGACAGGATGCCGATTGGCCGCTGAAAACCCGGATTGACCTTTCGTCCGGTTTTGGCGACTTCAGGCTCGGCCGTTTTCACGCCGGGATCGACCTGCGCACCGGGGGGATTGTCGGGCGGAAGGTATTTTCGCCGGTGGATGGCTATGTCTGGCGGGTCAGTATGTCCTACGACGGCTACGGCAAAGGGCTGTATATTATGGCCGACGACGGGCATCTTTATGTTTTCGGGCACCTTTCGGCGCTGGCCGAACGCATAAATCGGGCGGTTCAAAAGGCTCAGAACCGGGCCGAAAGGTATTATGTCGATCTGTATTTTCCTCGCGATTCAATCCCGGTGGCTCGCGGTGAGATGATCGCCCTTTCGGGGCAGACGGGGGTGGGTGCGCCGCACCTTCATTTCGAGGAGCGGGCCCCTGACAATCGTCCGATAAACCCGCTCAGTCACGGTTTTTCTCTCAAAGATCGGGTAAGGCCTGTTTTTCGGCGGATCGGTTTTGAGCTTTGCGATGATCGGTCACTGTTTGTCGAGGGCGGCCGCAAGCGTTTCTACGAAATTACGGCTCAAAAAAAGGCCGGGCGGTTTGCTCTGGACTCGGTCGTTTATATGAACGCGCCTTTCGGTGTGTTGGTTGACTGCTTTGATCGTATGCGTCCGCGGGGTATGCGCCAGTCAATTTATCGGCTGACTTTCAGTGTCGAAAATGAGGTGCTCTATCAGGTGATTTTAGACACCCTCGATTTCGAGGCCGGGCCCGCCTCGGCTCTTGCTTTCGATGCTGCCGAAATCGCCGCCGGTCGCAAACGGGTTCGACGGCTGTATCGTCGGACCGGCAACACCTGCCCCGGGCAGGAAGTGAACGGAGACTCGGGCGGTATCTTTGGTCTTGATCCCGACCTGCCGTACGGTTTGTACCGGGCTAAGATCGTCGGTGAAGATAACGCGGGCAACAGTTCCGAGTTGACCTTTCGTTTTTTGTGGGGCCCGAGCGGCAACATTTACCGGTTGGACACCGTGGTAACGGTTGACAGTACGACCCGAGATTTTTTCTTCGTCGCCGTTCCCGGCTATGAAAAACTGGATGTTCGGGCGGTCGAACTCATGGCATATCGCGAAGACGGCTGGCAGATGCAAACGGGGGCGAGAGTAAGTTACCTGGCCAACGGCTGGATCAAGGTTCGGGTTGCGGGTATAAATACAGACAAGCAGAGTTTGCGGCTCCGGCTTCGCGCCGGCGAAGACTGCTCTATTTCGGAAGAGCCGTTCTGTCTGGGGACGGGGCGTGGCAATGGATCCGGTCTGGCATACGAAATAGCCGAGGATGGTCTTATCGTGACCGCTACTATGGCTGCACATGAGCATGTCCCGGCGACGGTGCGGTTCTGTTTCCGAGACAGCCTGCTGGCCGAAGAGCCGCTGCGGGTATCCGGCGAGCCGGGTATTTTCCGGTTGTTCCTGCGTCCCCGGCCGGAATTGCGGCGAATCGACCGGTTGGTAATGATGACCGGAGAAACGCCGCCCGATACAGTCGGGCTGGATGTGGCTATCGCGGCTTTGGGATATGACAAGCACGAGGTTTTCGCGGCTGACAACGCTTTTGCGATAGAGTGCGGCCGGGAGAATTTCTTCGAGCCGCGTTTTGTTGCGGTTGAACGACGCCCCCCCCCCGGTGGTTTTGGCGGACAGCTTAATTCGCCGGTGTATAAGATTTTGCCGGAAGGTTTCGCCGTCAGGAGAGCGTTCGATCTTGACCTGGAGCTGAACCCGGCAGGCGCGTACAATTCACGAAGCGGTCTGGGCTGGTGGGACGAAGAAGGGAAAAGCTGGGTGTGGCTCGATGATGACAGCACGGTCGCCGGGCATGTTCGGGGAAGTACCATGGGTGGGGGAGAGTTCGCCGCGGTGTACGATATCGAGTCTCCCCGGATCGAGAAGCTTAATATCAAGTCCGGGCAGACGATCAGAGAAGTGCGTCCGGAGATAACGTTCATGCTGATCGATACGCTGGCCGGGTTTGGTGATGATCGCGATATCGACGTGCGTGTCAACGGGCAATGGCTGATTCCAGAATACGACCGCGAGACGTATGAGTGCAAGGCTACACCGTTCGAGCCGTTGCCGACCGGGGAATGCCGCCTGACTATTATCGCAACCGACCGGGCCGGTAACCGCGCCGAACATTCGGTCGTGTTCAACGTTTCAGAGACCAGGTAAGATTTTTCTCGCTGGGCAGGGGAACCGGGGTGCTTTTTCCGATCCGAGATGATCAGCCAACGTTCAGAACGCCGTATCTTACGATCGGTCTGATAATCGTCAATACGGTTGTGTTTCTCTTTTCCCGGACATTTGGGGTGGAGGGATTCGCGAAATTTCTGACCAGTTTCGGTTACACCCCGTTGCTTTTTCTGGGCGGTGGGGCGGTGTCCCACGTGCCGTCGTGGTTGTACATCACGCCGATTTCTTCCATGTTTTTGCACGGCGGCTGGATGCATCTGATCGGCAACATGCTCTTCCTGTGGATTTACGGCAACAATATCGAGGACTATTTCGGCCCGATTAAGTTCCTGTTGTTTTATCTCGTCTCGGGACTGGCGGCGATTTTTCTGTACACCGTTTTTAATCCGCATTCCACCGTGCCGCTGGTCGGGGCGTCGGGGGCAATCGCGGGAGTGATGGGCGCATACATGGCACTGCACCCGAAGGCCCGAATCACCTGCCTGCTGTTTTATTTTCTTATCACTTTTGTTACTCTTCCGGCCAAGGTTGTCCTGGGGGTATGGTTTGCATATCAGGTACTGATGTCCATGATAGGCGGCGCCACCGGTGGCGGAGTGGCCTGGCTGGCTCACGTGGGCGGTTTCATTTTCGGCTGGGTGTTGCTGAAGATTCTGATCAAATTTCGCGGTCCGGGCAGAACGCCGCGCAACGGTCAGCGCATCTACCGCGTGCGGTATTGACAACCCCGACTACTGTACTGCACTTCTGAACGCCCCCTATGATTCAAACCCTTTGCGGGCAAGCACGCCCCGGCGATAGTAGTGTTTGACCTCGGTCATCTCCGTAACCAGATCGGCCCGATCAAGCCATTCCTGCGGGCAGTATCGTCCGGTAAGTATCAATTCCACGTTGTCGGGTTTGGTTTTCAGAAGGGGGAGAACATCCTCGGCCGTCAGCAGTTTGAAATAGGTTGCCACACAGACCTCGTCCAGAATGACGATATCGTACATCCCGGAATCCATGGCTTCGCGAGCGCGTTGCAAGGCCCTTCGGGCGATGGTTTTATCCTCTTCCGAAGGGGGTTCCCGACGCAAAACGAAGGCGTCATTGCCGTATTGCTCAATTTCGATATGTTGCTTAAGCGGTTCCAGGCCTTTGAGTTCGCCGTATGGAAAATCCTTCATCAGCATTATGATAAGCGATTTCAGACCATGTCCGGCGGCCCGAACAGCCTGACCTATGGCGGCGGTCGTTTTGCCTTTACCATGGCCGGTATAGATTTGAATGAATCTTTTAGATTCCGAGTTCATGGCGTTTTGTCCCGGCCGTGCGGCCGTATTCGGGTCAGTGTTGTGTGTGAACAATAACGGATGTGAATCTCCCTTTGGCAATTACAAGATTGTCTGCTATATTATCAGCCTTGGCCGGTATCATTTGACCGTATACTCGGTCGTCCGGCGCACAGTTATTTTGAAAATACAAACCGCAACAAGAGATATGGGAGTTCTGCGATCATGATTACCAAGCAGCAAGCCCTTGATTATCATTCCAGAGGGAAGCACGGCAAGCTGGAAGTAAACCCGACCAAACCGTGCGTAACGCAACTTGATCTCTCTCTCGCTTACACACCGGGAGTGGCGATTCCCTGTCTGGAGATAGAGAAACAGCCGAGCGATGCGTATCAGTATACCAACAAAGGAAATCTGGTAGCGGTCGTTTCCGACGGCACAGCGGTATTGGGCCTCGGGAATATCGGCGCTTTGGCCGGGAAGCCGGTCATGGAAGGCAAGGGCGTACTGTTCAAGAGATTCGCGGATATCGACGTGTTTGATATCGAACTCGACACGCGCGATCCGCAGGAAGTGATTCGCGCCTGTCAGCTCATGGAGCCCACCTTCGGCGGTATAAACCTTGAAGATATCAAGGCCCCGGAGTGTTTCCTTATCGAGGAGACACTCAAGAAAACCATGAGCATTCCCATTTTTCACGACGACCAGCACGGGACGGCCATTATTTCGGGGGCGGCTCTGTTGAACGGTTTGGAGTTGGTCGGCAAGGAAATCGACAAGGTGCGAGTTGTCTTTTCCGGGGCCGGGGCCGCCGGAATAGCCTGCGCCAAACTGTATTGCGCTCTGGGGGTCAGGCATGAAAACCTGATGATGGTCGATTCCAAGGGTGTGATGTATGAAGGCCGCGGCGATAATTTCAATCAGTATAAAGCGGAATTCGTTCGCAAGACCGATTGTCACACCCTTGAAGATGCGATGGTCGATGCCGATGTTTTTGTCGGTGTCTCGGCAAAAGATGTGGTTTCCAAGAAGATGGTCAAATCGATGGCCAAGGACCCGATTATTTTCGCCATGGCCAACCCTGATCCGGAAATCACTTATCTGGATGCCAAAGACGCTCGATCCGATGTTATTATGGCAACGGGGAGATCGGATTATCCCAACCAGGTCAACAACGTTTTGGGGTTCCCGTTCATTTTCCGGGGAGCTCTGGACGTACACGCCACGGCCATCAATGAAGAGATGAAAATTGCCGCAGTTAAAGCTCTGGCCGGTTTGGCCAAGCAGGACGTTCCCGATGAAGTAGAGAAGGCCTATGGCGGCAGCCATTTCCACTTCGGCCGGGAGTACATCATTCCCAAACCGTTCGATCACCGTATTCTGATCTGGGAGGCTTCGGCGGTGGCCCAGGCGGCCATGGAGACCGGGGTAGCTCAGCGTCAGGTCGATATCGAAGAGTACAAGAAGCAGCTTGAGAACCGCATCGGTAAAGGTCGGATATTCATGAATCGGATGTTCGACAAGGCCAAGAGAAAGCCCAAGAAGATCGTCTTCCCCGAGGGAAAATCCACGCGCGTTTTGCGGGCGGCTCATATTATAGTCACTGAAGGCATCGCCCGGCCGGTCGTTCTCGGTGATCCGGAGGTTATCAATAAGCTGGCCCTGGAAAACGAGATCGACATGAACGGTATCGAAATAATTGACCCCGTGACTTCGCCGAAGCGCGAGGAGTACGCCCAGAGATATTTCGAGAAACGCTGTCGCAAGGGAGTGACGTTAACCCAGGCCAACTGGAAACTGCGGGATCGGACTTATTTCGGTATCATGATGCTGGACAGTTGCGATTGCGACGCTGTTCTCTCCGGGGCGACCGCTGACTATCCGACAACCATCCGTTCCGCTTTGGAGATAATTCCTCTCAATGAAGGTATTTCGCGGGTGTCGGGTCTTTTCGCCATGATTCAGAAAGACAAGATTTACATGTTCGCCGACACTACGGTTAATATCAATCCGACCGCCGAAGAACTGGCCGAGATTGCCATCGGGGCGGCCCGGGTGGCGCGGGGCTTCAATCTTGAACCCAGGATCGCTATGCTGTCGTTCAGCAATTTCGGTTCCGCCAGCTATCCGGAGTCGCAGAAAGTGGCCCGGGCCACGGAGATCGTCAAGGAGCGCGAGCCCGATCTGATGGTGGAAGGTGAGATGCAGGCCGATACCGCCTTGATACCTGAATATATGAAAAAGCACTATCCTTTCTCGCATTTGCAGGAAGCGGCCAATGTTTTGATCTTCCCGGATCTCAATTCCGGGAATATCGCCTACAAACTGGCTCATCATATGGGCGGTTTGACCGCTATCGGCCCGATTTTGATGGGGCTTTCCCGTCCCGTGCACGTTCTGCATCGCACGTTGGATGTCAATCAGATCGTTGATATGGCGGCTATTGCGGTGGTCGATGCCCAGGGAGTGCGTTAAGACCGATTAGGCTGACCTGATCGAGCTGACTTGTTAGCGGTAGTCCGGAAACGGGCTACCGCTTTTTATCCAACCGACCAGCCTTTGCCGACAAGGGCCGGGGCGACCAGTCAGTGTTGTTGACATCCTTTTCAAATGACGATACATTGGCGCATGGCAAAATCTCCGTCAAAACCGAAGCTCGATTACGCCGCCGCCGGAGTGGATATCAAGGCCGGCGAAGAAGCGGTTGAGCGCATCAAAGAACTGGCTCGGAAAACCTTCAATCCGTGTGTTCTTTCCGACATTGGCTCTTTCGGCGGCTTTTTCAAGCCCGACTTCTCCGGGGTCGCCCGGCCGGTTTTTATCTCTTCAACCGACAGTGTCGGGACCAAGGTCAAACTGGCTTTTATGACCGATAAGCACGATACGGTGGGTGAAGATCTGGTCAATCATTGTGTCAACGATATCCTTGTCCATGGGGCCAGGGGGTTGTTTTTCCTGGATTATATAGGCACCAGCAAGCTTCGACCGACAGTGATAGCTGAACTGATAGAAGGACTCAGTCGCGCCTGCGGTAATAACGATATGGCGCTGCTGGGCGGAGAAACGGCCGAGATGCCCGATCTGTACCAGCCGGGTGAGTATGACCTGGCCGGGTTTATCGTGGGCATGGTCGATCAGGACAGGATTGTCAACGGGACGACGATTGCCGACGGCGACGTTTGCATCGGTCTGGCATCGAGCGGCTTGCACACCAACGGTTATTCTCTGGCTCGCAAGATTGCTTTCGAGCTGGCCGGTCTTAAGGTCGGGCAGGAAATCCCCGAGTTGGGAATGACCGTGGACGAAGCTCTGATGAAGGTGCATCGCTGCTATGCGTCGTTGATACATCCGTTGCTGGGGCGCTTTGAGATCGGGGGTATGGCTCACATCACCGGGGGAGGGATTCCCGGAAATCTCAAGCGGATTATCCCCGAGGGGCTTTCGGCCGAGATAGGTATCGGGAGTTGGCCGGTCCTGCCGGTGTTCGATTGGCTCCGAAAAACCGGTGATATCGCCGAGGTGGATATGTTCGATGCTTTTAATATGGGGATAGGTTATATTCTTGTGGTCCGCGAAGCGGATGCCGATACTCTTGTAGAACAACTTGGTGAGGTCGGGGAAACCGCCTACCGCATCGGCAAGGTGAAAACGGGCACGCCAAAGGTGAGGCTGGTTCGATAAATATGATGGTTCTGTTATGCATTATGGACGGGTTTGGGCTGCGTGAAGCCACGCCGGATAATGCCATAGCGGCTGCGTATAAGCCGGTATATGACTCGCTGTTGAATACCTGCCCTTTCTCCGTTCTTGACGGTTCCGGTCGGGCGGTGGGACTGCCTGAAGGCCAGATGGGTAACAGTGAGGTGGGGCATCTCAATCTCGGGGCCGGACGAGTGGTGCCTCAGGATGTCACGCGGATCGACAACGCTATTGCAAGCGGGGATTTTTTCAAAAACGACGTATTGGTTGCGGCCATGGAACGAGCGGCCCTCGAAAAAAGCGCCGTGCATCTTTTCGGGCTGGTTTCCGATGGTTTGGTCCACTCGTCTTTGAATCATCTTTACGCCCTGGTGAAAATGGCCAAGGATAACGGGGTACAGGATGTTTTCCTGCATGCCTTTACCGATGGTCGTGATACGCCGCCGACCTCCGGGCAGAAGTACATGGCTCAGGTGCTGAAAAAGTTCGACGAGATCGGGCTGGGCAAAGTAGTCACGGTCAGCGGTCGTTACTACGGTATGGATCGGGACAGCCGCTGGGATCGCACCGACCGTGTCTATCGGGCGGTGGTGCACGGCCACGGTCAACGCTTTCAGGATCCGCTGGAGGCTATCAGAACATCTTACGCCAAACAGGTAACCGACGAGTTCATCAAACCGGTGGTGATCGATTACGGTGATCCCGAAATCGGTCGGTTGAAAGACCGCGACGTAGCCATTTTATTCAATTTCCGGGCTGATCGCATGCGCCAGTTGGCCTATTTTCTGGCCGGTCATGAGATCAAGGGGTATATCCATTACGTGACGCCCAAGATCGAGTTGATCACCATGACCAACTTCGACCGAAAGCTCTACGAGGCCAAGGTTGCTTTCCACAAGATCAAGCTGGAGAATATCCTGGGACAGGTTATCTCCGAGCACGGTATGCGGCAGCTCCGCATGGCCGAAACGGAGAAATATCCGCACGTCACGTTCTTCTTTAATGGCGGGATTGAAGATCCTTTCCCCGGTGAAGACCGCGATATGATCGCCTCGCCGATGGTGCCGACCTACGACCTGCAACCGGAGATGTCGTCGGTGGAACTGACCGACAGTGTCGTCCATCGGATCCTGACCGGCGATTATTCTTTTGTGCTGATCAACTATGCCAACTGTGATATGGTCGGCCATACCGGTGTCTTTGCGGCGGCCAAAGCAGCCGTGGAGGCTGTCGACCGCGGGGTGGGGCGGGTTCTGGCGGCGGTCAAGGAAAAGGGCGGAATAGCTCTTATTACGGCCGATCATGGCAACGCGGAAATGATGATCGACCCGACCACGGGCGGTCCCTGGACGGCTCACACGACGAATCTCGTGCCGTTTTTGCTGAGCGATCCCACCCATAAATTGGACGAACGTTTCGGCCGCAATGGCATCAGACTTCGGGAAAAAGGCGTTCTGGCCGATGTTGCTCCAACCGTTCTTGATATCATGAATCTGGACATTCCGAAAGAGATGACCGGCCAGTCGTTACTCGTAAAGAGGTAACCGCTGAGATCGCTGACGAAAAGAATTGTTCAGGTTATCTTCCCGCCCAGCTTGGAACTGCGCCGGCGCCGTTTTGAACTTCTGGTCTGGTCTTTTCTGCTGTCGCTGTCGTTTTATCCCGGCTGGTTCGGATTTCTCGCCTGGTTCTCGCTCTTTCGACCGTTTGTCATCATCTCTCGTTTGAAGGGCCGTGAGGCTTTCAACGCCGCTTACCTTTTCGGTTTTTTGTTCAGCCTTTTTTCTCTCTACTGGGTGGCTCGGGTCACGCCGCCGGGTCTTTTGGCCGCCGTGGTGGTGATAGCTTTTTACTACACCGCCGTGCTTATGATATTCAACCGGCTTTATCGCTTCAGGTCCATTGTCGGTCGGTGCGCCCTGCCGTTCTTGTGGGTGGGCATGGAGTATTTCCGTACTCTGTCCCAGTTCGCTTTTCCCTGGTCGGACCTGGGATATACTCAGAGTTATTATTTATACATTCTGCAAATCGTGTCGGTAATCTCGGTGCATGGGCTTTCGTTTTTAATCGTTACCGTGAACGTTTTGCTCTGGCAGGTGTTTGATCGGAATCTTACCCCGCCACGTCGGCTGACGGCGTTCTGGTCGGCGGTGGCCGTGGTCGGGGCGTTGATCGCCTACGGCTGGGCGGTTACGCCTCCGCTGCTCAAACCCGGCCAGATCGACATTGCCCTGCTTCAGGGATCGGTCCCGCTGGAAGAGAAATGGCGCGATGGCAACGAGGATTTCAGCTTCCACCTGTACGATTCTCTGGCTCAGTCGGTGGCCGACAGCGGCGTGCGTCTTTTCATCTGGCCCGAGACCTCGGCTCCGACCTATCTCAGCCATGATGCCCGTCATCGCTTCATGGTGGGGCGAACGGCTCGTACGACGGGGGCTTACCACCTCGTGGGAGCGCTGGGGGCGTCGAGAGTAAACGGGGATATGCGACACTATAATTCCTGTTACCTGTATTCTCCTGACGGTTCTCTTGAGGCGCGGCAGGACAAGGTTAAGCTCGTACCGTTCACCGAGCAGGTGCCTTATCAGGATAACCTGCCGTTTCTCCGGCGGGAAGTGCTTACCCGGTATCTGACTTTTATCGAGACCTACAACGTGCGCTGGTGGTCGGACTTCTATCCCGGCGAGTCGGTCTCGCTGTTGCCTGTGGACGATTATCATTTCGGCGTTCTGATCTGTTTCGAGTCTACTTTTCCGGAATTTTCGCGGCGACTTATTCTCAAAGGGGCCGATTTCATTGTCGGGATTACGAATGACACCTGGTTCGGCCACTCGGTCGGAATTCATATGCACTCGCGTATATTCGTCACCCGGGCCGTGGAAAACCGCTGCTGGATGGCGCGTGCGGCCAACAGCGGTCTGACGTACGTAGTCGATAATTATGGGCGGATTCGGGCCGAGTTGCCCCTTGATGCCGTGGCCGTGCTGCGGGCGAAGGTCGGGACTATCGACGGTTTTTCTTTCTTTACTCGTCACGGTGATGTGGCCGGGCTGGTCTCGTTCTTGCTCACGGCGTTTTTAGCCTGTATATTGATTCTCAAATGGGTCACAGGCAAATTCTTCTCTTGGCGGCGCTCAGTGCGACGGTGATGCTCGGGTCGGCCGTGGCGGCCGATGCTGGCTGGGTCACCTGGACTTCCTTTGCCGATGTGCGCCACATCCGTCTGATCGATGATACCGTGTACATGGCCACTTCGGGTGGTCTGCTGGCCGTAACCGATACCGCCTCGCCGGGGGTACGGTACACCAATATCGACGGGCTGGGGACGGGTGATATCACCGACATTATCAAGGCCGCCGATGGCCAGAAATGGGTGACGAGTTACGGGCGGTTGATAAAATTCGACGGGGCCGCTTCGGTGCGGTATCCGTTCGAGGATAATCAGGGGGATTTGTTCGGTCTGTATTGCGTGGCTGATGATGGCGACAATCTTTGGGTGGGTACCGAACTGGGTTTGATTCTCTTTTCGAAAGTCAACGACGGCGGCCAGATTCAGGATTATTATCAGTTTTTCGGTAATCTAACGGTAGTCTCGAATGTTTACGATGTCGAACTGGTAGATGATACTATCTGGCTGGCGACTTCCGCCGGTCTGGCCCGGGGCAATCGCGCCTTTCCCGACAGTCTCAAAGCCCCCAATTCCTGGAAGATGTACAGTGCCGACGAATATCCCGAACTCGATACCGATACCATGTATTCGGTAGTGCAGTTCGAATCCGAGATTTATATAGCTACGGCTCGGAGTATGTACCGGCTGGATCGGTTACACGATACGTTCATCCAGGTACCGTTTGCCGTCGGGTTGGGTTTCTACGGGCTGGAAATAGAACACGATTCGCTTTTTGCATATTCCAAGGGCGGGGTGGCGAGAATCAAGGACGGTTTGCTGACGCCGCTGGCTACGGTGGGGCTGCCGTCGCAGGCCAAATCGGGGGTGCGGCGCGGCGCGGTACGCTGGATGGGGGTCCGCACCGGAGGTATCTATCACGATGCCGGTAACGGACGGTTCACGGAATATCCGTACGTCGGGCTGCCGGAGATTGCCGTTACCGATGTCACCATCACTCAGGATGGTCTGCTTACCGTTCTTTTGTCTCAAAAGGGTCCGTGCGAGTACGACAACGCCGGCGGCCAATGGAACAGACGCGAAGTAGATGTCGGTGCTCGCACGCTGGTAATGTGTACCGATGACTACGGCTGGAACTGGGTCGGCACGTTCGGGGGCGGGCTTTCGCGGGTCGGCGATACGGTGGCTCAATATACGAATCTTAACTCGACTCTTCAGGGTGAACCGGCAGACAGCAACTCCGTGATATGTTTTGACGTGGCCACCGAGGGTCATTTGCTTTTTGCGACTTCCTGGCAGGCCTGGGCCGGGTCGCCGGTAGCCATTGCCGATCTGCGGCGGCTGGATGAACCCGACGGGTGGATTTCGCTGGGGCGCGACGATGGGATCAACGATACCGATATTGTCGCGGTCGACTATTCGAACCGGTGTCTGGCCCTTGGTTCCAGCAACGCCGGCGTGTTCTGTTGTTATCTGAAAGCCGACCCTTTCGATGGTGTCGATTCGGTGGTCAATTACAGTGAAGATCACGGTTATCTTATTGCCGATGTCGTGCGGGTAGTGCGGTTTGCTCCCGACGGTGAGTTGTGGGTGGGGACCAACCGCGGGCTGTGTCATTTCGAAGATGACTATGGATTTTTTGTCGATGTCAATCTGCCGCGCAATTTCGGTCCCGAAATTACCGCCCTTGAGTTTGACGGTCGCGGGAACGTGTGGATCGGTTCGATTAACGGGCTGGTCCGGGCCGGTGCTGTGACGGGGGAGTTTACCCATTATACCACGCGCAACAGTGGACTGATCGACGATAAGATAAACAGCCTGACTTTCGATCAATACTCCGGCGATTTGTATATTTCGACACCGTCGGGTCTTTCCATGATGTCGTCGACTATCGGCCGGCCGACGACCGATGTCGATTCGGTGTATGCTTTTCCCAACCCTTATGTGGTGCGCTCGTCTGATGACGTACTCAGTTTCAATTTCGATGCCCCGGCCACATTGAGAATCTTTACGGTTGCCGGAGAACTTGTGGCCGAGCGGCCCGAGGCGGAATGGGACGGTCGTAACCAGCACGGCGAGCAGGCCGCTTCCGGGGTCTATCTCTTCGTGCTCACCGATGCCAACGGCCAGGTGGGGCGGGGAAAAATCCTGTTGGTTCGTAAGTAATGCAGTGGTGCAAACTCAAGGCCGATGATCTTTCCGATCTCGTCGTTAGCCGCCTGAACGAAACGTCGCTCTTTACTTCGGTCGGGTTTGCCCGCCTTTGGAATGATGCGAGGGGAAAGGACGTTTACTGGGCGGCGCAGGAAAACGAACGTACTCTCGCCGTGTTGCCGGGGGTTGAATTCGGTCGGGGGCGTCTCGGGAGATTTCAGGCTATGCCCGACGGTTGCTACGGCCGTATCGTCTTTGTGGAACCGATCCCGGACCGAAGGGCCATCTATGCCGGTGTTGCCGAGGCATTGAAGAAGGCCGGGTACGCGCGTGTTCATTTGTATGACTATTACCGGCAGTTTGACCCTGCTTCCTCCGGGTTCAACCGTCGTCGCTGTCGGACCGGTCTCGTGGATATCTCTTCGCCGGACTGGCAACCGCCGGACAAAAAGCTTCTTTCGGAGATTCGCAAGGCGGAACGCGAGGGGGTGAAAGTGGTCGGTTTCGACGCCGAGAAACACTTCGATGCTTTCATCGCTCTGATGCATCGGACAGAGACACGGCACGGACGAAAACCGAAATATGCACCCGCCTTTTTCCGGGCTCTGGCCGCTCTGGCCCGGCTTGACTCTCGCGTGCGTTGGGTGGTGGTGGAGCATCAGGGCCGGCTGGCGGCCTCGCACATTTATTTTGTGGACGGGGAGATGGCCCTGAACTGGCAGGTGTATTTCGACAAAGCCTTCTCGTTTTTGAAACCGAACCAGTTTATCATGTTTACCGTTGCGCGCGAGTTGGCCGGGGTGGGCGTAAGGCAGCTCAATCAGGGGGCTTCGCCGAGCGATGCGGAAGGTCTGGGGGTTTATAAGCAAAAATGGGGTTCGGAGGAATACGATTACGATTGTCTGGAGTTAACCTCATGGCTGGGTAGGTTGCGATGAGTGGTGACCGTCTCAAAGTGCTGGTGCTGGCCGATAGCCGGTCGTTCCATACCGAGCGGTACGTGGCCGAAATGCGGCGGCAGGGCTGTCGTGTTCTTTTGCTTTCGCTCGAAAACGGTCACGTTTTCCATTACGATCTCAGGCGACGGGGGCCGGTGCGAGCGCTGCATTATCCCCTGGCGGCTCGTGAAATTCGCACTATCGTTCGTCGTTTTGTTCCCGATATCGTGAATCCGCACTTTGCTTCGGGTTATGGTTTTGCCGCCGCTCTGATCGGGCATGCGACGCCGATTCTGTTGCATGTGTGGGGTTCCGACGTACTGATCGTGCCGCACAAATCAATGTTGCATTGCCTTAAGACAAAACTGGCCCTGCGGCGGGCCGATGCTGTCATCGGTGATTCGGATTACCTTTTGAGAGAAGCCGGTAAAATCGCCGAGCTTAAAGAGGCTCGCACTATTGCCTGGGGGGTGGAACGCGAATACCTTTCATACCATCGGGACAGCTACCGGATGAGTCGGCCGCTGAAAATAATCGTGCCGCGTCCGCATGAGCGTGTTTACAACAATACGTTCGTGGTGGGGGCTCTGGCCCCGTTGATACAGGAAGATCAGATCGAAGTTACTTTCCCCGGTTTCGGCAGTCTGCTTCCGGAGTTTCAACAGCAGGCGCGTCAACTCGTGGGCGATAAACTCAAGTTCTATACCAAACTGCCCCGGCCGGAGTTTCTGCGGTTCGTGGCTTCGCACGACCTTTTTCTTTCGGCCGCTGTTTCCGATTCCTCACCGGTTTCGCTGATCGAAGCGATGGCTCTCGGTCTGATTCCGGTGGCGGCGGACATACCCGGGGTGAGAGAGTGGCTTTCGGAGGATCGGGGATATCGCTACGGTCCTTCGGACCCGGCCGGATTGCGAGAGGTCATTTCCCGGATCGCCCGCAGCGACGACGATCATGCCGCAATGCGACGTCGAAATCTCGAAAAAGTGAAGCAGCAGGCCGTGTTTGAGGACAACATCGCCGAAACCATCGCCATCATGCGTGATCTGATACTGCGGAGGCGTCGGTGAGGCGAAAGGCGCTGCTGATCTGTTATTATTTTCCGCCTCTCGGGTTGGGTGGTGTCGGTCGCCCGCTTAACCTGTTCAAGCAACTCCCCGGCTGTGGCTGGGCGTGTGACATTCTGACCGTGAAGTCTGTTCTCTACCGGGCGTATGAACCGGAGTTGCTCGACGGTCTGGATACGTCCCGTATATATCGAGCCGGGTCCCGCGACCCTCAGCGCCTTCTCTGGCTGGCCGGTGTAAGAAAAATCAAAGCTGATACGATTGCCCGGGGGCGGAGTGTCGCTGAAAAATACTTCCCGGATTCAAAAGTCGGCTGGGTCAAACCGGCCGTCAGGCTGGCCCGACGACGGCATCGCAGCAAACGATACGATATCATTATCTCCACGTCGCCGCCGGTCAGTTCGCACCTGATCGCCCGGCAGATGAAAGCGGATTACGGCCTTCCCTGGATCGCCGATTTTCGTGACTACTGGACCGTGCGGAAGGTCGAAGAGGCTTTCGATGATCCACGCCGGGTGACAAAGGGCAAAGAGTTGCTGGCGCAGATCAGTCGGGAAGCGTCGGCCGTGACGACCGTCAATGAGACTATTGCATCTTATCTGGGCGGGGCGGAGGTTATTACCAACGGTTACGATGCGGATTTCGCCGAGGCCTGGCGACAGCCCCCCGATCCGGACAGGTTCACTATCGGCCTGCTCGGTCATCAGCACGATGCCCGCGAGGTGGAACCGCTGCTGCGGGTACTGGACAAACTGCGGGCCCGTTTTCCCGAACAATTCGACCGGCTGTGTATTCTTCAGGTGGGCGAAGTGGACCGTGAGTGGTTCGGTCAGTTGTTGCGGCAACACGATCTGACGGAAAAGGTGGTGCTGCGTGGTCGCTGCCGACGGCGGGAGACCATAGAGGTCCTTTCAAAAGCCCATATGTTTTACCTCGGTATTCCCGAGGCCGGGGGCGGGGCGTTTCTTCCCAACCGATTGTTCGAGCTGGCCGCTTCGGGTCGTCCCATAATCGCCCGAGCCGCACCCGAAAGCGAAACCGGCAGGTTTTTGGCCGGGATCGAAAAGGCCCGGTGTTTTGACGAGAGCGATTCGGACCGGGCCGTCGATTTGATCAGCGAGCAGATCCGAAGATTCGAACAAAAGCAATACGAGTTTATCCCCCTGTCGGAACAAGTGCGTCGGTACTCATCGCAGGCGATGGGGCGCAAGTTCGCGGAATTGATGGATCGATTGTCATGACCGAAACCCCTCCCGTCATATCTGCCGTCGTCATCGTTTATAACGGTATCGAGTTTTTGCCCGACTGTCTGCGCACGCTCACCGAGGATTTGGTCGATGTGCCCCACGAGTTGATTCTTATCGACAACGGCTCGGGGGACGGTTCGGTGGCTTTCATCAGGGAGAATTACCCGCAGGCGCAGCTTATCGAGAACGGGCGCAACCTCGGTTTTGCTCCGGCGGTGAATATCGGTTTCAGGCGGGGGACGGGGGAGTACTATTACATTCTTAACCAGGACCTGCGCTTTCGGCGAGGGACGGTTGGACGCTTGCTGGAACGCCTGCGCAGCGAACCGGGGCTGGGGATGATCGGCCCGGCCTATGTCGATTTCAAGGGCCGATTGCAACGCTCCATTCGGGCGTTTCCCACTTATCGACATGTTATCTATCGCGCTCTTTTGCTGGACCGTCTGTTTCCCCGGCATCGGGAGTTTTCGCACTGGCGTATGGGCTGGTTCGACTACGACCGCGAGATGTATGTCGATCAACCGATGGGTGCGGTTATGATGATACCGCGTGCGGTGGTGGAAAAAATCGGCCCGATGGATGAATCGTTCCCGATTCTCTTCAACGACGTCGATTACTGTAAGCGGATGCAAATAGCCGGTTATCGACGCCTGTATTATCCCGACGCCGTGGTGGAGCATTATGTGGGTGGCACCACCGGTCGTCGGCCCTATCGCACCAAGGCCATCTCGCACCGTTCGATGTACCGCTATCTCGGCAAATACTCCCGATGGTACGAATATCCGCTTTTGTGGCTGTGCGGTTTTCTTTTGTTAATCGGTCTGGTTCCCTCGGTCGCCGGTCGTTTTATCCGGCGGTTGTTTACCGCAAAAGAACCATCTTCCTGACAGCATTTCGACCGGCCGCCCGAAGCCGGTAGAAATACACCCCGCTGGCCGCTTCGTTCCCGGAGGCGTCGGTGCCGTTCCAGTCAACTGTATGGGTGCCCACAGTCAGTTCACCGTCGATCAGCGTTGCCACGGTTTGCCCGAGGGTGTTGTATACGATCAATTGTACCGAGGCGGCTTCCGGCAAATCGAACGAGATCGTCGTAACCGGGTTGAACGGGTTCGGGTAATTCTGGGCCAGACTGAAACCGGTCGGCAGTGTTTCGGGATCATCTTCAACCGATGACGTCACGGTTGAGCCGATCAGATTGAAACGTCCCACTATCGCCCCCGGCGCAACGGCGCAGAGCGTGTAGACCTTGCCGGCTTCGAGCCGGTGAGTGATCAGGACATATCCGTCGGTTCCGGTTTCGTTCTCATCGAGTATTACGCCGTCGTGGGCCAGTATCACCCGGCAATTATTCACGGCGGTGCCGTTGGCGAAAATTCCTGCCTTCAGGTTGTCTTTGTCGACGGATGTTTGGAGAGTGAGGCGGTCGGGTGTCCGGGTGTATATCCGCAGGGTAGGATCGCCGAAGAAATTCTGCCCGAAGACCAGACTGAGCATATAGTAATACTCCATTTTGGATGCGTACATGGCCTCGACGGCCGGGCGTTCCGGATGGGCGAAAAGCGAGTCGAAAAAGGCTTTCTGTATCAGGTAACTGGACCCGATCCAGCCCCAGCGGGAATACGCCACCAGCCCGACAGCACCGTCAACACCCCCAAGAAGAGATTGTACCATAAGAGGATTTGCACCGCCCAACTCGGGTTGGTCCATGTCAAAAGCCCCGCTATGGCAGGCCAGTGAGTAATAGAAATTGGGCTTGCCGGGGGTGGCGATGGAATCGAAACAGCCGTGGCCGGAACTCTGCGGCGAAGCCAGCAGGTAGTTTTTGGGCCATTGATTGTAGCCGGATGATTTGACCACAAACCCATCGGGCCGACCGTGAGCCACTACATTGACGATGCCGAAGCCGTCGGCAAAGACCGGTCCCAGTTGGGTTGGAGAGAGATTGCTGGGGGCCGGGTCGCCACCCCGGGCCGCTTCCACGCCGCTGATCGTGTCCAGACGGAACACCTCCGGGTAGGCCGAGGCAATGGCGATATGCTGGCCGGTGTCGCAGTAGTCGCGCATTTGATCGGAAGCAAAGAAAAACGCCTTCGTCAGATAGTCGGTATCGCCGTTTCCGGGGTTGGTTTCGTATTGGATCAGTTTGGCTATGTAGTTGGCGGCCTCGTCGCAGGTATTCACCGGCAACCGTCCTATCGCCAACTCGGGGGAAAGGTCGGCCTCGTCCTCGTATGCTTCCCCGAAGACTCCGTCACTATCGCGGTCCCAGTCGCCGGTCAGGTCGGCGAAATACAGATCGCATATTTGCATATCGTCGAGAGTCAAATCCTCGGGAGCGATGGAGCTATAGGCGTATCTGATCGGGAGGATCGTTTCATCGCCGGCCAGAAGGACGTAATAGCCGCCGGCCGCATAGAAATCCTTGAGATATTCGCGAAGCTTCTCGGCGTCGTCACAGCCCTCGTAGGCGGGGAGAATGTTCTCGATCAAAGCCAACTCGGTGTGGTAGCCGGTCTCGTTTTTATACGTGACCAAAGGCTGAAGGCAGTCGGACAAATCGCCGGAAGTTATGATGACGTAATTCGGGGTGTCGTTGTTTGCGGCCATCCGGGACGCCCGGTCACGACCGGAGAGGGCATCGGTGATATCTTCGGTCTTTCGGAGTTCTTCGAATGTCGCGTCACGTTCCCGGACGGTGATATCAATTTGCGGATGAAAGATTAGTTGCTCGTTGTCTCCGATGGTGACCGGAAAGACTATCAGTCGGGCGAAGGTTTGTCCTTCGTATTGCCACACCCCTTCGATTTCGACCGCGCGAGTACCGAGCCCGCCATGGGCCGATTTCTGCGACAGCCGGTCGATATATTCGGGGATGTCCGAGGTGGGCATGTCATAAAGCGGCGGCAGAGTACCTGCCGGGGCTATCTCGTAGCTCCGGGGCGACCGCACGGTTATCATGTCGAGCGTTTCACCGTCCAGCAACGGCAAGAGATACTCATCGGCCGGCAGCGAGAGACCAATCCCAACCGGGATCGTTTTCAGGTTCAGATATTCCGCGATATGATTTTCCGTCCTGACGGTCAAACCAGCGGGATCATAGGTGAGGGTAGCCGCGGCGGGAATCGGCAGAACCAAAGCTACCAGCAGGATTGCGGTCAGTATTCCGGATCGCCCCATGATTGTCTTCCCTCGTTTCATGTTGAACCCGACATTCATAGGCGCAATGGCGATACCACCCGGCCGGATGACCGATTCCGGGCAAGAGGGGTCTAAAACAGGATAGATGACAACCAATTATGGCAGAGTGTCCGAGGCCCTCGGGAGATCCCCGGATCGGTCCGTGGTTTTTTGGGGGGATTGGCACCATACCGTGGGGACTGGTACTGTCAGGGCGGGGCGTTTCAGAGGAAAAAAACGGCGTGGTTTCGGCGGGGCGGCAAGGGGTTGTAAATTATGGAAGATGATCTCTCATTACTCGCTGTGTTCCGTGCAGTTATATGACAGTAATTTCTTGTATGGCGACAAAAAATAGCTTGACTTGAGTGGGTGATTAGCGCATATCTGTACTACTATTTGGGTGGATGTGGTAAAAAGTGGAGGACCACATGACCGGGTTCTACGGTCGCTATACAACGACAATGGATGCCAAGGGTCGCTGTATATTGCCGGCCAAGCTGCGTGCGGTAGTCGATGACGCAGGGAATCCGCTGCTTGAGGGCGATATTTTCCTTACCAAGGGGCTGGAGGGTTGTCTGAGCGTGTACCCCTCGCTCGAATGGGCCGCCATACAACAGAGACTCTCGACTCTTGACTTTACTGACAAATCTTATCGCTCGTTCAGTCGCCGGTTTTACACCATGGCGGCTCCGGTTGCTCCCGATAAGAACGGTCGTATTCTGATACCTTCGCACCTGATCGCCGAAGCCAAACTGGAGAAGGATCTGATAGTGATCGGGGTACACCGCTGGATCGAAATCTGGAACCCGCAACTGCTCAATTACTACCTGGAACAATACGCCGGCGGGTATGAAGAAGTGGCCGCCCGGCTCTTTTCCGGTGATGACCGATCATCGGACTGAAAGTAATCACCACCAGCCGGTCCTCGTCGAGAGGGTGGTGGAGCTTTTGGTCACGGTTGACGACGGCGCCTACCTTGATTTGACGGCCGGAGGAGGAGGTCATCTCAGGGCGCTGGCTGCCCGTCTTGGTGATCAGGCCAGACTGTATGGAGTTGATGTTGACCCTGTCGCTGTACAACGCGCTACCGATTCTCTTGCGGGGACAAGACAGTTCCGACGGGTGGTGCGTGCGGCCTTCGGTGATATTGCGAAGACAGTGGGGGAATTCGACGAGAGGGCTTTTGACGGTATCCTCATCGACCTCGGTATATCCTCGTACCAGATCGATGAGCCCCGGCGGGGTTTTTCTTTTCGTTACGATGGTCCTCTTGATATGCGTTTTGATCCGTCTCGCGGAGTGCCCGCCCGGGATTTGATCAACACCCTTGGGGAGGATGAACTCAAGGGGATCATTCGTCGTTTCGGCGAAGAGCGACAGGCGGCAGGGATCGCCAGGGCGATTGTCAGGGAAAGAGAGAAGGGGATGATCCTCACGACGAGACAGCTAAAGGAACTTGTTCTGACCGTGGTAAAACCGCCGCATCAGAACAAGTCTCTGGCGCGTGTCTTTCAGGCTTTCCGGGTAGCCGTTAATCACGAATTGGAGCAGATCGAAGAGGTCCTTCCGGCCGGGCTGGCCCTGTTGAAGCCGGGGGGACGGCTGGCCGTGATTGCTTACCATTCACTGGAAGACAGGCTGGTTAAACGATTCATTCAGCGTGAGGCCAAAGGAGTCTGCACCTGTCCGCCCGGTTTACCCGCTTGTGTTTGCGGAGCCCGGCCGAGCTTGATACCTGTTACCCCCAAGCCGGTGGTCCCGGATCAGGCGGAAATAGCGGCCAATCCCCGAGCGCGTTCGGCGCGTCTGCGCGTAGTGGAGAAATTGCCATGAGTTCGCGTTCGGTCAGAAAATTCAAAGAAACGAACGAAATCCGCTCGCTGCTGTTCAAACGGATCCAGTCTCATCGCTATACGCCGATTGCGTTAATCGCGACGGCGATTTTGCTGGCCGCCTGTGTGCATGTCTGGCAGAGAGTGGTCGTTATAAGACTGGTCAGGGAAGTTTCTATTATGCAGCGCGAGCACGCCGAACTGGTCGACGATGCCCAGAAGGTTCAGTCGAAAATAGCGGCTTTGTCCATGTCGGCCCGGGTTGAGAGCTATGCCGTCGACAGTCTGGGACTTCGGCCGGTGGCCCCCGATCAATTATATACGCTGGTCCCCGAAGCCTCCGGTGAAATTCGCGGTGATGAACTGGCCACGGTGATGTCGTCGATCAGACGGGTGGCCGAGTATTTGCCGGTACTGAGCGAAACGAGAGCCGAGGCCCGCGAGTTGCAGCCACTCAAGTTCGAATCAAGATCGGACGGGGGGGACAGTCTGTGAAGCGCACCCGCCAGGAGAGAATCCGCCTGGGGTTCATCGTAACGGCCATGGCCCTCTTCTTTATTGTCGCGATTCTGCGCCTGGGACAATTTCAGATTATTAACGCTTCCGCTTACAGTGAAACCGTCGAGCGTCAGTCCGGCGGTAAAGTGCCGATACCGGCCGAGCGGGGGATGATCTTTGACCGTTACGGCCGGCTGGTGGCGCAAAACGTCACCCGCTCGTCGCTGTATGCGCACCCCGATTCCCGCCGCGAACTAAACCGCATCGCCACATATCTGGAGGACGTGTTCCATCTGTCGTCCGGTCAGGCGGTGGATAATTACCGGCTCAGGCCCAATCGGTTTCGCTGGGTCAAGCGACATCTTGACGACCGGGTGGCCCGGCGCATCGCCGGTGAGGCCCCCCACGGTTTGTATCTCCGCGACGAGACCACCCGCCAGTATCCGTTCGGCCGGGTGGGCAAGCAAATCCTCGGCTTTACCAATATCGACAGCAAAGGCCTTTCTGGTTTTGAATTGTCGTTCGATTCCCTGTTGGCCGGAGAGAAAGGCTGGGCGGATATTCGCCGCGACGGTTTGCGCAATACCTATCGCGTCAAGGAAACGGCTCTGGTCAAGCCGGTCCCGGGACAATCGGTTGTTCTGACGGTTGACTGGCAGATGCAGGATATCGTCGAACAGGAACTTCGTCAGGGGGTGGAAAAATATAACGCCGAATCCGGCATGGCCGTTTTCTTAGATTGCAACAACGGCGATATACTCTCGATGGCTCACTATTCGCCGGACGAAGGTGACCCTGACAAACCGGTCAAACTTCGAGCCATCACCGATCAGTTCGAACCCGGTTCGGCGTTCAAACCGTTCACCGCGGCGGCGTTGCTGGACGCCGGTCTGGTCGATTTTGCCGAATCCACGTACTGTGAAAAAGGTCGCTGGAACACCGGTCGTCGCATCCTTCGCGACGACAAGGAACTGGAATGGCTGACTTTTCGCCGCATTATCGAACTCTCAAGTAACATCGGGCTGGGCAAGTGGGCCATTCAGATGGAAGGCCCGGATCTTCTGGAAACATATCGGCGCTTCGGTTTTGAGCGGAAACCGGACTGTGGCTTACCCGGCGAAACAGCCGGACAACTGGCGCATGTGCGCGTATGGTCGGATTACAACGTAGCGGCGATAGCTATGGGGCACTCGGTAGCGGTAAGCGCTTTGCAAATGGCCATGGCTATGGCCGCTATTGCCAACGGGGGCGAACTGCTTAAGCCGCATCTCTGGCTGGGGAGCGTGGACAATGACGGTTATGTCGAGCGAACGGCTTCGCGTCAGGTCCTCGGTCGGGCAACAAAGAAGGAGTCGGCCGATTCGTTACGTTCGTTCCTGAGAGGAGTGGTAGAGAACGGCACCGGTTATCCGGCCAATTCGAAGTTCGTTGCGATCAGCGGTAAAACGGGCACGGCCGAGATTCCCAATCTTGAATCGGGCGGTTATTACAAACATCGTTTTATGGCCAGTTTCTGCGGTTTCTTCCCGGCCGACCGGCCCGTTATCGCGGGGATTGTAGTTCTGCGTGATCCCCATCCGATTACTTATGGCGGGCACACTTCCGGGAAGGTCTTCCGCAGTATTGCCGAGCGTTATTGCGTGTCGAACCCCGATCTGTTTATGGTGGCCGAGCGGACCTGTCCGGAGCGCTCGCACCGGCTGGATATAACCGTGCAGGCTCCCGACCTTATCGGTCATGATCTTCAGCAGGCAAAACTTCAGGCGGATAATCGGGAGGTGAAACTTCGCTGCGCTGCCGCCGAGGGGACGGTAGTCTGGCAATTTCCACCTCCCGACCGGCTGATGATTATCGGTGATGAAGTACTGGTAGCGGTGGCGCCTGCGGACAAGGAAAAGTCACTGATGGCGGATTTGCGCGGTCTGACGGTGCGGAAAGCCACCGCCTTTCTCAATCATGTCGGCATTCCGTTCGTGGTAGAGGGCAACGGGCAGGTTGCTTCGCAATCGCTGAAACCCGGCGAGGCGATCCCGGTTGGCGCGGTGTGTAAACTGCGGTGCCGACCGCCGAAAGGAGGTGGATCGTTATCAGGCTGAGTGAATTGGTTCAGGATATCGAAGGGGCCGTCATTACCGGCGACGCCAACGTTGATATCAAGCAGATAGAGTACGACTCTCGGTTGATCAAACCGGGTGGTTTGTTCGTGGCGGTGAAAGGTTACCGGCGCGATGGCTACGATTTCGTGGAGGCTGCCAGGGCCGCCGGAGCGGTGGCGGTTATGGGAGAAAGGGAAGCCTGTCCTTTGGTGGAACATCATGTCCGGGTACCTGAGGTGCGTCGGGCTCTGGCCACGGCGGCGGCTCGGTTTTACGGTTTCCCCGGCACGAAAATCAAAGCCTGTGGCGTAACCGGTACCAACGGCAAAACAACCGTGTGTTACCTTCTGCGTCGTATTCTTGAGGCTCGTGACAAGGTTACCGGTTTGATCTGTTCGCAGGAGTATTACACGGGAAAGCAAACTTTTCCGGCCGAGCGCACCACCCCGGAGTCTCTGGATGTTCAGCGGTTGTTGTTTTTGATGAAATCGAATTTTTGTGTCAACGCCGTTATTGAAGCATCCTCGCATGCTCTCGTTCTGCACCGCCTTGATCATGTCAATTTCCGGGTTGCCGTTTACACCAACCTGACCCGTGATCATCTGGATTTTCACAAGTCCATGGAGGAGTATTACGAGGCCAAGGCCTCTCTGGCTCGGCGACTGGACGGCCCGCTCAGTTACGCTGTAATAAATCTCGATGTGGAGGCGTTCCGTCCTCTGTTCGCGGAAGTCGACTGCGAATTTATAAGTTACTCGCTGACCAATACCAGCGCCGATGTCCATTGCGGCGATTTCGAGTTGCGCCCCGACGGTACGACCTTTGATCTCGTAACTCCGATGGGAACACGTACGGTAGAGCTGCACCTTCCGGGAAGGTTCAACCTGCAGAACGCCGTGGCCGCGGCCGCCGGTGGGCTGGCGTGCGGGGTGGATATCGATAACGTCGTGAAAGGTCTCGAAAAAGCTACCGCTGTTCCGGGGCGGCTCAACTCTGTCGATTGCGGTCAGCCGTTTGCCGTCTATGTCGATTTCGCGCACACCCCGGACGCCATTGATCGTCTGTGCGAAACGGTCCGGGAGTTAACCGAAGGACGTTTGCTGCTTTTGTTCGGATGCGGCGGTGACCGGGATAAAGGCAAACGGCCGCTTATGGGAGCGGCGGCTATGAAAGGTGCCGACTATGTCGTGGTCACTTCCGACAATCCCCGAACGGAGAGACCGGAGGCTATTATCGATGATGTCAGGCCGGGCCTGAGTGGCGACAATTACGAAATCGAACCGGACCGCAGAGCCGCCATTGCGGCTATTCTCAGGAAGGCTTCGGCCGGAGACGCGGTTCTTCTGGCCGGTAAAGGAGCCGAGAAGTACGAGGAAATAAACGGGCAGAAGCGCCCCTTTAGTGATATAGACGAAGCCACGGCCCAACTGAGAGCCATGGGTTTCGATCAACCCGAAGGAACCGAGGAGACTTGATAAGTTTGCGCTTCAGTCAACTGGCTCAAATGACCGGCGGGCGTCTGGTCAATATCGAGTGCGGCGAGCATTCGTTTGTCGGGGTGTCAACCGACAGCCGGGCAATCGAACCGCGGCAGTTGTTCATAGCTCTTAAGGGCGAGCGCGTGGATGGTCACCGTTTCATCGATCAGGCAGTGGCCCGTGGAGCGGCCGGGGTGGTTTCCGAAACGGATTTCGCCGATGGTCTGACACTGCCGGCGAATGTCGCTCTGGTCGCCGTGCGGAATACGCACGAGGCCATGCTGACGATGGCGCAGCGGTATCTTGACAGTGTTCCGGCCCGACGGATCGGTATCAGCGGTTCCAACGGTAAAACCACGACCAAAGAGTATACTTTCCATATGCTGAGTGCGGTTGCGTCCGATGTTTATCGGTCACCGGGCAATTACAACAACCTTTACGGTATCCCGATGGCCCTGTTCGCCATGCCGCAGAAAACGAAGCTGGCCGTTTTGGAAATGGGTATTTCCGTCCCGGGTGAGATGGCTCGTCTGGCCGCGGTGGTGAGGCCGCAGGTAGTCGCTATTACCAACGTCAGTCCTACTCATCTGGAGTTTCTTGGTTCGGTCGAAGCGGTGGCGCGGGAGAAACTGTCTTTGATTGCGAAGGCCGGGGCCGACGTACCGCTGATTATAAACGCCGATGATGATTTGCTGGTTCGGGAAACGAAAAAGATACGCCCTGCTTATGTCAGTTTCGGTATCGAACGTGATGCCACCTTCCGACCCGATGCGATAACCCGGGGTGAAGATGGCACGATAAATGTAACGATAGAAAACAACCGTTTCTGTTTGCCGCTGTTTGGGCAGTACCAGGTTTACAACCTGCTGGCCGCTTATGCGGTGACCCGGACCCTGGGTTACGACTTCGACGATATCGACACCACCGGTATCGAATTTTCAACCGCTCCCTGGCGCGGGGAGACGATAGTCTCGGGCGGGGTGACATTCATTGCCGACTGTTACAACGCCAACCCGGATTCAGTGATGGCCGGGCTGAAATCTTTCGCCGCCCGGTCGGGCCGCGGGCGACGGATCGTTGTCCTTGGTGATATGCTGGAACTGGGCGAGCGGCAGGATGAATATCATCGGCAGGCAGGGCGCAATTTGGCTGCTTACCCGTTCGACCTGGTTGTGCTGGTGGGACCGCTGGCCCGATACATTGCCGACGGTGCCCGCGAGGCGGGAGTTGCCCCCGGGCGAATCCGGCGATACGATGACGCCCGGACATGTGCCGATGACATGATCGCTTATTTGCATGAAGATGACCTGGTGTATTTGAAAGGCTCTCGCCGTATCGGTCTGGAGACGATTGTTACAACCTGGCAAAACAAACAAGGGGATGCCTGATGCTTTACCATTTGCTGTATCCTCTCACCGATTATATCTCGGCGCTGAACCTGTTTCGGTATATTACTTTCCGCACCGCCGGGGCGACCGTGACGGCTATTATCATCTCTTTGTTGCTGGGGCCGTTTTTCATCGGTCTGCTGCGCAAATATCAGGTAGCCGAAACCATCCGCGCTGAGGGTCCGAAATCGCATCAGGCCAAAGCCGGCACGCCGACTATGGGCGGGCTGATCGTTCTGGCCGGAATTGTCATTCCGACCCTGCTGTGGGCCGATCTGACCAATTATTACATCGAGATGGTCCTGCTGGTAACGCTGTGGCTGGGGGTGCTCGGCTTCATGGATGATTACCTGAAAGTGATAAAAAAGCAGCGCAAGGGTCTGGTGGCTCGCAAGAAAATGATCGGTCAGCTCCTGCTCGGGGCACTGTTTGCTCTCGGGCTGTACTATCTGGCGCCGCATGAGCAATACGATGGCACCACCGGTATCCCGTTCTTCAAAAATTACGTGCTCAATCTCGGGGTGCTTTACGTGCCTTTTATCATTCTGGTTATCACCGGGTCTTCGAACGCGGTAAATCTGACCGACGGTCTCGACGGGCTGGCTATCGGACTTTGCGGGATTTGTTTTGCCGCCTTTCTGGGGATCGTTTACATGACCGGACGATTAGACTATTCGAGCTATTTGCAGATCGAGTATTTCCCCGGCGCCGGGGAGTTGTCGATTTTCTGCGGGGCCGCCATGGGGGCTGCACTGGGCTTTTTGTGGTTCAACACGTACCCGGCCCAGGTGTTCATGGGCGATACCGGCTCTCTGGCTCTCGGCGGCGCGCTGGGGGCGATTGCTATCATGATAAAGAAAGAATTGTTACTGGTGATTGTCGGTTTTGTGTTTGTTATCACGGCCCTGTCGGTAATCCTTCAGGTTCTTTCTTACCGGTATCGCGGCGGTAAAAGGATTTTCAAAATGGCGCCATTGCATCACCATTTCGAGTTAATCGGTTGGGCCGAGCCCAAAGTTGTGGTGCGTTACTGGATAATCGGGGCTCTGTGTGCCCTGTTAACCCTGTCGACTCTGAAGATACGATGACGGTAGAGGAGAGAATAAGAGGCAGAAAGATCGGTGTCGTGGGCATGGCCCGCTCCGGTATGGCGGCGGCCCGGCTGGCCCTCGAAATGGGCGGTAGTCCCTTTGTTTCCGACGCGGCTCCGCAGGAGAAAGTTCGGACACAGTGTGACGAACTGTCGAAGCTGGGTATACCTTTCGAAATCGGAGCCCACACGGACCGGCTGCTCGGTTGTGATTACATTGTTCTCTCACCCGGGGTGCCGCTCAGCCTTCAGATTATCCGACGGGCGAAAGAGAAAGGCCTGCCGGTTTTCTCCGAGCTGGAGTTCGCTTCCTGGGTGTGCCCGGGGAGAATCGTGGCCGTGACCGGCTCCAACGGAAAGACCACGACTACCACGTTGCTTGGTGAAATGCTGACCGCGGGCGGTTTGGATGTCCATGTCTGCGGCAATATCGGTCGCCCCTTCTCCGATGTTGTCCGCAAGATGAGCGCCGAATCGGTCGCGGTGGTGGAAGTGTCATCGTTCCAGCTTGAGACGGTCGATCAGTTCAAGCCGTTTGCCGCCTTGGTTCTTAATCTCACGCCCGATCACATCGACCGGCACGGAAGTTTCGAAGCCTACTGTGCCGCCAAGTGGCGGATAACCGAAAATCAGGACGAGACAGACCTGCTGGTGCTCAATCGTGATGACAAGACCATCGTTGCCGCCAGCCCGGACACGGCCGCGCGAAAGCTGTTCTTCAGTATCGGGCCGAAAAATGGAAATGACGTTTGGGTGGAACAAGGGAAACTGTGGGTGCGCTGCGGCGATGAGGCGCAATCAGTGGTAACGACCGCCGAGATCGCTATCAAGGGGCCGCACAATCTCCAGAATGCCGCCGCGGCTGTTGCGGTGGCCGGACAGTTCAAGGTTGCCCCCGATGCGATGGCTCGTGTGTTGCGCAGTTTTCCCGGAGTAGAACATCGGCTCGAACGTGCCGCCACGGTAGCCGGAGTGACTTTTATCAACGATTCCAAGGCTACCAACGTCGATTCGGTTTGCTGGGCGCTTCGCTCGGTCGACACGCCGGTCTATTTGATTCTGGGCGGTCGGGGAAAAGGAGCCGGTTATGAACCTATCGCCGAAGCCGGTCGCGACAAGGTTAAGGGCATTGTAGTTATCGGGGAAGCCGCGGACGAGATTATCGAAGCTCTCGGCAAAACTTTTCCGGCCCAATACACCGAGACACTCGAAAAAGCCGTGAATATCTGTTTTGAAATGGCCCATCCGGGAGAGACGGTTTTGCTTTCGCCCGGTTGTGCCAGTTTCGATATGTTCGAAAATTTTGAGCATCGCGGTCGGGTTTTCAAAGCCGCGGTGGCTGAATTGAAGAATGGGAAGAACACCGATGAAGCGGTCGCGGGTCGGTAGTATCGACGAAAGCCTCTTGCTGGTTTACCTGCTGACGCTGGTAGCCGGGCTGGTCATGGTCTATTCGGCCTCGTCGATCATCGCCGAGAGTCGTTTCGGCTCGCACAGTTATTTCATTCGCCAGCAATTTCTCTGGGCCGTTATCTCACTGGCCACCATCTGGATTATCGGTCGGCTGGATCTTCAGCGTCTGGCCATATATTCCGCACCCGGTCTGTTGCTTACCATACTTCTGCTGTCGCTGGTCTTTCTGATGCCGGCTCGCAACGGGTCCCATCGCTGGATCATCCTAGGGCCGCTCACCTTCCAGCCGTCGGAATTGTTCAAGGGGTTGGTCATTTTGTATCTGGCTTTTTCTCTGTCCAATCCCCGGCGAAACCTGAACCAGCTAAAACAAGTCGTTTTTCCATACGTGCCCATCATCGGGCTGGGACTGGCCCTGATTCTGGCCGAGCCCGATCTCGGTACGGCGATAGTGATATCCATAACCGTCATAGGTGTTTTCTTTATTGCCGGAGCGCGGATACGGCACCTGTTCTGGTCGATTCTTCCGCCGGCGGGTATTGCCTCGATTATCGTATTCGTGATCGGTTACAAGAAAGACCGTATCCTGAGTTATCTGGCGGCGGTGCTCGATCCTTTGCAGGGCAGTTACCATGTTACTCAGGCGGCTTTGACTTTTGGTTCGGGGGGACTGCTTGGCACCGGACTGGGTGACGGTCGTCAGAAGCTGTTCTTTCTACCCTATCCGCACACTGATTTCATTCTGGCCACGATGGGTGAGGAAATCGGTTTTGTCGGATTGGTGGCTGTGCTGGGAGGTCTGGCATTTCTGTTGTGGCGGGGTTGTCGTATCGCCGCGGCTCAGCCGGATCGTTTCGGTTTTCTTCTGGCCGCCGGTATGACCTGGTCGTTGTTTGTCAACATCGCGATTAACATAGGAGTGGTGACGGCGATCCTTCCGGTAACCGGTCTGGCTCTGCCGTTTTATTCCTATGGCGGGTCGTCGTTGTTGGTTTCAAGTGCGGCTGTCGGTGTGTTGCTCAATCTCTCGCGAAGGGTACAGCGATGAGAAAACCGACACGAACAGCCAGACTGGTTTTTGCCGGTGGCGGCACCGGCGGGCATCTCTTCCCGGCTATCGCCATTGCCGACCGCATTACCGAACTGTTGGCGGGACAGAATCCGCCTACGATTGTCTTTGTCGGGACCCGACGAGGGATAGAATACCGTATGCGCGAAACGCTGGCTTATCCTCTGGAGTTGATAAACATCCGTGGAATCGCGCGTTCGTTTACGTTCAAAAATTTGCTTGTTCCGTTTTTGATGGTCGGGGCTCTGTTGAAAGCCCGGTCCGTTCTTGAGACGGTTAAGCCCGACGTGGTGATCGGTACCGGTGGCTATGTGTCGTGGCCGATTCTGAAGATGGCGAGCTGGAGAAAAATCCCGGCCGTGCTTCAGGAGCAGAATTCTTACCCCGGTGTTACTACCCGTCGGCTGGCCGGTGGGGCCAGGCGCATCTATTTGGGTTATGAGGAAGCGCGGGCGTTTCTGCCGTCGACGGCGCACACGATAGTGACCGGCAACCCGGTCAGGCGGTCGGTGATCGGGGGAGATCGTCGGGAGGCTCGGCAGACTTTCGGTCTTGATCCCGACAAACGCACGATTCTGGTGCTGGGCGGTTCGCAGGGAGCGCGCTCGATCAACCGGGCGGTATTGAAAAGTTTGCAGTGCGACGCGCTGCCTGAAGGATATCAACTATTGTGGCAGACGGGGAAAAGGGACTACAAGGAAGTAGTCGCAGCAGCGGGTAAGAAGGCTCGAGGGCACTCCCTTTTCCCCTTTGAAAATCGTATGCATCTGGTTTATGCCGCGGCCGACGCAGCTATTGCCCGGGCCGGGGCGGTTTCACTGGCGGAGTTGCAGGCCTGCGCCGTGCCGGCTCTGCTGGTACCGTATCCGTATGCGGCCGGCGATCACCAGCGCAAGAACGCTCGGGCGGCGGTGGAACGCGGGTTCGCCCGTCTGGTAAATCAGGAAGATATAGAGAAGGTCGATCTGCTCGAAGAAGTCGTGACCATGTTTGAGGGTGGTCAAACAGAACAAATGCGACAGGCCATGCTCCGGCAGGCCATTGACTCCGGACCGGCCGTGGATATGATAGCCGAGGACATTATCGGGTTGATAGCCCAATCGCAGGAGAAAACACTTGAGAGCACAGCATCCGGTCGAACACCCGGTAACGCGGTTTGCATGTGATAAACTAATGTTTGGAAGATTCAGAAAACTCCATTTCGTCGGTATCGGCGGCGCCGGCATGTCCGGCCTCGGTGAGATTTTGCATAATCTCGGTTATGCCGTGACCGGATCGGATTGTTCGAGCAGCGACGTCACCCGTTATCTGCAATCTTTGGGCGTGCGCATATTCGATTCCCATGCCGCGGAACATGTGCGCGAGGCCGATGTGGTCATTATCTCGTCGGCCATCGGTGAAAGCAACCCGGAAGTTATCGAGGCTCGGCGGCTGGGTATTCCGGTCATCAAACGGGCGGAAATGCTCGGGGAGTTGATGCGGCTGAAGTATTCGGTCGGGGTGGCGGGAACTCACGGTAAAACTACGACCACTTCCATGATCGGCAAGATTCTTCAGGCCGCCGGGTTCGAACCGACCCAGATCGTCGGTGGTGTCGTGGCCGAGCTCGGTACGGGTGCGGCTCTGGGAGAAGGTGATTATCTGGTGGCCGAAGCCGATGAGTACGACCGGTCCATTTTTGCCATGTTTCCGACCATGGCGGTGGTGTTGAATATCGAGCCTGATCACCTCGATTGCTACGAGGATATGGACGATCTTCGCGACGCCTTTTTGGCTTATATCAATCGCGTTCCCTTTTACGGTCTGGCGGTCGTTTCCGCGGACGATAAGAATATCGCCCGGCTCAAAGATCGGATATCCCGGCCATATGTAACGTTCGGTTTTACGGCCGAGGCCGACTATCGGGCGGTGGAAATCGTGTCCGGTCCCGGTCGGTCGGAATTTTCCGTGTATCGCAAACAGGATTTGCTCGGGCGCATAAGGCTGCCTGTTCCCGGTCATCATAATGTAGCCAACGCTCTGGCGGCCGTCGCCGCCGCGACCGAACTGGATGTGCCATTCGTAACGGTGGCCGATGCTCTGGCGGGCTTTCGCGGGGTCGGACGGCGCTTTGAAATCGTGGCCGAAGTTAACGACGTGCTGGTCGTCGATGACTACGCACACCATCCGACCGAGATTGAAGCGACCCTGACCACGGCCCGGGAGGCTTACGGTCGGCGGGTGATAGCGGTTTTCCAGCCGCATCTGTACAGCCGTACCAGGGATTTCGCGGCCGATTTTGCCCGGGTTCTGGCTCGGGCCGACTGGTGTGTGCTTACCGATATTTACCCCGCGCGCGAGGAGCCTATTGAAGGTATCGATTCGGAGCTTATTCAACGTGAGGCTCGCCGTCAGGGAGCGGAAAATTTCAGTTATGTCGGCAAGAAAGAGAATGCGGTGGCCGAAATCGCCCGGCTCGTCAAGCGGGGAGACATGGTGATAACTATCGGTGCCGGGTCTATAACCCATATTCGCCGGATGATTGTGGAGCGATTGAAAGAATTGTGAAATCGTTGTCGGTCAAAATGAGAGTGGCCTTGGCCGCTCTGGTGGTAGTGGGAGGCGGTGTAATTATCGCTTTGGAATTTACCGACTGGCATCAGCTCGACGCGGTTACGCTCAACGGCACGCCGGTCGACAACTGGCCGTCCGACTGGCCGCTTCTGGCGGGAGAACCGGTGCTCCGGCAGCCGGTGGAAGCGATGGCCACGCGTCTGTTGGCGGACAGCGGTACGGTCAAGGTCGATATCGAATACGCCTGGCCGCGTACGCTGAAAATCACCACCAACCGTTTTGTCCCGGTTTGTTTCGTTGTCGACGCCGCCACCGGACGGATGCACGGTTTGAATCGACAGGGACGGATGGTGCCGCTGTCGGATGAATATCGCGACTGGGAACGTCCGATTCTGACCGGGGTGAAAACGCGCGGCTTGTTCGAACACTGTGAAGATGTGCGGGTGGAACTTGTCATTCCCGAATTGATCCGTCTGGCCGACGATAACATCGATTTTTATCGCCTGATCGACGAGATCGATTTCGGTTCCGAGGACGGCGTGCGGGTTTTGATGTCAGGTTTACCTTATCGCTTGCGGGTGAAGGCGGAGTCGTTCTATACCCAGGTGGTCGACTTCGTGCAATTTGTCGAGAAATATCAACCCGATATCACCTTGGCCCGTGAGCTTGATTTGCGCTACAACGATATGATCGTGGAAATAACGACGGGGAAGGACTGACATGGCCGAGGAAAACATCGTTGCCGCTCTGGATATCGGGACGACCAAGGTGTTTGTCCTGATCGGTGAAATGGATGACAATGGCGACATCTATGTCATCGGTCACGGCATCTCGCCCGCGGAGGGGTTGCGTCGTGGTGTGGTGGTCGATATGGATAAAACGGTCAAGTCTATCCGCAAGGCGGTCGACGACGCCCAGTTGGTGTCGGGCGTGGAGATCGACCGGGTAACGGTGGGCATAGCCGGGGAACATATTCGTTCCATCAATTCCCACGGTGTCATAGCGGTCAGTCGCTCGGATAATGAAATCACGGCCGCCGACGTCAAGCGAGCCATGGAGGCGGCGCGGACGGTGGCTATTCCCGTCGACCGTGAGATAATGCACGTGGTGCCGCAGATGTATTCGGTCGACGATCAACCCGGGGTAAAGGATCCGGTGGGTATGTCGGGGGTACGTTTGGAAGTCGAGGCGCATATAGTCACGGCCTCGGTGACATCGGCCCGGAACATCTACCGGGCGCTGGAACGGTGTGAGCTGGCAATCGACCATGTCGTTCTTGAATCTCTGGCTCTTTCTCAGGTGCTTCTGAGCGATAACGATCTGGAGGCCGGCTGCGTGCTGCTCGATATCGGCGGTGACATTACCAACATCTCGGTATTCTACGACGGTGCTATCCGACACACGGCGGTGGTGCCACTGGCCGGGCGGAATGTGACCAACGATATCGCTATCGGTCTGCGAACATCGATTACCCAGGCCGAGGATCTCAAGCTGGCCCACGGTGCGGCCCTGACGGCGATGGTCGATGCTTCGGAAATGATCAATGTCCCCGGCGTGGCCGGACGCAGCCCCAAGGAAGTCTCCCGTAATGTTCTGGCTGCGATTATCGAACCGCGGATGGAAGAAATTTTCTCTCTTACCACCCGGGAGCTCAAGAAAGTCATATCGCTGGATTCACTGACGGCCGGGATGATTTTCACCGGTGGCGGGTCACTTCTGCCGGGCACGGTGGAGTTGGCCGAGCAAATGTTCGACATGCCGGTCCGTCCGGGTCGCATCAACGGTGTCGCTCATATTCCCGAGGAACTGGACACGGCGTCTTATGCGGCCGCTCACGGACTTCTGGTGCACGGTTTCACCTGTGAACCGGACCCGTCGGCGCGCGGCGGCAAAATGAAATCATGGCTAAGCAAACTGGAAAACTGGATAACGAAGAAGTTATAGCAAGGATCACATAGAAGTTCAGGAGGAACTACTGATGACTGAGAGTAAGCATCATTTCGATCTGTCACCCGACTACGTAGGGGTAGCGAACATTAAGGTAGTCGGTGTCGGAGGTGCCGGTGGCAATGCCATCAATCGGATGATCGAATCGGACCTTAAGGGGGTGGAGTTTATTGCTATCAACACCGACGCTCAGGTGCTGGAGCAAAACCGGGCCGAAAAACGTATCCAGGTCGGCGAGCAGGTTACCGGAGGATTGGGGGCCGGGGCTAACCCGGATGTGGGCAAAAAAGCGATGGAAGAAAGCCGCTCCGCCGTGACCCAGGAACTGGGTAAGCCCAACTTGGTATTTATAACGGCCGGAATGGGTGGTGGTACCGGTACCGGTGCGGCCCCGATCGTAGCCGAGATAGCCAAGCAATCGGGCGCTCTTACGGTGGCCATTGTGACCAAGCCGTTTCGTTTCGAGGGACGCAAACGCATTGAGCGGGCCGAAACCGGGCTGGCCGAATTGAAGTCCAAAGTCGACACGCTGATAACCATACCCAACGAACGCCTGCTTGAACTGGTCGATAAACAAACGCGCCTGACCGACGCTTTTGCCACCGCCGATGAAATCCTGCATCAGGCCACCAAAGGCATTTCCGATCTGATTACGATACCGGGTCTGATAAACTGCGATTTTGCCGATGTGCGCACGGTTATGCTGGAGATGGGTGACGCTTTGATGGGGACCGGCAGCGGCCATGGCGAGGAGAAAGCGGTGGACGCCGCCCGCGAGGCTATTTCGTCGCCATTGCTCGAAAATGTCTCTATCGCCGGAGCCCGAGGGGTACTTATCAATATCACCGGCGGGCCGGATATGTCGCTGCACGACGTTAACACGGCCACCTCGCTTGTTTACGAACAGTCCGGTGACAATGCCAACATCATTTTCGGGGCCGTTATAGATCCCGATATGCAGGACCAGATGCGCGTTACGGTTATCGCTACCGGTATCGGTAACGAAGAAGAAGCTCGTGTGAAGGAAGAGCCCGCCATGGACGTCAGGGATACCCGGCCGGGGAAAGTTATGTCGTTGTTTCCGGAAGAGGCGGTGCGGGTAGTGTCGCGGGCGGAGATGGTAGACGCTGCCACCGCGCTGGCCCGTCAGCAAGATACGGATACGGTAGTCCGTGAACCTCGGTCAGTTTGGGATGTCGGGTATGGTCACGGCAACAGTAGCAGCGAGACTTCCGGTAAGGGCAATGGCGATGGTCGCGGTAATAATGGTAACGGACACGGCGAAGGTCCCCGGGTGCCTGTTTTTTCGGAAGATGACCGCACTATTCCGGCTTACATAAGGAGGCTGGAAGACAACGAATAACAATCAGGGAAGGCCTTTCAACTGAAGGCCGGTCCCGGTTGATGCGCAGAGTATAGAGCCGCGCTTACTCAGCTCTATATTCGGTTCCTCCACCATGCCGCCGGTTACACTACCCCACCGGCGGCATAATTATATCCGTTTTTTCCGGTAAAATCCCGTTACAGTATGGTCTTTTTCCCCCTGTTTAGTTGTAAAGGGGTTGAACGTCGAAGTTAAGCCGTTGCAGCATAATGGCTTAATTGGCGAACTCGTCGGCATGTCGATTGCACGGTAACCACCGGAGGTAATGGTTCCAATACGTTCGGAGGGGAGAACTTTATGGAATTGCGTCTCAATACCAATATCGCCGCTCGGTTAGCGTTGTTGAGTGTTAACCGTAATCTTGGCGACACTTTCGGCACGATGCAGAGGCTGTCGTCGGGCCGGAGGATAAACAGCGCGTCGGATGATCCGGCCGGTCTGGTAATATCGGAGCGATTGAAAAGCCAGATTGCCTCGTTGGATCAGGAGATAGAGAATCTCAACGGCAATATCGGTAAATACCGAACCGTGAGTGCCTCGGTATCCGAGCTTCGCGGTTATTTGACCGAACTGCGCTCATTAGCGGTGGGGGCGGCCAACGGAGCGGTCAACGGCGATGAAGCTCAGCAGGCCTGGGCGATTGCGGCCGGGGAGTTGGTGGAAACTTATAATCAGACCATCCAGACGGCGCAGTACAACGGTACCCCCACGCTCAATGGTTCGGAAGGTTCGCTGGCCGGTGTTTCGGTGTTGATCGGTGTTGATCTGTCGAGTCCCGAAGCCGCTGCCGCCTCGATTGAACAAGTCGACGCCGCCGTCAGTGAACTTGACCGCGTGGCTGTCGATCTGGGGGCAACGCAGAGAAACGAACTGGAAAGCCGCCTGGCATCACTGGAGGTGAAGCGGGAAAATCTGGTAGCGGCCGAATCGACTGTGGCCGACACCGACTACGCGGTTGAAATATCGAACCTTATGAGCATCATGATTCGCTCTCAGGCAGCCCTGGCCATATTGGGGCATTCTCTTGACAGCGAGCTGGTTATCGATCTGTTCGGTGTATAGGCCCTTCTTCCCCCTGGCTATAGGATAGCCCCTTGTACAGTGCCGCCGGGTGTATGAACGCCCGGCGGTTTATTTTTTCCCGGAAACAAAAAAGCCGCCCTGACAGGCGGCCGATTGTCGACAGCGACGGCGGTATGGCCGTCGATATCAGGCCGTGGGAGTCCCGCGGCGTTTCCTGGCTACGTTTTTGACCACTTTTCCGGCCCGCAGACAGGAAGTACAGACAGTCAGTCGTTTCGGTTTACCGTCGACCAGCGCCCGGACAGTCTGAAGATTGGGCACGAACCGTCTCTTGGTGATATTGTGGGCATGGGAAACATTGTTGCCGAACATCGGCTTCTTCCCGCAAATGTCACAAACTTTAGCCATTGAAAACTCTACTCCTTAGCCAAAACAGCCCCGCAATCTACACTCAATCTCGGAAAAGGCAAGTACTTTCTTGACGGGTTCACCGGGTTTATTTCCATGCTTTCTGCCTGTCAAAAGTCGTTTCTGTGCTTCTCTTGCCCCGATACGCGCCCGTTTGACTGGTGGTTTTTATTGAATTATAGTAACTTGGAACTATAAATTGCCAACTGGTTAGGAATAAGTACAGGCCATAAGGATAAATATGCTGGACCTCAAATTCATCCGTGAGAATCCCGACCGTGTCAAGGAAGGGGCCCGGAATAAGAACGAAAAATGTGATATAGACCTGATTCTGTCCCTCGACGAACAACGGCGTGAGATTATCCGCCGGGTGGAGCAGCTCAAAGGCGAGCGCAATCAGGCCACGACTGAGATCGCCGCGAAAAAGAAAGCCGGCCAGCCGGCCGATGAGCAGATCAAGGCCATGCGCCGTCTCGGCGAGGATATCAGCCATCTCGATGAGGAACTCCGGGATGTCGAGGAAAAACTGCACGATAACCTTGTCTGGGTACCCAACCTGCCGCACGAATCGGTGCCGGTTGGTCGTGACGAGTCGGACAACGTGGTGGTTCGCGAGTGGGGCGAGAAACCCGCGAAAGATTTCAAGGTTTTGCCGCACTGGGAAATCGGTGAGAAACTGGGACTGCTTGACTTGGCGGCCGGAGCGGCTGTTTCCGGGGCCGGTTTCTATGTGCTGAAGGGCCGGGGCGCGCAACTTAGCCGGGCGCTTATCAATTACATGCTTGATCTGCATGTCGCCGACGGGTTCACGGAAGTTTCCGTGCCGCATATCGTGACCGGTGATACCATGTTCGGCACCGGGCAATTGCCGAAACTGCGCGACGACATGTACCGGGTGGAGTCGGACGATATGTACCTGATTCCGACCGCCGAGGTGCCGGTGACCAACCTGTTCAAAAAGCAGATTCTCGATTATCACCAACTCCCTCTGGCTTTTGTCGCTTATACGCCCTGTTTTCGTCGTGAAGCGGGGGCTGCCGGGAAGGATACGCGCGGGATGATTCGCGTTCATCAGTTCGACAAAGTTGAGATGGTCAAAATCGTATCCCCGGAGAGTTCGTACGACGAGTTGGAAAAACTCGTCCGGCAGGCCGAGAAGGTATTGCAGGGACTGAAGCTGTCGTATCGGGTAAGTATGCTGGCTTCCGGTGATCTCTCTTTTGCCGCCGCCAAATGTTACGATCTGGAACTGTGGGCGGCCGGGGTGGAGAAGCACCTCGAAATTTCATCGGTGTCCAACTTCGAGGATTTCCAGGCGCGCCGGATGAACTGCCGGTTCCGTGACGCCGAGAAGAAAATGATCTTCCCGCACACTCTCAACGGTTCCGGTGTGGCTCTGGCTCGTCTGATTCCGGCGATTCTGGAGAACTATCAGAATGCCGACGGCAGTGTGACCATTCCCGAGGTCCTTCGCCCGTATATGCAAGGAGCCGAACGGATCGAGTAATGCGCCGAAAGTGGCTGTTCATTAACCGCACTTCCGACCTTTATGTCGGCAAATCGACCCTTCTGAAAGTCTTTCTGGCGGCAGGTGTGCTGGCGATTTCGGCCCTGTTTATCTGGCACACGTTCGACGTGGTCGACCGGCTTCAGATCGATACGCGCGATCAGGTCGAGAAGTATGTTCGCTTGTGGCAACTGGCGGCCAACGCCCCGGCCAGTTCCGGTCAGGGGACCGAACTTCAGTTCATTTTCGATGAAATCATCGTCAAGGCCAATTTCCCCATTGTCGTGCTCGACAGTGATCGACAGCCCGTCTCGTGGCGGAATATCCCCGGCATTCCGTCGGACGATACCACGCAGGCGTCGCGGCAGAAGCTGACAACCGTAGCCACCGGGATGTTCAATGAAAACGGTGAGTATCCGCTTTATTTCGGAGGGGATCACGTTAACTATCTGCGCTATGGGGATTCTGATATCATCAATCAGTTGAAGGTGACACCGTTTGTGGCGGTGGGCGTTGTTCTGGCTTTTATGGTAGTCGCCATAATCGGGTTTCAGAATATCAGGCGCAGCGAGGAACGATATATCTGGGTCGGTATGGCCAAGGAGACGGCGCATCAACTGGGCACGCCGCTCTCGTCGTTGCTGGGCTGGCTGGAGATGATCAGTCCCGACAGCAGAAAAGACATGAGTCCAGAGAAGCAGGAAGAGTTGTTCCGGGATACGGCCGCCAACATGGAGGTCGACGTGGAGCGACTTCAGCGCGTGGCCAACCGTTTCGGTATGATCGGTTCCATTCCGGAATTGAACGAATACGATCTGAACGAATTGGTCAACGAGGCGGTCGTGTATTATCGGCGGCGGCTGCCGTTTGAAGGGCATGGGATTCAGATAATTTTCGAACCCGGTGATCTTCCCCCGGTTCGGGTCAACGCCGAACTGTTTACCTGGGCGCTGGAGAATCTGATCAAGAACAGTCTGCAGGCGGTCGATTCGCGAGCCGGGCGGATATCTGTCAGGACTCGTTGTGTGGCCGAGAAGAATCAGGTCGTTGTCGAAGTCATGGATAACGGAAAGGGGATCACGGTTGCGGCCGCCCGCAAGATATTCCGTCCCGGCTTTACGACCAAAAAACGGGGCTGGGGGATGGGTCTGACCCTGGTCCGGAGAATCGCCGAGGAGTACCATACCGGCCGGGTTAGTCTGGTGAAGTCGCGGCCGGGTGAAACCCTGTTTGCATTGACGCTTCCGGTGTCAGAAAAAAAGAGGAAGTCATGACCACAACTCCCGAGAAGAAGCGTATCCTGTGGGTGGACGACGAAATCGATTCGCTTAAATCGCACATCATGTTTCTGGAAAATAGAGGCTACGCCGTGGTCGGGGTGATGTCGGGCGACGATGCCATCCTGGCGGTGAAAAAGGAGCCGTTCGACCTGGTTCTGCTCGACGAGATGATGCCGGGTAAGGACGGTCTGACGACACTTGAGGAAATCAAGGCCGCCCGCCCGCACCTTCCGGTTGTGATGGTCACGAAATCGGAAGAAGAATCTCTGATGGACGATGCCATCGGTCAGAAGATCGACGATTATCTGGTCAAGCCGGTTGTCCCGACCCAGATCCTGTCGGTTATCAAACGGTTGCTGGAGGCCAGGAAGATTATCGGGTCCTCTTCGATGCGGCGTTATATTACCGAGATCAACAAGTTCAATCAGCGTCTGTACGGGACTATGAACGCCGAGGACTGGTACGAGGCCGCCCGCATTATTGCCGAATGGAATCTGGCGCTGGACGAAACTAACGATCCGGGTTTGCAGGAAACGCATGTCGGTACTCATCGGGAATGGAACACGGAATTTACGAAGTATATTGTCAGCCAGTACCAGAAATGGCTGCGGAGTGACCGGCGGCCTGTATTGTCACCCGACGTGACAAGTCGTTTTGTCGTTCCGGCACTGAAGCAGAACCGACAGGTCGTGTATATCGTTGTGGACTGTCTGCGTCTGGACCAATGGATGATGCTCGAACCGCTGGTGGCTGATTTGTACACGGTCGACCGGCATTACTATTTCTCGCTTTTGCCCACGGCCACGCCGTTTGCTCGCAATGCGTTGTTTGCCGGTATCTTCCCGGACGAAATTCATCAGGCCTACCCCGATAATTATCAGGGCGACGAGGGTTCGCTCAATCGCATGGAAGATCAGCTTCTGGCCGATAATCTTGCCCGTCATGGGCTGCGGCTGGACAAGCAGGCCAAGTTCCATAAAATCTACAACAATACCGAGGGCGAGGAACTGGCCAAACACGTTTCCGATTTGTTCGGGTCGCGTTTGATTACGTTCGTTTTCAATTTCTTGGATATTCTGGCCCATGGTCGATCCAGCAACATGATCCTCAAGGAAATCGCCGGAACGGAAGCGGCTTTTCGGTCGCTCACCAAAAGCTGGTTTGTGCACTCGCCGTTGTTTACTATTCTCAAGGCGTTCGCCGAACGCGACTGCACCGTGGTGCTGACATCCGATCACGGCTCGGTGCTGTGTCAGCGCGGTACTATGGCCCACGGACGCCGCACCACTTCGACCAACCTCCGTTACAAGTACGGCGACAACTTGAATTCCGACCCGGCCGAGTCGATTCTGATAAAGAAACCCCGGGAATGGCGGCTGCCGCCGTTCACTATCAGTACTACGTATATCATCGCGAAGGAAGATTTCTATTTCGTGTATCCGAACAATTACAACGAAATGGTGCGGCGTTTTCAGAATTCTTTCCAGCATGGCGGTATTTCACTCGAGGAAATGGTCGTACCGATAGCGGTATTGAACCCGAAGTAAAGAAGTGGCAGTACTGAACGTAGTTTCGCATTCCGAAGAACAGACGGCGGTGTTGGCTCGCAAGCTGGCGGTCTCGTTTGTCCCCGGTGACGTGGTCGTCCTGACCGGTAATCTCGGTTCGGGCAAGACCACTTTCGTGCGGGCTCTGGCCGGGGCTTGCGGGGTTAACGAAGATGAAGTCAATTCGCCGTCGTATACGTTCGTAAACGAGTACGCCGGCAACCCGCCGCTTTTTCATTTCGATCTCTATCGACTGGGTGACCCTTCGGAACTGTACGAAATCGGCTGGGACGAATACCTGGGACGCGAGGGTATCGTTGTCGTGGAATGGGGGGAGAAAGCGGCCGAGATGCTTCCGTTGCATTATTACCGGATAGAGTTCACCGTTCTCGGTGAAAACGAACGACAAATAGATATATCTCTGGTGCAACCATGACCGACACGACATTCGACAATATCCTGGCCATAGATACCTCGACTCGTCGCCTGTTGCTGGCGCTGGCTTTCGGGGGCGACCGCCTTATCAAATCTTCCGATGTCGTCGAAAAGTCACACGGTCAGTTGCTGCTGAAAAAAATAGATAATCTTTTTGTCTCGGCCGATTTGTCCGTGTCCGATCTGGATGCTGTCGTTGTTGCGCTGGGCCCCGGTTCTTTTACCGGTTTGCGTATCGGGCTGGCGGCGGCGAAAGGTCTGGCCGAAGCCGGCGGACTTCCGATGGTGGGAATCAGTCTTTTCGATTTGGCCGCTCGTTTGTTGCGGCAACAGCAACCGCCCGCATACGTGCTGATACCTTCGCGCAAGGGGGAATGGTATGTGGGCACGCTGGATCAATCCGGAATCGCCGAGAGTAACGTTCGGGTGATTGCCGAGAACGAACTGCCGGCCATAACGGCTGATCGACCGGTGTACGGTATCGGTTTCGACCCGGCCGCGGTGTTGCCTTTTCTGTCGGGAAGCACCGGACAAGGCCGATTGGAATATGACGGCGCCGATTTGTTGTATCTGGGACGCGAGAAGCTTGAGCGGGGCGAGGTTGACGACGTGGCCGCTCTCGAACCTATGTACCTTCAGAAAGCCATAGCGGAAGCCCGCTTTGAACAACGACAACAGCAGAAACAATAGCACTTTGGTGGTCCGATACCGGCCTGTGACTCGCGCCGATCTGGGTCGGGTTTGCACCCTGGAGCGGCAGATTTTCTCCGACCCGTGGCCGAGGAGGACTTTCGAGGAGATGCTCGAAGATGACGCCTGGGGAGGGTTGGTTGCCGAGGTGGACGGACGGGTTATCGGTTATGCCTGCTATGTGATTATCGCTACGGAGGCTCACCTGGCCAACATGGCCGTGCAGAAAGAGTACCGTAGAAAATCGGTTGCGCACGAGCTTCTTGAGCATATTTTACGAGTTGCACGGACCAACAAATGTGAGATGCTCTTACTGGAAGTCAGGCCGTCGAACGACGCGGCCCGACGCTTTTATGAGAAGGCCGGTTTTGTCGAGCTGTACCGGCGGCCCGGCTACTACACCCAACCTGTAGAGGACGCGGTCGTCATGGTGCTGTGGCTGGATGTCGCGGCTGACGAGTGAACTATGGAATGGTTTAGAAAAGCGAAGTCCGGGCCGGTTGCTCAGGAAAGAAAAGACATCCCCGAAGGGCTGTGGACCAAGTGTAAATCCTGCGGTGAAATCGTCTACAGCAAGAAAATGGAACAGCTCAACTGGGTTTGTCCCAATTGTGATTTCCATTTTCGCATTCCCAGTCGGAAATATATAAGCCTGTTGCTTGACGACGGTGCTCTCGAGGAATTCGATACCGGGCTTTCCTCGTGTGATCCACTCAAGTTCAAAGATTCCAAGCGTTATCCCGACCGACTCAAGGCCGCCAACGAAAAAGCCGGCGGGACCGAAGGGTTGATTACCGGTATTGGCAAGATCGACGGTATGGAGATATCGTTTGCGATTATGGATTTCTCGTTCATTGGCGGTTCCATGGGCTCGGTGGTCGGCGAAAAAGTAGCGCGGTCCATTGAGCGGGCCATCGAGCGCGAGATTCCTTTGGTTATTGTTTCCTGTTCCGGGGGGGCGCGTATGCAGGAGGGGATTCTCTCGCTGATGCAGATGGCCAAGACCTCCGGTTTGCTGGCTGTTCTGGCCGAGAAGAAGATTCCCTATATTTCCGTATTGACCAACCCCACTACGGCCGGAGTGATGGCTTCCTACGCCTCGTTGGGGGATGTGATAATCGCGGAGCCCAAGGCCCTGCTCGGATTTGCCGGTCCCCGTGTTATTCAGCAGACTATCGGTCAGGACCTGCCGGAAGGCTTCCAGTCGTCGGAGTTCTTCATGGAAAAAGGTTTCCTTGACAAGATCGTCAGCCGCAAGGACCTTCGCAGCACTATCAGTCGTCTTTTGAAATTCATGTGGAGGCCGTGATGCGTTGTCGTCACACGTATGCCCAGGCCGAAAAGTTTATCCTCTCCCGGGAGTTTTTCGGTATGAAGCTGGGTTTGCAAAACATTACAGAGTTTCTTGAATCGCTGGGTTCGCCGCAGAATACCTATGCCACGGTGCATATCGCCGGCACTAACGGCAAAGGTTCCACGGCCGCTATGCTGGCCGCGGTGCTTCGGGAGGCGGGTTATCGGACCGGTTTGTTTACCTCTCCTCATCTGGTGGATTTCCGCGAGCGTGTGCGTGTCGATGGCCGGATCGTCTCCCGACAGGCGGTGGCCGGGTTTATCGATCGCTGCCGCGGTCAATTGGTAAAAAAAAAATCTCGTTCTTTGAGCTGGTAACAGCTCTGTCGTTTGATTATTTCGCCCGACAAAAGGTCGATGTGGCCGTAATCGAAACCGGTCTGGGGGGGCGCCTCGACGCCACCAATGTGCTGGCTCCCGTTTTGACTATCATCACCGATATCAGCATGGACCATGCGGAGATACTGGGCAACAGTCTCGGGTTGATTGCCGGTGAAAAGGCCGGTATCGTCAAAGCCGGGGTGCCCAATCTGATCGGGCCGTTGCCTGCCGAAGCGACAGCGGTGATTCGGAAGGTCTGTCGGGAACGCGGGGCTCCGCTTGTCTCGATGTCGGGGAATGGGGTTCGAATAGACAAACGTCACCTGTGTCTGGATTTTCATGATGACGGTTTGAATCTGTCGGGTTTTGCCCCGTCTTTGCCGGGGGTGCATCAGCTTAGAAACTGTGCTCTTGCGCTGAAGGCTATGGCTGTTTTGCGCCGACAGGGTTTTGCTATCTCCGGGAAAGCCGTGACCACCGGTCTGCACCGGGTCGAGTGGCCGGGCCGGTTTCAGATGCTGAAACGGCCGAACAAGCCGAGGATGATTCTTGACGTATGTCACAATCCGGGCGGGGCCGCGGCGTTTGCCGATACTTTCGCTCGTACTTTTCCCCGGCGGAAGTGCTCTTTTGTCGTGGGTTTCGTCAAGCGGAAAGATCATCAGAGAATAATCGATGTTCTTGCGCCGCTGGCTGAGCGATTCGAGCTCGTACCGCTCAAGACCGGACGGACTGTGGACATCAAAGAACTACAGCAAACTTTGAACTGGCACGGGGTGCCGGTTTTCCGCGCCGGTCGGTTGGAAACCGCCCTGGCCCGGCTTTTGAAAACGGCCGGTTCCGACGATATTATATCTGTAGTAGGCTCCCACTACTTAGTAGGGGAATTCCTGAAGAAGAATGCGCTGAGATGAAAAAGGACCAATCGTCCCAAAAGAAGAAATCCGCCCCGAAAGCACCGGCGCCGACAGACAACGTCGGCTCGGCGGTTGACGTGAACCATGAGTTGGAAGACAAGGTCTTTTCGCTCAGCCGGGCAAACCGTCAGCTCAAGCGCAAGGTGTTCGATCTCTACACGATATTCGAGATCAGCCGCAATTTCAACGCTGTTCTGGATTATCAACTTCTGCTGGAGACGTTCATCTTTACTTGCCTGGGGCAGGTGGGATTGCTCAAAGGGGCGATTTTTCTGAGGAGCGATATCAATTCCCGGGAATTCAGCCTGGCCAAAGCCAAGGGTTCGGGTGATCTTCCCCGGCCGGGTGACGCCTTTGCCGATGGCTCGCGGTTGACCGATTATCTGGCTCGTCTGAATCGACCCGTGTTGATCGATGAATTATCGCCGGAGATTGCGACGGACAAAGAGAGAGCGATTCTGGCCGATTTCGAACACGGGGTGGTAGTGCCGCTGATGCATCAGGCGCGTCTGGCCGGGCTTTTTCTTGTTGCCGACAAGATATCCGGGACCGCCTATACCCCGGACGATATGGAGTTCCTGTCCGCTCTGGGCAATCAGATTTCCGTGGCTATCGAGAACGCCCGCCTGTATGAGGCGGAGAGACAGGCAATTCAGCAGTTACGTGCCGCCCAGCAACAGTTGGTTCAGACCGAGCGTCTGGCGGCTCTGGGTGAAATGTCGGCGAAAATAGCCCATGAAGTCAACAATCCTTTGGGGATTATCAAGAACTATATTTTGTTGCTCAAACGGGCCGGAGAACAAAACAAAGAAATTCGCGAGTATGCCGAGATCGTCGGTCAGGAAATCGACCGCATCGCCAATATCGTGCGCCAGTTGCGGGAGTTCCAGCGACCGGCACGAATGGAACAGGGGCCGGTTGATATTCGTCAGGTGCTCGAAGAGGTCCTGAAACTTATGGAGCGCCAGTTGAAATCGGACCACATTGTCGTGGTGCGCCAATTCGAAGAAGAAAGTTTCATCGTCAACGGTTCCGGCGACGGTCTCAAGCAGGTGTTTTTCAATCTCATAATCAATGCCCGCGCGGCCATGGAGGGTGGAGGAACACTTACCGTTTCTATGCAGCGTCAGAACGGCGACTTGCTCATGAAATTCGCCGATACCGGCCCCGGAATTCCCGCCGATGTGGTCCCGCATATTTTTGAACCGTTTTTCACGACCAAAGGGGAACATGGCAGCGGGTTGGGACTTTCCGTCTGTTACGGGATAATAAACAGCCACAAGGGGTCGATAACTTATAGGAATCTAAAAACCGGGGGCTGCTTCGATATAGTATTGCCGCTACGAGAAGAGTGACGGAGCTATGACAGCACAGGATACCAAGATAATCATCATTGACGATGAAAAGCGGATGTGCGATTCGCTCACCGCGCTTTTGCAGGGAGAGGGTTATCGGGCGATTAGTTTTCAAAACCCGCCTCAGGCCATAGAGGCTATTCGCAACGAGCGGGTCGATCTGGTCATCACCGATATCAAGATGCCGGAGATGGACGGTATTGAGGTGCTTCGGATTATCAAGGAAATCGACGAGGGGATTCCGGTGATATTGCTTACCGGCAATGCTTCCCTTGACTCGGCCGTGGATGCCGTGGCCAAAGGCGCCTATGATTATCTTCTCAAGCCGGTCGAGTTCCCTCACCTGGAAATGGTCATCAATCGCGCTCTGGAACGTCGCCGTAACGAGCTGGCCCGGCTTCGGTTGATGGAAGAACTGAAACTGTCAAATCTTATTCTCAAACGGCGGGTAGGGGAACTCAATGCTCTTTACGAGGCCGGTAAGTCAATCGGTTCCTCGGCCAATCTTTCGGAACTGCTGCGACAGATAGTCGTTCTGGCCGCCACCGTTACCGAGGCCAATGTCGGATCGATAATGCTGCTGGACGAGGCCCGGGAATATCTGACTATCGAAGCTTCTATCGGTCTGGATGATAATATCGTTCAGACAACCCGTCTGCCCATCGGGGCTTCCATCGCCGGTTACGTGGCCAAAACGGGCGAGGCGGTGATGGTCGAAGACGTGGAAAAAGACGAGCGCTTCAAACGGATCAATCGGGAACGTTACGGCGCGGCGTCATTGTTGTGTACACCCCTGCGTATCAAGAACAATGTCCTCGGGGTCATCAATATGGCCAACAAGAGCGGGGGAGGCAGCTTTGTGCCCGACGATCTGCGCCTGCTGACTACTTTCGCTTCTCAGGCGGCCGTGGCCGTGGACGATGCTTACCAGTTCGAGAAGAGCCGTCGCCGGCTGGTCGAGTTCGAGATCCTTCACGGGATCGCCCATGAACTGCCCAATATAGATACGCTGGTCAGTTTTCGCAGTATTCTGGTCGATAAGCTGCGGCGTGTTTTCCCCATAGATTATGCCATCTGGTTCGACTGGGATCCCTCCGCCAGATGTCTTCTGCCGGCCGGAGCCCTGGGCGATACACCTATTCCGCTGACCGAAAGCGGTAAAATTGACCTGTCGCGGATCAGTCGTGATTTGATCGAAGTGTCCGAGATAGACCTGGAAGGTTTCAATTTTGACGATATCAGGAAGCTCTCGGAATTCATGGCCGAGAAGCTCAAGTCCAATGAACATTTTCCGCGGCCGGAGGCGGCCTATATGGCCGTGCCCATACTCCATGGCGGTCAGCTTAGTAACATTTTCTATCTGGGGGCCAATATCGGGCGGGTATACGGCGACGAGGACATCTCCTTAGCCCGGTTGGTAATATCTCAGGCGGCGGTGTTGTTCGAGAAAGAAAAGGCCATGCTCAATGCCACCCGGCTTATGACCATGGGCAATATGATATCGGAAATATCTCACGATTTGCGCAAGCCGCTCACGTCGATCAGGGGCGGTCTGCAGATTCTTCGCCAGAAACACCCGGATGTGGCCGAAGGCTCGGATTTCTTCAAGATGGCCGAGGAAGAAATTCACCGCATGAACGATCTGGTCCGCGAGTTGGTCGATTTTTCTAATCCCAATCGCTATGAAACGACCAAGGTTGACCTGCGTGAAGTTGTTCTCCGGGCCGTCGATCTGGTAGGGCCGGATATGCGCAAGCATAAGATCGAACTGAAACACTTGTTTGATGAAGCCAACTGGGAAGTTATCGTCAACAAGAACCAGATTATGGAAGTGTTCCTGAATCTGATCATCAACGCCGTTGACGCTATGCCCGACGGGGGGACGCTCAGCATTCACGGACTTATTGAACAGCCGCCGCATCGTAACGAGGATTATCTGGCCGTCAAAATAGCCGATACCGGGGTGGGCATCTCCAAAGATAACCTCGCGCGCGTTTTCGACCGTTACTACACGACCAAAGAAACCGGCACCGGTCTGGGACTGGCCGTGGTGGAGCGGGTTGTCTCCGCTCACAACGGAACCATCAATATCGAGTCGACCGAGAATAAAGGGACGACTTTCACTGTCTATCTGCCTTACCAGGACTAATTCGGGTGCACTCATTTGCGACAAAGCCGCAAAATTCCGTATGATTTGGCTTGATTTGCCTGTCGGGATGCCGATACTTAGTCATAGTAACGTGGAATAGCTATGCCTAAAGGAAAAGAGAAAATTAAAGTACTGGTAATCGATGACGATCCCAAGATCGCCTGGATTCTCTCCGAGGGTTTGTCGAAGAATTTCGAATTCATCACCGCACGCGACGGGGTTGAAGGAATCCAGATGGTCTCCACCGAGAAGCCCGATCTCATTTTGCTCGACATCAAAATGCCGGGGATGAGCGGCCTTGAGGTGCTGGAGAAGCTGAACAAACAGGACCGCCGTCCTGAAGTTATTATGATCTCGGGGCACGGCGATACCAAGTATGTGGTGGAGTCGATGCGCCTCGGGGCGGCCGAGTTCATTGACAAGCCTTTCGATGTCCGCGAGGTGGAAATACATCTCAACGGCGTCCTCGAACGAGTCAAGCTTCGTGAGGAAGTTACGGAGCTCAAGAAAGAGCTTCAGGTCCGCAGCGATTTCACCTCGTTTATCGGTGATTCCGAACCGATGTGCCGGGTTAAGGGCATAATCGAGCAAGTGGCCGATTCCGAACTGACCGTGCTGATTCGCGGTGAATCCGGTACCGGTAAGGAAATAGCGGCGCGGTCGTTGCACCAGCTTTCGGGACGACGCGATCAGCCTTTCGTAAAAGTCAATTGTGCGGCTATTCCGCGCGACCTGCTTGAGGCAGAGTTATTCGGCTATGAAAAAGGGGCCTTTACCGGCGCCCACAAGACCAAGCAGGGGCGGTTTGAACTGGCTACGAAAGGTACGATATTCCTCGACGAGATCGGCGACATGCCCATGGAGTTGCAGTCGAAATTGCTGCAGGTCCTTGAGCAGCAAGAATTTGTCAGGGTGGGAGGAATACACAACATCCATGTCGATGTCCGCATCATTTGCGCCACCAATAAAGATCTTGAACAGGCTATCGGGGCGGCCATGTTCCGGGATGATCTGTTCTACCGGCTCAACGAAATAACGCTCATTCTGCCGCCGCTGAGAGAACACCGCGATGATATCCCGCTGCTGGTCAGTCATTTTCTGGACAAGTACAACCGTCTGTACAACAAAGAGCACGGTCCTCTTTCGCCCGAAACAATCGCCCAACTGATTGACTTCCACTGGCCGGGAAATATCCGCCAGCTTGAAAACATGATCAAACAGGTGGTTGTGCGCTCCGATGAGAAAATCATCTCCGAATTGATTTCCTCAGCCAGTCAGCAGGTCGTCGCGCCCGGATCTTTGGTCCCCCGGGTGGCAACTATGGTGGCTGTACCCGCCGGTTCTGACGATACCGCCGATGGTGATTATTCACTTAAACGCAGGATCGGCCGGAAAGTGGCCGAGGAAGAAAAAACGCTTATTTCTGAAGTGCTGACCCGGACTAACTGGAACCGGCGCAAAGCCGCCGAACTGCTCCAAATCTCCTATCGGTCGCTGCTGTATAAGATCAAAGACTACGGTCTTAACATCAGCAAATAGGCCGGAGCATCCGACGCCGGTACCCTGCAACGCATCAGTCACTATCTTGTATTATCTGTGCATTTTTTGAGCACTCCCTTGCATAGGCTGTTTGAGTGATATTTTACCGCCGGCCGGGCTGGTGACCGTTGCTGTTTCGGGACGCATTATCATTCAACGGATTAGCTTCTCGTATCGATTGTCGTTCGGTCACTTCCGGGAAATGTTTTCCGAGATGTCAAGCAGTTATCTTGCGGGAATGAATGTTGCATTCTTTCTCTTCGGTTAATTTTGTATAGGTATTAGCGAGACGGAACGACTCCGTGCTAAGGCAACTATGGCTAAGAGACTCAATACCCTGATGGATGCCACTTCCCAGGCTTTTGTAGGCAGAGCTGGCATTGAATTACACCGGGCTGAAAGGTATCGGGTTTTCGTCTCGTTGACGATTCTCGACCTCGAATTTGCGCGACGTTATGCCGGGGATCGGTTTGATACCGTTCTGCGGGATCTTAAGGACCGGATTGCTTCCCATATCCGAGTCTGTGATTATGCCGATCTGATCACTGACAGCAGCCTCGCGATTCTTTTGCCGGAAACTTCTCGCCAGGGGGCCGAGGTAACCTCGCGCCGTCTTGCGGAGTTAATTCGCACCCGCCTGGGTGAGATTACCGGTGAGTCGGTCAAGGAAATCGTTCCGGTTGAGATCGTATCTTATCCGGATACGGCCGGAGCCAAAACTCTGGCCGGATATCTCGAAAGCCTGGCCGAGAAAAGAGTAAATTAGCGCCCCTCTTTTAGTTACTTTTCACATCCATGAAGACCGTCCAGCCCCTCCGGATGGTCTTCTTATTTGTGTTGCCATTCCACGTACGGTAAGAAAAAGGCCGGAGGTTGTGCCCTCCGACCTTCATGCGGACTTTACTGCGTGACAGAATAGCCGACCGTTACCAACCGAGAATTTGTTCCAGGTTTCGATTGATACGTTCGATGCGTTCTTCGTAGTCGTGTTTCTTGATCTTTTCGCGGTCTATTACATCGGCCGGAGCATTGGCCAGAAAATCCGGGTTGGCCAGCTTCTTGGAAACTTTGACCAACTGATTTTTCAGGTTGTTCAGGTCTTTCTGTAACCGCGTTTTTTCCACTTCAATGTCAATCAAACCCTCAAGCGGAACAAACACCTCCGCCCCGGAAATAACAGCCGAGGCCGACAACGGCGGTTTCTTCATGTCGACGCCGCTGTGAAGGTTTTCTACCCGCGCCAGAGATCGGAAATACTGAATGTGATCTTCGAGCAATTTGCCGAAAGACTCGTCGTTTACTCTTACGTGCAGGTCAGATCGTTTGCCCGGCGGGACATTCAGCTCCGCCCGGATCGACCGAACCGCCGTAACGACTTCCTGGATATGCGTGAGGCTCTCTTCCAGGGCATCGTCGATATGACGGCCATCGGTTTCCGGCCAGGGACCGAAGGTCAGGGTACTGGCATCGCCTTTCCCGGACATCGCGTTCAACTGGTGGCAAATCTCCTCCGAGACGAAGGGGACAAAGGGGTGCATCAGCTTGATAATCTGGTACAAAACCCAGGTGGCCACATTGAGCGAATTTGGCCGAATTTCCTGACCCGGCTTGTCGGGTTTGATCAGTTCGATATACCAGGAACAGTAATCGTCCCAGACGAAATTGTACAGCGTCTTGGCCGCACTGGAAAGACGGTATTCGATAAAGGCACGATCCACCACCCGGATTGTCTTCTCCAGGCGAGAGAGAATCCAGCGGTCGAATATGACCAGATCGCTGTCGTCCAGTTCCTCCAGGGCGGGCTGACGTTCTCCCAGGTGCATCATCACGAAACGTGAGACCTGGTAAAGTTTGTTGACGAAATTCCGGCCGCCTTCGAAGGTGTTTTTGCTTATCCACGGATCCTGCCCGTCCGGCGTGGCCAGAACCAGCGAAATCCGCAGGGCATCGGCACCGTACTTATCGATAATTTCCAGCGGATCGATACCGTTGCCCAGGGATTTGGACATTTTGATGCCGTTGGCGTCGCGCACCGTGCCGTGGATATACACGTCGGAGAACGGCGGTTTGCCCATGAACTCCAGGCCGGACATAACCATGCGGGCCACCCACAGGAAAATTATCTCCGAGGCCGTGACCAGTACCTTGGTGGGATAAAAACGTTCCAGTTCCGGTGTTTTTTCGGGCCAGCCGAATGTAGAGAAAGGCCAGAGCCACGATGAAAACCAGGTGTCGAGAACGTCTTCGTCCTGAACCAGTGTTTCCGGATCGTAACCCTTGCACTGCTCGGCGGACGGACGGTCGACTGAGATGAACATCTCGCCGTCCTCTGCGTACCAGACCGGTATGCGGTGTCCCCACCAGAGCTGACGGGATATGCACCAGTCGCGGATATTTTCTATCCAGTGGAGATAAGTTTTCGACCAGTACTCGGGATAGAACCGAACTTCCCCTTTCTTGAGGGCGTCACAGGCGGGCTTGGCCAACTCCTGCATTTTAACGAACCACTGCTGCGAGAGGTACGGTTCGATCACATTGTGGCAGCGATAACAAGTACCGGCGGTCAGTTCATAGTCTTCGATCTTCTCAAGGAGTCCCTTTTCCTCGAGCTCCTCGATAATTTGCTTTCGGGCTTCGTAGCGATCCATCCCCTTGTATTTGCCGGTGTTCTCGTTGAGAGTGCCGTCGGTGTTGAGGATGTTTATCTCTTCCAGATCGTGTCGTTTGCCGATCTCGAAATCGTTCGGGTCATGGGCCGGGGTAATTTTTACCACGCCGGTACCGAATTCCGGGTCGACGTAGCTGTCGGCAATGATCGGAATCTCTCGCTCCAGAATGGGCAGAATCACCGTTTTACCGACCAGTTTCTTGAAGCGTGCGTCCTTGGGGGCAACCGCCAGGGCCGTATCGCCGAGCATGGTTTCCGGACGAGTGGTGGCGATGCTCAGATAATCGTCCGATCCCTTGATCTTGTATTTGATATACCAAAGATGGCTGTCGAAGTTCTTGAACTCGACCTCATCGTCGGAGAGCGAAGTCCGACACGATGGGCACCAGTTGACAATACGATGACCGCGATATATCAACCCCTTTTCGTAAAGGTGGCGGAAAACCTCGGCAACCGCTCGCGAGAGGCCTTCATCAAGAGTAAAGCGCGTTCTTTCCCAGTCGCAACTGCACCCCATACGGCGTAGCTGTCCCAGGATAATATCCTTGTTGCGATAAGCCCACTGTCGGGTCCGTTCGACGAATTTCTCGCGTCCCATCTCGCGCCGGGTGGTACCTTCCTTCGCCAGTTGTTTTTCCACGATCACCTGGGTGGCGATCCCGGCGTGGTCGGAACCGGGCAGCCATTCGGCCTCGTAACCATCCATGCGATGTTTGCGAATCAAAATATCCTGGATAGTGTTGTTGAGGGCGTGGCCCAGATGGAGCACGTCGGTGACATTCGGCGGGGGAATGACAATAGAATACGGCTTACGGTCGGATTCCGGCTGTCCGTGGAAATATCTGGCTTTGAGCCATTGCTCATAAATTTTATTTTCCACTTCGGCTGGCGAGTAGGCCGATGATTTCTTGCGCTGCGGGTCGTTGTTATTGCTCATGACTTGTTCGTTCTATATATTCCCAGCCGTTCAATCGGCGGAACCAGAGGTTAAAGATTTCCAGTTTAGCCCTGCTACCGCTGTTTGTCAAGGGCAGAAAGCAGAGCGGTTGGGGTCGTATATGACCCCTAACATAGGATTGTATCGGCACTTATGAACGATTTGAAAGCTCGAATTATGGATTCGAAGAGCACTCCCTTTGAACGTTTCTGTTTGCTTATGGAGATTCTCCGTTCTCCGCAGGGTTGTGCCTGGGATAGAGCCCAAACTCATAGCTCGCTGCTTCCGTACCTTATCGAGGAAACGTACGAAGTGGTTGAGGCCGTGGAAAAAGGCGACGCTGCCGCTCTCAAGGATGAACTGGGCGATTTGCTTTGCCAGGTTGTTTTTCATGCTCAACTGGCCCGTGAGCGCGGGGATTTCGATATCAACGATTCCATAAATCACATAATCGAAAAACTGATTCGTCGTCACCCGCATGTCTTCGGGGAAAAGAACGCTCTTGATCCTCAGCAGGTGCGTGACCAGTGGGAAAAGATAAAAGCCAGTCAGGAGAACAAAGGCTCAATACTCTCCGGTTTGCCGGAATCAATGCCGGCTTTGACTATGGCTTTCCGGGCCGGTGAAAAAGCCAGCGGGGTGGGGTTCGACTGGAACGAGGGAGAAGAGGTCCTCGAAAAGGTCGAGGAAGAAATCGCCGAGGTCAAAGAGATCCTGTCTGCCCAACCGTCCAACCGTCACGAGCGTCTGAGCGAAGAAATAGGGGACCTTCTCTTTTCCGTGTCATCGCTGGCCCGTAAGCTGGACGTTGATCCCGAGCGCGCGCTGAAAATCGCGCTCAGGAAATTCCGTACTCGTTTTGCAGAACTCGAAAAGCACGTTGCCGGTGAACGCGGCAATTTCGAGAGCTATAGCCTGGAAGAGTTGGAAAGTATCTGGCAGGACGTGAAAAAGCGGTTACAGCAGGATTCCGACAGTTGATTTGATTTTTTCGAAGGGCTGATTCGGCTCGTTTTTTTTGTTTTTCAACTCATTTTTTTTACTTGTTCCCGAATTTGGGGATATTCTTATTTAACCGGTGGCTGAGTAAAACACGACGGGTAATAAGCTTTATAGACATATAGCAGGGAAGTCAGCAGTCAAAGCGGAAGACCTTAGCGTGGCCAGGGAGGCCCGTCCAAGGAGGAGTGCCTATGAAGTAGAGACCGTTTTTTTGTGTCAATTTTTCGGTAAGTCCGCGTGGAATAAATCACGACGGAAACTCAATCGGAGAAAATAAGACTGAATTAAGAAGGATAGAAAAATGAAGAGAATTGTTATTGCAGCTTTGTTTTTGGCTCTGGTGATGAGTGTCAGTTCCATGGCTACTCAAACCCGGACATTGGTGATGGGCAACAATGACCAGGTTCTGGTTGACGATTACAACGTCTTTACGTATCCCGGCCGGGTGTTCAATTACCCCAATCTGGCTATTGCCGAATTCGACGGGGGTGACGATTTCTACAAGTTCGGTATCAACTGGCAGTTCGGAGATGAAAACCCGACCGTTGTCGGTACCTACGTTTGCAACGATTATCCCATCGGGCCGAGTGGCTTCATGGGCAATGACTACATGAATCGTGACTGGTCGCTTTACAGCAACCGCCGCATCGATCTGTTGGTAGGCCGCCAGATGGGTAACAATAACATCGGTCTGCGTGTGGCTTATTTCAGCAGCGGCTGGGAATACGATGATAAAGACTCTTATGCGTATTCCGATGCCGATACCAGCTACGTCAACACCACTCCTTACAAAGAAGCCGAATCGTTCCGTTTGTTTGTCATCGGTCTGGGCTTGACCGAGGGTTTGACTGGCCAGTGGGATGTCGCGGCTCAGTTATCGCTGGGTTCCTGGACGGACAAGGACGGCAATGGCATTGAGGAGACCGAGCCGGACGGGTATTATGAACTGGCGGTAGGTGGTCGTTACTTCATGGTGAGAAATCCTAAGATCACCTTCGTTCCTCATGCCGGTTTTGCTATCGGCAAGCGCGGAGAGAAGGACTATCGTTACGATCAGGAAGACAGCTTCATGTATATGGCGGTGGAAGGTGACAGCAGCACGGTTGACATGACAGAGAAGCAGACGCTTATGGGCTTCGACCTCGGTGTCGGTATGCACTACACCCCGGCTCCCAACCTGCTGGCCGTTATGGATCTGGGCGTAATGTACAGCAAGGTCAAACGCGAAATCGAATACAGTGACACCCTGCTGCAAGTGGCCTCCAGTCTGATGGATTACGAAGAGACCTGGAAGGAGTTCACCCTGCCGTACCTGAAGATCGGTCTTGAAGCCGATGTCTTCAAGTGGATGGATGTCCGTCTGGGCGGCGTTACCTACTGGAACAGCAGCAAGGATGAGCTCTCCGCCTCTAAGTCCGTGGAAATGGGTCTGGGAACCGGCACTACGACTTACGATTGGGAGTTGAGTGAAGGCTGGGCCTCCAACTACACCTATCTCGGTTTTGCTTTCCACTGGAACCGTCTGCATGTAGACACTTACACCGATCCGAGAATTGTTCTCAAGGGCTTTGATTTCATTACCGGTTCGAACGATTCTACCGACAACCGCGACCTGAACTTCCAGGTCAGCGCTGTTTACGAAATGTTCTAATCCGGTACGGCAAGTACAAAAGAACCCGGCCCATAAACAGGCCGGGTTCTTTTTATTTCTGCTCGTTTCCGGATCGTTATATCAGTTTCTTCGCAAACTCCGGCAGGGCAAAAGCCGCCCGATGCATTTCCAGATTGTAGTATTGAGTTTCCAGGGCCAGTTTTTCATAGCGGGCCACATCGAAATCTTTCAGCGGGTCCGGTCCCTTTGAACAGAAAGCAAAGGACCAGTAACCGGAAGGATAGATGGGCATGAAACAAGTGTACATGCGTACCACGGGAAATATGGTTTTGAGGTTGGCATACATTGTTCGAACCGTGCTTCTGTTGAAGTACGGCGATTCCGACTGAGCAACCATGATGCCATTGTCGTTGAGACTGTCATGTACCTGTCGATGGAACTTCTGTTGAAACAGGTCCGCCGCCGGGCCGACCGGATCGGACAAATCAAGCAGTATCAGGTCGTACTTATCGTCGGCCGAGGTGATGAATTCCTTGCCGTCCTGATATATTACCTTAGCCCGGGAATCTTTCAGCCCCTCGGTGAGTTGGGGGAAATGTTTTTTTGATGTCTCGACAACCGTTTTGTCGATCTCGCACATGATACAGCTTTCGACCTCGGGATGCTTCATGACTTCGGTCAAAGCGCCGCAGTCGCCTCCGCCGATGATGAGAACCTTGCGGGGGTTCGGGTGGCAGAAGAGTGGTACGTGCGTGATCATTTCGTTGTAGGAGTTATTGTCGTGGTCGCAAACCATAAGGGAGCCGTACAACACCAGCAGCTTGCCGAAATCGGCGTTTTCGATCACGTCGATGCGCTGAAACTCCGATTGCAGTGATTCGACCACCCGGTTTATTTTGAGGGTCAAACCCGATGTACCGTCGTGCAGTTCGGAATACCAGACATTCCAGAGATCGGACATGCCTTCTTCTTTGATATAGCGTTCGGTGACGTTCGGTTTTTTGTCCATTTCATTCCTTGGTTAGTCAACGACGACATACTCGGGTCGCCGCAGAGAATTGAAGTTTGAACCCGATACGGCGCAATAGGCTCCTGTCAACGGGAATACGATCATATCACCGATCTGGTGTTCCGGGATCATCAACCCGTCGTACATAACGTCGAATGAGTCGCAGGTCGGTCCGGCCAGAACAGAGAGACGGGCCTGTCCTCCCCGGTCTGTCACGACAGGATAGCGGCAGTGGTCGAAGACAATACCGCTGAAAGTAGAGTAGAGACCGTCATCCAGATAATACCATATCCGGCCTTCCCGCTCGGCTTTGCCGATGATGTTGCATACCAGTGTTACGGGAGTGGCGGAGATATAACGTCCCGGCTCGCAAATGACTCTGATATCGGGGCGGATGTGCTCGTCCAGGGCGATGTTTATCGGCGTGCACAGCTCCTCGATTACCGGTACCGGTTCGACGTATTGGACAGGAAAACCGCCGCCGATGTCGAGCAGACGGGTGGCAAAACCTGCGGCCTGTAACCTGGCGATGAGTTTCCCCGCCGTTTCTATGGCGTGAACGTAGTTCCTTGCGTAGATACACTGCGAGCCGATATGAAAACACAAGCCGTAAAACTCGTGGCCGGTTTGACTTATTTGCCGAGCCAGCGGCAGGACCTCGCTCGGAGTGCAGCCGAATTTGTACTGGAGATTGACCACGGCTTTGCTGCGCGTGTTCACGCGATAGCGAATCATGACTTTCAACCGACGGTCGGTATAGCGGGAAAATTTGCGTATTTCCTCGGCGTTGTCTACTACGAAAATCTCAACTCCGGCGGTCACGGCCCGGTCGAACTCATCGAGCGATTTAATCGGATGAGTGTGTACGAGGCTTTCGGGACGAACGCCGGTTTTCAGAACGGCGTTGATCTCGGTCGCCGAACAGACATCGAAATTACCGCCCAGACGATGGACTTCGTCGAGAATCACCTGGTGATTGTTTGACTTGACCGCGTAGTGAATGTCAACTCTCGGCAAAGCTGCCTTAAGCAGGCGATAATTGCGCTGGGTGTCCGAACGAGAAAGTAACAGCAGGGGTGACTCGAGTTTTCGCCGTGCGAACAGGTCGCCGATGTAATCGGCACCAACCCCTCGTAACAGGGCGGTCCCCGCCACGTGAGAGAAGTTGAGGGAATGAGTCATGCCTGGCTCTCCCGCCGTCAGCCGACGGCACGGACGGCCGATCTGTCGGCGGTGTCCGGTTTGTGGTTGAGAACCTCGTCCGTCTCTGACGGAATTCCTCGGCTTACTTCGGAAACGGTGCCGTCGTGGCTTTCCAGCATTTCCTGCATGTAGTGATGGGCCTTGAACGGGTCTACCGTCTGGCCACAGGTAAAGAAATCCACCGCCGCATAACCGTATTCCGGCCAGGTGTGGATAGACATGTGCGATTCGGCAATAACCACAACCCCCGACACGCCCTGGGGAGAGTATCGATGAAAGACCGAGTCGACCACCGTGGCACCCGATCTTCGGACCGCCTCCAGCATACTCTTTTTCAGAAAGCTGGCGTCGTTGAGCTTGTCAGGCGGACACTTGACATATTCGGCGATGAGATGGCGTCCCAGTTTTTTCATCTTTGATCCCTCCTTTTGCGGTTTCAGGGTTAGCGGTTACATCTGCGGTGGTGTCGTGATCCACAGGAGTTTTACGATTCGATTGCTGGTATTCAAAATTTGATGCGGTCGGTCAGCCTTGAAATAAAAACAATGTTTGTTAGGTACCCGGTATGATTTCTTGCCCAGTTTGAGCGTGGCGGTACCGCTCAGAACATAGCCGAACTGTTCGCCCGGATGAGGGTCCCCGATGCCGAGATGTTCCCCCGGGGCCAGTTCCAGAATGACCGGGTCCATGCTGTTGTTCGTCGAGCCGGGTACAAGCAGCTCGAACCGGGCCGCCCCTTTGCTTTCTACTGAAATCCTGTCGTTGGGGCCAAAAACGGCCTGGGGCTCGGCTTCATCGGAGAAAAACTCGGCCAAAGTCACCCCCAGGGCATCCACAATATCAGCCAGCGAGTCAACCGAAATCGAAGTCTGGTCGTTTTCCAACTGGGAGATGAAACCCTTGGTCAGATTGGCCCGGTCGGCCAGTTCCGTCTGGGTCAGGTCCGAGATCTGGCGGAGAGCTTTAACTTTCTGTCCGATATTTAGTTCCATAGTTCTGCCGATATCCCCGCACTGACCCCGAAAGTTTAATAAACAGTACCTTTTTGTTTAATTAAAGTGACCTATTATATTCGATCATCGGAAGATGTCAAGCGGTTTTTCCGGTCGGCCGAGATTTTTCTGTCCCTGCTACGGTGTCTCCGGCGGTGGGACATCGTCCGGGTATGTGATTGACTCAATGAGAGTGATGGTTACGCTTTCGGCCAGTGGCCCATAAACCTGACGGGCTTAAGTTAAAATAGAAGTGCAAGACCGGCGTCCGAACAGATGCCGGTCTTTTCTTGTTGTGTCTTTGTGTTAAGTATAACAAAGGGGCAGACGCAGAAATTGTCAGGATTTACCCCTTAAATCAGGGATAAGCGGTTTTGCTCTGGCGCATGTGTTGCGTCGTGTAACTTATTGTTGTTCAATGTCGTGTCGGTGGCGTTCACATTCGGCTGGTTCCGATGAGGCGCAGAGGTTGCGAATGGTAACGGGGGAGAAAATGATTGCCTTTTGGGTTGCGGGCGTATCTTTCTTGATATCAGCGAGTTGCAGGCATTCTTGCCGTGTCTGTCAGGTTTGGCACGTATCTTGTTAAATATCAGGGTGCAGTTAGTTACTCTTAAATATACGCAGTATGGCGGTGAAGGGTATTTAAGAGGTGGGGATAAAGGAGTTCCTACGTGAGGGGGAACTCCTTTTTCATTGGGGCAGCGGTCGTAGGGGCCGCTTTTTTTGTTGCTGTTATTCGCATGATTGGCGATTTGACCGGGGTATAACCGTAGGTTAACCGGAGTAACAAGAGGTCACCCGGGGAAATGTTGACAAATTAGCAATTTTCCGGTAACTTATTGTCGTTGATCCGGCTGCGGACACATGGAGGGGAACGGCATATACTCCGGCGCTTCTGAGCTTTTTTTAAGCTAAGTGCCACAAGACAGACTTCTGGTTCGTCTCTATCATAATAACAAAAACGTCCATGTTGCGCCCGGCGGAGACATCTCCCGGACGGCGGCTGAGACAGTGTGTTATGGTCACTTAATGCAAGCGGGAGGGAATTCTGTGAAAAGTAAATTGGCCATACCGATACTGGTGCTTTTGCTCGGTATCTTTGGGGGAGTGATCAATATCTGGGGTGCGCCGACCGGGTCGGATGAGGCTGATAACGCCAAAGGTTGCCTGTGTCTGGACCGGGTCGGGAACGTTGACTGCGATTATACCGATCAGGTCGACATGGGGGACATGCAGGTGCTGATCGATCATCTGTTTATCAGCCTTCAGGCTTTGCCGAGCCGGGAGGAGGCGAACTGTGACGGTGATCCGGCCTGCAATATCGATATGGGGGACCTGACCGCTCTGATCGACCATTTGTTTATCAGTCTGGCCGATCTTCCCCTCTGCCCGCAGCCGCCGAACGCCCCGCCTGAAACGATGCTCCCGTGGCTATTGCAGGATACCCTGTTTATTAATGCGACCGAAGCCGCCGGGTCGGCGGTCGGTGTCAGTCTTACGTGGAGCGGTGAGGATCTGATTGACCACCCTTATTACCCGCCGCCGTTCGAGTTTGAGTGGAAATTGTTCGGTCCTTACAGCGCCGAGCAGACAGCGGTTTTGGCTGACTCGTTCATGGTGCCGGTTTTCGTGCGATACGACTATGAGGTTTTCAGATTTGGTGAGGGGGCTTTTTTCGAGTGGTGCGACACATCGTATTACGGAGGTATTCAGGAAATTCGGTGTGATACGGTGTTGGTTGACACCATCATGCAGAGCAGTGATCTGGGTATGGTGGACACGGTGTTTCGTGTGCTGGATTCGGATTTCGTTAACTCGGCTGATTTCTATCTTGTTGCCGACAGTTCGTACGACAACGTGACGGGCAGTATCTATGTGACCGAAACAAGCGATTTGTTGTATGATGTTTACCGTAACGCTCCTTCTGATACTACCCGTCAGATGACGTTCGTTTTCTGGGTGCGCTCGCGCGATCCGATTGATTCCACGCTGTTCGATCCTACTCCGGCTTTTGCGACCTTTGAGGTTATCGACGCCAAACATGAGCGGGATGTTCTGGTGGTGGATTGGGCCAAGCGGGCCTGCATAAACCGGGGGATTTACGATTCGGCCATAACCTACTGGACCGACGCCGTCGATGCCTGGGGGCTGACGCGGCCCGGCGACGGCATTTCGTTCGATACCACCCGCGATTTCGTCTCGGCCTACGACTATCGCTACAGTTCGGACTGGTTGAGGAAATTGCTGTCGTACCGAATTGCAGTGCTGTTAAGCGATGACGTTCAATCCGGGCTTTTTGCGTATCACACCGATGAAATAGTTGAAGATGTTTACACCGCTATTCGCGCCGGGGTAAACACCTGGTTGACTATGCGCTGTGGAATCGGTCCTATATCCCAGGCCCAGCCGGCCACGACAATAACCCCTCAGTATGACTATCGGATGTTGTTCGGGGCCGAATCGATTCGCTACTCCGGCTGGACCTATTTCGTCAGAATAGTCAGCGACACGTTGAGAATAGAGGATTTTATCGGGGCGTATTCCGCCAATACTGATCTGTGGCCTGATCTGGTGATTGATTCGGCCTTGTTGCATCGCCGTTACACCTGGCCGAATCCGTACGGATGGATCGACACTCTCGCCGCATTGCCGGAAGTCAATTGGTGTGTCCGTAACTCCGAAGCGGAGGTGATGTACACTTATCAGTCGCTCTATGGGGACGATCATCCCCTGGGGGCGGACTTCAGCTACGAGGGACGTTCGGTTATGCACCGGATGGATTTCGGTTTTTATCGCACGGTTTATGCATTGTTTTCACCGATGGCCTTTGAACAGACCACTGCCCGGGAGATGGTTAACAGTGTGTTGGACTGGTTATATGAGGGAAGGAGCAGGAAATGAGGTTCAATGGGAAGATCTTATTGACGATTTTGCTGCTGTTGGCGGCAACCGGCCTTTACGGACGCAGTCTCTCTAAAAGTGATCAAACCGCCCGGGCCGACAGACTGGGGGCCTCTCCCGCTTATTGTATCGCCGAGCACAACGTGGGGCGAATGGTGCTGTCGGTAACCAACAACGGAACGTTCGGAAAATCTTACTCGCTGGCCGGCGGTTATGATTGCTTTACCGGCGAGGAAGTTCAGTCGTGTGAGTACCCCAGGAATTCGAATACTATGTATCTCTACGGGGGGGCTTTCTGGATCGGCGCCGTAGTCGGTACAGATACACTCGTGTCGGTGGGCCATGACGGCTGGCAGTCGGACCAGGAGCTCCATCCCGACGAGGCACCGGGGGGGAACATTATATATCGTTCCACCATTGATCCCGATTCTCCCGCCTACGAGGGGGCGGTTTCCGAGCAGGACTATATCGCAACGTACACCGACACTTCCACGTACATTGGCATAGTGCCGAATGAGGACTACATTGACCACCGTCCCCACCAGCCGCTGGGTATCGAAGTAACCCAGCGTTCATATGCCTGGAGTAATACCTTCACCGAGGACTTCGTGCTGTTCGATTACAGCATCAGCAATATCGGCACCTCAACTCTCAATGAAGTGTATATGGGTATTTATGTCGACGGTGACGTACACCATCAATCACAAACTACCGACGGTGCCTTGGACGATATCTGCGGTTTTCGTCGGACCCTGCCGGTGGAATATTTTCCTTCAAGTTGTCCCGAAGATTCCGCCGTGGTGAATCTGGCCTGGATAGCCGACAATTCCGGGGATTTGCCACCGGTGCAGACGGAGTATCCGTCCGTGCCGCACATAACCGCTACCCGGTTGTTACGCACCCCCGGCGAAGAGACGGAGGTTTCTTTCAATTGGTGGGTAGGGAATGTCGATCCCCTGTATGATTTCGGTCCCCAAACACGTGAGAATTGCCGTGACCTGGGGACCGAGGGAATGGGTACGCCCGAGGGGGATCGCAACAAATACTTCTTCATGCGCAACGGTGAGCATGACTACGACCAGGTCAGAGTGGCCAGTATCGGATCCCTTGATCCCGTCTGGTTGCCGCCCAATGCTATGATTCAAGATGACTTGCATGACGGTTATGACACGCGTTATCTCTTGTCGTTCGGTCCGTTTGATATCGAACCCGGCATGATACTGCCAATTTCTTTCGCCTATATCGCCGGGGAAGATTTCCACACCGATCCTAACAACATAGACAACCTTATCGCCGGAGACTGGGAGGCGTTTTACGATGGGGTGGATTTCTCCGATCTGGGACAGAACGCCGTGTGGGCGGACTGGGTGTACGACAATCCCGGGGTGGACACCGACAGCGACGGATATTGCGGTGAGTACAAAGTGTGCGGTGATGATACGGTCTGGATTTCCGGCGACGGCGTACCTGATTTTCGGGCCAGTGTTGCCCCGCCGTCACCGACGGTCTGGGTGGAAGAGCGCCAGAACAGTGTAAGGGTGCGTTGGAACGGGGCCGCGTGCGAGTGCTCTCGTGATATGCTTTCGGGTGAGGAGGATTTCGAAGGTTATAACGCTTATCTGGCAACTCAGCCCTCGGTGGCGAGCTTTGCCCGGATCGCCGGCTATGACGTTGAGGATTTCTGCAGGTATTATTGGGATCAATCTTTATCCGACTGGGTCCTGGAACATCGGCGCTTTACCCTCGACGAACTGCGTTGCCGTTACGCGCCGTCCGGATGCGACGATCTTACATGGCATGCCAACGTGTATGATCGAGCCCACCCGCTGATCCTTGCGACCTATCCCGACTCGGTGTTCTACTTCAAGCAGATCGGGGCCAACACGGCCCGGTTCGGTATCGAGACACCGTTCGTCAAGCGATATCCCGATGCGCCGAAGCCGGGCTGTAGCTCGGCGTCCGAAGTGCCGGCCGATTCGGTTGACGACTACCTGACCGAAGACGGTTATTTCAAATACTACGAGTACGAGTATACGATTCCCGATCTGTTGCCGGGCACCGACTATTGGGTGGCCATAACCGCTTTCGACTACGGTTCATGGCTGGTCGAGGGGCAGTCTATGGAATCACCGATTCTGAGGCACATGCACCATTGCGTGCCGCGTAGTGACTGCTGTGTGGGGGATGTCGGCAATATGGATTGTTCCGATGACCAGCGGCCGAATATGGGCGACCTGACCGTGCTGATCGATCATCTGTTTATCAGCCTGACGCCTTTATGCTGTGAGCCGGAAGGTAATATTGATTTGATTGACGAGGTGGATTCGGGTGATTTGAACATGCTTATCGATCATTTGTTCATCTCGTTGAATCCGCTGCCGGCCTGCCCGTAGGGGGGGCGGGGGACATAAGGATCTGCGATACGAGGAATGTGTTGTGGTTGGAATGCATGTTCACAGATATCGCGAACTTCTTTGTCATTTTCGGAGTTGACACAACTGCCGGTGTCCGATGCTCTTGAGCGTTGCGGTAGTCGGTCTACCGGAAATACGCCTCCATGCGGTCGAAGGCCTTGTTGATCTCGTCTTCGGGCACGCAGAAAGACATGCGAAGATGCTGCTGTCCGGTGGGTCCGAACGCAATCCCCGGCGTGGTCGAAACCCGGGCGCTGCTCAGGAGCGCTTTGCAAAACGCCGTCGAATCCCGGCCGTCCTCGCGTTTGATTCGGGGGAACATCAGATACGATCCACCCGGGCGAACGTAATCGAAAATGTCGTTCATCCTGTCCAGACGTTCACACATCAGATTGCGAGCCGACAGATAATGCTCGGCGAACTTACCCACGCATTGTTGCGGTCCGCGAAGAGCCCCCAGCGCGGCGTATTGCGACACGACCGGAGCGCAAATGGCAAAGGGGATATGCGCTTTGGTGATTTGCGGAATCATCGCTTCGGCGGCGTGCAGATAGCCGATCCGCCAGCCGGTCATGGCGTAGGTCTTGGTGAAAGTGTAACAACTGATCGTCCGCTGACTCATCTCCGGAATCGAGGCGATGCTGAAATGCTTCAGACCGTCGAAAGTAAAATACTCGTAGGCTTCGTCGGTAATAACCGTGAGATTGTGCTCCATAGCCACCTCGGCCAAGGCACGAAGCTGATCTTCGGTGAAGACCGTTCCCGTGGGGTTGCTCGGTGAGCAGTACATGAACGCTTTCGTGCGGGGCGTTATGGCTTTGCGGATAGCGTCGATATCCAGCGCCCAGCCTTCTTCCTCGCGCAGCGGCACCAATACCGGGCGGCCGGACGCCATTACCACCTGACGGATATGAGTCGAATAAGTAGGCGTCGGCAGGATGACTTCGTCGCCGGGATCGATCACCGCCATGACAGCCGCGGCCAGCCCCTCAATTGCTCCCACCGTAACCATGATCTGCGAGATGTCGGTTGTGATGCTGTTGTCGCGGGCCAGTTTCTTCGCGATCTCCTCGCGCAGCGACGGCAAACCGGCGGTTTCGGAATAGCCTCCCACCAGACCCTTTTCGATAGCTTCTATGGCTGCCCGTTTAATGTGTTCCGGTGTGTCGGCGGTCGGTTTGGCCCACGAAAGAAAAGCCACGTCGTCGATCTGTTTGGACAGGCGGGTCATTTCATGAATGGCCGATTTGGCGATATTGGCCACGCGATTCGAGACTGCGATATTATCCTTCATGCCGGTGTTTCCTTTGTTGCCGAGCGGGGCTGCGCATAAACATGAGATGCTCTTCAGATCTCGATCACCCGTCCGGCGCCGCCCTTAATGCACCGTTCGCCGTACCGCTCTTCGATTTCTTTGATATGCTGAGTGCAGTGAGTGGGGCAGATAAGTTTCAAACCTTCCAGTTGTTCGTACTGGTCGAAACCGTGCAAGCCGCCGATCAGGGCGTACGGGGTGCCGAGTTGCGCCGCCGCCGCGAGGATATTGCCGACTCCCGAATGGGCACATCCGACCACGACCACCGGGCCCTTGTCGGACATGACAACCAGCGATTGCTCGATATTCTCAAGTTCGCCCGTGGTGAATATCCCCTCGTGCAGGGACATCGCTTTGTCGACCGGCACAACCTGCTCTGCGCCGTACTTATTCGCCGCCGAGGCCGGGAAATATACCGGTACCTGCTTTATTTTCAGCAGCGCCTCGAGTCCCCCGGTGTGGTCGTGGTGATCATGCGAGATTACGATCTCTTCGATATCGGTGGGGTCAATGTCCAGCTTGCGCATGTTTTCCAGCAGTAGCTCGGCTTTGGTGCCGGTATCGAACAGCAGTTTCCGGTGGTGTGCCTCGATCAGGCACGAGAATCCCCAGTCGGCCTGAAGGTTTTCGGCCCAGGCTTCATTGTCGTAAATTATCGTGATTTTCATTTCGTTTATCTCCGTATTATTCGCAAACTATGGCGATAATGACCCGACCGCAAGTGGGACCTTCGAAAATCAGGGAAATACCCGAAGTGCCTTTGCGTGTTTCTGCGGGGGCGAATACTGGACCGAATACTGGACTATGTTAGTCCTTGCCATTAGCGGAACCAACCGCTATACTTTTTAATGGTTTTACGGGACGGCGGAGGGAATTGAACAGAACGATCCGTCCTGTAGCCGTTATCTGTACATATTGACGGGGGTCTAAAATGAAAAAGAGTGACGTTGTCATAATAGGCGGCGGTCCGGCCGGACGTTCGGTGGTGCATATGCTACACTCCGTCAGGAGCGGTCTTTCCGTTACGCTGCTCAAGGACGAAGTAACCAACGTCAACCGTTGCGCCGTGCCCTACGGTGTGTCCGATAAACTCCCGATTGAGAAATTCCAGATATCAAACAAACTGGTAACCGATTTCGGTGCGGAACTGATCGTCGACACGGTGGATAAAATCGATACCGCCGGGCATATGGTGCACACCGCGCGCGGGGAAACCATCGGCTATCGTTACCTGATTCTGGCAACCGGGTCACGGCCGCTCAAGCCGCCCATTCCGGGAATCGACGCGCCGTATGTGACGCCCGTGCGTTCGCTGGAGGATTTGGCGCTGCTTCGTGAATTCGTCGCCACCTACGAGAAAGCGGTTATTGTCGGCGGAGGTTATATCGGGATCGAAGTTGCCGTGGCGTTGCGTTCTCTGGGGCTGGAAGTAACAGTGGTGGAGATGATGCCGCACGTCTTGGTCGCCAGTCTCGAACCGGAATTTGTCAGCACGGTGGAGAAAGTTCTTACCGAGCGAGGAATAAAGCTGCTTAACGAGCATAAAGTGACCGAGTTCGTATCCCGTGACAAACACCTCAGCGTGAAGCTGGAAGCCGGCGATTCCCTGGAGGTCGACTTTGCCGTACTGGCCGTTGGCGTGGTGCCCAATATCGAACTGGCCGCCCATGCCGGAATCAAAACCTCGCCTTTGGGTATTGTTACCGATGAACACATGCGCACCAGCGCACCTGACGTTTTTGCGGTGGGTGATTGTGCCGAGAAGAAATCTTTCATCAGTGGTCGGACGACTCCCGGAGAATACGGTACCAACGCCGTTTTCATGTCCAAAGTTGCGGCTCTTAACATTCTCGGTCGGGAAAGTGTTTTCCCCGGTGTTATCAACGCCAGCGTTACCACGGCCTTCGATTTGAGTATGGGGTCGGCCGGGCTCCGCGAAAGTGCCGCCCGTAAAGCCGGGTTCGACGTGGTGACGGGATCGTCGGAAGTATCGGACAAGTATCCCATGATGCAAAATGTCAGCCCCATTCGTACCAAGCTGGTCTTTGACCGCCGCAGCCATAAGCTGCTCGGGGGAGGGGTGCTTCGTAAAGACCACGGAGTGGCTCCGAATATCGACTTTCTCTCGCTGGCTATTCAGATGGGCGCAACGCTGGAAGATCTGATCGTGTACCAATACGCCACCCATCCCGAACTGGCGGCCAAACCGTCGGATAACAGCTTCGTCATGGCGGCCCGGGATGCTTTGAACAGGCTGAAATCGACCGGGGATCCCAAAGCCGGGGTTCGGGTATAAGGAAAAAAGCCTGTCCCGCGTAAGGCAATCTGCTATATTGAACTCCGACGTTGACCGATATCAAAACGAGAGTACGCCTTGCCGGATGGAGAAGGGAAAAGGATGATGAAATTCGCTAATGTTTGTTCGAAAATCGCGTTTTGGGCCGTCCTGATGTTGATTGTTGTCGGCGGGTCCGCCTTTGCCGTCAGCGACGCCGTGGTGGAAGATTTGCTGGCGGGGAATTGGGAAGAGATCTATCAGGCGCTTAGTGCTTCTGAAGGCGGGGCGGTCGGTTCGATCGATTCCATTATGCTGGCCCAGGCCGCCAAAGTTACCAACCGGCCACAGGAATGCACCAGGATCTTCGCTTTGATCAACTCCAAGGAAGATGCCGAGCAATGGAAAACCTGGACTGCCGATATGCGGGCCAAGCATCCGGACAACGCCAATATCATTTTCCTTGATGCAGAATCGAAAATATGGTCCAACAACTACCCCGAGGCTATCGAAGGTTTTAACGAAGCGCTGGAACAAGATCCCGGCAACGCTCTCTGTCTGGCCCACCTGGGGGTGGCCTATTATTACAATCACGATATGGACAACGCCTTTTACAATCTCAACAAAGCCGTTGAGGCCGATCCCGGCAACGCCTGGATACGTTTCTATCGGGGAACGGTTCTTTTCCGTCAGCAGGAGCCCGAGGCCGCTATTGCCGATTATGTCCAGTGTCTGAAGGTGGTCCCGGACTATGTCGATGCCCATATGAAGATGGCCGACGTTTACAACAGCATGGAAAACGGGGCCGACTCCGCCGCGGTCCATTATGAGAAAGTGCTGGAGCTTATGCCCAGCGCCGAGATAGCTTATTTCCGTCTGGGCGGCTGTTACGATGCGCTGGAGAGGTATGACGAAGCCATTGAAGCGTATCAGAAGTTTATTGAGCTGGCCCCGACGCAGGCCCAACCGTTCGTGACCTCGGCCACCGAGCGGATACAACAGATTCGGCAGAAACAGTCCGGGGTCAATGTGGAGAAAGAATAGTAGCTGCGCTGTCCATTCGCAGAACGAACAGAGAAGACAAGACATTGTATGGCCGGTGGGAGAACTTTCCCGCCGGTCATTTTTCGTTCAGCCGGGCGCGCATTTCCTCGGCACGTTTGTGGTACTGGGCTGCTTTTTCCGGCTCGCCTTTTTCGTGATACAATGTGGCGGTGTTTTCCAGAATAGTGGCAAGGTCCGGGTGCCCCGACGGGAACTTCTTTTCCATGATAGCCAGCGCCCGCAAGAACAGTGGCTCGGCAAGGTCGTACTTCTCCTGATCGTAGTAGAGCAAGGCCAGGTTGTTGAGACGAATTGCTAAGTCCGGATGATCCGGTCCGAGTGCCTTTTCGTCAATTCCAACAGCCTTCTTGTACAGGGGCTCGGCCAAGTCATATTTGCCTTGCTTGTGGTAGAGCGAAGCGAGGTTACTCAACGCGGTGGCAGCGTAGGGGTGGTCTGGCCCGAGGGTCTTCTGCACTATTGCGCTTGCTCGTTGGTAAAGCAACACAGCTTGATCGTATTTGCCTTGGTCCCTGTAGAGCTCAGCAAGGTTGTTCAGTCCAGCGGCAACATCAGGGTGATCGGGTCCGAGAGCTTTCTCAAATATGCTATTTGCCCGTTTGAACAGCGACTCAGCTTGATCGTATTCGCTTTGGTCGCGGTGCAGTTCACCAAGGTTGTTCAGGTCCCGAGCTAGGTTGAGATGCTCTGGTCCGCACACCTTCTCGTCGATTTCGATTGCCCGTTTGTAGAGGGATTCGGCTTGATCGTATTTCCCTTGGTTGTGGTACAGCGAGGCGAGATTGCAAAGCCCGGTAGCAACATTGGGGTGGTTTGGTCCAAGAACTCTTTCACTAATCGCGTTTGCTCGTTGGTACAGAAGCTCGGCCGCGTCGTACTTCCCCTGACTATCATATAGAAGGGCGAGGTTGTTGAGCCCGGTAGCAAGATTGGGGTGGTTGGTGCCAAGGGCTTTCTCGTATATAGCGTTTGCGCGTTTGTACAGTGGCTCGGCTTCATCGTATCTGCCTTGTGCTCTGTACAACTCGGCAAGATTGTTCAGGCGAGTTGCCACGTTGGGATGATCCGGTCCCAGCGCCTTCTCACCCATTTCAATAGCCTCTAGGTATAGCCCTTCAGCCAAGTTGTACTTGCCCTGTTTGTAATAAAGTAAGGCAAGGTTAGTTAGGACAGCAGTCGAGTCGCTGTCTTCGGTTCCGCTGGACGCTGTCCTCTGAGCTTGCACCGCCTCGACGAGAAGCACGAGCAACCCGACTGTGATCAGGATGGTTTTGTACACTGCTGCCTCTTCCGGATGGATTTGCACCAAGCGGCGCGTTAGCGCTTACCCGATGATCTGGGAGAAATCCTCGAACGGGATCACCGGCCAGGTCTCGGTTTCCAGAATGCCTTTGCTGTTGATCTGCGAGGCAATGCGAAACGCTATCGTCTGATCGGGGGCGTCGAATATGGCCAGAATATCATACCGGCCCATGGTGGCAAACAGCTCGCCCATCTTGACGTTGTTCTGCGTGAAAACATCAAGGGAATCGCTGATCTGGCTCGAGAGGTCGCTGTGCAACTTTTTGGCATTGGGATTGATACTCATTGCCATTATGAAAGATGCCATGACTGCTCCTTTGTCTTGGGATTGTCTGCTTAACTATAGCCCTTGAGTCGGAGACAATCAAACGTTTTGTTGCGCGATCTATTTTCGGCCAAGGACACACAATTCCGGGTCCCAGGTGAATCCGGTCTCGGTGTAGATGGTTTTAAGCTGTTGCCCGCGTTCGACCAGATGGTGATATCGATTTTTGTCTTCGATCTTCTCAATGTACTCGTCGATACTGGCAATCATGGAAGTTTCCACTTTCTCTTTTTCGTCCCCTTCGAACGACTCGTGCAGATCAAGCGTGTCATAATGGCTAAGAGCCAGTCGGTCGACGAATTCTATTATCTCGCGGCGGGTAAAAGTTTCGTTGTGGGTGATACCTTCCAGTCGATTAATTTCGGCCCACCAGTGATGCAGGTGACGCTGCATGTTGGGAAGGTTTTCTTTCGGGTCATTATAGACCTCGCAAATGAGGAACAGCCCGCCCGTTCTGAGGACCCGTTTCATTTCTTCCAGCACCGATTCGACCCGGTCCAGATGGTGCAGCGAGTTGAAAATGGCCACGGTGTCGAAGCTCTCGTCGTCGAAGCTGAGTTGCGCGGCGTCCATGAAGGCAAATGCAACCCGGTGTTGAGAAGTTTTTTCGGCGGCTTCTTCGATTCGCTCTTCCCTGGTATCAATGCCGATTATCTCGTTGTAGCTTCCGAGCATATCGGCCAGCATGCGCGTCGAGCCGCCGTATCCGCTGCCGACATCCAGCACCTGTCCGCCGCTTTTGCCTTGTAGTATCTGTTTAAGTTGATTCATGCGGTCTTTCTTGAAGGTCCGGTCTAACGGCGGGTGATGTCGCCCGAGCCGGTGACTCTTTTACTGACATGTTCGGGGTGACCGTAATACTCGATATCGCCGCTTCCGATCACCTCGCCGTCGAAATACTCCGTTGCGTGTACGATTACATCGCCCGAGCCGCTGATGGTGACGTTGGCTTCCTTGGCGATAAGATCGTGGGCATCGATATCCCCCGATCCGGTTACGCGGATTTCCACATCCTTGACATTACCGTCAACCTCAATGTCTCCCGAGCCACTTAGGCTGATTTCGAACGAGTCCTGGTCAAGGTCATATATGCGCACGTCGGCCGAACCGCTGATACTCAGACGGGTGAGCTGTGGCACCGACACCTCGATTTTCAATCCCCGGCGGCTGCTGAAAGAGTGTTCGGATTCGATCAGCAATGTTTGCCGACCGACCACTTCGGTGGTAACGTTGTCGAGCAGGTTGTTGTCGATAGTGACCTCGACATGCTGTTCCTGTCCGGCGGTGATGATAAGATCGCCCGAGGTGGTCATTTCGATGCGTTCAAACGGCTCAACTTCGCGGATTTCGGTTTCCTGATCGCCCGAGCCTCGTTCGACGTGACGGTCGTTAAAGAATGCTCCCGCCCGCGCCGAGCCGGAAAAACAGAATGCGGCCAGCAGACAGATGGTTGCGATGAGTTTCTTATTCACCAAATCCTCCCGTTAATAGATCGGCTATACGACATGTACGCACAGCGCGGGGCAGAGTTGCAGTCGGGAACCTGTAACCCGCCCGTGAGAAGAGAAATAATCCCGGCTTTCCCGCAAGTACCGCAATTCCGAAACGGCTCGGTTTCAGAAAGAAAAAGTGGGCCTGTCGACTATTGTCCGGTGCTCGGAATAATGCAGATGAACTCGAAATCCTCGTCGAACGGATTACGAAACTGGTGACTCATGCCCGGCGGCACGAACGCAAAATCATTAGCCGCCACCTGAAAGGTTTCCTCGCCGATAGTGAGAGTCCCTTTGCCCTTGATGATATAGTTGACGTGTTCCCAGTCATGGTCGTGATGGGGGGTGAAACCGCCCGGAGCGATGCGGAACACGCGCAGAGCGTTTTTCTCCCAGCCCTGTTCCGGACCGATTACTACCGCCTTGGTGACGTCCCTGACCCCTTCCATGGCGACTTTTTCCAGCTTGATGTCGCTGTACCTGTAAACCGGCATTGTTTCCTCCGTAATACTCTGATTTGCCCGACGGGCAGAAGAACCAGGGGCAATATAGCGGCCAACCGCCCCGGCGGCAAAGGAAAAGGCGACAATGTATACCGGGGCGCCCCATCAAGATGTAGGGTGGATTTTTACCATTTTGATCGTAGGGCGAGTCCGTCTTCGAATCCGCCTTCTCTGTGTCAGTTACGCTGATGGCAAGTTCGAAGACGAACCGGCCCTACAAGAATTTTTTCTCCGGCAGGATCGCAAGCGGTCCTACCCGACAAGAATTACCATTGACATGATCGCGGGATCGGTTTGGGGCCCATAAAAAAATACGCCCAGGAGGAGTCGAACCCCCAACCTTCTGATCCGTAGTCAGACGCTCTGTCCAATTGAGCTATGGGCGCATTCTTCTTATGTCAGTCGAATATATTAGATAACCCGGCGTGACTTGTCAACCGTTTTGATTTCCCCCCGGCCCCCGTCAGTTGGACTGGAACCAGATAATCAGAACCACCACCAGCACAAACAAAGCAAATATGCCCACCAGCCAGAGCGGGTTGGTGCCGGATGATTCCGAGGCCTTTTCTTCCAGTTTGGCCGTCAAATCGGAGAATTTCCGCAACCAGGCGTCCTCGGTCCGCAAAAGCCTGACCGTCTCCGACGGCACAGTGAAAGCGTCCAGCTCCTCCACCGGGGACTCTTCGACCGACAAGACCTCAATGGCAATAACCGTCACATTGTCGGCGCCACCGCGATCGTTGGCCATTCGCACCAGCAAATCGGTGATCTTATCGACGTCGCCATGGCCCAGTCGGGCAACATCAAGAATTTCGTCGTCGTCGGCAAAACCGCAAAGACCGTCGGAACAAAGGATAAATATGTCGCCGGGTTTTGCTTTGACTGTCCGGTAATCGACTGCCACGCTTTCCCTTACGCCCAAAGCGCGGGTAATCACGTTTTTACCCACCACGGAACTGGCTTCTTCGGCGGATATATTCTGGGCTTCCTGAATCTCGGCCACCCATGAGTGGTCACGGGTGAGCGGTTGCAATTCTTTACCGCGGAGACAATATGCGCGGCTGTCGCCGACATGAGCCACCGACAAAAAGTCATCTTCAAGGGCAACGGCCACGATAGTCGTACCCATTCCGTTGAGCGCCGGATCGTTGAGGGCCTTGTTCCAAACAGCGCGGTTGGCCAGGCGGATCGAGCGAACGAGCAGATCGCCAAGCCGGGGCAGGGTTTGTTCAAGGGCAAAAGAAGGATCGTCCAGCAACGGCTGTTTGAAATAGGTGAAGGCTTTCAGTACGGTTTCGGCGGCTGTCATGGAAGCCACTTCACCGGCTTGATGGCCGCCCATGCCATCGCAAACGGCGTAAACATGGTTGTCCTCGTCGAGATGGAGGTAATCCTCGTTACCCGAACGTACCAGCCCCTTGTCGGTTTTCCCGGAGACGTGCAATGACAGCGGCATCTTTGAATCCTGTTGACCACCTGCCGGAGCGGCGGCGCCCCTTTCTTTCCCTGAGAGCCGTTCTTCCTTTCCCGAATATGTTTAACAATCATAGCCGGAACAACAAAAAAAGACCCCGGCGGGGAACCGGGGCCTTTCCAACGGTGGTGATAAAGGAAAAAAGGCTACTTAACGAGAATCATCTTCTTGCTAATTGCAGCCGTTGTTGTCTCGATTCGATAGAAATAAACGCCACTGGCCAGAGCCGAAGCGTCGAATTCCACTTCGTGAAGTCCGACCGCAAGCTGGCCCAGGTCGCGTTCGTCAACCGTCCGCCCCAACATATCGATAACGCTCAGCCGTACCTCGGAAATCGTCGGCAGATCGAAAGAAATCACCGTGGTCGGATTGAACGGGTTCGGGTAGTTCTGGAATAACGTGAACGAGCCCGGCAGGTTGTCCGGATTCGGTTCGTCGACACCGACCGGGATGGAATCGACCGTCATGATTACGTAAACCAGGCTGTCGATTGAAACCAGCGGGTCCAGTCCGGAAAAGATAGTGTAACTTACGGCGTTAACCGTGTCGGCATGGAAAACCGGAGTGCGCACCGAGAAATATACCGAGACGATCTCGGCAGGATCGGCATACACCAGGCTGTCCGGTTCCAAACCTTCCCAGTCCCACTGTGAGGTTCCGCCGCTGGGCGAGAGAGAAAGGGTGACATCGTAAAAATCCATGGCGTCGCCGTCGTTGCTGACGTCAACACGCACGACAGCCGTATCGCCGGGATGAACCCAGACACTTTCGGGCGCGGCGACCAGCGAGAGATCCACGGTGGCCGAGGAGACGATCAACTGCAAATCCTGACTTGTCTGATCGACCCAGATAGGATCGCCCACGTAATCGGCCTCAAGGCCGTTGACCGTGAAGGTAATGGAGTCGTTGGTTTCGGCCCCCTGATCGCCCGCGAAATACGGACTGTCACCGTAGACGGCCATATAGCCGTACTGGCCGGCGATTGTTACGGTATCAACTCCGCACCAGACGCCGTCGGGGTCATATGCTTTAATAATAGAACCTACCGGGAGCGGTTCGCCCAGGAATGTACTGTTGCTGTTGTAAAAGCGGGTGTGCAGGTCGGTCGGGAACGGATCGTCGTCCGCCGCTGCCGCTCCCGCCAGCATCAGCGCGCAAGCCAGAGCCAGGGTTGTTAACTTAAAAATCCTTTTCACGTTTTCACCACCTTGACGGGCAACCGGTCGAGCGAATCGACCGGCTGCCCAAACACAAATCATCGTTCAACTGCCGGCTTATTTCAGCAGCATCATCTTCTTGGTCTCAATATAGGTATCGGCACTAAGGCGGTAGAGATAAACACCCGAGGCAACAGCGTCGCCCTGGGAATCCCTGCCGTCCCAGATAACCGTATTCTCACCAGCCATCGCTTCACCGTCGAACGGCGTGGCAATCAGACGACCGAGAATGTTGAAGACCTCCAGCTTAGCCTTGCCGGACGTCGGCATGCTGAAGCTGATGGCGGTCGTCGGATTGAACGGGTTCGGGTAGTTCTGGGCCAGTGAGTATGTCGTCGGCAGATCGACGTTGCCGGTGGAAAGACCGGCTATTTCAACACGGTCGCCGCTGGTCGTCCAGTCGAAGACCTCGTCGGTTTTGATACCGTCCACGCTCAGGTAGAACTTGTCTCCGGCTTTCATCCCGGTTACCTGTTCACCTGCGCCGTCGGCGTATACCGGCATGAAGCCGAACAAGCCGTCGGTCTTGAGCGTAAAGCTGCCGATAAGGTTATCACCCTTTACGGAATAAGCCGTCACTCTGGAGCCGGATTTCACCGTCTGACCGTTCAATGTCAGGTCGTGAGAGTACAAGCTGATCCAGTTGGTGGTCGCGACAGCGCCGGAACGAGGATCGACGGCCTTGATGTCCGCCCGGTTCCGGGTCGGTCCGTTGTTCGCAGAAGCGACCATCAACGTAGCGTCCGGATAAATCAGAGAACCGTCGGCATCCATCGCCAGCCAGTAGCCGTGACACGGACTCATCGTTTCCAAATCGTTCAGAGTACCGCCGCCCGGCTCATAGAAGTCATAACCATCGTCAAAACCGTAGGCGACGATCAGGTCACTGTGGACCGTACCGAGAGCGACTTCCGGTTCGATGTCGTCATCGGGAAGGTAGCTGACCAGGTTCCAGCCATAGGTGACCGGAATAGGCGTTGTCGTCGGGACCGGCAGACCGGTCAACTCAAGGGTAGCCGATTCCACGCCGTCTTTCAGCAGAATCCAGTAACCGCTGAGGTGGTCAACGTCCCACAGGTCGGAGAACGGCTGCAATTCCGGATCAAAAGTCCGGGCGCCCTGCTCGAAACCAAGCACGACTTCGATATCGTCCATGATCGGGGCCAGAACCTCCAGAATATCGGTGGTACTGGTCTGGACGTTCCAGCTTACCAGGTTCCAGTTGGCCGACAGTTCACAAGTCTTCTCGATCGTACCCCGAACCTCGAGGCAGAGCGGTACCTGAGCATAATCGGCCGGATAAATAACGTTGCCGTCGGCCACAGCCGCCATGCCGTTAACCGTGAAGTGGAGCACGTCATCGGTTTCGGCGCCGGGATAACCGTATTCCGAATAAGCCCGGTAGACATGCAGCGGACCGTAGACACCGACTCGCTCGACCACTTTCTGTCCGACCAGCAGGTTGTCCTGGGTGTAAGCTTCCACCACCGAACCGACCGGCAGCAGGCCGCCCAGGAAGATGCTGGAACTGTCAGGGCAATAGTAGTCAACACATTTGTCGGTACCGAACGGTGTTTCGGGAATGGGCTGGAGAACGATCATGACGCCCTTGTCGCCAAAGTTGTTGTCCTCGGCCCAGCCGGGATAATAACCCTCTTTGTATGCATACAGGTCAAACGGAATGTGCATGATGCCGTCAAAGGCAAAGGAGCCGATGCCGGACGAAATGGTATTCATATCGGGACCTTCGAGCGGGAAATCGCTCCACAGCTCGACCGTGGCCCCTTCGATTTCATTGTGGTCGGGATCGACAACGTAACCGCAGACGAAGTTGGAAGCCGAGCCGACAATAATGTCACCCTCGATATACTCGGGGATTTCGTACTCGTTACCTTCGCCGCAATTGCGCACAAACCAGATATTGTAATCTTCCAGGAGACCTTCGCCGATCGCAAACGGATAGCTACCGTCGGCGATTTCACAGGTCAGACTGAAGTGCAGGTTGGCCCATTGCTGCAGAGAGCCGACCGGGATCAGCGCCTCGCCCTCGACCACGTTGATCATTATCTCGACCTTGTGGTCGTCCGGGTAGATCGTGTAGTTCTTCTCTCCGACGTATTCGGCGGCCGAACCGACGAATGAGACGGAATCAAGATGAATGTCGTCGCTTGCCCACTCGAGCACGATACCCATCTGCTGCACGGGGCAGCTATTGGTGAAAGTGATCGGGACCGTTACGCGCATGCCCGGTACGGCCGGAGCTTTGGCCACAAGCACGGTATCGGCGCTGGGCGGACGGTTTACCCGGATATTGGTTATGACCAGGATTTCCGAGGGGCAATTCCAGACACCCGGTTCACCTACGGCGGTTATCACAGCCGTATCGGAGTAGAAGCCTTCGGTCTCGAATATTTTTTCGTACCGGATATCAACCTCGGTCGGGGTGACACCGCTTGCGGGTTCGAAGGTGAATGGCGTCGTTGAGCTTGCGGCCCAGGTAATCTCGCCGGGACCAGAGCTGGTGATCGTAACGGGGTTGGTTACGTCGATCGGATCGCCGGCAAACACGATGATACTGTCGAAAACGATTTCATCGGGTTCAAGCACCGGGCATGAGGAGACGTTCAGCACAACGTACACCAACAGGGGTGAGTTCTCGGCCTCTTCGGCCGTAACTATAATCGAGTCCATGTATTCACCGGCGGGAATGGTCAGTCGGCCGATGATGAAATGGACACTGTCGGGTGTGGTACCGGTAGGATCAGTGATGTTGATCCAGTCCGCACCGGTTCCGGCGGAAAAATCAATGGCGTTATCGCCTTGTTCGTAGACATAGAACGCAGCTCCCGGAGCAACCATGTCGCCCTCGGACATTTCGATAACAATCGTGTCCGGTTCGACAACCAGCAGCTTGGCCGGTTCGCTGACTTTGAGCGTGACAAAAGCGAAAACCGGAACCAGGTCTTTACCGTCCTTCGTCACGGCTTTCGGCGAATCCAATACCGGCGAGATCAGAATAGAATCAAGGTAGTCTCCCGCCGCAAGGCCGGTGATGTCCACCGTGACGTCGACCGTAAGCTCGGTCTGGCCGGACTCGGGTGTAACACTGATCCAGGGCGAAGTTTCCCCCAGTCCCACCGTGATCGTGCTGCCATCGCTGACCGCGATACCCAGTTGCTGTGCCTCTGGAGCCGATTCGCCGATTATGTAGGTGTAATGCAGCGAGTCAGGCGTGATGACGAGGCCGTCGATGTCCAGTACCTCGATGGAAACAACTTCGGTTGCGCAGGCAGATTCGTCACAGGCGTAAAAAGTAGCCGTGTAATTACCGGCCTGGCTGCGGGTAGGTGTCCAGGTAAATTCACCGGTCAGTTCACCAATAATAGCATTGTCGGGCAGACCCTCGACACTATACGTCAGCGCGTCACCATCGGGATCGCTTGCCTCAACCGTCAAAGTGAGGGTTTCCAGTTCGTTAAGAGTCTGGGCGTCGATAGCGGTTATCGTCGGTGTCCGGTTAACGTTGGTGACGAGGATATGAACGGTCAGCGTATCTGCCAGATCGCCGTCCGAAACGAAGAAGACCGGGTTGTATTCACCCGCCTGCTCGTAGCTCGGCGTCCAGCTAAATGCCCCCGTGCCGTCGCCGTTATCGGTGAAAGCGGCTCCTTCGGGCATCTCGGCCGCGTCGTAGGTCAGTGTCAGAGTCGGACTGTCGGGATCGGTTGCCGTAACCGTAAACTCGAGCAGGGCGTTTTCCGCAATTTCCTGATTAGCCACGGTGTTGAAAACCGGCGGCTGATTGGGCGCCTCAAGAGTAAGATTGACATGTACCCACACGTTGTTGGACGCTTCGGCCGAGGATACGAGAATGGAATCGTGATACTCTCCGTCAGACATACCGGTCGTAACCATCGAAACCGTAATGTTGCCGGGTGTGGTCCCCGAGGTGGCTCCAAGCGTGATCCAGTCGGAGCTTTCCGAGACGTTGAAGGCGATATTGTCACCGTCTTCCTCGGTTACGGCAAAAGACTGAGAAGGGGGAGCGGCCTCGCCCGCCACGCCGGAGAAAGTCAGCGTACCGGGGTTTACTTCGAGAGTCCCCAGCTCGGGACGGTTCTTATCATAGATGACGAGTCTGTCACGGAAGGTGGGGATGTAGTTGTTCTTGTCGACATCGACGAACTTCATGACGGTTCCGCCACTGAAGGCGAGCGTGTCGATGACCACCGAGTCCATCAGTGACCAGTTACTCAGGCGGAAATCGTAGGTGGCCACGAGGTGGGGCTCGGTACTGGCGGGCATGTAGTTCTCAGCGCTCATGCGCGCACCGCTGAACTGGAACAATTGGTAGGCATTGGTACTGTCCAGACGATTTTTGTAGTAGGTATAACGCAGAAAATCAAACCATGATACGGCGTCGGAAGTGAAGGCGCCGGTAATCATCTGGGCATTGGGGTTGTCCCAGGTGAAGCCCACGCCGGCACTGGCAACGTTCTGGCTGTCGTTGAAGAACCAGAGTTGCACAGTGAACAGAGAGTCGTTGGCTCCGAATTCGGGAAGCTCTGGACAGACAACATAGATACTGTCCGGCCCTCCAAAATCAAGCGAATCCTGCTGCGCCATGGCAGGGATACACAGTACGACGATCAGCAATGTCGTCCACACAATTGACTTGAAACTCATTTTTCTACAAGCCTCCTCAACTTTAGAATATCTGGATTCTTTTAACGTTCTCACGACGAAGTGGCAATCGTTCCTGTTCAGTCAGTCGCCATTGAAGCCGTCCCGGATTTCCCGTTTGAACCGAGGAATTCCGACCATAGTAAAGCACCAATAGGCAAAAGATCAAGGAACTTCCGCAATCGATTATTCCCCAACATATCAGGTTGAAATACCTATAAACCTATCTCAACCCACTACTGTTAGACCAAATGAAGTAAGCAGAAAATTAGAGGAAAAGCGGCCAGCGCCTCTTATTCCTTTATCAACCACGCTGAATATATGATAATTCGATTGATTGTCAAGCTATTATGCCGCTTTCGGTCTGTAGAAAAGCTGCACAGCATTATCGGGGTCGGGCCGATTGGTGTCGCCGTCGAACCCACAGGGCCGTAAGGACTAAGGCCCCGCCGAGGAGATCAGTAAGGTAATCGGCCACCTCGGCATGGCGGCCCGGTGTAAACCTCTGGAGCGACTCGTCAATAACCGCAAACACGGCCAGCCCCAGAAGTGACAGCAAAAAAGCCCGGCGGTCATTCATGGTGGCGGTAATATGTCTGAGCGAACGAAAAGCCAGCCAGGCCAGCAAGGCGTACTCTGTCAGGTGGGCAAGCTTGTCGGCGGCCAAAATTCGGATTCCCGGAGTCTGAAGGTACGGAATGGATGAGACCGCCAGTATGGCTATTCCGTACAGGACAACCGGTAAGTGATAAACAAAGAAGGTCCGCATAATCAAATGGTGTTTCTTTCTCCTCGGCAATTGGTACGTTTTCGGATCGGCCCCGTCAACAAGTAATCAACAGTGCTGACTTGATGGCCACGAGCTTTTTTTGTGGTTTTTTAGCGATCACATATTTATAGTCGGGGCGATCATGGCTAATTCGTTATCTCAAACGGGAATAAGTGCCGCGGCCAAACTCCGGTTGGTCCTGCTGGCGGCTGTGCTGGGTATAGCGGGGGGGACAATCGGTTTCATAATTCTGGAAGATATGACTCCCCTTGAGGCCTTGTATATGACCATGATCACCGTGTCGACGGTCGGTTTTGGCGAGGTTGCCCCGCTGCACCCCGGGGGTCGGATATTCGTTATTTTTCTGATTATCTTCGGGGTGATGACCCTTGGTTCGATAGCTACATTCGTCGGTGAAAGTATGCTTGAGGGGCAGTTCCGGCACCTCGTGGCAAGGAGAAAAATGGAAGCCAAGCTCAAAAAAATGTCCAACCATTACGTTATTGCCGGGTTCGGTCGTGTCGGCCAGCATGTGGCCCATCAGTTTGTTGCCAGAAAAGTTCCTTTCGTCATTATTGAACGCGACGAAAAGAACGTCGAGCGCATACTGAAGGAGGGATTCATTCCGGTGGTCGGAGATGCAACCGATGACGATGTGCTCGAGAAGGCCGGTGTTCGCCAGGCTCATACCCTGGTTTCGACACTTCCCGACGAAGCTCAGAACGTGTATCTGGCTCTCACGGCTCGACACATGAACCCGAAGCTTCGCATCATCGCCCGGGCCGATTTCGAAGAAGGCGAGAAGAAACTCCTGCGCGCCGGGGCGGACCATGTCGTAATTCCGCACGTTCTCGGCGGTATTCGCATGGCTAACGCCGCTCTCCAGCCGCACGTGGTGGATTTTATGCAGATGGCGGCGATGGGCGGAGAAGGTCTGGCCCTGGAGGAATTGGTCCTTCCGAAATCGTCCCCGCTGGCCGGAACTTCGCTGGCCAAATCGAATCTCAAGCAACGCTACGGTATCAGCCTGATCGGAATCAAACAGCAGGGACGTAAAATGAACATTAACCCCGGCGCCGACACCGTTCTGCAACCGGAAGATGTAATGGTGCTGATTGGAAAAGTCGAGGATCTGGAACGCTTCAGTCACGATCTTAGTCGGTAAGGGAGAGTTGTTCGGATTATTGGGCCATTCGCAGGAGTCGCCCGATTGAGCTATTGCTTTGAACAACAGGCGCTTATCTTGAACGGCGGCAAAAAATGCCTTGCTAATGGCAAGCTATGTATCTATTGTACATGTTTGGGGTGATTGAGCCGGTAAATCAGGGTTGTTAATGCCCGCGTACCTGAAAACCGGCCCGAGTGATGTCGTGAGAACGACCAGGCAAAACTACGGTTAGAGAGAATTGGCGACCTTTCCGATCGGGTCGCCGCCCTGCCGGGGTTAGGATAAGTCCCGGCTCTTTATTGTCTTGGCGTATTAAGCGTACCGCGGGCACGAAGGAGAAATGAGATCGGAATTCTGGAACTCACATGAGAGGTAAACCCAATCAACTGATTCTGCCCGGGATGCTTGTGGGTGTCATCCTGGGTGCAGTCCTCGGCTACATTGTGCCGGAGGTGATGCTCGCCCTTGGTTTTATCGGCGAGTTGTTTGTTAACGCCCTGAAACTGCTTGTTATTCCCCTTATTTTCGTGACGGTTGTCGTTGGGATGGCGTCTTTGGGGAATCTGAAGAGAGTCGGCCGGGTTAGCTGTCAGGCTCTCTGGTATTATCTGGTCACAACTTGTGTGGCGGTGATAATTGGTCTGGTGCTGGTCTGCATTATCAGACCGGGCGCGGGAGTTACTCTTTTCGGTGTCAGCCCGGTAGCCGAACTGGTCATTCTAAACGGACAGTCCGTGTCGGGAATTCTGGGATCGTTGATTCCTGACAGTATTCCCGGATCGCTGGTGGCCGGGCAGTATCTGGGGCTGATACTGTTCGCTCTCTTTTTCGGCGGTGCGCTGGCTGCCGCAGGAACCAAAGGCCGAACCGTGCTCTCTTTTGTGCGCGAAGCCGGCGATATCATCATGTATCTGGTGCGTCTTGTTTGTTACGCGGCCCCGCTGGGATTGTTTGCTATTGTCGGGCAGGCGGTTGCTCTGAATCACTCGTCTCTGTACGATATGGCGCACGGTTTGGGCTGGCTGAGCCTTACGCTTTTTCTCGGCTTGTTGATCCATGGTGTGCTGGTGCTGCCGCTTATTCTCAAGTTTTTTGCGCGCCGTTCGCCTGTTGATTATTACCGGAATCTCTCTCCGGCGATTCTTACCGCTTTGGGCACGTCGTCATCGACGGCAACTTTGCCGGTAACCTATGAATGTGTGGTGGAGAAAAACCAGGTGAGTAACCGGGCCGGTTCGCTGGTTCTGCCGCTCGGTTCGGTGGCCAATCTGGACGGCACCGCTATGTATCTGGTGATTGCGGCCGTGTTTGTGGCTCAGGCCGGAGGGGTGGCTCTCGGCGGGCTGGGGATTCTGGCCGTTATTGCGACGGCTGTGCTGGTGTCAATCGGGGCTGCCGGGGTGCCATCGGCCGGGCTGCTTATGCTCGGTGTTGTTCTCAGCGCAGCGGGGATTCCGCTGGAGTTGGCGATGCTGGGAGCAACCGTAATCCTGACCCTGGACTGGTTGTTCGACCGGGTTTGCACCGTCGTGAATGTTTTGAGTGATGCCGTCGGGTCGGCCGTGGTGGCCGAAAGCGTTGAGATGAAAACCGCCCGCCGGGTTACTCGTGCCTCAGGCACTACCCATGTTTCGAAGGATCACGGACGGGATAGAAGTGATCGGCGTACCAGGGTTCGGAGCGACGGCCGTCGAGATCGCCGCAGTTCCGAAAGCCCCCGGCATTCCGACCGCAGGCCTCCTCGCCGTACGGAAAACACGGGTCCTGTTTCGGGTCGGGCGCGAACATCCGCGGTTATCGATGAGCCTTCTCCCTTTAATGTAGCGAGTTCAGACGGACCGGCTCTTGGCGTTGAAGATGTCGAGACGGATGTGGTGGATGTAAGTGGTGCCGGGGCGGTCGGCGAGGGGCGGACGCGTCATGGACGGTCACATGATAACGATCCCCATCGGGATCGGGATACCTCCGGCGACGAGAAGCGTGATGAGCGCTATTCCGGTTCGGAAAGACGGACCGGTGGTCCGCGCTCGCGTCGTGATGGCCCGCGTTCGACAGTGGCCAGATCCTCACGGCGTGATACCGGTTCGGGTGGTGCCACTCGCGGGGGACGCCGCGAAGAAAGACCGGCCCGGACAGAGGAAGAGACCGTAACGGACAAGCCTGCTCCGTCGATGGACGAGGATGCGGTCGGCCGTGCCCGTCTTGATCCCGCCACGGTAGCGCGAGAATTAGCCAGGGTCTCGGCCCAGCTTCAGGAGACGCCCCGCAACGATGAAGATACGAACAAAGAGCCCGAGCCTGAATCGCCTGCCACCGGTGACTTGTTTTCTCCTTCGTCTGTAGTGTCAGCGGATTCCGTTGACGAAACATCCCGTGAGACCTCCGCGTATGATAGCCGGGAACATGATGATCCGGCGCCGTCGGAGGATGAATCGTGGCCGTCGGAGAGGGCCGCTTCGGATCAGCCGGAAGAACCGCAACGGGAAACGGAAACGGAAGTGGATGACGAGGAAGCGATGGCTTTTGGCCGTACCCGTTCCCGCCGGGGTGAGAAACTCAGGCATGAAGGATTGACCGAAGAGGAAAAGAAACTTGAGTTGCCGGAGGTGAAGGACGGCTACTCGACGGAGGATGCTTCTTTCGGACGCAGTAAGCGGAAACGAACTCGGTGATGTGCCGGCGGGTCGAAAAACCGGTAAGGTCGGGGGAAATACCGGCTCCGGTTTTTCCCGGGGGCGACAAATCGACGGAACTTTCCGTTGTCACGGCCGCTATATGCAATAGGAGAACGGACAAAAGTTGTTGCCTTTGAGGCTCACCTTTGCCTTCGTCTGCCGGAGGATCGGAAGAAGATGAACGGTTTGAAAGTTGCGGTTTTGATGCTGGCCCTGATGGCTTTGCTGATGGCCGTCGGGTATGCTCTGGGTCGCCAGTCCGGGATGATGATTGCCTTCGTGGTGGCCTGTGTGATGAACTTTAGTTCATACTGGTTTTCTGATCGCCTGGTTCTCAAGATGTACCGCGCCCGAGCGGTGACGGAGTCGGATAATCCGCGTTTGTTGCGGGTTGTGAAGCGAGTGGCAACGAACGCCATGCTTCCGATGCCGAAAGTGTACATTGCGCCGTCGCGTGCCCCCAACGCATTTGCCACCGGTCGCAACGCCGAGCACGCCGCCGTGGCGGTTACGGAAGGCATTCTTGAAATTTTGAACGAAGACGAACTGGAGGGTGTGATCGGTCACGAGATGGCTCACGTGAAGAATAAAGATATGCTGGTTGGCACCATTGCCGCTACTTTCGCGGGGGCTGTCGGTATTCTGGCCTCAATCGCCCGCTGGGGGGCTATTTTCGGCGGTTACGGGCGCGACTCCAATCGCGGCGGCGGTGGTATCGGTCTTTTGGTGGCCGCCATTGTTGCCCCGTTGGTGGCGCTGGTGTTGCAGACGGCTATCTCGCGTCAGAGAGAGTACAAGGCCGATGCCGAGGGGGGACGCATAACCGGCAAATATCTGTCCCTGGCGTCGGCTCTGGAAAAGCTGCATCGTTCCCCGGTTCAGCTTCGTCTGGACGACCGTCCCGGTACGGCCAATTTGATGATCGTTAATCCGCTTTCCGGCAAAGGCTTTTCTGCCCTGTTTTCCACTCACCCGCCCGTGGAAAAGCGCATTGCCCGGCTCAAGGAGTTGGCTCAGCAGGCCCCCTATGCCTACAATGTCTGAGATAGATTCCGGCGAAAGCGCTGCGGTTCCGTTAGTTCGCACCAGGGTCGTCACCCCTGATTGGATAGTCACCTGATGCTGGAACTGGTGGCGATAGCGGTATTGGTGCTCGCCAACGGGTTTTTCGCCCTGGCCGAGTTTTCGGTTGTGGCCAGCAGAACCAGCCGTCTGGCTCAGAAAAAAGCCGACGGCAAAATGGGGGCATCCAGAGCGGAGAAACTGCGACAGAAACCGGAGCGTTTTCTGGCTTCTATCCAGGTCGGTATCACTCTGGTCGGGGCTTTGCTCGGGGTCTTTTCGGGGGCGACCATCATGACCTCGCTGGAGACCTGGTTGCGAGAATCGTCGATTGCTTTTATCTCCGATTCCGCGACATCTCTGGCGATGGCGATAGTGGTCGTGACTATTACCGTGCTGTCGGTTGTGATCGGGGAACTGGTCCCCAAGTATATCGCCCTGTCATTTCCCGAACGCTACGCCCGGCTTCTGGCCGGGCCGATAAGTTTTTTCATTACGGCTACGGCCCCGTTTTCACGTTTGCTCAGCAACATCGCCACGCTGCTGGTGCGTATGATGGGTATCAAGCGGCAGAGCATGCAATCGCAGGTTACCGAAGACGAGATCAACCAGATGCTGATCGAAGGCCGTCGCCGGGGCGTGTTCGAACAGACCGAACAGCAGTTCATTCGCTCCGTGTTCGAATTCACCGATTCTACGGTGCGACGTGCCCTTACCCCGCGACCGGATGTGGTGGCTATCGAGAAGTCCTTTTCTCCGCAGAAGATTCTGGGGATTATAAAAGAAAACGGCTATAGCCGGTATCCCGTTTATGAGAAGAGCATCGACCATGTAATCGGTATTATCTATACCAAGGATTTGATTGTCGAAGGTATCGAGCTCGAACATCTGAAACTCTCGCAGTTGATCCGGGAACCGGTCTTCGTGCCCGATTCCATGCCGCTGCAAAGGCTCCTTAAGGAATTCCAGAAGGGCAAAAATCATCTGGCCATCGTCCTTGATGAATACGGCGGCACGGCCGGCGTGATAACGCTCGAGGACGTCCTTGAGGAGTTGGTGGGTGAGATTCAGGATGAGTACGATACCGAGGCTGCCCCCCTGGTGAAACATTCCGAGACCACGGCTTTTGCCAACGGCGATGTCTGGCCCGGCGACGTCAATGAGATGCTTGAGACGCACCTGCCCGAGGACGATATCGACACGCTGGTCGGTCTGTTGATGGAAACGACCGGTCGCCTGCCGGAAAAGGATGAATCGATTCAGGTGGCCGATGTCCGCATTACCATTCTGGTCAAAGACGAGAACCGTATCCTTCGTCTGAGACTGGATAAAGTGCCTAAACGGAGTAAGGACGAGTAAAGTAGGTGCCGTCGAGCGATTCCATGGTAATGAACTGGTTGCGAGCCCCGTTGCGGGTGAGTCGTCGTCTCTATGACTGGATGCTCGGATGGGGCCACTCCCGGCATGGCGGGACCGCTCTGTTTTTGCTTTCGGCGGCCGAGGCCTCGTTTTTCCCGATCCCTCCCGACGCTCTTCTGATTGCCCTGTGTATGGGGGCTCACAAGAAATGGCTGCGCTTTGCGGTGCTCTGTTCGATCGGTTCCATTCTGGGCGGTATGCTCGGTTACCTGATCGGCTGGGGGGCTTTCGATCTCATCGGTCAGCGGATTATCAACTTCGTTGCGTCGCTTTCCGGAACCGATCCGACCGAGCTTATCCGCAGTGCCGGTTACTGGTTCAACGAGAAAGAGCTTTACGGTATGAAGGTAGGTGCCTGGGCGGTGGGTATCGCCGGGTTCACGCCTATTCCGTATAAAGTGTTTACGATAGCGGCCGGGTTCTTCAAGATGAGCTTTCCGATTTTTCTGGTTGCTTCGGCGGTGAGCCGTTCTTTGCGCTTTTTCGTCGTGGCCGGTTTGATCGGTCTGTTGTTCGAGAAGTACGGACGTCGGATTGAGCGTTTTATTGACAAGTACTTCAATGTTCTTGCCGTGGCTTTTGTGATTCTGTTGGTCCTCGGTTTTATGTCAATAAGTATCGTCAAGGGAGATTGAGACGACTTGACCACCGGGAACTCGTACGGAAAACCCGGTCGAGAGTGCGATTCGAAACATGAGACAACCCCATGCCCATACCAGCCCGAAACCGGCCGGTGTACCGGGATGGACGATCTCTGCGGTGGAAACGACCACCCGAGTGAAAAAACGTGAGCAATAAAGTAGTACAACTGGAAATTACCGACCTGGCTTTTGACGGTAAGGCCGTGGCCCATCTCGACGGCAAAGTCGTGTTTCTCGACGCCGGCCTGCCGGGGGAGACCGTTGTTGCGGAAATAGTCCGCTCCAAACCGCGCTATAATCAGGGTAAGGTGCGACAGATCGTGAGCAGGTCCGAGATGCGCCAGCCGGCCGTCTGCCCGCATTTCGATCACTGTGGCGGGTGCACCTGGCAGGACCTGGAATACGAGCAGCAACTTCATTTCAAACGCAATCAGGTGGTTGCTTGCCTGGAACGTATCGGCGGGTTCGACAACGTAGTCGTGGCCGATGTCATCCCCTCGCAGCAGGTTTTTCGCTATCGCAACAAGATGGAGTTTTCCTTTCATGTCGTCGGCGAGGATCGCTTTAACCTCGGTTTGCACAGACGCGGTCGGTTCGATGACATTTTCGATCTGGAGCATTGCCATCTGCAATCGGAAACGGCCAACGAGATCGTGCATCAAGTGCGGGATTTTGTGACAGCTTGGCGTATTCCGGCGTATGATGTGCTGAGCCATCAGGGCTTTATGCGTTTTCTCATTATTCGCGAGGCCGCCCGGACCGGGCAGATTATGGTTTGTCTGGTAACGAACCGGGGCGATTTTCCTCAGGCCGACAAACTGGTGGAAGAACTCACCGGTCGGTTTCCGCAAATTGCGACCATCGTTCACGGTCAGAACAGCAAAAAGTCAAACGTGGCTATTCTGGAGATCGAGAAGTCGCTTTTCGGGCCGGGTTATATCGAAGAGCGCCTCTTTGATAGCCGTTTCAGGATACGGGCCAATTCCTTTTTTCAGACTAACTCGCGTCAGAGCGAAATTTTGTATCAAACCGCATTCGACCTGCTCCGGCCGGAGCCAACCGAGCGGGTGCTTGATTTGTATTGCGGAACCGGTTCGATAGGCATCCTGCTGGCGTCGCGACTGGCTCATGTTGTCGGGGTGGAGCTGGTGACCGACGCCGTGAAAGCGGCCCGGGAGAATGCGGAAGTTAATCGGGTTAGCAACATTGACTTCATAGAAGCTGATGCGAAGGATTTTCTGGAAACAGCTACCCGGGAGGAGAAGCGTTTCGATTCGGTGGTTGTCGATCCGCCGCGGGCGGGTCTTCATCCCAAGGCTCTCAAGCGCCTGCTCCGACTGGGGACGGAAAAACTGCTGTATATCTCCTGTAATCCGGCCACTTTCGCCCGGGATGCCAAAGAGATATGCGCGGCCGGATATGATATCTCGCAGGTGAAGCCCGTAGATATGTTTCCTCATACCCGTCATATTGAAGTTACGGCTTTGTTTTCCCGCCCGTGAGAAGCTTGCGCTCGGTATAAGATTTCGGTTAAATTGCCGATCCGATAGTCAAGGAGGATAAATGCACCGCCGTTTTATCATAGTGCTGACAGCCGTTGCGCTTACCCTGACTTTTTTCTCAGGTGCGACTGCGGCCACGAACAAAGAGAAGTTTGACAAACTGGCCGTCGAGGTTCTGGAGACTCTTCAGTCGTTTTATCCCGTCAAGGCAACGGGTAAGGGCATTCACGCTTTCGATCATCGTTTGGCCGACTATTCTTCGAAGTCGGTTAAGGAAATGATCAAGAAGCTTGAGAGCTATTCCAAACAGATACACAAATACCGCCAGGCTGATTTCTCGGTGGCGGACAAGATCGACTATCGACTGCTTCGTTCCAACGTGAATATAGCTCTGCAGGATCTCAAGCATATTAAATGGCACAAGAAATCGCCGCAGTTGTATATCGACGAGGCGGTTGACGGTATTTATTCTCTCCTGCTTTCGCAGCATGCCCCGATGTCGGAGAAAGTGTACCATATTGTCTCTCGCATGAAGGCCGTCCCCGAACTTTTTGCCACCGCGAAGAAGAATTTGAAAAATCCTCCGGAAGTATATCTGGATCTGGCCCAGGAATCGTTGGAATCGGCCCAGCAGTTTTATCAGCAGGTGACGGGAGAACTGATGAAGGAGTTCCCGGATCGAGCCGACGAGCTCCTTAAGGTGTCGACCGCCGCTCGCGAGGCGATGAACGAATTTTCGGTGTTTCTGACCGGTCTGGAGCCGGGCCCCCCAACTTCTTTCGCTATCGGGAAGGAAGATTTCGATTACAAACTGGCCGAAGAGTATTTCCTGGATATCGATTCGGATTCACTGCTTAAGATCGGTGAGAATGCACTTGCCGAAGCCGATCAGGCCTACCGGGAATACCGGGCGTATGTCGAGGAGAACCACCAGAACGGCAAGGATTCGATTTTCGTGCCGGCCACTTTCTCGCGACAGGACCTGCTGGATTATTACCAGTGGGAGACCGACCAGATGAAGGTCTTTCTGGATGTGAATGATATCGTCTCGGTGCCGGACGATATCGCCCCGGTGACGGTGGTGGAGACACCGGCGTTTCTGCGTTCGATGGTCGCCGGTATCGCATATCACCCGGCCGGTCCGTTTGACGAAAACCAGCAAGCGTATTTCTATATCCGGCCGATTCCCGAAAATCTCACCCGCGAAGCTCTGGCGGCTCGCTATCGTTACGTGTATCGACGAGGTTTCAAGGGATCGGTGGTACATGAAGCTTATCCCGGTCATCATTTACAGATGCAGTTGGCGGGACGCAATGAAAGCCCTATCCGCAAGTGGCAGGATAATATGATGCTCATCGAAGGCTGGGCGCTGTATTGCGAGGAAATGATGTACCACGCCGGTCTCTACGGCGAGGAGGACCCGGCGGTGTGGCTGGCTATTCTGGGGGGGATCCGTTATCGGGCCGCCCGAATAGTGGCTGATGTCAAACTCCATACCGGCCGGTTTACCTATCAGGAATGTGTCGATTGGATGAGCGCGACTCTTGATGCCGAGACGGAACTGGACCGGGATTATCATCGCCGCATGGTCCGCAAGTATACCCTTACTCCCACTGTCTGGATGTCCTATCTGATGGGGAAACGGGAGGTTCAGCGCCTCTATCAGGCAGCCATGGAACGGCCGGACCTGTATGTTTCCGACCGGGAATTCTATGATGCCCTGCTGGCTGAAGGTTCAATACCGCCCGCTCTTTTGTGGGAAGCCCTGGGACTGAAATAATAGCCGAATGCCTTGCAGCGGTTTACGGGTAACCGTGCGACCGGCCATAATGGCGGTGCAACCTGTTTTCCAACAATAGCATAGGTGGCGGGCGCGCATGTCTCTCGGGACTGTTGGGGGGGCGAATAAACCTGATAATCTGAATTCTCTATCGGTCAATTGGATAGCGCCGATGGCTCAGCTTTTCACTTTATCATCGCTGACAAGTGGTGTATATTCATAACCTATGGCTGATAACATCATATGGGCACCCTGGCGGGCCGGATTCATCCTCAGCAAGAAGGAAAAGGGGTGTATTTTCTGTAATCGCATCAAGAAGAAAGACTCGGTAAAGAATCTTATCTTCTATCGGGGGGAAAAGGTATTCGCGATTCTCAACAAGTTCCCATACAACACCGGTCACTGTATGGTCGTGCCGTATCGACATGTAGGTCAGTTGGAACGACTGACCGTCGCCGAAACGACCGAATTGATGACACTGACCCAGCGCGTGATAGTGGCCGTCAAGGCGACTCTTAAACCGCAGTCGCTGAATCTGGGTATGAATCTCGGCCGCGGAGCCGGGGCCGGAGTGCCGGGGCATCTGCATATGCATATCGTTCCTCGTTGGCAGGGCGACACCAATTTCATGCCGGCTATCGGCAAGACCAAAGTGGTTTCGGTTCCGCTCGAACCGATTTATGAAATGCTGAGGAACGAATTGAACAAGGGATGAAGAAGCGTCGCAAAATACCGACCAAGTCCGAGTTGTTGCAACTGCAGAAGCTCTACAAGACCGACGAACGGATCGGGGAACGACTGGGCGGAGTTCCGGCGTATCTGGTAGCCTACTGGCGGCGCAAGAAAAACATTCCGAAATACTCTCTGCCCAAGTTTTCCGAAACCGAAATTCGCAACCTGTGGGAACGTTACGGCGACGATGAAAAAGCGGGTCTGGAATTGGGCATTTCCAAGGCTGCTTTCTACAATTGGCGGCGTCGTTATGGTCTTCGGGAGAAACCGGCTTTTCTGAAACTGGAGCAACTGGAATTCGATTTCCCCGGGGTGCGTCCGCCCTCGCACGCCAGTTCGCTTTACGGCAAACGGTCGGTGGTGCAGAAGATCATGGCCCGGGCCGCCGGTCGGGATAGAGTCGAGGTTGGCGAGGAAGTTCAGATCGAACCCGACCTGGCGATTTCGGCGGGTGAGAGCCGCGGTGTCATTGCCGAGTTCATGAAAAGGGACGCGGAGTTCGTATGGAATCCGAATAAAATCGTTCTCACGGTTGATTGCCGGAACGGTGACAGTGATACGCAGGAGTCGCTTGATTTGGCCGAGGTGCGCCAGTTTGCCAGGCGACAGGGAATAAAGAGTTTCTATGATCTGCGTGAAGGGACCTGCCATCAGCTCGTTGTGGAAAAGGGTCTGGTGTTGCCGGGGCATAAGGTGATCGGAACAGCCGGTGAAATGGCTTCGTTCGGTTGTATGGCGGCGATGGCGGCGCCGGTCGACAGGGCCACTATGGCCGACCTGTGGGTTGAAGGACATTGCCGAATGACCGTTCCCCGGACGGCCCGCGTTATTCTGAGTGGTCGGCGTTACCGGGGAGTGCATGCGGTCGACATAGCGTTATCCGTCGCCGGGCAATTGGAGACCGGAGCGGTGGCTGACATGGTTCTGGAATATGTCGGCTCGACCGTTTCGCAGATGTCCGTCGGTGAGAGATTCACTCTTTCGAATCTCACCGCATTGACCGGAGCCCGGGCCGGGACCTGTGCTTATGATGCCACGACCCGACGCTTTTTGACCGGGCGTACTCTGACTCGCTATCAGCCGGTTCTCCCGGATAAAGATGCCGAGTATCAGCAGATATATCAGTTGAATATAGAGCAGATCGGTCCGCAAATAGCCTCCGGGAGTAATCCCGTTGATATTCGCAGGGTGGAGGAGGCTGAAGATTTACCGGTAAGCCTGATCGTACTGGGGCCATGCACGACGGGGCGGTTTGAAGACCTGCGGGTGGCGGCGGAGATCCTCAAGGGCAGACAGGTGCACGAGGATTGCCTGATGGCTGTTATCCCGGGTTCGCGTCGTGTTTATCTTGAAGCATTGAAGAAAGGTCTGATTCGCGTTTTTGCGGAAGCCGGAGCGGTGATGATGAGCCCCGGCTGCGGGGCGGAAGTTCTCAGGCGCGGCGGGTTGCTTGCACCCAACGATCGTTGTCTCACCACTTCTTACCGGCAATTTCTTGATGGACAAAACGGCTCTCGGGTCGAAATGTATCTCTGCTCTCCGGCTACGGCGGCGGCTTCGGCTCTCCACGGAGTTATCACCGAACCGACCAGGTATCTAAGATAATCCCGACTCTTCTAAGAAAAGAATAACCGACAGGAGATGGCTCCTGCCGGTGGAATTGTCATGCGGTTTTCCGCCGGGCAGCGTTTCTTTCGGTGAAAACGATCCCCTGTCAACCGAGCGAAAGCCTGTTTTTGTTGATCGCTGTCGTTGCCCGACTACCATGAAGTAATGAGCCGCGAAGACAGAAACGGGTTTGATCCCGGGGACCCTCGCCAGCGGGAGACGATATTACAATACTGTCGCCTGGAGCCCGGTCAGGTTTGGCGTGACCCGGAGCGCGGGCACATCGTCGCATGTGGTGACGCCGCCGATTCGGATTTTGTTCGGGAGTTGCTGATGAATCGGGACCGCCCCACTCTGGCGGTTCATGATCCCCCTTACAATCTGGTTATGTTTCGTCAACGGACGGTCGAGGCGTATATCTCTTTCTGCCGTCGCTGGATTCAGAGTTCGTACGAGTTGTTGGATGATAATGCGTCGATGTATATCTGGATGGGGGCCGACCAGAAAGATCATTTTCAACCCCTGCCGCAGTTCATGCTCATGATGGCCGAGAGTGGATTCATGTCGCGTTCGTTTCTGACCATGCGCAACCAGCGCGGCTACGGTACTTCCGGGAACTGGATGGCGGTCCGGCAGGAGTTGCTGTATTATACGAAGGGGCAGCCGGCGTTCAACGTGCAGTATACCGATATTCCCAAGATTCTGCGCGGCTATTACAAAAACGTGAAGGGTCACCGGACCGAGAACCTTGAGCGCTCGCGTTCGGATTGTATCCGTGCCGGTAATGTCTGGGTGGACATTCAGCAGGTCTTCTATCGCATGGAGGAGAATGTCGACGGTTGCCCGGCCCAGAAACCGCTCAGGGCCGTCGAGCGAATTGTGCTGGCCTCATCGTCTCCGGGCGAGGTGGTGGTTGATTTTTTTGCTCACGCCGGAACGACTCTGCTGGCGTGTGAGCGGACGGGGCGAACGTGCGTAACCTTGGATATCGATCCCGTATTCGCCGAAATCAGTATCCGCCGTCTGGAAAGATTTCGCCGCACGGGGAAGACCGGCTGGCAAAGGGAACATCCTTTCGAGATCGACCGGTCCGTTGCTCCTGAGCCGCAAACGGGCGGGAAATCTTCGGTCCCGCTCTGATCGATCCTATTTTAAATACTCGAGTTTGATTCCGTCGGCGTCTATTCGGACGTAACTGAAATGGTGGAGAAAATCCCCCGTGTTAACATACACCCCGGAGTCGAACTGTTTGTATACCGGTATGTGAAGGTGGGCGATGGCCACGACATCGTAACCTTCGGCCAGCCGTCGCTGCGCGTAGGCTTCGTATGCGGGTGCGAAAGTGTGGTCGCGCCGAGAGTTGTACTCGCGCGAGGAGCCGGAGACATACTTGGCGAGGGGAATAGCCCAGTCGGGGGGGAGCTTGCGATAAAGCCAGATATTGAAGCGGTTGCGAAGGATCTTTTTCAGGATGCGATAGCCCCGGTCGCCCGGAGCCAGGCCGTCGCCGTGCAGCAGGTGAATTTTGCGACCGGCATATTTCATGTTCAGATAATCCCGGTGGACATGTACCCCGATCTGGTCCTCGAAATAATCGTCCATCCAGAAATCATGGTTGCCGCTGACATAATCGATCCGTACGCGATGTTTGATCAGGTCACGCAGCATGAATAAAACGTCGTGGTGTTCTTTGGGGATGGCGTGTTTATATTCGAACCAGAAATCGAACAGGTCACCCAAGATCACCAGACGGTCACCGTCGTTTTTCACCAGGGCGCACATCTGTGCGATTTTGGCGACTTTGTTTTTTTCTTTCTCTTCCGAACTGCAGCCTAAGTGGGCGTCGGAGAAAATGTACAGCGCCATGAAATAACCCGGTTTGATCCGTTGTTCGGTTTCCCGTCGGACTGGTCGGCGGTTTACCTGATCTCGTGCATCAGACGGGACAACGCATTGTAATAGGCATCGGCCAGAACGGCCAAGGGTTGATCGATCAGGCCGTTTATGCGCAGTCGGTCACCGCCGACCACGCCGATCCGGCTGACCGGCACGTTTCGTTTGGCAAAGCGTTTTTCCAGCGCGTCGGCGTCGTCCGCGGCACAACTTACAATCACCCGTGACTGACTCTCTCCGAACAAGAGACAATCGGGTCGAAGACCATTGTCGAGCGTGACCGTTGCTCCCGGTTGGTGTTCGCGGTTGCTGATGCAGCACTCGGCAAGCGCCACCGCCAGACCGCCATCGCTGATATCGTGCGCCGATTTCACCACGCCCGAGCGAATACTCTCGAGCAACTCGTGTTGTAATGTTTTCTCCGCCGACAGGTTCAATTCCGGCACCGGACCTCTCGTTTCGCCATGAATGACCTTGAGATATTCCGACGCGCCCAGTTCTTCTTTGGTCTCGCCCAGCAACATGATTATGTCGCCTTCGTCCCTGAACCATTGGGTAGTGATATGGTCGATGTTATCGATAAGCCCCACCATACCTATTACCGGGGTGGGGAAGACGGCCCGATGCGGGTCCTCGTTGTAGAACGACACGTTCCCGCCAGTGACGGGGGTTTCGAACACGCGACAGGCCTCACCCATACCGGCTACCGATTCCGAAAAACCGTAGTAAATCTCCGGCTTATAGGGATTGCCGAAATTGAGACAATTGGTTACGGCAAGAGGGCGTCCGCCGGAGCAAACGATGTTGCGGGCGCTTTCGGCAACCGCACACTGGGCTCCCAGACGCGGGTTCAGATAACAATAGCGACCGTTGCAGTCCGTGGTCATGGCCAGAGCCTTGCCGGTTTTGCGCAGTCTGAGCACGGCAGCGTCGGAGCCCGGCCCGACCGCCGTATTGGTCCGTACCATGGAGTCGTATTGATCGAATACCCAGCCTTTGTGACAAATGTTGGGCGCGGCCATCATCGTCACCAGTGTTTCGTTCCAGTTACGGTCGGTCGAATACTTGTTTAGGTCGATCCGATTGAGTTCGTCGAGATAAACCGGTCGGCGGGATTCGCGATGATATACCGGAGCATCGCCGCCGAGAACGAGCGACCTCGACGGCACCTGCGAGACCACCTCACCGCCAAGGCGAACGGTCATCAATTTGTCGGAAGTGACGTGTCCGACGATAGTCGAATCCAGTCCCCACTTGTCGAAAACTTCTTTGACCGCTTCTTCTTTACCCTTTTTTACGCACACCAGCATGCGCTCCTGCGATTCCGACAGCAGAATTTCATAGGGAGTCATGCGGCTTTCGCGCACCGGGACTTTGTCGATATCGATCAGCACGCCGGACTCACCCTTGGCCGACATCTCCGACGAAGAGCAGGTCAGGCCGGCGGCGCCCATGTCCTGGATGCCGACAATCAGGTCTTTTTCGATGATTTCGAGAGTGGCTTCGAGCAGCAGCTTTTCGGTGAAGGGGTCGCCGATCTGCACTGAAGGGCGTTTTTTCTGTGATTCTTCGGTCAGTTCTTCGGAAGCGAAAGTTGCCCCGTGGATACCGTCGCGCCCGGTTTTGGACCCGACCACCATGATGGGATTGCCTTCACCTTTAGCCACCGCCGAGGCGATACGGTCGGCTTTTACCACACCTACGGCCATGGCGTTGACGAGCGGGTTGACGGTGTAGGCGTCGTCGAAGAATACCTCTCCGGCCACGGTCGGCACGCCGAACGAGTTGCCATAATCGCCGATTCCCCGCACTACGCCGTCGACGAGGTAGCGCACGCGCGGGTTGTCCGGTGAACCGAAACGAAGCGAGTTCAGCGAAGCGATAGGCCGGGCGCCCATAGTAAAGATATCCCGAAGAATTCCCCCGACCCCGGTGGCTGCACCCTGATAAGGCTCGATAGCCGAGGGGTGGTTGTGCGATTCTATTTTGAACACCACCGCCAGGCCGTCGCCGATATCCACTGCCCCGGCGTTTTCCTCGCCGGCCTTGGCCAGAAGAGCTTTGCCTTCACGGGGGAGAGTTTTTATAAGGGCGATGGAGTTTTTGTAGCTGCAATGCTCGGACCACATGACCGAGTAAACACCCAGCTCGGTGAAATTCATATCACGGCCGAGGGTTTCGCGGATTTTTTGCTGTTCTTCCTCGTTAAGGCCGTGAGTCTTAATCAGTTCCGGGGTGACTTCGGGCTGGGTGTATTTTTCTGCCATGTTCTGACCTCTCAGGTTATTCGAGGCCGGAATATAGATTGCCCGCAATCGAAGGTCAAGCGCCCAGATTGACGGTTTACGGACACTGCGGCAGCGGGGTGAGGCTGATGAAAAGATGGTCGATCAGCACCACCAGGTCGCCGGTATCAACATCAAACGGCTGTGGGTCAGGCTGGCCGGAAAGGTCCATATCGCCTTCTTCGAGACAACAGAGCGGCTCCAGACTGATGAACAGATGGTCGATCAATACCGTCAGGTCGCCCATGTCGACTGTCTGGTCGTAATCATCGCAGTGCGGTGCCGTGCGCAGATTTCCGGTCAGACCGATGCAGCAATACGGCGAGGCCGCGGAATTGACAGTCAGGATCTCCGAGGGCGGGGAGTAATTGGTCGCCGAATCCTCGGCCATAATTACGTAATCGTACCAGCTTGTCCCGTCGACGGTCGTATCGACGAAAAAGCGCCGAGTTGTGCCCTGATCGGTTAACGAACCGTCGGGATTGTCCAGGCGGAAAAACGAACCTTCGGAACTTCCGGCCCGACGGTAGACATGATACGTCAAATCCGGAGGTGTTTGCCAGGTCACGATCACCGCGCCGTCGTCGCGCCCGGTTGCGGCCAGGCTGTCCGGGGCGGCCGGACCAAAACCTGTCTGAAGGATGACGTCCTGTCGTTCGTACGAGTTGTTCGGAATGATCCCGGTCAGGTGATACCGTTCACCGTTGGTGAGGTTGAAGAAGTAAAAGTCATAGGGATTTCCGGGGGCTTCCGTCAGGTAGTTCTGAAAATCATCGAACCAGTACCCGGACTCGTAATCGGCTCCGGTGCAACCGTCGATACGGATTTCCTCGTCGGTGTCGTCGAGAAAACCGATGAAACTGATCTCGCCGTCGGCCGGAGCGGACATGTCCGAGTTGTTGACCGTGCCGTAAATCGACCCTTGTCCCCACGCGGTGACGGGGCCCGTGAGCAGCACCATAACTGCCGCAGCCATTCTGTATAACATCGAACGCATAGACTCAGCCTGTCGGAGAGGCTATCAGTAGTATCGGACGTTGCTGTTTATGCAACAGTTGCGAATGGCCGTTGCCGGTTAATTATACTCAGGTGTCCACTCAACGCTACACACGCCATCCGTGCACTGGGCTTGATTTAACAACGCAGTGTCAAGATTGATGACAGTTGTTCTGTCCTGCAACACCCGTACTCCGCGGACTACAATAGTGCTGCAGGGCTGAAGCCCCGGATTAGCTGCGAGCATTCGGTCCTGGTCGACAACAAACTCGCAATCATACAATCCCATAGGGACGTAAGGCTCATTGATGAATTCACCGCTATCGATCCCGATAGGCCGGGGCGGCTCAGGATCGCTGAGGCCGGTGTCTGCCCGTTGGCGCAGAAGTCCGCTCTCAACGCCGGGTATCAGCACGCGACCGGATAGATGACCGATCGGGCCGAGAGCAGTCATGCCTGCCGAAGAAGCGGAGTTCAGATGAAGCCAATACGAGAAACAAATGCTGTGTACTGTTTTGAGTGCTCGGATACGGCGATAGTCTTTTATCGGTATGCTAGTAGTGACTACGCTGTCGTGCGTTACTGTCGTATTTATCCCCATGGAATCCAGTTCATGGAAGTCCCCGGTCGTTGTTATATATACTCCTACGACTGGTTCATCACCGGTGGTATCTATGGCGATTTCGTGAATGTGGGCCTCTACAAAGCTGCGCACCTTGTAGTCGGCATCTTCAAAGCGTATCCGGCGCACACAGGGCCAGTCTCTGATGGCGTTTAGGGCAATGATTGGCACGGCCGCTATGAGCTCACTGTCGCCTCCGCCCAACAGAAGCCACCTCTTCAGGGAATCAATCCGGGGAGGAGTCGATTCACTCTGCATCTCCAGAACCACTTCTACCGTCGGTTCCGGGCCCGTCGTGTCAATAACGTACTCGTGTCTATAACGTACTCGTGACTATGTTCCTCTATAAACCGATCTACATCGATCTCGCGATCCTCGCCGTTCGGGGCAGCGGACCGCGGTTTTCGTATACTGTCTCCGAAGATAGAATCCAGGTCGGGAGGATATGGCCGGC
>DAISVY010000002.1:0-376903 GCA_036826635.1 Candidatus Zixiibacteriota bacterium
GACAAATCGCTGCCATCTATTGCCCTCTCTAAAAATCAGAACCCCGAGTTGGCCCTGAACAGCGCCCTGGACGCAATAGGGGGAATAAAGCGTTTCGTCAAACCGGGCGAGCGTGTCACCATCAAGCCCAATATCGGCTGGGATCGGGCCCCCGAACAAGGCGCCGATACCAACCCGGTACTGGTGGCGACCATGGTTCGACTGTGTCTTGCGGCCGGAGCAAGCCGGGTAATTGTCTCGGACGTTACCTGCAACGATCCGCGGCGTTGCTTTATCCGTTCCGGGATCAGAAAAGCAGCCGAAGAAGCCGGGGCGGAAGTCATCCTGCCGCGCGATGAGGATTTCATCGACGTCAACCTTAAGGGTGAACTGCTGACCGACTGGCCGGTGCTGAAACATTTCATCGAAACTGACCGCCTGATAAACATGCCCATAGTTAAACAACATTCCCTGTCGCGGTGCACAATCGGCCTGAAGAATCTGTACGGTATCCTTGGCGGACGTCGTAATCGCCTGCATCAATATATTGACCAGTCGATAGTCGACTTGGCCGCATTCGCGCGGCCGACCCTGACAGTGGTCGACGCCACCCATGTTTTGCATCACGGCGGTCCGCAGGGAGGTTCGCTCGACGCCGTGTCAATCGAGAACTCGGTTATCTGTGCCACCGACCAGGTAGCGGCCGACGCCCGGGGCTGTGAATTTCTCGGTCTGAGACCCGAACGAGTGGAACACATTGTTCTGGCCGAGAAAACCGGACTGGGCAAAATTGACTATCGCAACGTCGGATACAAAGAGATCGTCTGATGACTATACGCACGGTCAGGAACCTTCGTCGCATCTCGCAAGTTGTCTTTTTCCTTTTGTTTTTCTGGCTGATTCTCAAGACGACTTTCGAAGTCGACTTTCAGCCCGGCACCATCAAAGAGATCGTCCTCCCCTACCCGGTATCGATAGCCCTTGAGTTCGATCCGTTGGTGACTCTGGCCACGCTTCTTTCAACCGGATCGATATACCGCGGCCTGCTCTGGTCGCTGGTGATTTTGATTCCGACTATCTTCATGGGCCGTTTCTTCTGTGGCTGGATTTGTCCGCTGGGCAGCCTCAACCACTGGATATCGGAGATTCCTTCCGAACGTCTCCGCCGCAAAGGCGCGGGCAAAATTGCATCCAATCGCTACAAGAAATACCAGCGCATCAAGTACTACGTTCTGCTGATATTTGTCGGGGCGTCGTTCGCCGGAACATTACAGACCGGTTTACTCGATCCTCTGCCGCTGCTGGCACGATCAATCGGCACGGCCATTCTGCCGCTTCTGCACATCGCCGCCGACAGCACGGTCGGCTGGTTCTGGGGACTGGGTTTCGACCCGCTGGGTTATGTCGTACAGGCCGTTTACAATCTGATCGCACCGTTACTGTTGCCGTTTCGCCAGGCGCATTTCCATGCGGTGAGCACAATCGGCCTTTTGTTTTTGCTAATCCTTCTGCTAAACCGTCTATTCACGCGCTTCTGGTGTCGGGGTATATGCCCGCTGGGGGCGTTGCTTGGACTGTTTTCGCGTTTCGCGATATTCGGCCTGGAGAAAAACAAAAAAGCATGTATGCATTGTCAGATGTGCGTTCTTTCCTGTCAGGGAGCGGATAACCCCGACGTGGGCTCGCGCTGGCGGCAGACCGAATGTCATCTCTGCCTCAACTGTCAGGCATCGTGTCCGTCGGGAGCGCTCAAGTTCAAGTTTTTCCCCAACCGTTCGGGCACTCGGGAAAACCCGGCTCCGACACAGAAAGTGGACATCACTCGCCGCAAAGTGGCCGCGTCGGTGCTCGGCGGGATGGCCCTGCTTCCGCTGCTGCGCTCCGGGGATACTTTCGCGGTCAACGCCAACCCAAGGCTGATCCGTCCCCCCGGTTCGGTGGCCGAAGATGATTTTCTGGCCCGCTGTATTCGTTGTGGACAGTGCATGCGGGTCTGCCCTAACAACGCCCTGCACCCCACTTTGCTGGAGTCGGGCCTCGAAGGTATCTGGACACCGATACTGATCGCCAAAATCGGCTATTGCGAGCCGACCTGTACCCTGTGCACGCAGGTGTGCCCCACGGGGGCTATCGGCAAACTGACCCTCAAACAAAAAGTGGGTGACAACGAAACCCCTCCAAACAGGATCGGTACGGCCTTCGTTGACCATAATCGTTGTCTTCCCTGGGCTATGGCCACGCCGTGTATCGTGTGCGAAGAATGGTGCCCGACCTCACCCAAGGCCGTCTATCTCGAAGAGACTACGGTTTACAATCGCGAAGGGAAAGCGGTGCAGGTAAAACGGCCGCACATTGATCCCGATCTGTGTACCGGTTGCGGGGCCTGCGAGTACGCCTGCCCGGTCAATGATCAACGGGCGATTCATATCACGTCGGTCGGAGAATCCCGCTCGCCCGAAAACCAGGTACTGCTGGAAAGAGAACGAAAACACCCCGGCCGGGCCGCCGCCGAGGCCGCTTCATCTTAGAATCCTTCCCCCGATACCAAGCTTCCCAGTAACGCCACGCCCAGAAGAATCATAATCGATATCAACAACCAGGGCAACCCCAGGACGGGCAAAAGAACCGTGGTGGCGATCAGCGCCCCAAGCGACGATCCGATCAATTCACCGGCGTATCCGGCGCCCCGATTGGTTATCGCGCCCCGGTGATAGTACCGCTCAGTCGCGGCCACGAACAGGCTGCCGGTGGCCACCGCCACGGTGAACAGGAACAGCGCATGGTAATACAAAAGAAGAGTCGGATGTACCTGATCATAAGTTATCAGAAACAACGCTGCGGCTACCAGTAACATCAACACGGAATGGCTACCGAAATTGCGCCGCGCCAGGTGATAGGTATAATATGTCCCCACGGCCAGACCCAGCATGAAGGCACCGATCAGGGCGGCCATCTCGGAATAGAGCGTTCCGGCCGATGATTGATAGACATAGAATGAAATCAACTCAAGCGACAGAGAAACAAACCCGGCCACAAAATATAAAAACAGCCCGAACCGATTGGAGCGTTTGTCCCCGAGAGCCGTCGTCAGCCAAAACAAAAGCACCAGCACGGGGATAATCAGTAACCATGCCGGTTGCCCCAGAACAAACCAGAGCAGGGTCCGGTCGGCGGCATTGGTCTTGGCCCTGTATCCCGCCTGACAATACGGCAACCATGGTTGTGCGACGCTGTTCCGACGAGTCCCCGGCCGCACCGCATCGCGCAAACGGGTTGTTTTGAAATCACTCAGGCGGTCTCCCAGATAATTTTCACTGACGTACTGCGGCCGACAGGCGAGCCCCGACAACCTTTCAATAACGGAATCAACCGGAAGGTCCAATTCGGTTTCGCTCGAGGCCAGAAAGACCGTCGTATTGCCCGGCCAGACAGTCACGTGACGGAACACATCCCGCAGCCCCCCGCAGAGCACCGATAACGGGGCGCGCGCTTCAGTGGTGATATACCGGTCGGTATCATAATGCGTCGGCAGACACAAAATACCTCCCGGGTTCAAATGCTCTTTGACCATGCAGAGAAATTCGGCCGTGACCAACCGACTCGTTTTGTAACTGTCGAATTCTCCCGCGGCGATAATCACGATATCGAACTCCGAGCCCATTCCCGGCCCGCGCAAATATGTCACCGGGTCTTCCTGAACAAGCATTCCCGCAGGCTCCCCCGGCAATACGTCGCTTATTTCCCAACTCAGCCGCTCACGCGGATCAACGGAAGTAAGAGATAACCCCGGAAGGCTTTGGCCAAGACGAGCTACGCCGAATTCCGAGCGTCCGATCAAAAGAACCCGCGACGCCTCCGGGCAATAAGCTAAAGCCGGCAGCAGAAGATTCTCGGCCGTTTCGATATCGGGACAAGTCGCTTCAACGTTGTTATCCGTCAGAAGCACATAGCTGTCGTCTCTGGACAAAATCGCCTGATGACCGTAGTGAGTATCGAAAGAACGCTCGACCCGGTACGAGCGATATTTTATTTCATCCAGCAGAACGTCCAATCGAGGGGTCAGCCAGACCACCGCGACGACCGCAACGATGTACACCGACAGAATCGGAACAATCGACTGATAACCACGCTCGCGAGAGGCCAGCCCGTAAGCACCGGGCAGAAGGATCGCCAGCAGGAGCGATGTGCCCAGGGTCGACAAAAAACCACCGACCACAACCGCCAGCAACAAACCGATCACGAAAGCACCCACGCCCTCATAGAAATAGACACGGACTATCGACTCCCGCGCTCCGAGACCACGACGGGAAAGAGAGGAAAACATCCAGCCGGAGACAATCGCGACCGGAAGCATTATTGCGATTGATATCAGCGCGGCGACAGTGAACGGGATCATTTCCCCCACGACATCCGTCACCAGCACAGGTGACAAACGCGCGAGCACAACACTCACCGGCACCAGCAGCGCCCCCGGAATCAACAGGCGACAGAAACCGATGTTTTCTTTGTATCGCCCGCCGAGAAACGCCCCCAGAGCCACCCAGATCAACCAGCCAAACAGGGCCGTGCCAATAAACAATTCGTCACCGTTGAGGGATGATACCAGCTCTCTTAACAGCAGTACCTGCCCCCCGGTAGCGTAACAACCAAGGAGGAATGCTTTGCGATTCATTTAGAACACACCGGGAATATCCCGGCCACAATATGGACATTTACCGCCATTCAGGGCGTTTTCCGTAATGCGATAGCCGCGCCGTCCTATCAACACCTTGCCGCAACCGGGGCAATATGTAGATTCGGCCTTGTGACCCGGGATATTGCCGAGATAGACATACTCCAGACCCTCGGCACAACTGATTTCATAAGCCGTTTCAAGAGTCTTTTCCGGAGTAGGCGGAAGGTTCTTAAGCAAATACTGCGGATAAAACCGCGAAAAATGCACCGGCACCTCTGCGCCCAGATTCGTTTTGATCCATCGGGCCAATTCCCTGAACTCCGCTTCCGTGTCGTTAAGAGTCGGCACTACCAGATAAACGATCTCCAGCCACACCCCGGCCTGTTTGATCTGCACCAGACTATCAAGCACCGGTTTCAGTTCACCACCGACAATATCCCGATAGTAATCTTCGCGTATCGACTTGAGATCGATCTTAACGGCATCGAGATGAGTCAGCAAATCAGCCAGTGGTTTCTTTTCGATATATCCCCCCGTAATCATAACCGACTTGACCGAGCGCTCATGGCCCGCTTTGGCCGTGTCGTACATATACTCGTAAAAAACGACCGGCTCGGAATAGGTATAAGCAATTGTCGGGATATTACGAGTGGCACATATCTCCACCAGGTCTTTCGGCGACAGGTCGTAATTGTCGGTGTTCTCCGGGCGTACCTGCGATATTTCCCAGTTCTGGCAGAACTTGCAGTTGACATTACACCCGGCCGTGGCCAGCGACAGGGCGCTGGTACCGGGATAGAAATGAAACAACGGCTTCTTTTCGATAGGGTCGACATTCAACGCACACGGGCGACCGTAGACCAGCGTGCAATAGACATCGCCATGATTTTCCCGCACTCCGCAATAGCCACGCTCGAGATCCGTTACCCGACAGTGGCGCGGACAAAGCCCGCATTCGATACCGCCTCCCTCGAGCTTCTTGTAATATCTTGCCTCGACATCCGAAAGCTTTTGGGTCAAATCAAAGGCACAGACATTCTGGATTCCCCCCAGAAAATCCGGAAATAAACCGGTCTGCGGCAAAGCGCCGGCCAGTGCCCCACAGCCAAGACAGCGAAGAAACGTGCGGCGTTCCATCAGAATAACTCCCCGGCAGTGTGCGAACCGTCGGCGTTCACCGTCACCACCTTCAGGTCAATCTGTTTCATATCGGCCGTCCCCAGACCGATCTGCTGAGCCGTCTCAAGGTACTTCACCGGCCGCCCGACTTCCTTCAGCGACGGTTGTCCGTTGTCCGCCCGAAGGCGTTCCAGCACGGCCAGCCCGACCCGGTCCACGGCCACCGGATCATCGGATATCAACACGCCGTTGTATTCGGCCACATAATCCGGCACATACCCCGGCCCGCCGTGATACTGAACGCGCACCGCATCGAGAATGATCAATCGAGTCTTTGATCGCACAGGGTCGAGATTCGATACGTGAGCGCAAAAGGGATTGCAACTGTCGCCATGGTACTTGTTGGGGTTATGAACCGCACCGTACATGTTTTTCATTCCCGCCGACATACCGGCGATGGAATGATCCTTGAGCACCGGCAGGTTGACGTTATAATCGACCAGGTCGGTAAGTATGCGCGTAACTAAAGAATTGACCTCGCCGGAAGTATAAAATTGCCGACTGTAACCCAGACCGTTGGCATCACTTCCCATACATCGCCGCCCGCGGGTCCCGGCATTCAGCACGTAACCGGCCCGGGCCAGCTCGCCACTGCTTCTTTCCCAGATAACGAGATCGTTTTCGTCGAATCCGGCTTCCACGAGCATATCGCACAACGCCGTGGCCAGAGCCGGTGGCGTGGAGTTATACTTACCCGCCAGACAGTTGGGCTTGATACCGATAACCCCGGAGGGCAAATACCGACGGATCGCATCACGCGGCCGTTCGGCCCCGGAGAGCAGAAGCAGACCAGACGAAAGCAATCGTCGGTAGATGTCGGTCGAAAGCCCCGTTTGGTTCCGTTTTTCATTGTACTTGACCACGACGACTCGACTCATATACTAAGAATATGGCATTTCGATAATAAGGACAACGGTTTTGAATTACGAACCCGTGCGGTTCCATAAAGTGGGAGAGAAAAACCAATATGCGTAAGATATGGTTCGCGGCCAGTTTGATTCTCCCGCTCCTGTTTGCCTTCGGCATGGCAGCGGAAATCGAACGCCCTCCGGCCGTGGCCGGGCAGTTCTACCCCGCCGACAGCGCCGAACTGGCCCAAATGGTCAGCGGGCATCTTAATGCGGTCGAACAATTACCAACCATTAACGGCCGTCTGGTGGCGTTGATCGTACCACACGCCGGACTCGTATACTCCGGTCAGATCGCAGCCTATGGCTACAAGCTGCTCAAAAACAGGGGAATTAACCGAGTAATCATGTGTGGTCCCTCGCACCGACTGCGTTTCGACGGGATATCAGTGTACGGTCCCGACGTCGTCTGGCGCACGCCTTTAGGCCGGGTTCATTGCAACAACGAGCTTTGTCGGCAACTTCTGCAGGCCGACCAACGGATGATCGTTCTTAAAGAAGGGCACTCACGCGAACACTGTCTGGAGGTCCAGTTGCCGTATTTGCAAACCGTGCTTGGTGATTTCCAGATAGCCCCGCTGTCGATAGGCGTCCAGGATGAAGCAACAATCGAAATGCTGGCCAAAGCTCTGGCGGAAGCGGCTGTCTCTGAAAATACGCTGCTTATCGCTTCTACCGACTGGCAACACTATCGTCCCGCTTCACAGGGCCGGGTTATGGATTCGCTCGGCATGGTTTGTCTCAAGCAGTTCGACCCCGACCGGTTGGACAACCTGCTGCGGAGCGGCAAAGTGGAAATGTGCGGCGGTGCGGGGGTGGTGGCGGTAATGAAAGCCGCCCGAAAGCTGGGAGCCGACAGCGTGAAGATACTGCGCTACGGTGATTCCGGCGATATCTCCGGCGACAAAAGCTCCGTTGTCAGTTACGTGGCGGCGGCGATATACGAATCAACCTCCTCGGCCCCCGATTCCTCCGAGGACCGCGGGGCATCATCTACGAGAGTACCCATGTCTGATGAGTCTTACCTGACCGAGGCCGACCGGGCGACACTGCTCAAACTGGCCCGGACAACTCTGGAGAATTACCTGCGCGGCACGGCGCTGCCGGATTTCAAAGCCGAAGGCGTGCTGGCAAAACCGGGAGCGGCTTTTGTCACGCTGGAAAAACACGGGCAACTCCGCGGTTGCATCGGTTACACCAGCGCCATCTACCCGCTTTACCAGACCGTATCGCAATGCGCAATAAAAGCCGCGGTGGAAGACAATCGTTTTCCCCCGGTGAAATCTGCCGAACTGGCCGATTTACACATCGAGATCTCCGTCCTCACTCCGCTTCAACCCGTCACTTCTCTTGACGAAATAGAGGTCGGCCGCGACGGTCTGATGATTACCCTGGGACACAACCGGGGCCTATTGTTGCCGCAGGTGGCTACCGACTACGGCTGGGACCGGGAAGAGTTTCTCAAAAACACCTGTCGCAAAGCGGGCCTGCCCAATGACGCTTATCTTTCCTCTCACGCCCGCATAGAGCGCTTTCAGGCGATAGTGTTCGGAGAAGAGTAGCGCACATCGGTTTCCATCGAAAATAAAGAACGCCCGGACGGGGACTATCAATCTCCATCCGGGCGATAATTTCAGAACATGCCTGAAGCGGCACGAACCTTATTGATCGGCGAGCGGTGACGGCAACACCGGCGGCTTTTTAACCTTATCCTCGCTCTTCTTGAGTTCCATTTCCTCTACCAGTACCGCCGGACACACAATAGACGCAGGCATTTCGTAATCGCTACTGATAAGATAATTGTATACCTGCATTTCATCACCGGTCTGGAGTATATCTCTGAGCGTCCTGACCGTCACGTTGCTGAACTCCAGGTTACGCGCGACTTCCTCGTGACCATCGGGGTACACTTTATAAGCCACCAATGGTGCGGAGAGAGCACTCTGGCCGCCGGACGGCCCTCCGAATCCGAAGAAACGCATCATGCCGCGCGGTCGGGCATTGGAATCATCAAGCTGTTTGATAATCAAAGCGTAATCAAGATCGACATCGGCCGCCAGTTCCAGCAGAGATTTCTTAAGGTCCTGAAGCGAGGCCTGATCGCTTGACTCAACAATCAGGTTCGACACCCGACCCGTCGCCGACCTGCCGATTGCACCGCGGGCATGGCCATTGGCCTCTTTAATTCGTTTGGTCGGGGCCTGCCCTATCGGAAGGTCGATCAACTTGCCGTCATCGACCAACTGGATTCTCTGAGGAACCCCGCCGGCATCGTCCACTTCATAGGTACCGATAAGATCATGATCGTCGTAACTACTCAAAATGGGATCGTCATAGACATCAATGAACGCCGGCAGCACCCGCCGCCGGACTTTATTGGCAAGTTCCGGACCCCGGTTCTGGGCTCCCATCCGTTCGTTATCATACAATGGAGACGGACAGCCCGACACGTTGTCTACGAACAACTGACGGAAAAATTCGCCGGCGGCTTCACCCACAAAGAGCACCGGTCCCGCATATTCCTCCGGGGCTTTGGCGGCCAGCAGTTGCTTCATTTGCTCGGCCTGTTTTCGGGCCCACCGGGTCAGCTCGTCCTTATCGGGCAAATCCTTCTGCCGGTTCACGATTATATGATCACCGTCGTGTACATCCTCACCTTCGCTGCTCTTGCCGTCCATGGTGAGCATAATGATAAACAATCGATCTCCGCGCAGGACCTGCGACCCGGCCGAGTTGACCAGATACTGGTTTACCGCCACGGCCGATAAATCCAGTTCCGACGAGATTATCATGGGATACTCGCGAAAAACTTCCGAGGCCGCCCGCACCATACCCTCGAACCGGTCCGCTTCCAAATCAAACGGCTCGGCCTTGTCGATATACTTGTTCGCGACCGGCGGCAGAAAATCATCCGGACGGTCTTTTATCACTCTCGTTTGCAGGTAAGCTTTTTTCCCGGAGAGCGTTTTCAAAGCGCTTTTGTATGCCCTGTCGGTAACCATGTACAATCCCTGACGCAGAGCATCGTAGTCGTCATCGATAGCAATCGAGGCGGAAGTCGGGCCACGGTCGTTATACCCGAAGACGAAATTGGAATTGTCAAGCGCGTAGTCTCCCACCCGGAGATCAACCGACAGGTATCGAGTTCTGTCCTGATTACTGTGAGTAAGTACCCCCAAAGAACCGGTGATATCAACTTCGTCAATATCATCAATGGTATAGGCTACGAAATAAGGTCGGTCAAGATCCTCCATGACCAGGTTAGTCATAGTGCGTTGCAATTCATCATGCATCGCCGAGAAGATCACTTCATCCCGTCCCTGAGCCGCCAGCGGACCGACAGCGATAAAGGCCAGGCAGACCGTCAAACATACGGACAAGATCGTTCTCTTCATCACTGTATCCTCCCTTGCCAATCAATACTCGAACCGACCGGATTGTATGGTGGTCCGAGGATCGGCGGCTTGTCCTGTTGTTTGGATTTTTTCTCAACTTCCAACTGGCTGACCAATATACTCGGCGAGACGGCCGACACCGGCACCCAGCCGGATTCCGCACCGCAGGTGCCGTCGAAAACACCGTAATCATCGCCGGTGGCAATAATCTTTTCGAAACTGGACAGCGGTGTACCGACAATGTCTACCCCGCGAATCGGTTCCATCGGTCGGCCATCGGCATAATAACGATAGACCAGAAGCGGGATAACCTTGAACGATTGCGGACCGCTACGACCGGTCTGGGTGAACCCGCCGGAAATATCATTGAAAATCAATCCGTATGGTTTGCCCTGACGACGGCATTCGGCAACCATCATGGCCAAAAGGGAATCGAACGGGTACTCTTTGTCCGAAAGAATCATCAGATTACCCTGGCGGGCCACCACCTTTCCCCCCGCCTCGGCCCGACCGTGGCCGTTGGAATGAGGGAAGTTCTTGATCGGTGAGCGCGACATGAGAAAATTCTTAAGCGTTCCCTTGTCCACCACCGTGACTTTCTGAGCGGCGACTCCTTCGTCGTCGTACAGGTAATAGCCACGCAGAAACGTGTCATGAAATTTCATCAGTGTGGCGTCGTCATAAACACTGATAAAATCGGGAAGGATTTGCTCTCCCACTTTGCCGGCGAAGGTCTGGCCTTCGTATTCGCTCTTCTGCCGGTGTCCTTCGATACGGTGTCCGAAAATCTCATGAAAGAAAACACCCGAAGCCCGATTGACGAGAATGGCCGGGCCGCTGTAAGGTTCGGCTATCGGCGCGGACAGCAGCGATTCCAGTTCGTCCACCAGGCGATGGATCGTCGCTACTACCGCTTCATCCTCGGGAAGCCCTTCCATTTCCCGGGCGTCGAATCCATCGTAACGGCTGAGGTCCATACCGTCGTCGGCCACCGCCGAACATGATACGCTAAGACGCACGTACGATTGACCCGTTCGGATCATGGCACCATCGCTGTCAACGAAATAGCGGTTGTCGTTGGTCACCGACAATGACACCCGCGAGTGCTGCACGAGCGGATATTCCTTGAACAGCGCACTCCAGACCCGCAATTTGTCTCGCCACGGTTCAGGATCGAATTGCACCGACCTTATCTCACCGACAAAGACGTGGGGCTCTTCGTCGGAAAAATCATCGGACATATCTTCTTTCTCTACGAGAACCTGCTGGTTGGTCTTAACTTTAGTGTACTGTTCCAGAGCGTTCTTGTAGGCTTCGTCGGTATTCTTCCACATGATGGTGCGAAGGGCCAGTTCATCATCATTCAGGGGCAGCCGCGTCGGACTCTGAAACATCATGCCATAGTCAAAATCACCCCGAATCTCATGAGTATTGTCCAACTGATGACTGCCAACCCGGCAATCGATGTCGAGAATTCGTTCGTGCTCGCTCTCTTCATCGGAAATAGCCCCGTAGGTGGCGGTCATCGTCTGTTTCGAGAGATCGGTTACTCGATAACTCAGATAATACATCGGGATTTCATCGGCGTCATGCAGAGCCGCGAACGACCGATCAACTTCCTTTTTCATCGCCTGCAGCAATGGCGACTGATCGGCGGCCATAGCTGCGGAAAAAGCGACCATCAGCCCCAATACCACAGCCAGCGCCAAAATCCTTATACGTCGCATATCAACTCCTCTCCTGTCCCGGCAAGTCCGACAGCCGTATCATTTGTCTGGAACAGCGTCCGACCCGATCCGGAGGTAATCAATTACCATAGCGAATACTTGACAATACTCTCTATGGGCCTTCAACGCAACCGTTTCGTGGCGTGCGACAAGCAGCGGCTTTCGGGTTGGGCTTCGGCTCGTGCGCGCAAGCGGCTGACTGACAACAGGTTAGCCGAAGCACTCCGAGTTCATTAGAGAACCATCAGACACACAGCACCATCAACAAGTCCCCCGCATAGCCGCCGACATTTAGGTTGCAGGCGCCGGCAAAAACGCTAATTTACGGCTTTGATAATGCGAACAGCAGAACAGGCTTTTCGCATCAACCAACAGAAAAGCAGGCGAATAACCCCCTGCTACCGAAAAAGCGAGCCACAGATATGAAAACGACTGACGCGGCCTCTCCCTCCAACTTCATCCGGGCCATTATCGAGGAGGATATCAGAAACAACAAGAACAACGGTCGGGTTCATACGCGCTTTCCACCGGAGCCGAACGGCTATTTGCATATCGGCCATGCCAAGGCTATTTGCATCGACTTCGGAATGGCCAAAGACTACAACGGCATATGCAATCTTCGTTTCGACGACACCAACCCAACCAAAGAAAAAACCGAATACGCCCAATCGATTATGGAAGATATCCGCTGGCTCGGTTTTGACTGGGAAGATCGTCTGTACCACGCCTCCGATTATTTCGAACAACTCTACGCATATGCCGAGCAACTGGTCAAAGCCGGCAAGGCCTACGTGTGCGACCTGAACGCCGAACAAATCCGGGAATACCGCGGTACTCTCAAAGATCCCGGCACCGACAGTCCATACCGCGAACGCTCGGTCGACGAAAACCTTGACCTTTTCCGGCGTATGCGGGCCGGCGAATTTCCCGACGGTTCCCGGACACTGAGAGCCAAAATCGACATGGCTTCCGGCAATTTGAACATGCGCGATCCGGTTATCTATCGCATTCTCCGGGCCTCACACCACCGCACCGGCGACAAGTGGTGTATATATCCCATGTACGATTTCACGCACTGCCTGTCGGACTCCATCGAAGGCATCACGCATTCGCTCTGCGATCTTGATTTCGAGGACCACCGACCGCTCTATGACTGGTTCCTGGATCAACTGGAGGTACACCATCCACAACAAATAGAATTCGCCCGGCTGAACATCAGCTACACTATTACCAGCAAGCGCAAATTGCTCAAGCTGATCGAAGACAACCACGTGAGCGGGTGGGATGACCCTCGCATGCCCACACTCTCCGGGCTGCGCCGGCGCGGTTACACTCCCGAAGCTATACGCAATTTCATCGAGCGGGCCGGAGTCGCCAAGAAAGAAAGTATAGTCGACGTGACCGATCTGGAATTCGCCGTGCGTGAAGATTTGAACAAGCGCGACCCGCGCGTGATGGCCGTGCTGAATCCGCTGAAGGTCATTATCGACAACTACCCGGACGATAAGGTCGAGGAATTCGACGCCGTCAACAACCCCGAGGACGAAAGCGTGGGCACGCGCAAGGTGCCTTTCTCCAAAGTGCTGTACATCGAACGGGATGACTTCCTTGAAGATCCCCCGAAGAAGTTCTTCCGGCTGGCCCCGGGTCGCGAAGTGCGCCTGAAACACGCTTATTATATCACGTGCGAAAAAGTGATAAAAGACGAACAGACAGGCGAAATTACGGAGTTGCACTGCACGTACGACCCGGAATCACGAGGCGGCGGCACACCCGACGGCCGTAAAGTGCGTGGTACTTTGCACTGGGTCTCGGCACCGCACGCGGTTACAGTCGAGGTGCGCCTGTACGATTACCTCTTCGCCAAACCGGCCCCCGACGACGTGGCCCCGGGAGAAGATTTCTCGGTGAATCTGAACCCCGATTCCCTTGTCGTTATGCCCTCCTGTCTGGTCGAACCGAGCCTTAAAAACGCCGCCCCCGGCAGTCGGTATCAGTTTATGCGACACGGGTACTTCTGTGTCGATGTCAAAGACTCATCGGCGGACAAGCTCGTTTTCAACCGGACGGTTTCTCTGCGGGACTCCTGGGCCAAGATAGAAAAAGCCGCCGGAAAATAGCATGGCAGATCGGGTCGGGATCGATGGCACCCATCGGTCCCGCTCTCACACAGAAACACGGACCCGCATTGGCCTTATCGGCCATGGTCGAAAGTTGCCTCGTACCTGTTAGTTTATATCACACAGCAGGTTACCGCAATTCGTACCGGTCTCGTACCACAATTCGTACCTGGTTTTCGTTGATTTACAACACTTTAGCAAAAACTCGTACCTGCCCGGTACGAGTTTTGGTGTAAAAAGGCCGTTTGCGGCTTCGTCACACTATCGTTTCACACCCGTGCTAATTATCGATCACACTGTCCAGTAACGGCTTAGCGATTAGTCGCGTCCTCTTCCACACTCTGGCACAGATGTTGCCTAACGTAAAAGCGTGGGGATATGCTTGTCCCCTTTCGAACGCACAACGGGACGCGCCGGGTCCGGTGTGAGGGTAACTGGCAGAGACTCACCACCGGGCTCGGCCGGGGGGCTTGGCCAAATGACGAAGAAAGCGGAATTCAACTTGACACAAAGCAACATATTGATACCATAATAAATGGGAGGTCTATACTAAAGACGATATCATTGTCAGCCATGACGTGTGTGATCTGATCGGCGGCGGTTGGCGACATGTTAATCATGTTATTCCGAACAACGGCTCTGCAAATAACGCAAGGGAACTCAGCATGCGCAAACACCTCTCCCTGAGCTTTTTGATCGCCTTGACATGCTTAACTTTCACCTCCGCGCAGGCCGAGTCGCTGGTCGTACTGGACACAAGAACATGCACTGTCGACTCTTTGCCGAACATTAACTGCCCTATCTGCGCTCTGCTCTTAGAAGGTGACACGGTTCTATGCGGTTCCACAGCCGGGATTATGGCCCAGTACGACAGGAACGAGGAATGGGAAAAACTTGTAGACTGTGTTCCATCCGGCGACTGGTGGGATGATTGCGAGAACAAGAAGGAGTTCGATTTCGTTTTCCTGCCTGCCCGCCTGATGCAAATTCGCGGATCAGACGAGTTAGTGGTTTTCGATAGCTACTGCAGCAACCTCCTGACACTGCCGCTACCCGTAACACATCAAACCAATCTGAAACTGTGGTGGAAGGCTCAAGACGACTACTACATACGTGAGATCAACCTCCAAGGAAACCTGTTGGTCTGCGGGATATGGAGCGAGAGCGACAAACTGCTTCTTCTATCAAGAACCGATGACAAGAAGTCCTGCCGTACAATTGTCGACTTCACTCCTGATTTAAGGGCAAAGCTCGATTCATTGGGTATAGACCAGGCCTATTGCAGTCCTGCACTCAATCCGCACGATAGTACAATATGGTTCTCGATTTGGGGATACAGCTATCTACATATCGCGGATATAGATGGAAAATTGCTCGACAGTGTCGAAATCACCGCCGAGGACTATGTCCCGCCGGGTCCACCCAGGTCACGAATCCAGTCTGAGATGGTTCACCGCGACTGGCTGTCACGGTGGACACCACCGAACGAATTCATGTATGTCCCGTCCGGCTATTTTGTTCTCCAGTATCACCAACTCGGCTGGAGAGAAACCGGCGTTCCCGATAGCCTCTCGCGATATTCACTGTGCGCCTGGACCGACGACAAACAGCCGGTCAAGTTGGAAGCGGACGAGCGCTGGCAGCTGGCCGGGGTCCAGCCGGACGGACGAGTTATCTTTGGTTATTATGATATTGAAGGTGAAACATGCCAAATCGTATTGAAGATTGCAAGAATTCAGATATGATGGATAAAAACGAAGTTGCACGAACAGCTCGCCGCCGCACCGTGCCTGTCGCAATAGCATTAGCCGCGCTGTTGGGCATTGTATGCACCGGTTGCGTGCAACCGCATGTGCCCATCTTCGACTGGCAAGAGAGCCGTCTTCCGGCAGAGATAGAACAACTGGTTACCGACAACCCGAAGTATTTCACCGAGCCGTACACGTTGATATTGGCCGCGGACAGAAGTCCGTGCGGCAAAGCTTATCAGGAAACAGTTTGGTGGCGTGAATGGCAGCAAGTGACAGATAACGCCGGTTGTGGTTTCGTTTTTGTAACGACCCGGCCCGATTCCGCCGGATTGGCGTGGGCCGCTTATCTTGACAGCGCCAGTGCACCGATCCTGGTGTTGCCCTCATGTGAACGCTACCTGTCGGAGATAGGCGTAATACGAGGTGCTTTGCCGCTCAAAGTATTGGTTAACTCGACCGGGGCGATCCGATACCTGTGGGCTCCTATCCTTGACACGACAGCAAGTAATCAACTGATGTTCGTGGTCGATTCGATAGCTCGCTCAGCGGCAACAGATAACAACAACTCTGCAGTAACAATGAACCCGCAACGGAGGCAATATGGATACAAGAGAGAAACTAAACGGGGAAATGAAGAGAACCTGGGCGGGTAAAGGCCCGATCCTGGCACTGGGGCTTGTGCTCGGCTTCATACTCGGTTTCGGCGGAAACGCCGTCGGGTCGGCCAGCCTGTCGCCGCAATGGGCTTACACGATTCTGGCTTTCGGCCTTGGCGGCGCCTGCACAATCGCCTATTGGTGGCTGACCGGTTACCAAATCGTACGGAAACCAAAAGAATCGGTATAGCCCGACCAGAGCGAACTCCGTTTCGCATAGAGGAATGATAAAGTGTACTCGTATCTGATGTTCATTGGTACGCTGGCTCTCTTTGTCGGACTCGGTCTGGCCTTGGGAGCGCTTAAGTACCGGACCGCGACTCACCCCGGGGGGGGTGGCATTCAACCCTCGGAAGTGGAAACCAATCTGGAGAATGCAGGACTGGTTTACACCCAGGGGTTACCGGCTTAACCTGATGGGAACGGCACTAATCATCCTGGGGGCCGCGCTCCTGTTTGTCTACTGGTCACTGTAGCACGGCAGGCGGGAGTGAAACGATCACTCCCGTCTCCGCCGATATAACCGCAGCCAGACAGGCGAGTCTGTCGTCTGGAGAGAAACATGCACTTATGAGATTAACCGCGGCATTATCGGTGCTCGTATTCCTGATCGCCCTGACCGAGCCAGGCACTACCGACGACAGCTCGAAAGCTTCACCTTTCACTGAAGAAGTTCCGCTCGTGCCGAGGCCTGCTCCCACCGTGAAGGACTCCATTCTCGACGGTATGAGCGCCGTAATGGACGCACCGTTTCATTTCATCTCGCACGACACGACCAGTAACCATCTTGATCCCCGGGTAATCAAGGCTCTTGAGGCAGAGCCGGTCTACGCCGAGATTGTCCGGTTGAACGAATTGGGGTATGAACTCACCAACGCTTTCCTGCATGTCGCCAAAGGGACAGACATGGGCCTTGGCGACACGGCTTCACTGGTTTGTCTGACTGCTATTCTCGGCGACACGGGCACCGTGGACGGGACATTCGCATCTATTGGCAGCATGAGTTCGCCCGAGTTGGCCACTGCCTTCGCAACATCAATGATTGTTTATCGTAGCGATCCCCACGACGATTTATTCGAGAAAGTCAGCCGGGGCGTCGACGAGAACGGCGTCGAGCTTTTTGAATGGCACAGGTTTTTCATATTGGGCAACGACATATTCGGCGGACCGAAAAAGAAGTAAACGTTTTGCTTCCCGCCGCATTGTTTGGAATTCTTGACAGATTAGAAAACTCTCCACGCTCACAGGCAGAAAAAAAGCTGGGAGACAGGGATTCGAACCCCGATTACACGGTCCAGAGCCGCGTGCCCTACCATTGGACTATCTCCCAGTTTCTCTGTATGGACTTCTATCGGTCGCAAAACCGCGAAAGTCCAGCCCCTAAAGGCGCCTGAATATACAAAAACCGGCTACCCTGTCAAGCAGCCAATTTAATCCCGCAAATCTTTTTGTTAACCGACGTTCCCGCCAGCCCTTCCGCCCCCTGCCAATCGGTGAAAAAGCCGAAAAAACAGGGCCTGCCCTTTTACTTCGAAAACCGCCCGTTGCGCTGTCACCCGGTTTCTCGACGCCAGCGTACTCCCCCGTTTGACTCTCACCCGGTCGGCCGGAAAAGCCGTACCGGAACAACTGTACACGATGCCGGGCGAAACGGGCACGACAGACACGGTATCCCCCCGGGCACGGTCCAGCACCAGACGACCGTTACTGATAAACCGAACCTCATAGCGGGGATTGACCAGCCGGACATCGGGTCGCTTGCCCTTGGCGGCATACCGTTCGGCCAGTTCCGGAAGCAACAGGTTACAGGTAAAATGGTCGGGTTCGCCGATAGTCGGCTGCACGATATCAATCCGTCTCGCCCCGGACTCCAGGCAGAACTCCACGGCCAAGTGACTGTCGGTCTTGTCCTTGGCGACCGGGAACGATATCACCCGGGTACCTTCCGGCAAATCGCGGGGGCGCCTTTTCAGAGAGTCGAAATCGCCAATCAGCAAATCGGCCGGAATACCGGCGCGTGCGAAAAAAACGTAGCCGCCGTCTACGGCTACCTTGAATTTTCCCCGGCAGAGTTTCAGATAAAAAATAAAATGGCGTTTGTCGTAGCGGCCCGGAAGGAACAGCACGCAGTTTTTCATCATGCTTCACAAACCCAGGGCAACCCGGGCGGCTCCCAGAAGAGGCGCCTTTTCCTCGATTATCACATACACCGGCATAGCCGCCAGCATCGTTTCCATTTTACCCCGTTTGACGAAACGCTCCATGAATCTGCCCTTGTCCAGGGCCGTGATAATCTGCGGCGCGATCACACCACCGAGATACACTCCCCCCAATGTCATCCCCTTGAGAGCCAGGTTGGCGGCTTCCGAAGCATAGCAATCGATAAAGACATCAAGAGCATGACTGGCCGTGGCATCTTTGTCGGAAAGGCCTCTTTCTATAATCGCGGCCGGGCGGTCGTCGGCTTTCTCGAACCAGGCCCCCCGCTTGCAGCCGTGCATATCAACCAGGAAATTGAAAATGCGCTCCAGACCGGGAAGGGATACGATATCCTCCGCCTCGACCGGGTTCTGCTCGGCGTAAACATATTCGCGAAGCTCCGCCTCCAGTTGACTGCCCGGGGCGAAATCGGCATGGCCGCCCTCGGAGGCGTAAGGATGAAGCGTATTGCCGTCGCGATATATAAGAGCTTCCCCCAACCCGCTTCCGGCCGCAATGACGCCGAGGTTGCTGTCTTTGCTCCGGGCACCCCTGTTGATCGTAAAAAAACGGTCGGAACTGAGTTCCGACAAACCGTAAGCCGTAGCCACAACGTCATTGATCAGTTTAACCTGATTCAGCGAGAACGCCTTCTCGATACCGTGGCCGGTAATATGCCAGGGAAGATTGGTCGTGGATACTTCGTTCCGAATAACCGGTCCCGCCACCCCCAGACAGGCGGCGCTGAAAGTGATTTTACTTTTTCGCAGGTAGAGCTTGAGGATCGCGTCGAGGTCCGAAAAACTGCGACTGACATAACTCCGGTGCTGAAGGAGACGGATCTTACCTTGTTCTTCGTGCACCTGCGCCAGATCGACGGTGGAGCCACCGATAAATCCGGCCAGCAATTCTGACATTTTATCCCCCTCGTCTGCACCCGACCGGTTACCGGACCGAGAGCTTCCAATAGTTACCGGGCCGTGCCACGAAGTTTACGCGACACATCTGTCTTATCGTGTCATTCCCACTTGCGGTTTATATTTCCGCGGAGCCAGTCCTACTCTATTTTCACCGCCGTACCGCTGGCACTGACCATAAGCATGTTGCCGTTGCTCATACCGATGGTTTCGTAGTCCAGGTCGACCCCGATCACGGCGTTGGCGCCCATCGCCTCGGCTCTGGCTGTCATCTCAGCCAGAGCAATATCCTTGGCTTTCTGCAATTCCTGCTCGTACGCCTGAGAACGCCCCCCGACGATATCGCGGATCGAGGCGAAAATATCTTTGAAGATATTCGCTCCCATAATAGCCTCTCCGCTCACCAGACCGAAATAGGTCGTAACGCTCTTGCCCTCAATACCGGGCGTCGTTGTTATCAGCATGTCAATCCTCCCGTTAATGCTGCAACATTTTTTTCATATCACACTCCGGCCCTGACCCCGGAGAGAATCGATTTCACTCTGGCCGCTACCGACTGCCCGTCCAACCCCAGCATCCGATACAAATCGGCCGGTTTGCCGGAAGAGGCATATTCGCCCACCCCCAGACGAGTCAATCCGGTGTGGTGTCCGGCCTCGACCAAAGCCACGGCAACAGCCGAGCCGAGACCGCTCCTGACATTATGATCTTCCAGCGTAACGATATGCCGACAAGCGACCAGGGCCGCCAGATCATCGGCGTGAATGTCGGACCAGTCGGAAATCGAAACCAGCTTAACCGTAATCCCTTCGTCTTTCAGAAGCCGCCAGGCGTCAAGGGCATTGTTCAAAATGTTCCCCGCCGCCACGACCGCGAGTTGTTCGCCGTCGCGGATAGTTTCCATGCGCCCGTAACGATACGTATAGTGCTCACCGAAAAATGGTCGTCCCTTCTCATCGGTGACAACAGGAACCGCCGAACGGCCCATAATGACCGCAAAATTACCCGGTGTCGAAAGAACATAACGCACGACCCGGTCGGTCTGATTGGGATCAGCCGGAGTTATCACTTTCCAACCGAATGTAGAGTTAAGAAGTGAAAAATAGTCAATGCACTGATGCGTCTTGCCGTCTTCACCCACATTCACCCCGGCGTGAGTACAGAACAGCTTAACGTTGCCGTGGTTGATGTCGTTCAGGCGAGCCTGGTTATAGGTTTCCGAAACTCCGAACACGGCGAAATCGGCCCATACCGACAGCGCTTTCTCGACCGACAGCGAACCGGCCGTAACGGCGACACTATGTTCGGAAATGCCACACTGGAAGAAATTGTCCGGGTATTTCCCGGCAAAGGCATTAGTCTTTACCGATGACGCCAGATCACAGTCGAATACCCCCATAACCAACTCATCGCGCCCCAGGTTGGCCTCGGCCACCGACAGCAGGGCCTTACCGAAAGCGGAGCGATTGTCCAGCTTATCATCGACACCGTAATTGATCGGGGTACCGCTCTGTACCGAAGGATACTCCGGTCGCGTCACCCGGCAGGTCGGCGGCGGACCCTGGGCTCTTCGCGCTTTCAACGCCGCGACATCGTTTTCTATTCCGCCCAACTCATCCAAAGCGGCACCGATTTGTTCCTCCTTTAGAGCCACACCATGATAGTGCGAATCATTCTCCATGAAGGAGACGCCTTTCCCCATCACCGTGCGGGCCAGTATCATCACCGGCGCACCGGTATTATGAGTAGCCTGATACAACGCAGCATAGATCTGATCGAAATCGTGTCCATCGATTTCAATAACCTGCCAGCCGTCGGCTTCCCATCCCGCCTTAATGTTCTGCGGCATGACCTTTTCAATGTCACCGGAGATTTGAAGCTTGTTGTAATCGACAATAGCCGTAAGCCCGGAGAGACCGAACTTCACGGCATGGCGACGCCCCTCGGCGATCTGGCCTTTTTGTTGTTCACCGTCACCCATGACCACGTAGGTATGAAAATCCCGACCCGACAGCCGGGCGTAGATCGCTTTGCCCACGCCGGCCGAAAGCCCCTGCCCCAGATTCCCGGTGTCCCATTCGACTCCCGGAACGGAACGTTCCACGTGACCCTCGAAAGCCGAGCCGGCCAGACGGAACCCCCATAGCGCGGGCTCGATATCAAAAAAACCCGCCTGTCCGAGAGCGGAATATACACCGGGTGAGGTGTGACCATGCGAAACAATAATGCGGTCGCGATCATCACGAGCCGGGTCACCGGGGTCGACTCTGGCCATGTTATAAAGCATAAGAAGAATATCCACCGATGACATAGAACCGCCGGGATGTCCCGATCCGGCAACGGTGGTCATTTTCAGTATGTTGCCGCGAGCGATTCGCCCCATCTCGGTAAGCTTTTCGCGCCACTCGGCAGTAAGCGTCGGTTCCGCAAATCCACGCCACGTGTCAAACATTGCTGTCCGTGTATCCTTTCTTTATCGAAGTGCCCGACTGACGGCGCGGGAGAAAATCTCCAGCCCGTCGGCGGCCTTGCCATCGATTGATATAACCAAAGTCGGCAGCCCGCGTTTTATCAGCGCCTGAGAATCCCCAATCGCCTGCGCGGCGATGAGCTGACCGAAATCAAATACCTGTCCCGGGATCGGCAACCGACCGTAGTTGCCTTTTACGAATACGATAAACATCCCGTTCGCCGGTCCTCCCTTATAGAGCTGACCTATCGAGTGCAAAAAACGGGGACCGTACCCGCGGGTTGTCGCCATGCCTGTTTTGTCGCGAACGACTTTCCTGATTTTCTCCAGCGCGACCTCGGTCCGCCGATCAGCTTTGAAGTAATTCAGAAACGCGGCGTATTGGGGCGGCCGAGCATCCGAGAAAAACCGCTTCATGAACTTGGTGATATCATCCAACTGCGCCGCGGAGTATTTTCGCACCCCGTCATAAGCAATCAAACAAAGTTTGCCCCAGTAGCTCTCCGGCGACTGATCAGGAAACTGCCCGGAACGTTCGAACGCACTCAAAATAGCCCGGGTGTTGTTCTTGCTCTCGGTGACATTGGGTTCATCAAAAGGATTTATGCCCAGATGCCAGCCGACCAGGGCGGTAGAAGCTTCCCATAACAGGAATTGTCGGCCCAGTTCGTTTTTCGAACCCAGAACGATATCAATGAACGGAAAATGTTTTCTTTTCAGGTTTGCCTTGAATTTATCCTGCTCGGCGGTGCGTTCTCCGACCATCCGAAGGAAAACAAAAAAACGATCCTTACCGTATTTCTCTATCTCTGCCGACGGTTCGTTTTCAACCGGGACGATCCCTCTTTTCTTCTTGCCGGTGGATTCGGCGACCAATTGTTCGACCCACGGCACCAGCGAAGAGGTCTTTTTGGAAGCTACAAAGGTCATCTTGTCACGTCCGTCCCCCGCGGCTGCGGCCATGAAAGAACCCACGACCACGGCGGGGTTGGTCTCATCCTCGCGCTCGGCGATGATTTTTTGCATCATAACGGCGTCGTCGAGCAGGGCGCGAAGGTCCACCCCGGCAAAATACCCCGGGACCAATCCGAAATAAGACAGGGCCGAATAGCGCCCCCCGATATCGGCGGGATTAAGAAACACTTTCCGGTATTTACACCGGCGTGCGAACGTGTGCAGAGAACTGCCGCTGTCCGTTATGGCGGCAAAGTGCCGTCCGATTTCTCTGATTCCGGCCGCTTCAAACCAGCCGCGGAAAAACGCCTCATGCGAACGGGTCTCCACCGTACCGCCGGATTTGGACGCAACTATGCATAGCGTTTTCTTCGGGGTAAGTTTGCGCACCAGTGCCTTAACCGCAGCGGGGTCCGTGGAATCAAGAACGTCGAACGATGTCAACCCGGCATGTTTGTGCCAGACCAGCTTGAACAGTTCCGGGCACAGCGATGATCCGCCCATCCCCATCAGAACCACATGTCGGATGCCGTCAGCTATAGCCGCCTGGCCGAACCGTTCGATAGCCCCGACCCGGCGCTTCATCATGACGGCCGAGTCTACCCATCCCAGTCGATTCCCTATCAGTTTCCTGATGTCCGCTTTAGCACTGTAGACTCCCGGCTGTCGCCGCATAATTTTCGGCACCACCGCCGAGCGAACGGACTTACCGACAGCCCGGTTGTATCGAGTCTGAAGCGGACCCGTCCAGATTTGAATTGAACCCTGTTTCATAGCCATCCTTAGCCAGAACTTTTCAGGACTTCCCTGTTACCTGTCGCACCAGGCGCCCCCGATCGTCAGCCTTGAAAAAGGCCGTACCCATAACCAGAATATCCGCACCTGCTTCGATTATTTCAGCCGCATTACCGGCGTCAACTCCTCCGTCGATCTGGATCAAAGTCTTGAGATTATTTTCATCAACATGGCGGCGCACTATCCGCAGCCGGTCCAGAGACTCGCTTATGAACGCCTGCCCACCGAAACCCGGGAAAACCGACATCAAAAGAAAATAGTCAAAAAGATGCAAGTGTGGCAGGACACGCTCGACAGGCATATCCGGATTGATCGAAATCCCCGGATGCACCCCCATATCTCTCAGTTGCCGGGCATACGCGGCCGGTTCGGGGTGAATTTCCAGATGGAAAGTTATGCTGTCGGCCCCGGCTTTGACAAAAGCGTCGAAATACTTCTCCGGCTCGCTCAACATCAGGTGAACATCCAGAAAACAATCGGTGAGTTTATCGATAGTTTTCACGACCGCCGGACCGAAGGAGATATTCGGTACGAAGTGACCGTCCATGATATCCAGATGGAGCATACCTGCCCCGGCCGTCACCGCGCTGGTTACCTCTTCTCCCAGGCGAGAGAAATCAGCTCCCAGAACCGAAGGTGCAATAATGGCCATGCGGCCAATGTGAAGCATTTTCCCCTGTGACGCAACGGAAAAGTTGGTTTCGAGATTCTAACGGATCGGTTCGTCCGCTTCCGCTGTCGGACGGTTGCGGCTTATCAAGCGAGCGGTCGCCTGAAGCCCCTCCAGACCGGGACGAGTGAGGGGTGTACCGGCGGCCAGTTCCAGAAAATCATCTCGGTTCTTAAGAGACAACAGCCAGCGCAAATCCACGAATTCCCCCACCCCATTCTCCGGCAGAAATTCACCGTGCGCTGTGGTATCGACCCGTTCGTTAAAAGGACAAACTTCCTGACATACATCACAGCCGAACAGAGTATCCCCCAACCTGGGAGCCCACCCTGCCGGAATGCGGGAAGGGTTCTCAACCGTCAAATATGACAGGCACCGACCGGAATCGATAAGACCATCATCGACAATGGCTCCCGTGGGGCAGGCCTCAACACATCGACGGCAATTGGCGCAGTCGCAAAAATCGTACGCTCCGGGGCTGTCCGGGGCCAACTTAAAACTGGTAACAACAGTCCCCAGAAAAAACCAGGAGCCCAACCGTCGGTTTATGAGCATACCGTTGCGACCGATAAATCCCATCCCGGCCCGCAGCGCATAAGCCCGCTCCATAACGGGCCCATAGTCGACGTACCATTTGAATTCCGCCCGCTTCTGTTCCCCGATCTCCTCTCTGAGACATTGAATGAAATCTCCAATCATACGGCCGACCACTTTGTGGTAGTCGCGCCCCCGGGCATAACGCGAAACGCGACCGTGACCGACCGGAACCGGACTACTGTTACTCTGGTAATAATCGAGACCAAGCATAACAACGGAACAGGCCCCGGGCAAAAGAGTCGCAGGGTCGGTCCTTCGCTCCGGCCCTCGTTCCAGATAGGTCATCTCGGCGTGATAACCTTTCTCCAGCCAGGCATAAAATCGCTGCCGGGCCTCGGGGATCACGTCGGCAGGGGCTATACCGCAGAGGTCAAAACCGACCTTGAAAGCAAGTTCCTTCACGCGATTTGCATCGGGTTCGATCATAAAAATCAATCTAAGGCAAATTACCCCCGCCGTCCACTATCGTTTAACCCCTTGTCGCCCAACAGAAATTTCGGTACTTGAGCCGGTCTGATAAACGTGGCAAAAAATCCTTCGGGATAAATACGGAAAGTCTTGAATTCTAAGTTTAAAGTATTATTATGCTTGGCTGCCTGAGTTGAAATAACAGGCGTATTTATAGTCGTTTAGCTGGAGGGTAGTGACATGACCAACATCACTACAACACAAAATAAGGTTACTTGCTTCTCCACTACTTCGGACAGGCAGATTCTGGATTTTGAACACACGTTCGGCGCCAATCACTATGGCCGGCTGGGACTGGTCGTCCGTCAAACGGAAGGCTGCTGGCTGACAAGTATGGACGGCAGGAAGTACTTAGACTGCCTGGCGGCCTACTCGGCGGCCAACCAGGGTCACCATAATCCTCGAATCGTCAAGGCTATGAAAGACGCGCTTGACGGCCACTATGCTTCGGTGATTTCCAACGTCGTGTATACGGATGCGCTGGGAGAATTCCTCAAGAAAGCCAGTACGCTGCCGCCGCAACTCGGACCCCGTTTCGGGAATAACGGCAACAAGACGATGCCGAAAAACGGCGGTGTCGAATCGGTAGAGACGGCTCTCAAGTTGGGACGGTGCTATGGCTACATGGCCAAGAACATACCCGACGGTCAGCAGGAAATAATCGTGTGTGGCAACAATTTCCATGGTCGTACCATAACGGCTATATCCTTCTCCAGTTCGCAGAAATATAAAGAAGGATTCGGCCCTCTGACTCCGGGTTTTGTCATTACCGAATATGGCAACGTAGAAGCAGTGAAAAACGCCATTAACAAAAACACCTGTGCCATGCTGGTCGAACCGATGCAGGGCGAAGGCGGTATGTTCATACCTCCGGAAGGTTACCTGAAGAGCCTGCGGGAACTGGCCGACAAACACGACCTGATGCTGATCTTTGATGAAGTTCAGGTCGGCCTCGGTCGTACCGGCAAGATGTTCTGCTTTGAACACGAAAACGTGGTTCCCGACGCGCTTGTTCTCGGCAAGGCCATCTCCGGCGGGTTGGTACCGCTGTCGGTCATGATCACCAACTCCAAAATAATGGACATGGTGTTCCAACCGGGCCGTGACGGTTCCACTTACGGAGGTTATCCTCTGGCCAGTGTTGCCGGTTGTGCTGCTCTGGATACTATCATCGACGAAGACCTGCCGGCTCGGGCGGCCAAGATGGGCGCGATTCTCAAAAAGAAGATCGAAGACATCGCGGCTCGTTCCAAGCATGTCAAGGAAGTGCGGGGACGCGGCTTGTTTATCGGAATCGAAGTCAAGTCCGGCGACGCCATGGTGTATTGCCGCAAGCTGCTGGAGTTGGGCGTTCTGGCCAACGACAGCCACGGCCACACTATCCGCATCTCACCGCCGCTTATCATCACCGAGGAAGAGATCGACTACCTGGTCGAGCGGTTGGAAAAGGTACTGGTCGACTGATAACCGGTTTGCCGGTTCGCAATTCGCGGGCGGTTCCATTTGGGGAGCCGCCCTTTTTATTTCACGATCCGGTCGGTCAACATCGAAAGTCACCAAAGTATATCGCGGTCAGGGGAATTACCACCCCGATTATCGGAGTAACCGTATGGGGCCAACATGACTGTCAGCCCCAGTCGGTCAAAGAAGAAATCTTGTGCCGCTTACTTCAGCAGAATCATCTTGCGCGTCTGCATGTAGTCACCGGCCTTCATCCGATACAAATATATGCCGCTGGATACCTGCTGTCCGCTTTGGTTATCGCTGTACCAGTCGACCGTATACCAACCCGGGGCTTTATCGTCATCGACCAGCCGTTTTACCAATTGCCCGGTAATATTGTAGATGGCAATCTCGACCGGCCCCCCGCACGGCAGGGCGTATTCGATGGTCGTCATCGGGTTAAACGGGTTCGGGTAGTTCTGCGAAAGCGAGTAATCGTCGGGAAGGTTACCGTGCTCGTTCTCTTCAACGTCGACATACTCGTTGATGGTCGTGTTGACCGTTCGGGCATGCTTGTCCGCCGCATATGCTTCAATCAATCGACAACCGGAACCCGTGTACTGCAACACGCGGCCGGAGATCATGTCGCACTCTCCCCTATTGGGTGACAGGAGCACTCTGGTCTGACCGTTTTCGATGTTGTATGTGATGCCACACCCTGACGCCCCTGTACTGGGGGTCACCTCCCCCTCGAACACCAGCAACACAGCCCTTAGCGTATCTACCGTGAACACCTGTACCTGATGGTTCCCGGGATCATCAACGAAGTGCGCCGTGTTAGGTGACATACCGGTATCCGGAACCGGAGTAAGGCCGTCCCCGACTATGACAGCGTAAAGCCACACCAGATCGGCAAGAGTCAGCGGTTGACCGTCTTGATTCACATCTGAGGCACTAACAACACACTGCGAATCAAGCGATGAAAACGCGGACCAGCCTTCAACGAAGTAGTGCCGATACAACACATAGTCGACAATCTCATAAGCCACCCCGTTGCCGCTTATGTCCCCGGGACCGCAGGTGCCATCGTCAATAGTATCAGCCACAACGATCTGCAATCCCCCATTGTAGAAGTCGATATGTCTAATGACCGATGGTCTCCCCGGTTCTACATCAAGACAATCCTCCTGTGCACCCAGGAATGTTGGAAATCCCACCGTGTCGCACTGGATCGGATCGGGATTGCCGTAGTCGTATACTTCATCCGAGATATACAACTCGAAACCAATGTGATTAGCCAGGGTATTATCACCACAGTCCATCCAGAAGAAGCGGACAGGTACAAACTGACCTTCCAGTTCCCGACTATTACTTACCAGGAAACGCAGGTGGAACAGCGACACCGGCAGAGTACCCACGTACGGGGTCGGCGACTGACAACCCGGGTGATACGGCCCGTTGTTGGTCTCGGCAATACCGATTACCCGTGTCTGGCCACTTGGGCATGTGCTATCGCAATGACCGTCGGGGCCAAATCGATAGGTGAAGTATTCCCAACCACACTCGGTATAGATGTCACCCTTGATCACTTGCTGGAATGCAAGTGCGCTGTTATCATAGCCAACGAGCAGATCGAAACAACCCAGTCCCAGAACCGGGTCAATCGTTTCAAGTGTGACAGGCAGATCATAAAACTGTCCCTGGATGACATCGTCGAGGTATCCTATGCGCACCTGATACTCATGCGTCGACACCCCGAAATGAATCTCGGTCGGCGCCATGATGCCCTCGGTGATTCCCGCCTGGGCTTCATCCAGAATGCCATAACCTGCATAGTCCAGGACCAACTCGCCACCGGTCCATGTTCTATACGAACCGGTCGCATAAAGACCAATGCGGGTGTGTTCACCATCGAATCGACTCCTACAACCGATACTCTGATCATGCGGCGCAATCTCGATCTGCCCCAGCATCTCCAGATACATCGGAATACCGTCGGGCACCTCCGGAGCAGTCACGGTAATGGTCCACGCTACCGTATCCTGAACGAATTGCACGGTAAAGTCAGCCACCGTATCCACAAGCTCGTCTGGGCTTAAATCACCCGCAATTACGTGGACGATGTATGACAGATCAGCGATATGCTGATAGTAACCGTCGCCGTTCGGATCGCAGGAATCGGCGCACTGGTCTTCCAATTCCGTAAAGTATTTGGCTAAACACACGGCATCGGCCACTTCCCACTCAGCGCCATTGCCGTTGCAATCCCCGCGCAATACGGTCGTATCAAACGGCAAGAGGCCAACACCGCCGTTGTAAAAATCCACTCTCCTCACCCTTGTATAATCGACACTATCCGCTATACAGACGGTCGGAGCACCATGAAAAGTCGGCAGGGTGTCCTCGGCAGTCATAAGAGAACCGTCGTAATCGTAAACATAGCGGGACATATACAGACTATCCCCATCCGGAGCGCTGGCGAAAACATTATCGCCACAGTCCATCCAGTAGAACCGCACCGGCAGAAACTGCCCGGCCAGTGTCCTGTCATCACTGACTAAGAAATGCAGTCGTGTCAATACAGCCGGCAAACTGTCGGGCAAATAACAGGATGGGTGATGCGGACCGTTATTGGTCTCGGCAATGCCAATAACCCGGACCAGACCGCCAGGGGAGGTGCTGTCGTAATCGCCATCCGGGCCGTAACGGTACGTGAAATACTCCCAACCGCAATCCGATTCAAGAGGCCCGCATTCCTCGGCATACGAAAAGCAAAGAGCTGCGGCATTCCAGGCGAAGAACAGATCGTAGCCGCTGAACTCCAGAGTACATTGCTCAAGAACGACATCCAGAATAGCTTCGGTGCCCTGAACAACGTCAAGTTCTTTTTCTATCCGCAGTTGTGCCGGATGACACTCGGCAGAGACAAGGTTGACATCAAGAGGCTTAGCTGAAAGCAAAGATGGTAAAGCAAGAAGCAGCCCGATAGCAATCAGCCTTAACACCAGAAATCGAGTATGGTTCATGGTTAAAGGCTCCGCTTAAGAGACAAAACAGGTAACTTTATATTATACCACAAAGTCCCCTATTGTCAAGAGCCGACTCCGAGGCATCATCCGATTGATCATAACACCGGTCGCAAGGGCAACCTTATTCCGAAAAACAGTTTTCCCCGACCGGCGATGTGAGCACGTCATTCCATGACAAATATAATGGCTCCAACCGTTTACCCGACTCTTTTCTCGTCGCGACTAAACCTGACAGAAACAGCCCACATATCCGCGAGACCCATTGGTAGTCCTTTTTCAGCAAACAGCCCTCCGAATCCGTAACTGTCCATATAGAGGAGTCTGTTGGAGATATTCGAAAACTTCTGGGCTCGAGCGGTTGATCTCGCCTGAGGGCCCTGGCTGGTTTACCTTCTGATCGGCGCCGGTATATACTTTACGCTGATCGGCCGTTTTATCTCTTTCCGCGATATCGGCCATGCTATCGGCATTCTCAGAGGCAAATACGACGACCCCAACGACCCGGGCGAGATAACTCACTTTCAGGCTCTCTCTTCGGCGCTCTCGGCAACTATCGGCATCGGCAACATCTCCGGCGTGGCTATCGCTATCACTGTCGGCGGCCCGGGAGCTATTTTCTGGATGTGGATAGCCGGACTGGTCGGCATGGCGACCAAGTTCTTCACCTGCACCCTGGCTATTCTTTATCGCAAGAAGGACGAGGACGGTATCGATCAGGGCGGACCGATGTATTACCTTGAAGTCGGTCTCGGCAAGTGGTCCAAACCGCTCTCGGTTGTTTTCGCCGTCTGTGGCATGATCGGTTGTCTGGCGCTTTTCCAGGTTAATCAACTCTCGGGGTTGCTGCACGCCGATTACAGCATTGATCGTCTGATCACGGGGGCGGGGTGTGGGGTGTATGGTGCTGGTCGGGTCGGTAATTCTGGGCGGAATTATCCGGGTCGGTCGGGTAACATCGCGCGTAGTCCCGGCCATGTTTGTCCTTTACCTTATATCCTCACTGTACATAATCCTGAGCAATGCTGCGATAATCCCGGACGTTTTCGCATCCATCTTCAAGCTGGCGTTTGGAGGAAAAGCCGTGCTCGGGGGTGGAGCCGGTTTGGCCATGCGGGAGGTCATGATAACCGGTGTCCGGCGGGCGGCTTTCTCCAACGAAGCAGGAATCGGCACGGCCCCCATGGCTCACGGCGCAGCCAAAACTAAAGAACCGGTCCGCGAGGGGCTGATTGCCATGCTCGGTCCTTTTATCGACACCAACATCGTCTGTACTCTGACTGCTCTGCTCATTCTCAGTACCGGTGTGGGTGTAACCGACGATGGCATAGTGATGACCGCCAATGCCTTCACGTCGGTGCTGGGCAGCGGCGGGCGTTATGTGTTCACGGTCATAATCGCCTTGTTCTCGATCTCTACCATGATTTCTTATTCTTACTATTCGCTCAAGTGTGCCCGTTATCTTTTCGGCAAGCGATTCGGCGGATACTATGTTTATATCTATCTGGTCAGCCTGCCTTTTGCGGCCTGGCTGGGTCAGGACACGGTTATTAACATCCTTGATACGGCTTTTGCCATAATGGCCGTTCCCACCCTGATCGGAGCCCTGCTTTTATCCCCCCGGGTGGTCGCCGCGCTGCGTACCTATACCGCTAAAATGGCCTCGGAACAGAAGTTATGATGGACTAACTTCGGCAATGCAGCCCAGTAAGGTCTTGTTAATCAACAGGGCAATAACGCAGGGGCGCAAAGAATAAGCCGACTTCTTCGATCCACATGAACTTGACGAGCTTTCGAACGTATGGTATATTATAGTTAAGAGCAGATTGACTGGAAGAGTATCTGCCCGCTCTGCTGGATATCTGTCCACCCTGGCATCTTGAGTGTTCGTTGTTTGGTCTCTCGGGTTGCCGACTTTCCTGAGCTCTCCGATTGCGAAAGGAGGCGTAGCATGGCTAAAGTCCGCTACATCACAGACATAGAGGGCGTTGGACAGCTTACCGACAAGGAACGTCGGGAATTAAAGCCTGTTACCGAGAAGTATGCGTTTCGAGCAAACGATTATTACCTTGGGCTTATCGACTGGTCTGATCCCAACGACCCTATCCGCAAAATAATAATCCCGCAAGTTGCTGAGTTGCAGTCGTTTGGCGACCTTGATGCATCGGGCGAGGGGACCAACTACGTTGCCCCCGGCTGCCAGCATAAATATCCGTTCACGGCTCTGCTGTTGTGCAATGAGGTCTGCGGGGGCTTCTGCCGCTTCTGTTTCCGCAAGCGACTATTCATGGAAGGTAACGAAGAAGCCGTTCTGGATACCGGCCCGGGGATAGATTATATCCGCCGTAACAGCCAGATCACCAACGTATTACTGACCGGAGGCGACCCCCTTTTTCTGTCCACGCGGCGTCTGGAAGAAATCCTGAAAGCCCTCAGGGAAATTCCCCACGTGCGTATCATCCGCATCGGCACCAAGATGCCCGCGTTCAATCCCTATCGTATTATCAGCGATCCCGAACTGCCGGCCATGCTTCTGCGCTACAGCACAAGGGAAAAACGCATCTACCTGATGGTACATTTCAACCATCCTCAGGAGCTGTCCGATACCGCTCTGCAGGGTCTTGATATGCTGATGAAATCCGGGGTCGTCCTTACCAACCAGTCACCGATTATTCGCGGCCTCAACGATGACCCGGATGTACTGGCGGAGTTGATGCGCAAGCTCTCGTTTGTCGGAATCCCCCCGTATTATTTCTTCCAGTGTCGACCGACGGAAGGCAACGAGCCGTTTGAACTGTCACTGACGGATGCCTACGCAGCATTGGAAGAGGCCAAGAAGCAGGTCAGCGGTCTGGCCAAACGCGCCCGTTTGGTCATGTCGCACGAGTCCGGCAAAATCGAGATGGTAGGTCTCACCGCACACCACATTTACCTGCGCTACCATCGAGCCCGGAATCCGCTGGACGAAGGCCATTTCATGATGTTCCACCGGGATGACGACGCATACTGGCTCGACGATCTGGTGCCGGTGGAGCGAACACCGCATCCCGTGCGGAGATACGGACACCGCGAGCATCACGCTATCGGACCGGAATGAGGCCCCGGTTTTTAGTGCCGCCGGTATCGTGCGGCGTTCGAGCAATGACCCTGATCACCATTGCGTTTGCTTTCCCGGCCGTATAAACCCCGCGCCGTTGTTTTGTTTGTGACAGCAGGCCCGTCTGCCTATAATAACGAACAGCATTAGATACGCCTATCAACGGGGATACAACAAAGTGAACAAGCAATCCGGTAATATCATCCTGCTGGCGATGATCGGCGGGGCGGTACTGGGCGTCCTGGGGGGCTTTTTCCTGCCCGAGATCATGCTCGCGGTGAGTTTTCTCGGCACTATCTTCCTCAACTCGCTCAAAATGGTCGTTGTCCCGCTCGTAGTGGCTTCGATGATCGTCGGGGTTACGTCGCTTGGCGATGTCCGCACCCTGGGCAGGACCGGCGGCAAGACTATCGCTTACTATCTCCTGACGACCGGTTGCTCGGTTCTGGTCGGGCTGATTCTGGTAAATATAATACGACCCGGCTCGGGGCTGGAAATGTGGGCCGCGACGGTCCCGGATTTCGTCAGCGAGAGCCAGAGTAAGACCCTTGTCGACGTGCTGGTCGGTCTTATTCCCGAAAACGTGATTGAAGCCGCCGCCGAAGGACGGATACTGCCGCTGATTGTCTTTTCTCTTCTTTTCGGAGGCGTCCTGTCCGCTATCGGGGAAAAAGGAGAACCGGTGGTGGCGCTATTCGAAGGGATCAATCTGGCCATGATGAAGATTGTTCATCTTATTATATATTTCGCCCCTATCGGAGTCATGGCCCTCATCGGCGGCATCGTGGCCGAGAAACACGATTCGCTCGATCAACTGGCCTCGGGGCTTGGGTTGTATTCGCTAACGGTCATACTGGGTCTGCTTGTGCATGGCCTGATAACTCTGCCGCTTTTGCTCACCTTCCTGGGGAAGAAACGACCGTGGGAGTATTTCGTAAACGTCGGAGAGGCTCTCACCACGGCTTTCACCACCGCTTCATCCTCGGTGGCCCTGCCGATTACGATGGAAGCGGTCGAGGAAAAGAATAAAGTCGACCGCCGGGCGGCATCGTTCGTTCTGCCTCTCGGTGCGACTATCAATATGGACGGAACTGCCCTCTATGAAGCGGTGGCGGCCATGTTCATCGCCCAGATTTCGGGAATCGATCTTTCTTTCGGTCAGCAGGTTATCGTATTCCTGACAGCCACCCTGGCCTCTATCGGGGCGGCCGCCATCCCCCACGCGGGGACGGTTATGATGGTCATCGTGCTGGCCGCCGTTAATTTGCCTCTGGAAGGAATCGGACTCATCTTTGCCGTCGACTGGTTCCTGGATCGATGCCGCACCACCGTCAATGTGTGGGGCGACTCGGTAGGGGCGGCCGTCATTGCTCAGACCAAAGAGATGAAATCCGCCGATACGGCGTAGAGTAAAAAAAACGGCAGGGTGATTCGCCCTGCCGTTTATTGCGTGACCCGTTGCTTATATCAGCTTAAAGACAAAACCGATCCCCAGAGTCTCTTTGAACCGCGTCTTGCGGCTGACCTGTTTGTCGTAGAGCACCTGGGTATAGAAATTGACCGAAATTATCTTGGTGATCGAAGCATTGACAATGTTTTCCCAGTTGATATCGACCGCTTTCCAGTCGTTCTCATACTCGGTCCCTTCCACGTCATCCTTCTCCGAGAAGAACAACGCTTTGAAAAGCGTCAGCTTGCCGGTGTACTGAAGACGTTCATTGATCGTGAGAACAACGTCAGTGACCGATTCGAGACCTCCGTCGGTAACCGTCTCGGTCTCGGTGTTCAGGACGGCACTGTCGATAATGTTCTTGGTGATAATCTGTCTCAGAGCCAGTCCCAGACGACTGAACACCTGATCTTCATCTTTCTCGTAAAACCGTCGGGAAATACCGGCCGACTCGGTCAGTTTCAACGGGCTCAGATACCGTTTCTTGGCGTTTACGGAAGCATCAAGAAACTGCGACTCAACGCGAAAAGCCGCGAACGGATCGACATAGCCGTGCACGGTGAAGCATCCGACGTTTTCCCAGTCGATAAGATCGGTGGATTTCTTGGGTTTTTCCCAGTCCTTGTCCTCGTTCTGGGTCATGGTTTGCCCGAAGGACATCTTCAGGGTCGACTGAAAATCGAACCATTCCACCAGTTGCTTCCGGGCCGAACCCTGCAGGTTGCTTACCCAACTGAACGAGCCGGCTTCGCCACCCACCCAGGAATCGGAGTAGGCCGTCTGCGTGGTAGTGAAATCCGTCGTCAGCGATGTCTTCCAGCCCGTCGCAGAGCTGTCCTGAGCTGCAACCGGTAGAGCCAGGGCAAGCGATGTTATAATCAAAATCAAAACACGCCAGTTTCGCATTGTTTCCTCCCTAAGCAACCGTCGTTTGATGCAGGTGAACATCGGTTTGCGGGAAAGGAATAGATATCCCTTCCGCGTCGAAAGTCAGTTTTACTTTTTCGGTAAGGTCAAAATAGACCCCCCAGTAATCGGCCGTCTTGACCCAGGGCCTGACCACGAAATTGACCGAGCTGTCGGCCAGTTCCGACACAGCCACCATCGGCGCCGGATCAGCCAACACCCGCGGATCGTCCCGAACGATTCGTTCCAGTATTTCTTTGGCTTTGCGGATATCATCGCCGTAACCGATACCGAAAACAAGATCGACACGCCGGTTTTCGAGAGCCGAATAGTTGACGATGTTTCCGCCGGTAATACCGCTGTTGGGAATAATAATCCTCTTGTTGTCGGGCGTTTTCATAATGGTGCTGAAAATGTGAATTTCTTCCACCACTCCGGCACTGCCACCGGCTTCAACGTAGTCACCGCTCTTGAAGGGACGGAAAATTATGAGCATCACTCCCGAGGCAAAATTCGACAGCGATCCCTGAAGAGCGAAACCAATAGCCAAACCGGCCGCGCCGATAACCGCAACGAACGAAGCGGTCTGAACACCCAGCGTTCCCAAAGCGGCAATAACCACGAACGTCAGCAACGAAATCCTGGTGAGTGCAACCACGAATTTCGTCAGGGTCTCTTCAGCCTTACCCCGATTCATCAATCGCCGCACGACGCCGGCCAGGATACTCACGACCATCCGACCGAAGATGAGGATAGCAACAGCACCTACGATTCGCATACCGTAGAGCGTGCCCCAATCCACGATTGTATTAATCCAGCTTTCCACAATAACCTCCTGCTTTTCTTTGGCTTAGTGCTTTTGTTTACTCATGATTTGCGGGCCGAGACAGCCGTAACGCCCCCTGCCGAAACAACCCAATGAAACCGACACGGAAAATTTCGACACACCACATGGCTTGAATTGAAGGGAGATGAACATAAACCACCGCTCATGCGAAATGCCCCCATCGTCGCAATTCTCACCCCACGCTGTTTTCAGCCTTAAAACTGATCCGATGTCGCGGAGACAGAACGGGGTACCGGAGAACCGATCCGGCGATAAGCGGCATATTGGTATCTTCGTACACTATGAAGGCGGGCCCCACGATCTGAATTGCAGAATCTCGTAAGCTGTGCTGTTCCGGCACTCAAAACCATCAGGTCATTTACTTTCGAGAAAAACGTCCTCGGCTATCCTGGCCGTGTAGACCTGATTCGTCGGAATTTCCCCCTGCGTCCCCTTGATGAACAGCCCAAAAATAAACAGGTAGGACAGAGTCTTGCGGCTTTTTCCCTTAGCCTCTTCCGTACCGGAAAGCTTGATGCGGTCTTCCCCGACGATTTCATACGGTCCTTTGGCCGCCAGATCCACAAACTCGACCGTAATGCGGCCGGGCTTGCCGGCTCTTTTGGCTTTTTCCACCTCACCTATCACGGCTGTGCCCTGGGCACCTTTTTCCACGATGACCTCGCCGCCGACAACAATCGGCTCAGCCAACGAGATAAGCACCGGCACACCCGCCACCGAATGCCCGGAGGAAACCCTGATATTGGGATCAAACGTGACCTTGACCTCCAGACCCGAATTCAGCAACACCTTGCCCGCCATAGCCGACCCGGCGAGACAACCAACGATTATCGCCAAAACCAACAGTTTTCCGCAGAACCCAATGACCGTTTTTCCGTTTCGCATCATTCGCTCCCTCTGTCTGCCACCCTGCGTTCGACCGATGATTTCCTATTCAAGCACCGGGAGTCGCTCTGTCAGCGGCGGCGTAAAGCGCACGGTGACTTCGATACCGACATTCTTGAAGGAAAGTCCTTTTTCCAACTCAAACAAGGCATATTTGCCGGATTTGACATCCTGATCGCAGGCATTCTTGCCCCAGTTGTAGGCGTGGCCCGAAGTATCAAGAGCCACATGAATATCCTGTCCCGGCTTCCACTTGAAAGTCACTTCGTCTCCCCGGAAGTACATGGTCTTATTATTCCAGGCGGCGTTTTCACCGGTTTCGGTAATCTCGAAATAGAGTGGGGTTTTCTCGGGCACGGTTTCGAACTTGCACGTATACTCTCGCTCGCGATCCCACTGGCGCACCTGCCGGATATACCGGTCAATCATGTTAAGATGCTCGGAGTCGGAACGACTCAGCTTGCGCCTGATTTTCTCCAGATCTCGGACCGCTCCTTCAAGACGATATTTGGGATCGGAGTTGTTATTGATATTGTTTACGATCTCATCGCTGAATTCAAAAGCCGTAGACTGCGCGATGACCTGCTCGACCTGTTTTATCTCGTGCTGACGCAGGGCATCGTCGAGGCTCTTTTCGGCCGATGATATCTCTTTGGCAAAACGGGCCTGGTCCTGATCCACCTGACGCTTGACCGTATTCCAGAGAGCGGTATCACTCCGGTCAATCAGGGCCTTGGCAAAAAGAGACCAGTGATTCAATACTCGGTCGGAACGCCGATACAGCTCCGAAGTCTCGTTCCCCTTGTGAAACGATTCCAGATCGGCCAGGACTTTTTCATAATCGGCCTCAAGATTAAGCGAGGAATCGTTCAGATTCACGGTGGGCCAACGGGAGGTATCCGCAACGAGTACGGCCAGATCGTTGATGCGTCGATCCAGTCGCTTGACGGCGTCGGCCGCGTCAAAATCATCGTATACGTTACGCACTCGGCCGGCCGGCGAAACGAAAGCCGGGAAGAGATTCTTGACCACCCATGACGACTCGTAATTCCGGTAGGCCCGGATTATTTTCCCGCGTTCTTCACTGCTGGTGTTGATGATATTGCCGTCGTAGGGCTTCATCGTGTTTCGCTCAACCGTCTGCGTACGCGCCAGGAGATATTGGAAATGGTAAAGGTATGGCAGAGAATAACAGACAACCCAAATAGCGGCAAGAGCCGCCACCCAACGGGTAACACGCCGCAGGCGAGAGATTCGGCGATTACGCAGCACCGCCTTCAACAACCAGTAGAAAGGCTCTTTTACCCCTATGGGGGTGATTTTCCGCGGCGGAGCATAGATCGACCGGCCGATGTCGGCCCCGATTTTCTCCGGAGTCTGCCCGGTAGCGGAAGTGAAAAAGATCTGAAAATCGAGCGTTCTCCCCAGCACTGCCCGGAGGAACGGTCGCAGCCGGAGAAACACCTCGCGCACACTGGCCGCCCAGGTCGGATTGCCTGAAATACGGGACGAGGAAAGCATCCGTTCCATCAACAGATCAAAATCCTCCGCCAGCAGGCTTTCCGATTCCGGCGGCACCAATATCGTCTGGTCTTCGCCGGTGAAACCGGGCAAAACATCGGCTTTCGTTATCACCAGCGCCACGGGGATGGGCAGCCTTGAACCCAGGGGAGCAATAGCCTCGATCAGGTTGACAAAAGCCGCCGCATGAGCCTGGCTCCGCACCTCGGCCTTGAGTACCTTGGGATCGAAGAAAAAGAGCAGGCCGTCGCACCCGGTCATGAAATCCATGACTTTTTCTTTGTCGTCGCCCGAAGCCGAGATAGCGACCGCTTTACCGTTGTAATCATAACTGACCACGCCGACCCTCTTGCTGCGGTCGAGGGTGGCGTTGAATATCAGCGGGAGATCTCGCTCGGTTGGGTCCGGGAACTTCTTTTCGCCTACCAGATCAATCGCGGTGCCGGAATCAACGGCCGTAGAAAGCCCCCAGATAGAGCGATAGTGCCGGAGAAACTCACTGGCCGTAGCGTTGTCGGTCACCGATATCTGAAGATCACGGGCGATCTTACTCTCTTCATAGAGAATGGAAAAATAAACCGTCTTACCGCTGTTGGCATGACCGAATACACCCAGCCGGACACCCGACGGCCATTTGAAAGCAGAGGCGCCTTTTTTCTTCTTTCTTCCCCCGGCCGCTTTGGCGCCCTTCTTGAATACCTTGAATATCTTACCCAGCTTCATATCAGCCCATCAATTGCGAAAACCTGAAATCACCGACCGCTCTGTTGTTGTAGTTCGTCAGCATGTTCCACGAGTGTGTTCAGTTGTGTCTCGGAATACGATTTCCACTTCGACGGAACGTATATCGCCAGCAGAATGCAAATTACTATGATAATGGAGCAATACAAATACGCCGCGTTGCGCTGGGACATCACGAGACGAAAATATCGCCAGCTCGAAAAAGCCCCGGCCAGTTTACCGCCGAACTCACGCAGCCACTCGCTCACCCGGGCCCAGAAATTGGACGTCTTGAGATAGCCCCATTCCGAGAGATGTTCGCGGTGGGTCCGTCCCCGGGCCGCCAGCTTCGAGAAACCGTTGACCTGCTGCAAATGGAATTCCAGCGAGGAACGATCCTTGAGCAGATCGGCGCCGAGTTCCCGTCTCCGCCGGGCAAGATGGAGGAATTTCGACGGGTCAGTCAAACCGCCGAATGCTTCCGGCGACATCTCGGCGTCGAAACGACCGCCGTAGCGATTCATATAACGGGCGATCTCTTCAAGAAAGAACGTGTTGAGCCTAAGATTCCAGTTAAGAGCACCGTCGGCAAACAACATCGGCACCAGATATTTCTCGAAATACGGAATATCCTGCTTAACTTCGCGAAGCGAGCGACAATACAGATAGCTCTGATTGGACTGGCCGTCGACGTCGGCCTCGGCCTCGAAATAAGTAATCAGAAGCTGAACCGTGAGCTGCCGAAGGTCCGACTTGTTCAACGGTATTTGTTTGATCTGAGAGATAAAGAAATGATCGGTTTCGACAGCTTTCTCCCGCTCCTTGCGAAGCGCCTGAAAGACCGCATAAACACCCTGGTAAGTCTGAAGAAAAGCCTCGGTGTCGAACTCGCCGGGCCGATCTTCAAAACGGCTCAAATAGGCAAAGAGGTCTTTTATATATGCGTTCATTAACCCTGACTGCGCACCCGGCGGGCAGCCTCCTTACTGCGTATAAACGAACAAATCCATTTTCCCCAGACGACTGAACGTCCGGGCATCATGAACCCCGCGGAAAATCATGGTAAGCTTCTTCACGGACTGCGACTGCAGCATATCCCGAGGATGCAGCGCGACTTTATCGCCATAAGTCACGGCGTCCGATTCTACCGGGTCGGTCTCCCCCAGGCCGCGTGCTTCGTTAAGGCCCAGCCGTACCTGCATACTCGACCAGTCCTGAAGGCTGAACAAACCCTTCGCCAGAAGGATCACGGTATCGGTCATGGGCCGAGGTTCGGTCAGGGTTACCTCAAGGTAGATCAACTCTCCCACTTGTTCCATCCTGGTCCCGGAGTATTTGGCTAACTGGTACGTACGCCCGGCATACGATATCGAATCCGTAGCCACGGCCTGCGGTCCGAGCTGGTCCGCCTCCACCTGGGCCAGATAGGCCATGAGTCCCTTTATCTGTTCGAGAATGTTCTCAACAGTTCGGACATGCCCACCGATATCCTCGTGATTGTAATGAGCCATCAGGAAATCATCAATCGACCGCATGAAGTAGCTGATATCCGAGTCCGTCTGTTTGACGAAGAACTTCTCGTGGACGTAATCCTTCACCCCGGGATTAAGAATAAGCAGAGCGTTGAAGAACCGGAACAGGCGACGGAAAAATATAACCATACCGAGAGGATGTCCGGCGTTGACCCCCGGTATGAATTCATCTAATGAAGTCGAAAGATAGCGCACGAACTCGAAGATAGTATTGCGCAGGGCAGTATAGAGATCGGTACTGACCCCGGCGGCGTTGATACTGGCAAACGCCCGATTGCCTATGGCCAAAAGAGTCTCCAGACGGCTGCGCAGATCGACCACTTTCTGGTGCAGGTGTTCGTCGGCATAAAGACTGACACAGGGCGGGAAATAACCGCTCACCGGTCTGACTTCGGTTCCCGTGACTTCAAGAAGAGCAAGCTGAAGCAACTGGCCTTCCGACACCCCGGGCCGTTCGCCCAGATGCAACCGATAATCAAAAGCACGATAAGGAAGCCGGGGAATGTCTTCCTGAGAATCAGGTGAACCGGTGGCCATTTTCTCGGCCGCACCCACACTGAGGAAAACCGGAATCTCACCGACTGTCATTGCCGCCGATGTTTGCACCGGCGGTGACGTGGCTTCATTGATCTCGATAACATAACCGTCAGCGGTTATTGCCTGACACCTGATTACCTCCACCCGCAATTGATTACCGCTGATACCGGCGTTCAAAATCAGACCCGGTTGCGCTCCCTTGCCTTTGCGCATCAGGCCGTAACTGTCGCCGGTCGGCATCGCATACCAGCGGGCCAGGTCCTGAAAGAACTTCTCTTGTTCCTTAAGATGCTGCTCGTTCAGGAGCATTCCGTCCTGCCAGTTGACGGAGTATAACTTCAAGTTGCTCATCCAATTACCCCAAGTAAGTATCTAATCTATCTACTGGTCTCGGCCAAGTCAAGTTAGTACCCCAATCAAGCCGATATGACCTTTCACTGCTTTGCTTCCTGTAACCGGGTAGCGTAACCGAGGTAGCTGCCGCCGTCTTCCCTGCCCAGAACCAGTCCCGGTACAACCGGCCTGAGAGCCAAACGATAAACGAGATTGCCGGGCATAGCCAGTTTCAGCAGCCACTCCAGTTTCTCCCGCTGCCGCTGACCGGGCAGCAAGCCCCTTACCTGCTGCGGCTTTACACCACCCAAAACGACCCGATAGGCCGAATCGCATTCCACGAACGACCGTCCGAGAACGGTCTGCCGACCCAGACGTCCCCCAAAACCACCCAGATGATATTGAAGCTCCGCCGGAATATCATACCGCCCGGGGGTATTTTCGACTATCTCACACTCGAAACCAAAAAACAGGCGAATCACCCAGGCCACGGCTTCGGCATTGCCACCCCAGGCATGAAGAGCCGGAAGCAACGAAGCCAGAAGCAGAAGTTCGGACTGATCAAGATCGACCGCGGGCAATGTCACCCCGAACGTGTCGATAAATTTTTCTACCTGAGCCCGGTCAAGGTAGCCGAAATTCAGTTTCAGGATGTGATATTGCGACCAGACACGGTAGCGGACAACCGCGGCGTCAAACGGGGCCATCAGGTGACGCGCGCGTTCCTCCCAGCCGGAACGGTCGGCGGTGGTATCTCCCAGACCGTAGAAAAACTGGTAGGGAATCTCATCGACCGCGCTGGGATAACCCACCTCAAGGACAATCTTCGAATCCGGTCCTATCTCCGTACCCGGCGGCGGTGACTGCCAACAGATTTCCCCCCGGTAGTTTTCGTATTCCCCCACCGCAAGCACGTCCACCCGGGTAATGTCCACCCCCAGACGCATCAATTCCAGAAGCGCCGTAACCGCGTGCATGGACACCCGGCGACTGACAAAGTCGGGCATGGACTGAGGCAGAGTCGGATTCATCGCGCCTGCATCTCCACCTGATACTGCGTGTTGACGGGAGAGCGAGCTTTCAGAAAACTGCCCAGCCGTTCACGCAATAACTGCAATTCTTCGTCGGAATAGAAATCCGTTTCCGCCACCTGTACTTTCACGACAATGCAACGTCGCACCCCGTGGGCCGAACGCTGAACCCCGTTTTCACAATGAACCGACTGTACGCGCCGATCAAACGTACGTGCCCAGTCGGCGATATCGTCGAAAGTCAGGGCTCGGTCACGACCGCGGATTCGTGCCGAGACTTCAGTAAGTACCTGCTCTTCGGTCTTGGCCGGAACAGCCCCCCTGATTTCGGTGAGATTGCGACAGTCGGATATACCGGGATGGCTCTCGTACAACTCCGTAATCCTGCCTGCCTCGATTCCGTTCGCGCTCACTCCTTCGGTAATGGCATACCTGACCGTAATCGACTCCGGCGGGACGGCAAGCGCCGTCGAAAAATCAAACCACAGAATCAACCGCTTGCCCCGTTCCTCCAGCGTGTAAGTGTGCTCGACCGTCCCGGCCGCAACATCATAGCGCGGGCGGTAATCGTTACCATGCGAGTCCGTGACACCGGTTATTTCCAGAATGTTGTCGATTTCCTCAGGCAATTCGATATCCACGAGCCGATTGCCGGCCGTGTGCTTGTAAACCGTCTGTTCGTTGCGATTGGTAGCGATAAAACAGCCGAAATCGACCCCGACACCACTGAAAAGCGCCTGTCGGTCACCGCGCGGCGGGAGTTCCAGCTCTATCCAGTAGTATTCTCCCTCTTTGTCGAAAGATTCATCGGTCGGCAGGTTCAACCGGCGCACCACCGCTCCCCCGGAACCTACCCGCCTCCAACCGCTGAGGAACGAACCCGGAAGAATCAGAAAGTTGTCTTTGAGATCACGGAAAACGTCACTGCCGGTGCGAAAACCTCCCCAGGGGTAAGGCCGATCTTCACGGTCGACGAACATCCGTTCGATGCTGTCCTGCAAGCCCGGACAGAAAACTTTCTGAGAAGCGAACTCGCCGTTGTCATCGGACGCCCGCCAGCGAGCCCAGCGCAGTTGGTTCAGGACTTCCGGCTTACCCTGAAGATAGACACTGGCCCCTTTGAGATCCGAAGCATGACCACTCCAGTGAATAACAAGATACATGCGGCGGGCCTCACCGGCCGGAGGAGCCGAATTCTTTCGGGATGGAGCCGCACCGACAGAACCGGTCAGAATGGGGACCGACTGAAAACGGTCGCCGACCTCAAGAAGGACTTTGATTAACCTGGCCGAAGCCAGTTTTTCGTTACGTTGTGGCGCGAAAAAAAAAAGCCCGGCCGCCTTCGCGCTCTTCTTTGTAGTAGAACCGGGTGTGAGTGTCAACCTCCACCACGGGGTCGTTCAGCTCACATTTGAGCACCGTGTGCGCCGGCACCGGCCAGCGCCGAACTTCAGGGCAAACGGACCTCACCAGCGAATCGGCGGCGATATCCCACAACTCGTCGACCCGACCGTCGATACGCGAAAGCTGATGAGCATACAGGTTCAGGAGTATCCTGAGAATGGGATCCATCCGTTCGGGTGAGCCCGAAATATCCGGGTTCCAGGCTCGCAGTTCCCGAAACATGTCGGCGAATATCTTCTCCCGACTGTGCGATTTATCTTTGCTCATAAACTTTCCTCAACAGCCATGCTATCCCAGATGGTAGTTGGCCTCAAATTTCTGTTCCTGGTCGTCATCATCACGGAAATTGCCGGTTACTTTCACGGTTATTCCCAAAGCCCGAGCTTCAAAACGATCCTCCGGCGAGAAAGAGACGGATATGTTGTACAACCGTTTCTCGAACGAATCCACGGCGTTGCGCAAACTGGCCCGGATATCGGAACGGCTGGTCGCCAGAAGATCGGCGAACTCCTTTTCCCAGATATTACAACCGAACTCCGGCATAAAGCCGATACGTCCCGCCCGCGTACTCAGTATAAGCCCCACCGTATGCATGATCGACTCGCGCAGATCACCGCGACCGAGATAGTCATGCTTGAGACGATATGGCAGGGTCAGGTATTCCATAGACGGCGTTAATTGAGGTTAATCATAGCCCCTTTGACATCAACATTACCACTGGCCGAAATCTCGCAGTTGGCTCCCGCGTCCGTCTTGAGATTGGCCGAAGCGCCGGCCTCGAAATCCGTACCGGCCTTGAGATTCAATTTCTCCTGGCTTTCAATGGTGATATTCTTACCCTTGATACTGATATCGCCTTCACTCTCGATAGCGATTGACGGACCGGACACATCCATAATCAATTTGTTCTTATCGTCCTTGGTAGATATCAGAATCGATTCCTTGCCGTCCTCGTCCGAAAAAACCACCTGATGACCGGAACGGGTAACCAGCAACTTGATGTTGTTATCGTCGTTAGGGGCGGCATCGGGCGGTTTGTTGTTGCCGTTGTATACCGCTCCCAGCGCCACCGGGTAGCCGGGATTGTTATGTTCGAAACCGATCAACACCTCATCGTCGATCTCCGGGAGGCTGTACCATCCCCGGCTGGTCCCGGCATAGGGCGTGATCATTCTCACCCAGACTGTCTGTTCGTCCCGACTCCAGGGGAACTTGACTTTTATACGACCGAGCTTGTCCGGGTCGGCGTTATCGACGACAATAGCGCTCTGAATCCCGCCGAGTCGGCCCGACCGGGAACGCGGCTGAGGATGAGCCATGTCGAGCGGGGCCCCGACAAAACGATTCGTGTAGCCGGATTCATCGAAGTAATGCAGTACCTTCTCGATCCAGTACGATCCATCCAGCGCCCCCATGCCCGTAATCCTGACGCAGTGGCCGACTTTTACCGCCGGGACATCGGATTCCCCCACACACTTGATCATACGGCCCAGCGCCTGATTGCGGTCGCGCTCCAGGGCAGCGTCAAGCGATTGCATATCAGCGGCCGACTGCACCGAATCCGAAAATCCCGAACGTGTGTAAATTTTAGCCGAGGCATCCGGGGCGAGTTTGGACAGAGTGGACAACGAGGCCTGAAGCGCCACCGATTCGGAGTCGCGGCTAAACACGGTAGCTTCCTCGTAATTGAACAGGCTGGACTCGAATTCTTTCGATGCCGTGCCCAGTCCGACCGTGAACGCGCCCAGTGTCTCACGCCACTTCAATTCCACCTGATCACTGCTGGCAGCCTTTACGGCCCGGAATTCCATCCCGTCGTAACAGGCAAAGAGCCCCCCGGCCGCGGCCAGTCGCATAATAAAATCGTAATCCGACTGACGGTACTGAACGCAGAAAGCCAGAGATTTTCCGGTATTCTCTATCTGACCCGTGGTCATGGGATAGTTCTGGAGAATAGAACCGATAATGTCACTGGCGCTCTGATCGGTGAAGAACTCGTTGCGGTGTCCGCCGTCGAGCGCCACCGTGGGGCTCATCGCACACACCAGAACGGAGTTGATATTATCGATACTGTTTTCCAGCTTGACCTCGGTCACCAAACCGGTAAAAGCCAGTTGCAGCGACCGGTCAACCACATCCCCGTGAGGTACGATGGTCAGCGATATGGACTCACCGAGCATGCCGGTGTAATCGCTCAGGTCAGCCAGTTCCGTTGTGCCGGACTCCCGGCCTACCAGAGAGAGTCGAATGGCCAGACGATGGTGACCATCGATCATCTGCTCCAGTGATATATTCAGAATCTCCTGCTTGATCTCTTTGCCGGCGATTCTGATCGTGGTTTCAGCCGGGGTCTGAATTTTAGCCATAACAAAAGGCTCCGCTGCATCCGAGAGTTAGAGAAACCGGGCGGACTCTTCGTTCGGCCCGCCCGGATACCGCGAATACAGCCTATTCCTCCCAGCGGTTGTCTATTTCGGCGTCGCCGATAATCAACTTGTGGCAGGATATTTCGAAATACTCAAACACCTGATCGTCGGGACTTTCCTTAACATGGGGGATGGTCTCCACATACTTGGTGATAAATCCTTCCTCCCAGGAAAGTTCCTTCATGGTCGCGTCGTCCGGGTTCTTGAAAAGAACTTTACCGGCTTTCCAGTTCGGTTTGCTGGAATCCATGGCCCAGCGGGCGACATCGGCATTCTCATCCGATTCCCGGGTTACTTTGATGGTCCCGGCATGAGCGCGGTCAGACGGCCGGCCTGTTTCGTCCTTCGCGGTATACAACTCGTATGAAACGGAGTATACATTCTTGTACACAACACCGTCGATTTCCAAGGTCGGTCTACGTGCCATAGCACTTTCTCCTCAATTAGATTGGGTTCGCTTGTTCCATCCTATCAATAACAATCTGATTGCATTCGACAATCAACCCGGCTATTTGTCCTTGACGTTGGTCTGGCTGTCCTCGTTCCAGGCGAGGAATTCGATATTGAACGTCCGGGCCGGGTATTTCGGATTAAGCGACACTTTCACGTCGATCTCCTGTCGCTTGCGCATCTCATCATCGGCGAAGATATTGACGTTGTAGTCCTGAAGGATGTTATCGCCACCGGTAATGGCTTTCATGAACTTGTCAATGTCCCGCCGCATGGTATCGATGAACTTCTGATCGATAACGCTGAACGTCTGTTTGTTCAGGTAATTGCGCAGGGTTTTGTAGACATAGTCATAGGTGCGCCGGATCGAATAGACGTTGAACGTTTCCTTGTTGAAAAGCGTCGCCGCCCCCATAGCCACCGCCTGCCCCTCGAAATTGACCATCGGATTGACGCCCTTCTCGTTGATCTTGCTGGCGTCCGGCTGATTGGCCTTGAAACGCAGGTACTTGGCATCGGCAATCTTGCCATGCTTGAACCCGGCCATCGGTTGCTGCATGCCTATCGTCTGATCGCCCTGATACATCTTACCGGCCACGGCGGCCGAAGGCGGAATCCACATGTCTTCGTCTTCGTACTGATTGGCCTCGCGGGCCAGAATGTAATTGGCAAAAAGCGAGACATACTGCTTATAGTTATCGATACCGGACAGTGACGCATAGCTCGGATCTTCCAGCATATCCATCACTTCTTCGAATTTCTCGAAATTGGGCAGATCGGTCATGACGTGAACTTTGTTCGGCAGGCCGAGTTGACGCCCAAAGGTATCGATATTCTCCACACTGCCCAGATAACCCGGCACGACAGCCATGGAGAAACATTCCTTGATACTCCACTCGCGGTAGAGATCGGCAATGGCTTTGGTCAGTTTCTCGAACTTCTCGCGATCATTGGGATCGGTCAACTCTTCCACACCGACATTGGCGAAATAGGCGTTGACCTTCTCGTCCGGTTCCTGCTGAGCGTTGGCGAAAAACTTGTCCACGGCGCGATAGGTCGTTTCAAGTTCCCGGCTGGCGCGATGCACCTTCTTCATGTTCTTTTCGAGGTTCTGTTCCAGCTTGACGGCCCGCTCGTTGAGATCTTTGCGAATGGCGTCAAGGTCGGCTTCACCACCGAGGGCATCGGCCCATGTTTGCAGCCGTTGCCGAAGAAGACGTCGCTGTTGTGCGAAATCTTTCTTGTTCAGGAATTCTTTGCGCTGGAAATCCTTCTTGGGATCGAGCCATTCAACCCCGCGCACCAGGTCGCCTTCGGCCGTCTTGAACGAGGGCAACAGCGCGGCCAGTTTACTGTAATCGCCGAACGAATCACCGAGAAGCGACGCAAACTCCTCGTCGGATATTTTTTCCGCTACCGGCTTTTCAGGCTGTGCGGCCTGAGCCTCGGCCTGTTGCGGTTGCATTTCCTGTTTTTCTTCTTCACCCATTTGACACCACCTCTTTACTCACTGAGCAGATCAATGTAATACCGCATGACCTTCAGCAGGGCTTCTTTCTTCTCTTTGTCAGAAAGGGTCTTCTTAAGCGCGTTGTTCTTTTTGAGCTGTTTTTCCAGATCGGCAAGAATTTCCTTACCGTAATAAGTCTTGGAAAGCTCTTCGTTTTTCTCGATCAACTGCTTGGAAGTGAAATCCTTCATCGCACGGATTTCGAAATCCGCGTTGACCTGTTCCCCTTCGGTCGACTCCATCTCGACCGAAAAATTCGGCTGGAATTTCTCAAACACTTCCTTGAGATTGTTGCACTTGACCGGACTCGGGTCGGCCTCTTCGTCGTTGTTCAGCTTGGCAACGTAGAGCGTTTTGTTTGAGGGGAGCAATTCAACCGGGATACTGTCGTCGCGCGCGACCTTCTCGGTCGCACCCAGAATAAACTTAGCCATCCACTCCTCCGTTAATCTATAGTATTATTGCCTTATTGACTTGCGGTTTTCGTCGTCGTAAACACGTACTTCTCGTCTTTCACATCCACCCGCACCTCATCGCCCGGAACGACTTTACCGGTGATTATATCCACCGAAAGCCGGTTGATAACCTCACGTTCGATAATGCGCTGCAACGGTCGCGCTCCGAGCTCCACCGTGTAACCGTCTTCGGCCAGCTTGTGCCGGGCCTCCGGCGAGAGCGAGGCCTTGATCTCCTGATCTTTCAACAGTTCACACAGGTTGTCGAACTCCAGCCCGACGATCTTCTCCACCTGTTCAAAGGTGAAAGAATGATAAACGATAATATCGTTCAGCCGGTTGAGAAACTCCGGACGGAACTTCGAAAACAGAAAACCCCGCACTTCTTCCATATCTACCTCGCGGCCTTCTTTGTCCGCATCCAAAATCTTATCGGCAGCATAGTTGGAAGTAAGTACTACCAGACAATTGGAAAAATCCACCGTGCGGTTCTGGCCATCGGTCAGACGGCCGTCGTCGAGCAACTGAAGCAGGACGTTGAACACATCGGGGTGAGCTTTCTCGACTTCATCGAACAGAACAATCGAGAACGGTTTGCGACGGACCGCCTCGGTCAGCACACCGCCGGCTTCGTAACCGACATATCCGGGCGGGGCACCGATCATTTTGGCCACCGAGTGCGGTTCCATGAATTCCGACATATCCAGACGGACCATGGCGTTCTTGTCGTCGAAAAGAAAATCGGCCAGAAGTTTGGGCAAATGCGTTTTGCCGGTTCCGGTCGGTCCCAGGAAGAGAAACGAGCCAACCGGACGGTGGGGCAATTTCAGACCCGCTCGCGACTTGCGCACGGCGTCGGCAATAGCCTTGATGGCATCCTGCTGCCCGACTATGCGCCGGGAAAGAAATGCCTCCATGTTGATCAGGCGATCCTTTTCGGCCGTGAGCATCTTGGAAACAGGAATACCGGTACGACGGGCCACTACCGCGGCCACATCACCGTCACTGACAACCGGCTGAAGGTCTTCGACCATAGCCTGAACGGCCTTGAGGGTTTCCACCCGCTCTTCGAAAGTCTTTTTCAAAGCGGTTATATCGGTATTTCCGGTGGTCATTCGGCACCTCCCTGCGAAACTTCCAGGCGGTGTCCCCAGAATCCCTTAAGGCGGTCAACCTCGCGAGTGAACTCATCGCACGCCTTTTCCAGAGCCTCGAAATCCCCGGCGTTCTCTTCGGTCTTCTTGCCTTTACAACTATCGAACAGCTTCTCGATCTCCGTTATCTGCCGGGTGAGAGCGGGGAATTTCTCGGTGCAAAACTCCTGCTTGAAAGCGAATTCCGAAGCCGCTTCATCGATAACATCCAGGGCGACATCGGGCAGGTTCCGTTCCGACAGATATCGCCTGGCGAATTTGACCGATGCCACGATGGCGTCTTCGGTGTAAGTAACCTTATGGTGTTCCTCATAACGAGAAACAACTCCCTTGATAATGCGCACGGTGTCATCGAATCCCGGTTCCTCGACTTTTATCCTCTGGAAACGCCGATCCAGCGCCTTGTCTTTTTCCAGATACCGGGTGTATTCTTCTTCCGTGGTCGCCCCGATCAGTCGTATTTGCCCGCGCGCCAAAGCCGGTTTGATCAGGTTGGCGGCATCCATACCGGCTCCGCCGCTGCCCGCCCCGGCGATAGTGTGAAGCTCATCGATAAACAGAATGATCTTGCCACCCGACTTGACGACTTCCCCGACCAAACTCTTGAAACGCTCCTCGAATTCTCCCTTGTACTTGGCTCCGGCCACCAGGGCCCCCATATCCACTTCCATGACCTTCACGCCGCGCAGTGCTTTCGGGACTTCATCGGCCACCACCGCCTGGGCGAACCCCTCGACGATAGCGCTCTTACCCACTCCGGCCCCGCCGACCAGCACGGGACTGTTCTTGCGACGGCGCAGCAGAATCTGGATAACCTGTTGTATCTCCGAATCGCGAGCGATCACCGGGTCAAACTCACCGGCGGCGGCCTTATTGGTAAGGTCCACACAGTAGCGAAGAGTCCCGGCCACCTCTTTTTTGCCAGGTTCGCCCTCGGCATCCGGGTGCTTGATTTCGGCCGCACTGGTTATTTGCTCAACCGACTTGCTGTCCGCAATGGCCTTGTAAAGGTCTTCCCGGCTTATGTCCAGCTTCTCTCGGATGTAACCCGCCAGGCGCGACCTGGGATCAAAAGCCGCAATGAAGATGTGCTCCGGCTCCACGAGAGAATCATAAAGCTTGTCCTTTTCCGCGGCAGCCTGAGTCAATACTTCCTGCATAGCCGGAGACGCGGCGATATTCTCGCGGGCTGTTGTCTTGGCGGGCTGATCTTTCAGATACGTTTCGATAACCGACTCAACAAAAGCAGGGCTCTTGCCCAACTGGTTGAGCATCGACTCCACCTGAGAGGCCTCGTGGCGTACCACGGCCATAAGGAGATGTTCGATTTCAATTTCCGGATGCCGAAAGGCGACCGCCACCTCTTTGGCGTTTCTGATTACAGCCCGGGAGTCCGACGAATAACTGGCAATGTCCATAACGGTCGGCGATTTCCTCCCTTATGAGTTACCCGAGAATCCGGATTACGGTTGCATGGCTAAGTAACTTCAAACCATAACCCGGTAGTACCCTGATGTCAAGCGCTTAAGTCTACCGACTCGACCGCGAACTGGCAACATAAAATAGTCTTCTCATCGCTCGCTCCACCCTACGGAAACGAGCGTCAGGCCTTACTGCCGGGTGCGATCAATGCATGAACAACTTTTCCTGTTGACCCCCGCGCGAGAAAATCCGCACGGCCATAGCCACGGAGTCACCGGCCGACAGGGCCGGGTCCAACTGCACCAGATCGCGATGAACGCTCTCTATGTTGGAACCGTTAAAAACGCTTTCCAGATTGCCCGCCGCTACCGGAAAGGCGTTGACGCCGGATTGCGGCAGGCGTCCCATGGCCTCAACCAGACTGGCCTTGAACGTGTCAAGATTCGAGTTGTAAGAAATATCGCCCAGGCTCCAGCTTCCCCGCGCCTTCTGCATGTGCTTACACAAATAATCCCAAGCCTGAGGACCTGCCCCGGCGTATCGGATGATCGCACACAGCCACGAGCAGGGATACTCCAGTTCATAGCCGGCGGTGGAGCCCGAAGGATAGAAAGGCGCAGCTTCCGTTGACCCTGTAATGCTTTCCACCCGGATGCGTTGAATGGCCAGGCTGGTCGCCCCACGCTCCAGCCACACGCGCAGGTTGGCGTTGAGAGGTGTATCGCCGGCCCCGGCCGCCGCCAGAAGAGCGGTGTGAACCGCCTGTAATCCCTGAAACAGCCCTATCCCCTGCCGCCGAGCCGGTTGGCGCCGTCCCGGTTCATCGACAATGGCCTCCAGACGGTTGCGCTGTTGCCTGACGAGGTGAAAAGAGGCATCCAGAACGGCCTGAGCAACGGCCGGAAGGAACGGCCTGGGGTCCGGCATCTCGGAAGCCGCTTGATCCGCCGGAACATCGTAGGCTCGTGAAGAGGTCACCCGGATATCGGCACAGTTGCGCAGCATGGCATAGGAAACGGCGCCTCGCTTGCCCGTCTGCGGATCGCCGCTCGTACCGACCGGAATAAGGCAATCCTGACTGAAACGACGGACACAATCGAAGCAACTGAACCTTGGATCGTAGGTACAGAGCCGATGTTCGCGAGTGGCGGTATCGAACTTGGTTTTGAAAAGAACCACACCGGTGTTTATGTTGGCTTCCTGATCGCGGATGTAATCCAGCACAGGGGGCGTGTTGCCACTGGTAAACGGCAACCCGTCGTGATGATCAACCCCCTCTACGGGGTCATCGAAAGTCGTGAACTGTGAGCCGCCCCAGCCACGCGAATGTACCCAGGGACCGGGCTGAGTGTTATCGGGTACGAACAGATGTCGGCCGACGCCATGATTGTTGTAGTCGACCCCGAACTTGACCGTCCGAAAAGCGTGCGGCGCCCGGAAATCACCACCGTGTTCACCGCCCGATTCGTGCCCCATGACCGAAACCATCAGCTTCTCGGGAACGTGATCGCTGCACCGGCCGGACCGGGTACCGGCGCACAGGCGACGGCATATCTGATTGAAGGTCTCACCGGTTGATTCGATAAGCTCGTCATTGACCGGCAAACGGTAGATGGCTCGACCGGATGGAAAACTACCGTTGGTAACGAGGTAGCGAAGGTACAAAGCAGTCGACCAGTCGACCGTACCGTAGATCCTCAGTTCCTGAAAAAACGCCCCCAGACCAAACTCTTCAAAAGCGGTGTTACATCTTTCGGCAAGTACCTGAGCCTTACGCAGGCAGGTGTAGAGGGCATCGCGCACCTCGACGAGGCGAGTCAGATGCTGGATTCGGTTGTCGATAACACGATCTACGTTAGCCGGAGGATCGGTCAGCCCCCGCAAACGGGTCAGATCAGCCCGGAGCCAGGCCGCTCCCTCGGTTTGATTGCGGTCCAGGTCCAGCATGGTATCGAACTGACTCCGGAGTGACCGCATCAAAGTGTCCAGATGGGTCTGAACATTCGGCGGCACGTTATCGGTCATATTTACCGAACTAAAAGACGGGTTACCGCGCATGGGAGCCAGCGTTGTGCCTTCGGGGTGGCCGGATCCGGCTACCGTTTCACGCAAACCGGTTATCTCCGTTTCATAGTTGGGTTCTTCCGGTTCGAGGGAGCTGAAATCGGCGTGACCCAGCACTTCGTCCAGACCGTCGATGGCCGCGTCCGTGTTTCGCTTGATTGTCACCGCCTGCTGCGTCGTGAAATTACGTACTTGGTTGGGATCGCGACCGCGCTGGGCGGCCCTTATCTGGGAAGCCAGAGTCCGTTCGGTACGACCGAGCGGCCCGTCGATATTGACCTGATGATTGCGGGTACCGTCAGTGTCGGAGCAGAGGTCACGACGTGCAATATACTCCTCGCTGCCTCGGCCCGGATTTGATTCCCGGGCGTAATATCGAATAGCTCGATCCGGGTTAAGCTGTTCGGCGGTGGGCATTCGGTCGAAAGGGTTTTCCCGCTGACCGGTCACCCCGTAATGCGTTACCAAATCATACTTGAAGGCCAGCACCGCCCCGACAAGGTTCCAGTCGAAACGACTGTCCCGGCCGCCCCAGCGCCAGGGCCCGTAGTAACCGAGACGGGCCAGGTCATGCATAAGCTGACGCACGTATGTATTTCTTCCGCGACAGCGTCTCCCGGCGTATACCTGTGTAGCGTCATCGTCACCCAGCGTTAATTCGTAGCCGCCATAGGGAACCGCACTCAGTGCAACGGCCGTAACGCCCTGAGGTTGATGGGCCGCGCGCGGCGGCGGGCCTTCCGGGTCGAATTCAACCAGGGGCTCTCCGCAGACCGGGCACTCACCGGGTTCGTATGACGTGTATTCATAGGCGTTCATACACCATTCTGTCTGACACATGTACATACTGCTATCTCGCCCTCATACTTCCCACCGTGTCAACTCCGGCAATCATCACCCGGGCAGCCCTTCCGACTCTTCTCCCCAATCATCATCTTCTTCGTTATCGTAATCTTCTTCCTGTTCGTCAATTCCCTCCGATATCTCTTCCTCGTCGTCCTCGAACCCGTCCCACCAGGTTTCGTCTTCGGATATGCCGGCGTGTATATCGGGTTTTGCGTAGTCATCTTTTTCGTCCTCGCCGGTCTCGGCCGTCTCTTCTTCCGCTTCACAACCTTCGGCGACTCTCCGGTCCAGCGCGTCGATTTGTTCCTCTTCCCGGGGGATGTAAACCACCCGGCCGTCGGCTAACCGGATAGTAACGTCGTCCGACCGCACCCCGCTCTCCCGAATCCACCCCTCGGCGTCGGTGACCCCCAGACGTTCCTCGTCGCCTGCCGTCAATATGTATTCGACCTCGGCCTGAGGAATGCCCTGACTATTGACTATTCGCACCTTGAGCCGGTTGTCGTACACGAGACTGTGACTTCGCCCGCTGGGCACGTCGACAACCGACGATTGCATTTCTATTTGTGATTCTTCATTCTCTTCCATCGACGGTTCTCTCTTCGATCACCCAGGTGCCGTCCTCACAACCCAGCAGCACGACGGAAGAATAGACATCGTCGTCGTTCGATGCACGACCGTGTTGGTCAACCTCTTCCGCAGAGGTACGCTGGCTGTATACTATTTCAAGAGGATATATCCACCGTGACAAACCGAGCGTATCGGTGCTAATTTCCAGTTTTTCCTCGGAGCTTCCCGCTGTTCCGGACCAGTAAACATACTTGCTGTGCAGCGTGGTCAATGCAACGAGCGCCTGTCTGGTTGCCCGGTTAATGATCAGTTGCAGGCTCCCGGTACCGCGGAGAGTCCATTCATACGGAGGCTGTTCGTTCAGAGTGGATGAGTCCGATGACACCTTGCAATCAATAGATACGCGGAGGAACAGTTCCGTCAACCCGTCGCCGTCGACATCATACTGCTCGGCACTCGCCAGAGTCATGCCGTCGCGGGGAAGATCACGCATCACGTCGGCCAACCGACCGCAGCAGCGCTCACCGATATGGATTAACATCGGCTCAACGACACCATCCGCCGTCAAAACCGCAAGTCGAACCGCTTCTCCGGCGTCAAGCTCTTCCTCGCCGGGCGTACCGATATAAACCCACACCCCGCCCAGTTGTACCAGCAAACCGTCGGTAACGGTCAACAACGACGACTGTTCGCTTTCAGAACCCTTCACCGGCGAAAAAACAGCCCCATCGAGCACCATCACGAGACAGACAAGCGCCACGACCACGATACCCAACACCGCCACCGTAAGCCTTCTGTTCTTTTTCCCTGTGCCGCTGATCATGTTTGTTCGCCCGTCTCTGAATTGGATGACTGACCACCGGTGTCCGGAGTTATGTTCGCGAATTCTATTCGCACCCGGCCCGGAGGAATCTGCCGCTCTATCGCAAAACCATTTTCGTCGAGAGTCCCGTTTTTCTCTTCGCCATCCGGCAGGGTGATTTTGTATTCGGCGTTGGGGACAGGATGACCGGCCGGGTCCTTGAGTTCAATTTCAATCCAGTCTTTGAACCGGAGCAAACCGGACTCCTGCTCCCGGCCCAGTTCCACACCGGCAAACTTGATCGTAAAAAAATACTCCGGCGGATTGTACGACCCGCCATATCGCCGCACCTCCTCATCGGTGGGAATCTCGTCGGTGTCTTCGTGGTATTCGTATTCCCATTCCAGCTCTATCTTCTTCTCCCTGACCACGGATGAAAGCTCGGCAATGCGATCATGGGCCCCGTCGTCGTCGTACTCGTATATCGTAACGATCACCTCGGCCCCTTCGGGAATCGTGTCCGTTTCGGCCGAAAGCTTCAGCACATCGCCGCGCCGGGCTTCTTCGGCACTCCATTTCATGTTCGTAACCTGAACAGGAGGAAGGGCCGGGATTTCTTCCGACTCACCCGAGAGGTCGTTTTTAGGGAGCTTGAACTCGAACCACACCCGGTCACCTTTTTCGATATCTTCCGGAATGTCCAGTTCACCGACGAAGATGTTATTGCGAATGACGTCGGATATCTTGCCCAGTTTCCTGCCGCTCTCGCTTTTACCCGTAATCTTGATCGGTGCCCCGTTGCCCACGAAGCAGGTCCGCACCTCGACCGCCGCTTTCTGTCCGCCGATGGCCACACCGTTTTGCCAGTTCGCCGATATAAGTGAAGATTCCAGTTCTTCTTCGTGCTCGGTATCGGTGCCTTTGGTAAATTTAAGCTCGCTCATCACTCATCTTCCACCGGTTCATAAGTCCCGGGCAGGAGGGCTTCGATAATCCGCGGCATTTGCAGCCCGACCGTTTTCAGCGTGGTTTTGGAGAAACGGGCCGAGAACGTGAACCCGATTCCGTCACAGAAGACAAACACATACTTCTGGATCAACACATTCCCCTCGCCGGGAATCCATTTGTATACGAACTCGTACACCGGGTTGCCGCCGGGTATCGTCACTTCCTCGTCCTTGAGGATTTCCACTCCCTGCAACGACGACAGGATCGGCGTTACTTTCTCCCGGGCAAAACTCCTGACCGAAGTGTGTTGCAAGTGCCGATCAAGAATCATCATGAGGATGTGCTGTACTCCTCTTTCAACCGGCCCCATGAACGTGTAAGCGGTCTGGTCCTCCCACCCCCGGGGAAGCGGCAGCTTGAATCGACTTTTCTGTGATGCCATAGAATAATCCTCACTGACGCCTTAGCGTCGTATCAACCGTCGTCCCATTCTCCACAGGAGCAAGGCGGCGATGACGGCCACAAAAACCCAATCGGCGGGCCATTGACCCGTCACGGCACAGGCCATGAACACAACAACCAGCAAAACACCCGCCAGTATCATCAGGGCAATACCAACGGCGTGTTGCGCACCACCAACCGGAGACGTACTCATTGGTCCGACTTCCATTTGAACAAAGAACTCATCCCGCCTCCGCACCGCCTCGGGCGCATCGACAACGGCCCCTCCAACGACAACAGAATCAATACGAACCCCCGTCGGGATCCCCGCCCGGTCGGTCGCTGTCACCACCGCCTCCCCCCGAGCCGTGACCGCCGTCGGCATCCCCGCCCGACCTGCCATCGTCACCCCGAACGTACCTGGGATAGTGAGACGAGTAATAGCGCTTCTTGTCGTATATCCCGCCTTTGATTATCTTGTCAATTTCCTGGGTGTAACTGAACGTGCCCATTTCCAATTCCCAGAAATCAGGACCGCCCTCTTTGTCGGTATATTTGTCGGGGTGATTGATTTTCAAATCCCGGTAATACACGATCAGGTCATTGACATGATCGTCATCCAGCACGGTCATCTTCTCGATAGCCTCACGGCGGTATCCGCTCACATGCAAAGGCACCACCGCCCGCCATGACATTTCCCACCAGTCCATCCCGTTCATGGCGCGCTTGACATCCAGATGTGCATCTTCGACCCCGTCGATATACCGATAACACTGCTGATAGACACCACTGGAAGTGAAGCTCTTCAGCATGGCTTCGAACTGGATCCTCGTCCCGGCCCGGAAAAGCTCGCGCAGTAAATCCCAGAGCTCGAACACGACAATCACCAGCGTGCCAACCAGCATCAGAGCCAAACCGACCCCGCCCGCCCAGGAGACGGAAGCACCCAACTTGACCAGGATGAAACCGATTGTCAGCACTACCGCACCGGTGCCACTGGCAAATTTCAACCAGGCCTTGGCGTAATCCCCCTCATCGGCCGCTACCGTAGCCTCGGTATAGCTGACAATAGCACTGGCCACTCCTGCGAATACACCCAGCACATTCGTGCTTATTTTGAAAGCGGCCGTCTCGGCCAACCCGGCGAATTTCAAACACAGCATACCCAATGAAGTAAGAGCTAAGGAGCTGCTGGAAGCAATGATATTCATCCACTTAAGGAAAGTGTTCTCGGTATCGTCCGTTATCGCCGCCACAAACGTTATCAGAGAAAAGACGAACATCAGCCCTCGGTAAATACGGGCCATATACTTGAAGGCGCGGGCTCTCACGTGGCTGCCCTTACTGGTGCAGAATTCGGTCAGGGTTGTCTTACCACGTGCCAGGTCGCCATCCTTAATGGCTGTCTCAAGCGATTTTCGTATGCTGTCCGGGACCGGCTCACCGCCGTTGAAGAACTTCATCAGCCCCAGCATGGGCTTCATCATCTCCTGCGCCAGGGCCGCGTCCTTGGCCGCACAGACCTTACCGGCCCAGTGATGACCGAAAGCATTAATAATCGCCACGACCAGCGAAGGCGGACCGGGAGTGTTGGCGATAGCCGCCGAACCAAGGCTGGCGTATGGTTTTAAGGCCGCGAAAATCGGTGTTTCCTTATCGTCAGGCGGCGGACCGGATTCTCCAGCGGAACCGGTCCGTCCGGTGGAATTAGTCCCTGCCGTGATATCTTTAAGGAATTTATCCGACACTTTGGGACCACCGGCGTATTCTCCCAGGAAGCGCAGCATCGGCACCACGTGCTCATCGAAAACATCCTTCACCAGACCGGTTTTGGAAAGAGCATAATAAGCGCGAGCCAGAGTAGTGAAGAAACCCCGCCAGTCTTTCTCTATCGTAGTGTAGGGACCGACCGGCTGCTCGTCTTTGTAATACTCGACGTATCGTGTGATCTCGGCGGCCAGTTCTTTCGAGCGCATGAGATCCCACAGACGTTTGGCGGCGTCATCAATCTTCTTGAGTGCTTTTCCACACGGGGTATTGACGTCTTCATTGACAATGCGGTCGGCCGAAATTTTGTCGTGAAAATTGCCCAGCGCGGTGATTATTTTCTCCGCCTGCTCCTGCTGTTTCTCGGGAATAATCGGTTTGTAACGCAGCATCATCTCCACAAGCGAAGTCATGGCATCGATCTGCGAAATCTCTTTCAGATCTTTCCTGACTACATCGGCATACTCAAGCTGAGCGTTCTCGAGCGGTTTGATCCTCTGCAACAGGCGATGTTCCCATTCCGGAAGCGTACAATGAAGCTCGATTTCCTGCTCGTGTTCTTCAAGCTGTCCGACCCATCCGCCGGGACAGCTTTTGGCGTCACGCATCTTGGTAAGATCCCGGGTCTGGAACTCGTCGAAACCCATCAATTCCAGAGGCATGGCCATGAAACCGACTTTTTTACCCGGATCGAAACGCTCCATACTGAGCTTATAGCTGTCGGGACTGCTTCGATATTTGTTGTAATACAAAAACCGGGTGTCGCCGTTTTCATCCTTCACCGGGGCGGTGCCGGAGGTATCGGTAAAATCAATCTCTTCGTGGGGACGAACGCTTCTCAACACCCCGCGCTTATCGGTAATACCACAGCCGCAGGGCATGATCAGGTTACTGATATCCCAGAGCCGATCATTGCCCCCCGGCGCGTCGTCGAGCTTCTTGCCCTTCTCGTCAAACTGCCAGTAGATAATCGGTCGATACCGCATCGGTTCTTTTTCGCCGTCTTTCCCGGAGTCATCCTTGTAAACGAACTTCACCCCTTTGGCGCCGATGTCCTCGGTAATCACCGTACCGCCGCGCTGGGTAGTGACTACTCTTTTGTTTTTACCCATAGCTGATTTCCTACCCGGTCTTCCCCAAACTACCCACGATATTCCTGCAGCTTTATGTCAGGATATGCCGGAAACTCCACCCGACTGTTGCGGGCCGGCACATCCTCGATTTTGGCATAACCGTTGCCATCAAGCTTCCCCCGGCGAACCTCACCGTTGGACAAGTATACGACATACTCCGCTCCCCCCACGGCTTTGCCGTCGCGATCCTTCAACTCGAATTCAATCCAGTCTTTGCACTGCAGAATTCCCGACCTGGCCGCCGCCGAACCGACTTTGGCCATAAAGTAAAACGCCGGGTAACTGTAGCCCTTAGGCAAATCCGCCTCCCGGGCTTCTCCTTCCTTTTCCGTCGTGGTGGCCCGGGTCTCCGGTGCATCATCGTACCATTCCGCTTCGGCCTTGCCACCCTGCATGGTAATGCCACTCACTGTCTTGACCAATTTGTCAGCGCGGTTGATATCTTTCTGCCAGACCTCAAAGATGACCTCTGTGCCATCCTCTATTCCGACGCCTTCAATCTGCATCCTGACTTTCTCGCCGTTGCGGGCTTCTTTGGCCGACCAGGCCGCCCGGGTAAGAGCACTTATCTTAATTTCGCAGTCACCTTCACTCAAACCGGTCTTCCTGATCCGGCCCGTGAGTTCACCCCGGCTGACATGGCCATCGGGATCTTTCACCTCGAACTGCGCTCCCGTAATCGGAAATCCGCCACCGTCGATGAATGACACATCAAGAAAATGACCCTCGACCTCCCCCTGCGGCGCGCCCTGAGCCTGCGCCTGCTGAGCACTACCGCCGCCGCCACCACCACCACCGCTGCCATCACCGATGAACACGTTCGTGCTGCCCATCATGACTTCGCCAAGATTGGTCGGTGGTTTCTGAAACGGTCCGGGACCGCACGGGACATGGGGTGGCTGATTCTGGGACTTGCTGCCGACCACGGCCGCCGGCATACCCATAATTTTCACCGTCGTGGACAACTCAAGGTTGAGCATGCCAACATACGGATGAGGAAACGGGGTCGGCACCGGACCACCGGGTGAGGGAACCATGAGGATGTGAACATCCACTCCGACGACCTGGTCGTTCTGCTTGGCCGCCGGCAGCTTGTTGATCATTACCGTACCGGCGGATATAATCGAACTGACCGGCATATCGGATGGATCGTTACAGGTCTTGACCGTATCACCACAGCGGGCAGCCTGCTTTCCCAAGATGGTCTCTCCTGAACGTTATAAGATTATTCCCGACTATGCGAATATACGCTTGCCCGACGAGAATCGTCAACATTTTCGTTGTTTCCCTCGTCCGAACAAAGTAACAGACACACAACGGGGGAACCAACCGAAAAGCTGACTTTCCAGGTCCGTTCCCCCGAAGAATACCGGATATAGCTGTGCGTTTCTACTTCAACAACAGCATCTTCCTGGTTTCGGTGAACCGCTCGGCCGAAAGGCGATAGAAATATACCCCACTGGCCACAAGTTCACCACTGCTGCTCTCACCGTTCCAGACGACGGTGTGACGTCCCGCATCGTAATCGGCGTCCACCAGAGTGGTCACCTTCTGCCCGAGCAAATTGAAAATATCCAGTCTCACGTGTCCGGCCACGGGCAAACCGAAACGAATATTGGTGCTGGGGTTGAACGGATTCGGGAAGTTCTGACTCAACTCGAAATCATCGGGTAACAACGGCGAGACCTCACCTTCAAGATAAGCCTCGCTTCCCACCAGGAGTTGCGCCGAACTAACGTCGTCCGGAACGTCGATAGTACAGTCTTCATCCAGTGACACGACAGTACCGATGTCGAACACCAACACGGCCTGCAAATCGCCCGGCAACTCGTCCAGACCACTGATTTCCAACTGGCGGCCGGATTCCCTGGAAAGCACGACATTCCACACCGCGCCCTGGTCGATGTTCGGTCGAAAATCGGACCGTCTGAGGCGCGAATCGGCCTGAGGCATACGGAAAGCCAGCATCGGCGTTTCCGGAGCACGCGGCGGCTCGGAGAAATCATACCGGTCGGCGCCAACCGAAGACCCCGTATACACACCGGCAAAATTACCGCCGTCGACGTGTCCGTCGACCCGAAGGGTAAGCTCAATCTGCCATTGCAGATTGCTGTTCGAAGAGGCAAGCACCGATGATTTCGTCGGTATAAACTCAATGGTCTCACTGTATTTGACAAGTGCCGTTACCCCGGAAGTATCCACAAAGACGAAGATACCTCCCCAGGCCGGGATTTCCGTGACCGTACTATAGCCGCTGCCATCGTAACCGTAGGCGAAGTCCTCAAGGAAATCAGCACTGTGATCGTACACTGTCCCATCCAGCAGGAACCGCACATCGCTCCATTCAACGTCGAAAGCAAACGGGTTAGCCATCTGATTCCAACCCGAATCCAGAGGCACGCGATAATACGACACGCCGCTCACGGAAGTATCGGGTTGCATCGACAGTCCGGCGGCACCATAGCGTTTGCCGCCCCGGGCATTCAGCCAGTAACCACGCCCCGGTTCGACCGCTTCGGCGTCGGGATACTCGACAACCGAGTCAAGAGCCGCGGAGTACCGACCCAGCCGCCACATCTTAATGTCGGCCGCACCCAGATCGTCGCCGAAGACCGATGCCACCGTACTGCTCCCGGCAATCTCAATCGGCACACCCACAATGCGGTAACTGGCGTCGGGCATAGCGGTCGGACGCTGCCCCTGAGCGTTGGTCATACTGACCACGAACGTGTAAGGATCGCCCGAGCTCCGAAGCATCGTCAAGGCCGAACCCTGAGTAATGGTGAAATAATACTGCAGTCCGCGCGCGGAGAGTAACGAGACATCAAGAGCGTAAACCAGCGTATCACCTGTCCCGATTGTCATAGCGGCCGACTGATAGGACCGTCCACCACCCTGACGATAGTGTATCTGCCCGGCAATATCGTCACCCATACCGGGTACGGTGACTTTCAGCATCGTAGCGGCGACACTCACGGTGTCAACGTACTGCCCGGCGTAGAACGCAACCAGCGACTGCACCGTGCTGGCCACGACTCCACTTTCGATCCTAAAACCATCGGAACCGGAACTGCCAGCCGGGCCCGAAGAAACCACACCGACCACCGAAAAACCCGCCGAACTGCTGGCGCCACCGCCGCCGACTACACCGCCGGAAGAAATAGCGAATTCATCGCCGGCCATCTGCGCCGTCGCCGCCGTCGCGCATAAGCACAGCCCAAGCAGCACCGCCAGGCCTGTTTTTCTTATATTGTTCATAATGCACCTTCCCATTTCCAATTAGTACCGGGTCGGGAAGTACATGGCGGTCATACTACCCCTGAAAAAGTCCATATCGGTGTCGGTACCGCTGGTGGCATAGGCCATAAGGTAATAGGTGGTTGTGCCGCTGCCACTGACATTGTAAGTATACATAGCCGTTATCGGAATATAGGTTGAAACGTCGGCCGTGCTCAGACTCAGCCGGTTGTAATATGACGGAGTGGTGGTACTGCTGGTGCTCCAACCAACATACACTTCACCCGTCCACGAACTTATATCCCAGTCGGCATGACCGGTACCGACAAGAACCACATAACCAGTCGCCGGATAAGTCACGGAAAGCTGCCCCAGTGTGACCCAGGACCCTACTTCAAGACTAATTTGCGTCCCCACACTCGAACCGTTAACGTATTCAACTCCCGCTTCATCGAGGATTTTGCTGTCGTACACCGCATCGGAAGCAATCGCCTCGGAGGTCACCGCCCCGGCGGCCAGCTTATTGGAAGTCACGGATGAATTGGGAATATTCTCCGCCGCAAACGCATACGGCACCGAAGTCAGTACCTGGCGCGGCGTCATTTCGTTTTCGGTACCCACCTTTATACCCAGGTAGCGCCTTACTCCAACGAAATCCGCCTGGTTCAAAGGACCGAGTTCAATGGTGAACACACCGCTTGCATCGGGGGTAATCTGAGCCGTCGTATCATAGTACAGAATACCGAGCCCTGACGGGGTGGAATAAATATTGAACGTTACTTCGGTAGTCGTATCTATGGGCACCCCGTCGGCATTGGTCAGGCGACCCTGGTAAAGAATGGTTTCCGGCGCCTGCGCCGATACTTCCACCACACTTCCGACGAGCAGAAGCGCCACGGCGACGAAAAGACCTAATTTTTTACACATCCTGATATCCCTTTCCCTATTACTGCATCGTTGATATTTTTCTCATCTTTCGTTTGGATTCAAAATCGGTCATGTCAACCGCTTCTATTCACCCGGCAGGGGCGGAAAACCCGGCAGGTCACTGTATCCGCCGTTGCCACTGCTGCCGCCGTCATCACTTCCCCCGGCGGCCACCACTACGGCCGTCGCCACGAGACCGACTCCCAAGCCGATTGCCCACCACTTCTTGTACCAGGGCTTCTTTTTACCGTCGGACTGCATATCCGCCGGCAGATCAACCCGGGCCTCGGGGACTTCTTCGGCCAGTGTTTCAGCCGTCTCGTTTCGTTCGTCGACCAGTTGCTGGGCCTGATTCATCAAAGCTACGAACTCCGGCGATTTGATATCAAGCTCGCCACGCCACTCGCGCAATGATTTGAAAGCCGCTACAAACTGCTCCAGAACCCGCTGTTTCTTCTCATCGTCGTTACGAACCTCGGCGTAATAGACAGCAGCCAGAAGAACATGCGCGTCAGCCCTGGTCTGCAAATCCAGGGTCTCGTCGGCCAGCAACGCCTGAAGCTCTTCTTCCGCACAGTCATAGTTGGTAATGCGGAAATTGAGACGAGCGCTGTCAATCGACGGGTTCGCTTTGTCGTAATTGCACTCAGATGCCTGTGCTCGAACCAGTGACGGAAGTACGAACGATTGCAAATATGCCACCAGAGCGAGGACAGCCACACCCCTGAGCATACGGGTACAGCTATGCATAGATCCCTCCTTCAAACGGTCGTCAATCGTAAACTATCGTAAACTATTCTGACCAAAAAACCAGCAGTGGCACCACACTCCCGTTATCACCGGCCTGCAGAAGGATACTTCCCTCAGCACCGATAATAACGTTGCGCGGCCCTCCCCCGAAGGGAAAGGTCACACAGGAATCCACCCTGGAATTCCTCGGAGTATCACTATTGACCGGTTGTATGTCAATTTTAAACTGCCACTCACCGGAGAGGAAATGAAGATCTAAAGCCGGAAACTGTGTGAAACGCAGTTCGCGCCCGTTGGCCGTAAGTTCGAGCAGATGATCATCGGAATATGGATTCAGGGCCAATTGCAGACTAAGCGTATCGGTCGCGGCATATTCGCTCGCCAGATCGAAATCCATCTGTGTTTCGGGATCGATCACCGCCACGCGCCGCCGCAATACCGGATAATCAGGATGAATAAGTTCAATATCGTGATCGCCTTCCGCCACTTCGTACCGACGTCCCAGAGTTCGAGAACGACCATCGATAAACAACCGATGGAGACCGTCGGGCCTGACCCGAACGCGAAGAGCCGGTGAAGGCGGCGCTTCTTCGACCACCGCCATCTCTTCTCTTTCCGCCATCTCTTCCGCCACGGCCAATTCCGGCTCTGTCCGGGCCATTTCCGTTTCAACCGGCCCTATATCGGCTATTTCGGACACGGCTGGCGGTGGCGATGAATCGAGTGGTGGAGAGATCAACCCCGAACTGTCGGGCGAAACAACCGCCACTTGCTCCGACGGACCGGAAGTAAACAGGGCACTTATTTGGTTCCGACCCAAAAAGGCCGCGATCAGCACCACTACGGCGATAGCCGCATACAGCAGCCAGCGCTTTCCGGCGGGAGTATCATACACCCGTTCCAGTTCGTTACAATCCTTAGCCATGGCGTCCGCCGAGCGATACCTTTCGGCCGGATCGGGATGAGTGGCTTTGCGCAGAATGCGGAGAAGATCGGAAGAAAGCCCCTTGGTCGCTTCGCCTCCCCACTCCGAGATTCTCGGAGCCACGGGATTGCGATAGGGCATACTGTTCGTGGCCAGATTAAAAAGCGTAATTCCCAATTCGTAAATATCACTGAGGAAAGGATTATAATCCCTGCCCCCGGTCTGTCGCTCCGGCGCCGCGAACATCGGCGTCAACGACTGATAGCCCGTGCGGGTGGCGTCTGACCCCATCTCCTTGGCAATGCCGAAGTCGATCAGGTAAGCGTGACCGTTTTTATCAATAATGATATTGCCCGGTTTCAAATCACGGTGAGCTATTTTCTGCTGATGAGCGTACGCTATCGCGCTGGTAATGGCCTGAGCTACGCGACGAAAAGTGGCCGCCGGAAGAGGACCTTTTTCCCGAAGAATCTCGGCGCAGTCCTGACCGTCGATATACTGTATGACCAGGGCGCCCTCATCGGGGAGATAATCGACCACTCTCGAGATGTGAGGATGATCCAGCAGGCACAGTATTTTGGCCTCGCGATCAAAACGGTCACGAGCCTGCACTCGTTTGAAGAATTTGACGACAAGACGTTGTTCGATCAGATTGACATTGTGAGCGAAATAGACCTCGCCGAATCCTCCGCCACCGATATATGATTCAATCTTGTATTTGCCGCCTATTTCCCAGCCAATGACGCCGAGAGGATCAACCGGACCTTCATCTCCCGGCAAACCGCCGGATTTCATGGTATCATCGTCAGCCATTCAAATCTCCCGGTGGCCGGTCGAATACCCTGCCCCACCATGGGCGGGCGGTCGACTCGACCGCGAAATCCGATACCTTACTGTATAATGATGCGGGTGAAAGTTATGGCTCTTTAATCCGGCTGGCAAGCGATAGTTTCGGTAGTGCTTGGCTTATCGCCGACCGTTCCGATCAGTTCGTGAATAGTCTTGCTCAATTCGACCGGTCGATACGGCTTGGCCATCACACCGTCGAAACCGTACTCCCGATACTGAGCCATGACCGGATTGTTGGAATAGCCGCTTGAAACCAACGCTTTCAATTGAGGGCGTATTTTGCGCAAATCTCCGATAATCTCTTTACCACCCACCCCTCCCGGCACGGTTAAATCGAGTATGACCAGATCGAAATCCTCACCGCGCTCCACCGCCCGAGCGAAAAGATCAAGAGCTTCGTCACCATCGGCGGCACAAATCACGTCGTAGCCCAGACGGGTCAGAATGCGACTCAACAGATCGCGGATAAAATACTCATCATCCATGACCAGAATACGGCCGGCGCCCCGATATTCCCGCTCGGTTTCGTTGGCCCGAACCACCTGCCGTTCATCCTCGGCGGGCAGGTAAATATGGAAGGTCGTTCCTTTTCCGATTTCCGAAGTAACTTCGATATGTCCACCGTGCTTCTTGACAATCGAGAACGAAATCGCCAATCCCAGACCGTTGCCGGTCGGCTTGGTCGTGAAGTACGGATCAAAAATTCTTGCCAGATGCACTTGAGAGATACCTGTCCCGTTGTCCTCAATCGATATTTTGACATACTCTCCCGGCGCAAGCGGCCGACTGCTCGACGTATCGATACTGACGTTTTCAGCCGTGACTATCAGGCGACCGCCTCCGGGCATGGCCTGATCGGCGTTGATTACAAGATTATGCAAGACTTGGCTTATCTGACCGGAATCGATTCTGGCCGGCCGGAGATCATCGGCAATGTTAAGTTCGTAACAAACGTTCGAACCATGCAGGGCAAACGGCACGGAATCGGTTATCAGTTCTGCGACCGAAGTAGTGCTGCGAACGGGTTCTCCACCCTTCGAAAAAGTCAGCAGTTGCTGCGTCAGATTCTGGGCACGCATGGCGGCTTTCTCGGCTTCCGCAAGAACCTCGGAGATATCACCGCGATCTTCCCCTTCTATCCGGGCCAGCGCGATATTACCCAGTATCCCGGTCAGGATATTGTTGAAATCATGAGCGATACCTCCGGCCAGAATGCCCAGCGATTCCAGTTTCCTGACTTTGAAAAGCTCCCGTTCGAAAGCCCGACGATCGGTAATATCTTCCATCATGAGGATATAATGAGTAAGGACCCCCTCTTCATTCCTTACCCCCGAAACGGACAAACGACACCAGAAAGCCTGACCATTCTTTCTGTGACTCTCGCGCTCGCCGTGCCACACCATGCCGGCATTGATGACCCGCTGCACACGCTCGGGAAAAACAATCGGTTTGTCCTTGATAAACCTGAAAACATCCCAGGATTTCCCCAGAATATCTTCCGACGTGTACCCGGTGGTTTCGGTAAACCTTGGATTGATATACTCTACATTCCCCCTGGTATCCACGATTACAACCGACGCCGGGCTGTTCTCCACGGCTCCCGACAGCTTGCGCAGGGATTGTTCGAACCTCTTGCGCTCGGTAATATCCCGGCTGATCCCGACCAGCCCCATAACGTCACCTCGTTTGTCGTACAGGGGAACTTTGATAGTATCGAAATACACGACATCCCCGTTCTCGCCGATCGATTTTTCTTCAGCGCGAACAATTTTCCGTCCGGCTAACGCCTGCAGATCACTGAGGTAACATTTTTCAGCCAAATCCGCCGGGAACAGATCCTTATCCGTTTTCCCGACGACAGCACTCCTGGGCATATGTACCAACTCTTCGAAGGCCTTGTTAACTATGAGATTGCGACCCTGGGCGTCCTTGAAATAAATAACATCAGGAATCGCCTGAACCAGGGCCTCGATCCGCGCGTTGACTTCCTTCAGTGCTTCTTCGTATTCCTTGCTGTTGGTAATATCCACGGAAACGCCCAGCACGCAGTCGGATTCCTGACCGGGCAGTTTTATGGGCATTTTGGTCGTGCGCAGCCAGAGCTTCCGACCGTCGGGATAAGTAAAAGTTTCCTCCGGAATTACTTTGGTCAGACCGCTGAAAATAACTTCTCGGTCATCCCTCAAATACTTGTGATATTCCTCTCTGTCCCCGATAAGCTCACCGCATGTCTTGTTTACCAGATCAGTGGGGGTTGTCCCATGCACCTCGGCAATCGCCTTGTTACCCAGTACAAATCGCCCTTCGGCGTCCTTGGCATAGATCATAATGGGTACAAGGTCGATAACCTGCCGGAGAACGTTCTTGCTTTCCCACAGGTCCCGTTCGGCCCGTTTCCAGTCCTCGATATCACGGAGCACCGAGAGAACGTATTTCTTTCCCCCCAGGGTTATCATCCTGACCGAGATCAGACCTGTTCGAATATTCCCGTCCTTCGAACGAAATCCGGCCTGAAAGTTATTGACGTAGCCCTCTTCACGAAGTGACTGAATGACGTTATGACGATCACCCGGCTGATTCCACAATTTGAAATCGAAAACGGTTTTACCGATAATCTTTTCCCTGCTATAGCCGGTCCTTGCGAGAAAACCGTCGTTCACATCGACCAGAATGCCCTCGTCGACACTGGTGATAGCCACGGGATCGGGATTGGCCTGAAAAACAGTACGGAATTTCTCTTCACTTTCACGAATAGCCTGTTCGGATTTTTTGCGATAGGTAATGTCGCGGATCATGGCCCCGACAAACTCCCGCCCCTCGAATTCAATGTGGCTCATGGCCAAATCGATTGTGATTATCTGTCCCGTCCTGGATTTACACCGAGCCTCAACCGGTTCCGAAGACTGAGTCTTAAGCAATGTCCAGCTATCTTCCCACTGTCGCAAGGCGGGCAGGAAAACAACATCGGTCAGGCACATCTCCAGCAACTCTTCGCGAGAGTACCCCAGCATTCGACAGGCCGTGTGATTAACATTGATAATCCGGGCATCCGAAGTGACCCAAAATATACCATCCTCGGCGTGATCGGCCGCAAACTGAGACAATCTTAGTTTGGTTTCGGCGCACTCGCGGTTCCGGCTTTCGCGATTCAGTTCAATCCAGCGCCGCACGGCGAACACCGATATACAAACGCCCGCCACTCCGGCACCGACGATCATCGCACCAAGCCCCTGGGTCCCGAGCTGCCGGACCCAAATCACGACCTTCGCGAACAAATTCAGATACGAGGCCACGACCAGACCGAGCATCGTAATTACAACCGTGGCGATCAGGTCTCTGAAGGCTCCGGTGAACTGATGTTTTTGCCCGCTTCTAATAAACGACTCGATTCCGGATTCCCGCAAACACCCTTGTTTTCGAACGTGTTGAGACATATCGAACGGTTCTCGCCGACGATTCAGGTTTCAGATTTTAACCGGTTCGGCATAAGATCCCACGACTTTCATTCGACGGGATAAGCGCTTCGAAGGGTGTTCATCTATGATGATATTGCGCGTTCACTATACCATAGAATAAAGTATCGGCATTCGAAAATATGCCTTTAGGAAGGTACGCACGGGACAATATGGCCGATCACGAAAAGCGCTTACACGACTTTTTTCCAGGCGGCCAGGGACAGATATTTGTGAGCGCTGTCGGGAAGAACAGTAGCCACCAAACCGGTTTTCATGGTACCGGCCATCCGCAAGGCCGCCGCCACCGCCGCACCGGCCGACGGTCCCACGAGCAGACCTTCCTCGCGGGCCAGCCGACCGACCATGGCGTAAGCTTCCCCGGTACTCACCCATAGATTCTGATCAGCCAGATCGTCACTGTAGATACCGGGAATAATGGAAGTCGGCATATGCTTAAGACCTTTCACGTCGTGCTGTGCCGACGATGGCTGCACGGAAATCAGTTTGATATCGCCCCGGTACTCACGAAGGCGCCGCCCTACTCCCATGAAGGTGCCGCTGCTTCCCAAACCGCATACGAAATGCGTAACGCGACCACCGGTCTGACGAATAATCTCCGCCCCGGTACCTTCATAATGGGCCCGCCAGTTGGCCGGATTGCGATATTGATCGGCATAGAAATAGCGATCCGGCGTTGCCTCATAAAGACGCCGGGCCTCGGCAATCGCCCCATCCGATCCCAGCTCGGCCGGCGTGAATAACAACCGCGCCCCGTAGGCCCGGAGAACCTGCCGATGATACTCGCTTACGTTCCCGGGAAGAATCAATTGGACCCGATAGCCCAGCGACGAACCGACCAGAGCCAGACCGATACCGGTATTACCGGAGGTGGCGTCGAGAATGATTTTATCGGGCGTAAGACGGCCGGAACGCTCACCGTCGAGAATCATAGACAAAGCCGGACGATCCTTGATCGAACCGCCGGGATTGAACCATTCCGCCTTGGCGCAAATTCGCACCGGTGCAACCTCGGCCGAGATATTCCGCAATTCCAGAAGAGGGGTATCGCCGATACGTTCAAGAACCGAACCGGGCGGAATCCGACCCGGATCACCCCTGCGCTCACCGCGTGTTGTTCGTCTGGCCTTTTCCATGATTAACCTTTCAAACACAAAAAAAGCCTTTCCCGAAGGAAAGGCTTGCCGGTTTACTTCCTAATCCTATGATCTATAATCTACGGATCATCCCGGAAACCTTTCCTCGCGGAAACGGCACAACAACAACAACAGACCTGAGCACAATTGCACCCGGCCGGGCCGATAATAACGAAGAAAGAGCTAACGGGACTCGTAATCATAGTTTGACAGGTACGTTAAGCTTGATGGACCAATATAGCCAATATGCCGATTTTGTCAAGGGGAAAAGTATCGTTCGGACCGGACCGGAAGCGTAACTGATCCGAATCTGAACAGCTTTTCACAACTCAGCGCAGGGAGACGGCCTCGACAAGGTTGAGCCCTCCCGATTTCACCTCGTAGCCGGGGAATCTTTCGCTTCCGAGTACGCTTCCCTGGGCATCCACGAACTCGACCGTCAGATCATACGACCCGGGCGGAATTTCGAAATCCCCCACCATGATACGCCCCGGCAATAAACGGGCACAACGAAGATCGGGGTTTTCCGAAACATCGGTCACCACATCTATTGCCGCCTTCTTGAGCCACCCCGCCAGACCACCGGAGTCGGCCTTTTGTTTGGCCTTATGAGCCGCCAAACCTTTGGCCAGCGCTCGCGCCACCGTCCGCAGGTAAATCAGCGAGCGTTTGGCCCTGAACGTCTCCCCGGCCACCGCCCCCACGTCTTCCAGCAGTTGAAGCGACCCCAGTGGTTCCCCCGAGGCATAGATATTAACACGGCTGATATCCGAATAACGGTCGACGAGTTTGGGAATGGCGAACTTGAAATAGTAATCTTCTGAAACCTTCATCGGGATATGACCGTACTCCGGTGTCTCACGGTTTTCATCGTCATAGAGAATCTGGACCAGATCCAGATCCTTGTCGGTACGCAGACGAAGGCTGAGCCCTTCCTTGATCGGACCAAGCCCGACCAGAGCAATGACGCTCAGTATGGCCCCGCTTTGCGTCTCGTATTCGACATCGGGAAACTCAAAATTATAGATAAAGGACTGAGTTCTAAAGGCCTGCTTAAGGTCGTTATAGTCAATCCGGGCATCATCTTCTTTTCCCTCGGCAGCGTACATGCGCATACTTAGATACCGCCCCATAGCACTGTTGTGAAACCTGACCGGATCAGCCTCATAGTCTATCTGCACGGCGGCCGTGTCTTTCTCGGCTTCCGTCCGCATCATTTCGGCGGCCTGGGCGTATTTCTGTTCGAGCAGTTCAAGCTTGAGATTGGCCCGGCGGATTTCAACGAAAGCATCATCGAAACGATCAAGGGCGATATAGTTGAGGGCTTTGATCAGGTTGGTATACAGCACCTCGTAATCTTCGCCGGCGTATTCCAGGACGTTGTCGTTGAGAAGCAGCGAGGCCGCGGCCCGTGATATGCTTTTGGTGTACAACTCCTCGGCTGCCTCTTCGGCCATATGCAACCGGGCATTACTGCTGTCGTATTGCCCGGCATAATGGTAGGCCAGTCCGGCGTCCAGATAATAAACCAGACGATCCTTACGGTCGTACTTACCTTCCTGCCGAGCGGACTCCAGCATAACCGCGGCCGAATCGTAATCGCCCGCGCTCAGTTCGGCGGTAATCGGGTCATAGAAACCCTTGCGCGTGGTCACCGAACCGCAGCCGCTCAGACACACCAGGATTATCAGTCCCGGCCACAACAGGCGAAGAATTTGTTTACCCAGAGAGCCCATCGGCTACCACTTGGTCTTGCCCTGGGAGATCCCCTTTTTGATTTTCTTGGTTCCGATCCAGACTTTTTCGATAGTCTCGATATTCACCAGCTCAAGATCGGTCTGGTAGAAAACCACCTGTTTACCATCTTCCTGATCGACGATGGTTTTGATGGAACCCTGCAGAAGGAAATCCGCACCGGTCTCTTCGCGAAAACGCTTCATTGTTTCCCGTGACGCGAACTCCTGCTGCTCCTGGCGTTCCTGGCGCAATTCCGCCCGGGCATCGTGGGCCGCCACAAAACGCACCTTGGCGGAATTGATCAACTCCCGCTCGAAATCGGTGGTGAAAGTTTCGGTATTGATGTGTTCGCTGCTTTCGTTGCGAATCTCGCCCACTGTCACCACCGGCTTTTCGCCATTGGCCGCAGCGAAATCCGTAATCCAGGCCCGCGAAAGACAGTCCTGAACCATCTCCTCGGCCACCAGTCGGGAGTCGGTATCGTTCCACCGGCCGGAGAGATCGGTCACCGTGTTAGTATCCAGACGTGTTACTTTCTTGCCACCGCTGCAGCCGACCACAAGACCGCAGATCAAAACCGCCATCAGTATTTTCTTCATGTTTGTACTCCTTTCGAGTCCACATATTATTTTCGACATATATTTTTGTTCTCTGATTCCCTGTTGCTACGGTTGCCCGAAGCACCGGCCGCATACTAAACCCGTCCTGCGGATCGTGTCAAGGTTTGATGAAACGGGAGTTCAATCTTCCGAAACGGCCCAACAAGGCCCGATGGGCATACCGGGGCAACACCGGCGTTGGCCTCAGATTCCCGACAACGGCCGATATACCAGCGAGTTACGAATACAACGTCAAGGTTCCCGACCAATTATGCGTAAATCGACCAATACGAGCAGATTACCGCTACCGCCAACGGAGAAAATTGCCGCTCAATCCCCCGGAAAACCCCTTGACAGGATGTTAGCCATACTATAATTTCTACGCCATGGCAAACAATTCGGGCGACTGACTTGATAAGGCATCACCGAGCCTCCGGCTACCGGCCTCAGCCACCCGGATTTACAAAGATTTATGAAGAAGGGACGAGTATGAACAAGGGAATCATTCATGCTTTCGCATTTGGGCTGCTGATCGGTTGGGGATACGGAAGCGCACTGGCGAACGAAGAATCACATAGTGACAAAATGCCACTCCCCACGGTGAGCGCCAACATAGCGGTACAGGCCGAAGCATATTCCAAAGGTGATTCCACGTACTTTGCCGGACGGTGTCTGCCCGCACAAAACGGGTTCACCATTCGCGATGCCCTGATCGTAATTGACGGCGAGTATGATTCCCACCTCGAATATAACCTCGAAGTAGGATCGGCTTCGTGCCAGTCCGGGGGGTTCATGGTGATGGAAGCCGGTATTTTATACAAACCTCATCCCCACTGGAAGCTCGGCATTACGAAGGGCCATATCCTGCGCGGCTTTGAGATGCATCAGGAGTGTGTCGAGTTACTCACGGCCGAAAAACCGATCTTCGCGCTGAAATACAGCCCCTGCCACCCGCTCGGGGCAATCGTCGAATACGAAAGAGATTTCAACAACGGGTCGGGGATTCTCGCCCAGGTCGTGGCAGCCGAGGGTACGGGAGGAACATTCGAAGATGAGCACGATATCAACATCGGGCTTTTATACCGGACACCCATCGACGGTCTTGGTCTATGCGCAAGTTATACCTTCTGGGAATGGAACGCACCGTACACGAGAAAGGACAGTGTGCCGGTTCCCGGCGGCGCGCGCGATGATTATGAAACAATCTGGATATCAGACAAAGCCATCTACGATGGCTATCGCGCAACCATCGGGTTCGATTACGATGCACATAATATCCAACTGAGGGGCGAAGGTTATCTCGGCAAGGGCTTCAAGGACCTGCTCGACATTCCGTATTATGCCCAGATATGGGCGGATTCGGCCAACAGTACAAAAATCAGCAAGGCCCCTTTCGAAGATTTGGAAATGAGGGCTTTCTTCGTTCAAGCCGGCTACACTTTACCGCTGGTCGGACATCCCATACGGTATTTCCAGCCCTATATCCAGTACCAATGGTGGGATCAGGCCGCCAATCTCGACGGAGACTACCGCACTTCGTTCCTGACTCTTGGTCTCAATATCGGTCTCGGCCCCGGTTACACACGATTGAAAATCGACTATCAGACATGCCTTGCCTTCGCCGGAGACGGCGGTCTCCCCGGCTACAGTGAGGATGACCAGGCGAACCGTCTGATTGCTCGTCTGCAAATAGGATTTTAACTGAAAGAAGCTCCAGCTTCAACGATACAGGGTTAATTAACAGGAAGGAACAATTACCATGCTCAAGCGGGTATTAACACTCTGTGTGGCGGTCCTTTGCATCGCCGCCATTGCCTCAGGAACCGAGAGCGCATCCAACGAGGGACAGTTTATCCCCCAGTTTGACCGGAGCCATTTGACTACGGGCGTGCCCCCGATCCCGAGTAATCCCCCGACACCGGCGGCCCCTCGGGAAAGAGGGCAGTTCTTGTGGGAAGATTTCGAAACGACAACATTTCCCCCCACGGGTTGGGACACGCTGAACCTGAATACCGGGTTCGGCTGGTATCTCGGCACATATTCCGGGGGAGGCACACAAGCCGCCTTCGTAATCTGGGACTCGATATCACCGGCCACCCTTCAGGACGAGTGGCTGATCACTCCCGAACTGGACGTCTCCGGCGCCACGAGTAACCTTCGCGTCGAGTTCTACATGCTCCAGGGTTACACTTATCCGCACGATTTCAAAGTATACGTAACCGATGACGACGGTACCATCTGGACAGAGGTGTTCGATTCATACGGAACCGGTTATCCCGAATTTCAATGGTACTTCGTCAGTGTTCCCCTGGTCGCCTGGTCGGGAAACGCCGACCCCGTTCGGATCGGTTTTCAGTATTACGGTACCGACGCCGATCTGTTCGGTTTGGACAATGTCGAAGTAACCGATGCCAATCCGGCTACGGGCCGATGCTGTGTTTACGATGATCCCCTCGACCCCGAGTGTTTTGACGGTCTTACCCAGACCGAGTGCAGTGCCCTTGACGGTACCTGGACCGAGGGGCTCGACTGCGCCACCAGTCCCTGCCCGTTGCCGGGGCTGCAGCTCGAACCGTCCGACGACATGTACACCGACCCCGATGAAGGCAGCGGTCATTCTCATCCCATTGATCCTTATGGCCTGTGGGTGGCTAACTACGACGGCGCCGGCCATCACGAACGGGCTATCATTAAATGGGATTTGTCTTCGTACGAGGGTCAGTCGGCCGACAGTGCTTTTCTGAACATATATCGCTATTTCCGTTGCCCCAACGATTACTACACGAACTGCGACCTGTATTGTATAACCGAAGACTGGGATGAAGGCACCTGGAATGAATATGTCCATGTCAACCATACCGCTTCGCCGTTCATGAGTTACAACTTCGGTCCGGCGCTGGACTGGTATCGCATAGATATCTCAGGTGTTATCCAACAGTGGCTCGATGGTTCGCTGGAGAATTACGGGATCGTAATTGTAGCTCAATCCGGTGAAAAGTGGAGTAAGTTTTATTCCAAGGAGGGGACCTATCCCCCGTATCTTGAGGTTTACGGTCTGTCCGCCACGAACCATTGTCCCGTTCTGGATCCTATCGGCGCTCAGGAAGTCCGGGCCGGTGACAACCTTGAACTGACGATTTCCGGCAGTGACCCGGATCTCACCACACCGAATCTGTACTGCGGCGATTTACCCGCGGGTGCAACTTTCACCGATCATACCGACGGCACGGGAACATTTGCCTGGCGACCGTCCAACGAGCAGACCGGCGACTACGTTGTCCTTTTTTATGCCGATGACGGCCAAATGGCCGATAGCGAATACGTCTCTATCCATGTGTCTGGTTGCTGCCAGGGAACGTCGGTTGGCAATCTCGACTGTGTCCCCGGCGTCCCGGATATGGGTGATTTGACCATTCTGATCGACCACCTGTTCATCAGCCTCGATCCGCTGTGTTGTGTGGCTGAGGGCGATGTCGATCTGTCCGGCCAGCCCGATCCGGAAAGTGACCCGGCTTGTGTCGATATGGGCGATCTGACGGTGCTGATTGATCATCTGTTTATCAGTCTCAATCCGCTTCCGTCCTGTCCGTAGCTTATCTTCACACCCTCCTTTGCTTGTCCCTTCGGTCGGACAACCGGCGAGACGGTCGGCCCTGTTTTTTCGGGGTCGGCCGTCCCGTCCGATTTGTCGCACGCTTGCCTGACAATCTTCTCCAACTTCATACCCGGCCATTCCCCCGTGCCGTGATGCTTGACACGAGTTACCACCGGATATAAGTTAAGAAAATTATACTCTAACAAAGGCGGTATACTGCCGATGGTTGATCTCAGCGCCAGTCAGGAAGATTATCTCGAAGCCATTCTGCACATCGTGACGGAAAAAGGTGCGGCCCGTCCGAAAGAGATATCAAAAAGGCTGAAGGTCACGTATTCTTCCGTTACAAAGGCCCTGCACACGCTGTCGAAAAAGCAACTTGTCAACTACGAGCCTTACGGCTTGGTCAGCCTGACGCCCAGCGGAAAACGATACGCCAACAGTGTTGTTTATCGACACCGGGCGTTCCGGGATTTCCTGACTAAAGTGCTTTTCATCGACGAAGCTGAGGCCGACGAACTCGCCTGCAAACTGGAACATGCGGTACCAAAGAGCGTTGTCGAACGCATGATAAAATTCGTTGAATACGTCGACGCGTGTCCATACTCCCGCATTGAATGGCTGGAAGGATTCGGCTTCCGCTGTAAAAACAGTTCCCCGAACAGAAATTGCCCGTGTTGCGACCAGGCTCATCCCCCCAAGGCCAAATCACAGAAGCGAAAGAAACGCTCCTGAAACAGCCGCCGGATCGGGATAATCATAGCATCACAAAAAAATGAAGAAATCGGGACTCCCCGAAGAACCGACCGGGCAACTCAATCAAGCAGACCCGCGATCTTCTCGATATCTTTCTGCGCCTGAACGTAATCGGCCGGTCGTCCGATATCAAGCCAGTAACCGTCGTAAGGGTAACTCATGACTTTCTGCCGCTCGGCCAGCAGTTTGTACATCAGTTCGTCGAACCCGAACGGGGTATTATCAGGCACGAACCTGAGAACATCACGACTGAAAACATAAATACCCATCGAAACGGTAAACTCATAAAACGGCTTTTCGGCAAAACCGGTCACGGAATTATCCGGGGCCGTTTCAAGAGCGCCATAGTCGATCTGCTCCGAGCGTCGGTAACTGGCCACCGTAAGAGCGGCTCGATGACGGCAGTGATAGTCGAACAACTTCGCAACGTCGAGATCGCTGAGAATATCACCATTGGCCACAATGAACCGCTCGGGAAGATCATCGATAAGCTTGAGCGGACCGACTGTCGACAAAGGCTCGTTTTCCACCGAATAGATTATTTCCAATCCGAAGCGGGAACCATCGCCGACCACTGATCGGATCAGGTGAGCCAGATGGTTCACCGCGATATGTACCCGCACCACTCCGGCTTTGCGCAACTGCTTGAGCAGAATTTCAATAATGGGCCTGTCCCCAACCGGGACAAGCGGCTTGGGAATTTCAAGCGTGTGCGGCAAAAGCCGGCTCCCTTTACCGCCGGCCAAAATAACTGCGTCCATCAACAAATCCTGATTCCGGGGTTATCAGATCAATTTATAAATACTAAAACCAGCGGGTGGTGGCAACCATTTTGGCCACAGGTCCGGCCTGAAGTCATCATTTACCAGTCAGTTACGCATGGCAGCAAAACTCGTGCGGAGAAGCGGAAAAAATTAGTGGAAAACGTCTTGCCGGTGCGTGTATATTTAATAGGCATGACTGTATTACAATCAAAAGGGTTATTCAAATACTATCGCAAACGGGCTGTTGTCGATGATGTCTCGATTGAGGTCCATCCCGGCGAAGTCGTTGGCTTGCTGGGGCCTAACGGGGCCGGTAAAACAACGACCTTTTATATGATCATCGGCTTCATCCGTCCGGACAAAGGCCGGGTGTTCCTCGGCGACAAGAACATCACGACCTGGCCGATGTTTCGCCGGGCCAGTCTGGGTATAGGCTATCTGGCTCAGGAAGCATCGGTGTTTCGAAAACTGAGTGTCGAGGATAACATCATGGCCATCCTGCAGTTCCGCAGAATGAGCCGCAAGCAGCGCAAGGAACGCCTCGATGAACTCCTGCGTGAACTTGACATTGAACACCTGCGCAAAAGCAAGGCGTATACACTCTCCGGAGGGGAACGACGACGGGTCGAGATAACGCGAGCCCTGGTGAACGAACCGAAGTTCATCCTGCTGGACGAACCGTTCGCGGGGATCGATCCCATTGCGGTAGAGGACATTCAAAAAATTATCGAACGGCTGGTGGAACGAGGGTTGGGTGTTTTAATCACCGATCATAACGTGCGCGAAACACTCTCGATCTGCCACCGCGCGTATATTATGTGTGATGGCCGGATTCTCAAATCAGGCACTTCGGGGTTTTTGGCCAACGATCCGGAGGCCAGAAAAATATACCTGGGCGAAAAATTCCGGCTGGATTGATGCAGAAAAAAGACCCTCTGTTGAATATATGAACTTACTTGGGGGTGTCGGTTAAACGCCGATTTGCGCTTCCGATAACGGTAGGTAGAAAGGAGAACCCCGATTTCCTTGACCGGAAGAAGCTGACGGGAAACAGGTTGCATCATGAAACTCGGTCTTCAACTCAAACTCAAACAGACTCTGGCGCCACAGCTAATCCAGTCCCTGAAAATGGTTCAGGCGCCGGTTCTCAAATTAGAGCAGATGCTTCGCCACGAGCTCGCCATCAATCCGTTATTGGAAGAAGTGGAAGAGACCGCCGACGAAACCGAACAGGAAGAAACCCGGGAGGAAACCGAGGACGACAAAGTCGACTGGGACGAGTATCTGTTTGAGGATGAGGAAGGTTACAAAGTCCGGGAACCACGCGACAGAGAAGAAAGCCATTTCGAGGGTACGGCCGCGCAAACCAGGAGCCTCTACGACTACCTGACCGAGCAACTCTCGTATCTGAAACTCTCGGACGAACAACATCTGATCGGCGAATACATAATCGGCAATATCGATACACACGGCTATCTGACTATCAGCGTCGCGGAAATGGCCGACGAGCTGGATATCGAACAGGACAAAATCCAGCCGGTCCTGACGATGATTCAGCGCTTTGATCCGCCCGGGGTAGGGGCTCGCGATCTGCGCGAATCGCTGCTGATCCAGTTGCGCGAAAAGAACCTGGAAGATACCCTGGCCTACCGGGTGGTCGACGAGCACATTCATGACCTGGAGAAAAAATCCACCCTCCAGATCGCCAAGATGATGGGGGTACCGTCGGAAAAAGCGCAAAAAGCAATGGAAGTAATCAAGGGGCTGTCGCCCACGCCGGCCCATGGCCGCTTCGATTCGGCCGCCATGCCGGTAGCCCCCGATCTTATAGTAGACAAAATAGGTGAAGAATACGAGGTCTTCCTTAACGACAGGAACGTCCCCCGGCTTCGCATCAATACAAGTTACAAACAACTGATCCGCCGGGGCAGTTCGACCCCCAACGACACCAAGGAGTACGTACGTTCCAAACTGGAACAGGCCCGCTGGCTCCTGAACGCCCTGAATCAGCGACGCACCACCATGATCCGGGTGATGAACGCCATTGTCGAGGAACAGAAGGAGTTTTTCGAAAAAGGTCAGGCTTTCCTCAAACCGCTCATCATGGACGACATAGCACAGAAAGTGGGCATGAACGTGGCGACCATAAGTCGGGTGGCCAATGGCAAGTACGTACAGACACCGATGGGGGTCTACGAGATAAAATACTTCTTTAACACGGGCATATCGCGAGCCGACGGCGGCGATATGTCAAAGCGCTCGGTAAAACAGCGAATTTCGGAGATAGTCAAGTCGGAGGATCCAACCAAACCGTTCTCCGACCAGGAAATCTACAGGAAGTTGAATGCGGAAGGAATCAAGCTGGCGCGCCGCACGGTAACCAAATACCGTGAGGAACTAAAAATAAAGTCGGCCCGTTTCAGGAAGCGGGTTAACTGACCCCCGGGCAAGGCCGTAAACACACCGGCGGCCTTTGAAACGACTCCCGACGTTCGACAGCTTGCGACCGGAAGGTCATAGGAAAAAAGGCTGTGGATCGCAATTTAGCCCTTGAAATCGTACGAGTAACCGAGGCGGCCGCTCTTGCGGCGGCCCGCTGGATGGGAAAAGGAGACGCCGTGGCGGCCGACCGAGCGGCTGCCAGGGCCATGCACCATACACTAAACGGTATCCCTTTTTCCGGAAGGATTGTCCTGGGCAAGGGCAATCGCCAACAGGCCGACCTGTTGTTCACCGGTGAAGAAGTCGGCGACGGCGGGCAGAATAATCTGGACCTGGCCGTGGACGCCCTGGAATGCACCAAGTCGGTCGCGTTCGGACGATCCAACGCCATGTCCGTAGTCGCCATGGCCCCGCGTGCCGATATCTTCGTCCCCCCTTCGGCCTACATGGAAAAACTGGCGGTGGGACCCGAAGCCGCCGGAGTGATTGACCTGAATCTGTCGGTGGAAGAAAACCTTCATCGGGTTGCCGAAATCAAGGGGTACGCTATCGGCGACCTGACGGTCGTCCTGCTTGATCGTGAACGTCACACTCAACTGATAGAAACAGTCCGCCAAACCGGCGCCCGGATACATCTGATCCCCGACGGCGACGTAGCGGCAGCCATCGCCACCGCTACCCCCGGAACCGGCCTTGACGTATTGGTCGGCACCGGCGGTTCGGTTGCCGGAATACTGGCCGCGGCGGCCCTTCGCGCCATCGGCGGTGAAATGCAGGCCCGGCTGACCCCCAAAGACAACGCCGAAGCCAACCTGTTGCGCGAAAAAGGACTCGGCGATCTCAAACGAATTTATAACACTACCGATCTGGTGCGCGGCGACAACGTTATGTTCGCAGCCACCGGCGTTACCGACGGCGACGTTCTGAACGGCGTATGCTATCGGCAGAACGGAGCGACAACCCACTCTTTGGTTATGCGCTCAAAATCCAAAACCCGACGATTTATCGTGACCGAACATTTTTTCGACGATAACCCCGTGTATTGAAAGGTCATGGAAAGGAGAGACCCGACTATGCAGAAAATGGTAACCGCTCGTCACTTCGACATCACTCCCGAAATGAAGCAGAAAGCCGAAGACGAGATGGAAGGCCTGACTCGCTTCTTTGACAGGATCATCTCGGCGGAGTTTATTCTCGACGCCGAACGTCATCGCCGCATGGCCGAACTCCATGTCAAAGTCTACAACCATACTATCTCCGGAAGCGGCGAAACGGACGACATATACACCGCCATGAGCACAGCCGTCGACAAGGTGGTGGCCCAACTGAAGAAATACAAAGGTAAGCTAAAAGGAAAGAAACCCGAGGAGATCACCGACGTAACCGAGTCTCTGACCCAGCCGACGACCGATGTCGACGAGGTCGAACAGTAATCCCTTTCGGCATGAAAATACAGTCATGAGCCGTCTCCCCCGGAGGCGGCTTTTGCAATCCGGCCTGTTTCGTCAGATCGAATCTCCAGGACCGCCCAGGTATTCCTCAAGCAACAGGTAATTGGCTTTCGCCTCGAAATTGAGCTTATCCAACACGCTGTCGACAACCAGAGACCCGTTGTCAAGATCAAGAAATTCGTAACTGTGATATTCCTGCTCCGACGGAGCTACGGCCTCGAGTCGCTCGGCGACCTCATCCCGGGACAGGGAACTACGGACCAAGCAGAACACCTGAGGGCGCTCGCCCCGGAATATCTCGGTTGCCCAGGCCAGCGGAACAATTTCGTACTCCCCTGATTTCAGATTCAGTTCCTCGCCGATTTCCACGGCCAGCGATTTCACTGTCAACTCCCGTAAATTCGAATATCCTTCGACATAGTCAACCACCCCCGCCACCGACGGACCGTAAGTATTTTCCAGAGACGCCAGATTACCCGCCCGTTCCACCTGCAGCAAACACTGTTCCCGGCCGTTATCAAGAAGCAGATAACCACACACCCCGAGACATACGGCCAGCGGATTCCCGGTTTTCCGCCCGGCCAGATAGTAATCCCGAAGCGTCCCGCCGTGGGCTTCAAACAACGGGTGGGGAAAATCCAGAGCAAAACAGGTCGCCGCCTGAAGTCCGTACGCAACGGGCCGGACGGTTATACTCGGTGACAACGCTCTCAGATTCGAGGCGCTGAGTTTCATAACCGCGGGACCATCTTTAAGGCGACCTTCACGCCTCATCCGCTGTTCGATTTCGGATGCAAACTCGACCAACCGTGCATCTTTCAGTTCAAAATGATGGCTTTCATATCGCACGGCCACGGCAGACGGATCCAGAGCCGCCTCACCGAAAAAGCGGATAATATCATAGTATCCGGTATCGTAGCGGATTTTTCGGCCGGCCATACGATCCGCCGATGAAGCGGCAAAATATCGCCTGAGTATCGTCGGCAGTTTAGAACAGTCTAAATAATTCATCATTCAAAAATAAAAGAGCAATGCCCAGAACGGCAATCACCGCTCCCAGCACAGCCCGCGTCGACACTTTCTCTTTATAATATATCATAACATTGGGAATAATCCAGACCGGGGTGGTAGCGTTGAGCGTGGCGGCGATACCGGCTGCGATATGTTTAACCGCTATCAACGAAGTCCAGACTCCCAGAAACGGCCCGAAGATCGCTCCGCCCGCCGCGAACAACACCGCCCGACCGTCACAGAAACCACGCAGCGTATGCCGCAACCGGCCGCGAATACCGGCGAAGAGCCAGATAATAACCATGGAGGCAAGCATTCTCACGAACGAAGCCGGCAAAGGGTCAAGCGTGCCGCCACAATCCAGCATGGCGTATTTGGACAACACCAGTCCCGTGGCCTGCCCCGTAGCGGCCAGTAAACCGAGCATCACTCCCCGCCACAGTGTCCCCGAATCAGGATGCCCCGACTCAAGATTGAAATGGTTGCCATCACGATAACGACGCTCCGCCACAACCCACGAGACACCGCCGAGCGTAACCGCTATCCCGACCAGATGTACAAGGTGAAGTTGTTCACCAAGAAAGACCCAGGCAATAATAGTCGCCATGATCGGCGCCGTAGACCACAGCAAGGTAGTCAAACGAGGACCGATCATCACCAGCGCCTTAAGACCGAATCCGTCACCGAGCACCAGCCCGATCAAGCCGGACAGACTTAGCCACAGGATTTGATTGGTATTGATATTCTCCGGGAGAAAACGGCCGGTTGTGCTCAACAAAATAAGCGAATAAATAATCACCGCAAAAAACAGCCGAATCGCATTGACTCGAAACGAACCGATACGCCTGCCCGCTTCGGAAAAGAATATAGAGGTGAACGACCAGCAGATAGCGGTCGCGAGTCCGGCGATTTCCCCGAGGTATGGCATCCGCTGTTTTCCTTAACCCAGCCTACGTTGATACCGAATATAGGTTTCTCCCCACTCCCTGGCAAACACCGAGCTTTCCACCCGATCCCCCGGCGACAGATCGACTGTTACAATGTCTGCATACCAAATTGCGCAAGTCAACCGCAGGAGACTTGGGCGCGTCTCGATTATCGCTTGAATAACAACAAGATAGCTCTTTGGCGTCAGAAACCGTATCTGGGCACGTTATTTGTCCAAAACCCGCGCCGGTATGGATAACCACAGAACGCAAGCAACTCCGGGCATGTTGCGGCAGATTTTTATTCTGCTGATCGTCCTGCTGGCCACGACCCCGGCCTTTTCCGCAACTCGACTCCGCGGCCGGGTAATCGACAGCAAACACCAGCCTGTTCCCGGAGCTACGGTTATCATCCTCGGCAACGGGAAAATGGTCTCAGGAATAGCGACCGATTCGGACGGAAAATTCGATCTCAGGATCAATCGTCAGAACTTCGATTCCCTCTTTCTGCGCGTATCTTCGGTCGGCTATCATGAGCAACGTCTGGCCCTGACACCGGAAGACACCGACGACGTTTTACAGATCGAACTCGAAAGTATGATCCCCGTCGTAACCGGAATCAAGGTCCACCCCAAAAACGAGGTCGAGCCTTCCGAACGGGTGATAACAAGCGACGATGTTATCAGGCAGGCGAATCGGTCGATGGTTCCCACCAATCCGACCGCGGCCCTGAAACAACCCCAGATTTCCCGGGGTGGTTCGAATCATTCTTCACAGGTACGAGTACACGGAACCAACCCGGTATATTTTCTCAACGGCCTGCCTATCGGTACCGATCCGGCCCACTACGGGTTGTTCTCTTTTATCCCGGCGCCGGTAATCAAGCAGGTCAGGTTCTTCCCGTCGGGCACAAGCGCCGACCAGCGCCTGCCATCGGTAATCGAGTTCCACACCCTGACCGGCTTCACGAAACACTCGAACGCCGACGGTTTCCTGTCCACCATCGACGCCACCGGGTCGTTCTCGGTGGGCAGCGAACGCTTTTTCGTACTGGGCTCGTTGCGCAAGTCCGTGCTCGACCATCTGGTCAAAACACTCAATGTGTCATCGGATCGTCAGACCCTGCCGCCTACCAATTTCCAGGACGTGTTCGCTTCCGCCGGGGTGAGGCTTTCCCCGAATCTCCGGTTGATGTTAGACCAATACGACGTGCGTGATTTCCTTTCTTACAACACCGCTTCGGCCACGGGAAACACTTCCGGTTTCAATACGCATCAGAAATCATGGCAGCAATACATGGCCGCCCGACTGGAATATCTGAACGGCCGTTTGCTGACCCGGGCGAGATTCGCCCTCAGAAACGAAGAGCGGGTCTACCGCGCGGAACCCGACGAGGGTGACCATCCCGGCCGTCTTTACCTGAATATGAGCGAGAAAGCACGCACCCTGTTCGCCAACCTGGACATGACGGTCAACGGTGAAGAGTCTCAACTAAGCTGGGGCGTGCAGGTGGAGCAGGACCGCCGGCGCGAGTTCAAGATGACACAACGTAACTGGAATTTCCTGCCGCCTTTCGCCAACACCGACAACCCGTTCATATACCAGCAGGCGCTAAACGAAATCTATGATTCGATCAGCGGCAATATCGACGGCTGGAACGGCGCCGGATACATTTCACTGAGCCACCAAATCGCATGGCTGACTTTCGAGAACGGCCTCCGCGTGGATCATTACTCCCGTCTCACCGAACCAACGTCGCTGGTCTACCGTCATCGGGTAACCGCCCGAACCGGCGAAAACAGCCGCCTGTCGCTTTTCCACGGAATTTTCACCCAGAGTCCGCTGGATAACATCCTCGAATCATACCAGATTCTGGTACGCGCCGGGATAAACGAACTCAAACCGGTCAGGACCAACCTGTGGGCGCTTTCGGTATCATGCGGGGCTTTCAACGCGGAAGTGTTCCGCAAACATATCACCAGCCTTCCACTCACCACGCCCGATTTTGAACTGGCCGCCGAAGCCGACGGACCGACCGACGGTTTTATCACCATGCGCTCGACAGGCAAAGCACGTTTCTACGGCGGTTCGGTAAGTTTCGAAAAAGACGGTTTCCTGTCGCGTCGCCTGAGCATCTCCGCTTCCTACGCCTACACCCACGCGTACAAAGTCGACCACGGCGTGGCCTTGGCCTACGATCTGGACTCCCCACACCGCCTTCAGGCTCAGGTCGACTACCGGGCATCTTCGCGGCTGACACTTGGGGCCGAACTCCAGGTACGCTCCGGTTATCCCTACTCACCGATAAGGACAAACTACAGCGCCGACGAAAGCAACCTGTACACCGAGGAATACTACTACTCTGTTCTGCAGCAAGAGAACTCGCAGCGCTTCCCCACCAACGCTTATCTTAATCTCAGCGCCAACTATGCCGTGGGGAACCTGAATCTGTTCATGTCGATATCCAACGTGACCAACCGGGCCAACCCGATCATCAACTCGGCCTCGGGCTTGATATACGACGCCGGCATTCTTCCCATGATCGGCCTGCGCCTGCGATTTTAGAAACTTCCGCTAACCTCCATACAAGAAAGCGGACACGAGTCACACCCGTGTCCGCTTTCACATTGATTACCGGACTATCGCTTATTCTTCCTTCACCACGCGGGCGACATCGGTGACCAGATCACCCTTGTCGAGATTGATCAGCTTTACCCCCTGCGTGTTGCGGCCGATTGCTTTGATCGCCTTGACCGCCTGACGATTGGCAATGCCGTGCCGGGTAATGAGAATCAACTCGTCGGTGTCCATGACTTCCTTGATATCCACCACCTCGCCGTTGCGCTCGGAGGCCTTGATGTTGATCACGCCCTTGCCGCCGCGGTTGGTCACGCGGTAATCACCGATCAGGGTCCGTTTGCCGTAACCGTTTTCGGTAACCACCAGAAGCGAACTGTCGTGCCGCACGGCCACCATGCCGATCACGTAATCTCCCTCGGCCAGACTGATGCCCTTGACACCGTAGGCGGTCCTTCCCATAGCCCGGATTTTGTCCTCGGGGAACCGGATAGCCATGCCCTTGCGGGTAGCCAGAACTATTTCGTAGCTGCCGTCGGTAATAGCGGCATCGATCAGTTCATCACCGTTGCCCTCGGCGATACTCATCGCGTTGACCCCGGCCTTGCGCGGATTCGAGAACGCGTCGAGGCTGGTCTTCTTGACTATCCCCATGCGCGTGGCCATAACCACGTATTTGTCGGGTGTGAATTCCCTGACGCGGCAGAATCCCCTGACCGTTTCCTCCCTGGACATCTGGCACATATTGACGATCGGTTTACCCTTGGCCAGTTTGCCGCCCGACGGTATCTCGTGGACTTTGACCCAGTAACACCGTCCCAAACTGGAGAAGAACAGGATGTGATCGTGGGTCGAGGCAATGAAGATGTGTTCGGCGAAATCTTCCTGCTTGGTTTCGATTCCGCGCACGCCGCGTCCGCCGCGTTGCTGACGACGATAAGCCGACACCGACAACCGTTTGACATAACCCAGGTGCGAAATGGTAATGACCATATCTTCCTCGGCAATCAAATCTTCGACCGTCAATTCCTCGGCGGCGTCCTGAATCTCCGTCCGGCGGTCATCGCCGTACTTGCGGGCGAGTTCCATCGTCTCGTCCTTGATGATCTTCATGCGCAACGCCCGGGAATCGAGAATTGCTTTGTACTCGGCGATCTTCTTGATCAGTTCGAGATATTCTTCCTCGATCTTCTTCCGTTCCAGACCCGTCAGACGCTGCAGGCGCATCTCCAGAATGGCCGTAGCCTGAATCTCGGAGAGCTTGAATTTCTTCATCAGGCCCTGATGGGCGGTGGGCGTATCCTTGGATTTTTTAATTAACGCGATAACGGCGTCGATATTGTCGAGAGCTATCCTGTAGCCCTCCAGAATGTGCGCCCGCTCCTCGGCTTTGCGAAGGTCATACTTGGTCCGCCGGACCACGACCTCATGGCGATGCTCGACGAAGGAATCAAGCAACTGCCTGAGCGAAAGTGTCTTAGGGACACCATGATCAAGCCCCAGCAGGTTAACCGAGAACGTGGTCTGCATGGTGGTGTGGGCGTACAACTGATTGAGCACGATCTCAAGCTGAGTGTCGCGCTTTAGTTCGACGACTATACGCATACCGTCACGGTCGGACTCGTCACGAAGATCGGCGATACCGTCGATTTTCTTGTCTCTGACCAAATCGGCAATCTTCTCCAGAAGGTTCGCCTTGTTGACCTGAAAAGGAATCTCGGTAATGATGATAGCTTCTTTGCCGTTGCGCATGTGTTCGGCCACCGCCTTGGCACGCACGGGTATGTGCCCCTTGCCGGTGCGGTACGCCTGACGGATGCCCTCGCGCCCGTTGATTATACCTCCGGTTGGAAAATCCGGACCGGGCACCAGCTCCATCAGGTCGTCATTGGTACATTCCGGATCGTCGATTACCCTCACTATCGCCTCAGCCACTTCACGAAGATTGTGAGGGGGTATATTGGTGGCCATACCGACCGCGATACCCGAAGTACCATTGCAAACCAGGTTGGGGAACTTCCCCGGCAGCACTTGCGGTTCCCGGCGCGTGGCGTCATAATTATCCATGAAATCAACCGTCTCTTTGTCGAGATCGGCCAGCATTTCCATGGCAATCGGTGTCAAACGAGCCTCGGTATAACGCATCGCAGCCGCAAAATCACCGTCAATCGACCCGAAATTGCCCTGCCCGTCAACCAGGGGATAACGCATATTGAAATCCTGGGCCATACGGACCAGAGTGGGATATACAACCTGTTCGCCGTGGGGATGGTAGTTGCCCGAGGTATCACCGGAAATCTTGGCGCACTTACGAAAAGGCCGTCCCGGGGCCAGATTCAGATCGTTCATGGCCACCAGAATGCGTCGATTCGACGGCTTCAGACCATCGCGAATGTCCGGCAGTGCCCGGTTGGTGATAACCGACATGGAATAGTCGAGATATGAAGACTTCATCTCCTCTTCAAGGAGAATGGGTTCAATTCTCTGTCGCTCAAGGGACATAAAGACCCTTCCCTTCTATAAATCATTACGAAGCAACATCTTTGCCCTCAAAATGTAGCCAAACAAATACTCCAAAGCAACAAAAAAAGATGCGGATTTTGGCTCGTAAGCCACACAACAACAACGCGTTACGTCAATCCAAAACGGCCCCAGACCGCTTTCCGCGCCGGGGGATGAGCAGGGCAATTTTGATTGTACGGACAGCCAATGTTTGTTATGCTGTGGGCTCCGGAGGGCTTTATCAGAAAGGCAAAAAAACATGCCACGAGAAAAGGAAACCCAGAAAGTTCTGGCCAAGCTTGAGTACGGTATCTATGTCGTGACGATGGGTCGGGGCGATGAGGGCAACGCCTTTACGGCCAGTTGGCTAACTCAGGTAGCCAGCGAACCGCCTATGGTGGCGGTAGCGGTCAGAAACGATCACCAGTCGGTCCGCCTGATGAGAGAAGGCGGCGCCTTTGCCGTAAACATTCTGCCGGATGGTCAGGAAGCCGTGGCTAAGGCCTATTTCGGTCCGGCCGAAGCCGGACATGAGAAACTCAAGTCCGTCGTGACAACACCGGCCCCGGTTACCGAATGCCCGCTGATCGGCGGCTCGGTAGGGTTTCTGGACTGTAAAATCGTCAACGAGGTGGTCACCGGCAACCATACCGTCTTCTTCGGCGAGGTCGTAGCGGCAGAGCTTGACCGGGACGTCAAAGTCCTCACCAACACGAGCGGCAAAATGCGATATTTCGGCTGACAATATGACTAAATGTTCTGTTGGCCGTCTTATCGCGGTATGTCTGACGGTCGCCGTCTGCATTCTGCCGTCATCAACTCACGCCTGCAACGAGGTCTTCATTATCGATTCGGTGGAATATGCCGTCTCGGAACAATGGTGCAATCGGGCCTTGGACAGCAGCCAAATCGCTCAGCCGAAGGACCTGGTGCGCCTTCCCCAGGAATACACTTTCGAAGATTACCGTATTTATGTTCTGCCTGAAACAAGAGAGGCCTTTGTCGCCATGGCCCAGGCCGCCCGCCGGGACAGCATAATGCTGATTGTCGATTCGGGTTTTCGCTCGCCGGGCTATCAGGAAAGGATTTATCGCCGGCGCCTGCAACGCGGCGAGACCATAGAAAAAATCCTTCGCTCCGTGGCCCCGCCCGGATATTCCGAGCATCATACCGGAAGAGCCGTTGACCTCTGCCCCAGCGAAGCCCGGTTCGCCCATACCGACACGTATCGATGGCTCCGGGAAAACGCCTCCCGCTTCGGTTTTACGGAATCCCTTCCGGAAGATAAAGCAAACGACGGCAGTTGGGAATCCTGGCACTGGTATTTCCAGGGTAAACCATAGCCGCCGCCCTTACTTCTCAATTCTACCCGTCGCCCTGCCGATATACGAAAAGGACATGTTATATCAGCTTAACTACAGCGACGCGGTCTTGGAGTTCATAAAAAACAGGGGCCGGGCCTATCTGAAAGCCGATAGCGCGGAACATGCCCTGAAAGCAACCCGGGACCTCTTCGGACATACCCGTGACGAGAAGGTTCGGCTGCTGAAAGACGGGAAGTATTTAGTCTCTTTCCGCGTAACTCTCGATTACCGCTTGTCTGTTCTGCACTCGGTCCAAAGAGCCCTGAGACTCCTGCGAACCGAAAGAAGATACAACGAAGGTCGTTTTCTTGATCGATACATTGTCGCTTCCATACACTCGCAGACCGGAAAGCCGGAATACCTGAACGGTCTGGATATCAAAGATGAAATTTCCAGCCTGCGCAAAGCTTGTGTTATAGCCCGCGAAGTTCCCAACGTGATGAGCTTCATCGACTGGGATATTTGTATTCACAACTACCTTGAGTTAAACTCGAGAGAAGGTTACAAGTATCGAGTCGTCCGTAAAATTCGAGTCTGACCACCCTACGGATACAAGCGCTATCGCCGAGGCCCCGCTTGCCGGTATCAACCCTGCGGACCGTAACCATTAACAATTGACAAGTTTGTATTAACCACTATATAATGGGCCAATGAAAAACACGAGATATCTCAACAGAACTGCAGTCGGTATTGTTTTGGCCTGCTTGCTCTGGGCTTTGCCCGTCATCGCCCAGCCACCGGCGACCGGGACCGCATCAGAAACGACCACCGCCGAAAACATAACCGCGGCAGACATTCACAACGCCAAAGAAGGTCAAACCGACGCTCACGAGCAACCCCAAACGGCCCCGGCCGTCCGGGGAAAAGCCCAACAACAGGCCTCTCCGGGTGTGTGGGACTTTTTGACCGACAGCAAGTACATCGCCTTCTTGATCGTGATGATCGTAGCGGTAATCTTGTTGTATCGACGCTGGGTCAACCGCTGGGTTCGAATCATCATGATGCTCATCTCTTTCGTGCTGTTCGGCAGTTCTCTGGTATTTGCTCTGCACCCGAGCCCCATGTGCGGTTTAACCAAGCTATTCATGTTCAGATTTACCCTGGGGCATTGGCTGCCGGGCTTTCTGGCGATGTTCATTGCCATGTTTCTGCCCAGCCTGATCGGGCGTAAGCTTTTCTGTGGCTGGGTCTGCCCGCTGGGAGCGTTGCAGGATTTGATTAACAAGATTCCCTTCTCCCCCCGTTTCAAGCAGTTCAACTTCACTGCTTTCAACTCCGTCAGGATGTTCCTGCTGCTTCTGTTTGTTCTCACGTTCTTCATGGTCAAGGATCAGATCGGCATGCTCGGCGAGCAAACCGGGGCCGACACCACGAACCGGATGTGGGTTATTTTCTCGGCCTATAATCTGTACGACCCGATAAACTTCTTCGAATTGATTCACTGGCATATCGACACCATATTCATAATCATGGGGATTCTGCTGGTAATCGGCAGCCTGATGCTCTATCGGCCGTTCTGCTACCTGATTTGCCCCATCGGGGCCGTGTCATGGCTTCTGGAACGGATCGCCCCGGGGAAAATTCGGATAGACCATAAGAAGTGCAACAAGTGCATGGCCTGTGTTGCGGCCAGCCCCTGTCCGACTATTGCCAAACTGATTGACGAAAAGACCATCGTCGCCCCGGATTGCACTTCATGCGGGGAGTGTATCGGAACCTGCAACAAGGACGCTATCAAATTCGGTTTTAAGGACTGATAACCGCGTCGAATAACCGAAAAAAAATAAAAGCGAGCATGGGTCAAAAGCCCGTGCTCGCTTTGTTTTTGTCATGCGAGAAAACGACTATTCGCAACCTACTTCCAAATCACCCAGCGTAATGAACAGGTGATCGATCAACACGGTCAAATCGCCCATGTCGCAGAAGCAATCACCTGTCACGTCCGCCACCATGGGCGGCTCGATGGGATCAAGACTGATGAAGAGGTGGTCAATCATGATGGTCAGATCGCCCATATCGGTGAAATGATTGTTGTCCACATCACCCAGCGTCCAGGTCCAGAAATCAGCTTCCGATGAACCGGCCGACAAACCGGTATGATCAAAAGCCGTAACCCGCCAGTAATACCGGTCGGCGAATCGGAGCGAATCATCCAGCGTATACGAAGTTGTCAGCAGTGAATCGAAAATCTGAACCGACGTAAAGAGTGAATCCTCGGAGATCTCCAACCGGTAGTGCACGGTATCATCGGGATCGGGGTCAAGCGATTCGGTCCAGACGAAAGTCGGCAGCATATCGAAAAGCGGAAAGCCGCCGGTATCGACCGGAGCAACGATCTCCGGTGCCGATGGTGCCTGGGGCCCTTTCACGGTAAACTGATGCGCCCAGGGAGCACCGATATAAGGGTGCGTTTCCACCCGACCGGAAAGGTCGGCCGCCTGAATGTAATAGGAAATTTGAGAGCCGGCCGGCTGAGCGGGTATATAAGCGTAAAACGAATCCGGCTGAGCGGTGGCATTCAGCATAACGTAGTCCCATGCTCCGCCGTCGACGTTGTAAATCACCTTCAGCGAGTCGGCGATAAGAGCGCTGTCGGAATACGGGTCAATGATCACTCCCACGAGGTAATCACTGTCGGGACCGGAAATCTCGCCGTAAAGAGGAACATGGTGCACGAACAGCATCTCGCGATCCGGTACCCCCATAGTTCGACAATGGATAGCATCATCGTCCAGAAACGACCCGGTGAATCCGAGAACTTCATATCCGGGCATGGCTTCCTGGTATGTTTCGATAGCGTCATCGTCGTAACTGCTGCCGAACATCGGTACCAGAACCTTGTTGTTAAGAATAATGGAGTTGGTATAGGCGGTGCCGGAAGGACAGTAAACCCTGACAACCGTATAGGGCCGCCCCCACGCCGAGATTTGCTGCGCCAGTGAATCGGCGCGCTGATTCAGCTTGGTATATACGGAGCTTCCCGAAGGAACGTCTTTCACCAGAATCGTGCTCGGGTTGAGAAACTTGGCCCAACAGTCAATGTGATGAATACCGCCGGATTCGACATACCCCAGCACCGTATAATTGTTACCAAGGTAGGCCATCATAATGGAATCAACCTCGGCTTCGGTTTTGTCCGAGTTCTCGTTGTAGACAAGTTCCGAAGACATTGACATCCCCAGCCCGTCGGACATGTGGTTGCCGCCGGTGTGATTCAGATTCATACCATAAACGTCAAGGCCCCACTCGCTGCCCAGGGTCCAGGGAATCTCGTCGTCAAGGGGACGGGGACGATTGTAAATATGATCGACGATGGCCAACTGACCATCCTCGAAAATGAACCACGGGCCGTAGTCGCGCGTCCAGATACTGTTGGTCGAAGCAATCAGAAAATCGACATTATCCATATTGACGCCGTTGGAGGTATAGTTACTGCGTGCGGTGTTTTCCTCCGAGCTACTGGCGACAATTGTCGTGACCACCAGATCTTCCGACATCTCCGCCACCAGCGCGTATGAAATGCCCAGAGGCCAGCGAATAATCACCCCTTGAGAAGGTTCCCATTCGGCCGCGTTGCGAATCGTCGCCCCGGCGGGCGGAGCCGTAGGCCGGAAGTTCTTGCCGATCTCGTCCAGACGAAGCATTTCTTCGTCGGTCAAACCGATAGGCAGTAGTTCACCGGAAGCTTGATCGTCGGCTAACACATTGAGAGATGGGAAAATAACCGCAAGCACCAAAAACGCGAGAAGAAGCTTATTCATATACCACCAAGGCTACAAGGAATGGACATCTATGAGCAGGTACTTACCGTAGTATCCAGCGTATTACTTATAACCAATCTAAACAAATTCCGCGTTTTGGCAATGTAAACTTTGTTCACCCCGGCAGTCAGCCGAATTCCGGACTAAGCTCAGCCTTACGAACCTCCGATGCTTCTTATAGAGGGGGATTTCTTTTTCACTTGCACCAAGTAGCGGAATGGCTTATACCGAGACAAAAACACCGGGGCTTGAAACAACAGGAACAGACCGATTGAAACAAAACGCTCATCATACCGGAAGGAACAGGATTCTTTCGGTTGACTCCATGCGCGGGGTCGCCATGAGTCTGGTTGTCTTTGCGCATTGTCTCCCCTTTCTGAATCAGAGCAGTGTACCTCCTTTCGCGTATGAACTGTTGTCCCGGTTCGTCAAGATTGCTTCGGTAGCTTTTATGTCCATATCCGGCGTGATGATAGCCTATTTCTACTTCACCCGCCCGGATCAATGGAAAGTATACCGACGCTTCGCCCGCAGAGCGGCGTTTCTTTTGCTGCTGGCTCATCCGACCATAGAACTGGCCAAATGGGGCTTCACGGATCATACCGCCGGTTTCTTTTACACCACCGCCCATCACTTTCTCATTACCGATACTATCGCTGTCTCTCTTCTGCTGGCCCCGTTTCTGATCCGGTCATTTTCCCATCAGGCGCGGGCTCTGGTAATAATCGTGTTTCTGTCCGTCACGCCTTTTGCCGTAGCTTTCTTTCATCCCGACGCCGCCTGGCTGACAGGAATCAAAGAAGCACTGTTCGGACAATTGCCCGGTTCCACCAGCCCGATCCGGGTCGACCGACCACTGTTACCATGGATGGCCATGTTTCTTTCGGGATCGCTGATGGGTGGCCTGCTGGCCAGCCTGAAGCAGAAGAAGTTATCAATCGAAACCCTGGCCCGGCGCATGAAACAGGTCGCGATTGGTCTGACCCTGCTGGGGGTTGTATTGACAGGCGGCTACAAACTCTTCGCGGTGATGTTCGAAGGTCAGGTGAGTGCAGACTTTTTAGATGCCATTTATCCTTCGCGTACCACTACCCTTCTTCCGATTTACCTGGCCGTGTTGATTTGGGTCTTCGCTTTTCTGATTCGTCATATCGACGGTCGCGGCCGATACGATTTGCCAACCTGGATTTTCTCCGTATTGGGGAGAACATCGCTGTTTGTTTTCGTAATGCAGTTCGCGGTGATTCAGTCAATCCCGGCCATGCTTGGATTGAAAGGAAAACTGAACCCGTGGCAAACGGGTCTGTTCTTCATAGTCGGCTATGCGACCTGCTGGCTGCTGTCATATACCTACGGTCGCCTGCGCGGCTGGATTGCCCCCGACGATTACAAGCAACTCTCCCGCCCCGGTCAACCGCCCCCCTCCGCCGACACGAATAAAGCGACAACGACACGTACAATCGCCCCGGAGTAGTCACTTCCGAACCACGATGACGAGCCTCTTCGCTTTATTAGCGTACGGGGCGCCCCGGCCGAACAACAACAAAGAGATATGACCGGAACAGTTCCGGGGCACAAGAAAGCGGCCACCTTCACCGGGAAGATGGCCGCTTCAACTGGCTTAACAGGGTCACTACTACGGACAGGGCGGGAGCGGATCGAGACTGATAAACAGATGGTCGATCAACACTGTCAGATCGCCCATGTCAACAATCCCCGCACCGTCGACGTTGGCCTCGTCTTCACAGACCAGCGGTTCCAGACTGATGAACAGGTGATCGATGAGAACCGTAAGATCGCCCATATCCACCAGATCTTCCGCGTCGATGTCAACGTTGCCCCTCATCTCGCCCATACAGCAAACGGCGTCACAGGCATCACCGACACCGTCGGCGTCAACATCTTCCTGCTCCGGGTTGTTTACCGTCGGACAATTGTCGGTGCCATCCAGAACGTAACCATCGGGTTGCTCACACTGGGTCATACTGACCGCCGGGTTCCCGAAATTGTCTGCGTCGGCATCCTCGTACCACACCGTGGTCGGGTTAATATCGCCGTTGGCATCGTCGCAGTCGGTGCTGTCGAACACGTAGCCCGCCGGCTGCTCGCACTGGATCATAGTAACTTCGGGATTACCGTACGTATCGCCGTCGAAATCCTGATACCAGGCCGTGGTCGGATTAATATCGCCATCGGTGTCATCGCAGTCGGAATTGTCAAGGACATAACCTTCCGGCTGCTCGCACTGGGCCAGGCTTTCTTCGGGATCCCCGTACGTATCGCTGTCGGAATCACGATACCAGACCGTAGCCGGACTGATACCACCGTTGGTGTCGTCACAGTCGGTGCTGTCGAGCACGTAACCCGTCGGCTGCTCGCACTGGGTCAGGCTTACTTCGGGATTACCGTACGTATCGCTGTCGGCATCCTGATACCAGACCGTATTGGGATTGATAGCGCCGTTGGTGTCGTTGCAGTCGGTGCTGTCGAGCACGTAACCATCCGGCTGCTCACACTGGGTCAGAGTTACCCCGGAATTACCGTACGTGTCACCGTCGGCATCCTGATACCAGACCGTAGTCGGATTGATACCACCGTCGGTATCGTCGCAGTCGGTGCTGTCGAGCACGTAGCCTGTCGGCTGTTCGCACTGGGTCAGATTTACTTCGGAATTACCGTACGTATCACCGTCGGCATCCTGATACCAGACAGTATTGGGATTGATAGCGCCGTTCTCGTCATTGCAATCGCAGGCCGCCCCGAAACCGTCCTCATCCGCGTCGATCTGGTCGGGGTTGGCCACCGACGGGCAATTGTCGCAAACATCCCCGTAACCGTCTTCGTCGACATCGGCCTGGTCGGGGTTGGTCAACGACGGACAGTTGTCACAGACATCCCCGTACTGGTCTTCGTCGCTATTGGCCTGATCGGAGTTGGCCATCGTCGCGCAGTTGTCGCAGACATCGCCGTAACCGTCTTCGTCAACATCGGCCTGATCGGGATTGGTCACCTGCGGGCAATTGTCACAAGCGTCGCCATAATCGTCACCATCGCCGTTGGCCTGACCGCTGTTGCTTTCGGTGGGGCAGTTATCACAAACGTCGCCCACTCCGTCTTCGTCGCCGTCTTCCTGACCCGGGTTATACGTGTACGGACAATTGTCAACCGAATCCAGGAAACCATCTTCGTCGGAATCAACGGCCTGTTCACATTCGTAAATGGTCACGGTAACGTCATCGACGGCCGCCTCGACCACCGAACCGGAATTCAAATCAGAAGCCTCGAAACGGAGCTTCATCGACGCCGTGGGCGTAACGAAATCACCCACCCAGAAGGTGTTCTCGTACCAGCCGCCCGAGGCCTGTTCGGCCGGACCGACTGTCTCCACCACGGTCCAGTTGGAACCGTTGTCGTTGGATATGTACACGTAGAAGATATCGTTATTCGGATCGTCGCCGTAATCGTTGCTGTACCAGCGGGCATAGTGAATCTGGGCATCACCCGCCGAAAGATCGAATGTCGGAGACGTGAGATAAGTCGTGCCGTCGTCGATATCCGAGTTACCGGCCACGTTGTCCGTCAGATAACACTGGCCGGAACCATCGAAATCAGTAGGCGGATCACCGCGGTCGCCATTGGCCGGCACCCCACGATCCCATTGCCCGTCCGCGGCATCTCCCGAAACCGTCCAACCCTTGTCGGTCTCGAAATTATCTTCGAAAACAACGGTTATGGAAGTGGCCACGATAGCCATGTTGGGTGAAGTCGGGTCGGGATCGTTGTAAATACCGCCCTCAACGTTCTTGACACTTACGTAATACCGTAACGTGTCGCCGCAATCAACGGCCGGCAGCGTGGCCTCGTAATGATTGGTGGAAGTTTCCGTCATCCAATCCGTCTGGTACGTCCCGCCGTTAATCGAATAATGTATCTGTCCGCTGGCCGCCATCGGCTCCGCGTCTCCGACACCTTCAACCACGACCTCGAACGTGGTCGGAACACCCGGACTGACAACCGAAGGTACGCCGCCGGGATAGCTGAACGCGATTGCGCCGACGCCATGGAAAGCAACCGACGGATCACCGAAAAGGTTGGCCTCGTAATATACCCAACGCATGCAGTCGTCGTCGATACGATACAGGTTGTCTTCTTTGGAATCATGGTTGGCCGGTCCCAGTTGTACCTTACCCTCGTTCGGGTTGAACACGGCGTCCCAGAACTCGCGGTCGTAACGCTGAGAGTATCCATCGGTGGAGTTACTGGCACCGAAACCATAGCGAGCGTTCATCACCGCCGCGAAAGCCCCGTAATCGCTCTTGATATTCATGTGCTCGGCCCAGCAGTCCATACTGGAACTGTCCAGATAACCGGCCAGACAGGTCTGAGAATAAACGAAACACAGCTCGGTGTTGGACAGATCGGACATCACATCGGCATTGTACATCTTCATGGCATAATCCGGGTTGCCATGGCCGAGATGGTTGAGCATGTGCACGCCGTTGTTGATACGCGACGTCAGCTCCGACACCGGCCAGTCGTTCCCGGACCAGCTCCGCTCGTAAAGACTGTCGATAGCCAGTTCGTTGGAAGGAAATCCGAGCGTGGAAACACCGTTATCGCTGCAACTGTCGATCAGTTGATTCATCATGTCGGCAGCGTAATCAGCCGGGCCGCCGAAACCAAGATATTCACCTACCAGAAGGACTTTCTCCAGGTAAGTCTGATTGCAAGTGAGATACCAGATCGTCTTGGTGACAAACCGGCTGGCCTCGGTGGTGTTTTCCACCGATGCACGCCCGACATACACTTCGGCCACCAGGTCAACGTCGCCGCCGCCCGGGCCGTCGGTCGGTTCACCGGCCTGACCGTCATTGTCATAGTCCCACGTACCGTCGAGACAACCGAAGAAAACATCGCCCGGCATGGCTTCTTCTATCTCCGGCCACCAGCCGTCGTCGGTTTTAACATAAAGGTCCTTGGCCGGAATAAGATCGTCATCGCCGCCGATCAGGACGAACTCAATGCCGTTATTTTGGTATTCGTCACGAATATAGTCACGAACATCATCCGGATCGTTGCTGCCGACATCGCTGGTGGTACGAATTTCCGTCAGGATACCGGTCGTATCGTGATAGTCCTTGAGCGGCTGGAAAGAACTGGCCAGCGACGGCGTCGTAATGATAAGCAGGTCGTAGGCCTTAGCCCCACCCCTGGCCGAACCGGAATAGGAAGACATCTCGCCCGGGTTATCGACTCGGGTCATAAGCTCCTTCTCGTCGACCGACATGCCGCGCAGAAGTTCGGCTGACCGAAGGCCCGGCGTAACGTTTACGACAACTTCCAGTTCAGGATAGTACGAAAGCTCGCCGGAAACCGGGCGGTACTGGACGGGCTGAAGTTTCAGCGTAAGAATCTTGTAGCCTCTGAAGCCGTATACACCCACGTATTCGTACTTCTCTTCCGGAAACGGGTTATCGGAACCGTAGATCGCCGCGTCCGGGCTGGGCGGTTTCATCGCGCCGATATCGGAAAGCTTCACCCAGGGAGCAACCGGTTCGACATAGTACCCGCTTCCCAGTGAGATTTCTTCCTTGGCGGTAATCTCAATACTTTCCACTTCAGTGCCGAACGGCAACAGAATACGGGCCCCCATCGACGGCAGCAGCGGTTCTCCGGCACTACCGGAGTTTGGCGCACCTTCTATGAGCACCTGATCATAAACATCGCCCCCAACAGTCACCGGATTGATTTCCGGACGGTCGAAAGTGTACTCCACCACGACCTGCTCGGCACTGGCGGTGGCAAAAGTGGCCACAATCAGCAGCAGAGCCAGAAACGCAAGACTAAATTTTCGCGTCACAATCAACGTCCTCTCTTCCTGTTGTATCATCCTATTATTTCCCGATATGCGTTTAGTTGTCAGATCGGTCGAACCACCCAATGGCTCTACCCCCCTGCCATAATATATTGTAAGACAATGGATTCTCTTTTGAACCGCCGGAGATTGACCCGGTTGATTACCAGCATACCTGTAAGAAGCAAAAGCAAATGATAAAGCATGCCCAAGAATTTAGCAGTACTTAGGGTGGTAACAGCAGTCCTGTCGGATACCTAACTCTAAGTAATATATGAGATTTATATACCGGGTCAAGGAATAAACCGGCACGTTCAAACCGCACCGCGGCGCAGAATTTACGCGAGGAAGGGCGGAACAGAGTAAAATCAAACCGGATCCCCAGCGGCCCCGGTGAAATCCGGCATAGTGTATGGCGCTGTCTTGCTATTCTCTCAGCGTGGCTCGACCGCTACCGGTCTTGATAGTTATCTCCGGGTCCTGACCATCTTTCGAGAAGACCCGGCTCACATATTCCTGGCCGTGCAAGCGGAACCTCTCTTCATCCTCGAAATCGAACGGACAACGGATTTTGCCGCCCCGATAACGGGAGACAAACTCGAAACTCCCCTTGACCGGATGGCCGTTGTAATCCAGCAAAGCATTACCGGAGGCAGAGGCGACGACCAAATCATGCGCGGCCGCCTCGGCCAGAACGACATCCACGTCCCCGGAAGCGACTTCAAAGCTGCTGCGCGATTCCAGAACAATATCCGAAACTTCGATATTCCCGCTGGCGCAGTTGACCTCAAAAACACCATGAGCACCGTTGATATCTATATTGCCCGAGGCCGCATCAAGATCAATATCGCCACTCACGTTGTAAACCCGAATCGACCCGCTGGCTGTGCCGGCCTCGACCTCGCCGTTGAAATCCTCAAGCTCGATATTGCCGCTGGCCGTCAGAAGATCATACGTACCGGCTCCGTCAATAACCTCTACGTTGCCCGAGGCGGTGGTGGCATGAACCCGAGCCTCCAGTCCCTTGACGACGAAATCGCCCGAGGCGGTCGAGAAGTCGATCCGCGTGCCTTGCGGGACAATCAGGGTCCATTCCGAATAACCGGAGTTGGGACCGTGTATCTCCTCGCTCAGGGCAAGCGTATTCCCCCGTTCCTCGAAAATCGGCTTAAAGGACCGCCGCGGTGAATAGGAATGGTCGAGAATCACCTCAATCTTGTCATCGGACCCGACTTTGATCATACAATCGCCGCTGACAGTATTCAGTTTGACCCGGTCTTTATTCTCGAAGGTCCTGGTTACATTATCTCTTGAGCCTGCGTAGATCGCCGAACCGACCAGCAGAAACAGGAGCACAGAGGCAATGATTGTCGACTTCAGTATCTTCATCCTTAATTCCTCTCGTTATCTGACATGCGGATTGTCACTCTCCTGGCCGCGAACGGACTTCTGTGCGACTACGCCTCGGCACACATGGCAGCCATGACCGTCAGTTCACGGCCCGAAACAAACACCTCAGCTATATAGACGGATTCAACAGACCAAGGTTGCAACATCCGATAAGATCATGGCGGCGAGAACGGCAGACCGGATATGACCAGAGGCACCGAAACGGTTTCGGTGCCTCTGGCAAAAGATCCCGGGAGCTGTCGACCGGGCCGGAGTGTTCCGGCACTTCGCCTACGGACAGGCGGGCAGCGACTCCAAACTGATAAAGAGGTGATCGATCAGTTTCGTCAGATCACCCATATCGACACCTCCGGAAACATCGACATTAGCCTCGGCCTCGCAGCACAGCGGGGCCAGACTTATGAACAGATGGTCGATCAAAATCGTAAGATCGCCCATGTCAATGCTCTGGGCTCCATCGCAATCGACATTGCCCGTGATACCGACACAACAGCCATTGGCCACGGTAAGCGTTACCGGTGTTCCCCAACTCGGGTTGGCCGGGTCATTCGAAGATACCACGACCGAGCCGGTGTAATCACCACGCTCCAGATCGGTGGCATCGAACATCAGATCAACGGTGGTCTGAGCATAAGGATCAACCGAACCGCTGACAGGATCGGCCGTAAGCCAGTGAGCCGCGCTGATCAGCACCGAAAGCTGGCTGTGCATAAACTGATCGTTGTACACCACCGACAGCCCATCACTGGCCTCCGAATTCTGAAGGCCTACCGTACCGCTCTGCAGCGTTGCCGTACCGCTGTACATAACATTGTAATTCAGGCTTATCACACCGTTGGGCATAAGTACGGCCTGGAACGAAAGCGTTCCCGTCCCGTCGGGATGCAGGCTGATCGGCACGCCCACAAAGCTGAGCACAAGGCGATCATTGGCCACGTCGTGATAATAGTACACGTGACCGCCCAGGGAAATATCAAGGTCGTCCCACCACATGGCGATAAGTGAACCGTTGAAACCCGTATTCGGCAGGTTACAGTTGTCGGCCCGGTCCGACCCGGCGTCGAAAGTCAGGATACCGTTGGAACCGACATAGAACTCCGTATACAAACTGTCATAGAAGGGGAACCCGAAACCGATTGAGAACGGGCCGGCGTAGCTGTTATCCTCAAGTGTCACCTCGGTGCCGACCGCGGCGATATCAACCCACTCAACAGCCGGTCCGCCCGGATCGTCGGAACTGATCCATAAGTGACCGAATTCATCAGGCCCACCCGTGCGAGTGCCGCCTTTTCCGGTCGGCAGCATCTGACAACCGACGGTGTAATCGAGACGGCCGGGACCGTTGTTAGTAATGACCAGCGGATAGGTCGACTCTTCCCCTATCTGAAGAACCTGGGCGATTTCGGCTTCCGCGATATAGACCTCCGGCGAATAGATGTGCACGTGTACCGGAAGTGTACCGGAGGACAATTCCCGGTCGTTGGAAACATAACCGATAGAGGCGTAATGATCTCCGCACCCAAGGTCCGAAGCGTCAACTTTCACCGCGAAATCAAGACTGTCATGCTGGTAAATGACCTGAGGCTCGGACGAAAAATCGAGAAATTCGCTGGATGACGTAAAACGAATACTGAGAGTCCCGTCGCCGGTATTGCGAATCCTGATATAATCCTGTTTCTGCCCTCCCGCCTGCATCGAGTCCGACAAACCGGACTGTGCCAGTTCCAGATGCGGCGGACCGACTGTCCCGTATCCTTTGACCTCGATGTCATCGATATTCCAGCCAGCGTATCCCCCCACCGCATTCGTCGGGCCCAGACCAAACCGGATTTGGAACGAGGGATTATAGTCAGCAACCATCGTCAGGTCATATTCCTCGTGCACCCAACCGTCTTCCTGAACCACCTGGGTAGGATTCTCATACAGGGAACTCCAGGCACTGCCATCGAACACTTCGAGAGTGGCCTTATCGTATGGTTGCCCCTGCACTCCCAATTGATGGTAATAGGACATGATTACACCGGACATATTGCCGCAGTCGATAACCGGCGAAGTGATATAATCCGTCTCGGCGATGTTATTGCCATAGCGACCATCGCTTGACAAATCATTGCCCAGAACACGGTTGTCCTCGCTCGGCGAGTGATCTTCCTCGGGGTCTCCACCCAAACCGGCCAGCGGGCCTATTTCCCAATCGGCCGAACCGCCAAGTTCACCCCAGCCCAGATCGGTGGAGAAGTCGTCGAAGAACACGATGGCCCGATCTCCCACGATGATATCGAAAGTCAGATCTGTGCTATAGCCGCTCTGCGTTGTTACCTCCAGACTCAGCGTCACGGTATAGCCCACCGGACAGGCGGCATCGGCGACAATTTCGAAGACATCGCCGGCATTGTCGGCCAACCCGGTCAGGGAATCGATAAATCCGAATGTACCGTGATCGTCGGTAATCGTAATGTACGGGTCAGTCTGGGTCAGCAGGGCCTCAACCGCATAGTTCTGCCCGGACCCGCTGTTGCCAAGCGTCAGGACCAATTGAGCGGTCTCACCGGGATCGACCACCTCGTTATCGTTTCCGGAAGCGTCGTCGATAAGCACCGACTCGACCCCGAGATACGGCGCATGGACCACCAGGTCGAAACCACCGGTCCAGGTCTCACGTCCGGTGCCGGTTATTTCCAGATCAAACGCCACCCGATGATAATCCGGGATATCTCCGGCTATTTCAAAACTGAAACCGTCGGCCACATAGCCGGTTCCGAAATCCGCCGGGATCGTACCGTAATTTTCCGTGCTATCTACAACCGTGACGTACGGATCGGTCGTGGATACGGTAGCGTTGATATTGATACCGTCATCCGGCCCCACATTGATCAGACGCACGCCCATCAGAATTTCTTCTCCGGCGTCGGCCAAACCGTTACCATTGCCGGGGGCATCGTTCACGGAGAGGTAATCACCGTATACGACATACGGTCCCGACGGCGTAATCACGGGAATTTCGGCCACGTACGGCTGGGCATTGAAAGCCGTAACGGTGAGCGTGATCGATTCACCTATAGGCAGTGCTTCGGCCAACGGGATGCTGGCCATACCGTTGACATCGGTATACGCGGAACCGTAAAGAACACCGTTGGCATACACGGCACAAAGAGCATCTTCCACCCCGACGACCTCGACATCGTACTCCGTAAGCGTGAACAGGGCCACCGGGTCATGGTTGACGGTCAGTTCGGCGGGGGTATCGGTGCGAATAGTGATGGAAGGATCGCCGAAGATGGTCCAGGCGTTGAACTCAGTCACCCCACCCGAACCGTTAAGATCCATCATAAAGCAGGAACTGTTGAAACACAGACCACCGATAGTCATGATATCTTCCGCCACCAGCAGATCCACGGCCTCGTCCTGGGCATCCATGGGCGGGTTCCAGTCCTGGGAAATGACCGACATATAGGTGGCAATGGCGCCCGTCGGGTTACCGTTGTGAGTCGCCCGCAGCCAGGCTTCACCGAAACAGGTAGTACTGATAAAATTGCCGTTGTAACAGGCTACGCTGAAAACAAACGGCAGCATGTTGTCGTTGGTCAATTGATTGACGTTACTGTTACTGAAATTGGAACTGCTCCACGACGTGGTGCTGCCGTGACCGGTATAATTCAAATAGCTGCGGCCACTGTTCAGTGCGTTGGCCACCGTGGCAGCGCTGGCACCGGGATCATATATCTGATCAACTTCCGTATAAGTAAAAGCCAGCAGATCTTCGCGCATCAGATTGGAATGCTCATAGTCGTATTCACCGTGATGACCCGGCCCCTGATTCGAGGCCACTCCGGTCCCTTTATGGAACCAATCGGTGCCCGGAGGATTCATCTCGTAAGTGAGGGTACGCTCGACCTGGGTTTCCACGTCCGCCACACTCTGGGCCGAGAACCGCCCGACAAAAATATCCGGGTAATTGTCACCGCCGGCAACCTTCGAATAGCTGGGATCGGACGATCCCGAACCGCCCGGCGATACCTGAGCGGCGTCGCCCACCAGCAACACCCAGGCCAGATTGGTAGCGGGATCATCGTAGAAATTCTGAATGTAAGCATCGATAGCCGAACTGGTATTACCGATAGTCGAAACATCTACAATCGTCGTCCTGATTCCCTTCTGCAATTTCCAGTCGACCAGCGGCAACATGGCGTCGTGAAAACCATCGTAAGTGATAATGAGCATATCGCCATGATCTTCGACCAGATTATATTTGCCTTGCTGAAAAGCGTAGTTGATAAAACGACGCTGATAGGTCTTTTCGAATTCCGGCACCAGCTTACCGGCGTTTTTGCCGCGTTCGAGTACGTTGATTTCTCCCGGACCATCGGCCGTCACTTCGACCGTAACCGAAGTATACACCCGCAGGGTCTTGCTTGATGGCTGATACTGAAAACCGTTCAGTTCAATAACCGTGGCCCGGTAGTCGCGCATTATGTATGGTTCCCGGATAGCGGCCAGTTCGGTCGGATACCATTCCGAACCGGAGTACACGTCGCCGAACGTGTACGGAACGTCCTCGGGGTTTATCGTGCGCGGCAGACTGCCCTTCGACGGCACTACCGGCGTGTTGGGAATATCGACATATTCCGCCGCGACAACCTTCAAAGCCATCCTGGTATCATCGGGGATAATAATACTGCGACAAAGCCTGGGCAGAGCCGGTTCCCCCTCGTTCAGGAGAATGCCTTCCCGGCCGCAGTTCACATCGTAGAATGTCTCACCGTTTATGTCAACCGCGTTCTGATTATAGGCTCCGATTTCGAAACGAACCACTGTCCGATAGCTGTTCGATTCCTCAACCGTAACCTGAACATCGTCACTGATATTTCCAACCACGACGTGCTCGCCCGAAGCCGCAGCTCCCGCCAGAAAAAGGATTGAAAACACCATTACCCACAAGTTGCGCATAGCCTGCCTTCCCTAATTTTAATAGCTGTATGTGGAACAAGCGTGTTCCGCGAGTACCAGTTGTCGGCCCCAAAAGCGAAGTAGTACCAAAAAGATACCACTCATTCCCCCCACATCATTTTAATATATGCAAAAATCCCGGTTTTCCAACCAAAACAATGGGGTCAACACTCCCCGACGGCCGATCCTGTCCCCCGACATAAGAACCGATTAGACAATATGTTAAGATCGCCACTGATCATTTGTCGCCGACCTTCACCGCCAGGGGCGATTGGTCTATCGACAGGGAGTATCCACACGTTAGCTTTTCAGACCAGAATCAGCCCATTAGTACGTATTATATACTCACTAATAGCGCGTTGACGACGATCCCCGATAAAGATTAGTTGGTCCTGACAGCAGAGGGTCTATTGAATCCTCACTCATCTTGCTCAGACACCATGCTGGTGAGGATTTACCATGCTGGCGAAAGAGCGAGAGTATCTGTCGAACTCCAATACGGCGGATACTCCGCTCATTTGTCATTTTTACTTTTACTGTGGGGGATCGGGATAGTCCGGTATACTCCAGCCGGTCTGGCCGCCATCGTCACCACCGCCGCTAAGGGCCAGGACGGTCACGGCCGCCAGGGCAACACCACCGGCCACGTAGAGCCATAACTTCTTTCGGCCCGTCTTTTTCTCTGACAAAGCAAAGAGGGAATCTCTTCTGGCTGCTTCGGCGCGTTCCTGCTCCAGTCGGCGTTCTTCGGCCGCCGTTTCCCTGGCCTCATCCCGCCAGACTGTGAGATCGGGCGCGCTGATAGGAAGTTCCCCCAAGCAAGCGGGAAACACCCGGAAAGCCTGAAGTAGTTGCTCGAAGACGGCCTCTCGCAGACGGTCACCCTCGCCCTGCAACTCAATATAGTAGATCGTTCCCAGCAGAATGTGGGCGTTGGCTTGCTCTGACACCGGGGCCAGCGGAGATTCGAGAAGGTCCAGCAACTCTTTCTTGGCGCACTGGAGATACGCCTGGTTGAAGGCCCGTCGTGCGCTCTCGACCGACGGAGCCGCCGTGTCGTAAATGCAATCGACTTCCTGCGCCAACAAAGGTTCGGGAAGCACCAATGAACCCATAAGCAGAAGTACTACCGCCCAGGCGGTGCTGCGGAAAATTCCGGTTTCGCGTTTCATAGACAGTAAATCACCTCTCGCCGCCGTTCGACCAATAGATCGTCATATCCACCCTCCCGCTCTCACGCCAGGACGGAGTATCCAGATTGACCTCGGCTGAAGGACCGAACTTATATCTCTGGGGACGTGCGATAACCGAATCAACCTTTCGCCCCATTCCATCCGCGCCCCACACGGCAAATTCCATCAGCCATCGTCCAACCGGTATATGAAGATCGAAAATAGGCAGAAATTGATACTTGTGCGATCCGCCATTCAGAACGATTTCAACGCTGCCGCCCTGAAGATCGGGGGGAACAGCACCAATGAAAAGAGATACCGATGGTCGGTCCATAAACTCATCGGCCAGATTATAAACTCGGCTGACCGGGGCATTCACGCTTATGGTATCCTCGAAAAGGGGAAACGAAGGATGCACCAAGCGGATTTCATATTCACCGGGCGCCATAGACAAAGCCTTACCGGTCGGTCGCTTGATACCATCAATAACAAGCCTCGACAGCTCCGATGGCGGTTCAATACTTACTTCGAGATCGTAACTGGGTGGCGGCTCCGGGCGTTCTACAACAACCGGAGGTTTCTCGACAATCGTTTCAGTCTCAACGACCTGTTTCTTAACAATACCCACCCGGGTTGACTCCCGTCCCGGGGGTACCGAGGTTTCGACGGCATCAGGCGTCGCGCTGTCGATCACGGTGACCGGGATTGAATCGACTGTCGCTGTTGTATCCTCTGTCTTCGTATCCGACTGAAACCACGAGGTCACTTGCTGCCGGCCTTGGGGGGAAAACAGTACCACGACTGTCGCGATCAATACCACCGCGCCCGCCACCAGCCACCAGCGCGAACGGCGGTAAACCCGCGTGACCTTCTTTAACTCCTGATGCATCGCCCCAATTGTCTTGTAACGATCGGAGGGAACGGGCTGAGTCGCCCTTCTGAGAATATGCCTCAGGCGATGGGACAACCGTCGTCCTCTGGACTTGCCGCTTCGCGCCTCATAGTCCTGGAGTTTCTCGAAAGGGGTCCTTCCCGTTGTCAGCTTGAGCAAAGTCGCTCCGACCTCATAGATATCACTGAGAAAGGGATCGTATTGCTGCTGGGGATTCAGCCGCTCCGGGGCGGCGAACTGTGGCGTTAGTACCATCAGTCCCGTTCCGGTCAGAGTGGTGGCATCCATTTCCTTGGCGATACCGAAATCTATCAGGTAAACGTGATCATTGCGGTCGACCATGATATTACCCGGTTTAACATCCCGGTGTGCGATACTTTTCCCGTGAGCATATGCCAGGGCCGCGGTGACAGCACGAGCGATGTCGAGAAAGGTCGACTCAGCCAGGCCGCCCTCCTGCTCGAGCAATTCGCGGCCGTCCAGACCGTCGATATATGGCATCACCAGGGCACGTTCTTTTGGGAAATAGTCAATAATACGACAGATGTTCGGATGGTCCAACCGGCAGAGAATCTTCGCTTCGCGCTCAAAGCGTTCGCGTGACTGCACCCGTTTGAGGAATTTGATAACCACCCGCTGCTCGGGCAAATTGACGTTGACAGCCTCGTAAACTTCGCCGAAACCTCCCCCGCCGAGATGAACGGTAATCCGGTATTTATCGGCCACTACCCAATCAATTAGCGATTTGGGATCAAACCCCTCGTCCCACTTCGAGCTGCCATCATCTGGAGATCGGTTATCTGTCATATATACTGCTGTCCACCGCCCACTTATTTAAGCAATATCATTTTACGGCTCGCCGCAAAACCATCCGTGTCAAGTCGGTAAAAATAAACACCGCTGGCGACCGGTTCACCGTCGCCGTTGCGACCGTCCCACAAAATCGTATGCACACCCGCCGACAACTGCCGGTCGATCAATGTCACCACGCGCTGGCCGAGTATATTCAGTACGTCCAGACGTACCCGCTGCGGAGCGGGCAGAGCGAATCTGATCGACGTGGACGGATTGAAAGGATTCGGATAGTTCTGATCCAGAGCAAAATCATCGGGCATGGTCGTCGGGGTCGCATTCAAATCCCTCACGAACGCCTCCGAACCCACCGCCAGTTGATAGACTACACCGGACACCGTAGGCACCTGCGGCAAGATCAACCGACGGTCCGGATGCAAGCGGTAGGCACTCCCGGATTCGGGGTCGACCAGATACACCTGGAGATGCTCGGAAAGATCCTCGCAATCGGCCATGCTCAGATGAGCCGCTTCGCCGGTATTCCCTCGCACCAGCATATCGAACAGCCAGCCAGTGGCGGAATCGGAACGAATATCACCGGCCAGCAACTCCCGATGGCTATCGGATTCAGTCCTCATGAAGGCCAGCGAAACGTACTTGTCAAACGGCGGCGGCTCGCTGAAATCGTAGCGGTCGGCACCGTCGGACGCATCCGGTTCCACACCCACCATGTTGACCCGATCAGCAGTGTGGGATGACTCAAGGCTCAGTGTCAAACGCCATGAATTCTCTGCATTCGCCAAAGGAGTCCTTGAAGCTGCTCCCGCACTGCCAGCGCTTCCAGCGCTTCGATATGGCAGCCGCAGTACTTTATTGTCTGCCGAGTCGTTCTTAACCCAGTAGCCGCAGAACGGCTCCAAGTTGTCAACCGTGATGTAGCTGGTTTGCGACCCGGTCCCCGATTCATACGCCCAAGCAACGGACTGAATACCCGGCTCGGCTATTCGATCAGCCCAAGCCACGGGAAACGCGAACGGCGCGGCAATCTGGTTCCAGCCGGGTTCAAGGGCAATCGTGTCATAGTAAAGCCCGCCGATCAACTGCGACGTGTCCGGAACGGCCGAAAGACCGTCCGCCCCTACGGCGGCACCTTCGGCCATGCACAGCCAGTAACCTTTCTTGCGCTCAATCGCACCGACAGCGCTGTTGGTTTGATAGCTCGCCGTCTGCGGGCTCCAGCGACCGACCCGCCAGGTCGTATCGGAAGGCACCCCCAACTCGTCCCCAAAGACGTCAGCCAACTCGTCGGCAGCCGGGTCTATATCATAGGGGAAACCGACCATGCTCCAGGCGTGCGAAGGCCAGTCGGGGCCGGTTTCATTCTCAAGCTCCACCTGCAGCCAGTAAGGGTGATGCTCGGCGCTGTCAACCGGAAGTGTCCAGCCACGCCCCGCCACCACAGCGTGGAAATAGTACTCGATTCCTCTTGGACCAAGCGAGTCAGCGGGTATCACACCGACGTAAGTCTCTTCGGCCAAATCCATGGCGACCGTATCCCAACTCGGCTCGCCACCGACCCGAAAGACCAGCGACACCTCGTCAGGACTTCCCCCCACCTGCACCGACAGCGAACAGGCCCGACCCGCACTCGACTGCGAGGGATTGGGCAGTTCCGTAAAATCAGGGCGGTCGAGATTCCACAGTACCGTTATGTCCTTGCTTTGATAATTGGCCGTGGCCAGATCAATGTCGCCGTCGCGGTCGAAATCGGCAGCGACAATATCCCATGGTTCATATCCGACCGAATAAGCGGTGTCGATCACGAAGCCACCGCCGGAATTAAGCAAGACAGTAACGTCGCACGACTGACTTCCGGGAACCGCCAGGTCCAGGTCTCCATCGCCGTCCAGGTCAGCCACCGCAAGCGAATGCGACCACTCACCGACAACGTAGTAGTCTGGATCTTCAAAAACTCCCGTACCGTCGTTGCGGAACACCACGGCTTTGGCCGGAGAGTCACCGGTCACGGCACATACATCTACCCAGCCGTCGCCGGTGATATCCGCAGCCACCGCAGCCGTCATGAGACCGGATGCGGTATAGGTTGCAACATACGGTGGGTCTGAACACAGGCAATGGTTGGACACCGAGACAACATTGGATCCGGCCGTGACAATGTTAGGTTCATAATACGGCCGTAAGATATCCGTGACCAACACTGCCTGAACATCAATATCTTCTTCCATCGCACAGAAAGGGCGGAGATCCCCATCACCGTCGTTCAGCAGAAATGACACGGTATCGGTGGTTTTGTCACCTGCCACGACCAGATCGACACAGCCGTCCCCGGTCAGATCACTCGCCGCCACACTGACTGCACTTCCTATCACCCCGTAGGCCGAGTCCCGCAGGGACACACCGTCGCCGACATCCGGCCACACCGAAAGCGTATTGCCACCGGCGCTTATCAGATCAATGAGACTGTCGCCGTCCATATCGGCAGTCACCAAGACCTTCATATAAGGCGCTGCGGCTGCTGTCTGACGCGTGAAGGTTCCGTTGCCGGCATTGTGGTATATCCACAGACTATCGCTTTCGCCCCCGGCTGCCAGGTCCGGATAACCGTCGTTGTCGAAGTCCGCCGCGCAAATGGCGTATATGTAGCCCAGAGTGTCGACGACATCCACACTGAAGGCAGCCGTACCGCTTGAAGCCGCCGTTCGAAACGACCATGAGTGCGAACTAAGTGCAATGCCTTCGACCGATTCGATGTCATTGGTCAGGACGACTTCGACTACCTCGCCTATGAGGAAGTCGTCATACGGTTCAAAGGTCGCTGTTCTGGTCGGTTCACTGTAGGCGATACTGCCGCGATGCCTCCCGCTCTGGTTTCCCCTCACCACGAACGTCTGGTTATTAATCGTAGTCTCGTCCATAGGTGCGTTGAACGTAACCGTTATCACATCGTCGGGCCGGGCCTCAACGGAATTAGCCTCGGGGGAAGTGCTGAACACCTCCGGGCGGATCACATTCCGGTATACGAAGACGCCGGCATCGAGGCCGCTGTGAGTACCGGCCAGGTCCATATCGCCGTCCAGATCAAAATCCGCAACACAGAGACGCTGAAGGGAATCGGTACTCCAGCTAAACCCTAGCGAGAAGTTCCCGTCGCCATCGTTCAACATGATATCAAAATCGATCTGATAAACAGAAGACGGGTACATCACCCCCACGTCCAGATCTCTGTCGCCGTCGAAGTCCGCGGCCACCACATCGTAAACACCAGCATTCCCATAGAGGTCGTAGGTCGAGACCACAGCCAGATTTCGATTGCCGTTGTTGAGCACAACCGACAGCCACGGCCTGCCACTGCCGCCCGCCGAAACGAAGTCGATCAGGCGATCACCGTTCACATCACCTGCGACCAAACCGACTGGCGCATCCTGAAGACCCAGTGTCAGACCGTTGTCAAAGCCCTTGCCCCACAACGCGGCCAGATTGTCCGAGTTGGAGTTTACCAGGCCGAAATCCAGCCAACCGTCGTTGTCCAGATCTCCAATCCGGATGTCCTTCGGCTCGTAACCGGAGGTGCTTTTCGACCAGGCGGCTGAAAACTTGGGATATCCCTGGTTCTTCCACATCGCAACACCGTGATAGCCACCCACCAGTATGGAAGCGGCCAGGATATCCAGATCGCCGTCATAGTCAAGGTCGGCCACCGACATCGTCGGAATACCAAGCGAGCCAGTATTGACAACGGTATCCTGATGGAAATACCCGGTACCATTTCCCCCGAAGAAAACCACATTACCCGAGTCATTGCCAAAAACCAGGTCGATGTCGCCGTCAAGGTCGAAATCCCCCGCGGCCAGAGACTGCACAATCCCGCCCGTACTGTGGGTGCCCTTTATCGTGAAGGTACCGTCACCGTCATTCAAAGCCACAACCGCGTAAGGTTCGTCCGCGCTGGCAACGATAATATCCGGCGCCCGGTCACGGTTGACATCGACCGCCATTATCTCGGACGGGTAAAAACCAATGGCGTAAATAGAGTCTTGAACCATATAGACTCCGCCACCGGTGGCTCCGATTGTAAACGACCATGAGCAGCTCTCGAGCAGATGCCCGCCCGCCAGACCTGAAACATTGGTAGAGATAAACACACTGACCTGTTCTCCCGAGACAAAACGCCGGTGAGGTGTAAATGTAACCGTTCGGGAAGAACTGTCGTAGACTATCGCCCCGCTGTGGGGTCCCGTCATGCTCGCATGAACGCGAAAGGTTGTGCTGTTAAAACTGGCCGGGTCCATATCCATGTCGAACACGACTGAAATCTGCTGATTGGTTGGCAAACCGGAGACGTTGAGAGGTGGATCAATAGACACGATCTGCGGCGGCACCTGTACATCATAGGCCCCAATAAGTACTCCGCAGCTATTGCTATCGGCCAGGCAGGGCGAGCTGGGCAGCAAATGGAAATCGGCTCGGGTTGTATCATAGAACATCGGGTCGGCATACAGGTTGCCGTTCTGGCCGTACTGATCGGCGATGCACCCCGTCCAGTCACCGCCCTCATTGCCGTAGACGTCGGTGCAGCTAAGTACCACGTTTCCTTCCCAGCAGTGCACCAATACCGGGCCTCGACTGAAGGCAACGATGCACGCACTCAGGGAACAAGCAGCGTTCGACGACACGTACACCGCACTCCCTTCCATCGCGAAGTTCCCGGCTAACGTACAATTGCTAAGCACCGGACAACCACCATCACAGCAGTAGAGTGCACCGCCCCAGCCATCGTCATAGCTTGCCATATTCCGCGCCATAAGGCAATGCGAAAATACCGGCGAAGCACTATCACAGAATATGGCACCTCCGTGCAAGGATCTCGCTTCGTTTCCTGTAAAACTGCAATGCGAAAAGACCGGAGAGCAGCGGTTGCAGATAACGGCACCTCCGAAGTCCTCAAATGTGATGTTCCGTTCGAAGCGGCAATCAGTAAAGTCACCCTTAACACCACTGCCGCAGCCTACGGCGCCAGCCCCGTAGGTAGAGGTGTTATTGTAGAAAAAGCAGTCGTCGACTTTTAGAGATGATAACCCGACTAATGCCAGCGCACCGCCCATCCTCTCCGCGTCATTGTAAGAAAAAGTACACGAGGAAATATCGAGGCTGTCGGCAAAACCACAGGCTATCGCACCGCCGGAGGCGCCGGAGGCATAACACTGGTTACCGTCGAATGTACAACTGTCAATCTTAACGGATGAGGCGCTCACCGAAATCGCCCCGCCCCCGCCATATATGACGCTATTGGAAGTAAACGTACAACCGGTAATCTCAACGGTCGAACAATCGGTACAATAAAGCGCTCCACCGGCCTCGTACGCATGGTTACTGGAAAATATACAACTGTCCAGGACCAGCGACGAGGCGATGCAGGCAATTGCTCCCCCCATCTGCTCATCGCCCATATTACTCGCGAAATAACAATCGCTGACATACATACTCGATCCGGAATCACAGCACAAAGCCGCCCCATCCGGCCATATGGCCTTACCGTCGGTTTCGCCATTTCCTTTCCAGGCCGATGCCCCGGTCGTGTTGTAGAGAAATGAGCAGTTGTCTATCCGTGGCGAAGAGGCTTTGCAGTAGAAAGCTCCGGAATAGGCAATCTGACTGAAAACGCAGTTGCGTATGGTCGGCGATGAAGAATCGCAGTAAATACCACCTGCCCATTCAAAACTCCCCGCGTCGTTGGCCCGCGTGAGCGTGAACCCGACCACTACGGCGTTGCTGTCTTCGTGGTTGTGGAAGTAAAATCCCCGGCTGTACAACGCGTCGCCGGTATCGCGAACGATGATCGTGGTTGAGTCTGGACCCCACAGAGATATCAGCGATATGAGCTTGCCGCCGAAGTCGATATCGCGGTTGTCCGGTCCCTCGTAAGTTCCCGGCCGGACGTAAATGGTGTCGCCGTTTAAAGCCCCGCTGACAGCGGCCTGTATGGTTGTCGAATCGTCGGGGACATAGATGATGCTGCCGGTTGCGACAGAGGCCATGAAGCACAGCCCTGCCACAACGAGACAAATCCGCACAAGATTCATAGGCGACGCCTCTGCCACTTTATTGACTTTGCCGAACTCCCTCTAAGCCAATGTATTACCCCGAACTACGACTGTCAATAGACGACCCCGTGAATTCATGAGATAAGTGCAGGACCGGCGATTCCAGACCGGCCAAAAAAGAAGGGACGGGCTGTTCAGGCCCGTCCCGTACTGTTTTCCCGAAGTGTGAAGGCTACTTGATCAAAAGCATTTTCTTCGTTTCCACGAAGGTGTCGGCCTTCAAACGATACAGGTAAACACCACTGGCCAGTTCTCCGGCATCCCACGGCACAGTGTGATAACCGGCCCCTATATGCCGATCAACCAGAGTCGCCACCCGCTGTCCCATAGCGTTGAAAACATCCAACCGGACATAACATTCGTGCGGCAGGCCGAATGATATCTCCGTGACCGGGTTAAACGGGTTCGGATAGTTCTGCTCCAAAACATAACTCTCGGGCAACAGACCGTCCGGCGAATCCTGATCCGAATCCGGCTTGAAAGCGACATTGGGCGTCGACAACGGAATCAAACCGGCCGCCAGAAGATTGCCCATGCCCATATCCCGCAGACTGAGATAGGCCGTGCGCAAATTGTTCCGTTCACCCGTGAAGTACAGATCGACGAAATGAATTATCGCCTGACTGGCCGTGGCACCGTCTTCACTGACCACCGCCATCACGCTCATGCGGTCGGACACCAAGTTCAGCAGGTTGCACAAAAGGTTATGATGCACCCGCGATTCATACGAGTTGTCGGGATCGTCGACCATCGCGTACAATAGTTCATCGAACGTCAGAGCTCGTGGCGGATCGCCGGTGTAAGTAACGTCCTCAATCTGAATCGCAAATCCGTCGTTGCGGTCGGCGAAGTGATCGAATATCATCGCACACCAGGTCTCGACATCTTCCCGTGTGAACATATCGGTCCTCGGTCCGTCATCCCGAAGATCGGCCAGATAGACTTCCCACCACCACAGATTACGAAGCGTGCCCGGTGGGGTATTTTCAAGAATGAAATCCACGACCTCGCTCTGACCGTTCAGGTTCACCGAAACGACGGGCTCGGAGGCGGGATCAAAGGTCAGAGGAATTCTCAACTCGACCGTATAGTTACCGGCCGGAATGTCCTCGAACAAATAATAACCGTCGGCATCCGTTAAGGCAGAACCATAGACGGCCGCGTCGAAAGTCACCAGGTCAACATAGACACCAAGCAATCCGGTCGCGTCCGCCGTCACATGACCGGACACCGACGAAACCGCCGTCAGCGACCGGAAATGAGCCGTCACGGTCTTGTCCCCGTCCACCAAAACGGTCGTCACGGGTGAAAGCGGATCCGCAACTTCGCCGGTCCAGTGATCGAAAGCGTAATCGACATCGGCCACGGCCCCGACTTCGACCGTAAGACCATCCTCACACCCGTAGCTTCCAACTCCCGGGTCAACCGTTCCGCCACCTGAAGCACCCACCGCCATGGTCAGGGTGTGAGACTCCGTAGTAGCTTCATTGACGTTATCAACAAAGAAACTCCCCGAGCCATCGTTCCACTGGGCAAAGCTGAGGTGAGTGACGACGTCTTTGGCTATCCGCGAACTAACGCTTGCCTGATAGAATCCATCCACGAATATGTCATACATGTCGGTGGTCAGATCGCAGACAACCTTGACCCGGTACCACTGATCGAGATTGAGACCGGTGGCCACGGTCGAGAAGGCCGTCCAGCCGTCGTCACGGTCACGCGCCACCAGGTCCATCGTGCCGCTGGTACCGCCGCCGTCACGGAAGAAAGCCATATAAACAAAGCGCTCGCTGTTGTCGGCGTTCGGGCCGTTGCCCGCGTAGGTATCGTCACCTATGAGCATAATGCCCGTACGATCCGGTGCGCTGATATCAAGAATCTCATCAACATAGATATCCCACTCGACGGCGAAGACGCCGCTCTGAGCAGTACCCAGCTCCTGCGAAAGATAAGCGTTACCCGACGTGGAACCGACAAACGCCGCTTTCTTGCCCGCGTTGCCGCCGACATCGGTCATATTGAGAGTCAGCAACGACGGATCATCGCCGCGGCTTTCATACCAATCGGCCCCGTCGGTATCGGCCCGCAAATCATCGCTGTCAATCGAAGTTTCGAAATCATTATCCACCAGCAGCGGTATGACAGCTTCATGGACAACAATCTCAGCGGTATCGACATCTTCCAGCTCGGCATCACTGACCGTGAACACGGCCGTATACGTCCCGACCTCTCCGATAGCCGGAGTCCAGTCGAATGTTCCCGTGCCGTCTCCATTGTCCGTAAACAAACCATCCGGCAAATCCTCCGAAGACATACTCAGGAACAGAGGATCGCCGTCCGGGTCGGTGGCGGAAACTTCGAAAGTCAACTGCTGTGTTTCGTACGTCTCCTGATCGGCCACAGCCGCCAGTTCCGGCGCACGGTTGGGCTCGCTTACGGAAAGAACGAAACTCTGCGTGTCGGCCGCTATCACGTTGGCCGCTTCCACCACCACGTTATAATCACCGGCCACACTCGGAGTCCAGGCGATAAGCCCGCTGGCCGCGTCTATCGTCATGCCGTCGGGATTCTCTATCAAGGCAAACTCCGGCGCGGGATTGCCCGTGGCGGCCACGTCATAGGCGTAGGCCAGACCTGTCGTTGCCTCGATGACCGGCTCGGAGGTGATAACGGGCGCAACGCCCTCAGTGAACACAGCCGTAACCACCATGTCGCGATTGATCGCAAAGGTGATCGGATTATCCGCCCCGCCAAGGTCGCCGGTCCAGCCGTTAAACACCCAGCCCGGATCGCCGGTGGCGGTCAGAGTGATGTTCTCACCGTGATCGTACTCCGGCTGGTCGGGAGCAACCACCACGGAACCATTGCCGGTAACATTCACCGCAAGCGTGTGCGGTCCGGTTTGGGCGGCTATAATTTCGAAATAGGCATTGTCAACGTTGGCCGCGCTGGTATTGTAACCGTGGTTCTTGAAGGCGGCGTAGATACTGCCCGAAGTGAAGTATTTCTCGTTAGGAGCGTTGTCACCCAGCAAACTGGTGTTGGCGATGGAACCGGACGCCACTTCACCGACCGGATTCCCGAGGGCATCAAGTTCCGTCAGCGAAACGCCGATAGAGGCCGCCAGTTCGCTCAGCCGTCCTATCTCAGCCCGGAAACGGTACCAGGTGTCGGCGGAAAGAGTTGGCAGTTCGACTATCGAAGGCCGCCGGTCACCCGACGTCGGACCATCCCAGTATCCTTCGATATTGTATCCGTGTCCGTATGGTTCGAGCTGCACTGCAAACATGTCCTCATCGGCCACGCTGTTGTCAGCTATCATCCAGCCGATTCGGTCGTCGTCGAACCCGCCGTTATCATTGGTCATGAAGTCCATTTGCAGCACTATACTTTCAAGACCCGGATCGTTCCAGTTGAAGGGATGAGCTATCCACGTGAATATCCGACCGCCGTAGGTCAGACCGACAGATCCGGCCACACCGGCTCCGGCCGTGACGTCGCAGCCGAAGGAATTAGCGTCATCATCGTACCAGTCCTCATGCTCACCGACATCAACCCCCAGCGTAAAACCGGTCTCGAACGGCTCTGCGAAAACCAGCTCGCCCGACCGGACAAAATGAGCCGTAACGGTCTGATCGACGTACATTTCAACCGTAGTACCGGATGAAAGGGGATCGGTCACCGGACCACTCCAGTGATCGAAAACGTAGCCGGGCATACCCGTAGCCGAAAGCGAAACTACTTCCCCCTCGGCAAATACATGCGTACCGACGGAAGGTATGGTGGTGCCGCTGCCGGCCGGATCGGCCGCCATGGTCAGGGTATAAAGAATCGGCACCTCGGCTTCCATTACGTTATCGATATAGAAACTGCCGGCCCCGTCGTTCCATTGGGCAAAACTGATATGCGTAAGCTGAGTTTTGGCCGTACGCGCCGGGATAGTGGCACAGAAAGCACCGTCGACAAACACGTCATAGCTGTCGCTGTCAAGATCACAAACAACCATAACGGTATACCACTGCCCGATATTCAGACCGGTTGCAACGGTCGTAAAGGCTTCCCATTCGTCGTCCGCGTCACGCGCCATCAAAGCCATAGTCCCGGACGTGCCGCCACCGTCTCTCTCAAAAACCATATAGACGAATCGTTCGTCATTGTCGGAGTTGGGCCCCGGCCGGGTCGGATCGGTGTCGTCACCCACCAACATCCAGCAGGTCCGATCAGGGGCGCTTATGTCCATTATTTCTTCAATATAGACATCCCACTGCACCGCAAAAACGCCCGTCTGATGAGCACCGAAAGCCTGCGACATATAAGTATTGCCGGCCGACGAACCCGTGAACCCGGCCTTGGGCGTACTATTAGCCCCGACCATGCCGGTGCTCAGATACAGCAACTCGGGTGCGTCGCCGCGGCTTTCGTACCAGTCCTGACCGGCCCCGTCGGCCCGCAGGTCCTCACTGCTCGCACTCTCGTCGAACCAGCCGTCGGCAAGGAACTCCGCCGAAGGAATATAGAAATGAGCCGTAACGCTCCGGTCGGCATCCATCAATACCGTGGTCGTGGCAGCATGGGGGTCGGCCACGTCGCCCGTCCAGTAATCGAAAGCATAGCCCTCTTCGGCCGTAGCCGTCACTACCACCAGAGAACCGTATTCGTATTCGTGAACACCCTCAAGCGGATCGGTGGTGCCGGTTCCGGGCGGGTCGACCGCAATAGTGAGAGTACTGGTTTCGGTAACATTAGTCCCATAGACATTGTCGATAAAAAACGATCCGGGCCCGTCGTTCCATTGGGCGAAACTGATATGGCTGACCTCATCCATGGCCGTGTACGCCTGTACGCCCGCATCGACAAGGATATCGTCGACATACACGTCATAACTGTCGGAACCGAGATCAAGATCGACCCGCACCGTGTACCATTCATCCAGGTTAAGACCGCTGGCCACGGTGCGCCAGTCGGTCGAGGTAGCGTATGCATCCCCCGGCTCGCGGGCGATTATGTCCATGGTGCCCGTCTCGGCACCGCCGGCGGCATAACAGGCCAGGAACACGAAACGCTCGTCACTGTTGGAATTGGGACCATTGGTATCGTCCAAATCCTGACCTATTAACATCAGAACAGAGCGATCACGGTCGGCATCGTCCAGAATTCTGTCCACATAGACGTCCCAGGTCACACTGAAATCACTCGCCTGCGGACTGCTGAATTCCTGCGACAGGTAAACATTACCCGACGCCGAGGCCGCAAAAGCCGCTTTGGCGCCGCCGTTACCGCCGACTTCGGTCATATCGAGAGTCAGCAACGACGGATCATCGCCCCGGCTTTCGTACCAGTCCTGATCGGTCCCGTTGGCTCGCAGGTCGTCGCTGTCAACACTGAGATCGAAGTTGTTGTCGGCAATAAAAGCCTCACCGAAATAATTCTCTATCGGCTCGACCCGCGGGGGACGATCCTGATACATGGTTATCAGCGTACCGTTATCCATCGCCACCCAGTCACCCTGACTCGCATCCGGATACTGTGAAGCAACAGCCGAATAGGGTGTGCCCTCCGTATTGTAATAGTAATACAAAGAATGAATATCCGTACCCTCCCGATAGGCCCAGAGATTGGTACCATTGGTCAGGAAGAAATTAAAACGGTGATTGGCCAGGGCGTCCCGAAGCGTCTTGATTACATAACCCAGAGCCGGCTCGATTTGCCAGTTGAAATCCTCAAAGGTCTGCATCATGAAAATAAAATACAACTCGCTGTCTATCCACTCGTCCTCGTTACTGCCGTTGACCGGCGGATTGGCCGCGAAATAATCCGGACGAATGAGACTCAGAAGGACACTTTCCTCGATATCGCCGTTGTGACCCATCAGCCACCAGACACCATCTTTCTCACGCTCGAACGCGTGGGGATCGGAGATGTCACAAAGACCCGAGGTGCACCGGCGCACATGAGCAACGGCTACTCCGGGAGTGGCGGCTGCCGCCTCCGCCGCCGCATCGTTGTAAAGCGGGTCAAGGTAAGCCGATGGTTGCCCCCGATGCACGACCGGATCAGGATTGCCGTCGGAGTAATAGCCAACCGCCCAGCCGCGCGGGTTGTCGGGGCTAAGGTTAAGAATCGAATTGGGCATATCTACAAGATGATCAATGATGACATCCGATGGTGCGTTCTCGGCGATTATACCCCAGAAACGACAGTTGTGGTTGTCACCGGCAACGTCGTTTCCCGGCGAGGTCTGACCGACGGCCAGCGCCGCCATCAGCATTATGCCAAGGCAAACGCAAACCGACCATCGTGTGGCCACACCAGGCACACACAACACACTCTTTCTGCTCCCCATTGGTTTCTCCTTTGTTCTCACGTTAACAAAGTTATCCGTTTATTGACTCCGTCTTGTTTCCCATTGATCCACAGCAAGATACGAGCATACACAAGCGCTCACCCCTCGACCATACGCTCTATATGGCGGCAGGATACCGTCCAGCCACCAGCCGGAAAGGATCTCACCGGTTCTGTTCATTTCTTGGGCGTCCCCCCGCTCTTTTCTATCAGAGAACCGACCGCACTAATTACACCACCACCCTAACGCTTCTCTCTCATTATGAGAAGCCCTTGGGTACAGTGCGATTCCGTTCGCTCGGCAGGTAGAAGAAGACCTTAACCAACCGTGTGATGTCTACTTCCTCAATGAATAGCGGATCTGATAACTGCAACTCAAGTTACTATCTTAGTGAAATTTGTCAATGTTAAAATGACTTACCGAACCGCCGCGGCAACCCTGAGAGCCACAGGCCACAAACAGAGTAAACCGGTTCCATGCTTCCAGAAAGTCCACCACCGTGAAAAATATACCCCTCTTAGCCGGAGGCTCCCCGTTTGCGACGGATCGAGACCGGTCAGATTACAGCACGGCGATACTCAATCGGTTTTTCGGAAAATAATGACGCCGATAGCGAAAGTAACCAGCCCGACAGCCGTAAGAATCACCAGCGGCATGATCATTTCGCTCACTCCGAACCCACGCCAGATGGCCCCCTCCAGAGAATAGATGCCCCACTTGACGGGGCTGAAATGACTTACGGCCAGCATCCATTTCGGCATGAACACCAGGGGGACCATGCCTCCGCCGATCATCGAGAATACCAGCAGGATAGCCCATCCCGCCCCCGACACCGCCTGTTCGGTTTTGCCCATTACACTGATAAGCATCATCAGACCGGTAAAACAGAAAGCCGTACACACGATAGCCAGAAGCAGACAGACCGGATCGGGGGTGCGAACACCGAACAAAATCTTTCCCAGAAGAATCAGCAGAAAACAATCCAGAACGGCGGCGAAAAAACAAGCCGCTCCTTTACCGGCGAGTATATGTGCCCGCGAGATGGGCGCCATGCGCAAACGGGTCAGTGTGCCGCTGGTTCGTTCGGTCACCACTGTTATGGCAAAAGCCGCCGAGCAACCTATCAACGCCCAGAGAATAGCCTGGGGAAAAGTTATCTCCCAGGCCGTGCGGGGCCCGATTGTCTCGCGGAAAACATCCTCCCGCGCGATCCGCGGACCACCCATCATTCCCGCCGTGCCAACCGAGTCCTCTTTCGCCTGATGGCTCAGTGCCCCGGTGTCTACCTCCGCCAGAAAAGTGTCAAGTTGACCGAGGAAGTTTCTGAAAACCGACGTCCCCCGAGAGAGTGTCCCCCGACCGTCGATAGAATCCACCGCCTCCGAGATAAGAAGGCGCCCCTGGGACGGTTCGGTGAAGAAACCATGAATTTGTGAGAACCAGGCCTCCATTATCAGACCCTGAAGGTATCCGCCTTCCGCCCGTCGAGCGGGGTCTATACCCGCAATCAAAGTGGTACAGGTGTCCCCCGAAAAAACATTGTACAAATTACCGAATCCCGGCCTGACGATCAGAAAAGCAACCGCCTTCCCCCGCTTTACCAGAAGACGGGCCGAGTCGGCCGAGGGCCTGATAATTTCCAGGGCTGAAGAGCTATCGAGATGATCGACAAAAGCCGCGGACATTTCTGTCTGATCCTGGTCGACAACGGCGACTTTCATAGCCGCCCGTCCACCGCTACTTCCCACGCCCGAAAATATCGATCCGAAAAACAGGGCCATCAAAATGGGGAAAACAAGAAGCCAGAACAGACCGAACTTATCACGAAGAAGAAGCCGCAGGTCCTTAAAGGCCAACACAATAACCGGCATCATCAGTCGCGCAGGCTCCTTCCGGTAAGGTTAAGAAAAACCGTCTCCAAATCGGCCCGGTCAATCTTGAGTGATTTATACTGAATCTGTTTGCTCGCCAGATCGTTAATCACCTCGACCGGTTCGGAAGTATGCACCCGTATGTTGACTCCTTCGACATCGCCGGGGATTACGCTCGGGTCGGGCGGTGGGGCGGTCAGTTCGATTCTAACCAGGGAATCGCCGCCATAAGCTTCGATCAGATTGTCAACCGTATCGGTAGCGAGTATCTTGCCGTGATCTATGATGGCCACCCGGTCGCAGAGCCGCTCCGCTTCTTCCATATAGTGGGTCGTATACAAAATGGTACAACCCGATCTTTGCAGCTCTTCGATTCTCTCGAAGATCATGTTGCGAGACTGAGGATCAACACCGACTGTCGGTTCATCGAGAAGAAGCACGGCCGGTTCGTGAACTATCGCACAGGCCATGTTGAGCCGTCGTTTCATTCCCCCCGAATAAGTCCGAGCTCTATCGGTGGCCCGCTCGGTCAGACCGACAAATTCCAGCGCCCAATTGACCCGGTCGCGCAGTTTTTTCCCGGACAACCCGTACAGTCGACCGAAGAAAACGACATTCTCCAGACCGGTCATTTCTTCATAGATCGCCAGTGCCTGCGGGGCTGAGCCGATTTTACTTCTGGTCCTTGCCCGGGCAGGGTCGGGAGTACCGTCGATCAGTATCTCCCCCCTGTCGGCAGGAAGCACACCGGACAGCATATTAATTGTAGTCGATTTGCCGGCACCGTTCGGACCCAGCAGACCAAACAACTCGCCCCGGCGAATATCCAGCGAAATATCGTCCACCGCGACTATCTCGCCAAAGCACTTATACAAATTACTTGCGGTGATCATAGACCAAACCGTACCCGGCGGGGAATCCTTCCGGCCAGTGTCCGGAGACAGACGTTCGTATCTCCAAATAGCGTGAAAATGCAGGCCCCGGGCCCCACGGTCAAGCTTTGTTTGACCCGCCGAGGCGATTTAACAGACTCTGAACATTTTGAAAAAGCCTTGATCGAGCGGCGACAGTGTCCAAGATGATGCTTGACGAAACGGACGACAATATCATTATTCCGGGATACGGCTTGGCGTATGGAAGTGGATTTCAGGCTACCGGCGGGACTTTTCCCGAAATACCGGCAAGCGTCGATTTCTCCCCCCTGCGTGCAGGAAGTAAGAATATAAGGAGCAAGAGCATAAATGATCAGCAAGCAAAATCTCAACAGCAGGCTGCTTCGGGCCGAATATGCGGTGCGCGGACCTATTGTCCAGCGTGCTCAGGAACTTGAAGCCGCAGGTCGGAAAATCACGTACTGTAACATCGGCAACCCCCAGGCTCTCAAGCAAAAACCGCTTACCTGTCTGCGTCAGACCTTATGCCTCGTCGAGTATCCGGTGCTACTCGACACTCCGGCCGCCATCGAGAATTTCCCCGGGGATATCGTCAAACGGGTAAAAGACATTCTTGCCCGTCATCCCCACGGTACGGGCGCGTATACTCAAAGTGCCGGGATACCGTTTGTCCGGAAGGCCGTCGCCGATTTCATCGCCAAACGGGACGGCATCAAGGTGGACCCGACGCGGGTGATCATGACCGACGGAGCCAGCAAGGGTGTGCAAGCTGTTCTAACCGCTCTGATCAAAAATGAGAACGACGGCTTCATGATCCCCATACCGCAGTACCCGTTGTACAGCGCCAGTCTCACCTTGCTCGGCGGAAAAGCCATCGGTTATTATCTGGACGAAAGCAACCACTGGCAACTGGACGAGACCGTTCTTACCGAGAGCCTGACCTCCGCCCGCAAGGATAAGATCAACGCCGTCGGCCTCGTGGTCATAAATCCCGGTAACCCAACCGGTGCGGTTCTGTCCCGCGAGAATATCAAGATGATCATCCGGTTTGCCAAACGCCACGGTCTTTCACTGATCGCCGACGAAGTATATCAGGAAAACGTATACGCAACCGGCTGTGAATTTCATTCCTTCGCCAAAATCATGAACGAAATGGCGGAAACCGAGGTCCCGTTGTTCAGTCTGCATTCGACTTCCAAGGGTTTTCTTGGGGAATGCGGACACCGGGGGGGATATCTGGAAATTCGCAATGTCCCGGATGATGTTCACGCCGAGTTCATCAAGCTGCAATCCATAAGTCTGTGCGCCAATGTTCCCGGTCAGCTTACCACCTACCTGATGGTGTCGCCTCCTCAGCCCGGCGATGAAAGCTATGATACTTACGTTCGGGAGAGAGACGGGATTCTAAACGATCTCAAAAACAAAGCCGAAATCTTGGGCGAAGGGATCAGCAAAATCCCCGGCATGTCGGTGGACATTCCCCAGGGTGCCATGTATGCCTTCGTTCGCTTTGAGATTCCCGAGCCGGACGGGGTTGATTTGAAGGTCATGACTCCCGAAGAGAAGTCGGCTTGGATGAAAAAGCGAGATGCCGAGTATTGCCTGGCTCTTCTTGAGCAGACGGGGATTTGCGTCGTACCGGGCTCCGGTTTTGGGCAATTGCCGGGCACTCTTCATTTCAGAACGACTTTCCTGCCGCCTCGCGATGAGATCAAAGACCTTGTTGTGAAGCTTAAGGAATTTCACGAAGCCTACGTCGCGGGAAAGGTCACTACCCCTAAGTGATTTCAGACTAAGCGACGGTATCAGTTTGTCGGCCGGGGCCGAAGCTTCTCCCCCGGCCGCCCCCTCTCAAAAAGTGCGCCACAGATTACCCTAACTATCCATACAACAAACCGTTAAGGCAACGCCACAATGCTATTGCCGGCCCATTCAGAGAAAATCCTTGACATTTTCCTCATTACTACTTTACTATATAAGTAACTTACTAATTGGAGGCGGCCATGGAAATCCCAACTACCTTGAAGCATAAACCGGTATTCAGCGTACCGAATTACCAGAACGTGGACGGACGGTATGCAAACCACACTGACGCGAAGGGTTTGTCGCTTGGTCTGGCTCAATGGAACGAACGCGGCAATGTTGACGTATCGGCCAAAATATGGCGTCACTCGGGTAAAAGATGGTCGCGCCAGTCCGAAGAGCTCCCTTTGCACCGTGTTCTTGATCTTGCAATCCTGGTCTGTCGTTCGTTGGAATATCTTCGCGAGGCATATCGTATGGCGAAACTATACAACCCCGAGAATCCGCGAATCGATCGCATACCTCTCCAGGGCGATGCCATGACGATAGAAGTGTGCCGGGCCAACCCGTATCTTGACGATGACATCCAGCTCTTTGCCCGGTCACAGGCCAAAGACGACGAGTTGATCAGTGAGCGACTGAGAGCGCTTTCGAGAATTCTCAAGAGTATGGGCTATTGAGGAGAACCGGATAGTCCCGACCGGAACTGACTCGGGATATTATATCTCTGTGACTTAACACAGCTCGACGGGTCTACTATATTATGGTGAGGCTATTCTGCTCAACCGCTTACAACATCACGTGACAGAATCGTGACGATTTTCTGGTTATGGTTTATTCTTACATGATTGATTTAGATTGCTTTTGCCAAGATTACACTTTTCACATAATGTCTGAAGGTTTTCAATCGTTGTTTCCCCACCAAAATCAATTAAGCTCAACCCTACAGGGTTGGTTGTACGTTCAATTATTGGTGTATTGGATAATATCAGGACGATACCCGATGAAGCACGCCCTGGGTACTCCTGATTGATAAAGTCTCTTGTGATTGATCCGTGTTCCAATAAATGCAAGAAAGTCCTCTTGAAGATTTCGATTTTGATCATCTGGGGCCTGTTGTTTGACGTTAAACGTTCAACACCGCCCCAATCTACTTTGACAATCTGATTTGATTTACCATTATCCCGGCGAAGCATTGTGCCCTCTAACGGCATTATGTGCTCTTCCCAAAACTTCTCGAACGCTCCCTGTCCATCCAATTTCTCAACAACATTATTAGATTTGTAATCAGTTGAAACATGCAGAATATCGATATCCAACTTAGAAGCTACCTCCATCGCATTAGCTATGACCTCGCCGTCAGTGGCGATAATAGCCTTGTCACATCCAAAGTAGTCCTTTACCCCATGCAACTCCATCACCATCTGGCGATTGATTTTCCTTGATGTGTTACCAAACATCTTAGCTTGAATGGCTGTCTTCTTCTCATTTTTGATTGCAACGATATCCAGACCGTAATCATTGGTATAAGAAGTTATTTCAACTTCATAGCCCAAGTCGGCAAAATAACTGCCAACCAACTGTTCATATTCGTCGGGTCTCATCGTACCAAGTTTGCAAAGGGTTTCTTGCCATATTGCTTCACATAACTATCAATCAATAGCTTCTCAACTTCTCTTGGATCATCATCTGGAGTAGGCTTCCAGCAGAAAAGCAAGTCTCTGTGGTTTTTCAGTTGCCAAATCAAACGTCCGCCCCAATGCCCAATGTTCTTACCCTGACCGAATAGTAAGTACTGTCCCAACCTCGAACGCAAAGTGGCCTTACTGGTAGGTCCTCCGGCTTTTCCAATATAGACAACAAGAGAATTTGGAACATGGTTTTCCTGCAATTCATCTATGGTGACGTTAGGGTCTCTCCCTTTGAAGAATCCACCGACTCCGGGATTAACAAAGTTTGGTTTTCTATTTTGATCGAGAACCAAGTAAACTCCTTTTATCTTTGGAATACAGGTTTTGTCATTCCAAAGCTCACTGATAGATTTGAATCCAATGAACCCATTATTTTTCAAACTATCAATATCATCAAAGTCCATTAATTTACTTCCAATATTTATTGTCAATCCATTTACTCTTAAAAGATTGCCCAGCGGTTATGGCTTTAAGCGGCTTAAGTAAAAAATCTCTGAGTGCGTCTATCAGCTGTGGGAAATCATAACCAATACTATCAAGGCTATTCCTTTTTATAAAGGCTTTCCACTGTTTATTCTTATCTGCGTTATTGGCAAATTCATCACCTAAGGCAAGCGGCATATCCTTCGGAATCTGTGTCCCTCTTCGCTCAAATGTCGCCTTGATCGCTTTAACAAGTGTGTTGCCGTCAAATGAAAATGTTTTTGATAGAACGAAGATGTCATGGAAATCCTTCATTCGGCTGTTTAGTTCACCCAGCTTAATCATAGCCTCAAGCTTCTCAGCAATCAGCGTCTCTTTATTGTAAGCCTTGATTCGGGGTGCCGGATAATCAAGCAAGACGGGATAGCTAATTGTTTTTGCCCTTGGAGTTACTTTATCATCAAAACCTACATCAATCTGCATATTGATTCTTGCGGTATCTAAATAAACAATGAAAAAAATCCGTGCCCCTTCATAGTCAGCGTCTTCTTTTATTACTTCACCGGAAAAACTCTCAATATCGAAATTTAATCCGTCCGGTTCAACAGGAGCACGACAGACATCTTTCAGTAAGCCTATAATGTTTGAAATGTCGTTACTGGTAATACCCAGAAAATCTATATCCTTTGTTGGGCGAGTCATTGAGACATCCCAGACTCTCAACATCATTGCGCCTTTTAATATGAATTTATCATTATGCTTTGATTGGGATAGGCGATATAGAAAGCGTTCCATTGCATAATACTGGAGCAATTCATTAAACGGGCGGTTTTCAGCTCTTGCCTTATTGAGAAGTCTTTGCCGAACTGATGCAGCAACATTCTTTGGTTTATTATCTGTCAAATCATAGCTTCCAAATATGGTTTAATGATTTTTTCTATCCGACAGATACGTGCATATTTCAATAGAGTGTCTGTTTTGAATTTTCTCCTAGATTTATAAAGTTTCAAAGACTCCAGCACGATCTCCATACCAAGTTTATTTCGGAATTTGAAACAATCGGCAATTGTCTTTTCAGGATTGTAAACTTTCACCGTTATGCCATCTATTTTGTGTTCCTCTATTCCTGCTTTGAAGGCATCTTTTGAAAACCGATGCGAAGAAATCGGGGGATATTCCAAAGCCGGTAGTCGAGTTTTTCTTTCAACAGCTATAGATACCTCATGGGGGATTTGGGTTGTAATATTATGAAACGCCAAAGCCGAAACCAGACATATTACGGAATTGGGATATCTGAGACTGACGGTTGCAAGATCAGGATTACTCAGTGGAGGCAATTCTACAAGGCGATAAACACCTCTTGAAACCTGCTCAATAATCCCTTTATCTCTCAGGTTGTAAAGTCTATATCGGGATATCCCGGCATTCATGGCCTCTTTCATTCGAAGCTGACCACCGTGCTTTTTAAAAATTTCAATTGGATCTTTAGGAATCATTACGATTTTCCATATCGGACAAATAGTCACCACTTATTAACATCTGGCAACAAAATGTCCGACCCATAATCTAAAGTCAATACAAAATTCGGAATCTTTTTTGAATCAAAATTCATAAAAAGACCAATGTTGACCCCGTGACAAAATCGTGACATCCGAGGTTTTAAGTTATTCTAAGTTATTGAGGGGTATAGCCTGAATTTTCAAAAAGGATGGGAGTAAATTCACCAAACCTGAAATTTCCACAACTTAATATATAACTATGGAAAGCGGAGAGGTAGGGATTCGAACCCTAGATACCCAAAGGGTATAACGGTTTTCGAGACCGCCGCTTTCGACCACTCAGCCACCTCTCCGGCACAAGATCGAGCCCTCCCGATCAGGATAGCCCGAAGCGAAAATCTAACAAATATCGCCTTGATGTAAAGGAATTTCGTCAACCGACAGAACTGTATAACAATTCAGCGGATACCTAAAACATCCCGGCTGAAACGGCCCTGCTCAACCAAACTCTCCTGACGAGCGATGATTTTCCGGATCGAACCGTACCGCGGCCGTACAATCTGAAAAACCACGAACTCGAACACGACAAACAGTGCCGTCTCCCGAAACCATCCGGTCAGGGCAAAATAGATAAAACCCCAAACCGCGGTTGACGCGATCAGCAGAAAAACAGGCCGGGAACGCTGCAACACGGCCCGGGCGATATCCTGCTCAAGCGTCTCGCGGCGACGCACCATCGGCTCGTTAAGACTCCTGCTGCGCCACCATACGGCCAAACCCGCCTGGATCGCAGCCACTACCCCGAAAATATAAAAGACAGCCCGATCATACCCGGGTATGCTGTTCTCAATGAAATAACGATTGTTGATATAATAACACACAAACAGCAACCCCGCCGGGATCACTACGTTAACGAGCATACCGAAATACAACGGCCTGGCCACCATCGCGGTCAGATCGTAATCACTGTCAAAACGTCGATCAGTCATGGTCTTTGCAACCTTTCAAGGAACCGCTGATATCTTGCCTGACGCGGCCATACTACCACCGCCCAAACCGCGCCGATAAGATAAAACCAGAGCATTGCGCCCGTATCTCCCGTTATGAGACAGACCACCAAACCGTAGAGGAAGGTTGCCTCGACAAAGCACAGCCTGATGAGTACGTTGTTGCGATAAAGCTGCGAAGGGGTCATGCGGGACTGCCGGTCGGTCCGATACAGGGATATCTGAAAACGTTCGATCAACGGGAGAAGGAAAGGATCGATTATCGCCAACACCATCAGAATCTGAAAAATGAGCCCGCTGTAGGCCTCTCCTTGAGGCATCTCTACTTTCAGAAACAACGCCACAAGCAAATAGAGCAAAGGCGCAACCACCAGAATGGCCAGCGCCATAATCCTGGCAAAACGAATATCATGCGACTTCGTATCACCGGACGTGTTCAATTGATCTTCTCCTTGTTCCGGCGCACCTGCTGAAAGAACAGCTTCATCAGAGTCGCTATTTCCTCCTCCATGATCCCGCCCACGACCTTGATCCGATGATTCAGCTTAGGTTCCGCCGCAACATTCACCACCGATCCGCAGCCGCCGAATTTGGGATCTCCTGCCCCGTACACAATTGTCTTTATGCGTGACAGCACGGCCGCTCCGGCGCACATGGCGCACGGTTCCAGAGTCGAAAACAGATAACAGTTGTCCAGACGCCAGTCATCGAAATACTTATAGGCGGCACTCAGCGCAATGATCTCAGCATGGGCCGTAGCATCGTGCATCGATTCGGTGAGGTTGTGGCCGCGCCCGATCAGTCGGTTTTCGAACACCACCACCGCGCCCACCGGTACCTCCGCCTTTTCAAAGGCCAGTTCGGCCTCTTTATAGGCCATACCCATAAATCTCAAGTAATCTTCGGGTGACATCTCGACACCAAAGACCGACCCGCAAACGGCGTTGGCAAGCTTTTTTGCCGCCGGGCCACGCGGGGGAAGTTAATCGTTGCCTCCACTCTCGCCATCGGGCTCGGTCGTTACCTCTTTCTCTTTTCGAGCCGGACCTTCCAGCTTCTTTGAAAGCGGGGTAAACAGAAAAACCACCAGAAGCAACCCGGGCAGGAAAATCGGCAAATACCGCAAGGCAATCGGCACTTCCCGACTCGGCTCCGCGGGTGGCGGATCGGAGGGGTTACCGTGCTTTTCCCATCCCCCCTGACCGTCGGGTTGCCAGCAGTCTTCCCCGGCCAGGAAACCGTAGGACGGACCGTAAATCCCCTGAAGAGCCAGCGAAGCAGCCAGATAAAGAACGACAATGGCCAGCAACAGCCACACTGAATTGCGCATGTCATCATGGTAAGCTTCCCGACCGGCAGTGTCAACCTTCGACAGCCGAACATTTGAAAGTTGCCAAACAATCCTCGTCGGTTTATAGTTGCGACCGGATGAATGAGGTGCTATGCCCCACCCATGGTTCGACGTCAACCCGGACCACGATATCGAAAACAGCGTTCGTTGAACACGAAGCGGAAATCAAGGAGAAAGCCGGTTATGGCAGATAAAAAAGCAACTCCCCGCACGGCACCTTCGCTGATCGGCGATAAGATCTATCTTCGGCCGGCCACCGCCGAGGACGTGGCCAACACGCACCACTGGTACCTTCAGTCCGATCCCACGGCGCGGTCATGCCGACCACTGCCCTTCCAAACCACCGCCGAAGCTGCCGAATCGTTTCGAAAACGCGAACCCTCACCGGATCGTCAGACCTTCATGGTCGTTCGCAGCAAAGACAACGTACCGGTGGGACGCATAACATTTTTCAACCTGAACACACTGAACCGGTCGGTTGAAATAGGTTTGCTTGTCGATCCCGAAGAACGTGAGAAGAACTACGGTCATGATGCCATTCGGCTTCTCTGCTCGTATCTGTTTCGCATGCGCAACATGAACAAAGTTCACGCTCAGACCAGCGCTTTCAACTCTGCCGCCATCGGACTTCTGGAGAAAGCCGGATTCAAGAAAGACGGAACTCTCCGACACCACTATTTCTACCAGGGCGAGTTCCACGACGGCCTGATTTACTCGCTGTTACTGTACGAATTCGAGCGGTAAACCGGCCGACGCCCTATTCGCTTTCGGGCATTGATTCCTCGGATGGTTTCGTTTCCGGCGGGTTTTGTTCGGGCGACGGGGTCTGGTCCGTGTCATCATCGGGGCGGAGCTGCGCCACAACCCCGTTCAGCTTCTGCAACTCCTGACGCGCCCGCGCGGCGAAGTCTTCACCGTTGGAGGCATAAAGCACCGAACGCGAAACATTAATCACGGCCGGCTTGGTGAAATTGTCCGTACCGTCCTGGGCCGCTTTTTCCAGCGATCCTCCCTGCGCTCCCACCCCCGGAATCAACAGCGGCATATCGCCAGCGGCTTGTCGAATTTCAGAAAGTTGCTCCGGATGAGTGGCCCCCACGACAAGTCCGCAGTTGTTGTCCTTGTTCCAATAGGCCACTTTCTCGGCAACGATGAGATAAAGAGGCTTGTCCGTCACACGCAATTGCTGAAAGTCTTTGGAACCGGGATTGGAAGTCAGACAGAGCACGAATACGCCCTTGCCCTTGTGTTCGAGAAAAGGACGCATGGAATCGTAACCCATGTACGGGTTGATCGTCACCCAGTCGGCCCGATAGTAATCGAACATCGACCCGGCGTAGTGGGAGGCGGTATTGCCGATATCGCCCCGTTTACCGTCGAGTACAATCGGCACATCGTCCGGGATACGTTCGATAATCCGTCGTAACAGGGACATGCCTTCCGGACCGAGGTGTTCATAGAAAGCCATATTCGGCTTGTAGGCACAGACTATATCGGAGGTCGATTCGATAATACGCCGGGTAAAATCGAACATACCCTTGATGGTATTGGAATACCCGGAAGGCATCCGTCGAGTATCGAGATCCAGTCCCAGACAAATGATGGATTTGTTGGTTTGCTGGATTTTCTGAAGCTTCTTGTATGCGCTCATCAGTATTTCCTTACCTTGCCCACGAGTTCACCAACCGCATCGAGCTTTCGCCGTTTGAGGTATTCGCGAAGGCCTTTGACCAGTTTGACGGGGATATCCGGCTCGATGAAGAGGGCCGTTCCGACCTGCACCGCAACAGCTCCCACCAGGAGAAACTCCACCACGTCGCGCGCGGTTGCAACGCCACCGATTCCGATCACAGGCAATCGACAACTGTTGTACACCGCGTCGACCATGGCCAGCGCCACGGGCTTGATAGCCGGTCCCGTCAGGCCGCCTTTGTTATTGGTCAAACGCGGTCGCCATGTTTCAATATCAATCGAGGTCCCGACCAGGGAATTGATCACCGCCAGGGCATCCGCCCCGCCTTGCTCGGCAGCCCTGGCAATTTCGGTTATATCGGTCACGTTGGGGGCCAGTTTGGCGATAACGGGACGATGGAACACTTTCCTGACCTCGGCCACGGTGCGTTCGGTCATCGAGGCACTGCGACCGAATTCCAGCCCCCCTTCGCTCACGTTGGGGCAACTGATGTTCAACTCGATCATATCGACCCGAGGGCAGTCGTTCAGGCGGCGGCACACCTCGGCATATTCACGAACGGAGGAACCGGCCACGTTGACGATGATTTTCGTTTTTTGCTTTTCGAGCCAGGGGATTTTCTCTTCGAGAAAAGCCTCCACCCCCACATTAGCCAGACCGATGGCGTTAAGCATCCCGGCCGTGACTTCCGCCGTACGCGGAGCCGGATGGCCCAGTCGCGGTTCGAGAGTAATCGATTTGGTAACCAGAGCGCCCAGACGTGAGAGCGGAAAAGCCCGGGCCAGTTCTTCACCATAGCCGCAGCACCCCGAAGCCGTCATAATGGGATTGGCGAATTCCACTCCCGCGATATTCACTCTCAGGTCGGGATTCACAGCACCACCTCACCTATATCGAAAACGGGCCCCTCGGAACATACACGGGCGTGTCCTCCCTTCCGAAGCTCGACGACACAGCCAAGACAAACACCGATACCGCACGGCATGGGTGCTTCCAGTGACAACTGCCCGGGGACACCGTATTTTCTGCCCAGATCGTCGACCGCCCTGAGCATAGCCTCGGGACCGCAACTGTAAATACGCAAACGCTTCCCGGGGTTGTCCGCTCGGTATTGTTCCACCGCTTCGGTAACCAATCCCTTTTGTCCCAGCGAACCGTCTTCGGTAACCGGACGAAACCGGACACCAAGCTTTTTTATCCGGGTGCGCTCCAGGATATCGGTTGCGCGACGCCCGCCATAGAAGAATTCAATCGCGGCCGGATCATAACCACGACGCACCATGTCCGCAGCCAGAAAGAAAAGAGGCGGAAAACCGATACCGCCACCGACCATGAGCACCGTTTCGTTCTTTTTGGGCAGTTTGAAAGGAACACCCAGCGGCCCGAGTACGTCGACAGAATCTCCCTTGCGACAAGCGGCCAGAAGTTTCGTGCCCCGACCGACAACCTTGAAGATGATTTCCATTTCGCGCCGCCCACTGTCCACGGACGCTATGGACATAGCGCGCCGGAAAAGTAACGGGCTATCGGGAAGACGGAGATGAATAAAATGACCGGGCCGGCATTGCTTTATACGTGAAAGGGGACCAAGAATAATGGCCCGGTATTCGTTGCCGACATTACGAGTTTCTATAACCGAAGCCACTTCGGGGGAAAATCGTGTCATCGCAGATAATCCGGCTTGACGACTTTGTACTCATAGACGAACCAGTACCCATCCTCGCCGGAGGCATCGCTCATTCCCGCGGAAACCAGCCGATTGGCCACATCCATACCATCGAACGTCATAGAACCCACCGTCTGCTTTGCCCTCTCGTCGATTTCTTCCACCCCGGACGGAATTTTCAGGACATAATCGATAACTTCGCCCGAAAAATCAACCTTGATCTGGAAGAAGAGTCGCCAGTCGTTCTGAGATTCACTGGCTGCTTCGGCCGGGAATTCGAATTCCTCAAGAATCTCAATTGGCTCCAGTTTCAAATCGACCAGAGAATCGCCGTTGGGTCTGAAATACAGAGACAGCATCGGATCGATATACTCAAGCGCCGTATCGGCTTCCTCCCCGTAGGCAAACAGGGTATCGCCAAGGCTGTCACCACCGGTTTCATCCTCGGTTTCCTCTTTCCGTTCGCGTCGCGGAGAAGACCGACCGCTGATGCGCTGGCGGGCCTCCGAGGCCAGTTCACTGCTTGGGAAAGAATCCGCAAATTCCTGATAAGCCAGAATCACGCTCGAATCACCCGGCGCTTCGAATGTCTCGGTCAACCAGATCAGACTGAACTGGGCCAGCAGGTGATATTTGGAATCGGGAAAATTGTCCACGATATACTGATAATTGACCCGGGCCGAATCGACCTCTCCCTCATCGGCCCAGAAATCCTCCGCCCGCTGCAAATAGAGCTCGGCATAGCCCGTGTCCGCGGCCGTGCCCTGCAATCCCAGAGCAGCAAGAGCTTCGGGAACATAGTCCGACTTGGGATATTTCGTAAGGACAAGTTTCAGCAGACTGTCGGCAGCATGGTTGTCCTCTCGATTCTGCCGGTACATTTCGGCCAGGCCGATCAGGGCTTTGGGCGCATAGTAGGCGGTCCCAAACGAGTCGATCAGGTATTGCATCTCGATCATCGCCGAGTCCGGCTTATCCAGATTAAACCAGTACAGTTCGGCCAGCAAATACTGGGTGTATGCGGCTTCGTCAATCGCGGCGGGGGTGGCGGCCGAATCCAACGGGTTGCGGGCAAAATCGCTCAATTTGCCGATATCGGACGAGCGCTGCAGCGCATCACGCACATCATCTCCCTGCCGATAAATCCCGATGGCTTTGTCGTAATATTCTTTGGCCTCTATCAAAAGATCATAATCGAACTGGTAAATCAAACCCAACCGATAATAAGCCCGACAAACCCACTGTGGCTTTTCGGCCGTGCTTGCCACTTCCTCGTAGGCCGCTTCGGCGCCGATAAGATCATCGTCGTACTCCAATCCTTCGGCGATGGTCAATTGCAGAATCCCGAGCGAATCATAGAACAAATCGTCCTGCTGCAGCTCCTCCAGGTATATTATTCCCTCATCGATCCGTTGCAATCGATATGAACAGAGAGCCGCCCGGTACATGGCATGATAACGCTCCGCATTATCCGGCTCCATACCCAGCACCTGAAGATACGCCCCCAACGCTTCGTTGAAACGGAAGCTGTCGTAATATCCGTCGGCGATGAAAACCTGCGCCCGGCGCTGACTGGCTTCATCCCCCAGGGAGTCGCGCACGGCCAGAAAATACTGGCGCGATTCTTCGTAGTTCTTATCCTCAAAATAATACTGCCCAAGTGCCTCGGCCGCTTCCCCCTTGAATTCCTTCTCGTAATCCTGCTTGAAGATATCCTGGAAAATAACCATCGCTTCGGAAATATCACCCAGTTGCAACTTGGACTTGGCCAGATAAAGGTTACTCTTCTTGTGGAATTTGGACTCAGGATAATTGGCCAGAAGTTCGCGGAAACGTCGCTCGGCCCGGCTGTATTTCTCCGTATGATAATACGACACCCCCAGGATATACAGTGCGTCGTCGTAATACTTGGAGTCCGGGAATTTGTCTACGACTTTTGTCGCTTTCTCGATAGCCACCTGATACTGAGCCTGACCACCGACACCGGTCGGGCTTTTCTTGCGAGCTTTCTCAGCACTGTTGAACGCTTTCTTGCAATTAAAGAAGGTATTGAAATAGACACTGCATCCCACCCCGGAAAACAGCATCGCCGCGAGCAACAACGCTAACAAGAGCTTGTTCTTTGAAAAGCCGTTTATCATACCATCAGCAGATCTTACCATCCGCCTCCCTTGTACAACCGAATGTTACGCAACGTTCACCCCTCATTTATCGGTCGATTCCCTTCGGGGGTGTTCCCCGCTCGGCTTTGCGATGTATCGCCGCTATCAATTCCGGGAGAAATTCACCCGAAGCCCGAGCGAAATAAAAATCCGTCAAATCCGACAGCGGTGTCCGATCCGGGTTTATTTCAACCAGCGTGCCGCCTCGCCGTTTGGCCATGATCGGCAAACCGGCAGCCGGGTGGACCAGACCGGAAGTACCGATACTCAGAAAAACATCGGCTTGTTCGCTTTTCGCACAGGCCTGCTCAATGACCTCCGAGGGGAGCATTTCCCCAAACCAGACCACGTCGGGGCGGATCATACCGCCGCATTGCCCGCACCTCGGAATAGCCGCCGGGTCGGGGTCGTTTTCCGTATCCGCCGGCCGTCCGCACCGCACACACTTGCTCCGGAATATGTTGCCGTGCAGTTCCAGAACGTTTTTCGAACCGGCCGCACGATGGAGATTATCGACGTTCTGAGTAATAAGAGTGAAGTCCCTGACCATTTCCTCAAGCTCACCCAGGGCGTAGTGACCCGGGTTGGGCTTAACTTCGCGGATCAACCCCCGTCGCCAGTTGTACCATTCCCAGACTGTCTCGGGACGGGAGGAGAAGGCCTCCATGGTGGCCAGTTCCTCAGGTCGGAATTTCTTCCACAGGCCCTGTTGTCCGCGAAACGTGGGAACACCGGACTCAGCGGAAATGCCGGCGCCGGTTAAGACAACACAGCTTGAGCAGTTGGCGATAATTTCAGCCAGCGTTTCCAGCACGGAAGTCAAGATACGGGCTGACCGCACAAAAACCAATGGTAATTTGCGAACTGAAAAACGACTGAACCCGAACTCGAAAGCGGAAAAAGGCGAAAAAAAACGCAGCGCCTATCGCCCGGCCGCAGCCATACTGAACGTGCCGTCCAGCACCCCGCTCATCGCACCCGCCAGTAAATTAAAGTGAATGCGGACAGGTTGATCGTCAAGGTGCAAACGAAAGCGGTGAATCAGCGTAGTTCCCTGGTAAACCTTCTCGAAACCACCTTCGGAGAGAGAAACCGTAAAAATGGGCAAATACCAGATATCGGCCGGACGATCAGTCGACAGACCGACCGCCAGTGAACGATATTCGTCGACCAGGGCCACTCCGCCCACCTGCTCGTGCGACCCGACCGAATCCAGATACGCCTCGGCTGGCCGACGGTTATCCACCAACAGATACCGGTCGGGGGCATGACCGGCCTGGAAATTGAAGTTATTCTCTACACCGAAATTAACGTCCACCCCGCCGGGAGAAGGACAGGAAAGACAATAAATAACCTGCAGTTTTTCTACTCCGGGCTCGAAAACCACTTCTTTGCTCAAATGTATCGGGACCATTCCGCCGGGCCCCGGGATTGAGCCATCGTGGGTCAGTTGCAGCCGTTGGCCGGAGGCATCTGTCTCGGTGCCATACTGCCCGTGAATGAAATCCCCCTGTTCAACAGCTTTCCCGGCTTCAAAATCCCCGAACTCGACATCGTGTCCGAAGAAGTGATCTATTAGGCAACGCTTAAGGTAAGTATCTTCAACCAGAATCTTCTCTAACCCGCTTTCCTTGGTAAGGATCTGATCGTGAATCGACGCATGACTGCCGTTGGTCGTGCTGGAAACGGCCCGAGTCAGTTTCGCGTGATAACCTTCTTTACGCCGACTCATCGTATCGGTCAGGTTGAAACCATGCCGGTTCAGTGACAGTTCAACGAGATGTCCGCCGCGGTTGGGCGCAAACACGGCCGTATACTCATCACTGTCGGCAATGATTTCCTCGATCCCATCCATATCGTAATCGCACGAATCCATACTTACGCCGGTCCGCCCCGACATTTCCCGTATCATACGGTGTGCGTCGATCATTCCATCGTACACGGCCTGCCGAATGTGAGGCAGATACAGACCGCCAAATACGCCGTGCCAATAAGGACAATTGCACTGAGCCGCGTACAGACGATCCCTGATCGCGGTGATGGCCGCTTCCGGTCGGTTTTCGGCTTCCTCAAATGCGGCCAATTCCCGTGAGACTCGAAGCATCTTCTTATGCATCAGGTTGGCTTCGTCATACTTGACCAGAAAGCCGCGCCAGTGACCGCCGCGCACGAAGCGCCCGAACCTGTCCTTGTTGCCGGATTCGGCCAGCCATTTTTCGAACTGCTCGTATTCCATGTAAGCTTTTGTCGGAAGCGACCATTGCAGCATTTCCTCATAGGAAGCACTGGGCAAATACGCCCGCCCCACCGGTCTGGCTTCTGCCGCCCGGGCCAACGGTACGATCTCCAGCCAGTCGGCGTTCTTTTCCACGGCCGTAAAGAACCGCTCCAGCCAGCCGTCATGATAGCAATGTTGATGAGTGTTGGGCCAGACGCCGAATTTCTCACCATCGTCGGCATAAACAGCCATACCCGAAGGATTCTTCTCGGCCTGACGGCGCAGTTCGTCTATCACCGTATCAACCATCCCGAAAGGAATAAGATAACGCAGCTTCTTCTGAATCGGCAGCAGAGTCACTTTGTGACCTTCGTCTTCCGTCACGAACGGACCGGTAAGTTGACTCTGTTCGAATCCGGAATAAATGAAGTGGGTGTCGTCGATAGGGAGATACTTCACCCCGCAACGGGCAAGAAGTTTCGGAAGGTGCGGTTCCCAGATCCGCTCGGTCAGCCACAAACCGACAGGCTTCACCCCGAAACGATCCGCCAGAAAGCGGTTAAGCATCTCAAGCTGGCCCCGGGCGTCGCGCTCGGGCACGGCTATCAGAATCGGCTCATAAAAGCCGCCGGTCATCAGCTCGATTTGTCCCCGGTCGACCATCTGCCGCACCAGGTCCAGGTAGTCCGGGTGGTTCTTTTGCTGCCAGTCCCAGAGAATACCGGATTGATGCAAAGAAATCCGAATATCTTCATGCTCCGACAGAAGCTTAAGGAACGGCAGATAAGCGTCACGATGTGCTTCTTCGAATACCGAGGTAAAATTCCCCACCGGCTGGTGATTGTGAATACCGAAAGCGAGTTTGAATTTGCCCATCCTCAGAAGAGTTCCACTTTCAAATTGATGTATTTTCGGGGATTGGCCCGGATATCGGCAATCAGGTCGTCCAGGTTATCGGCGGTGCGGCGCAGATCGTCGTAGAGACTCCGGTCCTCGACCAGCATCTGCAAAGTGCCTTCTTCCACTTCAACCCGGTCGGCAAAACGACGAGCCGCGGCGGCCACCGAGTCGAGTTGTTGTACAATCACCTCTACTTCGGAACTGACGCGATCCAGGCGTTTCAGGGTCGAATCCACCGGGGCATCGCTCCGCGCCAGAAGATCATCGAGACGGCGGGAAGCACTTACGAAATTCTCCGCGGTTTTGTCGAAACTGTTCTGATGACGTTCGACATATGACACCATCGAAGCGGATACCGACTCAAGGTTACTGACGGTATTATTGAAACTTCTCAGAGCGGAATCCGACGCTACCGTCCGGCGCAACGACAAAACCAGCTCGTGCAACTGCGTGACCATGTCGCCCATCATACCCATGACTTCCGGAATACCGGTATCGTAGCGCCCCTCGGCTACCCGGTTGAGATCGTACAGAACGCTGTCCTTGCCGGGATTGATAGCCACGAAGCGATCACCCATTACCCCCAGATTCTTGATGGTAAAAACGGCATCGCGCCGCAGAACGACGTCCTGATACAACTGCAGCCGGACCAGGACCCCGTTTTCCGTAAGCCTGAGATCGTCGACTTTTCCTTTACGTACGCCCGAAACGGTGATCTTGTCGCCCACCGAAAGCGTACCCACGTCGTCGAAACGGACGGTCATCATCTGCGAGTTGAGCTTAAGTCGATACCCCTGAAGCCAATACAGGGACCCCGCCAGAACAATTATGGCGAGCAGGACGATAACCCCAACTCTAAACTCTATGTTATTACCAGTAGCCATACCGATCAGTATTATATTATCGGTAACTTCCTGTCTATTCTATAGTTATCAGCGTTAATTCAGAGCGATTCGGCAATTGCCACGTAGTTGTCATACCTAAACCGGCTAATATCACCCCTTTTTACGGCTGCCTGAACGGCGCAACCCGGCTCGTGAATATGACTGCACACACTAAAACGGCAGGAACCAAGGTAAGGTTCAAACTCAGGATAATAATATGCCAGGTCCTCGCGGCTGACTTCCCAGAGCCCCATCACTTTTAACCCCGGAGAATCAACCACGAATCCACCCGATGGCAGTTCATGCATCTCGACATGAGTCGTGGCGTGCTTGCCCCGATTCGAATAAGCCGAGACCTCCCGGGTAACAATGTCCAGACCCGGAACAAGACAATTGAGTAACGTGGATTTACCTACCCCGGAATGTCCGGTGAACAGCGTTCGATGACCGCGCAGACAGACCCGCAACTCGTCCAGTCCGGCTCCGGTCTCGGCGGACACCACAAACACCGGATACCCGATACCGTGATAGGCTCGCACAATTTCCTCGAAACCGTCCGGTATACCGAGATCGATCTTGTTGAGTATTATAACCGGTTGCAAACCGCCGTTGCGGGCGGCAATCAGACAACGGTCGATCAGTCCGGTCTTAAGTTCCGGGGACACCACCGAAGCCACCACCGCCAGGCGGTCGAGATTGGCCGCGATGACCTGCTTGACCGTCTCTCGGGCCACCGCGGGACGAAAGAAAGCACTTCGGCGCGGTTGTACTTTCTCTATCACTCCGCGTCTGGCGGTCACTCGGCTGAACAGAACATCATCACCCACGGCCACCGGCGTGGTATTGTCGGAGGCCTGCTTCACTTTCCGACGCACCTCACACTTGATTCGCGGCGTATCTTTGCCCCGAACTTCGAACAACCGGCCGCGCACGGCCACCACGATGCCTTTCTCTTCATCCGTCATCCAAAATCAATCTATCATCCCGGCTTGTCGCTCACAAGTCTATTGTACACCCGCAAAAAACGGATATTCATTGCACGGCACTACCGTAAACGGGTATCAATTGCCTTTTGTATAAGATTATTGTATTGTAAAATTTCAATTGGAACATACGGGAAAACGATAATAATATGAATATCCTGACCAAGATTTTCGGAACTAAACACGAGCGAGACGTCAAGCGGCTCATTCCCTTCGTGGACGAGATCAACCGACAGTTCGAATCCCTCAAGGATCTTACGGAAGAACAGATTCAGGCCAAAACCGAGGAATTTCGTCAACGGCTGGCCAACGGCGAGGCTCTGGACGACATCATGCCCGAGGCTTTCGCGGTGGTCAAGGAAGCCTGTCGCCGTCATGTCGGCAAATCGTGGAAAGTGGCCGGCATTTCTTCCGAATGGAACATGGTCCATTTCGATTGCCAGCTTATCGGCGGGATTGTGCTTCACCAGGGAAAAATCGCCGAGATGGCCACCGGTGAAGGTAAAACTCTGGTGGCTACCCTGGCTGTATATCTCAACGCCCTGACCGGCGAAGGCGTTCACATGGTCACGGTCAACGATTACCTGGCCCTGCGTGACAGCGAGTGGATGGGACAGATATACCGCTACCTGGGCCTGACGATCGGTGTCATCCAGAACCAGATGACCAACGAAGAACGCCGGGAAATGTACCTCTGCGATATCACTTTCGGCACGGCCAACGAGTTTGGCTTCGACTATCTCCGTGACAATATGGCCCAGCGTGCGGAAGACCGCGTCCATCGCAATTTCCATTACGCCATTATCGACGAGGTGGACTCGATTCTCATCGACGAGGCTCGTACGCCGCTTATCATCTCCGGTCAGGTCGAATCGTCCGTTAATGACCGCTACCGCGAGATGCGGCCGACCGTCGAAAACCTGGTCCACAGACAACAGCAGTTGATCAACGAGATGGTCGCCCGGGCCGAGGAACTGGTCAAAACCGAGAAGGCCGAAAATCAGTTCGAGATCGGCACTTTGCTCCTCTCGGCCAACCGGGGCGCACCCAAAAACAAGCGTCTGATGAAACTGCTGAAAGAAACGGGCATGAAACGACTCATGACCGACGTCGAGTCTCAGTACATGCGCGAGAAGAAACTCCACGAAATCGACGACCACCTGTACTACTACATCGACGAGCGCGAGCACTCTATCGCCCTGACCGATCTGGGCACGGCTCAGCTACCCAAAAACGAGCAGGACCTGTTCGAGATTCCCGATCTGTCGACCATGCTTTCGCAGATCGAAGGAGATGAATCGCTCACGACCGAGGAAAGACAAAAGAAAACCGACGAAATTTATAAACTGCACGCCGACAGATCGGAAAAAGTGCACGCCATCAACCAACTGCTGCGTGCTTATTCCCTGTACGAAAAAGATATCGAATACGTACTGCAGGATGGCAAGGTGATGATCGTCGACGAATTCACCGGGCGTATTCTTCCCGGGCGGCGTTATTCCGACGGCTTGCACCAGGCTATCGAAGCCAAAGAGGGCGCCCGGATCGAGGCCGAAAGTCAGACCCTGGCCACTATCACTCTTCAGAACTACTTCCGTATGTACGACAAACTGGCCGGCATGACCGGTACGGCCGAAACCGAAGCGGGTGAGTTCTGGGATATTTACAAGCTGGACGTGGTGGTTATCCCGACCAACGTCCCGGTCATCCGCGAGGACAACGACGATCAGATATTTCGCACCCGCCGGGAGAAATACAACGCTATCATCGACGAAATAGCGGAGAAAAATCAGCGGGGTCAACCGGTTCTGGTCGGTACGGTCTCCGTTGACGTTTCCGAAACGCTCTCACGCATGCTCAAACGACGAGGCATTCATCACAACGTCCTCAACGCCAAGCAGCACCAGCGAGAGGCCGAAATCGTCGCCAACGCGGGACAGCCCGGCGCCGTCACCATCGCCACCAACATGGCCGGTCGAGGCACCGACATCAAGCTCGGTCCCGGCGTGGTCGACGCGGGAGGTCTTCACATCATCGGCACCGAGCGCCATGAGTCGCGCCGTATCGACCGACAGTTGCGCGGCCGTTCCGGTCGTCAGGGCGACCCCGGATCGTCCATCTTTTTCCTCTCGGCCGAGGACGACCTGATGCGTCTGTTCGGTGGGGATCGCCTCGCCACCATTATGGACAAGCTGGGCGTGCCCGAAGGCGAAGTTATCACGCATCCCATGGTGACGAAAGCGGTCGAGCGGGCACAGAAAAAGGTCGAGACCCAGAACTTCGCCATCCGCAAACACACTCTCGAATACGACGACGTCATGAATGTCCAGCGCAACTGGATTTATGAACGGCGTCTCTCGGCTCTTGAGCGGGAATCGATAAAAGATGAAGTCGTCGAATTGATCGAGACGGTGCTGGATGACCTTATCGACGAACACTGCCCCGAAAAAGAATACCCGGAAAACTGGAACCTGACCGCTTTCACCAAAGACCTGATCAAAGTCTATCTGTTCGACATCAGGCTCAAAGAGAGTGAAATCCCCGGGCTTACTCGCGAGAGTCTCAAAGAGCGCGTGCTCAAAGCGGTCATGGCTTATTACACACAGAAAGAGACGGCCTACGGTGAGTCGATCATGCGACAGTTGGAACGCTACGCCGTGCTGTCGACTATCGACCGTCACTGGCGCGATCATCTGGCCGAAATAGACGAACTTCGGGCCGGGATCAGCCTGCGTGCCTATCACGGACAGATGGGCAAACCGGTCGATATCTACAAGCGCGAAGCTTTCGAGATGTTCCAGAAGATGATTACCGAGATCGACCGCGAAATCGTCAGCCTCGTATACAAGCTCCAGATCAATCTGCCGGAGAAATCACGCGCCGAGCGACGACGCGAACCGACCATGGTAGCGTCGCACGCCGACACGACCAACCTGGGCATGTCGTCCCCGGCTCCGGCCCCCGCCCCCAACCCGACCGGTGTGCCACAGGAGACCAACCCGATGGCTCAGGCTTCGCAGGCGGGCACGCGGGCGCGCACCGTTCAGCGTAAACAGCCCAAGGTCGGCCGCAACGATCCCTGCCCCTGCGGCAGCGGCAAGAAATACAAGAAGTGTTGCGGAAAAGACCTGTAACAACTAAACGCAGAGACCGATTGCGAATCACGAATAAAGGCCGGGGTGGTGCCATACCATCCCGGCCTTCCCATATTGCTCTATCGGTTGCTTAATACAATCGGTACGCCACCAATTCGTATTCGTCCGTAACATCAACCACGTCGATCACGTGACCCAGGGGATCGGTGATCTCAACACCGTAAAGTTTAATCGACCGCCGTACCAGACCGTGTTCGCCGATGTAGTCGCAATACACGATGTCGTCGTCGTATTCCCCGTCAACATCCATATCGTAAAACCAGCGCACCACAAAACAGCCGAACCGCCCGGACGGAACATCGATTATTTCATAGTCCGTCACTTCTTTGGCCAACCGCCTGACATCGGAATCTTCGCACACCCAGCTTGCGCCTGTCTCAATAGGATACTTCAGTCCGAGCCTCGGCGAAACATCGACAGTCGAACCCGCACGGCCAACTTCACCCCCCAGGCTCGCCGTGCGAACCGCCGTCAACAACCGATCCACGGAATCGTACTGCCGACCTTTGAAACGATACGCGTTGCCATCCGAAGCGCTGACCGGGAGTGATCCCCCGGAAGCGTCGATATCCAGCAGGTACAGACCGCTGTCACAATGGTAATAATATGCATTGCCGCTGTCGCAGCCGGTAAGGTCAAACTCGGCAAAACGCTCGTTGAATACGAAGGCCGGTTGATACGCCCAGGCGGGATCGGTACCGGTCACCTCGACCACGTAGTAACTCACGCGCGGTTCCTGCACGTCAACCTCGCGGCGATATTCCCAGCGATTGTTAACCGCCACCGGGTAGGCAATCCCCGAACGAGTGGTAAACGACCAGACCGGCGATTTGGTCATACCTCCCTGTTTGTTCCGAGCCGTTATGGCCCAATAGTATTTCGTTCCCGGCTGAAGCGGCCCGGCGTAGTACGAAGTGTCAGTCAGACCGACCACTACCGTCGGCGGCGTGGCGCTTGTCCCCAGGGAAACATCATACACCACACTGTCCCCCTCGGAACTGTGCCAGAGAAGCACCGGATGCAGGCTTATTTCGGTTTCAATCGTGGAAACTCGCTCGGGCGGGTTTTCCGGTGTCGGTTCCGACGAGCCTAAAGGATCGCCGCCTTCCTCACCGCACCCGGCCAGTAACAGCACCGCCGCAAGTAATCCTAACAAGAAGCGATAATCTATTTTTCTCATGTCCATGCCTCACCGTTGAAGGTAAAACGGCCGTCGCATCCCGGCGACGTTTCCGACAGGAACTACGCAATCCGTATTAACAGAGTCAACTATTTTACCGAAAGGGAGAAAAACGCCGAGTACCCCCCACAACCGGGCGATAAGATACGAGAGTCGTCTATTCGAGAGCTTCGAAGACGTACGGCAGAGCCCTGATCATGTCCCCTGCGATCATGGCGCGCGCGGTCAGCGAATCGGCCACGAAATCCCCGGTCAGACCGTGGACAAACACCCCGGCCATGGCGGCGTCAAGCGGTCGCATTCCCTGGGCCAGAAACGAACCGATAATCCCGGACAGAACATCCCCCGACCCACCGCTGGCCATACCGTTGTTACCGGTCGGATTGAGATAGCACATCCCGTCCGGTGCCGCCAACAGTGTCGGTGAACCTTTGAGTACCAGTACTACTTTGTATTGGGAGACGAACTGTCTCACTGTTTCCGAACGTTCCGCAATATCATGAGGGGGCATTGTTCCGGTCAGCCGCTCAAACTCGCCCGGGTGAGGCGTGAGAACCAGAGGAACGCGACATTCGGAGAGAATTTCCGGATGCCCGGCCAGGGCATTGAGACCGTCGGCGTCGATAATAGCCGGTCGCTGAAGCGAAACGACCAAACGTCGCACCAGTTCCTGGGTTTCGTGATGACGTCCCAGTCCCGGACCGATAACAACAGCGTCGTTTTCCCTGACCAGTTGTCTTATCTCGCCCAATCCCCGCAGAGCCAGCGCGCCTTTGCGCCCGACATCCGGCAGCGGATGGGTCATTACTTCCGTAAGCTTGACCGCAAGCACCGGCTGAGTGGTCCCGGGACAGGCTACCCGCACCAGACCACACCCGGAGCGCAGAGCGCTTTCTCCGGCCATGGCGGCCGCACCGGTCATACCGGTCGACCCCGCCACTACCAGCACACGGCCGAAATCACCCTTGTGACCGTCCGGCTTGCGCACCGGCATCACGTTCATGACCATCTCGTCGGTTATCAACTCGTCTTTGAGTTCAAACGACTCGACCACCGTGTCCGGGATACCTATCGGAACGACCTCAACATTACCGGCGAGTTCCCGCCCGGGCGTGAGATAGAGCCCGAACTTGGGCAACGCCAGAGGATAAGTATAATCGGCCTGTACCACCGCACCCTCGATCTGACCGTCATCGGCATTAAGCCCCGAAGGTAAATCGACCGCAACTTTGTAAAGGCAGTCCTGCCCGTTCATGTACTCGATTATATCCGCCGACATCCCCCGGGGAGCTCCGGAGAAACCGGTCCCGAATACCGCATCGATAATGATATCACACTGGAGATTTTCGGGCAAATCACCCAGGGATGTAATCTCGACAAGTTCCACCCCATTCTCAGCCGCCCGGTTGAAATTCAGCCTGGCATCGGCGGAAAGTTTGTCGGGAGGCCCCAGGAAATACACTACTACCTCGACCCCGGCCTCGTGCAAATACCGCGCGATCACATAGCCGTCACCGCCGTTGTTCCCCTTGCCGCAGAAAACAACCGCTTTGGTTTCATCGGGCGTACCGATAATATCACTGAGGATGCGTTCGGCGATACCGCTGCCGGCATGCTCCATCAACTCTTCCGAGGGAATCCCTTCCCCGTCGATGGCCGCGCGGTCAATCAGGCGCATAGCGGCCGCTGTTACGATTTTCACTGCCAAGCTCCGTTGGTCATGCTTTGCAACTCTTGCCTTTCCTGCGACTTTCCGAGGTCGCCGCACCGGGCTTATCCAGCGCAAACTTAACCGCTGAGAGAACGTCTGTAAAGAACCGGAGTTTGAGTTTCTTCTTTATCTCGGCCGGAACATCCACGATATCCTTGCGATTTTCCTCCGGCAGTATGACCGTCTTCACCCCGGCCCGGGCCGCCGCCAGCAGCTTCTCTTTCAAACCGCCGATAGGCAGCAACTCACCGCGCAGCGTGATCTCCCCCGTCATAGCCAGGTACGGTTTGACCGCCCGCTGAGTGAAAACCGACGCCAGCGCCACGGTCATGGTTATACCTGCCGACGGTCCGTCCTTGGGTGTGGCCCCGGTCGGAACATGGATATGTATCTCCTGATTGTCGAACGAGGTCGCCGAAAGCTTAAAAGCTCCTGAGTTGGAGCGAATAAACGACAGCGCGGCCTGCGCCGATTCTTTCATAACGTCACCCAGATGGCCGGTCAACGTCATGGCCGTCTTGCCGGGCATGGACGTAGCCTCGACAAAGAGAAGTTCCCCGCCGACCGAAGTATAAGCCAGAGCCGCCGCCACGCCGATCCGACCATGACGGCTGAGCACCTCGCGAGTGAATTTCTGCGGGCCCAGAAGCTTCGGCACCGCTTTACTGTCGATAAGCGATTTTGCCTTGCTGCCGCTGGCTACCCGACGCGCCACCTTACGCGAAATCGAGGCGATTTCACGCTCAAGGTTACGCAGACCGGCCTCACGCGTGTAACCGTCAATAATCGTCCTGATTCCCGCATCGTTGAACACCAGTTGAGCTTTCGTCAAGCCGTGGTTGTCCAGTTGCTTGGGGATCAGGTGTCGCTTGGCGATGGCCAGCTTTTCGATATCGGTATAACCGGGAATCTGTATTATCTCCATGCGGTCACGCAGCACCGGTGGAATCGGCTCGGTCCAGTTGGCCGTGGTAATGAACATCACCCGACTGAGATCGAACGGAACATCGAGATAATGATCGGAGAAACTGTCATTCTGTTCCGGATCCAGGACCTCCAGAAGAGCCGAGGCGGGATCGCCGCGAAAATCGGTACCGAGCTTGTCGATCTCGTCGAGCATAATAACCGGATTGTTGGAAGCACACCGTTTGAGACACTGGATTATCCGCCCCGGCATGGAACCGATATAAGTCCGCCGATGCCCGCGGATTTCGGCCTCGTCACGCATACCACCCAGCGAAACCCGGGCAAACTGACGCCCCATGGCTCGCGCAATCGACTTCCCCAGCGAAGTCTTGCCGACTCCCGGCGGACCGACAAAACAGAGAATCGGCCCCTTGATGTCCGATTTCAGTTTGCGTACGGCCAGATGTTCGAGAATACGGTCTTTCACCCTCGTCAGGTCGTAGTGGTCTTCGTCCAGCACTCGCTGAGCTTTCTTGATATCGAGAAGATCGGTCGTTGACACACTCCATGGCAACATCGTCAGCCAATCCAGATACGTTCTCGACACGGTATACTCGGCCGACGACGGTGTCATATGCGAAAGACGTTCGAGTTCTTTGCGGGCCGCTTTCTCGGCCACCTCGGGCATACCGGAAGCCTCGATTTTTTTCTCGAATTCTTCCACATCGCCCGTTTCGTCGGCGTCTCCCAACTCCTTCTTGATCGCCTTGAGTTGTTCTCGGAGGATATAATGACGCTGCGATTTGCCCAGCTCACTGGCCGCCTGAGCCTGAATTTTCTGTGAAAGTTCGAGGACCTCGATTTCCTTGTTTACCGCCTGATGAAGAATCTCGGCGCGCCGGTCGACCCGCAGCTCTTCCAAAATAGCCTGGCGCTGCTCTATCGAGATATTCAAACTCGAAGCAACGAAATCCATGAGCTTGGACGGGGTGTCCTGATTGATCGCCGAAACGTGAAACTCCTCGTTGAGATAAGGCGCAAGTTCCACCAGCCGCTTAACCCGTTCCGTCAGGTTGCGCTGAAGAGCTTCCATTCTTACCGATTCGTCAACGATATCTTCAAGGCTTTCTATCTCGGCCATGAGATGGGGAGTATCGGCAACGAACCGCTTGATGCGTATGCGTTCGAGTCCCTGAATAAGAAACCGCACCGTACCGTCGGGAAAGCGCAGCATCTTAAGAATGTTCCCGGCCGTACCGACAGTGTGAAGATCATCCGGGCCGGGTACTTCCACATCGGGGTCTTTCTGCAAAAACAGACCCACGCGGGAGCCCCGCATCAGGGCATCGTCGACCAACCGGGTGTGCTCCGGTTGTTGAATCATAAGAGGCACTACCAGAAAAGGATATACCACGGTCCCTTTGAGCGGTAAAATAGGCAGTACCTGTGTGTCAGTGATTTGTTCTGTCCGAGTGTTATCCATCACGTTAGTCAATTCTCACCTGTGGGCTGCAATTATGGTACTTCACTCCGGATTATCGACACCATTGTGCAAAAACTAAACAGAGCTTTCCGCTCTCTCCGCAAAGGTATCTCTAATGCAACGCCCCCGCCCATACCACGGTTCCGATCTCACACGTTAAAACGAAACAGCATCACATCGCCGTCGGCCACCACATACTCCTTGCCCTCAAGGCGCTGTTTACCGGCCGCTTTGATGGCCGCCGGTGTCTTGTGCTGCACGTAATCGGCGTAAGAAGTGACCTCGGCCCGAATAAAGCCCCTCTCTATATCCGAGTGAATGACACCGGCCGCCCTTTGAGCCGTGGTTCCTTTCCTGATCGGCCAGGCCCGGACTTCCGGCTCGCCCGCCGTCAGAAACGAAATCAGCCCGAGCAGAGAATACGATTTTCGAATAACCTGGTCCGTGGCCGGAGTTGTGATCCCCAGATCGTCCAGAAACAACTGCCGTTCTTCAGTCTCAAGGCCCACCAGTTCCATCTCGACCTTGCCGCAGGTAACGGCCAGTTCGCGTTTGGTCGGCGCGACAAAACGGTCATACTCGGCCGCGATTTTTTCGCTGTCGGCCAGACTGCCTTCGCCTATGTTAAGTACGATCAGCAGAGGTTTCCGCGAAAGGAACTGATACCCCCGCAACTCCTTCTCCTCGTCCTCCGCCATCTCCATGTCCAGCAACGGTCGTTCGGCCGACAATTCTTCCAGACATCGGTTGAGCAGTTCCAACTGGCGGGTTCCCGACTTGTCGCCGGTCAGTTTGATCTTGCGCGAACGCTTTTCGATTACACCCTCAATCAGAACTTCATCGAGAAGAATCATCTCGTCGATAAGGCTACGAATATCCGATTCCGGCGTAGCATCGGCCGAGAAAGCGTCGACGACCATGAGAAAAGCGTCGGTCTGCCGAAGATCATCGCTTATCTCCAGAGCCTGACTGTCGCGCCCCTGACCGGAGAGTCCGGGAGCGTCGAGAAATTCAATTACCGCCGGAGTCACTTTTTGGGGGTGAGTCAATTCGGCCAGAACATCAAGGCGTTCGTCCGGCACCTGTACCAAGGCCCGATGAGTCGCCTTGCTGAAATCCCCCACCGCTTGTTGCTGACCGGCCACAGCATTGAAAACGGTGGTTTTTCCGGCCTGTGGTTTTCCGATAATACCGAGTTTCATAGGGAACCTATGGTATATCTTTCCCGGTCACTTGGCAAGGGGCAGTTTTGGCGCCGAAGACAACGTGATGGCTCATGGCCAGAACGACCGCAGCAGCACCGACGGAGCGTAGAGGCGGCGAGGATCCGCCCCTTCCGTCATGAAACGACCGATAATTTCTTGAAGATACCGGCTTCTGCGCATGCGCCGCGCCATAAAATCGTTCAGCCACGGTCGCGAGAGCCAGCGCTGAGCCACAAAGTACCCGTCGTAACAGGGCTTTACTTCCCGGGCCAAACTTTCCGGGTATGCCCGCAAGCCCGACTCAAGATCGCCGCCGGAACGCCATGTTTCACCGATCACACGGGCGGCAATTTCACCCGAATGCATCGCCTTGCCCAGTCCCTCGCCAGTGAACGGATAAGTCGTGCCGATAACCTCGCCGATACACAGCACGTTGTCCCTGACGAATTGCCGGCAACCTTTCAAGCCATAACGCAACGGCGAACCGGCCACCGCGGATATTTGTTCTCCCTGAGACATAAGCTTACGAGCCGGCGGAAATTCGGCCATAAACCGATTCAGCATCGACCGAATATGCGGGGCCGAAGAATGACCGTTTTCAAAAGTGACCCCGCAACCGACATTGTAAACTCCGCCGCCGAGCGGAATGATCCAGGCATAACCGGGCACCAGAAACCGGTCGTAAGAAATCACGATCTCGTCGAGAACATGCGTCGACCGAACATAACAGCGCACGGCAAGAGCGCTCGGCCCGGCCCGCTCAATCATCCCCAGACGCCTGGGCACAGCTACCACCGCACCGGTCGCCACCACGCACAAGCGGCTTTCGATACTCGTTCCGCGGTCGGTCGCTATCACCGCCGGTTGAGAAACTGACGACGACTGTACCCCGGTTACTCTGCTCCTGACAAATTCCGCCCCGGCCTCAATTGCCGCCTGCATAAGAAGAGCATCCAACCTGTCACGCCGGACCGTCAGATATTGACCGGGCACGGCAAAATCGATACGCGACGGGCTGAAAACGCGAATGCGGTCAACGCGCTGACCGATAGCCCGCACCCGATCCAAAAGGCCTATCCGCTCCAACAGCTTGAGAGAATCGGGAATAAGCAAATCGCCGCATGGTTTCTGACGCGGGAAGCTCTTTTGATCGAGCACCAGAACGCGCCGTCCCTGCCGGGCAAGACCCAGCGCGCAGACGGATCCCGACGGCCCGCCGCCGATCACAACCACGTCCCAGCCCGCGGCAGGAAGCGACGACATCTCTTTCTGCTCAATGCGGTCCATTCACCCAGCCTCAAAAAAACTGCCGGTCTGTCCGGCCATCAAGCGCTGCCCGTAAACGATGGTCTATGACGTACACTATGACATTTTTACGACCGGCCAGGACCTTACCTCGTCAGGCTAAGGAGTTGACGTTTCCTGTCATCGTGTGCCCGTCCTCTTGACCAGTCCCCTGAGAACTTTCAGATTTTCGATGTCTTCTTTCAGGTCTTCTCCCTTGGGCGTCTCCAGAATCATGGGGACTTTCTTCAATCGTCGGTCGTTCACCAGATTGCGAAATGCTTCTATCCCGATTTGTCCCTGACCGATGTGTTCGTGCCGATCCCGCCCGGACCCCAGCGGCATCTTGCTGTCGTTCATGTGAATAATCCGCAACCGGTCCAGTCCCACGATTTCATCGAATTGCTTCATCGTCTCTCTGTATTCCCCAGGATCAGCAAGCGGATAACCGGCGGCAAAAATATGACAGGTGTCCATACAAACACCGATATGCTCTTTGTCGTCCACGCGATCGATCAGGAAAGCCAGATGCTCGAACTTGTAACCGAGATTGCTGCCCTGCCCGGCTGTTGTCTCCAGTAGCAGCGTGCAACGGTTGTCGGTCAGTCCGTCGAACAATCGGTTGAGATTTTCCGCCGCCCGGTTCAAACCGACCTCTTCGCCGGAACCGACGTGTGAACCGGGGTGAAGAACCAGGTTCGGTATTCTCAACAGATTGCAGCGCCCCATCTCTTCCCTCAGGGAATTGTATGACTTTTGATTAAGGGCGCTGTCGGGCGAAGCGATATTGATCAAATAGCTCGTGTGCGACGTGGCCACGCGCACCGCCAGTTCCTCCTGCAATCGAAAATACCGCTCGACATCATCCGGCTTAAGAGGAACCGCCCGCCACTGGCTGTTAGATTTGTTGAATATCTGTATAACGTCGCAGGTAGCTGCCTTGCCCCGTTCGATAGCTTTATGCACGCCCCCCGCTATGGATTCATGAGCTCCGAACAACATTGGATATTAAACCTTTTCTGACCGCGTCGAAACCGCCATGCCCATAATAGCCACGATTTCCGCCCGGAACAATACCCAATTGCCATTTTCCCTGACTGCCGCTGACAGTCCATATGTCTATGATTACAATGAGGAGGACGTATGAAAAAAACGATTATGATCAGAGACACGGGTGTCACAGTAACCGAAGTATTACGCCTGATCGCGAAGGGATACAGCTACGAGCAGATATTCCGGATACATCCCGGACTGAACACCGCCGATATCTCCGCCGTAGCGCAACTGACACTCGACATAATGGAAAAGTACGTAACACCGGAAAATTGCCTCGAAATCGACCGGGAAATACGCCTCACGGCCCACGACGGACGGCTGGTCGATGTGAGCAAAATTCGCCGGGAGTACCCGCGCGCCTACGAATCATGGAAAGCCGCCGAAGAAACCCAACTGGTTGAACTATACAAACACGGCGCAACCATCACGCGAATAGCGGAAATTCTCAAACGGCAACCGGGAGCGGTACGATATCGCCTGCAAAAACTAAAAATGCTACCCGTCGTACAATCAACCAAAGATTCCTCCTGATCCCGATCCGTACGACCACCCGACAAACTTACTTGAGATTCATCGAGAGGATTTTGAGTTCGGTCATGTCTTCAATGGAATACCGGACACCCTCGCGGCCGAGTCCCGAGGCTTTCATTCCGCCGTACGGCTGATGATCGGCCCGGTAAGTGGGAATATCGTTTATCACCACGCCACCGGTGTCAATGTACTGGAAAGCATAGAAAATGTCCTTGAAACGGTTGGTGAATATCCCGGCTTGAAGACCGAAAGCGGAATTATTGATTTCGTCGACGACCCGCCTGAAATCACGGTATTTCCCCACCACGGCCAGCGGAGCAAACGCCTCCCGGCAACTCACGGCCATGGACGACTTGACCTTCGTCAGCAAAGTCGGCTGCAAACATCTCCCCCTGGCCTTCCCGCCGGCAAGGACCACGGCCCCCGCCTCGACAGCCTCCGTAATCATAGCCAGAGCCTTTTCGAGTGCCTGCTTATCGACCATGGTCCCCAGATCGGTCCGGGGATCCAGCGGGTCACCGATTTTCAGTTTCTTGAGCCCGGCCATAAACAGCTTAAGGAACCTGTCGTGAATTTTCTCATGCAAGTAGATCCTCTGCACCGATATACATGATTGACCGGCCACGGCATAGGCACCGGTGAGAATCCGCCCGGCGGCTGTTTCCAGATCGGCATCATCGGCCACGGCCACGGCCGCATTGCCACCCAGTTCCAATACTACCGGCTTCTTCCCGGCCTGACTTTTGATCCACCAGCCGACTTCCTGGGAACCCGTGAACGTGATCAGCTTCACCCGGTCATCTTCCAGAAGTGGTGTCGTTTCCTGCGCCGCTCCCGGGAGTATGGATATAGCCCCTTTGGGATAGTTAGTTTTGTCGATCAGGTCGGCCAGCATCAGGGCCACCACCGGCGTCGCGGATGCCGGCTTCAACACCATGGTATTACCGGAAGCTATCGCCGGACCGACCTTGTGAGTAATAAGATTGAGTGGAAAATTAAACGGTGAGATCCCCGCGATAACTCCTTTGGGAAACCGTCGTACCAATCCCAGTCGCTTCTCCGAGCCGGCCGACCAATCCAGATCGACAATCTCGCCGCCGATCCGTTTGGCTTCTTCGGCCGAGGCCAGCATGACGCCGATTGCCCGCATCACCTCGCCTTTGGAATCCCGAAAGGCCTTGCCCAGTTCTCTGGACATCATCGTTGCAAACTTGTCGATCCTCTTCTCCAGCCCGGCGGCAATCGCTCGACAGGCCTCCTCGCGCTTATAAGCGGGAAGCTCGCGCGTAAGGGCAAAAGTATTCTGCGCAATATCGATTGCCCGCGTGTAGTCATTTTTCGACGCCGAGGCCACCGTGGCCACCACCGAATCATCGTACGGATTGGTTACGGTAATTTTATTGGGGCTGTCTACCCATTCGCCGCCGAGATACATCTTGTAATGTCTGGCCATTTCATTCCTCCACTGCGAATACCGCGTTCGGTCGACCACGTTGCCTGCATCCTCCCCCCGTGACTCCAGAATAACCACTGAGCCGAATGATCACTAACGATTTCTGAAAAGCGGTCAGAACCGGTTGCAAAGACATGGTCAAGGCATTGTCGGCAAGAGATTTCGGACTGTTTTTGAAATGCCTCCCGACCGGTATGGGAAAAATCCCTTACTTCGATGGAGCGTATCCATCAAAACGGACTCATTTGACTTCGGTCCCAACCCCGCCGGCCGCCGCCCGGGGAATAATCCACAAGTTTTAACAAACAGCCATACAACAACTTGTGCCGACAAAACGGCGCGATGCAAGATCTCGCGGTTACATGGCACAGATTTTACAAAACGGATAGCCAAACGAAGGATTATCTGTATGAATACCACAAAGATACGGAACCAGAACGGCGTCACTCTTCTCGAGGTCCTGATTGCCATGCTGATTCTTAGCTTTGCCCTGCTAATGTTGTTGAATATGGCCATGGTTGCTCTCGATGGTAACGACTGGTCAAACAAGACCACCCTGGCCACCCAACTGCTTCAGGAAAAGCTCGAGGAAATCAGAGGATCTGGTAACTTTACCAACGGCAGTGACACCGCCCAGGGCGTGGTCCGCTCATGGACCGTCAGCAACGCCGGCTCCCACCTGAGACGGGTGGATGTGAGCGTGGTCTGGCAGAATATGCAATCTCTGTCACAAACCAATTCACTGACAGCGTATGTCCGGACCGAAGGAGTATAAGGAGCCGATATGAATACCTTCACACGAAAACTAACCAGTCGGCGGGGCTTCAGCCTGATCGAAGTCATGATCGCCCTGACTCTCACCGGCATAATTATTGTCGGGATAATGAAATTGTACGTGGTCCAGCATCAGAACTACATAGTGCAGGACGACGTAAGTACGATTCAGCAAAACGCCCGGGCATCGATAGACGAGCTTACCCGCCAGATACGCATGGCCGGATACGATCTCCCGCAGGGTATCGACCCAGTCGTAGCCTCCAACACCAATCCCGACACTATCACTATCACCTATTGTGCCGACGGTTGCGATACGTACCTGGCCAGTGCCATGCCTCAGCCGTCCTCGGAGTTGAAGTGCGCTACCGATGTTTCCTGCTTCGAAGACGGTCAATGGGTCTATATTTTCCATCCTGACTCGGGTGGCGGTGAATGGTTCGAAATTACCGCGGTTCAGGCGGCCGCCAAGCACCTTCAGCACAACACTATGGTGCTGTCACAAAAGTACGACGCCGATGCCATTATAATAGCTCTCAACCAGGCGAAGTTCTTTGTGGATAATACGACCGATCCCAGCCACCCGTCATTGATGGTGCAGATGCCGGGCCGGACCCCTCAGTTATACGCGGAGAACATCTCCGATCTGCAGTTCCGATATCGGTTGACTAATGGTAACATTGTCGATGTACCGGTTCTGGTCGACGATGTCTGCGAAATACTCATATCGGTCACCGGTCGCTCCAGTCATGTAGACTACGAAAATCCGGAAAACGGGTACCGAATAAGAACATATCGTTCCTCGGTCAACCTGAGGAATATCTAATACCACAAGGCAGGTGCATCATGATCCGTAGAATATTGAATTCGGAGACAGGGGTAGCTACTCTCATCGCGCTGCTTATGGTGGGGATGCTCTTGTTGATCGGTCTGGCGGCCCTGAGTACCTCCGACGACGAGGTAACCATCGCCGGTAACGAAATGCAGGAGATGCGGGCTTTCTATGCCGCCGAGGCCGGTCTGGAACAGGCCGCCGCCAGCCTCAACCGCGAGTATGACTCGACCGGCGCACCGCCCACGATCATGCCCAGCGGCAGCGACAGTATCAATATGTGTCAGGTCACCTACACGACGGTCGATGACGGCCCGGCAACTCAGCAGGTCCTGACCACCGGTACCCTGGCGGGACTGAACGCCCTGGTCAAGTCTTTCACCATGACCTCGACCGCCACAAGCACCGTGGAGCAGGCCAAGGTACAAATATCGCAGGAATTCGAGACCGACCTGGTGCCAATTTTCCAGTTCGCCGTTTTTTACGGTAACGATCTGGAAATCGCTCCGGGACCGGACATGACTCTGATCGGCCGGGTACATTCCAACGGTAATTTGTATATCCAGGCCTACGGCACCCTGCGTATGGACAGTTACGTGACCGCCTCCGGTGATATCCTTCACGGTCGAAAAGGAGCCGGCAGTGTCGACGGTGGTGATGTGTTGATCAAAGACGCCGACGGCAACCACGTATCCATGAAGATGGGCAGCGGTTTCCTTGATGCCACTTACGGAGACTGGTACGATTCGTCGGTTTCCCGATGGGACGGTCGCGTTCAGGATGCGTCCCACGGTCAGGAAGAACTTAATCTGCCGCTGACCAATGTCGATGACCCCCATGCGTTGATAGAACGCGGGACCGGCAACTCGGACTCTTACGAACACAAGGCCACGCTGAAGATCGTCAACGGCACGGCTCTGCGCTTGATGGAGGACGGCACCTGGCAGGATGTTACCGCCGGGATGGTGGCCGACGGGGTCCTTTCATACAGCAGCAATAAGTTCTACGACGGTCACGAGAACGAATGGGTCGACTGCACCGAACTTGATGTCGAGGCGATGTACGACAACGGCTACGATCCTGTCAACGGCGTAGTTTATTTCGCCGACGAAATTTCCTCCGGTTCGGATTGGCCCGCGCTGAGATTGACAAACGGTGACGAACTCGACGACGGCTTGTCGGTGGCCAGCATGAATCCGATGTACACGCTGGGTGATTACAACACGGTTGACAAGAAACCGGCCGCTCTGCTCGCCGACGCCGTGACTTTTCTGTCCAATTCGTGGGATGATTCGAAAAGTACGTGGTCGAAATACTATCGAAACGCATCCACAACCGACGTCAACGCTTCCTATCTGACCGGTAATACCGAGACCACTGCGTCCAATTACAACGGCGGGTTCGAGAACCTTCCGCGCTTCCTTGAAACATGGACCGGCGTACCGTTTAACTGGTGCGGGTCGGCCGTCAATCTCTGGTATTCCGAACAGGCCAACGGCAACTGGGGCAGCAGCTATTACTCACCGCCGATTCGTAACTGGCAATACGATACGGATCTGGACGACCCGAATAATCTGCCGCCGGAAACGCCGGTCGTGCGCATCTTCCAGCGGACCGGATGGAAACAGGACTTCGTAGCCCTTCAGTAATTATCGTCACTCCGGAAATCGTACGCGCATCCGACAAAAGGGCCTGTCCCACGGCAGGCCCTTTTCATATGTTCATTTTGGTGGAACCGACGTTACTCAACGTCTATGTCAAAAGGCATTCGGGCCAGTACGTACGCCTCATCGCCCAGCGACAAGGGTGAAAAAACGGTTTCAACGGTCGGTTTCTCGTGTGAGAACAGCGAAATTATATTGTTCAACAACGGCATTTCGGGCAGGATGATGAGTGGTCGCCGACGGGGGTACAATTCCACCCGGTATTCCTCCAATCCCGCCAGGTCGGCTACATAATCGCAGGCTTGCCTAAGTCCCCCCAGTTCATCCACCAAACCGCCGTTCAACGCCTGCCGTCCGGTCCAGACGCGACCTTCCCCCAGATTATCGACCGAATCGTGCGGCAACGACCGGCTCTGCGCTACCAAATCGACGAAATGATCGTAAAAGGCCTCAAGATCACCGTAGTACTTATCGCGCTCATCGGAAGTGAAAGGACGAATTGTGGTCAGCATTCCGGCGTAACGACCGCGCGTGTACAATTCTTTGCCCAGACTGATTTTCTCGTAGAGCGAACTGAAATCCGCTTTGCCGCCATAAATACCGATAGAACCCGTCACCGTGGCCGGATTCGCGAACACGTACCCGGCCGGCATGGCGATGTAATACCCGCCCGAAGCCGCCACATTACCCATTGACACTACCAGCGGCATCTCATCGGCGGCCAATACTTCCTGACGATGAATAACCTCCCCGGCCAGAGCATCGCCGCCGGGCGAGTTTATTCTCAGAACCATGCCCTTTACCCCGTGGGTTCGCCCGGCCTGTCCGAACGCGTGCGCCATCTCGCTCGGAGTAACCCCGCCAACACCCTGCAAAGGATTGAGACTCCCGCCATCGGCCGTAATATCCCCGTCGGCTACCACCACCGCCACGACCGGCGTTTCACGCCAACTGTCGTTTACCAGCGTATCCGCCCGGTAACGACGAAGTGTCACCTCCGGCATGGTCTGACAGAAATCCGGTACGACCCGATCACGATAACTCAGCCCGTCGACCAGACCGAACCGGAGTGCCTCCTCCGAGGTAAAAGGTCCATTGTCTATGATCCGCCTGACGGAATCCGCAGTAAATCCCCGGGAATCGGCTATCGCCTGCACGAACTGATCGTACCAGTCATCGAGCAACATATTGATTTGCGCCCGGTTTTCTTCCGTTGCCGCTCGCCGGGTCCATTTTTCCGGGGCTGTTTTGTAATCACCAATCTGCAACAGTTCCAGCCTGACTCCGAGCTTGTCTAACGTCCCGGCCCAGAACGTCAACTCGGCACGCAAACCGACCAGCCGAAGCTGACTGACCGGCGAAATCAGAATAGTGTCGGCTATCGAAGCCACATAGTACGCGATATTGTTGGGAGAACTGAGGTGACTTACAATCCGCTTGCCCCGACTCTGAAAATAGTCCAGCGCCCGGCGCAGTTCCTGGGCCTGCCCGAAGCCAAGCGACAGCCCGCGCAGATCCAGCACCATTTCACTAATGTTGTCATCGGCGGCGGCTTCATAAACACCGATCAGCAACTCCGCGAAGGAGGTCTGAGAAGTGCCGAAAACCGGGCGGGGCGGGTTCTCTTCCGGGCGGCCCGACACCCGCAACGACAGGCGACGTTTCCGTTCCGGCACCAGCGACGGCTGGCGGGAATCGATTGCTCCCGCAAAAACCGTGGTGCGACCGTCATGACCGTCCCGATTAAAACCGCTGCGAGAACCTACGAAATATCTCAACAGGTTGGTACGAAAACCAACCTCGAAATTGCGATCCGAATCGACACTGGCGCTAATATATAATCCGCCAGTCGGGATAATTTCGGCATGATAGATAAAATCGGCCTCACTCAGTTTGTTCTTCGACGAAAAGAACATGTCGGCCGACAAAGTAACCCTGTTGCCCATGGGACGATACGCCACCGAGTATCGTTCTTCCATGGCCGTGCGTTCACCGTTGACCTTACCGCGATTGAGATTGGAAAGAACCGCCCCGAAAGAGAACTTCCCTCCGCCGCGAGCGATTGCCCCGAGCGTAAAGAACTGACGGTTATTGAATATGCCCGGACCGTTTCTGAAATATCGATAAGACGCCCCCAGATTCAAACTGCGGCCTACACCGGTCCCCATAGCCACAAGCCATTCGTCATAGTTATCCCCGACGGGATTGTGTAAATGCCGATAGGCGGTGGTTACCCGTTCACGGAATATCGCCGCCGCCCAGCTTTTGGCATAGTCACCGTTGTAATACTCGCCCATTAGCTGGAACCCGGCGATATCATACCGTCCCAGACCGGCCGGATTGATCCAGGCCGCCTCGGAACCGAACACCGAGGCCGCCGGCTGGTAATAAAAAACGTCTTCCGGGATTCTTATTCGCTTGTCATTCTCGCCGCCCAAAACCGAACCGACCATTGTCAGAACGGCGGCTATCCATAGCAACCCACTGCGTAAAGACACGCTATTCTCCCTGTCTTCCCCGAACGTAGATGTTTCCTTTGCCCCTGATCGAACCGCTGATATCCACCGTCCCCTTGCCGGAAATGAGATTCAATCGACTGGGCCGCACGAGATCGGAAGTGAACGGAAAATCGGTCGCCTCAATAGTCCCGTCTTCATCGACCGCCAGCGAGAAGAAAGCCGAAAGGGTATCAGGAATCGTAATCTCAATATCCTCGTGGCGGTTGCTCACGACAACCTGCCCTTCACTCATGTCGATAATTTCCAGCCTGATCGGGGCCGAGTTACCCCGGATGAAATTGCTCCCGGTCGGCTCGAAACCGGATATCGTTATGCGTCCGAAGCTGCTCTTGACGTTTATACTGCCCTTGAAACCATCGACGCGAATGTCTCCGTCCTCGGTCCGAAACCGGGCCTGCTCGTCCGGGCTGACGATGGTACGGGCCAGAATGGACGAGTTGGAAGTTGAAACCGATATCCGACCGGAAATATCCTCCAGTGTCACTCGCTGGTTGGCGGTAGTCGCCTCCAGTTCCTCCGTGACCCCGGTGATATCCAGTCGACCCAATGAAGACGGTATCCGCACCGACTTGAACGGACCGCGCGCCGTGACATCGAACTCGGCGGCGTCGACTTCGATAAAACTGCCGACGGGCACGGTCAATTCGGCCTCAATCCGTCCGAATTCCGTCCGGCGATTCCACGGTGGCGGGTTGGGTGCCCGAAGCTCTACCCGTGTTTCCCGGGGCAAAACCTCAAGACCGACCGACATTAAATCGATAAAATCAATGGCCTTTGACCGGGAATCCGTTTTGGCTTGTTTCGTATAAACGACCCGAATCTCCGTCTGCTCGGCCGCCGTAATCGTCAGCATGCCCGAAAGGTTGACCGCCGATTTGATAATAACCCGGTCGCTGCCGGTCACCGGTTTGGTCAAAGTGATCTCGTGAGTCGAATAGACACCGTTATCACCTTTGAATATCTCCTGGGCAATCGTGCTGCCGCCCGACAACAGGCACAGCATCATCGCAATCAGACAGCACCGGAATATCATTGTCTCCTCCGTTGCCTTCTGTCGTAACACTCTTTCATTAGTATCGACCCGGCCACGGCGGCGTTTAGAGATTCCACCGCACGCTCGTGTCGCAATCTTACCGTGAAATCGGCTTTTTCCAAAATCTCCGGCGAAAGCCCGTTCGCCTCCGAACCCAGAGCCAACAGCAGCTTGAGTCCGTCAAGCTTCGGCAGCACTTTTTCCAGACGATCTTCCCCCCTGAGATCAGTGGTCACGATGGCCAGTCGTTCTTTCCCGGCCAGAACCAACACGTCGGCCACGGTGGCCACGGCTACCGGCAGCGCAAACAGCGCCCCGGCCGAAGCTCTGACCACCTTGGGCGCATATGGTTCGACCGACGATCCGCTGAGGATAACGAGATCGAACGCGAAGGCAAGCGCCGAGCGGCATACCGTGCCCACATTGCCCGGATCCGAAAGATTTTCACACAGTAGTATATTACGCATTCGAGGGCGATAAAGTTTAGCCAGCTCCGTGCGCGGTGTTTTGAACACTCCCAGAATTCCCGATGGCGCTTCGGTACCGCTGATACGGTCCAGATCACGAGACGAGACCTGTTCGATCTTTACGTCCTTTGCCTCGAAACGATCAACCAGCTTCTGTCCCCGCTCGGACAGCAAGGCCGGAGCGTAATAGAGCACTCGCGGCAAAGTCTTGTGCCTGACGGCCTCTTCCAACAAGCGCACGCCCTCGGCAACAAATTCACCGGTCGTCCGTCGCCCTTTCTTGGTTTGCAGCGCCCGGACCTTTTTTAGTTCCGTTTTAGTCAGTGACAACGTTAATTATCCTCGTTGATGCAGGCGGCTTCAATGAACCTATTGTCCGGCAAGCTTGGCAAGTGAAAACTCCCGCAACAATACTTTGTCTCTGGCTACTGCTGAGCATAAATGCACTCGCGGCGGAGCAAACCATCACGGTAGGCGGTCTTGACGGACTCGATCCGAACCGCAAAAGTGAACCGTATGAGATTGCTCTGGCTCTCTCCGGCGGCGGGGCGCGCGGGTTGAGCCATATCGGCCTGTTATCCGCTCTGGAAGAGAAAAACATCAGAGTAGTGGCTATCTCGGGCACTTCCATAGGCGGAGTGGTCGGCGGCCTGTACGCCTGCGGCTATTCTCCGGCCGAGATGATAGGATTGGTTGACAGCGTAGATTTCACCGCCCTGTTCTCCAACGACCCGGCCCGCTCAGCCATGTTTCTTACGCAAAGACAGGAACGCGAGCATCATCTGCTTCTGGTGCGTTTCGACGGCTGGAAACCGCAGCTTCCCCAGGGCCTCACCGGAGGGCAACGCCTGACAGCCTTTCTGGCGCGGTTGACTTCCGAACCCAACTACGTGGCCGGAGGCGATTTTACCCGCCTGCCTATCCCTTTCAAAACCGTAGCTACCGACATAGTTTCGGGACAGCTCGAAGTGCTCTCGACGGGATCACTGGCGGACGCCATGCGCGCCACGATGGCTTTTCCTCTGGCCTTCACCGGCGTGGAAGAGGGCACACGCCTTCTTATGGACGGCGGCATGCTCATGCCGATACCGGTGGACGTAGTCCGAACGATGGTCAACAGCACCACTCCGGTCATCGCCGTAAACACGACCAGCCCGCTGATGAAACGCGAACAGCTCTACTCTCCGCTGGATATAGCCTCTCAGGTTACCAGCATCATGACCGCGGACAAGCTGCGCGAGCAATTATCCGCCGCCGACCTGGTCGTAGATCCGATTGGTGACGCTTTCTCCTCGGCTGGTTTCAAACATCGTGACAGCATAATCGCTCTCGGTTACCACCGCGGTCTGAAAGCCGCCGAAGATATCATCTCCCTAATTGAAAACCGAGCCGACACGACCCGATACTGTCCGGTCACATTCGAGATTATCTGTTCCGACTCCGCTCTGTCGCGGCAAGTTGCCCGAGCCGAACTCGACCGACCGTTTACACGGGAGCAACTCGTAAGTAACCTGAAAGCTCTCGCGAGCAGGGAAAACATTTTTGAAATCAAAGCCGCTATTCATCCCGTTTTCGAAGATTCGCACCTGAGAGATTTCGCCGCCGCCCTGCTGCAAGGTTCACCGGTAACTCTCACCCTGTCCGTCATGCCCAAACCCGACCTTGACAGCTACCGGCTTCGCTTTATCGGCAACCACTTTTTCAGCGATGACTCCCTGATGACTATAAGTGCTCTCCCGCCGGGACCACTCGCACCGGAAGATATCAGACAAGCCGTCGACCGACTGGTCGAAAAATACCGCGACAACGGCTTCGACCTGGCGGGAGTACGCGAGGTACAAATCGACGAGGCCAACCGCGAAATAACGATAACTATCGACGAAGTCGTAGTCGGTCAAATCAATGTCGAGCAAAACGACAGGACCAAAGACTGGCTGATACGTTCCTACTTCCCTCTTCGTCGCGGTCAACCATACTCGAAACGTCGGGTTGCCCGGGGCGTCGCTGATTTGTACGGAACGGAACTCTTTGAGCGTGTCGCGGTCGATTTAATGCCGGCCGAAAGCACCGCCGTGATAACTATTCGCGTGCAGGAACAAAAACACTCTCAGCTTCGTCTCGGCTGGCACTGGCACGATGAATATAAATCCGAAGAATTCGCCGAAATCCTGGACGACAACGTACTGGGTATCGGCTTGGAATGCGCCCTCCATGCCCACTACGGACCGAAACGACAAAACTACCACGCCCGACTGCGGATGGATCGTGTCTTCTTCACTTACCTTACGGCGCATCTGGAATTGTTCCACGACCGTCTGGATCGTAACCTTTTCGATCTTGACGGGTCTACCTCCGGGCACCGCGATGAAGACCGCTGGGGCGGGTCTTTTTCTCTGGGACAGCAGATGTCGAGAATGGGCACCATGACGGCTCGCTTTTCCGCCGAGGAACTGGACCTGAGAGACAACCGCAATCGCACCAAGACCACGCTGGGGCTTCGCACCCTTCGGTTGCAATCGCTCGTGGAAACGTTCGACCGCACCACCTTCCCCACCCGCGGGGAGAAACATCTGTTCGAACTTACCTTTGCCGGAAAACTCCTCGGCGGAGAAGTGGAATACACCCGCGTCTTCTCGTCGATGGAGATATATTTTCCCCTGGGGCCATACCTTAATTATCACCCTCAGGTTTCCATCGGGTTATCCCGTCGGGGACTGCCGGCATCAGAGAAATTCTACATCGGCGGACTGCGTTCTTTCGCCGGTTTTCGCACCGACGAACTCTCCGGTGACAAAATGCTTCTGGTCAATCAAACCCTGCGGGTAAAATTACCGCTCAATCTTTATCTGTCCGGACACTGGGATATCGGCGGTACTTATTCCGGCACGGAAGATATCAAGCTGGAGAGTCTCCGTCACGGTCTGGGGGTAACACTGTCCTGGGAAACTCCGGCCGGTCCTTTCGAAATCGGCTGGGGCGGCGGTGATAGTCCCAAAGATCGTGTCTATTTCCAGGCCGGGCTTAATTTCTGAAATCGTCATTACCTGCGATAACACCGCAACTGTCCGTGTAGATCTACCATGTCTACTCATGCATACCGAGAGAGGTTTAAGCGCAGGTCATCCGTCGCAACGGCTCCCCTTTGCTCTTGACACGGTAGTAACGGCAGCCTATATTTGTAGTGTAAGAAGGAACCTCACCGGTTTGTGTTACGCAAGGAAGCGCGGGACACCAACTGTCGGACAAACGAACTCTTTAACCCCCATCTCCACTCCTCTGCCGACATGGCTGTATCGCTAATACTTTATGTGAAAGGAGGAAGCCATATGGAGTGATGTTACTCGCGGCGCGGCTGCTCGGAGCAATCGGCCTGACGGGTAACGCGAGAAAGGAGAAGGAAGCCCTGAAGGATTCGGGATTCGACGGGCGTTTGTTTTGTCGAATCGATGCTTTTGCCGGTTTTAACTTCGGGGATACTTCCCGGGACAAGCCCAACGCGGCTTGACATGGAAACGGATACGCTCGTCTATTATCCAACGACCGTAAAAACCGGCCCCCCGCAACGGGGACAGGAAGTGTTGAGCGGCACGACCTGATATCCGCAATACAATTCCCGTCCGGCGGCCTGCCAAAGGCCGCCGGACTGCATTTGGGACCTACACCCAATGGGCTTATACCCACACTTCCGTCCCCCAAAGAAACAGGAAAAGCCTTCCCCGCTGCGCAACGATTGCACATAAATCCAGCCAACTCGTTGTCGGACAACATCCTCCGTGGGGCAACCAGAGCCCCGGCGCACTATGGCATTCCGGTTGCAAAGTCATCCTGCAGACACCGGAACTCTTCTTACGGACGGAGCGGAACGTTATGAAAGTGAAATTCGTGCTGACCATGGATGACGTCATTGTCAACGACGAGAACATCGACCAGATCGTTCTGGATTGGGTTAGCGATGTTGATCAGCAGGAAATTATGGAAGTGTCCCACAAGTGGATTACCACGCAGAACTTCCTTACTCACCGTATGGTCGGACTCACCCGGGTAGGTGAATCCTCACTGACCATCGAACCTATGGAAGAGGCCTTCGATGCCAACGCCTAAGCTGCTCAGTCAGATCCAGGAACTGGCCGACGGCGCCTCGGTCAGAGCGGATGAATACTCCGGGATTATAAGTACGGTCAAGGGGTATATCGTCGACAATTTCGGTCAGACCGGCCTTTACGCCGCCTACATTGCTCTGGCGGTTATCCTCCTGTTCATCGTCACAAGGATGGCCAAAATGACCATTTCAGCCGTGAAATTCCTGGTGATACCATCAATCGCTCTGGCTTTTCTGGCTACGTTCTTTCTGCCCTATTCGTTTGCGGCCATGCTGCCGGCGAGCGTAACTCTTTGCTCGCTGTTCCTGCTTTTCAAGGGTTGAGATCGGCTCTTTCATTTCGCCATCGAAACGATGTATGGCCCCGGCCCTACGAAATGTTGAGCCATCTCTACTTTTCGTCGTTGATTCTCAAAATGCCAGAATATGAGTGAAACAGGTTAACTGTCGCTGCTTTATGCAATTACGTCCAAATCGCCGTTCTGGCAGTCCGCTTGCAAAGGGATAAGTGCAAACCTGATTAGAAACAGGGGGCGATTCATGAAAAACAAGCAGCGATGCATCAACTGCGGGCAGCTCCTGGTACGCCAGAACGGCGTAACCGTATGCCCCTATTGTAATACCGATGCAGTCAGCACTCCTCATCCCTTCATCGAACCGGGTGAATCCGATGAACATATCTTTATCGAATGCCCCGGCGCCACTATCTACGAGGAAGGGACCAATCGGGTTATTGCAGGCGTGGAGTTCCTCGACGATAATGACCCCTCAAAAGGTTACCGTATCGTAGACCATCCCGTATACGCTCCTACGCACACCAGGCGACGGCGGATCAAACGCGAAGCTCTGGGCAAAATTCGCCGCTGCCAGGGGTGCCAGGATCTCACGGTGCGCCTGCGTCGTCCCGAGGGACCGGACTTTTTCATCCCCTCGGTCAAGCATCCCGGTCGGAAAAAGCTCAAACCGGCAAAATATCGTTCTTACGCCTGAACCTTTCCTACTACCTCAGTTTCCTTTTCCGAGACGGTTAACACCCTTTCGCAAGAAAGGGTGTCAGCCGCCTCAGCAGAGTTGGAAAAGGGCTTCCAAAAACGCCTCTTTTTCTGGCGTAACTCAATGAATTACAAATAGATATCTGCGGTTTTTTTCTTGCTGTTGAAGCCATAATAGCTTATCTTTTTACGATAAACAAAGGCTGTTATGCGGAAAGAAAACTCATCCTTAAGATCGCGCACTCGTCCTACCCAGATCGGCGGTGTGGTTGATCGGATAATTGGCTCTCTGGGCCTTTCCGCTCGGTATTACGGCTGGCTGGTTGTGTCCAAATGGCCCGAGATCGTCGGTGAGTATTACGCTATGAAAACCCGGGCTATTCGATTCCACGAGGGAGTTCTCTATGTTGCCGTAGCCGATGCCTCGTGGCGCCAGATGCTGGCGATGGACACGGAAAAAGTTCTGAGCGCTATCCATGAGTATCCCTTCGGACGAGCGGTCAGGGAATTGCGCCTGGTCTGGGGAGAGAAAGGAAACTAACGACATGTCAACACAAGCCGAGGCTACCATGCAAAAAAGCGGTAAAGATACATCAGGCAAGTCGCTCGGCCATAAATACGACGCCACCACTATTCAGGTACTCAAGGGGCTCGAGGCCGTGCGCCGCCGGCCGGCCATGTATATCGGCGATGTCAGTCAGCGCGGACTGCACCACATGGTTTACGAAGTCGTCGACAATTCGGTCGATGAGGCCATGGCCGGGCATTGCGATAAAATCATCGTGGAAATCGGCAATGACGACACGGTCACCGTAACCGACAACGGCCGCGGTATCCCCGTCGAAAAACACCCGACCCAGAAAATCTCCGCTCTCGAGGTGGTCATGACCACTCTCCACGCCGGCGGAAAATTCGATCACGAAAGTTACAAGGTCTCCGGCGGTTTGCACGGAGTGGGCGTTTCGGTGGTCAATGCTCTTTCCGAATACTGCTGGGTTGAAGTTACCCGCGATGGCGATGTCTACCGTCAGGAATATGACCGCGGCGTCGCCCGGGAACACGTCAAGAAAGTCGGCAAACGCAAGAAAAACGGAACCAAGACATGCTTTAAGCCCGATCCGGAAATCTTCCAGAAGACCGAGTTCAAATTCGATATCATCGCCTCTCGTTTGCGTGAACTGGCCTTTCTTAACCAGGGGCTTACTATCGAATTGACAGACCTGCGAACCGACAAAAAGCTGAGCTTCCACTACAAGGGAGGACTGTCGAGCTTTGTTGAGTATCTCAACGAGAACAAAACGGTCTTGTTCAAAAAACCCATTCATTTCCAGGGTACCAAAGACGACGTTGAAGTTGAAATAGCTCTACAGTACAACGACGGTTACTCCGAGGCTATTTTCTCGTACGTGAACAACATCAACACGGTCGAGGGTGGCACGCACCTGACCGGTTTTCGCACGGCCCTGACTCGTTCCATCAACAACTACGCACTGAAGTACAAGCTGCTCAAAAAAGAAGGGCTTTCCCTGATCGGTGATGATTCGCGCGAGGGGTTGACGGGGATCATCTCGGTACGTGTACGAGACCCGCAATTCGAAGGTCAGACCAAAACAAAACTGGGCAACTCGGAAGTGCGGGGCATTGTCGAATCAATTACGAACGAAAATCTGGGCGCTTTCTTCGAAGAAAACCCGTCCGTCGGCAAGAAAGTAGTCGACAAGCTGGTTTCGGCGGCCAACGCCCGCGAAGCTGCTCGCAAAGCCAAAGAACTCACCCGGCGCAAAACGGCCCTGGACAGTGCCGCTCTGCCCGGCAAGCTGGCCGATTGTTCCTCGCGCGATCCCGAATCGTGTGAGTTGTTCATCGTCGAGGGTGATTCGGCCGGTGGTTCGGCAAAACAGGGTCGAGATCGTCGTTTCCAGGCTATCCTGCCGCTACGCGGTAAGATTCTTAACGTCGAAAAGGCCCGCATCGACAAAATACTCGGCAATGCCGAGATACGGGCTCTCATCACCGCCCTCGGATGCGGCATCCGCGAGGATTTCGATCCCGAAAAGGCGCGCTACCATAAAATCGTCATCATGACCGATGCTGATGTCGACGGAGCCCATATCAGAACCCTGATCCTTACTTTCTTCTTCCGCTATATGCGCGACTTGATTGATCTGGGACGTATCTACATTGCCCAGCCGCCCCTCTACCGTCTGAAAAAAGGCAAAGAAGAACACTGGGTATACTCCGACGATGAAAAAGAACGCGTACTGAAACAAATGCCGGAAAAAGGTGTTGGCGTCCAGCGCTTCAAAGGACTCGGTGAAATGAACCCCGAACAATTGTGGCGCACAACCATGGACCCCGAGACCCGCACCCTGTTGCAGGTTAACCTGGACGATGGGGCCGAGGCGGACCGCCTGTTCACCACTCTGATGGGTAACGAAATCGCTTCCCGGCGGGAGTTCATCCAGCAGAACGCTCAGTACGTGCGCAATCTCGACGTTTAGACAAAAGTCAATCGATAAGGGATAATGAAAAGGCCCGCTTGTACAAGCGGGCCTTTTGATATCGGCATCAATTAACAGAAGAAATCTTTCTACGAGGACGACTCATCGGGCGTTTTTTTCTCTCTACCGTCCGTTGACAGTTCCTTTATCTCATCGGGCACTTCCATCTTCGGCGTAGCGACACCCAAATACCGCTGATACCATTTCCACTTCTTCTTTTCCTGTTTATACCATTTCTTGTACGCCTTCTGACGTTCAAGCACCACGGCGTCATATTCTTCGATCCGGCGTATCAGCAACTCGACAGCCTGTCGTTTCTCCAGAGCACGACGAAACGTGTCGTAGTCGGTAAAATTGAAAAGTGTCTGTACAATCGGCTCGAAAAAAACCAGCACCTGTGAACCGACGAAATTAAGGGGCTTGACCGACTCCAAAAAAAGAATCGCCGGAACCGTCCATCCCCGGTCGGTGGTCTTGCGGGCCAGCTTGTCAATTACGGCTTTTTCGTCTTCGGCCAGAGGATTTTTTTTCTCAAGGCGCGAAAACTCTTCCCCGCGTTGCCAGAGACTCATGCCTTTTCTTCTCCTCCGTCCCGAGGAACATCATCGCGGTCGGATTCCTCGTCGGGCTCTTCACTCGGACGATTGATCCGTGCTTTCACGAAGGCCGTCACCTCGGCGCTGTTCTTGTTGAACATAATGTATTGACCCCGAAAATTCTCCAGACGCGACGGTCGGGTAAAAGGTGAAAGAAGAATGCCGTTCTTGTCCGGATAACAACTGCGAAACAGCGACCAGTCTTTGGACAGCGTCTGGGTAGTGGTCTTTACCATAATGCGTTTGTCACTGAGCCGGAAAGTAGTCGGGAAATAGAACTTGGCCAGGGAAGCGAACAACACAATCATGCCCAAAATCGTGAACCAGCGCGAGTCGGTCGAATAGTATATGGCCAGTCCCACGAGGCTGATAAACAAAGTCACCACCACTCCCGTCACCGGACGAGCCTTGAGCGGATGACAGGTCCATTCCAGAACCTCACCCTCGTCGTCATCATCATTGCCGTCGGCACCGTCAAGGGGTTCCGAAGGTACGACTTCCTTTTCTTTGTCTTCCGGCGTGCTCATCGCCAACAAGTGACCTTACTGGTCCTGAAAACGGTAGCGTTCTTTCTTCACCGTTTCCATCATGTCCATCAGCTCTTTCGGCTCGATCAGTTTCTTCTCGATCATCACTCTCACGAGAGCTTCCTGCGCCAGGTTGTTAGAAAGAGCAAGCTCTTCGTAAGTTACGTCCCGCTCCTTGCCGTCGACAACCATCTTCAGGGCGACTTTCTTCTCAGTCATTGTCTGCTCCGATTCTGTCGATGAAGTTCTGAAATCACAAAGGCACCGTGCAAAACATGTTTATCACAGTTCCCAACGACCTCATACCGGTCTTACTCGACCGTATCACCGCGGCCGCTCGATTCTGATTCTGTTTTTCCCAAAAAGGTCGGGTGACCATCGACGATTTTATACAGCGGCAGTTCCACGTTTTCGCGGTGCTGTCCGAAGGTAACCGATGCGGCCGCTCCCCGATACCCGTCGATCTTTCTCAAATGCGAAACTATCTCGCTTCTCGTGGCGGCCCCGTCCAGCACGGCCTGTGTCATCACTTTGACGGCATCATAACCCAGAGCGGCCAGCCGTTGCGGTTGCTTACCGTAGCGCCGGTCGAAAGCGGCGGCAAAACGAAGGTACGCCTCTCCCCGTTGATCCTCAAGAGAAGCCGAGGGAAACACCGCCCCCTTGGTAATCTGATCTCCCAGCCGAAGGATAGCATCGTCGCCCCAACTGTCCGAGCCGAGGTAAAACGCATTGAGGTTATAAAAATTTATCTGCGGCAAAAGGAGACGAAGACGACTGGAACTCCCGGGCAAATAGAGGCAATCAATACTGACCGGAATACCATCGGCGTCAAGCGTGTCACCGTATTCGTTGATGAAAAAAGTCGAGTCGGGATGCACGCCCAGCAGGAGAGCCTTGACATCTTCGATATAATCCCCAAAATCCTTGTCGCGGGGACGATAGTATTCTATCGCCACGACCTCCCCGCCCAGTTGTTCGAAACGTTCGGCAAAAGCCCGCGCCATGCGCAAGTCATCGGGACTGGTGGGGGTGATAATAGCCGCCGAATCGGCCTGACGGTTGAACACGGCATACTCGGCCATCACGACCCCTTGCAGTTCGATATTGGGCGAAAGCTGAAAGCTCGATTCGCTCAGCATCGTCAGCCCGGCCTGCGTAGCGGCAGGTGCAATCATCGGCAACGTGCCGCAGGCCAGTGTAGCCGAAGCCACAGCGGCCTCCTCGCTGGTAAGCGGACCTATGACGGCATCGGCCGAGGAACCGATAAGCTGTCGCACTATTCGGGCGGCGTTGACCGGATCGCCCTTGGTATCGTACGGGACCAGATTCAACCCACGGCCGGTTTCGGCCCGGTATTCCTCGGCGGCTACGATAGCCCCGTGATAGATTTCCTCCCCGAAGGCCTGCATCTCACCGGAGAACGGCAAAACCACGGCCAATTCGAGATCCGCGCCAACCGCCCCGGCTTCATCCAGCACCGATTGCGGAACGTCCAGAGTGCGCCCGCACATTTGCAGCAGATTTTGGGCCGTTCTATACTCCCCTCGGGCCACCATGGCATCGGCCAGCGATTCCGCCAGTCGACATTTCCGCTCTTCATCGAGATTTTCAAAATCAGCCGGACCGAGGGAAACAGACTTCGCCCCGGCTATGGCTCCGGACAGGGCCGCTTCCAGCAAATCCGTCAGTCGCTGATCAGAAGAGCGCCCGTAGGCCTGAATATACCCGGCAACGGCGCGATCAAGCTGCCCTTTGAGGTAGTAGATATTGCTTCGGAAATACCAAACGTGCGCCAGACAGGGAGATTCCGGATATCGATTGATAAAAGAACTGAAACCGGCCAGAGCTTCGTCGTAATTGCCGAAATACATCTCGGCCTTGGCACGATTGAAAGCAAACAAATCGGCGTTGGGAGAATTGGGGTAGTGACCGGCCAGCTCGGTAAACGCCCGGGAAGCCTCCAGCCATCGCCCTTCGCGCAGGTAACGCTTGGCTCTGGCGTAATCGGATATGACCTCGGGGAGATCATCAAGATCCTCGGCCGCCGCCGAATCGGCCACCGGCCACGCGAGGAACATAAACGACGCAATAACCAGCCAGAGAAAACGCATTAAAGAGAATACTTCCCGAAATCCTCAGGATTAATCTTCCTCAGCCGATCACGCAACGACTCGGGGTCGGTCGGCATGGAGGGCATATCGGGCGTTCCCTTGGCCACCGATTCGAACAAATCAGAGCTGACGAAAATCGACGCACCGGTTTTGAGGGCCAAAGCAATCGAATCCGACGGGCGAGCGTCGACCTTCAGCCTGTCGCCGTTGCGAATCAGGTGAACCTTGGCATAGAACGTCTGCTCGCGCAGTTCCGTAACTTCAACCCGGTCTACCCTGGCTTCCAGCACCTCAATCACTTTCTTCATCAGATCATGAGTGAGAGGACGCTTGGAACCAACTCCCGAAAGTTCCATGGCAATCGCCCACGCCTCGGCATGACCGATCCATATCGGCAAGACCTTGTCCTGTTCGGCTGGTGAAAGAATAACCACCGGTGTATTGGTCGTCATATCCAGCGCCAGACCTTCAAGCTTTACCTCTAACATCTCCATGCAATCACGATTTTTTCACGACCCACAGCTTTACGTTGGCCGTTACTTCCTTGTCAATCTTCACCGGGACAGTATACACACCGAGCGCCTTGATCGGTTCCGCAAGGTCGATAGCCCGCTTGTCCACGGTCACCCCGTTCTGCTCAAGCAGACCGGCGATATCCTGATTGGTGATCGAACCGTACAGCTTGTCTTCTTCTCCGACCAGAACTTCGGCCGAGAGTTCAAGCTTCTCGATTCTGTCTTTGACCACTTCCGCGGCACGACGTGCCTTTTTCTCACGAATGACCTTTTGCTTGTTAACCTCGTCGATGGCTCTGAGGTTGGCTTTCGTGGCGGGAATGGCCAGATTCCTCGGAATCAGGTAGTTGCGACCGTACCCGTCGCGGACATCAACCGTTTGCCCGACCTTACCGAGCTCCGGTACATCTTCGCGCAGTATGACTTTCATTATCACCTCTCCTGATAGTATACACAACACATTTGTAATCTTCAAGCTGATTGACCGGACGGCCGGTTGCGCCAGTCGGCAAAACTGTCAATGAACCCGAGCAGCACAAGGGCCAGATAACCGAGTAAGCCGGTCAGAGTTAACAAAATATAGAACAACACCTTGACACCGGTGGCCAGCCTGATACGACGGAGCGAGTGCTCGGTCAGAGCTAACCCGCCCAGACAGTAGTAAATCGACAGCGCCGCCAGCAGATTATCAGCCACCAGAACTATCGTTTCGGAGCCCAGTAACCTCCCGGCTATAATAACGATCAAACCCGGAGTAACCCAGAAGGGTACTTTCCAGTAACAGAACGGTCGCAGGCGACCGGCCGGAGCTCCGGCCGTGACACCGTCGTACATAAACCATATGAACCCGACAGAGAACTGCGCCATAAGATTCATGATCGTGGCCGCCGGCATCAGCCGAATGGTAACATCGGCCAGTTTGCCGGCCTGTTCGACCATATCCCGGGCCGCATCGGCATGATACCCTGTCGCTATCAGACTTTGTTCAAGGCTACTCATCACATCGGTACTGGCTACTCCGGCCAGTCTCATCATGTCCGGCCATTGGGGCACAAACAGCACCAGCCCGCCGATCACGATTGCGGCCAGACCCCAGAGATATATCCGCAACTGGCTTCTTTCCTGTCGCGCTCGCCATCCGATCACCCAGGCGGCTGCGAGAAGCGTACACCACTCCACGACAACCGTCCAAATCTGCCCCGCCGGAGTCAGGGCACCAGCCAGAAACCCGGCCACGAGGCCAAAGACAATCACGAGCAGGGTGCGCCGCCGCAAGGCAAGTTCGGCAATTCCCCGATACAGGTAGATACCCAGAAGGTAAGCGACCGCCGCGGCGACAACGGCCAGAACCAGATTCTGAGTGCCCAAAACTATGGAGAATTTGAGCAGGGCATAGGCCACCATGGCCGCCGGGACGATCCACAGGCTGTATCTTCGGGGCCGGTCTACATGCAGAGTGATCGTCGGTTCTGCTGTTTCATCACCGGTACGATTCACTGGCATACGCCATAATCGCCATGTGCCGACCGCGCTTGATAGCCTGAGTCAGCTTGCGCTGATGCCGGGCGCAGTTGCCGGAGATGCGCCGCGGCACGATCTTACCGCGCTCGGTAACGAAGCGGCGCAGCAGGCGTTCATCTTTGAAGTCTATGTACGTGATCTTATTCTCGCAGAAACGGCAGATTTTCCGCCTTCTTCTCATTCCCTCGTTAGCCATAATAAAGCCCTTCCCTATAATTCGTCATCTTCAGGCAGCGGTTCAGAAGTGTCGGCCGCCGGTTTTTCATCGGCCGGCTCCGGTGTAACGGTATCCGGCTCGGATGGTTCGGGGGTCGTCTCGGCAGCCGGTGCCGGTTCGGCCGGTGCACTCTCGGCTTTCGGTGCGGTTTCCGCTTCGGTCTTTGCCTCAGGCTTTGCTTCCGGCTTTTCCTCGGCAGCCTTAGGCTTATCGACCATCTCGCGTTCTTCCTCGTTCCCGCCTTGAGTAAGTTTCTCGATATCGCCCTCGTACCGAATAGTCAGGTAACGAATATACGGCTCTTCGAGTTTGAAATGACGCTCCAGGATCGGCAGTACCGAGGTGTTCGCTTTGAACACCACACTGGTATAAAAGCCCTGAATCAATCCCTGGATGGGATAAGCCAAACGGCGAGTCCCGATACGGTTTTCGTGGATAATTTCTCCGCCGTCGTTCTTGATCAGATCCAGAACCGCCGTAACCTGACGGTCGATAGCGGCATCATCCACCTGGGGGTTGAGAATAAACGTAGTCTCGTAGGTTCTCACGCAGAATCCTCCCTTCGGACGTTCGTTAAGGTTCAAACGGCTTTACCGGCATCAGGATTCTTCCGGCAAAGCAGGGTTACTGTTGTATTTCGACATCGCCTCTTCAAGGCGATGATCCAGGGCGAATATAACAGCCTGGGCGGCAATAGCAAGCATTCTCTTAACCTGTTCGACCTCGTTCTTTTCGAACGGACCGAGAACATATTCGCGCACCCGGTCTTTATCGCCCGGCTCACCGATGCCCAAACGCAGCCGGGGAAACTCATCGGTAGTCAAATGCTCGATAATCGAGGCCAATCCCCGATGGCCGCCGTCGGATCCTCGGGCTCGGAAACGGAGCCCCCCCAGCGGCAGATTGAAATCATCCACCACCACAAGCATCTGTTCGGGTCTCAATTGAAGTCTGGCCAGCAGGTCACCGGCCGCCAGTCCGGACCGGTTAACCAGCGTCGTCGGCCAGGCCAGCGCAATCGACCGCTCTGGCAAACAGGCCTGCGCTATACGGTAGTTTTCGTTGGTTGTCGAAGGGGCGGCCCGAAGAGCCTCCGCCACCCGATTAAGCACTTCAAAACCGAGGTTGTGGCGGGTACCCGCATATTCGTTACCGACATTTCCCAATCCGAGAATCAGCGATATCATATTGCCCTGCCCGAACCGTCAAAACCGGCCCAAGAGCGGCCAAGGTACACAATACGCTGGAATTGTCAAGCCGGGCCGATTCATGCGGGCGACCGATCCGATGTATCGTCGGGCGGCAGGAAACGATAACCGACGCCCCGAACAGTCTCGAAGAATTTCGGATTCCCGGGGTCGTCTTCGAAGATTTTGCGCAGTTTGAGAATGAAGTTGTCGATTGTCCGGTTGGTCGGATAAATATGATACCCCCACACCGCGTCCAGCAATTGACTGCGGTTGACCACTTGGCCGGGCCGTTCGATCAGGTAGCGGGCGACCATACACTCCTTGCGCGTGAGTTCCACGGTTCCGCTGGGTCCCTCGGCCTCGAAAGTTCTGAAATTTATCCTTCGTCCGGCGAAACGATACTCGTGAGCCACTTTGTGCTCATCGCTGGCCAGCCAGGCCTGACGGCGAAAAATACCCTGAATCCTGACCAGTAATTCCTGGATGTCAAACGGCTTCGTTATGTAATCATCGCCTCCGGCCACGAGTCCTTCGATCTTTTCATCGGTTTGATCGCGGGCGGAGAGAAAAAGTATCGGCACGGTATAACCATCGGCGCGCAGTTGGCGACAAACCGTCAGCCCATCGGTCCCCGGAAGCATGATATCCAGCAGGATAAGATCGAAATTGCCTTCCCGAAACACCCGCACCACATCATTACCGTTGCTTACATGGAGAACCTGGTAGCCCTCGGCTTCAAGATTGAGGGTCAGCCCGTCGGCAAGGTTGATATCATCTTCAACCAGCAGGATTGTTTTCATCTCCCCGCTCCAGAGGTAAGCTAAAAGTAAACTCGGCGCCCCGGCCCCGGCCGGCGGAATGCGCCGTAACATCCCCCCGGTGCAAACGAATCATCTCACGACACAGATACAAACCCAGTCCACTGCCGCCGGTGGTTCTGGTCAGACCATCGCCCACCCGGTAGAAACGCTCAAAAACCGCCTTGCAATCGGCTTTCTCAAGACCGACACCGTTGTCGGCAATCATCAGCAACGCCCTGTCACCCCGCGCCCGGAGACCGACATTGACAACCACGTGATGACCGTTGTGATACTTCAGCGCATTCTCGAGCACGGCGTTGATTGCCCGGCGCAGAGCTACCGGATCACCCTGAATGTACAAGTCGGGCTCTATATCGGTTTCCACCGAGCGCGGCACCGCCGCGGGGATCGTTTCAAGCGCCACCACGGCCGAGGCCAGCAACTGCGAAAGATTTACCCGCTCTCTTTTTATCTGGTAAGCGTGCCGCTCGAAACGCCCGGCGTCGAGGATATTCTCTATCATTGTTTCCAGCCGGACCACATCCTGTCTCATACGCGGCAGGACGGACCACTTCTTCTCGAGTGGTATTTTCTCCGACTGAAGGGAATCCAGATACAATTTGGCGGAAGCCAGGGGCGTCTTGAGTTCGTGAGTCACCGCCATCAAGAAATTTTGCTGCTGAATTTTAAGCTGCTGAGTTCTCAACAACGTACGGTAGATCGCCCATATCCCCAGCAATAACAACAGCAGAAAAACCACGCCCCCGGAACCGATCACGATCTGGCGGGACACCTCCTGACGATGGATATCTTCCACATATTGCTGGTCGGCTCCCAACTGCTCGGCCATCTCGACTTTTTCGTTAACCAACTGTGCCGTGAAGACCACCCACCAGGTCCCCTGAACCAGCACGAACACGACCAGAAAAATAAAAATGCCAAGGACGGTTTTGGGCGAAAGGTTGAGGTTCATAACGATTTCACACGGTCCCGCACAAACTCCCTCATCAGACCAATATACAAAGACCGGCCCGTTCGGATAAAGTCATTTATCCCCGCGCGGAACCGGGGCGGCAAAACAGAAACCAGCCGAGACTATCATCGCACTGCAGAGCATACCCGTAACTTCTCGAACAAAAGCCACGTCACCCGGATAGCCCGAATTGGACACACCGGTTTTTCTATAGCTCCACGCTGTTAAGACGCAGGGAATTTGAAACCACGAAAACAGAGGAAAGACTCATGGCCAGAGCGGCCAGTACCGGTGACAAACTCAGCCCCAGCAACGGGTAGAACAATCCGGCCGCAATGGGAATCGCCAGGATGTTGTAAAAGAAAGCCCAAAAGAGATTCTGACGGATAGTCTTCATGGTTTGATCGGCCAGACTGAACATCCTCTCGACCGCCGCCAGTTCGGTGCGTATCAGGACAACGCCGGCTGTCTGGACAGCCAGGTCGGTGCCACCGCTGATCGCTATGCCCACATCGGCCGCGGCCAACGCCGGGGCATCGTTGATCCCGTCGCCTACCATCGCAACTTTGAAGCCGGCTCGACGAAGCGATTCGATAATCACTTTCTTCTGGCCCGGTTGAACTTCCGCCTCAACACTGTCCAGCCCCAGAGAACGAGCAACACCGAGAGCCGTTTTGCGGTTGTCACCGGAAACCATAGTGACCCGCGGCATGCGTTGCCGCAGGATCTGAAGCAGTTCGCGGGCATCTCCCTTTATCTGATCGGCCAGAGCGATAAGACCTACCACCTGACCGTCCATGGCCGCAAACACGACGGTCCGGCCGCGCTCCATATCGCGCTCGCCGAGTAACAGCGAGGGTCCGAAACTGACTTTTTCGGTTTCCATCAGAGCACGATTGCCGATCAGTAAACGTCGCCGGTCGCACTCCGCAACCATCCCGTAGCCGGGTCGGGCCTCAACATTTTTCACCACTGTCGATGAGATTTGACGACTTTTCATATGGCGCACTATTGCCTGACCGACCGGATGCTCGGAATAACTCTCGACCGATCCCACCATTCGCACCAGGTTTTGCTCGGACACCTGCCCGAAGGTCTGTACATTGACCACCTCCAGCATACCCTTGGTCAAAGTACCTGTCTTATCGAAAACCACGGTGTCGATATGCGAAAGTGCCTCCAGAACCTCCCCTCCCTTGACGATAATTCCTTCTCTCGCTCCCCGTCCGGTTCCGGCCAGTACGGCCGCCGGCGTGGCCAGCCCCAAAGCACAAGGGCAGGCGACAACCAGCACCGCAATGACCGACCGAATCAACATGGGACTTTCCGGCGCCAGCAGACACCAGACCACCCCGGTAAGCACGGCAAGAACAAGCACCACCGGCACGAACACAGCCGCCACGCGGTCAGCCAGCCTTTGAATGGGAGCCTTGCTCGACTGGGCCTCACTGACCAAGCGAATGACTGTCGCAAGGAAACTCTCTTCCCAGACCCGCGTAACCGTCATCCTGAATGGAACGGCACCGTTCAGCGAACCGCCGACAACCGTCTGGCGGGGCCGTTTCTCCACCGGGAAGGATTCCCCCGTGATAACCGATTCGTCCACCACCGGTTGACCTTCAAGGATTTCCCCGTCGGCCGGGATTCTTTCGCCGGGCTTGATCAACAGCACCATCCCGGGCTGGCAGTCGGCCGCAGCGATTTCAACCTCGACCCCGTTAACAATAGAAGTAGCCATGGTCGGGCGAAGGTTGAGCAATCCTTCTATAGCTTTAGCCACCCGTCGTCTCACGCGAGCTTCAAGCCACCGACCGAGAAGAATCAGAGTGATAATCATTCCGGCTGACTCGAAATACAGTGACTCGCCATGACCGGCGTATATCCGAATAAGCGCATAGACGCTCCAGCCCCACGCTACGAGCGTCCCGAGCGCAATCAGGGAGTTCATGTTCAGGCGAAGATGCCGGGCCTGCACCGCGGCGTCTTTCAGTATGGACCGACCACCGTAAAAAAGAATCACGGCAGCCAGAATTCCCTGAGCCAGACCGTCAACCAAAGGCGAATACAGGGGAGCCTTGCCGATCATGGTCCAAAGCCCCACCGCCATAAGCGGAATCGAGAAAATCAGTGAGATGATAAAGGCCCGCCGGGCCTCTCTTTCCAAAACGCGGTTAAGCTCCAGCACATCGCCTTGTTCGGTCCGAGCCGAGTAACCGAGCGTCCTGATTTTATCGATAATGCCCTTTTCGGAAACCAGATTACGATCGAAATCCACCGCCGCGGAATTCGTCGTGAAACTGACTCGGCAACCGCTCACGCCCGGCAGAGTCTCGACCCCCTCTTCGACTGTCCGCACGCAGGCAGCGCAATGCATACCCTTGATGAAGAATGTTGCCCTGTCCATCGGCGACAATATAGCCCCTGTCCCGCAATCTGTCAGAGACTATTTCTCTCGACTATGGAACAAAAAAAAGACCGCCTGATTTGAAGACGGTCCATAAAATCTATTCGTACCCCGGGCTATAGACAGCTCAACTCGTTAAACACAAAGCCGTTGGGGTTCAAAACCTTGCCGTTACGCCAGACTTCGTAATGCAGATGCGGCCCGGTTGAATGCCCACTGTTGCCCATCTTGGCGATAATATCCCCGCGCTTCACCTTTTCACCGCGCTTCACCACAATCTTATCAAGGTGCCCGTAACGGGTAACGAAACCATAGCCGTGATCGATCACCAGCATCTTACCCATGGAACCGTAAGTACCGACTTCCTTTACCCGACCATCGGCCGGAGCCACTACCGGCGTGCCCTTGTGATTGGCGATATCAATCCCGCGATGGAATACTTTATAACCGGTGAACGGATCACGACGCATCCCGTAACCGCTCGAATACCAGCCTTTGGTCGGCCAGATCGAAGGGGTATGATCAAGACGGTCTTTCAGATCGCCCAGCGATGTTTCCACCTCGGCATATTTCTCAAGCTCAAAGCGTGACAGACGAAGCAACCGATCAACTTCGGCCTCGGTGCTGTAGGCCAGTTTTTCGGTTTCGCTCATGCTCAACAGATCCGGCGATTCCGGACCACCGATACCGAGTTGGCGTTCGTCGGGGTTAATCTCCGGCAGGTCGAACATGGTCCGCAGGGCAATTTCCTTTTGCACCAGGTTGCTGTAACGACTGTCGGTTTCCGCCAGTCTCCAGCGAAGTTCCTCGTATTTCTCGGCTAACGTTTTATTCTCCGCTTTGAGCCGATCCAACTGCGCCGTATCCACACGGTTACCGAAGTACGTGGAGGCGAAAAAGAAGCTGGCAAAGACCAGCCCGGCCAGACACACCACGCCGACAGCAAAAAACCACAACGGCACACTTAATTGCCGGGATACTCCCTGACTGTCGGGAATCAATAGAAATGTAAACTTCTTTTTCAGCATTCTCCAACTCTGCCTGCTTAACTTGGCCATACACGCCGGGCCCCTCCGGAGTATCGCCTGAATCCCACGAGAGACGGCGGAAACTACCCCGGGGTCGGATAACTGTCAAGCAAAAACTGGAATACTTATTTGATCAATACATACTCTTTACGGAGTATTTTGTTTACTACCTTCGTTAATTTCTTTGCGTCAAGACTCTGCAACCCATAAAGATGCCAATAGGTTTTCTTGGGCAGCGTCATTCCTTTCTTGCCGCTTTTGTCTGCCATGGCCAGCTCCTCTCGATGAATCAGCTTCACCCGAGGGAGGCCGACTATGGCCTTTCTCCTATTATCGGGCGAAGACGGGTATTAGTTAAGCCTATGATGCCTTTTGAGAGCTTGCATCCGGCGTGCCCGACAGAAGCTTCCGGCCGGGATTCCGGTCACCGTATTAAGTATTTGCGAGACAATGGCATACAATGAACCGCCAGTCACCCAAACGCCCCGACCGTGCATATTCTCTGCAAATCGGCTCGTTTTGAGCAAAACCAATCGATTCGGTGCCCAACATTTGATGTGCAGCCAATGAACATCGGCCCCTGTTGAGTCGGGCTCTACGCTCCCGGGACCGGCCACAGTACAACCAATAACAATAGTAGTCCCGGCGAAATAAAAGCGGTCGGACCGTAACGTACTTTGGCGTACAATGGGAAATCTTTTTGTCGACACCGGCCTTTTTTGATACCGAGTCACCAAATTGACAGACCCGTACACGAGCCGTAGATTACCCCAAAAAGAAAGCAGATTATCAAGGAATCAATCATGAACGAATTGAACAACAAGATCGCCTTCATAACCGGGGCGTCGTCCGGAATCGGTGAGGCTATCACCCGAAAATTTTCCGAGGCCGGGGCTCGCCTGATTCTGGCCGCGCGCCGTATCGACCGCCTGCAACGTCTGGCCGCCGAACTGAAAACCGACACGCACCTGATCCAACTGGACGTCAGAAACCAGCCCGATGTCGAGAAAGCTGTCAACGACCTTCCGCAGAACTGGCAGGCTGTTGATATCCTGGTCAACAACGCCGGTCTCAGCCGGGGGCTTGACAAACTGTACGAAGGCCGGCTCAGCGACTGGGAGGAGATGATCGACACCAACGTCAAGGGATTGCTATACGTCAGCCGGGCGGTGATTCCCGGCATGGTGCAGCGCGACCGCGGTCATGTGATCAATATCGGGTCAATTGCCGGTCACCAGGTCTATCCCGCGGGGAATGTCTACTGCGCCACCAAACACGCTGTCAACGCCATCACTCAGGGGATGTTGCTGGACCTGGCGGATACGGCAGTGAAGGTGTCAACCATCGACCCCGGTCTGGCCGAGACGGAGTTCTCGAAAGTGCGCTTCCACGGCGACAGTGAACGAGCGGACAAAGTTTACCGGGGATTTAAGCCCTTGCGAGGGGAGGACATTGCGGACGCTGTTTTCTGGGTGGTTTCGCGGCCGGACCATGTTCAGATCGCCGAGATGATCATATTCCCGACCGCTCAGCGTTCCGCCACCACCGTGCGGAAGGAGTAACGAATTTTCGTAGGGCGGCTCCGTCCGCAAATCCGTCGTTTTAATCGTAGGGAGGGTTTGTCTTCAAACCCGCCTTCTTTGCGCCAGCTACCATTGGCAAGTTCGAAGACGGACTTGCCCTACCAAAATTTTCACCGGCGGGATCACAAGCGGTCCCGCCCTACAAAAGGATGTGCCCGTGAATGGTTCGGCCCTACATCAATAATAAGGTAAGCCGAATTCCGATACCTAAATATCGTAATACGTTTCGAACTCGTAGGGCGTCGGGCGGACGCGAATCTCCGTCACTTCCTTGCGTTTCAGCTTGATCCAGTTCTCCAGAAGATCCTCGGTGAAAACACCCCCGGCCAGCAAGTAGTCGTGGTCCTTTTCCAAAGCATTGAGCGCCTTGTTCAACGAGGTCGGCAACTGGTGAATCCCGGCCAGTTTTTCGGGAGAAAGTTCGTCCAGATTCTCATCCAGCGGCAAACCGGGATCAATCTTGTTCTTGATACCGTTCAGTCCCGCCATGAGCATCGCGGCATAGCCCAGATACGGGTTCATGGTGCCGTCACCGGGGCGAAATTCGAACCGCATCTTCTTGGGGTCGCGTTGGTAACCGGGAATACGAATACAGGCGGTACGGTTGCCAACCGAATACGTCCCGGCCACCGGGGCTTCGAATCCCGGGACAAGACGCTTGAAGGAATTAGTCGACGGATTAGTGAAAGTCAGCAATGAGTCGGCGTGTTTGAGCATGCCGCCGATGTAGTAAAGCCCCAGTTTCGAGAAGCGGGCCGGACCGCCCTTGTCAAAAAAGAGCGAGCCCTTGGCGTCGGCCAAGTATTGATGCACGTGCTGTCCCGAACCGGGCTCGTTAAACAACGGCTTGGGCATGAAAGTGGCCGATTTCTGATGTCGGAAGCAATCGTTCTTGACGATGTACTTCACCAGCATCGACTTGTCGGCCATGTCCAACAGCGTGGAGAACTGCACTTCGATCTCGTGCTGTCCCCCGCCGCCGACTTCGTGATGGTGATATTTCAGCCCGATCCCCACCTCGGCCAGCAGCGCACAGATTTCACTGCGCAGATTAGCCGTGCGATCCATCGGCGGGGCGGCGTGGTAACCACCCTTGTACGGAATCTTATAGCCCAGGCTTTCTTCGTCGTCACCGGCGTTCCACTGAGCTTCGGAAGAATCCAGAAAATAGAAAGCGGCGTCGGGACCCTGGAAGAAATTCACTTTGTCAAAAATGTAAAACTCGAACTCGGGCCCGAGAATACATCTCGCCCCGGGGATGCGTTTGGTAAGCAGTTTCTCGGCGTCGGCCGCCACGCGCCGGGGATCGCGACTGTAACTGGAAATCCTGTCGCCGATTTCCATGATGTTGCCTATCATGGAAAGAGTGGGGCGCTCATAAAAACGATCGATAAAAGCCGTCCTCATATCCGGGATCATTATCATATCGCCGTTTTCGATCTTGGAGAAACCGGGCATCGAGGAACCGTCCACCCCTACCCCGTTCTTGAACAGGTCAGCTTTGAGAGCCGAAATGGGAAGAGTAATATGGTGCCAGTAGCCAGGCAAATCACACAGCTTCAGATCGATGAATTCCACCTGGTTCTCTTTGGCAAATTTCGTAATCTTTTCCATACTCGTATGTCCGCCGGAACAAACTAAAGGTTATAGTCAGGGAAGCCCAAGATAGCCGTTAACGCCCTTTTTGGCAAGGCAGGTCGGCGAAAAAAGCTTTCGAACCCGGCAACCGGGCCTTTGATTGCCGGTATTAACCGAAAGGAATCAACCGTGAAGATGCTCGCCGTAAGTATAACCGTCATAACATTGGCGTTTTCAGTTGCCGCCCAGACACCGTTTTCGGACCAGATGGACCTTTTCGATACAGCTCTGGCCAAAGTCGACCTGACCCGGGCCGATGTTTGTTTCGATCAGGACGAGATGGCCCTTTGGGGAGGCGACCTCTGGCGACTGAACTATTTCACCCTGTTCCACCGCCACCCGTTCCGTCTGCCCCGCCACGGCGAGTTGAACCTGGAAGCCCTTCAGACCGATGTCGGCAATCCCCCGGCACTGGTTGCCAAGGCCGGGAAACTGATCGACTGTCCCGTATTCCGCGGCCTTATCGGCGACCCCCTGGAAAATTACGTTGTTTTCGACGACACCATCCCCAAACCGTCGATTACCCGACGCAAAAATGTGCTCACCGGAGTTCAATACGCCGCACTTAAAGACGGTATCGATTTGATCTATGCCTTGGCCGACGACCAAAAGGCCTTTTTCAAAAGGGGCTTGGACAAGGCCGACAACAACAAATATCGCGAGCGTCTTTTCGATTATTTCATCCATGATAACGAGGAATACCACGATCTGGTCTATGAACTGGTCGAGAAAATCGATTTCAACCGGATGGTGGCCGGGGCGCAGGATATCGCCGAGGCGGTGCGAAGAGTGGCCGACTCCGGACATTTGTTTGTTTTTCCCCAAGCCAAAACCGAAATCAAAACACGCAAGGGGCTTATTGTCATCGGCAGCCCCGGAAACGACGTGTACGACTATTATAACCCGCCGCTCCTTATAATCGACGGCAGCGGTGACGATACCTACCGTTTCTCCGGCTACCCGGACAAGTACCCGCTGGCGGTAATTATCGACCTGACCGGCAACGATCACTATATCTCGGCCGACACGCTTTCCCCCGGCATCGCCGGAGCCGTGATCGGCATGTCGATACTCATCGACCGACAGGGCAATGACCGCTATGAGGGCAGACACTTCAGCCAGGGAGCCGGGCTGTTCGGGGTGGGCGTGCTTTGCGATGCAAGCGGTGACGATATTTACACCGCAAACACGTTTTCACAGGGAGCAGGAGCTTTCGGGATCGGCATCCTGGCCGACAGCAGCGGTAATGATTCCCTGTATTGCCTGAACACATCGCAGGGATTCGGCTATACCCGCGGCTGCGGTTTGCTGGTTGATTTCGAAGGCAACGACAGGTACACGGCCGAAGACGACAAGATAGACAACCCTTCGGCACAGACCCCCGAACACAATTCCTCACTGGCCCAGGGAGTGGGCTTCGGCAAGCGGGCCGATTATCTCGACGGACACAGTTGGGCCGGCGGGGTCGGCATCCTCTGCGACGGTCACGGGAACGACCGCTACTCGGCGGGGCTGTTTGCTCAGGGGTGCGCCTATTGGTTCGCAGTGGGGATGCTTCTCGACGGTGCCGGGGATGATATCTACCGAGGGGTCTGGTACGTTCAGGGCTCCGGAGCACATTTCGGAGTCGGGTATCTCGATGACTTCGCCGGAAACGACAGCTACACGGCCAGTCACAACATGGCTATCGGGGCCGGTCATGATTTCACCGTCGGTTATTTCAATGAACGCGGAGGCAACGACGTCTACACGGCCCCCAACCTGTCACTGGGCGGGGGTAACGCCAACGGCATTGGGGTGTTTCACGATCACTACGGCGACGATCAGTATATCACCGACGGCGGCATAACGCTCGGCCGCGCCACAGCCAGCGACCGTGGCCAGCGAAAATACCTGCGCGTTTTCGGTCTTTTCGTCGACGGCCAGGGACAGGACAGCTACCGGGAACCATGGGCCGCCAACGACTCAACCTGGAGAGGCCCCCGGTCGACCCCCGAGGCACACGCTGATATGGAAATCGGGGTGGGAATCGACCGCTGACCGTGACGGTGCGCATGGGTCCTGCTTATGAATGCAAAATACTGTGATAAAATACTTGATTGCCGAAAAGACTCCTGTATCATACGCCAATTCGCTTGATAATCAACAGGGAGACTATCACGATGAATTACACGGACGGTATTATCAAGAACACAGAGTTCTTTACCACCTCGGAACTGGCCGAAAAACTCAAAATGAATGTGCAGGTAATCACACGCAAGGTCCAGGCCGGGGAAATCAGTGCCTACAAGATCGGCAAGGAGTGGCGTATTCCGGAGCAGTCGGTATTCAACTGGCTGGAATCGAATCGCAATACCCGAACACGCTCCGCCGATAAAGTGAAAGTAGAAATCGAACCCGGCCGAAACAAACAAAGCAAACAGCTTCCGGCGGCACGATCCAAACGCAAGTACCTTCTGGAGTATATCCTTGCCCAGTTCGAACCCGACCGGGCCTATACCGAAGAAGAAGTCAGCCGCATTATCGGTCGCTATCACCAGGACACCGCGGCCGTACGCCAGGAGTTCCTTTCCGAACATATGATGGACCGGATCGACGAGAACTATCGTCGACACGCCGGGTATCGTCTTTCCGGCTGAACAGACTTTTTTCACTGCCGAGCAAAAAAACAACCCGTCGGCCTCAACACCGGCGGGTTGTTTTCATTTTATCGGTCAACCTAATAACCCGGCATCGGACTTCCCGCACCGGAAGCGGTATGTCCAAGAATCGCCTGAAGAACCGGGTCACCCAGATTGATTTTATACCGCGCAAACTGTCGGGCGGCCCGCTGCAAATCGGTGAATCTCCCCTGCTGGCGCAACACCGACACCAGCTTGCGGAAAGTAAGGTTGACATTGCTGTTCATGTCAAACGCCTTCCACAGCAAATCCACACCGTCAGCGATCATCTCCGTATCGCCATTAATCCGTCCCAACTCCGTTTCCATCATCCCCAAATCGGATACGTAATAGTAGTTCGACGGATTAGCTTTGGCGTGCGCGCTCAACACATTGTAAGCCTGCTCGATAAGTGCTTTGGCCTGCGCCGAATCGCCGCGCCCGTTATAAAGGTCCTCCAGACTGACGTATGGTTGCCAGTAAACCGGGAATTTGTCGATTATACTCTTCAGAACCGTTTCGGCCCGGGTCGTATCGCCGTCACGCAGCAACTCTTCGTAGACCCTTATCGAGTTGAGAGCTACCCCCATAAAAACACCGGTCGCGTTTTCATCGCGATAGACTTTGGGCGTCTGTAAACCGGGGAATTGATAAACATTAACAAACAGATCATAACCCTTGTCAACGTCGGTCATTCTCTCCGGTTTCGCATCAAGCCGATAAACCTGCCCCACGTGAACAGAGTGATCGCGAAGTTTCAGCGGCGAATCGCTCCAGGGTGAAGAACTGAAGAAAATAGGATCGCGCCATTTGTTCTCCAGCACAATTTCATCGACCATGATATCCTGGGTTCGCATGCCGGAGAACTGCGGATGCAGGTAGGTCTGTCGGCCCCGAGGTCGGTCATAGAACGGCTTGTTGGGGCGGCTCGTCTCAATACCGTTACCCAGATCATACGGATACCAGAGTATCTGTTCCTCACTCAGCGAAATGGGGACGTTATATCGTTCCTTCATCTGCAGAATATACCAGTCGGTATTCAACAACGAGAGATTGACCACACGCACGTCCTTGCGGTAATCGTAAACTTCCTGAAGGCACCAGGTGGGGAAGGTATCGTTGTCACCGGCCGTGAACAGAATGGCATTCTGGTCACACGAATCGAGAAGATTTTTCGCGTAGTAGTACGGCAGATAGTTGTCCGAACGGTCGTTCGGGTAGTAATTCCGTGACAGGGCCAGCCCCGGCAGCAACACGAGCACACAGGAGGCATACACGACCGTTTTTTGCATACTCGGAGCGAATTGCGCCGTGCGGTCCTTAATAAAACGCATAACCGCCGCCACCCCCATCCCCATGGCTATTCCAAAGAAAACGAAAGCCGGAGTAAAGAAGTAGTCCCTGTTTCGCACTTCCAGATAAGCATCCTGAGTATAGGGGCTGTATTTGGTCCCGTCGGCGAAGTTCATGTAGAGCACAAGGCCCACGGAACAAAGCAAGATAAGCACCACAAAAGGCAGACCGATTTCAAGACGGTGACGAACCGCAACCGCAAGCCCGATCAGGCCGAGAAGTAAAAACGGGACAAATCCCCAACCGCCCGATGAATACTGCTCTTCGAAATAGGACCAGAAACCCATGTTCGGATGACGGCCGAACTGGTTCGACCAGGCCCCCCGCCGCTCGAACATGCGGTCGATCATCGATTGCTGGCCGTACTGTTTGCGGTCCAGGAAACGGACGAATGTCCGCAGATCGCGGGAGGGGTTATTCTCGTCGATGCGCGGATTAAGGCTCGACCGAATCGGAATAAAGAGATGAACGGACAACCCCACCACCCCGATCATGATCATCACCAGGGCCGTTCTCCATTTCAGTTGCCAGCCGTAGCGCTGCGACAACCAGGCCAGGACAAGCAGCGCCGCAATACCGAAAGGCAAAGCCTTGAAATACACCCCGAATTCTATCATCACCATTGAAGTCGTACCGATGGCGATCAGGATTCCCCAGTTGATCTTCCGATACAACATCACCACCAATACCACCCCCAGAGCGGCCGAAACCAGCATAAACACGCCGGAACCGCCCCGACCGTTAGAGAACATGATAACAAGAAGCAATTCGATAATGGCAAAACAACAGACCATCAGGTAATCACGTCGGGTAGCGCTCTTCTTGAGGATAAAGAAAACGGCACAAACCGGCACCACCAGAAACACGGTCATGTGAATGCCGATCCCCAAAACAGCCAGGAACCAGGCCAGAAGCAGAAATTGCACGCCCCGCGGCGTTTCTTTCATTTCATGATAACGAATAGTCAGCCACAGAATGGCCACCGAAAGAGCCATAGACAAACCGTAAACCTCGGCCTCGACCGAGTTGGACCAGTTGGTCATGGAAAAAGCCACGAAAAAACCGGCCGTGATACCGCCGACATAAACGACAAGCCGACTGAGAATACCGCTTTGCTCGTCCCGCCTGAAGAAATACCGGATAAGCTTGGTCGCCAGCAGGTAACTGAGCATAGCCGTCAGAGCGGAGGAAATCACCGAGATGTAATTGATCCGATAAGAAATATCCTCAACGAAGGGAATCAGCGAAATGACCCGGCCCAGCAGGACAAACAGCGGCGTTCCCGGAGGATGAGGAATACCCAGAATATAAGCACAGGCGATAAACTCCCCACAGTCCCAGAAAGAAAACGTTCGCTGAACGGTCATGGCATAAACAACGAACGATACCAAAAAAACCAGAGCGGCAATTACCACATGGACACGATCCGGCCCCTGATTTTTACTAATTGACAAATCGGACACTATTTATCTCCTAAATCTTAGCTCCTGAGCAGTCGATAACACCTATTAGATCGACATCCGTGATAGACGAAATCGAAATATAACAATTGGCATCCTGTTGCCAATAACAATTTTACACGAATCCCTCAACTCAGATTCGAGTTGTCAGGAGGATTAAAATGCTGGTTTGGTGCGCCATTCTCTTTGTGTTGGGAATCTTTGCTTTCATCGACTCGGTATTCAACATGGGCGAAATCTTTCGACAGGTTAACTCGGTTTTATTTATGCTTATCTCTCTTGCCCTGCTTATCAGGACAACAACCAAAGCAAAAGAGAAACGATTCGAGAAGAATCAGAACAAAGTCTTCCACCTGGAACGAGAGATTCAAGCGATGAAAGCCAACCAGAAACAAATGTCCAACTACTAACCGATACCGGCATCGGTATCGAGACGGCGAAGGATTTCACGCACCTCGGAAACGAACGGATAGTCGGAAAAATCTTCCAGCAAACGCCGATATATCCGGCGGGCTTCATCCTGCCCTTCCTCCGTTTTGACCAGCATATCCGCCCTGATTTTCAAGCCAAGCGGACAATAATACGATTCGGGAAAGCCGGTTATGAGGCGTTCGAGATGTTCGCCGGCCAAGCTCGAATCGACCACCTCCAGATCCAGTTCCGCCAGCCTGAACAAAGCCACGTCGGCCAGCGCCTTATCCGAAGCATCCGCGATCTGTTCCAGTTTTACACGAGTTGAATCAAGCAGCCCAAGCTGCCGGAAATACATGGCGTTGGACAGATCATACAAAAGGGTATCGTTGTCGGCTGCCTGACCGATCAGCAGAACCATCCGCAGAGCATCATTGATGTAAAACCCGCGCGGATAATTGACCAGCAGTTTACGGAACGACACTTCGGCGGAATCATACTTTTTCTCGAAGAAATCGACCAACCCCAGATAATAGGCCGCTTCTTCCTGATAATCATCGGGCAGCTTATTCCTGCGAAGCTGCACCAGCGTCTCCCGAGCCTTTTTCAGATCACCGTTGCGAAGATAACACAACGGTATGGCACGTTCCGACTCCAGGTAGCTCAACCCCTTGGGATAATAAGTAACCACGGAATCATAGTACGTCAGGGCCTTCTCGTAGTCGCCCATAAGATCACCGTAAATCGTCCCTATTCCGCACAAAGCATCGGCTCTCAACTGCGTGTTGGGGGTACTTTCGAACACCCGCTCGTAAGTCGCTATGGCCTCCGCATAGTGACCCAACCGGGCCAGGGCATAGGCATATTCGAAGCGTGTTTCCAACTCAATCTTGGTATTGGCATAGCGCGCCAAAATGTACCGGGCCGCATTGATCACCCCGGACCACGATTTGCGATCAAAGCACTGCCGCATGTACAACACCAGCGCAGAGCCGTCGCGATGGCCCAGCGAATCCTGTTTGAGTGCGTATTCGAACGCCTTGTCGAGTTCACCGGCCTTGACGTAATGGTCGGTTAAAATCCTCAGGGTTGGGACCTCGGAAGTGCTATCCGCAATGCTGACAAGAGTCGTCTCTACCCGGCCCGACGATTCCGGAAATTCCAGCAGAGCCATAAGTCGCTTTTCAGCTTCGTTGCTTTCGGCATGACCGGGGATATCAAGCACGGCCAGATATTCCCTGGCCGCGTCGACGTATTCTCGCGCGCTCTCGTGGATATTTCCCTTCTCAATAGCCAGCGCCGTCGGCACACCGGTAGCCAGGCGAACGGCCGCAATTTGTTCCAGCGCCAGATCCTCAAGGTGTGACGACATCAAACTGCGCACCAGCAGCAGTTGTCGCTTTTCGTCGGCCGGATCGAGATCATCGGCCAATTGACGGTAGCTTTGCGAAGCCTCCTCGGCCCGCCCCAGCTTAACCAGCACCTCGGCCAGATCCAGACGGTAACTAACCGAGCCCGGATTGGCCTGAAGCATCCGGCGCACCAGCATTTCCACCTTGGAATACTGCTTAAGGCGGTCGTACGAGTTCTTCAGCAGTTGCTGAACAACCGTGTTATCGGGGTGAGACTCAAGAGCCACCTCCAGCACATCGGCCGCCCCCTGGTAGTTCTTCTCCCGAATCAAACGGCGGGCCAGCGTGACCTGACGCTCGACCTCCGAAACGAGTGAAGCGACATCCTTGCCCGCGAATGGCGAACCCGTTTCCGTCTCATCCTGCGCCCGGACCGAACCGACACCCGGACCAAGGAACAAAAGCACCGTGGCAATTATGATCGCACGCCGTATCGTCATTGATTCTCACCCGGGTAGCCGGCGTTGTTCCGTTCTGTTTCAATTTTCAGCAAAGCCCGGAAATAGGCTTTTATCTGCTCTTCGTACTGCGGCGGGTAACTGTCACCGAGAAAATGGCGCAGGCGATCTTCCAACTGCACGTTGTCGTCGAAGATTTCATCGGGCAGGGTCGGGGGAACATAGACCGGCTGGTCCTCCGCGGAACTGGCCCGGCGCTGATCGGAAAAATCTTTGCGCTGCAAGGTTCGGGTCGCCTCCAGCATCCGCGAATATATTTTCAACTGGCGCTCGGTCGTTTCCGGTCCGATATCGCCTTTCATCAACGATTCTTCAACCTTCTCCATCTCCCGGGTAATATCCGAAAGGCGCCCCAGAATCTGGCGGGAACCACCGAATTCCTGTTCCAACTGTTCCATAGACTTGCGAATAGCCCCCTGCTCGGAAGCCAGACGCTGAAGGCCGGTCCGGGATTCCTGCCCCTGGGATGATTGCGTCGGTTCACCGGACTGGCCCGGCCGGGGATTGCTGCAGGAACCCTGACATTGCTGATTGAGCTGATTCTGCTTCTGGCAAAGGGATTCCATCTGAGCCATCTTCTTATTGCAACTACCCGGATTCTTGCAGTTTTTCTGCTGCTCCAGCGATTCCATCAGACGAGTGGCGGCTCGATTCAGGTCCACCATGGCCTCGTGCTGGTTGCGTGCACCGGTGCTGCCTTTCTTGGCATCGAAATTCATCGTAGCCAAGTCCATATTCTGACAAGCCGAATTGACCACCCCCTGAAGCTCAGCGGCGATAAACGGCGACTCCTTCCCCAGTTCCTCTATCGTATGTTTCAAACCGCGGCATGCTTCGGTCAAATCCTGCTGACTCGCGGCCATATCCCGAATCACCACCGAACGGGGATCTATAGCCTGAGCCTCGCGAAGCAGTTCTTCCTGGTTTTGTGACAGATTATTGGCGTGATCGCAGGCCCGACGCATGTCCCTTTCAAGCTGCTCGTTACTTCCGTTGTTCATGGCAAGGTTGGCCTGCTGCATCTGATCAAGCATCTCCAGCAACTCGGAATGGGCTTTTTTGCCCTCGCTGGAGGACTGCTGCTTGCTCATTGCCTGCATCGCCCGGATCATTTGGCCCATGCTCTGATCGGCCTCGGTCTTTTCTATAGCCTCGACAAACTGCTGTGCCTCGGGCATCTCGTTCATCTCGGCCTGCTGCATCAGCTCTCTAAGTTCGTCCGTTTCCTTCTTCAGTTGTTGCAGAGCCTCACGATTCTCCGCCTCGTTCTGACTCAACCGTGGCAGGGCTTCTTTGTCCGACGCCTCGGTCTTTTCATTGACGTTGCTCTGACGCTTGACAATTTCCTCGGCCTGTCGAAGCATCGCTTCCATTTTTTGCTGCACCTGCAAACGCTTCAGAAGGGCAAGGGTACGTTCGAGCCGCTCAAGCATTTCCTCCTGAGACAGTTCAAATTCCTGCATGGCCTTAAGCAGTTTGTCCCGATCCATCTGTTTGAGCTGATCCATCAAGCGTTGCTGGGCCTCGCGCATCTCCGGCGTAGCCACTTCCTCGAACAGCTTCTGCACCTGCTGGAGTCTCTCGAGAATTTCCCGGCTCATCAAAGCTTCCTGCTGCATGCGCTCGAGGGACTTTTCCATATCCTTGGCCGTCTGGCTGATCTGTTGCAGCATCTCCTCGTTCTTCTCGGCAATCGATTCCAATTCTTTCTGGTGCTGCCACTCGGCGGTGCGGCTTTCTTTGCTCTGCGCCTCCAGCTTGCGGGCGGCGTCTTTGAGACGACGAGATAAATCTTTGCCGGACCGAATCAAATCCTCGGTGGTAGTGATCCGTCGCATGGACTCGCGCTCGGTCTGAGCGATGATTTCATCAAGCGAAGGAAGCCGCGCAATAAACTGACGGGAATGAGTTATCTTGGGCCCGGAAATGACGTCGTTGTCGGCCACCTCAAAAGAGTACTGGACATAATCGCCGGGGAAAATATTCAGCGCATCCATATCCCAGTTGAATTCGACATCACCTTCGGTCTTGATTTTGTCGGAAAAATGCAGCACGGCCACGTGCTCATCGGAAGGTCGCCCCTGGTTGACCACGATGTACTTCATGACCAGCGAAGAGAACCCATAGTCGTCGAAAATGCGAACCTTCAGAGGCAGAACCATCTCATCGGTCAGGTTGACATCAAAACCCGGCCTTACGACGTCAATCGACGGGTACTCGTCGGGCACGGCGGTTATGTAATACTCGATAGGATCGGGGTTGGTTTCGCCGAGGTGATCGAGCAGTTCGATACGGTATGCCCGAGAGCGGTCGACGGCCAGGGCAACTTCGGCTGTCTTGTCGAGCACCTTAAGCGGTGTTCGACTGCTGTCCTCGAAAACAAGCTCCGCTTTCTCGACCGGAAGGTTGGCGGTCACTCTCATATTGACCCGGCTGCCGGTCACGGCCGAAAAAGACCCGCTGTTTTCATCCAGTGTCACCGGTGACAGACCGGTATAGTCGGGATAGAATATCTCCAGACGGATACCGGTTACGCGCGGACGGTCGACTACGTCGATCTGCTGAACGTCCGTCTTGAGACGACCGGATTCAACGTAGAAATCGAAAGAGCGGTTGATCTGCCTGAGCGTGACGCCGAAATCGAGAGAATCTCCGTCGGCTACCGCCAGATGACTGACCGCGGCCAGATCGACTTTCGTGCTCTGCCAACTGCCGCCGGCCGGGCGATGCCAGATGTACGCCTTATCGGGAAGTCGTCGGCCGACCACCGTCCCGCCGATCCGGATATCACGATACTTGACCCACTCGGTCGATTGCGGTACCGCGGTCACCCGATAGGCCACGGGCGGAGCAATAACGACGGTCGGGTGTGAATAAACTTCGAAGGCATAACGAAACAACCCGGGACTGATAAGCAGAAGGGCCACCGCAAGCACCGCCGCACCGACGAAAAGACGGATGTTTCGCAGCACCGGATGAAAACTGACCACTTCGTTAAAATCGACCGACCCGGCCTCGCGCAGGGCTTGTTCCTGAGTCACCCGAATCAGATCGGGGGAAAAACCGTCGGAACCTTCCAACCGGGAAAATTGCACGGCCGCAATAAGGCGCCCCCGAAGCGTCGGGTTCTTCTGTTCCAGAGCCACGGCCACCGAGTCGATACTGCCGCCCCAAAGGTGCCCTATGGCGTAACGGCCGAACGAGTACCCTGTCGCCATCGCCGCCAGCAACATCAGGACAATTTTCAGCCAAACCGGCAGCACCATGAAATTGGCCAGCAGCGACAGCAGCACCCAGGCGAGCACGGCAACCGCTACCGTCGTCAATAAACCGGCCGCGGCAAGAACGGCCCTCTGTCTGGTGAGAACGGCTCTAAGCTGTCTTATCAGGACCGATGTCGAGGCGAACTTCTTCATATCCATATTTTCGACGGATCGGGAGTCGATTTGACCAACCGTTTGTCTGCTCCCTGCCCCGTCGACCGGGAAAGCCGTCTAATACAACAGCGCGTACGTGAGTATGTTCAATCCCATCCTGAGTGCCTGCTCGCGCTTATCGGGAGGGTCATGGTGCACTTGTTCGTCTTCCCAACCGTCGCCGATATCGGATTCCACAAGGAAATACAGCACCACCCGACCGTTGATCACGAACGCATATCCCCGCGGCGGAAGATTGTCGTGTTCGTGTATTTTCGGCGGACCGTTGGGAAAATCATAAAAGCTGTGGTATATCAAATGGTCGAAAGGCAATTCGACAATCTCGCGTTCCGGAAAGAGAGCGGCCATCTCCCTGAGAAAATGCTGCGCCATACCGTAAGAGTCATTGACGAAAAGAAAGCCTCCCCCGGCCAGATACTGCCGCAGTCGTTCCTTCTCCTCGGGCGAAAAACTGATCACCCCGTGACCGGTAGCGAACAGAAAAGGATACTGGAACAGGTCAACATCCATAATCGTGACCTGCCGCTCAACCGTATCCACCGGGAAATCGGTATTCTCGCGGACAAATCTAAGGAAATTCGGCACTGCCGAGGAGCCCCAGTACCAGTCGCCGCCACCGGAATAATGCAGACGTGCAACTTTGACCGCCGACGGATGCCGGTTATAATGTTCCTGCAAATACCCCGACCGGTCGTCGATCTGGCGCTGAGAATAACCAATTGCCGGCATCAGCAGGGCCAGGATCAAAGTCAGGGCGAAAGATTTCATCGCTACATTGCCCATACCAAATAATATACAGTCAAAGAAGTGATCCGGCCGGAAAAAAAGCGGTAAGAGACGAATCTCCTCCCTTTCCCCCGGCGCACCGGGAAAAGGCCGCCGGGAATACCCCGGCGGCCTTGTATCCGCTATGCGATAATCGGTCTATTTGAACAGCCGCGGACGGCGAGCTTCCCATTCGACCACAATCGGACTGGCCACGAAGACCGAACTGTAGGTCCCTATGATTACCCCGCAGACCAGAGCGACCGCGAAATTGCGCAGCACCTGACCGCCGAAAATGGCGATGATCACGACAATAATCAAGGTGGTCATCGAGGTGTTAATCGTTCTGGAAAGCACTTCGTTGATCGACCGGTTGACCGAGAAGACGAACTCGCCGCGCCCGCGGAACTTCTTGAGGTTCTCACGGATACGGTCGTATACCACCACCGTGTCAGTCAGCGAGTAACCGGCCAGGGTCAAAAGCGCGGTAATAATCAACAGGTTGAACTCGAACCCCAGCAGGAACGTGATTCCCAGCACCGCCAGAACGTCGTGGAACGTGGCTATCGTGGCGGCAATGCCGGAACGGAAATCGAAACGGAACCAGATGTAAACGATAATGCCGGCCAGGGATATCAAAATGGCCCACATGGCGTCCTTACGCAGGCTCTGTCCGACAGCCGGACCGATAATATGCTCGGAGTCGATCTCGAAAGCGTTACCTTCGAATTTCTCCGCCAGACTTTCCTTGATCAAGCCGGCGCGCGCTTTCCCTTCGACCTCGTTATCCGGACGTTTGGTCTTGATAATGTACGCATGCGGGTACTTGAAATCCGACAAGCGGGTGACCTGAACATCCTCGAAAAGCCCCAGCAGAACACCGCGCACATCGTCGATGGCCACTTCCTGCTGGAAATGTCCCTGAATCATCGTGCCGCCCGCGAAATCGATGCCAAGGTTGGCATGACCACTGCCAATCATCACTGCCGCAAAAATGCCCAGGGCAATCAGCAGAGACGAAATGACAAAGGCCACCTTGCGAACGCCGATGAAGTTTATATTCGTATCGGGTATTATTCTGAACATGGTATCCTCATTTGCCTATATGCTCAACTTCTGATAACCCTTACGGACATCAAAAATCGACTTGGTAATTACATATGCCGTGTACAGCGATATCAAAACACCCCAGAACAACGTAACGGCAAAACCTTTGATGGGACCGGAACCGAAAATAAACAGCGCACCGGCCGTAATCAGGGTCGTCACGTGGGAGTCGAAAATAGCCACGAAGGCCCGCTGATAACCGGCATCAATTGACGCTCGAACGGTCTTGCCGGTGCGGAGCTCTTCGCGGATACGCTCAAATATCAGGATGTTGGCGTCTACTGAAATACCTATCGTCAAAATAACACCGGCAATACCCGGCATGGTCAGGGTAGCTCCCAGACCGGCCATGACCGCCAGAAGGAAGAAGATATTGAACAGCAAACCGACATCCGCAATCACGCCGGACAAACGGTAGTACACGCCGATATACAGCAACACCAGAGCCAACCCGATAAGAGAAGCCTTGAAACCCTTGCTGATCGAGTCGGCACCAAGCGTGGCCCCAACCACGTTCTTCTCGATAATTTCGACCGGGGCCGGAAGAGCACCGGCTTCAAGAACGATTTCCAGGTTACGGGCGTCTTCGACACTGGCCGAGGAGCCCATGCGGATCTCTCCACTGTTGCGGATCTTGGAATTGATAAAAGCCGCCGACTCCACGCGATCATCGATGACAATAGCCAGAGGCTTGTTGATATTCGCACCGGTCAACTGGGCAAACCGAGCCGCACCGTCACCGGAGAGACGGAAGTTAACGGTATAACCACCAAACTGCCCCCGTCCAAGCGAAATCGACTGGAGAAACTTGCCGAGGAACTGAACCTTACGCTTGAGCAGGAACAACTCATAGACTTCCCTCTGGTTGCGAATAGAAGGACGGGTCGCCCAGGCAAACTGCACATCCCGGGGAATAATCTGTTGAACTTCGGGCAAAGCCAGCCAGCGCTCGAATCTCTGCCGGTCTGTTTTCAAAACCGTAAACCCGGGCCAGTTGACACCGGTGGTCGAGTTGTAGAGCGAAGGCTCAAGTCTCGATGAAAACGGGCGGGTATCTTCCTCAATGCCCAATTCCTCATCGAAAGCATACTCATCGAGCGAATCGGCGGCGCTGTCACCCATCAGTTCGGCCAGGATATCGGAGGTATCCCCAGCCGGGGTTTCTTCGGACGTCTCCTCGGCTTTGGCCATCACAGGTTCACCGGCCGCGGTAGTATCTCCGGCTTTGGCCAGCTCGTGTTCATGAATGACCGAATCTATCCGACCCATAAGCAGACTGGCGTTGTCGAAATTCTCCATCAATTTGAATTCCAGCAAAGCCGTCTGACCGATCAGGTCCTCCGCTCGTTCGGCGTTGGTGTAACCGGGCAAGTCGACCACGATACGGTCGGTCCCCTGCTTGGCAATGCTGGGCTCGGCCACACCAAGCCCGTCAATACGAGTGCGGATAACCTGAATCGCACGCTCAACAGCACCCTGTTGGCTACCCTCGTCAAGTTCTTCCATCTTGACCCGGAGCACAACGTGAATGCCACCCTGAAGGTCCAGCCCCAGGCGAATGGCTTTCTGTTGCAACTCCAGCAGGGCGTCGGGATCGGTCTCCTGCATTTCCTGTACATCCGCGTCGCTCATCGTCCACAGCTTGAACGTGTTCCAGAACGCTAAACACGCCAGAACAATCAGCACCAAGGTGATAAGCAGGCGCCATCTCTGTCCAGACATACACTTTTCCTTTCAAAAAAGCAGCAAATTCACAAAACGATAATTCTTTTATCAGGGAAAACCCGAATCAGTGCCCTCAGGCACTTAATACCGGAACAATGAGCAGATGATTAGCTGGTACCCGACGGTTTGGCCCCCACCAAAGTAAATTGTCGGCCCAAAGACCACCATACCTGACAGGGGGTTTGGAGAAGTCCGTCCGGGCTACGGTAACAACAAAAGTCGGGAAGGTCGGCCCGGCGGGCTGCTCGCAACAGATAAAACCTGGCCTGATCGTTGCCCGCCGGAAGCAGCAAAGGCGACTGCAAACAGGCCGCCTGTTCGGTCCAGGGACGCCCGCTGGTAGCCACACCATCGGTTGCTTCCTCTGGATTGGCTCCCGGCACCAGATCGATCTGATCGATCGATTCCTCCGACTCGGAATCGGCCCGGTGCTCATCGACAAACAAACGCTCAGCGGCACCAATACCGGAAACCCCCAGAGCCAGGATTGTCAAAACGACCATGGCTACCCGGGCCAGGAAGATCATTCTGTTGAGTATCCGCCTAACCATAACCATAATACGAAGTTGAGCCAATATATGCTTCCACGAGAATTAGTCAAACCAAATCGCTTCCTCACCTTGACATCGGTCACCGGGAAACATAGCTTAACCCCTTGAGATTATTAAGGATATACCAAGGTGTAAAAACCGTGTAAGTTCCCCGCGGGAGGATTAAAACCATGTTCCTTAAAGCCCGGCGTTCCCTGATATTCTCGCTTCCGGTCGCCCTGCTTTTCTGCGTTGCCGCTTATACCTCGGGTACGGCGGATGAAACCGACCGTCTTGACAACGGCCTGCAAATAATCCTCAAAGAAAACCACGCTTCACCGCTCGTGGCGAGTGTCATTTTCGTCAAAGCCGGGGCCCGTTATGAATCCCGCTATGAAACCGGGCTTACGCACTTTCTGGAGCATCTGCTTTTCGACGGTACCGTCAATCTGACCCGCGAGGAACTGGACCGATCTATCAGCGATCTCGGCGGCTACATAAACGCCTTCACCCGCAAGGATCTGACCGCTTATCTGGTTCTGTTGCCAAAGGAATATATCGACTACGGTCTTACGGTTCAGGCGGACATGTTGTTCAATCCCGTTTTCCCCGAAGATGAACTGGCCAAAGAACGGAAAGTCGTAATCGAGGAGATAAATTCATCGCTCGACGCACCCGGCGCTCCGGCCGAGGCGTTCTTTACCGAAAAGGCCTACGCGGGCACCGACTACCGCCGTCCCGTGCTGGGCTACGCGGAATTCATCGAAAATATACCGCGGGACGCGATCATCGCCTACCATCGGAAATACTATCGTCCGGACCGGATGACAATGCTCCTGATCGGTGATTTCGAAACCGCCGAAATGAAAAAGAAAGTCGCCTCCATCTTCGGCCCGATAAACCCGCCCCCGGACACCACCCCCGAAACACCGACCGACCTCCACGAAACGCTGGCACGCGAGAAGCACCGCCCCGGGTATATCACCGGTCAACAAAGGTTCGATACCGTGGCCAACGTGAACTCGACATATATCAACTTCTCCATCAACGCACCCAGTCTGTCCGAGCCCGACTACTTAGCGTTTGATCTGCTGACAAGTTACCTGAATCTGGATGAGATTTCACCACTGATGGCGGCCCTGCAATCGGGCGCCGACCCGTTGGCCGAACAGGTCAGTCTCTGGCTCGAAACCAGGGAAGATTTCTCGCGGCTGGAGATATCGGCTATGACCGACCGCGTCGAAGATGCCGACAGTATCGTGCAGACAGTCCTGCGACAACTGGCCGAGATAAGCCGACACGAGGCTGACCCGCAGGTCCTTCAGGGAATCAAAACCAGCATCCGCTGTGAAGCTATATACAACGCCGAACGACTGCATTATTACAGTTTTATAATCGCCCCCCTGATGATGACCGCCGGCTGGGATTTCATACAGCAATACCCCGATTTGATAGACACCATTTCATGGGACCGGTGTTCGGCAGCGGCGGCCAAATGGTTGACCGAACCGGACTATGTCGTAACGGTTGTGCACCCGGCCGACAGTTCCCGGACACCTTACCGACCGGAAGGAATGACCGCCAGGGAAGTCCGCTCTTATTTCGATACCACCGCCATTCCGGCCTGCGACGTAACCACGGGTTATGCTCTGACTTACCCGAACCCGGACTCGGTAAAGCTGGAACTGGTCGACCGTTCGGTTTACCGCCGAGAAGTTCTGGCCAACGGACTGACGGTAATCGTCAAGTCCAACCCGGACAGCCGGGTATTCGCCGTGAATATACTGGGGCGCAATCGCACCGCCGCCGAACCCGAAGGACTGGCGGGAATCACGGATTTCGTCAACCGTTGCCTGGAGAAGGGAACTATTAACCGCACCGGGGCCCGGCTCACCCGGGATTTGGCCGCTATCGGAGCCAATCTGACCCTCTACGACAATCCCTGGATTCCATATGACGACCGCTACACTTCACGAAGCTACTCGTTCATAAAGTTCGAGACAATTGAACCCTTCGCCGAAACAGGTCTGGATCTTCTGTCGGACATCGTTCTCAATCCGGCTTTCGACCCGGCCGAGGTGGCAAACGTCCGCAGCGTTATGATGGGAGTATTGCGACGCGAGGCGGGTTCGCCTTCCAAAACGGCTCGAAACCTGTTTTATCAAACACTGTTCGAAGGTCAGGCTTTTGCCCGCCCGGTCATGGGCACTCCGGCCAGTCTGGCCGCCATAACTCGCGATGATCTCATAGCATATCATCACCGTTTTTACTCGCCGGAAAATATGATAGTCAGCGTGGTTACCAGTCGCGACACCGCCGAAGTCATGTCCTGGGTACGCCGACAATTCGGGCCGCTCGAACCAGCGGGTATTAGTACACCTTCCCCATCGGCTCCGGAATCCGTCCTTCTGACCGGCCGGGAAGACCACGAAGAGATGGACAAAGAGCAGATAGACATCTACGCCGGAGGATATCTGCCCGGGGCTAATCACGAAGATGCAGCGAATCTGACCATCGCCACTTCTATTCTCTCCGACCGCCTGTTCTCCAATCTCCGCGAACGTCAGGGGCTGGCCTATTCCACGGGTGTCGGAAGCGGTTTCGACCGCGCTTTCGGCTGGTATTACCTGACTATCAGCACATCAGCCGAGAACTTCCGCCGAGCCCGCAATGGTCTGGTGCTGCAAACAGAGAAACTGATTCTCGACGGACCCACCGCCGAAGAAGTGCGCAGCGCCAAAAACCGCCGGTGGGGAAGCCTCATGCGGGCCAAACTTTCCCGGATCAACCAGGCCTATTACATGGGAGTAAACGAATTTCTGGGACGCGGGACGGACTACGATCAGCAACTGCTCAGCCAGCTTAACGATGTGGACGTTCCGTCGATCAGACGAGTGGCTTCGCGCCATTTTCACCCGGACCAATGGATCGTGGTCACAGCCGGGAAGCATACCGAATAATCTCCCGGGGGCAATAATCGCCTTCAGGCTCATCGCATTAGCCCGCGAAGGAACGAGAAAGTCCTTTTTGGCTTGACTTGACATTAACGGGATGTTAAGTACGGGTTAATTTACCGTAAAGAACGGTCGAAATGATCGCACGCGATACAGCATGAGCCATATACCCGGTTCGGATCTAAGCAACCTGACCGCTACGCCCTCATGGAAAGAGGTAACAGTTCGGCTGTTGGCCCTGCTGGCGCTTCTTTACATCTTTATCCTGTCGATTACTCTGCTGGGGGAATCTTTCAAACTGGCCGGTCGCAGTTTTGCCGAGTCGATATTCGCCAGTACTTCCAACCCCTTGGTCGGCCTTGTCATCGGCATTCTGTCCACGGCCATTATTCAGTCGTCATCGACCACCACTTCGATCATTGTCGGCCTCGTCGGAACCGGTTTCCTCAGCTTCGAGAACGCCATTCCCATGGTCATGGGAGCCAACGTAGGCACCACCATTACCAATACTATCGTTTCGCTGGCCCATGTCTCCCGGACCGATGAATTTCGGAGAGCTTTTTCCGGATCGGCCGTGCATGATGTCTTCAACCTGTGCACCGTAGCGGTACTGCTCCCCCTTCAGGTGCATTTCAATATCATTGGCTCCGTGGCGCACCGGGCCACGTATTTACTTGAGGGCTTCGGCGGACTCAAATTCAGTTCACCCCTGGGGGCCGTGACCAAACCGGTGGCCCACGGAATCATCGAGATAACCGGGCATATCGCCTGGCTTGATGCTTTCCTGGCCATCCTTCTTTTATTCGTGGCTCTTCGCTATATCGTCAAGGTACTTAAGTCGATGGTCCTGTCGAAAGTGGAGCGTTTTTTCCATCGCTACGTTTTCCGCACGCCGCTGCTGGGCTTTTTCCTCGGCATTGTCCTGACCGCCGTAGTGCAATCTTCATCGATAACGACCTCGCTGGTGGTGCCGCTTCTGGGCGCCGGTGTCATCACCCTGTCGCAGGTCTTTCCCTATATGCTGGGGGCCAATATCGGCACCACCGTAACGGCTTTTCTGGCTTCGTTCGTAACCGGATCTCCGGAAGCCGTGGCCGTAGCCTTTGCGCACTTAACGTTCAATATATTCGGCATTGCCATATTCTGGCCGCTCAAGTTTATCCCCATAACCCTGGCACAAAAACTGGCGGACACGGCACAGAAATCCCGTTTGATTCCGATAGCGTATATTGTTATCGTATTTTTTGCATTTCCAGGATTTGTACTCCTGACAATGAGGTAGTCTAAATGTTTTCACGCTTCAGAGAGTTGTTCAGGTCCGAAAGCCTGTTGGATTCCGCTTATACCACTACACTCACCATGATGGAGTTCGATCTTAAGATGTACCAGGCGGCGCGGTCTGTCCTCAGGGAACAGAACGGCACCGAACTGCCTTTTGACATTAAGCGAACCGACCGCAAAATCAACAAGTACGAACGGGAAGTCAGACGCAACGTGCTGACCCACCTGTCCATAGCCGGAACGCAAAATCTCGTGCCGGGCCTGGTGCTGATCTCTATCGTGATTGATGTCGAAAGAATCGGCGATTATACCAAAAACATCGTGGGACTGGCCCGCAGTCATAAAAACAAACTCACGGCCGGAATGTTTGAATCGGATCTGCTGAAACTTGAAGGGACCATCGAACGACACTTCCCCCAGGCGATCAATGTACTGGGGACACAGGATAAATTACTGGCCCGGGAAATCATGGCCGCCGAAGACGAGACCAGCAAACAGAGCGATATGATCGTGACCGGGTTAATTGAACGGGAATGCAAAGAACTCAGTTGCAGTGATTCCGTTTGTGTGGCTTTGTACGCTCGCTATCTTAAGCGTATCAATTCACACCTGACCAATATCGTCAGTTCCATCGTTAACCCGTTCCCGCGAATCGGGTTCCGGGAAAAGAAAGACCGCTCTTCCGATTCGTCCCAGGCTTAGTCGCCGCCGTCGGATGTCCGGTCAATCCCCAGAGCGACACGAGCCGCCGGAAGCAGGTCGTGGCGGTGCTTGATGTGATAAACCACGGCCAGCAGAATATAGGCGATGGTTATCTCTATTCTGATTTGTTCTATGATCAACTGAGCGGCAAACAACACGAACAGCAACAGACCATTGGTCCGACTGAATCTCAAATTGACCAGAACCGCCACGGCGAAGATCGATTGCGCAGCCGTCAGAATCAATTCGTGATGCTGCCGGAGACCGTACTCAGGTAACAGATCCAGCACAAAAGGCCGGATGGCACCGCCGGAAATGGCAAATACGAGCGGAATGGTCCCGATCAGCAGTGTCCACTGATTGACTTTCGAAGATATCAGAGCCTTAATAGCGGAATTGGCCGCCCCTCGCAACGCCCAGGTCATGGCCACGATAAACTCCGGAGCCTCGGATGCAATCGGGGCCAACCATTGCACAAGCAGAAACTCGTCGATACCCAACCGGGCTCCGGATGCCACCAGTGACTCGGCAAACGGCTCGGCCACGAAGAATATCACCGCCCCGGAGTACAGGAAAAAAAGAGCGGTCATGGTACGGCGCCAGAAAGTTGTCATGACCGCCAGAATCTTCACCGGCCCGACGAACTCCGGCTCCACTGTTTCCATCTGGGCCGCCCGACGGGTGTACATCACAAAAATGGAAACGAGTATCACCGTGTCGATCAGGTTCAGACTGCCCTTGATGGGAATCGTGAACGAATACAGCGTGGCCATAGCCAGGTAGAAAATCTCCACCCGCTGGGATTTGTGCAGCAGCAGAACCTTGCCTTTTCGGGTAAGCACAACCACGGCCAGCACCGCCGGCCAGCCGAGCCCGACAAGCAAACGGTTGGCACCGGTCATATTGGCGATAGCGAAATGGGCCATCTCCGGATCGTGAGCCGACTTCCATGTAAACACGAAATCGACGGCGTATTCCGGAAGAACGGCAATCAGGGCCAGAATAGCCACCGCCAGCGATTCGGAGATATCGACCTGAGCCGCCTCGGCCGCCCATGACAACATGAAAGCCCCGCCGAAAACAGCCAGACCGAAAAGAAAAGAGCCCAGCAAAGGAGTGACGTGAGTGTGAGTTATTCCGAGATACAGACCGGGAGCCGTTACCAGCAAGGCCAGAAACAGGTAAACATATTGAACGGGCTCGACCGATAGTTTTACCGGAGATGCTTTCATCAGCCCCTGATGACCATATTCACGATGTCCTTGCGCAACAACACCCCGACGAGGCGTTTTTCACTCGTGACGAACACCCGCCGGATATCCTTGAAAATCATCATGGCCGCCACCTCGACGATCTTGGTATCAGGAGTGGTAACTTCGAAATCGTCACGATACAACTGATCCACCTTGATCTTGTCTTCTTTCTTCAGCAGCTCCTCGAAAGGTTCGACATCTATGGCATAATTGAGATTGGATATCAAAGATTTGTAATCCGGCAGGGCGGCCTTGATCAAATCGCGGTCGTTGATCACCCCAAGCAGGCGTCCCTCATCGTCGACCACCGCCACCGCCGAAAGCCGAAATCGAAACATACGATTGGCTACTTCCTTGAGAGTATCGTCGGGGGATACGGTAGCGACATTGTGCCGCATGACGTCTTTGACCATCAGTTCCTTGTCCACCGTCACGTTGGTATCGGCAACCATTTTGATAAGATCCGCCTTGGTTGTCGCTCCCAGCACTCGCTCCATAATACCCGGCGTGCGAGCGAACGAGGCCAGACCGGAAAGGGTCTGAAGGTACAGCTTGGCAATTTTCGAAGGGGTCAACAATACACAGATCACGTGCACGGGGATATCGTCCGGCGTCTTGTCCTGCAAACCTTCACGGGAAACTCCGACGATGATATACATTTCATCGACCGCGTCGGTCCGGGCGTGCGGAAAGGCAAAACCGTGCCCGTAGGACGTATTTTCGATCTCCTCGCGCTCGCGGATACATGCCATCACGGCATCCTTATCCACTCGAATACCTTCCGCCAGAACCATATCCAGCAATTCGCGAATGGCTTCGTCTTTTGTCCGGGCTTGCAGATCCATGCAGATCCGCCGTTCCATCAGTAGATTAGCCAGATTCATTGCCTACCTCTCGGTTCCTGATCAGCCGATCAGACTGCCGGCTGTCTTTTATCAAATCGGGCGACGCCACTCCTCCCGATACGAGAAATTTGACTCCCTGCTCAACCGTCATATCCACCATTTTAACCTGCTCCACCGGCACCAGTACAACCATGCCGGAGACAGGCGTGGGCGTCGAAGGCACAAAGCATGACGCATACATTTTCAGCTCGCCGTCGGACTCCACTTCCGTCACCCGGGAGATGAAACCGAGCGCATAAACGCCCGGCCTCGGGTACTCGACAAGAGCCACCCCCTTGAACGTACGAGCATCCGCCCCTGTCAGGGCCTCAATCAACTGCTTGCTCGCCGAATAGATCGGGTTTATCAGCGGCACCCGGTTGAGCAACTTGTCGCCAAGGCGGTACAATCGTGCTCCGACAAAGCTGCGCGTCAACACCCCGGCCAGCAGAATAATAAGAATAGTCGTCAATAAACCCAGGCCGGTCCGATAGTATCCCAGCAAAGGGTGCAAAACAGGTTGCAGGATGCCGTCGACCACCTCAAAGAGAAATCTGAGGACCATAAAGGTAAGGATAACCGGCACGACCACCAGCACACCGCTGAGAAAGTGCCTTTTGATCGAATCGTACATCGTACCTGCGAACGACATATTACCACCCCGCACACAGTGTGAGCATGTCGAGTATAGACGATCAACCGAGCAGAGTCAACGCTTTTGCACCGCCTACGGAAGGATAAAACCATGGGAAACCGGGATTTCCATGGCAAAACGAACCATCGGCTCGGGATCTATACCGAACAGGAAAACGCCGATCAGCCCAATGACGATAACCGCCAGAGCGGTCGGGCTGTAGCGAAGCTTCTCCGAAATCCGGGGGGATTCGAAGTACATCGTGCGAATGACGTTGGCGTAGTAAAACAGGGCGATAACCGATGTCAACAGGCCGATTCCGACTACCCAGTAAAGCCAGTTGAAAGCGGAATCCACGCCCGCCTGTTTGATCGCGGCGGCAAAAACGTAATACTTGCCGAAGAACCCGGCCAACGGAGGGATTCCGGTCAGAGACAGCAGGAAAACACTCAGGGAAACAGCCAGCAACGGCGAAGTGCGGGATAATCCGGCATAGTCCGGAATTTCACAACTTCCCGTACGATCCTCGAAAAGCGTCACCACGGCAAAAGCACCCATGTTGGCGAAAAGATAAGCAAACATGTAAAAACCGACCGCGGACAACCCCAGAGAATTCATGGCCACCATACCGACCATCACGTAACCGGCGTGGGCCACCGACGAATAGGCCAGCATTCGCTTGATGTTGTGCTGCCTAATCGCCAGAACATTACCGATAATCATCCCGGCGGCAGCCAGCACACCCACCAGTATCCCCCAATCGTTCGGACTCATGATCGGCTCGTAATAGGCATACAGCCCGTTTACCATTATTCTGGCGAACGCCACCAGACCGGCCGACTTGGAAGCCACCGATAAAAACGCCGTGATCGGTGTCGGTGCCCCTTCGTACACATCCGGGACCCACTGGTGAAACGGCGGCAAACCCAACTTGAAACCAAGACCGGCCAAAATGACCACAATCGCCAGAATCAGAACCAACCCGATATCTCCCTCGGCCCCCAGTTGAGTGGCGGCCAGGTTGAAACGCATTTGCAAAATATCCGTAGTGCCACTTAATCCGTACAGAAACGAGAAACCATAAAGCAGCAAGGCGGATGAAAACGCCCCGATGATAAAGAACTTGGCCCCGGCCTCAACCGACCGGCGATCATCCTTGAAAAAGGCCGCCAGAACAAACAGCGGAATCGTGGTCAACTCCAGACCGACATATAGCGAAATCAATTCCGAGGAAGAGGCCAAAAACATCATCCCGACCGTGGACATCAGGATTAACCCGAAGAATTCTCCCCGATGATTGGTGATTTTCTTTTTGGTAATACCGAAAGTGCAGCCCACGGTCATGAAAGCCGCCCCGAGAAAGATAACCTTGAAGAACACGGCCAGCGGATCATTGATATGCATGCTGCCGAACCCGCACCCGTAACCGGTGAAGGCCAGAATAAGCCCGGTAAAAGCCAGACCGACCAGAGCCAGATAACCGGGCAGCGAGGCCGATCTGCGCTTCGTGATGAGGTCGACCGCGATAATAACCAGAGCCCAGAGAAACAGAAATATCTCCGGCAGCATCATCTGCAAGTGGTATTCGGGCAGTCGAAATTCCATTTTGCTTACCTGGCCATCAGCATTATCAGGTTATCTATAGTGGCCGACATAAGAGTGCTGAGCGGTTTGGGGTACAAGCCGATCCACAACGTGAGCACCATCAGAGGAGCCACCGTGATAATTTCCCGGGCGCTTATTTCCTTCAGACCACCCCATTTCGACATATCGAAACTGCCCAGGAATACCCGCTGCACCATCCGCAGCATGTAAGCCGCCCCCAGCACCACCCCCAGCACGCAAATACCCACGAGCACTTTGTTCAAAGCGCCGAACGCCCCGATGAAAATCATGAACTCGGAAACGAACCCGGACATGCCCGGCAGGCCCAGCGCAGCCATCGAGAAAAACACCATGATGCTGCTGTAAATCGGAAGCCTGGCGCCCAGACCGCCAAACGCGGCGATTTCACGCGTGTGCGCCCGATCATACAAAACACCTACCAGAAGGAACAGGGCACCCGTAATAAGTCCGTGGGAAATCATCTGAAACATGCACCCGGCAATAGCCTGAGCCGACGACACGGCCGCCAGGGCCAGCATGCAGTAACCCATGTGTGAAACCGAGGAATAAGCCACCAGCTTTTTCAGGTCCTTTTGAGCCATCGACACCAACGCCCCATAGATGATCCCTATCGCCCCCAGCACCGCTATCCAGAACGACAACGAGCGCAACGCCTCGGGAAACATCGGCCAGCTTATCCTCAGCATGGCGTAGGTTCCCATTTTCAGCAACACACCCGCCAGAATGACCGACACCGCAGTCGGTGCCTCCACGTGAGCATCGGGCAACCACGTATGGAACGGCCACACCGGCACTTTGATGGCGAAGGCGATAAAGAAGAAAACAAAACAGACCATCTGCAAAGTGTACGGCAGACTGGAACCGGATTCGATCAGGGTCAGCATGTTCAACGTGTGCGGCTCACTGGTGAAATACAATATCAGAATCGACACCAGCATAAAGACCGAGCCGAACAAAGTATAGAGAAAGAACTTGATAGCGGCATACTCTCTGCGCGGTCCGCCCCAGACACCGATCAGGAAATACATCGGCACCAGCATGACTTCCCAGAAAACATAGAACAAAAAGAAGTCCAGCGAGACAAACACACCCATCATGCCGGTCTCCAGAAGCAGGAAGAACGCAAAGTACTCTTTGACCCGCTCCTGAATGTTGAACGACGCCACGATGGAAACACAGCTCAGCAAACCGGTAAGAAACAGCAACGGCACGGAGATACCGTCGGCACCGAGGAAATACTGTATGTTAAGCGTCGGTATCCACTCGTACGGCCCCTCGACATAGGCCATGCCGGCAGAGAAGGAAAAATTGAAGAAGTAGTCCCAGACCAGCCAGGCGGTTTGTATCATGGGAATGCCGCTGAAAACAGTTGCGGTCCAGCGAATGGCCCGCTTGCTCTCTTTCGGCAGCAGCATCACCACTATCATCCCGATCAAAGGAATGAATATCAGAGTGCTTAGTATGCCCATACTATGTGCAAACCTCCAGCATCAGGACTCAATTATCACTTTCAACAGCATCTGGACCGGAACTCTCCGTACCCGATTCCTTCACGCGAAGCGACAGCAGAATCACACCGGCCAAAAATATACCGGTCAGAACCGGCCAGCGACCGGCCATCATCTCCAACTCGAATTTCATAACGGCCAGCACGATCACGGCGAGCAATATAAACAGAGCGTAGAATTGCACCCGGCCAGTTTGCATGAAACGAAGCAGAGCCGACCCCTGACGCACCAGCCAACCGGCCCCGTTCACCGCCCCGTCGATAATCCGGGTATCGAACCACTGCTTCATACGCGACCACAGAATGGTTGCCGTCCCGGTACCGTTGACCAGACCGTCGATCACGCGGTTATCGAATTTCCACATAAAACCGGCCAGAGCCAGACTCGGCCGGATAATGATCAGATCGTACAATTCATCGAGATAATACTTGTTGTACAACAGCGTATAGACCGGTCGGAACCGCTCGGCGAGTCGGTCGGCGGAGATGCTCTTGCGGTAGTACATCAGATACGCCAGTGTAATCCCCGACAACGCCACGATCGTGGAAACAAGCATCAGAATATAGTTAGGGTACGCATGATGAATCTCGCCGTGGAAAACAAACGACGAATAGCCGTGGTGCAGCCATGGCAGAGCCACCCAACCGGCACACACCGAGAGCACGGCCAGCACGACCAGCGGATAAGTCATAACTCTGGGTGATTCGTGAGCGTGTTCAAAGCGGCATTCGTCTCTGGGTTTATCAAAGAACGTCAGGAAACACAACCGCCACATGTAAAAAGCGGTCATGAAGGCCACCAGCAGAGTAAGAATCATGAAAATCGGATGGTGCTGAGTAGCGGCCACAATCTCGTCTTTGGACCAAAACCCCGAGAGCGGGAAAATACCGGCGATAGACAGCGATGCCACCATGAAGGTGACACTGGTAATTTTCATTTTCCGCCACAGCCCGCCCATCTCCCGAATGTCGTTGGTATGCACGGCGTGGATGACCGACCCGGCGCCAAGGAAAAGCAACCCCTTGAAGAAAGCGTGCGTCATCAAATGCAGCGTTCCGGCTACGTACCCGGCCGAATGATGCCCCAGGGCCACGTCGTGACCATACAAACCGAGAGCCATTATCATATAACCGAGCTGACTGACCGTCGAGTAAGCCAGCACCCGCTTGATATCGTTTTGTACCAGTGCAATCGTGGCGGCCAGAAGAGAAGTGGTGATTCCGATGATCGCAACGACCATTGAGGCGTCGGCCGAACCGACAAACACGTTCATGGTACGGGCCACCAGATAGACACCCGCGGCAACCATGGTCGCGGCATGGATCAGCGCCGAGACGGGCGTCGGACCTTCCATCGCGTCCGGCAACCAGACATGCAGAGGAAACTGGGCCGATTTGCCGACCGCACCGCAGAAGATGAAGACAGCCGTGGCCGTAAGAACCCCGGCGGGGATTACTCCCGCCCCCACTTTGGCGAACACCTCGCCATAGTTGAACGTCCCACAATAGGTCGCTATCAGCAACAAACCGACAATAAACCCCAAATCACCTATGCGAGTCGTTATGAAAGCCTTCTTGCCGGCGTCGGCGGCTACTTTCTTTTCGAACCAGAAACCGATCAACAGGTAGCTGGTAAGCCCGACCAGTTCCCAGAATATGAAAATCATGAAAAAGTTGTTGGCCAGCACCAGTCCCAGCATGGAAAAACAGAACAGCGAAAGGTAAGCGAAGAAACGCGAGAAGCGCGGATCGTCCTTCATATACCCCGCTGAATATATCTGAACACAACTGCCGACGATCGTCACCACCATGAGCATGACGGCGGTGAGCGGATCGACCAAAATGCCGACCTCGAAATTGAGAGAGGCAAACGACGTTATGTAGGCATAAGCTTCATATGGTTCACCATGCGAAGTCAGGGTTTCGATCAGAACCAGCACCGACATAACGAACGACGCCAGGATCATGGCAATCGAAAAACCGGCCGAGAGAGATTCTTTCCAGCGCAGGAAAAAGATAATGACTACAAACGCCAGAAGCGGCAGCAGGGGAATCAAATATGCCATTTCAGTCATCGCATATCCCTACCATTTCATGACACTGTACCGGTCGGTGTCGATACCCCGCCAGTTGCGATAAATCAACAGGACAATAGCCAGACCGACCACGGCCTCGGCCGCCGCAATAACAACCACGAAAATAGCGAACATCTGCCCGACCAGACCCTCGGACAAAACGAATCGATTGAACGTCACCAGATTTATATTGGCCGCGTTGAACATCAACTCCAGAGACATGAGAACACCAATGGTGTTACGGCGCGTTATCACTCCGAAAAGTCCGATCGCGAAGAGAATAGCCGCCAGCATCAAATAGTAATACATCACGCTTTCTCCCGCACGGCCATGACGATAGCCCCGATCATCGCCGCCAGCAAAACAACCGACACAACTTCGAACGGCAGCATAAACTCGGTCATGAGCATCTTACCGATAATCAGAACATTCTCAGCGGGCAGCGCCTCACGGGCAAGATTCCACACGTGCGAACCGGTAATCAGCCCGAACGCACCGATTACGAACACGAGACATCCGAAAAAAGCTACCGCGGCATTCCGAGTGGTCTGGACAATCCTGCGATCAGCCAGATTGTCGGTCAGCATAATTGCAAAAATCATCAGAACGGCCACGGCCCCGACATATATCAACACCTGGGCCGCAGCCAGAAACTCGGCGTGGAGCAAAATGTAAATCCCGGCCACACCGGACAGACATAAAATCAGAAATATGGCACAGTGAAAGATGTTCCGCAGCGAGACTACCATGAACCCGGAAACCAGCACTACGGCCGACAACAGCCAAAAAGCAATTCCCACCGAACCGTGATCAACCATCATTGACCCTCTTCCCCACTCTTATCGGGGTTATTCGTTTTCGGTCCCGTGTCGGGCCCGGTCCCACCGGTCGGCTTTTTCCTGCGCGTATCGACATAGTCAACATCGCGGCCCATGGCCTGTAGTTTATCCTTGTCCCACACCAGGTCAGCTTTATTAACAGTGGAGAACTCGTACTTAGGCGCCAGCTTAATAGCGCAGAAATTACAAGCCTCCTCGCACAAACCACAGAAACAGCAGATGCCGTGATTGACTTCGAACTTTTCCAAACGGCGTTTCTTGTCCTCGCCGCGGGGCGCCTCGATAGTGATAGCCGCCGTAGGGCAAGCCCGCATACACAACATGCAGGCCGTACAGTTGAGTTCGCCCGTTTCCTTGTCCGAAAGCAGCACCACGATGCCGCGCGAGCGTTCCGGCATCTCCCAGCGCTCCTCGGGGTACTGGATAGTGATTGCATGCCGACCCAGGTGCTTGCTCGTTATGCCCAGACCGCGAAGCAGTTCTCTGATGTCGCTGAAAACACGCATGGTTAAATCATCCCACCCTACCAGTACCACCCGGCATATTTCATCCAACCGGCGATTACGATATTGGCGAAAGTAACCGGCACGAGAAATTTCCAGGCGAACTCCATCAACTGATCGACTCTGAGACGCGGATAGGTCCAGCGAAACAGCATCAGCAACAAGACCACACCCAGCGTCTTGACAAGAAACCAGACCCAGGACGGCAGGAACGGTCCGTTCCAGCCACCCAGAAACAACGTCGTGGCAATCGCCGAAACCGTGAACATGTTTACGAACTCGGCCAGGAAGAACATGGCGAACTTCATACCCGAATACTCCACGTTGAACCCGGCCACGAGTTCCTGCTCGGCCTCGGGGATGTCAAAAGGGGTACGGTTGGCTTCGGCCGTGGCCGCCGTGATATACGTCAAAAAGGCGATGATACCGAAAGGCGGCCGGAAAATGAACCAGTTGAAAATGAAATTCCCCTCTTGCGATTCGACTATCTTCACCATCGACAGCGAACCGGCAAAAAGTATCACGGTCAGGACCGAGGCCACCATGGGGACTTCGTAACTCACGGCCTGAGCCGCCGAACGCATACCGCCGAGCAGGGCATACTTGTTGTTGGATCCCCACCCGGCCATGAGCAGAGATATCACCGTAAACGTGGTCACGGCCAGAACGTAAAGAATACCGATATTGAGATCGGCGACGATCAGCCCCTTGCCGAACGGAATAACCACGTATGCCATAAAAGCGGCCACGAAACAAACCACCGGCGCCCAGAAGAAAACGATCCGGTCGCGGCTGTCCACGAGGACATCCTCTTTCTGCAACAGCTTGAGAGCATCAAGCACGGTCTGGTACCAGCCATGCCAGCCGTGGCGCATCGGACCGAACCGTTGCTGAACATGAGCCGAAATTTTTCTCTCCCACCACACCAGGAACAAAGCCAGCAGACACAACACACCGAAAACCACCCCGGACAGAACGGTGTAGGTGATAATTTGCACCCATACCGGGGGAAGGCCGGTGTCGACCAGACGGGCATGCAGCCATCGGAAGATATCAATCAACTCCAGTGAGACCATCACCAACGGCATCAGCGGTCAACCTCCGGCATGATGATATCGAAAGTCGCGAATATAGCCACCAGATCGGCTATCAGATAGTCCCGGCCACGCACGATTTCGGGCAGAAATTGCAACTGATTGTAGGACCCGCCACGCAGTTTCACCCGAAGCGGTTTCCTGCCGCCGTCGGACTGGATATACACACCCATCTCACCACGCGAATTCTCGATCCGCGTGTACAACTCGCCGGCGGGAGGTTTGAAATTGGGCGACATTTTGGTCCTGATCTCTCCCCCGGGAAGGCCGTCGAGAGCCTGATTGATAATCCGAATCGACTGCCTGATCTCATCCAGACGCAGCAGATATCGGTCGTAATTGTCGCCGTGTTCCCGCGTGGGGATATCGAAATCGAACCGGTCGTATATCGAATACGGATCATCGCGGCGCAAATCGTGTTCGACCCCCGAGGCCCGCAGCACCGGACCGGAGACACCCCAAGCGATGGCCTGTTCCGGCGCGGCTACCCCGATACCTTTGGTGCGCGCCAGCCAGATCGGATTCTGATTGAGAAGCCCCTCGTAATCGCTCAACTTGTCGCCGATGATTTTCACGGCCTCGCGACATTTCGGAACAAACTCGTCCGGGATGTCTTTCGAAACCCCGCCGACACGAATATAGTTGTAGGTCAGTCGTTGACCACAGGTCATTTCGAACAGATCAATGATCAATTCACGTTCGCGCAGGCCATACAGGAATGGGGTCAGAGCGCCCACATCCATGGCCGTGGTACCGTAGAACAAAAGATGCGAGGCCATGCGATTCAGTTCGAGCATGATAACCCGAAGATATTCGGCTCGCTCCGGCACCTCGATACCGGCCAGCCGTTCGACCGCCTGAGAGAACACCTGGTTGGTAGACATGGAAGTGACGTATTCGAAGCGATCCATCAGGGGAATACACTGCGCGTAGGTACGGTTCTCACATATTTTCTCGATAGCCCGATGAAGGTAACCGATCACCGGTCTGACATCCACCACCTGTTCTCCGTCCATATCAAGAACCAGCCGACAGACCCCGTGAGTCGACGGGTGGTGCGGTCCCATATTGACCGTGAATCGTTCTGTCTGCAACTCGGCCACGCCTACCTCTCCGGCATCCGCTTAAAATCCGGAGCGTCCCAGTCTTTGCGCATGGGGTAACCCTGATCCCAATCGTCGGGAAGAAGGAACCTGGTCAGATCGTCATGATTGCGCACATCGATGCCGTAAAGCTCCCAAATCTCACGTTCGTACCATCGTGCTCCCGGCCAGACCTCCTGTACCGAAGCGATACCGCTGTTCTCGTATGGCAGGGGAAATTTCAGGTCAAGCCGGGTCTTGTTGCGCACCGAAGCAAGGGAATACACTATCTCAAATCGTTCACCGGTATCGACCGCACTGATACAGCAAAGATAATCAAAAGCCAGAGCATGATCGTCACGCAGAGCGGTGAACACCGCCACCATACGTTCGGGGGCGACCTGATACATGGGATCGGACCGTCCGGTGTCCAGCGGTTTCAGATCATCGGCGAAGTGATCGGCCAGGTATGCCCCCAGTTGTTCGTTGGTCATATCACTTTTCCTGCCAGTCGCTCAGTTTTTGCTTTTTGATCTTTTCCTGAAGGGTCAGACAACCTTCGAGAAGCGATTCCGGACGCGGCGGACAACCGGGGATATAAACGTCCACCGGCACAATGTGATCGATGCCCTTCTCCACGGCATAGCTGTCATAATAGAACGGGCCGCCCGATACGGTACAACCGCCCATGGCGATAACATAACGCGGCTCGGCCATTTGATCGTAAAGCCGGCGAAGACGCGGGGCCATTTTTTTGGTAATGGTACCGGCAGCGATAATGACGTCCGATTGCCGGGGCGAAGCTCTGAAGATCATACCGAGGCGGTCGAAATCGTAGCGCGAAGCGCCGGTGCACATCAGTTCAATAGCACAGCAGGCCGTACCGAAAAGCAGATACCAGAGAGATTTCGCCTGCGATTGATGCAGAATCATCTCTACCGAACTGAGAACAAAACCACCTCCGGGGAAACTCTCGGCATACACGGGGAGTTTCTTGATTATACCCACTTAAGCACTCCCTTTTTCCAGGCGTAGAACAAACCGAAAAAGAGAATAGCTATAAAGACAACCATCTCAACCAGTGCGAACAGCCCGAGTTGACCGAAAGCTACCGCCCACGGGAAGAGGAATATCACCTCCACATCGAAAATTACGAATATCAACGCGAAGATGTAAAAGCGATTGTTGAATTTTATCCAGGACGAACCGACGGGTTCTTCGGCACATTCGTAATTGACACCCTTGGCCGGGTAAGGATGGTGGGGTCGCAACAACCGAGAAAAGAAAAAGGTAAACAGAACCGCCACGGCTCCGACGATGGCGAAAATCAATACCGCTAAATACTCAGACACGCCACCCTACCTTTACCTTTCGCTTTCTTCCCGGAAGAAACACGTCCCCGCATTCTCGACAAGGCAAAAAGATAATCCCCATCCGGCATGTCAAGTTTTTTGACTTCCCTTTCGCCGTTTCGCGCAACGTCACGCCCGTAACGTCACTAACCTGTTCGTCGAATGTCGTCAGCGATCACGACGTCGCATTACAGAACGGCGATAGCATCGATCTCTATTTTGACATCTTTGGGTAGTCGAGCCGCCTGCAACGTGGCCCGCGCCGGCGGGTCCTGATGGAAATAGGTCGCATACATATCGTTGACGGCCGCGAAATCCCGCATGTCGGCCAGGTAAATGGTAACCTTGACCACGGCGCCGAGATCCGCCCCGGCCGCGGCCAGCACAGCCCGAAGATTATCCATTACCCTCTGCGTTTGCTCGCCGGCATTCTCTCCGACAACTTCGCCGGTATTCGGATCAAGCGGAATCTGACCCGAGCAAAACACCATCGTCTGACCGGATATCTTAATAGCCTGGGCATAAGGACCCACAGCCGCCGGAGCCCGCTCTGTTTTGACTGTTTCCCTCATGTTTCCTCCTGAAAGTTATCAACAAACGCGAATATACGTCCGCCGGAACCCGCTTGACAACGGCATTCTGCGAATCAAACAGCGAGAGAAATCAGGAGATTACAGACCGGAAAAAACGGATGATCAGATTTCGGTCAGGCCGCTGGGCCCCATCAGTTCGACAAAGGCGCGCAGGACTTCGTCGTCGTAGGCTCCCTTGAGGGAAAACATTATTTTGAGAGCGGGAAAACTTCCCATCGCGCGCTGATATACGCGCTCGGTGGTCATGGCGTCGAAAGAATCGACTATTGCCACTATCTTGGCATAAAGGTGCATTTCGTCGAGCGACAGGCCCTTGGGATAACCCCGTCGATCACCGCGCTCGTGATGTTGCAACACGGCGTAATGGCTGGCTGTTTCGACAAGCCCCGTTTCGTTTAGGATTTCTATGCCCCATTTGGGGTGCTTTTTCATGATTTCGAACTCGATTGGTGTAAGGGCACCGCGCTTGTTGAGTATCCGATCTGAAATGCGTGATTTCCCTACGTCGTGAAGCAACGCGCCCATACCAAGTTCGTGCAAAAACTGCTGATCGTGAAAACCGAGTTGCTGAGCCAACGCAACGGCGAAAGTACATACGTTCACCGAATGGGTATAGGTATAATAGTCGAACGACGTGATTTTAAGCAGACTCAGAAAAGCTGCTCGACCTTTGAGGATATACTCAACCGTGTTGGCCACGAGGTCTTTGGAACGCTGGATGTTTTCGCCGTAGGTGGGGTTATTAAGAACATCCTTCACCAGATTGGTCGAAGTATCGTAGAGAATACCCGCCTTGCGTTCTTCCTGCACGGCCGGATCGGCGAGAATTTTATCCAGATTTTTTTCGATATACCGCTGATATTTGCCCCGGTTCTCGAAAGCCACGTACAATCGGTTGACCTTGTTATCGAGCAGCTTCTGCCGGGTCCTGTCCGTAAAAGGAAGGTTGGCGGAACGATAGAGCACCAGTTGCCGATTTACGTCGATATAGAGATCAAAATCAATAACGGAGTCCATCAGGAGAGACTCCAGGTAAATGGGCATGAACTTTTTCTCTATCCGGTTCTTAATAACAGTCGATGACATCCGCGCAGCTCTGCTTTAATGTTATCATCACCGCTCAAATCCCGGCCTCCCGACCAATGACCGGTAAAGTTGTTATCGGCAGCTTCGTCTTTTCACTTGAAGCAAGCAGAAAAACGCCGGGATTTGACAGCAATCCCGGCGAGAAAACAGCAGGTAAGAACGGAACAGGTCGTCTCAGGAACCAAAGTTCTTGACCGTTGTCAGAACCGACTGCAGACGGCCCGTGATATCGCTAAGGATATGGGAGTACCGCCGAAGAATTTCGGAGTATTGCCAGCGCATCTGGAAAGCTTTTTCAGGAAAATCGAACAGATCCAGAAGGACCGACCGATAGATTTCGTCGATATATCTAATCACGTCATAAGGATAATCAGACACGTTAGAATCCCGAACTTCCCCCTTGCTCAGACGCTCGCGATAGACTTCCACCTTTTCAAGAACAACTGTCCCAAAACACCACGGTGTCATAACGACCCCGAGATTGGAACCGTCACAATAGAAACGACGGATGGTGCGCATAACCAAATCGATGATTACACCTCTGGCCCGGTAGTAAGCAAGGGTCTCGGAGTTATCGGCGGGGGTCCCGGCTATTTTGGCGTCCAGATCTTTCCGTTCGACGGAGGCCCTTTGGTAGGCGGTTTCGAGGAAAGAGTAATAGTCCTCAAAATAGACCTTGGTGTTTTCTGATAGAGTAATGACGAAGTACCCTTTTTCGTCTTTACGGATCTTCGGTTCACGATTGGAATCGAGTCTCTCTGTTGAAAACCCTCGTTGGAATCGTCCGTCTAACATTGCATCTCCTTGGTCAGTGTTTCCGAGGGGGTATTCAGCATAAGTTGTGCCGTTGCCGATTGAAGCCGGATCTCATATCCTAACTTACAATCCTTTAATTGCTTAAGAGATCAAGGGCAACCCCCGGGAGGGACCGGCTTGCAAAACATGGTAGGCAAACGATTGCGTTTGCAGACAGCCCGGTTGCGAATAGGTAATCGATTTCAGCTTTATCTGAAGACACCGGAAGTATTCAGATGACCTTCGGTGTTTCCATTAAACAATCCCGATAAAACAGCGTTATATTGCCGTAGAAAATATCGTGACGTTTGCATCTCGGACAAAGAGGGACCGATGTCGCAACTTACCTGGAAACAAATCATCGGAATTATGGCGGCCGGGCTGCTGCTGGCAGGGTTGATTGGCTGTTCGGACAGCGAGACGGTCGACCCCAATAACCCGGTGATGCAACTTTCTCAAACCAGCCTTGCATTTACGACCTTCGCCGGAGAAAACCCCGACCCGGCTCGCCAGACCGTTAAGGTATCCAACATCGGCGGCGGCTATATGACTTTTACCGCCGAAAAAACGGCTTCATGGCTGACTCTCGACACCTTCGACAGTGATACGGTATACGCAACCGTACTCTCGATCTCTCTGGCTCCGGGGAATTATTACGACACAATCACGGTTTCGTCGCCTCAGGCCATCAACTCCCCGCTCAAAATCGCGGTATCGCTGGAGGTCGTGGATCATTTCCAGGTATCGCCGAGCAGACTCAATTTCGAAGCTGTTTCCGGCGGAGTAAACCCGGCTTCCGGGCTTCTGGCCGTCACCTCCGTCGGCGGCGGAGCGGTTACCTATACGGCGACCACCGACGCGGTCTGGATAAATCTCGACAACGCGACAGGTACCGCGCCGGACACTATTAATGTCGAGGTCGACGCCAGCGCGTTCAGTGGTGGTATATATGAAGACAGTATCATCGTGATTTCGCCGGAAATTCCGGACAAACGCATAACCGTACCGGTCTCTCTGACGGTCAGTTCCTGGACTCTTCTGCTCCTTGACACTTTATATGCCGGTCAGCGGTTCTCTCTTCGCGATCTCACCATGCTCGACGCCGCCACCGGCTGGGCAACCGGGTTCGTCGCCAACGCTACCCAGACATTCGGAGTATCGTTCAAAACCGTCGACAGCGGAAACAGTTGGACCCTGACCCTCGTACCGGATGTTCGCTTCGGCGGGGTGGCCTTTACCGATGCCGCCACCGGCTGGGTAGCGATAGACTCCGCCCGGCTTATGTATACCTGGGACGGGGGCAGCACGTGGAATTTCAAAGATGACCTCCCCCTCGACTCCACCCATACACTAAGAAACATCGCGTTTGTCGGGCCGGATTCCGGCTGGGCCGTGGGCACCAAAGGAACAGTGGTAAGAACGACCGATGGCGGCATCACCTGGACCGAACAGACCACCCCTACTTCTTTTTTCAGCCTGACCGATCTGTGCATGGTCGACTACACGCACGGCTGGATTTGCGGCAACCGGGGAACGATTCTGCATACCGATGACGCCGGAAACACCTGGACCGAACAGACCAGCGGAACCACGGCCGATTTGCAGGCAATCGCTTTCGTTGATTCCGACAACGGCTGGGCGGTCGGCGAGGACGGAACTATCCTCCATACCGGCAACGGGGGCATAACGTGGTCGACACAATCCAGCGGGGTGACAGAAGCCCTCTTCGGCTGCTCTTTCGTTTCAACCACGCATGGCTGGGCGGTCGGAGCCAACGGCATGGTGGTACACACGAGTGACGGTGGCCAGATCTGGCGAATACAGGCGGTCGACGCCGATCGGAACTTGTTCGCGGTTGTCTTCACGGACCAGAATAACGGTTTGGCGGTGGGTGACAACGGCGTGGTGGCAAAGACCATCAGCGGTGGTTTCTAATCTATTTTACAAGCTGACATAAGCACACTTCGCGGTCGGACCGAAATGACCGGCCGTATCTTTGTTCGTTTCGATTGCAACCGAAAAGCTTTGGTTGATCCGACCCGGTGGGCGTGACTATTATTCCCGGTCAAACAGACAGAGACGAAAGGAAACCAATGAGATATACTACCGTTTGTCTTCTTGCAATCGTCATACTGCTCGGCCTCGGGGAACCGGTCGCGGCCGGCGACGAAGATGTTCTGGCTCGAATTCTTGATGAAGTCGGTTTTGACCGCAGTGACCTTGGTTATCAACCCAAAGGATACTGGAACCGTTTTCCTCTCGATATCCCGTATCGCCTTAGTTCGTTCGACGATCTCCTGGCCGAACCGCTCAAGCTGTACGATTACGCCACGGTAATGGGACACGCGGTTGAAATTTATCTTGATCCCGCTTTTGCCGATACTTCGGCTCTCGGTCTGTACAAACTCGTCTATCACCTTGGGGTGGACAAGAAGCTCGGTGGTTTTCGTGATTACTCGGCCAATCTCGCCGAGGCACCCCGTGGCGAGGAACCCTTGTTACAGGCGGTCGAAAACATATTCCGGCTGGCTGATCGTGAAACGGAATATCGGACATTTGGCGGTCGTTACGATTCTCCCGGCCTCCGAAATGAGATCGTCGAACAGGCAGCCCTGCTTCCGGACACTGTCGAGGGAATAATCGCCGGTCTGCTGGTAAATCTTACCGAGGCCATCCGTCTAAGGAACCTGGCCTTCCGCAATTGTGATCGTAACGACATGGAAGAAGTTTTCGCCATCCGCGATCTGGCAAAAACGCAGAGCGACGGTCAGGTGTACTATCACGCCATGGATGACATCGCGGCGGAAATCGACTGGCCGTCATTGCACTATGCGGCTCTGAAGACAGTCGCGGCCGCCGAATACGCCGAACGAGCTTTGCAGCCTTATGCGCAGACAATACCGGATGATTTTCAGATGGAAATCGCCACCCCGTTCGGGAGAATCATCCTCCTCTCGCCGACCTACAACCGCGACGAGGTGCCGCATCCGTTTTTCTCATCTCTTCGCGCCCCGCGTCCGGGCTGGATGGCCTGCGACGTAAACAACACTCTTTGCGTCATTGATTTCGGTCGCCATTCAATCTGGCACGGGGCCGCCGGCGCAACCGCATCCATCGCCAACCCGGTTTCGGTTCTCATCGATCTCGGCGGGGATGACTATTACGGTTACGAAGAAGCCAACTATCCCCCCACCACCGGGGCAGGTTTGATGGGCATCGGCGTGGTGCTCGATTCCCGGGGAGACGATCATTACAACGGATCGATCTACGCGCAGGGGGTGGGTGTTTTCGGCGTGGGCGTGCTTCTTGACCGAGCAGGTCGCGACCATTACCGGGCGGCCGAATCCGCCCAGGGCTGCGGCTATTTCGGAATCGGCCTCTGTTTCGACGGCACGGGCGACGACGAGTATTACCTTTACGGCGACGGTCAGGGCATGGGCGGTGTAGGCGGCGGAGTGGGTGTGCTGGCATCGTTCGACGGCGATGATCACTACACGGCCGAGCCTCGGGCCGAAGTGTACGACCGCGGCGATTACCACAGCGAACACACCATCAACGGCAACAACGCCCAGGGAGCCGGATTCGGACGGCGCGGCGATGGTTCCGACGGTCATGCCTGGGCCGGTGGCCTGGGAGCGATTATCGACGTGCATGGCAACGACGAATACTACTCCGGCAATTTCACTCTCGGTATTGGCTATTGGTTCGGCACGGGCATCGCGTGGGACGGGACCGGTGACGATCATTACAAATCGTGCTATTTCACCCAGGGTTCCGGGGCTCATTTCTGCAACGGTATCCTCATCGATGAACAGGGAAACGATTACCACGAACTGTATGAAACAGCCGGTGCCGGGCTGGGGTTCGGCTGGGATTTCACCAACGCTTTCCTCATTAATAAAGGAGGGAACGACAGGTATCGGGCGAAAATGATATCGCTGGGCGTCGCTCAGATTCGATCCAACGCCTTTCTCATAGATATAGGAGGAAACGACGAGTACTCCCTGGCCGAAGGCGCCAGGGGCTTCGGCGAAGCAACCTGGCGGGAGGATTTTGCCAAACCGTCACGGCTCACCCCGTATTACACGTATGCCAAGTCGTTCGGCGGTTTTATCGATATCGGCGGGAACGATCTTTACTACTCATTCGACGCTGACAACCACACCACGGCCCATCCACTGGCCGGAAATGACAGGCTTTGGTTTCAACCGGCCCGGACGGATTCGACATTCGGAGCAAACAATTACGGCGTCGGTATCGACATCGAAACCGGTCGCGTGCCGGAACTGTTCAAGTGGGAGTAACGGCTGACCCTAACACGCGGGGAAGTCGCGGCTACACCTCTCCCAGCACGCCGCGAAGGTAGGCCATGCGCTGGTTCGTCCCGATTTGACCCAGATCAAGATCAATGCGGGGATGACCGATGAGTGAGAACTCCATCGGTTTGTCGGTGGCCCGGCGCAGAGCTTCCACCTCGTGTCGTTGCAATCGACGGTCCTCGGCAAAGAACAACTGCACCCTGCCCCGTCGCACAATCACCTTCTCCACATCCAGCATAGCCGCCGATATCTTAACCGCGGTGGCGTCGAAGAGATTCACGGCCGAGTCAGGCATTTTGCCGAAACGGTCGGTTACTTCCTCGCGAATTTTCTCAACATCATCAAGCGTACGGCTGTTAGCCAGTCGCCGGTAAATATCAACCTTGTGGTGCTTATCGTTGACATAAGTGTCGGGAAGATGCAGTTCGATATCGGTCTCGATCCTCGTTTCGGGCAGGCGCAGTATTTCCTGACCTTTCAGCTCGGCCACCGCTTCCTCAAGCAGCTTGTTATACAAATCGAAACCAACCTCCTCGATATACCCCGACTGGCGCGCCCCGAGGATAGTTCCGGCCCCGCGGATTTCCAGGTCACGCATGGCAAGGGCGAATCCGGCCCCCAGATCGGAGTGAGCCTCCAGCGCTCTCAGGCGCTTGACGGCGTCCGCCGACATGAGCCGCGTGGGCGGGGTAAGCAAATAGGCATAAGCCCGCCGCGATGACCGCCCCACCCGGCCCCGCAACTGGTAAAGCTGGGCCAAACCGAAACGATCCGCCCGGTTGATAATGATCGTGTTGACGTTGGGCATGTCGAGACCGGACTCTATAATCGACGTGCATAACAACACGTTGAACCGACCCGACAGAAAAGCCAGCATGATACCCTCAAGCGACTTCTCGTGCATCTGACCGTGAGCTACCGCAATCTCGGCCTGCGGTACATTCTTTTTAAGATAGTGACTCATGGCGTCGATGGTCTGCACCCGATTGTGCACGAAGAAGACCTGTCCGCCCCGGTTGATTTCCCTGAGTATAGCCGTGGCGATAATCGCCGGATCGAATTCCACGATGTCGGTGATAATAGGCAGACGATCTTTGGGCGAGGTAGCGATTATGCTCATGTCGCGAACCCCCATCAGCGACATCTGAAGAGTGCGCGGAATAGGCGTGGCGGTCATGGCCATAGTATCGACCGTGGCTTTGAACCGTCGCAGTTTCTCTTTATGCCGCACCCCGAAGCGGTGCTCCTCGTCAATAATCAACAAACCCAGGTCTTTGAAAACGACATCGCGCGACAGCAGACGATGCGTCCCGATCACCAGATCGACTTTTCCTTCCGCCAGATCCCTGACTGTCTGGAGCTGTTCGGCCCGAGTGCGAAAACGGGAGAGCAAAGCGATATTGACCGGGAATTCGGCCAAGCGTTCGGAGAAAGTGGCGAAATGCTGCTGGGCCAGGATAGTCGTGGGCACAAGCACCGCCACTTGTTTCCCGCCGTCCATGGCCTTGAACGCCGCGCGCACCGCCACCTCGGTTTTGCCATAGCCGACATCTCCGCAGACCAGGCGATCCATCGGCTTTTCGTCACCCATGTCATACTTGACCTCGGCAATGGCCTTTTCCTGATCGCGCGTCTCTTCATAAGGGAACGATGCTTCCAACTGTTTCAGCCAAACCGTATCTTCGCCGAAGGAAAACCCGGATTTCATCCTGCGCTCGGCATACAAACGGATCAGGTCGGCGGCCATATCGGCCACGGCCTTGCGGGCCTTCTTCTTGGTTTTCTCCCATCCCGGTCCGCCCAGTCGGGTCAGTTCCGGGGTACCGTCCTTGCCCGAATACTTGGAGACACGGTTGAACTCCTCGATAGGTACAAACAACCTGTCGCCATTGGCATATTCCAGAGTCAGGCAATCGCGGTTACGATTGTCGACACGCAGGGTTTCAAGCCCCAGGTAACGGGCAATGCCAAAATCTGTATGCACGACATAATCGGCTCTGGTAAGGCTCGAATAGTCGGATATCGCCACCCCTTCCCGGAACTTTTTCTTCCGAATGCGCCGATGATAACGGCTGAAAATTTCGTGGTCGGTAAGGATGGCAAGGCGAGCCTCGGGACAGACGAATCCCCCGCTCAGGTTAGCCGCTTCCACCGCCGGGACCGTTTGCAAATCGGTCTTTTCCGCAATTAGTTCTCTCAGGCGTTGTGCCTGCCCCGGATTGTCGGTGGCAATGAAGTAGGTCGTACCGTTGTCCCGGTACTCGCGTATCTGGTCGGCCAACAGATCAAGACGGGACCCGAAAGCCGGATGAGCCCGACAATTGAAAGAGATAATATCGCTACGACCGCCGCGGAAAGGCACGTTGTCAATACCGGCGTATTCCGCCAGACGAGCAAAGGCGCTTTGGGGATCAAGATAATAGGCCAGCGGCTCGGGCAGATCAGTCAGGCGGGCCTTAAGTCGTTCACGCAAACCCGCCGCTTCCGCAATCACGTCTTCCGCTTCCGTCTTGAGTGATCCGAACCCGCGGGTATAGACCAGACTCTCGGCGGAAAAATAATCGATCAGACGTCCCTGCTCCATACCGAAAAGAATAGACAACCATTCCAGACCGGGCAGTTCCGGATCGTTAAGATAACGCGCCCGAATGTAATCGGAATCTTCCTCGGGCAGTTTGGCCAGATATTGCTCGAGCGTATCCTGCGTAATCGGGATCTCCCGCTTGGGCAGGATCATAATCTCATCGAGCCGTCCAACCGTACGCTGTGAAGTGACATCGAAACGGCGGATCGTGTCGATCTCATTGCCGAAGAATTCAACCCGAACCGGTGTTTCCGAACCGGGCGAGAAAAAGTCAATCAGTCCCCCACGCTGGGCGAAATCGCCGACTTCCTCGACCAGAGACACCCGGCGAAAACCTAACCGTACCAACCGGCGCACCAGATCATCGGGATCGCTCTCCCCGCCTCTTCGAAGACTGATACGACAGGCGGACAACTGCGAAACCGGAATGGTCGGTTCCAGAAGAGCCCGCACGGGACATACCACCACCGCAAGATTACCGTCGAGCAATCCCGTCAGGGTCGAGATACGCTTTCCCATAATCTCACCCACCGGGGCGCGGAAATCGTAGGGCAGAATCTGCCGTGACGGGTAGTGCCCTATCAGGTTTGCTCCGAGAACCGCCTCCAGATCGTCATAGAGATCGCAAGCCTCTTCGGAACGCTCCGTTACCACCACAATCGGACGGGCCAGTTTATCGACCAGCCCTTTCAGCAACAGGGTCTCCGCCGATCCGGTCAGGCCGGTCACGGTTATTTGATCCGCCCCCTGATGCAACCGGTCACAGAGAGTCAAAAAAGGACCGTACTGTTTCCAGATCTCAATTACCTGAGCCAGCTTGCCCGAGGCCGGAGCCACATCAACAGACATGCACAAATACCCCGCATGAAAAGGCAACAACGCAAAAGCCCCGGTTCGATTACGACCGGGGTGTTGCTGCTGTTTTGTTTCGATGGAATATAGGCAGAAACCGCGAAAACACCAAGACTTTTGGCCCTTAGCCAATCGCTCCGCGACAGCGAGGCACAGGCCGGGGAACCGCTATTGTTGACCGTTTACTTCCGCCATGAGATCACTACCGACCTCGATCTGATCGTAGAGACGCTCCCGGGCCTCATAAAGCACGACCAGACTAACCCGCCGGTTACGGGGATCGTCCGGGTGGTCCGCGATCATGGGAAACTTGTCGGCAAAACCCCGGACTTCACGGACCTGACCGCGATACAAGCCGGATACTTCCATGAGCTGCCGGGCGGCGTTGGCCCGGTCGGCCGACAACTCCCAGTTGCCGTAATTGCCCTGGTTAGTCCCGGAATTATCGGTATGTCCCTCAATGACCATATGATTGGTCAACTGTCCCAGTTCCCGGGCTATCGTCACCAGAATAATGGCACTTTTCTGAAGCAGTTTAGCCGAGCCCGGTTCGAAAAACGCCGGAGCGTCGGCCGATTCGTTCAGAATAATCCGCAGACCTTCCGAAGTCACCTGCATCTTGATGTTTTTCTTCAGACGGTTGAAAGCCTCCTGCTTCTCCAGTTCATCGCGAATCTTACTGGCCGTGAGAGAAATCTGCTGGGTCTCTTCTTCCGAGGGCACGAAATCTTTTTTCTTGGGAGACTCGACCATCGCATTTGCCTGAATCTCTTTTTCGATAAGTGCGGCCGAGCCCTTCAGCACGCCGGCTTTGCCTTCGATCTGAAACTTGCCCGGATCGCGGAAGTAACCGGCGACGGCTTCACGTACCTCGTCTTTCTGGCCGACCAGCCACATAACGAGAAAGAAAGCCATCATGGCGGTCATAAAATCGGCAAAGGCGACTTTCCACGCTCCCCCGTGATGTCCCCCGTGGCCGTGCCCTTTGACTTTTTTGATTATTATGGGCTGCTCGCCGTGGTCGTCGGCCATGCCTATCTCCTCTTGGCGTCATTGCAGGCCTGCTCGAGCTCCAGAAAACCCGGCCGTACTTCCGAGTACAGGGTACGACGGGCGAACTCGACTGCAATAACACCGGCAACGCCTTTATGGAACGACAACAGCGCATGCTTCATACACGTGAGATACGACCTCATGTCCTGCGTCCGGTTCTTGAGGCTGTTGGCCAGAGGACCGATGAAGCCGTAACACCCCAGAATACCAAGGAAAGTACCGACCAGCGCCGAGGCCACGTGATGCCCGATCTCGGCCGGACTGCCGTCGATATGAGACATCGTAATAACAACCCCCAACACGGCAGCTACAATCCCCAGACCCGGCAGAGAATCAGCCGTCGTATTCAGGGTCACGGCCGGCTGCATTTCCTCTTCGTGAAGGATTTCTATATCTTCATCCATCAGGTCCTCAAGATCATGAGGCTGGACCGACCCGGAGATGATAACACGCATGGTATCCGCAAAGAACGACACGGCGTGCTGATTCTTCAGAAACTTGGGATAGCGGGTAAGAATTTCACTTTCTTCGGGGTGCTCCACATGCTTTTCCAGACCGACCAGACCGTCACGACGGGCAACATTGAAAATCTCATACATCATTACGAGCAGGTCGAGATAGTCCTGCTTGTTCAACCCGCCGCCGAGAACACCGGTGACCTGCCCCACGATTCTCTTGATAACGCTCATGGGCGTTCCAATGATCATAGAACCCAGAGCGGCGCCCCCGATAACCAGCAGTTCCGAAGGTTGATTCAAAGCCAGAATCTTGCCGCCGGCGAGAGAAAAACCGCCCAGCACCGCACCCAAAACAACGATTGCACCTACAAAGATGAACATAAAATCCGCTCAGACAGATATTATCGTTCCTAACCTGTTTCGGCCATATCAGTATGATTTTCGTCATTTCCGCTCGAATCTATAGTCAGGAGTCAAAAACCGCTTGTCGAAAAAGCCGCAATAGTGTACTTTCCGCACTGTTTTAGAAACCGGCACTTGGAACTTCTCGCCCTAAGGGCGGCAACTCGGTAGGTTTATTATGCGTTTTCTCACCAACAAGAGACTTTTCCTGATAGCCACCGCTTTGGCCGTTTACTGCCTCTATGGTCTGGTTTTCGCCTCCAGCGGCGGCGACGGCGGCGAAGGGGGCGGCGGCCACGGCGGTCCGGTCCTCAATGTTTTGCTGGAGTTGGTCGTTATTCTGTTGGCCGCCAAACTCGGCGGCGACGTTTTTGAACGGTTCTCCCAACCGGCAGTGCTGGGGGAACTGGTCATAGGTATGGTCATCGGCAACCTTCACCTGATCGGTTTTCACGGTTTCGATGCTTTCAAAACCGACCTGACTCTCGAAATCCTCTCCGAAATCGGTGTTATTATCCTCCTTTTCGAAGTCGGCCTGGAATCGACCGTCAAAGAAATGATGAAAGTGGGGCTGCCATCGTTTATGGTGGCGGTTTTCGGTGTCATAGCACCGTTCTTCCTCGGCTGGGGAGTCGGGGCCATGTTCCTGCCCGACGAGTCGATTCTCGTGCACGTGTTTATCGGCGCTACCCTTACGGCGACTTCGGTCGGGATCACTGCCCGTGTGCTCAAGGATATCGGTAAGATAAAAACGAAAGAGGCGAAGATTATCCTGGGGGCGGCCGTCATCGACGATATTCTCGGTTTGGTAATTCTGGCCGTCGTAACCGGTGTCATCTCGGCTGCGGCCTCCGGTAACGGTGAGGGTATCAGCTCGCTGGCCATTTTGTGGATCGTCGCCAAGGCCATTTTGTTCATCGTCGGAGCCGTAGTCATAGGGGCCGTGGTTCTACCGCACTACTTCAGATTCGGCTTCCGGTTGAAAGTTAAGGGCGTGTTCCTGTCCTTCTGTTTGCTGGTCTGTTTCTTACTGTCATATATCGCCGGTGAAGTCGGCCTGGCCCCGATTGTCGGTGCTTTTGCCGCCGGGCTGATTCTCGAAGAAGTTTATTACAAAGACTTTTATGATCGCGGCGAACACCATGTCGAGGAACTTATCTCCCCCATCGCCACTTTCCTGGTCCCGATTTTCTTCGTCCGCATGGGCATGATGGTGGAACTGAGCACGTTTGCCCAGGTTGAGATACTCGGTTTTGCGGCCGTGATGACTCTGGCCGCCATTATCGGCAAGCAGGCCTGCGCCCTGGCTATTTTCGACAAAGCCGTTAACCGCATAGCCATTGGGCTTGGTATGATTCCACGAGGTGAAGTCGGTCTTATTTTCGCCGGCATCGGTGCCAAGCTGATGCTGGATGGCAAAGCGGTAATATCGACCGGCACCTATTCGGCGGTGGTGATCATGGTTATTGTCACGACCCTGGTAACTCCGCCGGTGTTGAAATTCTCACTTCTGCGCGGCGACGCCAAGAAAGCCGCTCAGGCGAAGGAATAACGCGAGTCGAATAAGTGAAAAGCCGGTTTTCGAACCGGCTTTTTTAATGCTATGAAAATAGTACCGCTGACCGTCCCGATGCTCGACTTCCGAACCACGGAAGATAATGAAACCGAGCCCGACTGGTTCGGGCCGCACATAACGGATTTGATCGGGTACAATCCCGACGGCTGTTTTGCGCTGTTCGATGATCGGGCGATAATCGGCATGGTTACGACCACCTTTTACCGGACAATCGGGTGGATCGGCTGGCTGTATGTCAAGAATTCCGCGCGCGGACACGGCTACGGCGAACGACTGATGCAGCGAGCCATCGAATGTCTGCAAGAGAAAGGGGCCGGGACTGTTCTTCTCGAAGCGGTGGTCGAGACGGTATCGTTGTACCGACGACTGGGGTTTATCGAACAGTTTCATACTCAGCATTACCGACTAATGGCCGGGGAAACGAAAAGCTCGGCAAACGACGACATCTTCGTGCACGATGCGACCGCTTATTCGGTCTCTTCAATTGGTGAGTTCGACCGTCGGTTTTTCGGACAGGACCGCCTGACGCTGTTGAAAAGAGTCATGACCAACCCGAATTTCGAAGGGTTCGTGGCTGAACGAGCCGGTCGCGTTGCCGGAATGCTTTTCCTTACCGAGGCGAAGAATAACCGCCAGGTTTCCCCGATGATCGTCGATCCCGACCGGGATGAAGGCAACGTCGTGAGTCGCACTCTGACCGCGGCCGCGTTTGACCGTTCGGACAAGCCGTTGTATTTTCGCTGTCCGCTTGTCACGTCCGAGCGCTGTGCCACGCTGGAGACGCTGGGGGCCGAGAAGGTGGCTTATCACACGGTGCGCATGTGCCTGGGCCAGGAATACGCACCGGAGCGCGCGGGCGTATTTTCGCTGGGTTGTCCCGGTAAAGGTTGACGGGGGCCGGGCTCGACCGGTGGCTGAACGACTGTAAGTCATTCGCCTGCAGGCGGGAGCGTCGAAATTTCGATAATCTGAAACGGTACTTGACAGGGCCTCGGGCAGGCCTATATTGGGTTTTCTGATCGCGGGGTGGAGCAGTCTGGTAGCTCGTCGGGCTCATAACCCGAAGGTCGCAGGTTCAAATCCTGCCCCCGCTACCAAATCCATGGAGTTGGCTTCAAATAGCTAAAAGCACTCCTATGATTTCTATCGGACGACATGAGCAAACCAGGCGCAACTATCATCATAGTCTACTATCTTCTTGAGTCCAGCAACAAGTTGGGTGATTGGTTCTCTGCTGAAGACATCTATGGACTTCATCAGAATGCGATAAACACATCTACTGGTCAGGAACTCATAGGCAATCTAATCCAGAGATTCAAAAAGAGAAAAGACAAAGATTCATTGTGGGCTTTTGAAACTGCGAAGAATCTCGAGAACTGGCTAAAACAACATGTTGATAAGAAACCGCAATACTGGTTCGAATGCGATGGCAATATCAGATTCAGACTCAAGAGTGACCATATTCACACATTGAAAGGCTGGACAAACAAGAGGGAGCGCTCATTTGACCCCAAGAACATGAGAAGCTGGGGGCAAGTCTGTTTGGTGTTAGCGATTCTATTGAATGGCTTGGTTCTTGGAATGAGCCTTTACATATCCAGTCTGCAAGGTGAGTTACAGACCAGAAGATATGAAGAGCAGTACTTCATAAATAACGACAGGATTCTGAAGTCCGAAAGCGATAGATTAGCATTACTTAATGCAAACTCCAACCAATTGGTGATGCTCCGCCGACTATCTCAAAGTCACTTAACAGAAAGAGAAATCAGAGTTGTGGAGAGTGTGGTGAAGGAGTTGAACCGCCAACAAGAGGTTAGCAAGATAAACACTGTAGCTCTAACATACCTCTTGTCTAATGACACAACCGAAGATGTGAATGTATACAAGATGTTCGAGAGTAAGAGTGACTCTGAGCTACTAGTATTGCAGGAGGAATATGAAAAACAGGCAAATGACTATTCTACCGTCCTTAAGAAAGACATGGTCCAACTAATGGAGAAGATCTCTTTTTGGGAGGTTGTCCATTCTACAATGTTGGTGCTAAGTTCAATTGTTCTCATTATTGGAAATCTAATTATCTTCCGTTCAGATATCTAGGTCTGAACTTGCGATACCAAAGAGCCGCGTAAGCTTTCCCATTGAGTAGGCTGTTGTGAAGCAGTCTGGTAGCTCGTCGGGCTCATAACCCGAAGGTCAGGGGTTCAAATCCCCTCCCCGCTACCAAAAAAGAATCCCAAAGGCGAATACAGCCCGCCTTTTCTGTATAGACTTTCAAACCGTATAGAGTTTTGACGTTACTCTAACATAGGGTAGGCAATACAGGTTCTCATGTTTGGGACCAATAGGATAAGAAGGTAGTTGCCGACGGATCTCCCTAGTTAACATACGGTGTAAGCTTACCCGTCCTAAGAAAGCATCTTGATTTTGGAGATGTCTTCCGATTTGCCGATGGCAATAAGAATCTGGTCCTTTTTTATCACCGAATCAGCTGGCGGCACCAACATGAACTTGTCCGGTCCCTGTTCTCGAATCCCAATGATATGAATACGATGCCTGGCCCGCAGATCAAGATCCTTCAAACTCTTCCCGATAAACTGAGCCGGCGGTTCAATCTGGACCAACTCATACTCCGCGGCGAGAGGAATGAAATCAAGCACGTTGGATTGAGAAAGGTTCCGGGACACACGCTCGGCCATATCCCGTTCGGGGTGAACCACCTGAGTTGCACCTACCCGTTTGAGAATCTTCTCATGATCCGAGTCGACCGCTTTGGCAATGATCTTCTTGACCCCGATTTCCTGCAAATGTAAACATATAAGTATGCTGACACTTATCTTCGTCCCGGTGGATACTATCACGGCATCCATGTTTTCCAGCCCAAGGACACGCAACGCCTCCACATCGGTAGCGTCCGCAAGAATAGCTTCCGTGGAATACTGGTCAATTGCCTGAACATGGGCTTTTTCGGAATCGATAGCCACCACTTCGTTTCCGTAATTGAACAATGCTTTGGCCGCATGGAACCCGAAATTCCCGAGGCCTATAACCGCGAATTTCTTCATAATCTCAGCCCTGCTAACCTATCATGATATTTTCTTCGGAATATTCAATACCACGCGGCGTCCCCGTACCCACCACTATGTACGCAAAAGCAAGAACACCTACGCGGCCAAGGAACATCATGCCTATTATCCAGTATTTCCCCCAAAGACTGAGGGCGGGCGTTATCCCCATCGACAAACCGACCGTACCAAACGCCGATACGGTTTCAAACAAACACGCGAGGAAAATCCCCTTACCACCCATCACCGCACGAATACCATCCGTATTACCGGCGAGGATCATAAAAAAGATCACGCTGATCGCTCCAAGCGAAACCAGAACCAGTGACACGGTCCGCGAAATCGTATCATTCGGAATCGTCTTGTGAAACATGTTGGCTTTGCCGTAGCGATTCACCCGACTGTAAGTAAATGCAACCAGAAGGGCCAACGCCGTCGTTTTGATACCCCCGCCACAGGAACCCGGCGAGGCCCCGACAAACATGAGGAAAATCATCATCGCCAGGGTCACCTCGTTCAGAGAGCTAACGTCAACGGTATTGAACCCGGCCGTTCTACAGGTAACCGATTGAAACAACGATATCAGGGCCACCTCACCGGAAGAGTGGTCGGCCGCCATGGTATCCCATTCCAAAAAGGCAAACATAACCGCTCCCCCCACAATAAGAACAGCGGATGTTATCAGAACCGTTTTGAAATGAACCGACAGGCGTACCCGTTCGCTGTGGCGACGCTTCATCCAGACATGGAGTTCGTGCAAAACCGGAAAGCCAATGCCTCCGACGACAATCAAAATGATCATGGTCAGATTAAGCAATATGTCGCCGCTATATTCCGTCATGCTGCCGCGATAAAGAGAAAAACCGGCATTACAAAACGCCGATACGGAGTGAAACAACGACGTGTAAAGCGCCTCGCCGAACGGTAGTTCCTGAATCCAGCGTATCGCGAACAAAACAAAACCCGCCAACTCAGCGACACCGGTAAAAATTATAACACTCTTCAGAAGGCTGAAGATATCCTCTCGGGGGGTATGGGTGAAAAGGTTCTGCATGATCGATCGCTGCCTGAACGATACGGCCCGACCGATCCAGCGAAACAGAGCAACCGAGATAGTCATCACCCCCAGACCGCCGATTTGAATCAGACCCAGAATGACAAGCTGACCGAATATCGAGAAATAACTCCCGGTATCGACCACGGTCAGTCCGGTAACACAAACAGCGGACGTGGCGGTGAAAAAAGCATCGGTCCAGGAAATAAAACCGATATTCGTAGACACGGGCAATTTCAGCAATATGGTGCCCGCGACAATCGCCGCCAGGAAGCTTGCCACAACAAAGCTCGCCGGAGGTATCTTGAGAATGTGCCCTTTGATTGTCATGACTTCATTCTCGTTTTCAAACAGCGTTCACTTCTCACATGTGCATATGATCGACGGTTTCTCGCAGATCGGGCCGACTTTCACCTCGTCAACACCATATCGCATTTGCCAGTCAAGCAATACAACAGAAATTCAATGTCAAGGCCATATGCAACACCTGTATCTGAAAAGAAACGGCATTGACTCCCGGGTTAATTAGATAAAACTTCGACATACGTCTCTTTCTAACATTTTTCTGACAAAACGAGCCCAAATAATCAGAGATGAAAAAGAGGGCAGGCCTTAGCCTGTTCGTAACTTGTTGGTATCGTTGCAGGTTGGTCCTGGTGTTTGCGGGTGTGACCGCTTAGTGTACCGGAGAAGTATCAGGTATCGTCACGGGTGGGTGATTTTCGCAGTAGTGGCAACATCACGTCGCGCGGAAAGCATCGCCATAACCATCAGCCCGATCAGGAATACCAACGTACAAAACAGGCTGGCCTCGGGTCCGAAATCTCCCCCACTGATCAACGGTGAACCGGAAGTGCGCAGGTCAATCAGGGTGTACCTGGACTCAATGGCCCCACTGACCGTTACGCCGAATACATTGGCTTGCGCCCAGTTCCAGGCGGAGTGCCAACCCATGGCTCCCCAGATCGACCCCTCATAAAGGTAGTAAAACGACAGGAACACAGAAAACAGAACAAGATTGAGGTTTGCCATAACGCTGGTGCTTCCGTGACAAGCCGCAAACAGGACAGTTGATATGACCAGCCCCACCACGGGAGTATAACGAGCCCCAAGCACCTGAAACAACCAACCGTGGAACAGGATTTCCTCTCCTCCTCCCTGCACCAGAAAACCCAGCAACATCAACAGTGCCCCCAGAACCAGATTGACACCGCCGGGCCCGTCGGTCGCTGTATCCAACCGTGCGGCTCCGGCCAGGACCATCATTCCGACGGTAGCGGCCAGCATCACGAGACCAACGGCGAAACCCGTTAAGTAATTTCTGAAACAGTGCTGTGTCCGGAATCCGGCGGTTGAAAACGGTCTTTTCTCGAAAAACCGTACCCACAAACCGAGAAAACCGATAATTAGAAGAAATGGAGCGATGAGGAAAAACGCCCCTCCCCAGAGTTTCTCCACGATCTCAGCATCCCCGTATATCAGCTCTCCCGCGATGTAAAAAGGCACGATGGCGACAACCAGAAGCCCGATGATGACAAGAAGGGTGGTCAGAATACCGGGCAATCGTCGACCTTGCCGGGCCAAGCCGAAAATCTTGTTATCTTTGTGCAGCAGTTGCTTCAGACCTGAGACATTCATCAGCTTCTCTCAGTCCGAGCCTTTCCTTTCAATCCCCGGGACTGGCTCCAAAGGGAAGACCGGTGAAAAACCAAATCACGATGCACACACGAGTTGTCCATTCAATTGACCGCTAATATCAGGGAATGTTGCTATTATTGAAAGAATATCAGAAGTTTTTGTATGGCGGGTCCGCCCGACGGCCATTATGGCTTAGCGTTCTTGTGTTGAGCTATTTTTGATTTGACAATGTTGTAGCCGAGCAAATAGCAATAGACACTCGCTGGTTGATATTCAAAAGTAGCCCCCCACCACCGTCTTGCTTCCTGTTATTGTCCTTGTTGTCACCTTCGCCTTGGTAAGACCCTGGGTTTGGCAAAATCGACTGAGAGACTTCAGTTGCTCAGGATGCTCGAAGAACCTGTCAGACCATTTTACCTCCACCGCCCACAAGGCCTTCAATTCCTCGCCCAAGGCTACGATATCCACTTCACCGTCTCTCCATCGAGCGTAATACAACTGTACCATTTCTTGTATGAATAGAAACATTAGAGTCAAGCCCTTGATCTTAGCTGGACTATGCGCGCCAACTCATTCCCAATAATCAACTTACGCGCGCCCCGTAATCGCTGTCCCCAGTCTTGCAGGCCGGATCAGGAAAATGATCGGCCAGATCAGTTGATATAAATTCCACTATATCTTACCGACTCTTTGCTCCTGTTTTGCAAGCCTCGCCCGGCATGCCCGGCACAGACCGAAAATCTCAACATGCCTCGAGCCCGTCTTCGACCAACCCCGGATCGAGTCCGGCAGTTTCAGTTTATCGAAAGCCGGCCAGTAGAAATCCTCAATCTTGTGACACCGGGTACAAATCAGATGATGATGAACCGCCGGATTAGCTTCGAACCTGGCCGCATTATCGAGCACCAGAACTTTCTTTATCAAACCGTGCTCCTCGAAAGTGGCGATGGTGCGATAGACAGTGTCCAGCGAAATCGTTGTCAGGTGTTTGCGGACGCGTCGAAAAACATTCTCGACAGTCGGATGCCCCGGAAATTTCACCAGTTCAGAGAAAATAACCGATCTCTGATGAGTTATCCGCAATCCTTTCGCTCTGCAGACCTGTTCAAAGTTTCTCATCATTTCAGAGGTGCTGATTCTGTTACGTTTGGTCATAATTCGCCCAGTTGTGGTATCATTCCTATTTAGGACAGGATAATTAGCAGACTTTCGGGAAACAAGCAGAACCCCCCATGTCTATATCCCCAATATCCCCGACATTCGACCAGACACCCGCAAGCCGAACAAAGAAGAAACAAACCCGCGAAAACAACGAATAAAAAATAAACCAGGTGCGTTCCTTTGGCTTAAGCAAACAGCGCCCCGGTTTCGTCCAATGATGTGTCCCGCGGACGGACACGCGAGCAGGCACACGGGGCCACGTTTCGATACAGAAATCCGCCTCTCACGGTCGGTCGACACTTAACAACAAGATCCGGCGGCAAAGGAGAAAAGCATGACAAATCGGTGGTTGTTGATCATAGTATGCTTCTCAGTAATCCTGACAGGAGGTTGCAGCAGTATGAACCGGGAGGAGAACATCGCTCAAGAGAAGGCCCGAATCAGCGAAGTCATCCATAACAGCATCGGCTGGGCAGCGACCAAAGACAAAGAGTTGTCTTTTAGCTGCTACGCCAAAAACCCGGAGTTGTTCTGGTTCTCACCCCGGGACGACGGCACGCTTCACGGCTACGAGGCCTTCGTGGATCTGACCGAGGGTTTCTTCATGAAGGACGATTTCAAGGCCATCCGTTATGAGATAAGAGAGCTTGAGATCAACCTCTCGCAATCAGGGACCGTGGCCTGGTATCACGCCCGCCTCGACGACTTCAACGAATGGAAAGGGCAACCGGCCAACTGGGAAGATGTCCGCTGGACGGGCGTATTGGAGAAACGCGACGGGCGCTGGGTGATAGTGCAAATGCACTTCTCCAGAGCCTCGGACAAGGGGTAACCGAGATTCATCACCGCCAGAGCCACTGACAAGGCGACGATTGTCGGTTTTATCCGCGCGGGTTTTCCAATATCCCCCCCCATCGGTCGAACAGTTTACTACAAGAGTGAATATCACTCACCCGGGCGTCGCGGGATTCCGGTTAACTGGAAATAGCAAAACTCCTTCTGAAATTCCAGATTATGCCGGTCGGCCCGGATATTCCGGGAACGGGCAAGAAATGCCTCCCCCCTTTTCAAACCTCCACGATACGCCATATAACATTATAACACAAGCAGTTACAGCGAAGACGGCAGACTCTTCGGGCAAAAAAACACAAAAAGAACAAAAGAGAGATTGACACACCCCGAGAAATTATGTAAACTCCCGTGAAAAATATAACAGCGTTATGTGTATAACATCGTGAAAACAGTAACAATGTTTCTCTAACGATGGCCTCAGAAAACGAAAAACCGGTATCCGAGAAAGTAATCGGGCGGCTCAGTATCTATCGCCGCATCCTGGAGGGGTTCAGCCGCAACGGGATGGAAAAGATTCATTCTCACCATCTGGCTCAGGAATCATCCTGTTCGGCGGCCCAGGTCCGGCGGGATTTGATGGCTATTGAGTACTATGGTAATCCGGCCAGAGGATATAAAGTCCCCGAGTTGATCATAGCTATCGACCGTTTTCTTGACCATCCGGAAGGAACCCAGGTAGTCCTGGTTGGTTTGGGAAACCTCGGACGGGCGGTATTGGACTATTTCGAGAATCGGCGTCCCAAACTCAAAATCATTGCAGCCTTTGATCGCAGCCCGGAGAAGGTAAACCGTGAATATCACGGTACTCCCGCCTATTCCATAGCGGAGTTTTCCCATATCGTCAGAGGTAACAATGTGCGAGTGGGCATTATATGCGTTCCTTTCGATCAGGCCGCCCAGGTGGCTGACCTTATGATCGAAACGGGCATTACGGCCATTCTCAATTTTGCCCCCATACCGATCAAAGTTCCTTCCCACGTATACCTTGAAGATGTTGATCTTATTATGACCCTGGAGAAAGTTGCTTATTTCTCCAGGATGTCATTATCGACCAGCCATGGCGAGTGTAATCAAAATCAGGAGAACTGACCTGCCTATGGGTGGTAAAACGAAAAGGAATTTCCAAACGCATTTCAGAACTGTTTGGATAACACCGCAACTACAACTTAGGAGAATGTAGCCATGAGTGAAACAATGAAAGCTCTTGTTTACCACGGCCCCAACAACATCAGTCTTGATGATGTTCCTACACCCAAACTCATCGAGCCGGACGATGCCATTGTCCGTGTCACTACTTCCACCATCTGCGGCACGGATATTCATATCCGGGCGGGAGGCATGCCGGAAGTCACTCCTCCGCGTATTATCGGACACGAGTTCGTGGGTGAAGTCGTCGAGACCGGTCCGGCCGTGAGAAACTCCAAGGTCGGCGATAAAGTTGCCGTATCATGTGTCACTCAGTGTGGTGAGTGCTTCTACTGCCGCCGCGGCATGTACTCGCATTGTACTACCGGCAGTTGGATTTTCGGCTACATGATCGATGGTTGCCAGGCCGAGTATGTCCGTATTCCTCACGCCAATCTGGGTCTGCATAAGATTCCGGAAGGCCTGACCGAAGAAGACGTTCTCTTTGTCGGCGATATTCTCTCGACAGGTTATTTCGGCTCCGAGCATGCCCATATCGAACCGGGTGACACGGTAGCCGTGATGGGCGCCGGACCGGTCGGAATGTGCGCCATGCACACCGCCCGGCTGTGGGGCCCGGGAAAAATCGTGGCCGTGGATTTGAGCGAAGAACGCCTTCAAATGGCGCTCGATCACGGCATCGCCGATATCGCGCTCAACCCGAGCAAGGTTGACGTGGTTGACGAGATCAAGAAGATGACCGAAGGTCGCGGAGCCGACCGTACCATCGAAGCCTGCGGCGTTAAGGGCACCTATGAACTGGCCCTCAACGTGGTCAGAGCGGGTGGCGATGTATCGTTCATCGGGGTGTTCGAAAAACCGCAGGAACTGCCCATGAACACGCTTTGGATAAAGAACATCAACCTGCACATGGGTCTGGTCGATGCCAACCGCATCCCGGAATTGATTAATCTGATCAAGGCCGGCAAGATCAATACGAACTTCCTGATCACGCACCGCGCTCCTCTTAATGACATTCTCAAAGGCTACGATGTCTTTGGAAACAAGAAGGATCACTGCCTGAAGTGGGTGGTGACGCCGTATCAGAAGTAAGTCTTTGAATCCGGTGGGCAGTCCTCGTATTCACGAGGGCTGCCCGTCAAATCATCAATTGCTCGCTCAATAACTCTCTTCGACAACGACTGTTTTGCCTTTGAACACCCGATATACATAGACGGTGTACGCTATCACGATCGGCATACCCACCAGTGCAATGATAAGCATGGTGGTCAAGGTTCGCGGCGTGCTCGAGGCATTGTAGGCGGTCAGGCTGTAATCCGGATTGACCAGCGAGGGAACCAGCCGCGGGAACATACTGATCCCGGCCAGGGCGATCATACCGGCAATCATAACCGATGACGACAGAAAAGCCCTCATATACTTCCCGGCTTTGAGAGCCACAGGCAAATAAACTATGGCCGCCAGCAGAAAAACGAACGCAATCCAGAAGAGGGGGTTGCCGAGAATATCGACAAACAAATGAGGCGATACCAGACCGGTGTAGGCGGTGGCGACAATGTAGAGAACAATCGAAACCACCCAGCTCCCGGAAGCCCATCTTGACATGCGATCTCTAAGGTCACCCTCGGTCTTAATGGCCATATAAAGGGCGCCGTGCATAACGAACATAACGAGAGACAGAAGGCCGACGACGATTGAATAAGGATTCAGCAGACCCAGAAAAGTACCCACGTACATACCACCTCCGTCGACCGGTACACCCCTGAGCAGGTTGCCCACGGCCACGCCGAAGAGCAGCGATGGCAACAAACTGCCCAACCCGAACGACCAGTCCCAGAAACGCCGCCAGCCGGGCGAATCGACTTTGCCCCGAAACTCGAGCGAGACGGCCCTGAAAATAAGCGCCGTGAGAACCAGCATGAGAGCCAGATAGAAACCGCTGAAGACCGTCGCGTAAACAGCCGGAAAAGCCGCAAAGAGCGCCCCCCCGGCGGTTATCAGCCACACCTCGTTGCCATCCCAGATCGGGCCGATTGCGTTCATGTGCAAACGTCGCTCCGTGTCGTTGCGGGCAAACAAATGCAGCGTCCCCACACCAAGGTCGAAACCGTCAAGAACAGCATACCCCGTGATCAGTACCCCGATCAAAATATACCAGAGAGTGTTCAGGTCAATCATACCGCGACCTCCTTGACCGACCCGGTTTCCGGACCGTGCTTGATTTCCCTGAAGGCCAGGAAAATATAGAGCACCCCCAGGAACAGATAAATCAAACCAAACAGAATGATGGAGAAAAGAACCTCACCGGCCGTAACGTTCAGAGAAATAGCTTCCGATGTCCTGAGCATCCGATAAACCACCCATGGCTGCCGGCCGACTTCAGCCGCAATCCAGCCCAGTTCGCAGGCGATAATCGGCAAGGGAACAACAAACATCAGCAGATTGAGAAACCATCTCCGGTCGAACAGCTTCCTGCGATAAAGCAAAAACACCCCGACCAGCATGACGACAATGAAGAACATGCCCAGCGCCACCATGGTGTGAAAAGACACAAAGGTCAGCCAGAACGGAGGAGTTTCATCCGATGGAAAATCGCTCAAACCCTGCACGTAAGCATCGGCATCACCGCGGGCCAGCCAACTGAGCACGCCCGGTATACCAACCGCCAAACTGACCTCCGACGGATCGGTCGAAGGCACCCCGAACACGAGCAGCGGAGCGTTGGTTTGTCCCTCGATCAACCCTTCCATCGCGGCCATCTTTTCCGGCTGTGTCCGGGCCACCTGCACAGCATGGCTATGACCGAAAGGAAACAGCTCCAGCAAACTCACGATCAACCCAAAGATAACCGATATCTTCAGAGCTTTCCGGGCCACGTCCTGTCCCCGCCCCCTGAGCAACAGATACGCGGCCGTCCCGGCCATGACAAACGCCCCGGTTATAAGGGCGGCATCGATAGTGTGGAAGAAACGCACCCACATGGAAGGATTGAAAACCGCTTCATAAAAACTGGTCAGTTCGGCCCGTCCGTTCTGAAGAACATAACCGGCCGGCGTCTGTTGCCAGCTATTGGCCACCAGAATCCAGAAGGCAGAAATAGTGGCACCGACGGCAACGATTAGAATCGAAAACCAGTGTACCCCTTTCGATACGCGATTACGACCGAAGAGATAAACACCAAGGAATGTCGATTCGAGGAAAAAAGCAAAGATCCCCTCGGCCGCCAGCGGAGCCCCGAATATATCGCCGACAAACTTCGAGTATTCCGCCCAGTTGGTACCGAACTGGAATTCCATGACAATGCCGGTAGCGACACCGACGGCAAAGGTCAAGGCGAGCAACTTTGCGAAGAACCTGCCCATCCTGACATAGATTTCGTCTCCCCGACGCCAGCCCAGCCCCTCGATTATCACCAACAGCCAGGCCAGCCCGATTGACACCGGCGGAAAAACAAAATGAAAACCCACCGTCATCGCAAACTGAAGACGCGACAACAGTACCGGATCGAGCCCCATATTTTACCCTCCAGTAATTCGGTTTCCGAAAATCAACCCTGATAGTTTTTTCCCGGCCAAAATCGCAACTTGCGACCTAACCGAGAGCAACATCAAGCGTCATCATAACGGCGAAACCTATTATGGCCCCCATCGTAGCGGCGTGCGAATGTCCTCCGGTTTGTGATTCGGGTACCAGTTCCTCGATAACAACAAAGATCATGGCTCCGGCGGCAAAAGCCAGAGCATACGGCAAAAGTGGCCGGGCTATTATTACCAGCGCCGCCCCGAGCACACCCGCCATCGGTTCGACCACGCCGGAAAGCTGACCGTACCAGAAACTACGGCCGCGTGAGATATTCTCGCGCCGCAAGGGCATGGATACAGCCGTCCCCTCCGGGAAATTCTGTATGCCGATCCCGATAGCCAGAGCAACCGCCCCCGCCAGAGTAGCCGAAGGAAGCCCGGCCGTAATAGCTCCGAACGCCACGCCCACCGCGAGCCCTTCGGGAACGTTGTGCAGCGTGATGGCCAGCACCAACAGCGTCGTACGTCGCCATCGTGTTTTGATACCTTCAGGTTGGTCGGCGGGCATACCGAAATGAATGTGAGGCAACAGTCGATCCACCAGACGCAGAAAAAATGCGCCCAGAAGAAAACCGACCAGGGCAGGCACGAATGAAGGGATATCCATCCCCTCCGACATCTCAATAGCCGGAGCCAACAGCGACCAGTAACTGGCCGCTATCATAACTCCGGCGGCAAAACCAAGCATGCCATCAAGCGTGCGGCGATGCAGATCGCGAGCTAAAAAAACCACCGCCGCGCCCGCCGCCGTCATGAACCAGGTGAAACAGGTCGCCACCAATGCTTGCCAGACGGGAGACAACTCTTTGAACCACGCAACCATGTCCACGTTCGCTCCTTAGAACAACAAGCTCGGAATACGCCGAACGATCACCACCGCCCGGCCGTACACCTCGGTAAGTGCTTACCAGTTCTCAGCCAGCAATTCGAAATGTGCCTGAGGATGAGCACAAGCCGGACAGACCTTGACTGCCTCTTCCCCTTCATGCAGGTATCCGCAATTGCGACATCTCCAGACGACTTTTTTATTCTTCTTAAAAACCGTTCCGGCTTCGATATTAGCCAACAAACCGAGAAAGCGCTTCTCATGTTGCTTTTCCGATACCGCAATGGCTTCGAACACATCACCGATATCATTAAAACCTTCCTCGCGGGCTACCTGGGCAAATTCGGGATACATGCTCGACCATTCGTGATTCTCCCCGGCCGCCGCCGCCTTGAGATTCTCGGCCGTGGTACCGATAACGCCCGCCGGGTAGGCACTCTGTATTTCCACGTCACCGCCCTCGAGAAACTTGAAGATACGCTTGGCGTGTTCTTTTTCCTGTTTGGCTGTTTCTTCGAATATATGCGACATTTGCACGTAGCCATCTTTCTTGGCCTTGCTGGCAAAATAATCGTAGCGGTTGCGCGCCTGTGATTCCCCCGCGAATGCGGTCAGCAGGTTCTTCTCCGTCCTGCTCCCTTTAAGCTGGGCCATCGTAGTTTCTCCTTTTCTAAATTGTCACATCTCGGGCCGGTTGATCCGGGCCATTCGACCCGGATCACCAACTGACGCTAATCGTTCTCTCCGCCGAAACAACGTATCGGTTTAATTTTCGCCATCGGCAGACAACGTAAAGGTACGTTTTCCGAGTTCGCGGTCAATGTGAAACATTCCGGCTTTGGAACCGGCCAGCAGTTTGAATTGCTGAATGATATTCTTGACGGACGCCTCTTCCTCCACCTGTTCCGTAACGAACCATTGCAGAAAGATCTCACTGGCATAGTCATTCTCCGCCCTGGCGATACCCACCAGGTTGTGTATCATCGCGGTCACTTTCTGCTCGTGCTCATAAGCTTTCTCGAAAGCCTCCTGAGCCGATTCCCAGTCCACCGGCGGAGCATCGAACGCCTTCAGAACGGCCCGGCCGTCACGTTCCATCACGTAATCCATGATCTTCTCGGCGTGAGAAACTTCCTCCTGGTATTGAACTCTCATCCACTGTGCACATCCGGGCAGATCGATAGACTCCAGGTAGGTGGACATCGCCAGGTAAAGATGAGCGGAATAGAACTCCGCAGCCACCTGATCGTTCATGGCGTCCTGCATTTTTTTACTAATCATCGCATCTATCCTTTCCACAGTCCGTGCAAATTGCAGTATTCGCGGGCGCTCACTTTCTCGGCCTTGATCATGAACACGGCCTCAGGTGCATCGCCCGGTTTCAGAAACTGGCGGTACGACTTGCCGTCGGCGATCAACTCTATCCATTCGATGTAGTGCTTCTCCTCCATGGGGTGAGCCACATCACCGACCCTGACCTTGAACCCGCCGTCGATCTTCTCGATGACCGGCACGTGTTTCTCGGTCGCTCCATCGGTCACGCCTTCTTCCTGAAGTATCATGTTCTGCCCGCAACACACCAGTGTTCCGGCGGCCGCATGAACAACCTCGACGATGTTGCCGCAAATCTCGCATTTGTAGATCTGTAATGTTTTCGTAGCCATTTCCTGTATCCTTTCTTCATAATTGAGTGTTCGTCTCCACTGCCGTCAGTTGAATAACCTTCCGGCAGCCCCTCCGTCAGAATCGAAAAAAGTCCCGGTCCCCCCCAGACAGTCAGGCAAAAGCCCGTCTTCCCGCTCGAAGTTTGTTTTTACGATATTTTCCATTTCCTTATTATTAAATGCAATTATCTCGGATGGACGAATAAATGTAAAGTTCAAAGGTCGGGAAAAGGACAGCGTCGGCACACCACGCAAAGATGGAAGACCGACTTCGGTGTGAGATAACATGCGATCCTGTCTCCTGACTACCATTACCTGTACTTAGTCGAAGTTGTCCGTTTCCTGCAATCAGGGCAGAGCCCGACATATTCCACCCGGCGACCCACAATCTCCCAGTTCTCGATCTCGGGGTACGGTCCGGTTTCAACACCGGCGGCGGAAAGCGGCAAATCCACTACCCGGCCGCAACGACTGCAACGAATATGGTCATGGTCGCTGAGATCCCCGTCAAAACGCATCTTTGAACCACCCACATCGAGTTTGCGAATTACGCCGTTCCGGGCCAGCAATTCGAGATTGCGGTATACCGTGGCCAGACTGATGTTGGGCAGTCTCTTGCGTACGACCTCGTAAAGCATGCCGGCTGTCGGATGGGCCCCATGGCACCGCAACTCCTCCAGTATGATCTGCCGCTGCCGGGTATTCCTTTTCATTCGCCGCGCCTTTTCACAATTGCAAGCAACCAGCCTTATTAGCAATCATTCTTGTTAACGATTTCTTTAACCGTGTGTGCGGGCGTTTGTTCCCATACCCGAAAAGAAAAAACAAAAAGTGTGACCCGGTGCGACGATTCGTTGACCCACACCCCTCCACCGCGGCCCGGAAACACCGAGTTCTGCCTGAATTGAAATGATGCGGAAGTAATGTTACCTAAGCACGGCCGGAACAATGACAATGAGACACAAAAGGCTCCCGAATCGAGAGCCTGAAACACCGAGCTGATTTTTCCGAATCCGGTTCATTTCGGTGACCAGAGATACCGATCAAGATCAATGCTGTCATCCGCTTTGAAAATTATCCCTTCATCACACAGCAAAGCTTTCTGGACTTCGTAACCGCAGCCGGGTTTCAACGCAATGCGACCCTTGCCGTTGATGACTCGTTGCCAAGGAAGGTTCGCCTTCTCCGAGCGGGAGTGCAGTGTCCACACCACCTGACGAGCGGCCCGCGGACTCCCGGCCAGAGCCGCAACCTGACCGTAGGTGGCTACCTTACCGCGCGGGATTCTCCTGACGACATCGATAATTCTTTGTTGAAAATCAGTAGCCATCTCACGGCCTTTATGCTTCTACCCTGAATGTATTCACCGACGGCTATCATATCCTGACCGCAATGATGCAATCGTCATCGTCCTGAAGCACACACTTGCATACTTCGACATCGACCGGTCGTTCGAGTACCTGCTCGAAAATGTTTCTGCACCAACCCGCCCCACAATAACAGAAAGTAGGAGAGACTCTTTTACCGGATCCCCGCACCTGACTGCAATGGCAATAATACAGTCGTTTTTCTTCCGGTGTCGTCGCCTGTGCATATTCCTCGGGTCGGCTGGGCACTTTGGTGATATATATCGTATTATCTTTTCTCTCCGGTCGGTTATAGAAAGCATTGCGGTACATTTTGTCCAAGAGGGAATCGATATCCTGACATTGCCGGTAGTAGTCGCGAAGCTTTTCTATTCTGTCGCTCGGAAACGGGCAGGCACAACCGGTGAGGATGCGCTTCCTGATCTCCGGGTCCGGGACCAGACGGTCCAGTTTATCGACGGCCTGCCTGACCCACTCGGTCGTTTCCTCCGCCGTTTTCAGATCTTCCGAACCTTCCATGATTTGGGCGGCGATGGCTTCATCGACCAGACGCTTCAGTTGTATGGCAAGCCTCTCGGGCCAGGATAGCAATTGCATGATGTCCCTCCTGTAAAACAATGATCGTCAAAATAAATCCCGCCCCGTCACCGCGGGTTTTCATCACGGCCAAAGACCTAATGTCAGACGCATGCCCGGATCGTTTTGTTCATTTTCGTCCCCGGATTACGACTCATGACCGGTGTGTCATCGGCCCGTTTTTTTCATTACGAAATTGCCGGCCGGATGATTCGTTTACCTGACTTATACTAAAAACCAACACCGGGATACAGAAATCATGATCGCCCCGGCCGTCAAGTTTCAACCGCGAGAAGACAGTCGACTCGGCCCGGGTCGAAAATCATCGATTCAGACCACCTGCGATGGACACTTGACTTTTGACCGTTTATGCAACATATTAGGACACTTAGCGTATTAGAAAGCAAACGGTCTTAACCGAAAGGAGGCGTTGTGTCGGTAACATTGGCAGAAGTAAACGACAGGGTTGTATTACGCCTCGGAGAAGACCGGCACTGAGCTTTCTTTTGCTCTTGATGCACACGCGGCTTCCCGATATCGGGCGGCCGCTTTTTCGTATCGGTCAAACTCCAGACGCAGTTGACAGCCCGGGTTCTCACGCGGGCGAATTCGCCCGAGATATCCGAAGAATCAATCTCACCCGTGACCATGGCACGCGGTTCCCGTAGACAGGACAACCGAGCCCCGTCACGGTAAAGACAACTGATCGTTGAGGAACATGACAATGAAGCTGAGCAATCTCGGATGGAATAAACGTTTCGAGCAATCATTCAATGACATTAATCGCGACGGGTTGATCCCGGCCCGCGTAACGCTGGAACACCGCGAGCTTTACCATGTTATCTGCACCGAGGGGGAACTCGTGGCGGAGATTTCGGGGGCTTATCGTCATCGGACACACTCGCGAGGTGACTTTCCCACGGTCGGCGACTGGGCCGCTATTGCCGCGCGTACCGATGAAGGCCGCGCTACCATCCACCATCTCCTGCCCCGCAAAAGCGCCTTTTCCCGAAAGGCCGTTCTCTCGGGCGGCATGCCCGACACGGGCGGGAAAACCGATGAACAGGTATTGGCGGCCAATATCGACGCGGTGTTTCTTGTCAGCGGCCTTGATGACGATTTCAACCTGCGCCGCATCGAACGGTACACCGCCGCCGCCTGGGACAGCGGTGCCGATCCGGTGGTAATTCTTAACAAATCGGATCTATGCACCGACATTGAGTCGCACGTCGACCAGGTCCGTGAGGTTGTACCGGGGGTACCGGTACTTCCGTTAAGTGCCGCCGAAGGGGCCGGACTTGACAGCCTGGGACCATATCTCGGCGCAGGTCGAACGGTGGCTTTTCTGGGATCGTCCGGCGTCGGCAAATCGACTTTGATCAATCGATTACTCGGCGAAGATCGTCTGGAAACTCAGGCGGTACGTGAGAGCGACAGCAAGGGCCGCCACACCACCACCAATCGACAGATGATCTTTCTTCCCGATGGGGCCATCGTCATCGACACGCCGGGGATGCGCGAGATTCTGATGTGGAACGACGAAGAAGGGGTAAGCCGTACCTATCATGACATCGAACAACTGGCGCTACGCTGTCGCTTTCGGAACTGCCAACACCAGGACGAGCCGGGTTGTGCCATTCGCGAGGCTATAGCCAACGGCCAACTGGACCCCAGGCGGTATGCCGGTTATCAGAAACTCCGAAAAGAACTCCAACACCTGGCTCGGCGACGCAACGAAAGGGAAAAGCGACAAGTCGTTCGCGAGTTTGACCGCATGATTCGCCGCCATCATAAAGAAATGAAGGAACTCCGCAAAAAAGGCCTGGTGTAAACCGACACACAACAAGAAGGGTGATCGGATGAATCATGTCATCCGGTCACCCTGTCGTCGACCGCCGGTTACAGCTTATACGGTTATCTCAACCTGAACCGGGCCACCATCTTGTTGAGACTATCGGCCTGGCGATTGAGTTCCTCGGCCGCGGTAGCCGACTGTTCGGCACCTTTGGCTGTCTCTCTCGTCACCATGGCAATCTGTTCGACGTTCTTTGAGATTTGCTCGGAAGCCGCGGACTGTTCCTCGGTCGCCTGGGCGATCTGCTGGATCATCAACCCCAGATGCTCGGACATGCTGACGATCTCACTCAGGCTGCTGCCCGCTCGATCAGTCAGTTCGCGGCCTTTTTCCACTTCCTGAAGACCTGACTCCATCGAATGGACAGCCTCGCCGGTTTGTCTCTGGACTCCTTTGATCATCTCGGTAATCTCACCGGTAGCCCGGCCGGTGCGCTCCGCCAGCTTACGGACTTCGTCGGCCACCACCGCGAAGCCTCGTCCCTGTTCACCGGCCCGGGCCGCCTCGATAGCGGCATTGAGAGCCAGAAGGTTGGTCTGATCGGCAATTTCATCGATCACACCAATGATCTTACCTATCTGGTCAACCGACTCGGCCAACCGGGTGATCGAATCGGCTGACCCACGCACGGTCTGAGTTATCTTCTGCATACCGTAAATCGTCTCGCTCACGATTTGACCACCGTCGGCAGCCTGCTGGAAGGCGTTTCTCGAAGCATCGGTTGCCTCGGCCGTGTTTCTCGACGACTCGACAATATTCGCCGCCATCTCCTCAATGGCCGAAGACACCTGATCGATCTGCTGCGACTGATCGCTCGCTCCACGCGACATCTGCTCGGCTGAAGCCGTGATTTCATTAACGGCGTTGGCCAGCTCATGAGAATCGGAAGCCAATTGACGGATCATACTCGACAGGTTTTCCGTCATCAATTTCAGCGATTTGCCAAAAACGTCCTTATCCGACTTTGGTTCTATCGTTGCGGTCAGATCATTGTTGGCCATACGCTCGGCAACGCCAGCCGCTTCCTGAAGATAATCTATCACACTATCGAACGAACGCGCCAGGATACCGACTTCGTCGTTCGACCGGATTTCGATTTGCTTGCTGACGTCCCCAATGGCCACGGCCTCAGCCACGTTCACCAGACCGATTATCGGCCGCGTGATGTTGCGAGCAATAAAGAAACCGATCACGAATGATACGGCCAGAAACAGAAGCCCCAGCCAAACGACAGCGTGTTTGATATTGTTGACCGGGCCGGTGAACTCCTCAAGATAACTGCCGACAGCAATAATCCAATCCCAGTCGGCAAAATAAGTATAGGCGACTATTTTCTCCTTCGCTTCCGTTTCGCCCAGTTCCCTGTTTATCCAGGAATAGCGAATCCACCCGATCTCACCGTCGTTAAGTTTCGGACCATCAATCATTATCTCCCTGACGAAATCATTGTCGCTGATGTTGGTCCCTTCCTTGGCCGGGTGAATCTGAAGCGTACCTTTGGAATCAATAGCATAAATGTAACCGGTTTCACCGACTTTTTGCGCCAGGATCACCTTACCCAGATCATCCGAGTGTTCGCACACACTGCAAAATAATACGCCCACGACCTCATCACCGATATCGCGAATCGGTTCATAAGCGGAAATATACCAGGCGTTGATCACCCAGGAACGACCGGAAAATTTCCTGCCGTTACGAATGACCTCGTTGTATACCGAATCCGGAAGATATGTCCCCACGGCTCGCTCGCCGTTCTCATTGACTATACTGGTCGATATTCTCATGGCCCGGTTGCCCTCTTTGAGGAAAACCGCACAGCAGGCACCGGTCAGGTCTTCTACTCTGTCAACGAACCCGGTGTCGTCGTTAATCACATACGCCTGCCCGTTCGGGTCGAGAATCATCCGCCCGTCTCTTACGATAACCTGCTTTCGACTAAGATCGTCAAGCAATTTCCGCGAGGTATTCAAGTTAGACTGAACCAGGTTGAGTCTTTCGGCCGCGTTTATCTCACATACCTCCTTGGCCATGGCGGCAAGGTGGCTCAGATCGGATTTAGCCGAATCGGTCAGGTATTCGCTGGCTTGCCGGATGCTTACGATGGCCACGCCGCAGATTGACACCACGAGCACCGCGAACAACATCAGCATTATCTTATGCGTCAGTTTGAGCGACAGCTTCACTGTTGAATCTCCCTTACATTGTCTCCTGATATGCCGTGCGCCGCTCGTTAACAGAGTGCTGTCTTCAGGAAAAGTCTTTCCGGTGCCCCGACCAGGCTGTTAGTCAATTGTGTTCCCGCAGCGATTGTCGTGTCCTTGATTTTCCCCGTTGTTGCCCCTATGCTAAACAGGGGCAGGGACGCTGCTTTTCGCCTTTCTCTGTCTGTATCGAAAGACTCGGGATAAAACTACAGCAGGTATGACCCAACCAAGACAGTCGGCTGGCATTTCTGATCAGTCACTGCACAACTATAGTTATACCCGATAACTTACCCGGGAATATGAAGATAGTGATGATAACATTACCCCAAAACGCCCGGCGGCCAGAACATGCCCCGCTAATGCGCAACCAATGACAACAGGAAAGCAGAGATAAAGATAATCAAAGTTGGTACTATTAACAGGCGTACCTGGGCACGGATGGGAATTCGGAAATACTCGCAGGTGACCACCAGACAGGGATGAACCGGAGAAAAGACGTAGCCGAAAAATATCGCCACGTAGATAATAGAAAAAGCGAAAGGCGTAACCACACCGGCCGTACCCAGATAAACCGGCAGGATAATCGAAGCGGGTAGCTGCACTCGCCCCGTCATCATCCCCAGAAGAAAACCCGCCGTGACCGATAGCGGCAATAACGGCAAAGGGAGAGTTGCAATCAATTCCCTGGCGTCGGAAGCCTGAAACACATGCAGGTAGATGAACATGCCGAGTATAATCAGGGCGAAGTTCCAGGGACGCATCCGCCGGGTAATAGAAACAAGATCAAGTTTGGTCGAGCTAAAAAGAATGGACAGGCTCAAACCCGCCATTACCCCGATAAGAGTGGCCAAAGTGTCGACGGCCAGCAGTCTTTTGAGACTGAAATCGAGAATGGGAGCAGCCAGAATAACCGCCAGCGGTATGAGAAGCCCCTTGAGTGAAAACGCGGAATCATGCTGCAGCCGACCGTTAACCCGGCGCAAAAACATGACATAACCCAACAGAAGAGCCACCGCAAACCACGGCAAAAGAAAGAGAATCGCGCGATAAACATCCAGACCCGAAATTTCGGCCGAGACGATCAGAGCCGGACTCAAAGGATAAACCAGAATGAACAGATGACGGAACCAGTTGTTGATCGCCGCCTTGAGATCATTCGGGACTCCTTCCCCGCCGCGTTCGACCAGCGGGGCGGACAACAAAGCCCCGCCCGGCATCGGCAACAAACCCATCAAGGCCGGTGAGAGAGCCAATAACGCCCGCTTGCCGATTCTGATATTCTGCACCAGACTCTCGACCTGACCGCTGTCTTTCATCGTTCCCCCGATCAGGGGAATGATGCCCATGGCCAGAGCAAGAAACACTATCGAGAGATCGCTTATCGTCAGAATTATTTGATTCCAGACCTCGGCCACCGGCAGAACAAACAATCCCAGAATCACGGCGCCACAGGTCAAACCCAGGGCCAGATTTTTACGCGAAATGATGAGGATTGAAGCTAAGGAGACTAAAAAACCAATCCATGTCATTAGCATATTTCTCGGCGCGACCTCTTGCTGTCGACATCCTGTCAATCGGCACCGATACATTCCGTCGGGCCAATCCGATATCGAATCAATGTTGAAAAGGAAGGTAGAGTCGAAAGAGAAAAGTGTCAAGGCATCACGTTTTATCGAAATGTAAAAACGAAACGTTATTCCTTTTCAGAATCTGCTGTTTGTGTTATTCTTTCTTCAGGGGCCATGATAATCCGGCCACCGCGAGAACGTATTATGAGCTGCGAACAGGGGAACAGAGACATCATTCTGGACAGCATTGCCGACGGGGTATTTACCGTCGACGGTGATTGGCGAATAACGTCGTTCAATAAAGCCGCGGAACAAATCACCGGGGTGTCTCGCGAAGAAGCTCTCGGACAAAAATGCTGCGACATCTTCCGGGCCTCTATTTGTGAAACCGACTGCGCCCTGCGTAAAACGATGACTACCGGCGAACCGGTGGTAAATAAAACGATATTCATCATAGATCCCCGGGGACGACGGATACCGATCAGCATTTCCACGGGTCTGCTGAAAAACAACCGCGGCCACATCGTCGGCGGCGTGGAAACGTTTCGCGACCTCAGCGCCGTGGAACAACTTCGGCGTGAGTTGCGCAAGCAATACTCCTTCCACGACATCATCAGCAAAAACCGGGAGATGCTCAAGATATTCGACATCCTGCCCAGCGTTGCCGAAGGAGACACAACCGTTCTCATAGAAGGCGAATCGGGCACCGGCAAGGAATTGGTCGCCCGGGCCATACACAGCCTCTCGACACGGCACGACGGCCCCATGATCTGCGTAAACTGCGGCGCTCTGCCCGATACCCTGCTCGAATCGGAGTTGTTCGGCTATCGAGCCGGAGCTTTCACCGATGCCCGCAAGGACAAACCGGGCCGGTTTGCGCTCGCCGAAGGGGGCACCATCTTCCTCGATGAAATCGCCGACGTTTCCCCGGCCCTGCAGGTGCGACTGCTGCGCGTACTTCAGGAGCGGGTGTATGAACCGCTTGGCGCCACCCAACCTGTCGAGGCCGACGTGCGCGTCATTGCGGCCGCCAACAAAGACCTGGCCAGTCTTGTTAAGCAGGGGAAATTCCGCGACGATCTGTATTACCGCATCAACGTCATGCCCATAAAACTGCCGCCGCTCCGCCGACGCAAAGAAGATATCCCCTTGTTGATTGACTTCTTCATTGACCGCTTTAACAAGGTCAAGAACAAGAACATCACCGACGTTTCACCCGAGGTGATGAGTGTCCTGATGGCGCATGACTATCCCGGGAACGTCCGGGAACTCGAAAACATAATCGAACATTCATTTGTCCTTTGCCGCACCGACATCATCTCCATCGACTGTCTGCCGACAGCTCTCACCGGCGGATCGACCGAGAAAACCCCGGCGGTATCCTCGGTACCCGATTTTGAAAAGCTTCTCATCATCGAAACCCTCCGCAAAAATGGCGGGAATCGCACCCGAACCGCCGCCGACCTGGGCATCCACAAGGCCACTCTTTGGCGAAAGATGAAGAAGCTTGGAATCGAGACTTCCAAATAGTTCAGCGTTGCATTATTGCAACATCGAAAAAGTTTATTATATTGCAAAAATGCAACAATCGGCGATTGCGCGAACATCGAAAACGACTGGGGCGCTTTGTTAACTTGCCTTAAATCAATATGTTAGTCAATATCTGCAATTCCTGTTTATTAACGGCACAGCAATTGCTTAGTGTTGCAATGGTGTTATTATGATAATTGGAATACCAACATGGGAAAATCGAGTCTCTCCGGTACTGGACACGGCTCATGAACTGACAGTTATCGAAGCCAGGAACGGACAGGAGATTTCCAGAAAGCGGCTGACTGTGCCGTCGGTCCATACCGTAGGTCTGGCCGGATATCTGGCTCAGAGCGGCATAGACACTCTCATTTGCGGGGCCTTGTCGTTCCATCTGGAGCAAATGCTGAGGGTCTCGGGAATTGAGGTTTATCCCTGGATCAAGGGGGACATTGATGGCATTCTGGCGGCGTTTATGGCCGGAGAGCTGGAACAGGATCGATACTGGTTGCCCGGATGTCGGGGCGGTGGTCGGGGACATCGAAGACATGGTGGTCCCGGTCGGGGGCGTCGCGGTGGAGGACCGCGCGGGCGACATGGACATGTATAAATAAAAAGATGTTTCGGATAAAACGTGAAGACGGAGGAATAATGAAAATCGCAGTTTGTTCACAGGGACCGGAAATGACCAGCGCCGTCGATCAACGCTTCGGCCGGTGTCCGTATTTCGTCATTTTTGACACCGAAGACGAAAGCGTTGAAGCCATTGATAACGCCGGCAACACTTCCGCCGAGCATGGTGCCGGAACCGGAGCGGCCCAACTGATAACGAACAAGAAAGTCGACGTGGTCATTGCCGGAAACCTTGGACCCAAAGCGGGAGCGGTTCTCAACGCCGGTGGCGTCAAGTTCATAAGCTGGTGCGAAGGTACGGTGGCGGAAGCGATTGAACTGGCCCGCGAACAGTAATACGGTCGTCTTTGAAATCGACGTAAACCGAAGGTGGTGATGACAGTGCCTGAAAAACAGAGCAAAACACACACGGAAGGCGGAAGACAGCGCGGACGGATGCACCGTCGTTTAACCGGAAAAACCGGTAAGACAGTCGGTTTCGCTTCCATCGCGGCGCCGATTGTCGGTTTCATCGTGCACGACTTACAGAAACCCGACTCCTGCATTCGCCGGCTGGCGCATCAGGCCATGAACGGTTTTATCGCCTGGCGGCAATCACGTCGCGAGGCAATTGATATCACCGACAAGGTGAAAGTAAAAAACGAACAGAACGATCAGTCGCCGGTGCGGTCTCCTGTGACCGATAGCCACTGAGCGACACCCTGCCGGGAACTAACCCGACAGCACAAGAAAGGAGCATGAATATGCCAGGAGGAGATAGAACAGGACCGTTGGGAGCCGGACCGATGACCGGTCGCGGTGCCGGATATTGTGCCGGTTACGGCATGCCGGGCTATGCCAATCCCTACTTTGCACCCGGATACGGACGCGGACGCGGCAATTTTGGCCGGGGACGCGGTGGTGGTCGAGGCTGGCGCCATCGTTACTACGCTACGGGCGTACCCGGATGGGCAGCTTTCGACTACGCCCCTCAGGCAGCCGCACCGCCTCAGGAAACGGAGGCATATGCAGGCATGAGTCCCGAGGAAGAAATGGCCTGGCTCAAAAATCAGGCCAAACACGTGGAAGGTTCTCTGCGCCGCTTGAATAAGCGAATCAGTGACCTCGAAAATGAAATGAAAAACAAGGAGTAGATACCATGATGTACTTTGATTATTCCCCTCGCGGAGGAGGCGGTGGCGGTGGCCAGGGACGTGGCGGCGGCCAGGGTCAAGGTCAGGGTGGCGGTAAGGGCCAGGGTGGCGGACGTGGCATGGGCGGCGGACGCATGGCCGGCGGTCCCGGTGGCGAGTGCGTGTGCCCTTCCTGCGGCGAGACGGTCCCGCACCAGCGAGGCGTGGCCTGCACCGAGATGACCTGCCCTAAATGCGGACATCGGATGGTCCGCCGGTAGAGATTTCCAGGAGGATACGTTTGACTATATCTGTCGCGAGCGGCAAGGGCGGAACCGGTAAGACAACCGTTGCGACCAATCTCGCCCTTGCCCTGACCCGCGCCGGTCGTAAAACAACATACATCGACTGTGACGTCGAAGAGCCCAACGGCCATGTCTATCTCAAACCGGCGATAAAAGAGAAGACGGCCATAACCGTTCCTGTCCCCCGCGCCCGACTGGCGGATTGCGACTATTGCGGCCGTTGTTCCGAAGTGTGCGAGTTTCATGCTCTGGCCGTTATCAGGGACAAAGGGGTCATGGTTTTCCCCGAACTTTGCCATAGCTGCGGCGCTTGTTATCACATTTGCCCCCGCCGGGCTATCGACGAAATCCCCCGGGAAATAGGTCATGTCGTGACCGGCTCGCAGGAAGAATTGCAATTCATAGAAGGCCGGTTAAACGTCGGCGAGATTCAGGCCCCGCCACTCATTAAAGCTACCAAAGCTTTTGCGGATCGCTCCGGGCTGTTGATTGTAGACGCCCCCCCCGGCACAACCTGCCCCGCCATAGAGGCCGTGGCCGACAGCGACTTCGCCCTTCTGGTCACCGAACCGACACCTTTCGGTCTGCACGACCTGCAGTTGGCCGTCGGCATGTTGCGCCAGATGAACATCCCGCACGGTGTGGTAATCAACCGTGACGGCATCGGCACACCGGCGGTGGACGATTATTGTCGCGACGAAAATATCGACATATTGCTGCGCATTCCGTACCGGCGTGACATCGCCGAGATTTGCTCACGCGGTGAAATGATCATAGACAAAGACCCCGACTACTCGAATGATTTGCACAGGCTTTTCGACAGCATCAGCGCGAGGGTCGCTCAATGAAAGAACTTGTTGTTCTCAGTGGTAAGGGTGGCACGGGCAAGACGAGCATGGTCGGGGCTCTGGCGACAATGGCGACCAATATGGTATTGGTAGACTGTGATGTCGACGCCGCCAATCTGCACCTGATCGTTGATCCCACGATCAAACACGAAGCCACGTTTACGGGTGGCAAAGTTGCCGTTATCGACCAAGACCGCTGTACCGCTTGCGGTACTTGTCCCGAATACTGCCGCTTCGACGCCATCATAAACATGGCGACCGACCGCGACGCCCCGGGAAAATACCGGGTTGATCCGTTGCATTGTGAGGGCTGTGCCGCCTGCTCGCATTTCTGTCCCGAAGAGGCTATCAGTATGATCGATACGGTCAGCGGCCGCTGGTTCGTTTCGGACTGTCGCTTCGGTCCATTCGTACATGGTGAGTTGGGCATCGGCCAGTCAAACTCCGGCCGTCTGGTAGCACTTCTGCGTGAACAAGCCCGCAAGCTGGCCCATGAAACGAAAAAGGACCTGATACTGATCGATGGTCCGCCCGGTATCGGCTGCCCCGTAATAGCTTCGCTGACCGGAACTCATTACGTACTTATGGTCACCGAACCGTCACTGACGGCCTTTCACGACCTGAAACGCCTGCTGGCCCTGACGAAGCATTTCAAAATCCCATGTGGTATCGCCATCAACAAGGCCGACATCAACCCGGATGTCACCGAACAGATACGCGACTACGCAACCGGCGAAGGAAACAGAATACTGGGGCGGATACCTTTCGACCCGGCTGTCACCAAAGCTCAGGCTGCCGGGACAACGCTTGTGGATTACGCCAACGACGCCCTCACCGCAAGCGTCAGGGATTTGTGGCGGAATCTCGATAACGAACTGAATTCGGAACGTGACAACCGACCAAAAACAGCGTAGACTACCAGACACCAGCTAATGAGATAATAAACGGAGAAAGATGTGAAGATCGCCATCCCCATTACCAACGGATCACTCTCAGCGCACTTCGGTCATTGTGAGTCATTCGCTCTTATCGAAGTGGACACCGAAACGAAAGAGATCAAAAACACCGAAATGCTTACGCCGCCCGCCCACGAACCGGGGGTGCTTCCCGCCTGGCTGCATCAACAGGGTGCGGATATGATAATCGCCGGCGGCATGGGACAGCGAGCGATAGCCCTGTTCGCACAGAATGGAATCGATGTAATCTGCGGTGCTCCGGTGGCCCGGCCCGACGAGATCGTCAGTTCCTATCTCAGCGGGGGACTACAGACCGGCAGTAATCTCTGCGATCACTGAGATGCGCCGCTACCGAACGGAAACAATTGATATGCGGCCCGACAACCCATTCGATGTCCACACCGACCGTTATGAACAATGGTTTGATCGGCACCCGTATGTCTACCGCTCGGAACTGAACGCCATAAAGGAACTTCTGCCGTCAGGGGAGGGCGTTGAAATAGGCGTCGGTACGGGTCGATTCGCCGGCGAACTGGGCATCAAATACGGCATCGAACCGTCGTCGACGATGGCCGAACGTGCCGCGGAGAGAGGTATCGAAGTTACCGCTGGCGTTGCCGAAGATATCCCGTTCGAAGACTCACGGTTCGACTTTGCCCTGATGGTAACGGCGGTCTGCTTTCTCGAAGATATCCCGACCGCCCTGCGCGAGATTCATCGCATTCTCAAAAAGAACGGGTGTATCATAATCGGTTTCATTGATCGGGACAGCCGTTTGGGCAGGCAATACGCCAGTCACCAGGAAGATAACGTCTTTTACCGCGACGCGACCTTTTACTCGGTAGACCAGATAGTAGCCTTCATGGCCGAAGCCGGTTTTCGAAATTTGACTTTCCGACAAACCCTGTGTGAAAACCCCGATAAGCTGTCCGAGCCCGAACCGGTCAGAAAGGGCTATGGCGAAGGTAGCTTCGTGGTTGTACGTGGCAACAAATGAATAAAATAGAATATACTCCCATCGGCCTGATCCATTCTTCTTTCGCCACTCCCGATGTTGCACCTATTCAACCGGCCATGTCGGAAGGGGCCGAGGGAACGGTGGACATATTCGCGGAATACGCCGAAGGATTGGCTGATCTGGACGGATTCTCGCACGTGGTTCTTCTGTACCATTTCCATCTCTCCGAGGGTTATTCCCTTAAAGTAAAACCGTTTCTTGATGACACCCTCAGAGGAGTTTTCGCTACCCGTGCCCCGCATCGCCCGAACTCAATCGGTCTGTCGATTGTGAAGCTGCTGCGAGTAGAAGGAACCACCCTGTACATTAAGAACGTCGACATTGTCGATAACACCCCGCTTCTGGACATTAAACCTCACGTGCCGGATTTTGCACGGCAGCGACATGCCCGCATCGGCTGGCTTGCCGACAAACTCTGGCGTCCTTAAGGAACACCGGCATGTATACATACGGCCCCGTACCTTCCCGTCGCCTTGGTCGCTCTCTTGGTGTCAGTCTTATTCCGGCCAAAACCTGCTCTTATTCCTGTGTCTATTGCCAGTTGGGACGAACCAGCCGCGTACGGACAATGCGGGAGAGTTTTTTCCCGAAAGAAGATATACTTGCGGAGATCACCGCCGCCGTGGAGAAAGACCGGCCGGAGGTCATCACCTTTGTCGGAGACGGTGAACCTACTCTCTCGAAAGATTTGGGCTGGTTGGCAGACCGATGCAAAGCCGCCTGGGAAATACCCGTGGCGGTCATCACCAACGGTTCGCTGATATTTCTTCGGGAGGTTCGGGAGAGTCTTAATCGCGTCGACATCGTGCTGCCTTCCCTCGACGCCGCTTCCGAGCAGACATTTCGAAAAATCAACCGACCGCACCATGATATTACACTGGCAAAAGTTGTCGACGGCCTGATGCGGTTTCGTTCCGAATTCGCCGGTCAAATCTGGCTGGAGGTCATGCTGGTAAAAGGGTTGAATGATACCGACGAGTCCTTGTCAGCTCTCGGCGCAACTATCGCCCGGATTCGTCCCGACCGCATTTATATAGTCGTCCCGATTCGCCCCCCGGCCGAGAAATGGGTAGAGCCGCCTTCTCCGGCGACAATTTTGAAAGCTCAGCATATACTGGGAGGCGCAGAGTCGATAGCCAGCTTGGAAAACGGCGATTTTGGCCTTTCGGAATTCAGCAACGCCGAACAGGCGATACAGGAAATCGGTTCAAGGCATCCTCTTCGACACGAACAGGCGTTGCGGATCGAGGCTGCTTTTGACGCCGGGGGAACGGTTGCCCAGCTGCTGGCCGAGGGAGCGCTGGTGGAGGTCGAATACGGGGGGAATCGCTATGTCCTTCCGGGCAGGTTTGTGCGCGGTTAAGGTGCCCGGTGTTCTGGCGGAAAAGCGCCCGGGCGTCGGTTTCGGGAGCTCGGTGCGCGGGGTTTGTCGATTCAGTATTTCCTTGACATATGGGCGATATTTCGTAGATTTTTGTCCGCGAAAATGTGTTTTCAGATGGCGGTGTAGCTCAGTTGGTTAGAGCAGCGGAATCATAATCCGCGTGTCCGGGGTTCAAGTCCCTGCACCGCTATTGTACTTTCGTACGGCCCCTCCGGGTTCACCAGGTTGAAGGGGTTCATCTTACCGCAGAGAATCTGGCCGCGCAAATGACTAGGCACCCGTCAATAGCATGGTCGCGGTCATAATCTTCGTTTTGGCCTTGCTGATAACCCGCCTCTTCAACGAGTGATTCGACAATTAGGCCCTCCAGACCTTTTTCGCTAACGCCTGTTGTCATTCAAAGATATTCCACAATATTTTTTTCTGTTTGTTTACAGCTTCTATGAAGTTGAGGGTGTTAGTAAATTTAACTGCAATCTCCGGTACGATGGGGCCGAGAGTTCTGAATTTATCCTTTATCTTCTCAAGTTCTAATCCTCGGTTAGTCCATTCATGGGTCCAATTGACGCAGTGTGGTTCCCAGTGCAGTGGAGATTTGTTCGGTGGTGTATAGTTCACCCATAGTTTGCTCTTATTTGAGTTCTTAAATACATATTCGGCTGACGGTGTCAGATGTACTCCTATCCAGTCTGCATACTCATGCCATGCAGCTGCTTCATCCACGGCCTTACCTATAAAGATATTGTCCTGTATTGCAAAGCCACCAAAGGCTATTGCCCCACGAACAGGAATTTCAGCTTCGATTGATTTCTGAATCGACCAAGCTGCAAGCTCACCGTGGATGCCAATTGCCTTGGTCGCCTCTTTAAGATCGCATTGCGTGAAAATGGCAATCGTATCCGAAATACTCTTCACAATGACATTGCCTTGCACTTTGCCACGTTGCTTTTCGCCCCGCTTTCTGAGACCATCCACTATACCACTCAGCGGCACTGTAGCATTAGGGTTACGGTCGTAAACACCCCGCCAGCCGAGCACGTCAAGGAATGTGACAACGCCATCTGACATCGCAGGGGCTATATAGGCTGCACTCAGCATCAATACCCCTCCCAGACGCTTCCACGTGGTGCGCGCTCTGTTGTCGCCTTCACCCAATTAGCCAACTCCACTAGAGCTAACTGCACTGCTTCGTGTGAAAGTCCTTCGTCGGAAGCGCGATCCCATAGCCATTCGAGACGTCCTTTTAGCCCTGCTGGATATTCGACCATGTCATTGTTGAAATTTGAGTAAAGGAACGGGCGTCCTCCCTTGTCACATGGTCCACTATGGGTGAACTCGACATCCCAACCGGTGTCCGTACGGAGTAGTGTATACGTGTCATCGTGGCCCCACCGCCTAGAATAGACGGTGAAAGTAAACTTTTGGCCCATTGTCTGATCGACCGGATCATCATTGGCATGAGGATCATTTATGAAGGCTAACAAATCCTCGACCGGGTGAACGTGCATGTAGAATTCTTCATGATCCGGTTCGAGTTTGCGATTCTCTATCATGTATGCATGGTGTTTTGGCTCAATTCCTCGACTCTTTAGGGACATATGCAGTTCATGAGCCTGTTCACCCATTTCCTGAGTGAGCTTTCCAATATCCTCCTTCTCAGGAATTGCTCCGGCATAGGACGCTCTAATCTGATTTAGTCTTCTCTCAATCTCAGTTAGTAGCTCTTGTTCCTTTTCCAGTAACTTTATGCTCATACAATTTTCTCCAAATCACCAAACCTCAGCAGCAACGTTTTCGCGTTCCGTCATTCATTGATCTTGGCTGTGAATCGGACTCCTATCTTCTTTGCAAACTCAAACTCCGGAATCCACGGGACTTTGTAATCTATACACACGTCTGGAATCTTGATCTTCTTAGATGCCAGCATTTCGGTCGTGACAACTATCGCCTTTTCCGCTATTGCATGTGCTATAACCCATGGGTCTGCAAGGGAGCGACCTTTCTTGTCGTCCACAAGTTCGGGATGTGACGCCATGATCTTTTTGAGGTTCTCATTAACATAGTCTGTCACTTCGCGGAATAAATGCGGCCTTTCTTTGGGACATCTAAATAGGCCGTCGTCTTCCTTTCCTGACGTGCCCCCGGTTGTTGTACCACTTCTTAAGTTAGTTTTCTCATAGCATTTGTCAAGCTGGTTGGAGGTTGAACAGCTTCGGGAGCCGGGGGACGGTAGCCCAGAGAGCTGTGTGGCCGTTTTGTGTTGTAGCGAATCCGCCAGCACTCAAGCAAGACTTCAATCTCAGTCAAGGTATAGAAGATTTCCCGATTTAGCAGTTCATCCCGCAGCTTACCGTTGAACGATTCAACATATCCGTTCTCCCAGGGACAACCCGGTTCGATGAATAACGTCTGCACCTGAAGCCGTTCGAGCCACTCGCGAACCGCTGCAGCTGTAAACTCGGGGCCGTTGTCTGATCTCAGATATGCCGGAGCTCCACGCTAAATGAACAAGTCAGCCAGGGTGTGGATGACATCCTCTGAGGTGAGACGAAGTCGTACGACCAAAAGGGTGAAGTTTGCCTTTCACGCGGAATCCCCGGTCCTTTTAGGTCTCGTGACGCATTACAACAAGCTTCTTCTGCAACAGTCTTCGAACTTCGCGCTCTTCAAACCAAGGCTGCAATTGGCGGTTTTCAGTCTCCCCGATCTCTCGTCCTTAGCCAATTGCCACTGCAATTACTCCGCGGGATTTGAGCCGCAGCTTGAGGGCTTACAGTGTCAACCTCTGACCCGGCCGTCTGCCTCACCTCACGCCACCATACACCCGCGGCCATTCCCGAAGCAACCGCCATAGTCAGCCAGAAAACTATTCCCCACGTACATCGTATTCCGGCACACAAAACCGCCAGTCCTGCAAACACCAGCGCCAGTAACCCGGCCATACCTGTCTTTATCATAAGATACCCCGACGATTCTCCGTTCTTTTTACCGGCGAGAACCCCGGCCACAGACCCACCGGTAAGTTAACCAGAAACACCCGCCGACCGCTGTCCGGATACAGGCGTGTCGACATCTGACCCCTGTACCCACCGACCGTTAACAAACAAACTCGCAGGAAGTATAACTCCCGTCTGTTAAGAAAATATGCAGGGGTACTGACAACCCCTGTCAGTAAAAATGAGCGGCCCACCCGGTCCCATTTACAAGGCAGAGAATTACGGTCCGGGGAGCAATGCCCACAACGGGCCGGCCGGTGGTCTGACCAACGATTTATTGAATCGGGTTAATAATGGAATACTATACACACGAAAGAGTATATCACGAAGGGCCGCCCGGTTTCGGGACAGTCTCCGATCTCTCGGGCAAAAGATCAAGGCTGCTCGTTCAAATCCATTTCTTCCGGCGGAAGAACCAGAGCAAACCGCCGGCGATCAATATCACGACAACCCAGAAGACAGGGTAACCGAACCGAAGAGTCAACTCGGGCATATTGAACGGGCTTGCGCAGGTATCAAAGTTCATCCCGTACACGCCGGCCAAAAAACCCAGAGGAATAAAAATCGTCGCGAATATCGTGAGTACTTTCATGATGTCGTTCATGCGGTTGGATATGCCCGTATGATACAGATCCAGCAATCCCGAAACCATATCCCGATAAGTTTCCACCGTGTCAATCACCTGTACAATATGCTCGTAGAGGTCTCTCAAATATGGACCGGTCGATGGCATCACCAGTTGTGATTCCATCCTTTCAATGCCGCCGATAACTTCACGAAGCGGCCAGACCGATCTGCGCACAAGAACCAATTGTTTCTTGAGATCCCTGATCTTATCGAGATGTTCCGGCTGGGAATGTTCGGACACGGCATCGTCAAGCATCTCGATCTCATCCCCCAGTTGTTCGAGGACCACGAAGTAATGATCCACAATCGCATCCAGCAGAGCATACGCCAGATAATCAGATGTCATGAACCGCGTCCGTGGAACCGCCTGCTTTATCCGCTTGCGAATCAAATCGAAAATATCTTCGCTTCTTTCCTGAAACGTAATGACCCAGTTTTTACCGAAAAGAATACTGATTTGCTCGGCCCTTAACTCGTCGTCTTTCGTCTCCCGACGTAACATCTTCAACACTATGAAAACGTGACTATCGGCGTTTTCCATTTTGGGGCGCTGACCGGTGTTGACGATGTCTTCCAGGATCAACGGATGCATACTGTAATGCTCCCCGATCTTTTCCACCAGCGCCGCATTATGGATACCATCCACATTGATCCACGTCAACGTGGGACTATCCTTGTACGGCAGACATTCCTCGATGGTCGAGACGCGCTTTTCTTCATACTCGGAATCCGAGTAATTTATGACGTCGATGTGCACATCTTCCGTTCGTTCTCTGCCGATATACACCACACTGCCGGGTTTCAAACCGAATTTTCTGGCCGCTCCGCCGAAGTGTTTCATCATAATTACTCACCTCCCGTCGCCCCGGGACAAACCGGCATATCTCGTACCATCACGCCCATACTATTTATCGCTTTGTTCCTGCCGTTCGATGTATTCGACCAGACGGGCCAACCGCGTTTCCAAAACATCTATATTCTTCTTAATCCGATCGCGCGAATCTTCACTGGTGGCATCCGCCAACGAGGTCTTCATCGTCTCAAGTTCCTCTCGCAGTGCCGTATGTCTTTCCCGGAGTTTCTCCAGCGACTCCGCCTCGTCAGCTTTGTCGAAAACAACCGCTTCCGGCAATTCTTTCTGCCGGTCAGCACGGTGGGCGGCACGTTGGTCGGAAGGAACAAAAACTTTATCGGCACTCAGCACACGCTGATTCATGAAGGTCGGAGAAACGATTTCCACTCCCGCGCGATGCAAATGGTCCAGCATCTGCACCCGCAAATTGGAGCGGGTCGAAAGCAGGCTCTTCACATCGGTCAAAAGCCCCGCCAGACGGTATGTAATCGCAAAGTCACCGAGATCCATAATGTAAACGAACGGTTCCTTCAGTCCGGCCGCGGCCGCAGCCCCGAGCAGGGCATTTTCGACGACGGAGTGGGTGATATCGTACCCGAGCGACACCTCCGCCGTTACCAGTGTCCCGGAGGAACGGATCACCTTCACGGGATTAGTCACCAGATACAGATTGGGCAACGTGGTCAGATCTCTGTCTTCGGTCTGAATTTCAATATGGAAAAGACCTCTCTCGGAAACGCGCCCGAAGTGATCCCCCACTCGCACGAAATCACCCGGACGGAAATTTTTGATTGCGCGCAGCATGAGCCCGGCCATGATATTGCCCACAAAAGTCGTCGCCGACAGTGCAATGGCCGCACTGAGAAGTATTCCGAGCAAACCGAGAAGCTGTCCGATAGTCGATTCCGATACGGGCAGGGTCAGAATAACCACCAGTAACCCGACGAAAGAAAGTATCAGAACAACCAGTTGCAGTCGGAATTGACGACCGGACACGCCGGCGTAGCGTTTATTGAGAGTTAATCTGACTACCCAGATGACGAATACCACAGCAACCAGGGCAACTGCGGTTGGGATCAAATCCACGGCCTTTGACAACACCGGACCAAATATATCCATATCGTCGATACCTCGAGGCCAAAGGTGCACCGGCAACACCAGTTGTGTTATTCGGAGTTAATTGTAAAAAAGACGAAAGATAATAGCAACGGACATTTTGCCCGGACATCCGACCGAGCAATCACCGCAATCGAAAGACCGACATTCGCAGCTCTATATATTCCTGATGAGTTGCTGAAATACCGCCCAGTTTCTCAAAGCCGCTTCGCGGTCGGTGGCGGGTCGATGGCCGCAGAGAAGTAACAGCGCCAGCACCAGTTCCGAACCTAAAGGTTCCCGGCCAAGTGCCTCCACCCCGGCTCTGGTCAGCGATTCAACGTTGCCAGGAATTACCACGGAACGCAAGCCTCCGACCGTCGTGATACCGCAACCTGCCGCTGTCTTGAGCAGTCCTTTGATATCATACTGTGAGCACGACAACCCCGCCTCGGCCAGCACACCCGGCAGGTTGTCGGCGTCAAGCAACTCCTCGTCGCGGTACGAGGTTTTGGCCTGGCGTTCGGCCAGTTCAGACCGAAGCATATCGAAGTAATCGTCAATCGTCCCGAGCAGCCGCGCGATAAGCTGAAACTGCCCTCGGACCTCGGGCGACGTTATCCGGTGTTTATAACCCAGCAGATGTTCCACTTCAGCCCACATGTTCTGGGCCATGGTTCTGACCTGCAACTCGAACCAGGGACGATGGCCAACAGGACTGACGTCCTTCCGCAATCGAAGGATGTAATGCACCGACGCATAGCCGCTCGGCTTCGACTCGTGCTGCATTTCGAGCCCCAGATTTTCGCAGGTAGCTTTCGGTAAGTAAGCGACAGGCGGTTTGTGCGCCGATATCTCGAACAACCCGCTCTGGCGAATCTCCCGATCTATCACGGGCAAAGCGGACAGAAAGAACACGACCACCCGTACTCCCAGGGCATCACACATGGTCTTATAGCTGATTCGAGACATGCCCCGGGGGAAAACGTCCGGCTTGGCCAGTATTTTCCGCACCACCGCCTGAGGCTCTTTGATGCGGGTTCGTGTCCTTTGTACCGGCGAAGGGTCCGGTGTTCCCGTCCGACTGACCAGTTTGCGCCAATAGCCCGGTGAACACCATTGATCGAGAATCTCCCGGATACGGCTTTCGGTCGGCCGTAGTGTTTCCTCGACATAATCGTTGTAACCGGTAATGAACCGCCGCATGCTCTGAAACGAGAAAAGACCTTCGGCCTGATCGTCGGCCGACGCATGGCTCTTGCGCATCACAAGGCGGTGTCCGGTCCCATCGGCGGTTACAGACGACGTACCCGTGTCCTGCTCAGTGGTTGCAAACTGTCGATCGTCGTCAGATACCATCCATCACCACCGTCCCGGTAACATATTGCCAGTCGAAATATGCCGTAAGGTACTCGCAGATTGCCGAGTAGTATCCTACCGTAGCCTGATCGAGAACCACCCGGCTGTCTTTCAACTGGAGCTGTGTGGTAAGTCCGGCCCGAGCCGTCGCTTCGGCGATACTGAAAGCTTTCTGCGCTGTTTTCAAAGTAGCGTCGGCCGAAAGGATACGATTGTACGCCTCCTCCAGATAAAGTCGCGTGCTTTTCAGATCGCGGTCGATATCTTCCCTGGTCTGCTCAAGCGAGATTCTGGTTTTGTCCCGTTCTATCTTCGCTTCCTGTACCCTGGCACGTGTTGAGCCACCGGTAAAAATGGGAATAGATAAATTCAGCCCGAAAACATAGGCATTATTCTCGTCTTCGAAATTCCAACTGTCGGACTGCGAAGAATAAGCGTAAGTAAGACTGCTCGTAAGAGACGGGAAATAAGCCGCCCGCTCGGCGCTGATTCCGGTTGTTCGAAGCTTCTCTTCCCACAACAGGGCGTTATAGTCCGACCGGCTTTTCAGTACCGCCTGCAGTTCGGTCGTTTCAGGAAGAGCCGGGTATCCGTCGAGGCTCCCGTCGAGAGCAATTTCCTCGGACACCGGAATACCGGCCAGGTTCTTCAGTTCGACCAGCGCGACCTGATAATCCCGTTCCGCCGAGGTTGTCTGCGGGACGGTTTCTTTATATCGAACCTCCGCCTGTAACAAATCAAATTCCGAGGCCAATCCGTTTTCATAGGCATTCTTCATGTCAAGGTAGTTCTCGTGGGCGTTGGCCTCCGAGGCACGAGCCACGTCCCAGACGACCCCGAGAAGCAAAGTTTGCGAAAACGCCTTCTTGGCCCATGTAATTATGTTCTGATGCGATGCATCGTAGGAGTAATCCGAGAGCGTTTGATATTGCCGCGCGGCCTTAATTGCGTTATACACCGCCCCACTGAACAATGTCTGACTTAACGTGACGTTGAAGCTGTACTCATTGTCACGATTGATGCGAAGCTTGGAAGCACCTGCGCTTTCGTCTCCGCTCATCGCCCCCATGTCGACATACATATACTGGTCCGAAAGGTTACGGTTGTAACCGGCGTTCGCCGACAGATGGGGCAGCGCTCCCGCCGTAGCTTCTTTCTTCGAAGTACCGGCCAAACGCAGATCCTGCCGGGCCAGTTCCAGGTCTTTGCTGTGCTGCTCGACCATCTCCAGAAACCGAGCCAGATTATACGTTTCAGCCTTGAGAGGCAAAGCCACGAAGATTGACAGGGCTATAGCACAGAGTAATATCCTCTTCATCTTCTACCTTTCGTTGCTAACCGATCCTGCTGTCGTTCCCGCGGATGACCCGGAAACAAGGTTAAACAGAGCCGGAATAATAAACAGCGTAAGCACCGTGGAAACCACCAGTCCGCCGATAGTCACGATACCCATCGGCTGGCGGAATTCCCGCCCGGAAGCACCAAAACCAATCGCCATCGGCAACATACCCAGAATAATAGCCACTGCGGCCATGATGATCGCCCGCAACTTGACCGGGCACGCCTCAAGCAGAGCCTCCTTCACCGGCATTCCCTGTTGCCGCATCAGGATATTGACATAGTCCAGAATCAGAATGGCCGTATTGACCACGATTCCCAGAAGCATGACAACAGCCATCATGGCCAGAATGTTCATCGACGTACCGGTCATGAGCATGGCCCCGATGACACCGATCAACGCCAGAGGGAACGTCCCGAGCACCATCAACGGTTGTTTCAAATCCTCAAGAATAGCAGCCAGCAACATGTAAGTCAGAATAATCGCCAGGATCAACGCCCGAAGCATCTCGACGATAGCATTATTCATCATCTCTGCCTGGCCACCCCACGTGGTCTTATACCCCGATTTCATTTTCATGTCCGCCAGCCGGAGATCAATCTCGCCGGTAACATTTCCCAGCGCCACCCCCGGTGCGGTATATCCCGAGAACTCGATTGCTTTGTATTTGTCGATGTGCAGGATCGTGCTCACACCCTCGGAGAATTCGATCTTGGCCAGTTGAGAAAGCGTATATGTCTTGCCTCCACTGACAACCGAGAGATCGGCCACTTCCTCCGGTGTATCGATCGACGCATCGTCAATCATCACCCGAACATCGTACTCCTCACCCATATCCCGGTATTGCGTGGCCACCAGACCGGTGAGCGCGCCGCGAAGTTGCATGGCTATATCATAGACAGTAAGTCCGGCGTCCGCGATTTTCCTGCGATCCGGTATAATACTGATCTCCGGTTTCCCGGAACGGGAGCTGGTATTCAGATTGACAAGACCGGGAATGTCTTTAATCCGTGACAGAATTTCTTCTTTGTAAAGCTCAAGCTGGTCAACGTCCTGCCCTTTGAGATAGAAAGTAATAGGCGCCTGACCTCCTGAGTTCATTGAAGATACGGCGGAAACACGAAGCTGAATGTTCGGCATGCTGGACAACTCGGCAATGAACTGACTCGCGGTTTCCTCCGTGCTGAGTTCCCGATCACCGACATCCACCAGCTTTATCTTCATTATGGCCAGGTTGGTTCCCTGGTTTATCGTGCTTATCGAGCCAAGCTGTGTCAGAATAGTCTTGACGGTCGGATTTTTCCTGAGATGCATCTCTATCGACCGCATAGCCTCGGCCGTCTCGTCCAGGCTGTAGCCTATCGGAAGCTCCGCCTGTATCTGGATATCACCTTCATCCATGGTGGGCGTAAATTCAAAACCGATACCACCCGCAAACATGAAAGTGAATATCAAGAGGAGCACGCTGGCCGCCAATACCGCGGCCGACCGCTTTTTCGTCTTAATAATCTTAGACAGCCAGTTGCGATATCCCTTTCTGACTTTTTCATCCAGTTCATCGTACCATGTGGCAATACTACCCCGCTTTTTGCGCTTGCCGTTCCCGTTTTCGGGAAGAATGAGCGACGCCAGCATAGGCGTAAGGGTAAACGATACGAGCAGCGAAAAAATGGTCGCGAATGTAACGGTCAGGGCAAACTCCCTGAATATCTGCCCGAGAACACCCGACATATTGGCCACCGGCAGGAAGACGGCGATATTGGTCGCAGTGGAGGCCAGCACCGCCACGACCACTTCGGAAGTACCGACAGCCGCGGCTTCTTTCCTGTTCTTGCCCATTTGTTTGTGCCGGAAGATATTCTCCAAAACAATCACCGCGTTGGTGACCAGAATCCCGACCGCCGTAGACAAGGCCATGAGGGTGATAACGTTTTTGGTATAGTCCATCATGTTCATCAGCATAAAAGCCGAGAGGATCGACATCGGCATGGCCAGCGCGACGATGATAGTCGACCTGATATCATGAAGGAAAATGAAAAGTACCAGACCGGTCAGAATAATTCCCAGAATGATATTCGTAATGGTATCATTGACCGTGTTATCTATAAACGTCGATTTGTCCGTGACGATTTCAATATCGCAACCGGGCGGAAGACTTGCCTCGATTTCAGGAATCAGGTCCCGTACCGCCTCGGCTATTTCGACCGTGTTCCCTTCGGATGTTTTGACGATGCCGAGCACCACCACGTCGGGGTTACCCACCTTGGTGACGTTATTGAAATAAGAGGTCCGTTCCCTGACCTCGGCCCCGGCGTCGATAACCGTTGCGATATCTTTCAGGGGCTTGTTGCCTCGGGAGGTGGGGACCTCGAAATCGGCCATATCTTCCACGCTTTCGAATTCACCGGTCAGGCGTACGGTGTATTCCTGGCTCCCGGCTTCAAAATGCCCGCCCGGCATATCGAGGTTGTGTGCCCCGACAATAGAGGCCAGTTGCTGCAACGAAATCGTGTTTTGAAAAACCGCCCGGTCATTCAAAACAATCTGAATCTCGCGCTCCTGCCCGCCGGTGACCTCAGCCCGGGCCACCCCATCGATTTGCGAGAAACGATCCTTGAGCTGTTTATCGGCGATGTCCCACAACTCGGTGGTGGGCAGATCGCCGGACAGCACCAGATCGATAATGGAAAACTCCTGCAAATCGATCTTGTCAATGGTCGGCAGTTCGGCATCGTCGGGAAGATCACTGACAATCGCGTCGACCTTATCCTTGACTTCCTGGTTGGCGATATTCACGTCCTTGTCCATCTCGAACTTGAGAATGACGAAGGAATAGCCTTCCATCGAGTACGACATCATCTGATCGATTTTACTTACCGATGAAACCGCATCTTCTATCTTTTTGGTTATCTGGGTCTCGATTTCCTTCGGCCCCGCTCCGGCATACTCCGTCTGCACGGCCACATAGGGAATATCGATGTCGGACATCAAATCGAGCGGCATGCTGAAGAAGGCCAATCCGCCGAACAGCAGAAAGACGATCAGGAACATGCTCATCATGATCGGCCGCTTTATTGATAAGTCGGAAAGAAACATCAGCTTATCCTTCTAATGGTTCCGCAATAGTTATGAATCTCCGGTACAGCGCATCTTCCGGACAGGTTACTGTACCACCACGTTCGCCTGATCGGCGATAACGCGGATCTTCACCCCGTCATCAAGGTGCATCTGACCCTCGGTGATCAGTTTCTCTCCGAACGACAGACCACTGGTAACTTCCACCTGTATCCCGGAGTTTTCCCCCAGCCCGACTATTTTGCGGCGGGCCAGGTCACCCTCGGCCACGTAAACGTAATAATCACTTCCTTCTTTTGTTACGTTCTTACGCTCGATCACAATTTTGTCGGGCTCTCGTGATACTTCCACCCTTACGTCGGCCGTCACTCCGCACTTCACGTTCAAATCCGGATTGGCAAACTCCACGACCGCCCCGAAAGCCTGATGTTCCTGATTCATCGACATATCAACCTGGACCACTTCTCCCTGGAGTTCAATGCCACCCCATTGAGCGGTAGCGCCAAGGCCCGGTTTGAAAGCCCGGATGTCATTCTCCGAAATCCAGATTTTCGCTTTCAGTCGATCAATGCGGGCAATCGCGAAGAGTTCGGCGTCTTTCTGAACATTGTCCGACTCCCGATAATTCACCCGTGTCAGGATTCCGCTGATCGGCGCTTTAACCATTACCGACTGCCGAACCGCTTCCCAGTCGGCTTTGGCGACTTCATAAGAGGCCTCGGCGTTTTCGAAATCCTGCCGCGACAAGCCTCCCGTTTCGTAATAGCTTTTCATTCGAGAGAAAGTGGCCTCCGCGTTCTCATAAGCAACTTTGGCCTGATCGTAGCGAGCCGAAGGGTTATCCGTGGGGAAAGAAAGAACAATCGAGTCTTTCTCAACATAATCCCCGACATTGTAGTTAATATGGCTAACCTTGTCGTCCACCATAGCATAAGCGGAGGATTCCCGAATACCGGTAAGCACGGCATCATATTCCAGGTACTTGGAGAAAACGGTCGGCTCGACAACCACCGTCCTGACCGGCACGCCTTCTTCCTCGTATATCTGTTCCATGTTTTTTGTCTCAGCCTGATCACCACAGCCAGCCACTGCTATCAACAGAAGGGTTAATAGTATCAGGATATTGAGGGTGCTCTTCATCTCTGTCTTCCTTTATTGAGCCTGTGTTGTATTTATATTACATGTATATGCAATTATATTGTTATGACCTCATTCGAGTTCAATATTACTGGCGATTTTGTGCAGCAGATCGGCGGCCACAGCCATCTCCCCCGAGCTCACGGCTCTGAACGCTTTCGCTTCAAACTCTTTCTTGAACTTTTTCAGCTCCTCCAGACGCTCTTTGGCGGAACGAGTAAGATAAACCAGCTTCTGTCTGCTGTCGGCCTTGTCAGGGACCTTGATGACCAGCCCTTTTTTCTCTAAACCGTCTATCATTCTTGAAGTTGTAGTCTTGTCACGTTCGGATATCTCGGCCAGCTCGCCTATACGCGCCCCTTCCTGCATCCCCAGAGAGAAAATAAGTATGAGTTGTTCAAAAGTCAGGTCATAGTTCTTCTCGACCAACAGTCTGCGGGCGAACTTCTTGCATGCGAACCATGTCCTGCCGACTTCACTGATAATGTCATGTTTGCTTTCCATATCCCAACCCACTCGTTCATCTCCCGCGTTATACGAACTGCACATACGATTGTTGCACATACATATAACTTTTTCCCGATTTGTCAAGAGATTCCCGCATTTTCTTCGTGATTATTTTACCCCCGCCGTATTCGGCTCTGCATCCAGAAGCAGGTGTAAAGGCTCGTTCTCCATATATCGGTTGCCAGCCTGATTCCTCAAGCAGGGCTCGGCATCTTGTCGGACTGCCGTAACTGTCTAATACATAATCCGTTAGATTGTAAGGGGAGCGTGATCGGCAGGAACCAAGCCACCATAACACCGCCGCCGCCTTGCTGATGTCGTCGACCGTCGAGGGTACCATGATATCATCGACTATGACACTGTCTATATCTTCGATTTCAGCCGTGACTACTTCTTACCGAATTTCTCGCTCCAGCGGCGCCGAAGCAGGGCGGTGAGTTTGGCTTCAAGGACCGGTGGAAGGGCTTCTTCCCGACCCTCACGACACAGCTTGACCGTCTGTTTCATCGTATCGACCATAATACGGCAATTGCGACACTGGCCGAGGTGAGCCTCGATTTCGGCGCACATTTCCGGCGATATCCCGCCGTCGAGATATTCATTAAGACTATTAATGTAATCAGGACACTCGCGACCCATATTCATCCTCAAACATATCTGACAATTCGTCACGGAGGGCCAGTCGGGCTCTGAGAATCCGCGACTTGGCCGAGGCCTCCGACTGACCGGTCAGCCGGGCAATTTCCTTCACCGATAATTCCTCCACGTAGCGCAGAAGAAACGCCTCCCGATATTTGTAAGGTAATTCCCCGATTGCCTTATCGATAAGATCTCTGAGCTGTTCCGCCTCCAGAATCTGATGCGGATCATGCCAGTCGAACAGATCAATGGTCTCATGACTGTGACCGGGGGTCCCGTGCGGAAGGTACTCCTCAAAGGGCTTTAGCTCGGCTTGTTTCTTTTTGGCGAACTGCGCCCGGGAAAGATTGAGAGCTATCGTATACAGCCAGGTCCCGAAAGAAGCTTCGGCACGAAACTGGTCGATTTTGTCGATAGCTTTCAGAAACGTTTCCTGCATGATATCTTCCGTGTCCTGCCTGTTCCCGGCCAGACGATGCACCATGGCATAGACTTTCCCCTTGTGGGCATTGACCAGCGCCATGAAAGCATCGAAATCGCCGGCCCGGGCTTTCGCGATCAATTCTCTTTCATCCATTTGACAAGAAGATAGCCTGAATGATTCAGAAAAGAAAGTCGCCGGATAAAACAAAGTGCCGGAGAGCGGCTCAATTGTCGGAGACCACGGCCCCGACGGGGTCAGCCGGATCGATATCGGCGTTCGGCTGAACGGAACGTCGAAACAACCAGGCTTCATTGCGTTTATTGTACCTTGGATTCACGAAATGAAGCACCCACTCCAGCGGTGACGCTCCGATACGACAGACCTCATCAAGCGGGCCGAAATGTGTTTCCAGCGAATCGATATACCGGGGCAGATCGGTTCTTTCGGGAGGATACAGAATAAAAAAGTCAAACGGTTTCTGTCGATTGATGTCAGCCTGCCGGGACATATCTCCCCAACATTGAATATAGCCTCGCCTCAGGGGTTGAAACCCACCGTATTGATCCGGAAATATGCGCCCTTCTTCCGGAGTGACAAACACCACCCCGCAGCCGGGCTCGACGGCGATTTTCTCTATCCTAACCAGCGGTTCGACCACCCCTCGCTTACCGTAATTGACCGTAAGGGGCACCAGCAGAATCATATTTATCACTACCGCAACACCCAGCACGGAATTAAACAGACGTCGATGACGCTGAAAGAAACCCCGGTGCTGGAAGTGATACCACACCGCCAGCGTAAGAAGAACCACCAGGGGCGGGATGATCGGAAGCATGTATCGCTCCTGACGACTGGCCGACAACATATGAGCGACCACAAAAACAAGCGAACTGAAAAACAACACCCGGTGCTGTCGCCAGAACGATTTGAATCCGCACAGGTAAAATCCGATCAGTGACACAGGCGGCAAAAGGAACCCCAACAATACGGCCGGATACAACAGAAAACTGGTGCGATAGGGCGGGGGTTCGGTGATAACCTGTTTGATATGACTGATAGTAGAACCTGCAAACTGCCCGATTACATAATAGTCAACCACCCCTGATATCAGCAGCATGAAAAAGACGGCGGCCGTATACAACACAGCCGGTCGCAACCGGCGATATTCGTACCAGAGCACAAACGGCACCGCCACGGCGGCAAAAGCTATCTCGAAACGAATCATCCATGCCAGACCGGTGACCAAACCGGCCAGAAGCAGCCAGCGGTCTTCGCCGTGAGGTCGATATTTGTACAAAAAGAGCAGGGCCAGCATCCAGAAATGTCCGCTTACGACCTCGATCAGAGTCCGCACCGCCAGGAAAGGCATAGCGAACTGGGCGGCCATGATCAGCCCGGCGGCAAAAGCCCAGTCGCGTGACTTCGTGACAAGCGCCACGATCCGGTACACACAGTAGACCGATATCAACGAAAGACCGGCATGAACGATCCGGATACCGTACATCATCGTATCCAAATCGTCTATCCCGGCGATCAGATAGCCCTTCATCACAACATACAACGAAAAAGTATACAGCGGGAAACGGGCAATAATGGCCTCGGCGGCCTTGTGCCACAGCAACCACCCCTGATCAGAAAAGAAACCGTGCTGAAGCCAGTAATATGCTACACTAACCGTTTCGTAGTGATCATCGGAGGCCATGAACCCACGGGAAAAAACGACCGCGACAGCTCTCAGGGCGATGGCAATCAACATCACGCACAGAAGAGGGTGATCCCGTCGCAATTGACCAAGCCGGGACAACATCACAGGCATCCTGAAGCTAACTGTATCGGTGTTCCCAAAAGATCCATCGCTGGCAATAGTAACCAAATCCGAAACGCCGGGCAAAGAATATCTTCCGCTTCGATTATCTCCCGTTCGGATGATCGCACAAAAAAAGGACGGAGCCACTGCTCCGTCCCTTGTCAGACAAACGCTACGAATGTTCCGCCGTTATTTGAGCAGAACCATCTTCTTTGTTTGCATCATATCACCGGCTTCCAGACGATACAGATATATACCGCTGGCAAAACCCTCGGCATCCCAGGCAACAGTGTGCGGACCGGCGTCCATCACACCATTGATCAGGGTCGCAACGCGCTGACCGGTGATGTTGTACACGCTAAGCGTGACTTCCGTAGCACTGGGCAGCGTAAAGGCAATCTCGGTAACCGGGTTAAACGGATTGGGGTAATTCTGCTCCAGCGTGAACTGCTGCGGCAGAAGTTCCTCATCGCCCGGCTTGTACATGATATTGGGCACACCCGCCGGGATAATGCCGGCCGGTATCATCTGGTTGAGATGAATCCGGCGAGAGTTGTAGAAAGCCGTTTGAAGATCCGCTCGATCACCGCTGTCGTATATCGAGGTCAAGTAGTATATAGCCTGACTGGCCGTGGCTCCGTCGGCCGAAACGACCTCCCATTGACCCATACGACCTGAAACGATGTTGAACAGGTGGGCCAGCAGGTAGGCCTCGTAACGGAAGGTCATATCCGGGTCGGGATAATCCCAGAAGAAATAGGCCACATCGTCAAATGTCAGCGGTCCGGCCGGATCTCCGACAAAGGTCACCCATTCGATGCACATGGCATGTTCGTCGGGGCGATTATAATAATGATCGAAGATCAATTGACAATAGTCGTTGATTTCCTCAACCGTCACCTCCGGCGTCCGGTCCACGTCACCGCGCAGAGCGGCCACCTGATATTTCCACCACCAGACGTTGCGACGCTTGCCGACATCCACGACGTCAAGCGCAAAGTTGACTTCGACATCCGACCCGACTACCGTTATCGGCACCCCCGGATCGCTGGCGGGGATGAATCCGAGCGGAACCTGAAGTTCAACCGTATAGTCGCCCGCCGGGACATCCTCGAAACGGTAATCGCCCATGGCGTCGGTCGTCTCCGTTCCCACGAGGGAAGTCCCCTGGTAAAGATCCACTATCGCCCCTTCGATATTCATGCAAGGCCCGACGACCTTTCCGAAAACGTCTCCCTCGCCTCCGGGCACCGTAATCGTTACCAGTTGTTCACCGTAAGAGGCTCCATCGCCTATCGCCGCTATCTCAAAGACATGTACCCCCGGCTCGGCATCGCCCGGAACGGTGATAACAATATCGAATCCCCGGTCGGCGGGCAGGGCAATATCAGTGTATTCGGCCGGTACAACCGAAGAAAGCCAGGCCTCATAACCGGGCGTGATGACCTCCAGGGTGAGCGATGACAGGTAGGTCGCTTCCCCTTCGACGAGTTCCTGAATAGCTACCGGAACGTCACTGGACGACCCCAGCACATACATGGCCCCGCCGGTTATTCCACACCAGTAATCCCAATACGCCTGGTAGTAGTTGTTGGCATGAACTTCGAGCAACGTAATATCGCTGGCGGCCATCCCGGCCAGAACGTCGTTAAGATCAAGATCGTCGGCCGTTCCCATGACCTCGTCACGTCCCGGGTCACTGCCGGTCGTCCACGTACCGCTCGTGACTCCCTCGTTGAGATCACAATCATGCGGCACATTGTCTCCGAAATTGAGCAGGATTTTTTTGGAGCCAACCCGGTAGCCGATACTCGGGTCGGCATAGCTCTCATACATCACACGTTCATAGTCCTGGGGACCGTCACCGCCGTAACCCAGTGACAAGCTGTTAATCGCAGCGGCGATATTCGGTCTGTCCGCAGACATGGGCAAATCCAGGTTGTAAGCATAGTCCCCATACGACGCGTCACCGTAGAGACCCGAATATTCACACGAGCTATAAGAGCCGGGGTAATCCATATACGAGGCCACCGCGTAGCGAGCATCGCCAATAAGCGCATCAAGGTTATTCATGATGTTAATCGCTTCGGCTTTTGCGGTATTGATGGTACCTCCCATGCTCCCGGTGAGGTCAAACGAGAAGATAATATCGGCCTTGGGAATAACCGCCGGCATATCCACCGCCTTGGCTTCCGTAACCGACTCCCCCGGATACAGGGTAGCCGATATTTCACCCGGCGTCAAATCGGCGTGAGCCACCCCGACGAGCATGATACCGAGCAACATAAGAGCAAAGCCGGTTCTCACGAACATCCTATTCATTGATTTCCTCCCATTGTGTTTTGTGATTCGTTAAACAACTAACCAGAGAAAAAACGCAATCTCAATTGGCGCTTTATCACCTCCTCTTCGTCATTCGTCGGCTTTCCGGTACCCGCCGTGATGCACGCCGCGAACATACGCGCTTGGCGACCATACCATGGAATGCGAACGGTATCAGGCCTGTAATTCAACCGGCTCGGCAGCCTTAGAAGTCACCGGCAACCGGGGTTATCGATTTGTATAGCTTCTTTTTGCTCAAAAAGATGGAGATCTTCACAACCCTTCCCATTCGAAATTAGAACCAGGGGTTATCGATGTCAAGATTAATTTCTCGAACGCACGACTTTATTGGTAATAAACATGGTCTCAACGGTTTTGTTTGTCGCAATCACATTTGAAACATGAGACAAGACAGAATCATTCCCCGGACAGGTAAATGCGGATAACATTAACCACTAAACCGCTTTTTCGTATCACTCTTAACCGGCGACCGACAAAAAAACCGCTCGCCTATCAGGCGGCGGGCCCGATACCGCCGATCAGTTCGTGGACTTACGGCCCGGTGTTTTATTCGATGATTTTCAACTGGCTGATACTGTCGGCCTTCCCGGCCACGACCAGCACATCGGTGGGACCGAACGTGTAGTCGGCGCGCGGAATAGCTTCGATAACGTGTCCGTGCTTCGATGCCCCCTTGATCGACAGAATATCCACGCCGTATCTGGTTCTTATCTGGAGTTCCTTGATTGACCGACCGACAAAACTGTGCGGAACGGGCAGTTCCGTTATCACGTATCCTTCGAGAAAACGGATGTCGCTTTCGAGGTTGCTCATGGCTATCTTGTCGGCCAGACCCGACGTGATGTCGATATGTTCGATTTCCTCGTCGTAGGCGGCAACGATATCCTGTAGCCAGATCACCCCTATTTGTTTGTTCTCATCGTGCGAGTCGACCACCGGAAGACAATCGTAACCGCTCTGCTTCATGCGCTTCAAAGCCACGCGGCAGTTATCGTCCAGTTCCACCCGCCGGATTTTCCTGAAAGCAATATCCCCGGCGATGCATACGTTGCGGAGAGCGTCCTTATGAAAAATAACGTTCCTGATATCGTTAATCGAAATCACTCCCATGAGGTTGCCGGTACGAACGTGATGCACAAACACGTACGGCTGCCCGCCGGAAATGATATTGTTCACGATGTCATCGAAATTCCGATTCTCGGCGATACTTCGGAATTCCTTCGAACACAGATCTTTCACCAGCAGGCTCTTCATCACGTTGACTTCGGCATGACCACGCACATTGATATTTCGCAGAATCAACTTAAGCGTGTAAATGGATTCCCGCGAGAATTTGGAACACACTATAGTGCCAATAATGCAGGTAAGCATGAGCGGGAGAATAATCGACGTTTCCTTGGTGAGTTCGAATATCGTCAGGATAGCCGTAATAGGTGCCCGCGTGGTTCCGGCGACCAGCCCGCCCATGCCGATCAAAGCATAGGTGCCCGGCGAAGCCGTTATTCCCGGAAAGAGAAGATGGGCGAAATAGCCAAAGAAAGCCCCGAACACCGCACCGATAAACAGGGACGGAGCGAAAATACCTCCCGAGCCACCGGACCCGAGCGTCATCGACGTAGCGAAAATCTTCACGAAAACCAAAACCAGGGCCATGATCCAGAAGGTCTCGTTTCCCAGCAACGCGTTGACCCAGTCGGCCCCAAGCCCCATGTATGGCATGCTGTTCTCGTTGACCGCCAGGTTGACCGTATCATAACCCACACCCATGATCTGGGGAAAGAAAAGCGCAATAAGACCAATACTCACGCCGCCCAATGTCGCTTTCCAGTACGGCGGCAAAGGGACTCTCTTCTCCCACACGTCAGTCATGGAATACAGAACCTTGATAAAAATGAACGAAACCACACCGCAGAGGATTCCGAAAACGAGATAGAAATCAACTTCCCAAACACTGTGCAGAGCATGATCGCCGATTACCTCGATAGCCGGAAAATCGCCTTCGAAAGCGTGCGAAATAACGGTGGCCATCACCGACGATATGACGATAGGAGAAAATTGAGCCACGGCGTAGTCCATCAGGATAATCTCGACAGCGAACAAAGCTCCGGCAATCGGGGCATTAAAGGCGGCGGCAATACCGGCGGCCGCACCACAACCAACCAGGGTCTTCATGCGTCGGGAGGATATCTGAAAAAACTGGCCGACAAGCGAACCGAGACTGGAACCGATCTGAATAATAGGACCTTCCCGACCCACGGAACCGCCCGTACCGATCGTGATAGTGGACACGAGCGTCTTGAGAAAAGCAACACGCGGTCGGATGTTGCCCCCCTTGACCAGAACAGCCTGCATTACCTCCGGCACACCGGTGCCTTTGGCCTCCGGCGCGAACAGATAGATGATCGGACCGACAATGAGACCCCCCAGAGCCGGCACGAGCATCTTCTGATACCAGGGAGCGGCGGCCATGTTGGCGAGCAGGCTTCCCCCGCCCGGATAACACAGCGCCGATATCTCCCGAATCAGAGCCCGTATCCCCACCGCTCCGAAACCGCCCAGCGTACCGATGATGATGGCCAGAACAATCATGAACAGATGCTCGGTGGTCATCACACTCTGGACCAGCGATGTGGTCCGGGCCGAGGCGTAATTATAGAGCCGGCTGAAAGGACTTCCGGTCGGTTCGGGACCGTCGAAATCCGGCTGCCGTGGTCTTCGTCTCCAACTGCTGCGCATATTCCCGTAAGATCTATCCGAAGGATACCGAAGGTTTAATGATACATTCCACGGTCGGATGCAACAACAATCAATTGCCGGTTTTCCCCCGGCCCGAATCTAACGACCGCAGACCTGCTCGAAAACGCGGATGAAATTCCCGCCCAGAATTTTCTTTATGTCGTTCTCCGAATAGCCGCGCACAATCAATTCGCGTGTGATATTCGGTATCTCCGAACAATCGGCCAGCCCCTGCGGCGTGAAGGTAATGCCGTCGAAATCAGAACCCAGACCGACATGGTCGGCCCCGATAAGATCGACCACATGATCGATATGATCGACCACCGTGCCGACCGACGGTCGCACCTCGGCGATGGCCTTTTCCCAGCCCTTGAGTACGGGGGCATACTCGGCCATTTTTCGCTCGTATACTTCACCGTCATCTTCGGACATATAGAGCGACGACATATCCCAGGCCTCTTTGACATGTTCCCCGAGAAATTCCTCGGACCGCCGGCGACAGTCCTCCGAGAGAAAATCGCCACAGAAATTGATCCCGGTCATACCGCCGTTATCGGCCAGAGCGCGAAGCTGCTCATCGGACAGATTGCGCTGGTGCGAACATATAGCCAGAGCACAGGAGTGCGACGCAATCACCGGTTGCTTTGAGGCCCTGACGACTTCTTCGAACGCCCGCACGGAGATATGCGAAACATCGACCATAATCCCCAGCCTATTCATCTCGGCGATAACCTCCCGTCCGAAATCGGTCAGACCGTCGAACGCCGGTTCGTTGTCCTCGCAGGAGATACACCATTCGTGCGAAGAAGTGTGTGTGAGTGTCATATAGCGCACCCCGAGGGCGTGCAATCGCTCGAGATTCCCGAGGTCATTCTCTATCGCCATACCATTTTCGACAGCCAGAACAACGGCGATACGTCCGCTTTGGATTATCCGTTTTGCCTCGGCGGCATTACCGGCAAGGGCGATTCTGTCACCATTGCGGGTAATCTCGCTACGGACCGTCTGAAGAAGCTGCTCGACTCGCTCAAATCGCTTCCCCTTCGGCGTTCGGGGATCAAGACAGCAGGCGAAAATCTGAAGGTTAATGCCGCCTTTGATCAGGCGAGGAATATCCACATGACCGACGCTGTTGTATCGCGACAGATCCAGACCGCGCCGCATCATTAGCACGGTGTCACAGTGCATGTCGGCGACGAGTGCTTCATGGTGAAGTTGATCGACATTACTTTTCACAAGACATTGCTCCCGATTGCATTTTTAAGACACTTCCGGCCAATCCTGAAATCCAAGACTCAGCAGACGTGTTCTATTACGATTTTCACACCGATGGCCAGCAGCACAAGCCCTCCCGCGCAGCCCATCCGCCGGCCGAAGCGCTCGCCCAAACGGCGGCCCAGATGCATCCCGGTCAGTGTCATAACACCGGCCACCAGACCGATCACAATGCTCGGTCCCAGAACCTCGACCCGCAGGAAAGACATACTGAGGCCGACGGCAAGTGCGTCTATACTGGTGGCGACAGACAAGGCGAGCAACATCCAGCCCCGGGTCGGATCGGTTGTGGAGGTGGTTTCCGACGGACGGTCAAACGACTCCTTGATCATCTTGCCCCCGATGAGAGCCAGCAGGCCAAAAGCAACCCAGTGATCGAAGTCTTTAACGTACTGGTCGACCGTCGTCCCGAGCATCCAGCCGACTATCGGCATCAGAAACTGAAACAGACCGAAATGAAAAGGCAGCCGAAACCGCGCTCTGGGCGACAGTCTCTGGCCGGAGGCAGACACACCGAGCGAAACAGCAAACGCATCCATTCCCAAACCGACGGCAAGACAGACTACAGTCAACCAACTCATTCAACAGCCATTCCGTAAGCTTCCCCTATGTAACAGACCGTTTCAAAACAGGGCTTTTGGGCATATCGTACCCCGGAGGATCTGTGAAACAGTCCACGGCTCGGGGAAGTTTACACGATCAATTACTAAAAGTACACTGTAACCTCACTCGGGATACTAAAACGCAGCACCTTTCGTAATTTGAGGTGTACGTTGATATCACTGCTGCAATTCATCCGGACTAAAGGAACAGTATACACCCGGCTCTCATCCTGACCCGTCGAAGAGTGATTAAGGCCATAAATGTCAGCCTGGTCGGATTTTTCGAACTTCCACATCTGAATTGCCCAATCTTGGGTGGAGCGAGCTTTCGGATGATACGATCCGCTCTCTTTTATTTTGGGATGATTGCGATAATACACCAAAACAGGCTGGATCTCGTATACGTTTACAAGGACCGAATTTGCATCCATGTCATGCAACCGGCGGGCTTCCTCGGCAGACAAGTGAAATTCAGGGAAACCCTCAACCTTTACCAGTTCTTTGTCGGCGTAATATCGTTCGAATTTTGTTACACGCACACTCGCTACACGGCAAGGGGTGTCGGTGCTATTCAGATATTTTCGGCAGATTAACTCTTCAAACTTTTCGGAAGCGGACTTAAAGAACTCGTCTTGATTGCTTTCATCTATCACTAACAAACGAACCAAAGGATCATTACTCTTTATGAATGCCAGGAAGCCCTCCTCCCACTCGGCTACGGTAGAGTCATATCTTTCAAAATTCTCCTGACTCGTCAAGAAACTGTCAAATGGAACGATGTCATCAAGCAATGAATCAAGTGCATGGTTTATCCGGTTCAATAAATCGCAAGTCAGAAAATCCTTTGGGTACGGTATTATGGGACCTTTTTCCCATTTAACCTTGTGTCCGGTAGGGTTGAAAAGAGGAATCTGACCGGATGAAAGTGCCGTATTCAGAACATTCCGAGTAGAATCAATTGACCGCAGTCGTGTATGAAGACTTTCCGGTTCAACTCGTTGCCAGAGTTGTTCCTTTTCCACCTTTGCCGCCGCATTCCGTACACTGACACTACCATTACGGGACTTAACTCGCAAGCCGGTGGAAACTTCTCCCATTGTCAGGTTCAACCAGTTTTTGTTTAACGTCCAGTTTCCTTTTTCCCGACTGACACACCCGTTCTTTATAACCCACGATTCATAGAGATTATTCTTTTGGAAGTGATAAAACACGTCGCGTTCATAGAATTGTTCGTAAACGTGCCAAACTCCGATCAACGGAGATTCATCTTCTTTTTCTTTGGGGGCTGGGAATCCTTTTAAGGGGTAAAGGTCACCATGCTTCATCTGTCCGTAAGCCAGACCGGGAAACTCCGAACCAATCACCGCCCAGCCATGATTAGCGGTGTGACCAAATATGAAGACGCCGTCAAACTCTGCAGATCCCCATTTTATTTTTGCTGAAGCTCGTTTACTTTCAGGCGACTCCGAATCCTCTTCCAACCCTCCCCATGCAACCAGAGCCGCATTTACATCTTGTTGCTTCAGCAGATTTTCGACGGCGTGGCGGGCGGATTCGTTATCGATTCCGCCTCCCGAACATGAAATCACCAAAGTTAGAAGTGCCCCCCAGCCAATAACGACGGACAGGATTACCGAAAATCTTGTAATGTTTCGCATTTACCCTCCTAACGATGGAATCACGCCCAGCTACCGTGTGGTTTATTCATTCCAAATTTATGAATAGAATAGCCGGATTTCAAGGTCAAGACAAGCCACACCAACCGGTCACATGACCGTACCACCATAATTTTGAAAATAACAGGGGATTGCCCGGTAATAAATCAAACTGTAAAGGATGTCCCCGGAATATACCAATAAAGCGGAGGAGGTAGGATTCGAACCCACGGTACCTTGCGGTACAACGGTTTTCAAGACCGCCGCTTTCGACCTCTCAGCCACTCCTCCGATCACTCAAACGCCGGATCCGGCCCACCCGAAAGCTATTGCCTGATCCGCTTTAGTCAATGAAAAAAGGAGGCCCGCCAGAGCCTCCTTCCTCACGGGTCAAATATGCCCCGATTAATCGCAATCTTCGGTCACCGTCCAGTATTGATTCCCGTGCTCCACCGTGAACGTAACCTGTCCATCGGAGAATACCTCGGTCACCTTCCACGTACCGGTGACATGTCCCGTGGTCGCTCCCGTGGCCTCGATATCAATATCCCCCGTATAGATCAGAGCCCCGGAACTCGGGCAGGCAAGCTCCTCCCCGTCATCACTCTCATTCCACATGTTGTCAACATCGTAGGTGAGGTTGGTTACCGACAGACTTATTTCATTGTCGATCGCGAAATAGGTCGTGTCGGTGCCATCGGCGTCCCAATACGAGGTTACATAGTCTATCCCCCCGCTGCCGTTAAACGTAACCGTATCGGCGTTGGGATACGGCAACGTGGCTACCAGATTCTGATAAATTGTACCACTGGCCGAACTCCCGGCTGTGGTTGTCACCGTCATATAGCTCCTGACCTCGGTGAGCGAATCATCTTTCGGCCACTGCACCGGCACACTCCCGTGACGGAACTGGATAGAATCGACTATATTGAACGTATCTTCGTCGTCACCCTCCTGAGTGGTAACCACCCAAAACTTGGTAGTACCATGGTATTCAATCGTACCATCAGTCGGCGAAGTAACTTTCAGAATCGCGGGGTCCGGTTCCATACTACCGATACTGTCGACAAACTGCAGCATCATGGCGAGCATATTACCGTTCATCTCGTCGACACCGTCAAATTCTTCCATGAACAAATTCAATGAGGGGTCGTTCAAATCTCCGCTACTGAGGCCGTCGTCGTCATCGTCGTCACAACCGACTACCACGGCCAGAAGCAGCAGAATCATCGCAAGCCAAACCAATTTCTTCATTACCAAAATCCCCCTTTCGGTTAATTAAAACGTCGTGGTTTTCCGGTTAATGTATGCATCGACCGAACGCGCGCAATTTTTACCGAAACAGCTTTTCAATTTTATATTTTTAATCTGACCAGGCCTGAGGACCGCCGTAAAGACCGATATGCGAACGGGAACCGTCGCGATTATATATCAGCGAATCCCCCGCGTGGCGAGCGGGTGAATCGGCCCCCATATGGAAATCACCATCGCCCGAAAACCCGGGATCGACCGCCAGGTTACCGTTGATACCCGTCTGGTCCCAAATACCTTCGTACCCCCCCGTTTCATTGCCCCAGACGATGTTATTGCGAAAAGTCCACTTGGCCCAGTCGCCGTAATTCCAGACTCCCACACACGGACAGACCCATTGTTCACGCCAGCCGTTTTCACTGATAATGTTATTGATAAATCTACCCCGGCTCTCGCTCGACCAGGGGGCCACTCCGCAGTTACCGTTGTGATATACCACGTTGTTGGTGGCATTCATGGTCGACTGCCCGGTAGCAATAATCCCCCAACCGAGATTGTCGTGAACCAGGTTATTGGCCACGACCACGGAAGATGTCCCGAACGACCCGATCCCTTTCCAGAATTCCGTAATCTCGTTGCGATACGCTATACATACGGCATCCCAGGTAACACCTATCCCGGCTCCCCGACCGTTCTGAATCAGACAGTCGGAGATATACGCCGTGGCTCCCCGATACAGGGCGACACCGTCCCAACTGCCATTGATTATATGACAGTCGCGAAGTGTAATTTCGGATCCTTCGCGGCCGCAAACCCCGCCAATACCGACTACCACGGTAGTATCGCGACAGCGGTCGGAGTTGTCGCTAATATCAACCTGCTCTATCAGCACCCGCGAGTCTCGCACCACTATTGCCGCATCGGTAGCGGCACCGTCGCGGTCACGTCGGCCACCGGTGATGGTCATATTCCTGACGACCGTACCGTCGGCGTTCTCTATGTACAACCCGTAACCGGCATTGGTAATCAGCACCGTCCCGGCCCGATCCGATCCGATCAAAACCAGATTCTTGTCCCTGATTATAAACCCGCGGCTGGCCTGCACTTCCGTGCGAGGATCAGCGCAATTGCCGCACAGCGAGTCGGTAAATACCGATGCCTGCGCCTCGAACTCTTTGACCCCCAAGAGTAACGTATCGCCGTCGGAAGCAAAATCGATCACGGCCTGAAGATCGGAACCGCGCTCAATAGTCAGGGTAGCCCCCGACGCCGAAAGCGCCAGTCCCCCGATAATTGCCAGCAACAGGAAATATCCGTGTCTCCCCATACGATACATAACTCAAAAAGCCGCCCCATCCGGCAAGCTTTCACCTCCCCCTTTCGATCTCCTGATTCGTGCCATAATTCACAGGTACGGCGCACGCGCGGACCGGTTCGATTACCGGCCCGGCAGGCACGACCTCTTCGAATTCGGCGGGGTGATTTCAGCCCCCGTCAAGAGCTAAACAGACCGGCCCGTTCCAGAGCTCTCTCAAACTTACTGCGGTGCTGCCTTTCAAACGGTATGCCCAGCGAGCTGAACATCTTGCGCAAACCGTCCTCGACCACTTCGATCTGACCGGGATCAGGTAACTCGACCTCAAGCTCGTAGTCAACGGAGCCATCGGTAAACTCGGTTCGGTCGATCTCCAGCATGTAGTCGTAGTCGCCGATTCGGAACCGTTTGCACTGTCGGTCGTTGTTGAACTGCAGCAATGCGACCATTTGTCGACCGGGAAACTCCTGCTTGATAAAGCGAACAGGTTCGACGTCCATATCCAAAACGTCGCTATACCCGCCGAGAATCCGGACCGCTTCGCTGCGCTCTATCTCGGCCTCCAGTTCCTGCCGAATTACCGCCGCCCCGGAGTGGGTCGCCGCACCCTTGACTGTCACCAGTCCCCGATCATTCTCACTGCGCACCCGTAGCGCCCAGCCGTTCCGGCTTAACTCCCGATCAGCCGTATCGTAGAAGCCGTTGCGATGCTGCTGGACTTGTTCCATAGAACCCAGGTGACCATTGAGTTTGAGATAGTCGGTAAACGAGCCAAGCTGCAACTTGATCTCGATTTCCAGGTTCTTTTCCGGTTTCATGACAGAGAAAATATAGTACATCGTTCCCTGAAAAACCAGCGACAGTTAAACAAAAAAGGCACGGCTGTCACGGCCGTGCCTTCTCCTGCTTGCCACACACTATCTTAGACGTTGTATATTGCCGTAATATCGCTGTTATCCTTGGCGTTATATATACGGTACTGGGATTGCATAACGGTGGTATCCCGAACCACGTTTACCCGAAACTTGTATGCCCGCATGATACGCTTGATTCGGCTGCTTCCGTTACCGGTCATAACCTCGGCCATATCGGGACTCAGCACTAAGTGATAATCCGTATATTTTCGGTCGGCTCGGGCCCGGGCGAACCAGCGCTCGATTTTGGTGGCCACATTTTCCTTGGACATGATCCGGCCGATCCCGCCGCAATAAGGACACGGTTCCGACAGAGTTTGCATATGCGAAGGCCTTACCCGCTCCCGTGTAAGCTCGATCAAACCGAAATCGGTGACCGGATTTATGCCCCGCTTAGCCCGGTCGTTGCGGAAAGCGTTCTTGAATTCTTCGTACAATCGGCGACGGTTTTCGCGGGAATACATATCGATGAAATCGCAGACAATCAACCCGCCCATGTCGCGCAGACGGATCTGGCGGGCTATCTCGCGGGCAGCCACCAGATTGGTCTGCAAAATCGTGTCTTCCTGGTCCCGACGCCCCACGAAGCGACCGGTATTCACGTCAATCGTAACCATGGCCTCGGTCTGATCGATAACAAGGTAGGCTCCCTTTTTGATCCAGACCTTCCGGGAGAGCATTTTGTCCATCTCCGGTTCCAGATTGAACAGATCAAAAAGCGGCCTCTCTCCCCGGTACAGCTCCACTCGTTTTTTCAGATGCGGCGAGACCTGACGCGCATAGCTGATGATTTTTTTGTAATCTTCACGATTATCCACAACCACCCGGCTGACGTCGTCGGTAAATACATCCCGAATCATCGAGATTATCATCTCGGCCTCTTTGTGCACCAGAGCGGGGGCCGGAAGGCGGTCAGCGCGACGTTTCAGCTTTCCCCAAAGGCGCAGAAGCCGCTTTATATCGGCGCGAAAATCCGACTCCTGTTTACCTTCGCCCTCGGTGCGGATTATCATCCCGAACCCCTCCGGACGCATCGTCGCCAGCAACTTGCGAAGTCGCTTCTTCTCGGCCCAGTCGGTGATTCGTTTGGAAATGCGCACATGGTCGTCATCGGGCACTAAGACCAGATAGCGTCCCGCCAGCGAGATTTCCGAGGAGACGCGCGGTCCTTTGTTGGAAATCGGTTCCTTGATAACCTGAACCAGAATCTCCTGTCCCCTTCTGAGAACGGTTTCGATTCCGGCTCGCCGGGTTTTGCGGATAATCTCCGCCGGGGCCTCTTCTTCCTCGTAATCGTCCGAGTCATATCGGCTCTTGTCGAGTTTGCCGATATCGGACGAATGAAGATACGCGGCCCGTTCCATTCCGATATCGACAAAGGCGGCCTGCATACCGGGCAGCACCGTTTTGATCTTCCCCTTGTAGATATCGCCCACCATCCGATCACTGCTGGCCCTCTCGACCTGAAATTCGACCAGATGGTCATCCTCGAGAATGGCCACGCGAGTTTCATACTCGGTGGCGTTGATTGCTATTTCTTTCTTCACTTTTGCTCCTGAGCCCCCTCATCACTTTTCGCCAACACTTCACCCGCCTGCGGCCTGAAACCATTGACAAACGAACTCCCGTCCATCTCTTTCCTGCCGGCCGGCACCACTTTCAGCAGTTCCAGCACACCCTCGCCACACCGTACCAGCAGCCGCTTTTGACCGGGGACCACCGCCCCCAACGGGAGTCGGTCGACGGAAACACCTTCCGCCACCGCACAGGCATGTACTTTGAGTTTGTTCCCGCGGAAGTACGTATATGCCCCCGGCCGGGTAGCCATACCTCTTACGAAATTGCGTACCCGAAAAGCCGGTTGGGAAAAATCGATCTCGGCCTCGGCCGGATGTATCTTGGGAGCAGCGGTAGCTTCGGAATCGCTCTGAGCGATAGCGGTTGCTTCCCCTTTCTCAACGAGATCCAGCGTCTTCAGCAGGAACGGCCCGGTCAGTTCACAGAGTCGGGCATGAAGTGTATCAAATGTATCGTTATCGGCGATCCTGATCTTCTGTTGCAGGATCAGGTCACCCGTATCAACTTTCTTCTTCAGATAGAAGCTCGTCAGGCCGGTTTCGGTTTCACCGTTGATCAGAGCCCAGTTTATCGGCGCCGCCCCCCGGTATTTCGGCAAGAGCGAAGCATGAACATTGATTGAGCCAAACCGGGGAAGAGCGAAAAGACTCTCGGGAAGAATTCGAAACGCCGCCACCACGAACAGATCGGCCTCAAAAGCCGAAAGCTGGTCTCGCAGGGCCGGAATTTTTAGCGACTCCGGCATCAACACCGGTAAACCGTGCTTCTCGGCCTCGGTCCTGACGACGGTGGGACTCAATCTGCGGCGACGGCCGACCGGTTTATCAGCCCCGGTAACGACCGCAACAACGCGATGATTACTGTTGCAGAGGGCGGCCAGATTTGCGCGGGCAAACTCCGGCGTGCCCATAAAAACGACATTCATGGTCGCATGGTCGTGACCAGTCGAACGTCCGGCTTATACGGAAACGGCAATCGGGAAAGAAGCCCGGCAACTACGAAGCCGCCGCAAGCTTTCTCAGTCGGCCTTTAATCATTGACCGGGTAAGCGGAGAAACGCGGTCGATGAACAACTTACCGTTGATATGATCGTATTCATGTTGAACAGCTCGGGCAACAATACCGGTTGCTTCCATTTCAAACCGGTTGCCGTCAAGGTCCGTAGCCCGTACCTTCACCCGCTCCGGGCGGGATATTTTCAGGTACAGATCCGGAAACGAAAGGCAGCCTTCTTCCATCTGGACTTTTTCGCCGCTTGTTTCCACGATTTCCGGATTGATGAATACGGTCAGAGATTCGTCGATGTCCACCGCTGAGAGATCAATAACAAAAACGCGCTTAGCCACCCCTATCTGGTTGGCCGCTAAACCCAGGCCCTTGGCCTTTTTGAGGGTGTCCGCCAAATCGGACACCAAATTTTTTGTCTCCTGGCTAATTGGATCAACTTCTTCGGAGACTTCCCGCAATACCGGGTCACCGTATATGACAATCGGTCGCTTGGCCACGATGACTCCTAAACTCGCAATCTACTTCTCCACACGGCCGGCAATGGAACTTTTGAGAAACTCCAGCTTGGTCTGTTCGTTGATGCGGATGATTATCGTCCCCTTCTCATCGTTGATCGCAAAAATTGTCCCAAACATGCCGCCGCTGGTAACCACCCGGTCACCTTTCTTCAACTCGTTAAGAAGCCTGTCGTGCTCCTTTTGTTTCTTGCGTTGCGGGCGAATCAGCAGCAGATACATAACCACGAAAATAAGGCCGAACCAGAGCAGGGTGAACATACCGCCACCGCCGGCTCCTTCCGGGCTGCCGCCCATCAACAAAATCAATATGCAGTCCAAAACGACTCCTGTATTTTATCGACTAAAAGTTCAAAAACTGAACAGCGTCATCCTTTTAGCGCATAAGTATACCACCTAACCGCTTGCCAAACAAGAGATTATTTTGTCTTTCCATAACCGACAAAACAACCGGCGGGTTCCCTGAATCAACAGAGCCCCTTGAGCGCAATGACACTGTGAATTGATCCGTGTCCCACTTGAGGTGTCCCGGGCCAAAACGGCCCGGGAGCGGGAATAGATAGCTTTTTTTGCCTGGGCTGTCCGGGACCCCGGCTCAGGACTCAGCGTCGGAAGCGGACTCGGCCTTTTCGTCGCTGTCCTCTTCCGCCGTGGATTTGAACTTGTCTTTCAATTTCCCCAGTTTTTTGGCCAGATCGGGTATGGTTTCGATAAGCCCTTCCCAGGAACCTCTTTTGGTCGGCAGCAGCCTGATCTTGTCTTTATCTATGATGATGAAAGCCGAAGGCTCTATTCTGGCCCCGCCGCCACCGCCGCCGCCGAAACCGGATTCGGCCTTGTCAGTCTGACCCTGACCGCCTCCGGCCCCAAAACCGACCGATATCTTGACCACCGGGATAACGGTCCGCTCGCCGACCGTTATCGGATCGCCGACTACTGTTTCGGAGCGGGCCATCTCTTTCAGCTCGCCCACTACACCCCGGAGAATCTCAACTACGTTGTTTTCCATCCTGGACTCCTTCTCTTTCTCCTATCGCCAATTTAATAATCTTCATTACCGGTAAACGCCACAACAGCATCACCGTTGCGGAAATCAGCCTGTAGAGCGGAAGGGCCACGACACATCGGGCCGACCCGGCCAACGAAGCCCCGGTCCAGTCGGGAACGAAACGTACCCGGCCGACCATCCCGGGCACCACCCCCAAAGCCGCCTGATAAAAACCGAACATGCAGCCGGTCAAATCGGGTGAGTCGAAACCACCGGATAATTCCCCTTCGGCCTCTTCCACAATCAGTGCCTTCAGAAGATCCACGAAATAGAACCAGAGCGCCTGCGAACACTGCGGAATAATCCGAAGAATCTCCTTAAACGGCCGTTTTTTCTTCGGCCTGGTTTGTCCGGCTGTTTTGAGCGCCTTTTGGGCTTTCTTTTTCTCTGCTGTCTTTTCCCCGACGGTTGGCCTTTTCTTCTCCGTAACGAACGAACGCACTTTCAGGCCGAATAACCTGAACTGCCCGCGCTGGCGCCCCAACTCAAACTCCGGGCCACTTCGCCCCAAGCCTACGAACAAGAGACGACGCTCAGACGACAGTTCCAGACGCACCCGCAGTCGGAGCAACAGCAGAGCGAGGATCAGAATGGCCAGTATGACTATGACATAGAGCATGTCCGACATCAATATACGTATCGGCAGAAACTCTCGTTAATCCTTTTTTTGAACGAGACTCAAACCGACGCGCTGGGGCAAAGATCGTTGATAACGCAATTCGCACAATCCGGACGGCGAGCCTTACAAACCGCCCGGCCGTGAAAAATAAGCAGGTGCGAAAACCCGATCCAGTCCTTTTGCGGCAGGATTTTCATCAGGTCACGCTCCGTCTTGACGGCGTCTTTCTCTCCGGTAAATTTCAGCAGGCGACTGATTCGCCCGACATGAGTATCCACTACCACCCCCTCGGCCAAACCGTACCCGGCCCCCAAGATCACCGAGGCGGTCTTGCGCCCCACCCCGGCCAGCTTGACCAGTTCGTCCAGGGTGCGAGGGACCTCGCCGCCGTATCGCTCAACCAAATGACGGGCGGAGTTTTTGATGGCTTTGGCCTTGTTGGCATAAAAACCGGTAGTGTATATATCCCGCTCCAGTTCTTTCAGGTCGGCGTCGGCGAACGCCCTGACATCCGGGTATTTCCTAAACAAACCCGGAGTGACCATGTTAACGCGCTCATCGGTACACTGCGCCGACAAGATAGTAGCCACCATCAACTGATGGACCGTGTCATAATCAAGCGACGTTTTGGCCTCGGGGTATTGCCGGCGCAGCCGCCGGATAATTTTCGCGGCTCGGTCCTGCTTCGCTTTCAACGATTCTGCACCCATCGTGCTATTCCTCGCAAGCCAAAACGACAACCCGGTCGTAATCGTTGTAGTCCTTTATAAACGTCATTGACATATACCGCGGATCGCTTTCGGTCAGCGTGGCCACCCGTTCGGATTGATCGTACCCGATCTCGAACATCAGCCGTCCGCCCGGAGCAAGAAAATTCGGAGCCTCGGCAACCAGCAGCCGCACCACATCCAGTCCGTCGGTCCCGGCGGTCATGGCAATTTTCGGGTCGGCTTTCACCTCCGGCGGCAAACCGGCATAATCTCCCTCGCGGATATACGGCGGATTGGATAAAATCAGATCGAATTTTTCATCCGCCCGCACGGCCGAGAATAAATCGGACTGTCGAAACTCAATCCGGTCAGCCGTGGCCAGATCACGCGCGTTTTTTCTCGCAACCTCCAGTGCCGCGGCCGAAATATCCAGCGCCACGACCCGGGCATTTTCGCTCTCGGCGGCAACCGTTACCGCTATCACCCCCGACCCGGTGCCGACATCCAGAACCCGTGACTTGTCCGAATGAAACACCCGGATGAACCTCACGGCGTTTTCACAAAGACGCTCGGTTTCCGGGGTGGGAGCCATAACATCCGGGGTAACAAAGAACTTCCGGCCGTAAAACCACGACTCCTGAAGAATAAACTGCAGCGGGTAACGGGTAAGCCGTTGCCGGATTATTTCCTCGCACCTCGCAAGGGCTTGTTCGGAAAGCAGAGTCGCACCGTTGAGATAGAGGTTAAGCCGGTCGACCTCGAGCACATGACAGAGAATCCACTCGATTTCAACCTTGGCGCTCTCGATCCCGACTTCTTCCAGGCGTCGGGCCTGTTCGGCAATGTATTTCGGCAACAATATGTTATCAGACACGGTCGATCCTGCCATCACAGTCCATGATCGCTCCCGACATTGTCGCGCATTCACGAACTCGTGTTATCATTTCCCCGCCGAATCGACCCCGTTATGGGCCAGCCGGAGACGTTCTTCCTGATCGTGTCGTTTGAGCGGTTCCACCACACTGTCGACATCCCCGGCCAGAATCTCGTTGAGCCGGTACAGTGTCAGACCGATCCGGTGGTCGGTCACTCGCGATTGCGGGAAATTATAGGTGCGAATTTTGGCCGAACGGTCACCGGTCGAAACCATGGAACGCCGCTCGGCCGCTATCTTGGCCATCTGCTCCGACATCATCTTATCGTAAAGGCGCGCCCGCAGGACTTTCATCGCCTTCACCTTGTTTTTCAACTGCGATTTCTCGTCCTGACAGGAAACGACCAGCCCGGTGGGAATATGAGTTATGCGCACCGCCGAGTCGGTAGTATTCACCGACTGCCCGCCCGGCCCGGAAGAACGATAGACATCGACCCGAAGATCATTGTCTTTGATTTCGATATCAACTTCCTCCGCCTGCGGAAACACCGCCACCGTCACCGCCGAGGTATGAATCCGCCCCTGGGTTTCGGTCGTAGGTACGCGTTGTACCCGATGAACGCCGGATTCATACTTCATCGTACCGTAGGCCCCGTCGCCCTGCAACTCGAATACTATTTCTTTGAACCCGCCCATACCGGACTCGTTCGAGTTGAGCACCTCCAGCTTCCACTTCCTGAGGTCGGCGTAGCGCTGGTACATGCGGAAGATATCGGCAGCGAACAAGCTGGCTTCCTCGCCGCCCGTGCCGGCTCGTATTTCGACCACCGCCGATTTGTCGTCGTTGGGATCGCGAGGCAGGAGCTTCAGTTTGAACTCGCGTTCGGCGTCGGCCATTTCGTCTTCGCACACCTTGAGTTCCTGGCGGGCCATCTCGATCAGTTCTTCGTCGCTTTCCGCCTTTATGATCTCCCGGGCTTCGCTGGCCCCGTTGACAATTTTCCGGTACTTCCGGCCGGCCTCAAGAATTTCCACGATGTGGCGGCGTTCACGATTGAGTTCGATCAGCTTTTGGCGATCACTCAGGTTGGCCGGGTCGGCCAGGGCGGTATCGAGTTCCTCAAGTCGTTCTTCTATTTTCTCTACTATTTCCAACATGGTTGTAACCTTTGTCTCTCCGGATATTCGAATATTACGGGGCTTCCCCTGACGGGGCAAGAATAAGACGGGCGAAGCTAATAAACGGCGGTACGCCTGGAAGTGAGTTTGGAATCGGTCAGCCCTTCGGCCGCCTCAAGCGCGGCAATGGCAACTTCAAGCTGATCCAGGGACGGTTCTTTGGTGGTAATTCGCTGCAGCCAGAGCCCGGGCTGGATAAGCGCCCGCGTGATGGCGTTGTCACGCGTTTTGCCCGACAGCTTGAGCAGTTCATACGAGGTCCCCGCCACCAGCGGCAGAAGCGAGAAATGAATACCGAAACGCACCAACAACGTGGGAGCATGCCCGGTCAGAGAAGCGAACACCGAATCCGATATGGCGTAAATAAAAATGGCCAGCAGGGCCACGATTATGATAAATGATGTCCCGCAACGCGGATGCAGACGGGTAAAATCGACCGCTCGCTCCGGTGTCAGATCGCCGCCGGATTCATACGTATAGATCGATTTGTGTTCCGCTCCGTGATATTCGAAGACCCGCCGCATCTCCCGGAAACAGGATATCCCCCACACGTAAGCCACGAACAGCGTAACGCGAATCGCTCCGGCGATAAGATTGAAAGCCACGGCGTCACGCCCGATATTGAGCAGGTCGGATACGGCCAGCGGCAGAAAGAAAAAGAGAAGCACCCCGGCGCCCAGCGCCACTATCGCCGTAGCGATAAGATACCAGGTGTTTCCTTTCTTTTCGCGCGGGACATGTTCCTGCCCGTTACGGTGGGCTTCTTCCTTTTCCGCTTCTTCAACCGCCACCTCGGCCGAAAAATTCAGCGTCTTGATACCGATGAGCAGCATCTCGACGAAAACGATGGTACCTCGGATTATCGGGATATTGAGAAGCTTGTGTTTTTTAACGAAGGACACGTACGGCTCGGTTTTGATGAGAATTTCCCCGTTGGGTATACGAACCGCCGTAGCCACCTTATCCTTCGAGCGCATCATTACGCCCTCAATTACGGCTTGGCCTCCTACGTTCAAATCGGGCATTGGTGACCTCGGTTGTGTTTCCTTCAGGAGAACGGTGCGTGTTCTGTTTTCATTGTACAACACGCAAGACCGCCGGCAGTGCCCCGAAAAGCTCCCGCCCGCGGTCGGTATTGGGTATGGCGGATACGCCTACTTCTCTGCGTTCTTGTCGGTCAAACCGTATTTACGACGGAATCTCTCGACACGACCGGCCGTATCAATCAGCTTCTGCTTGCCGGTGAAAAACGGGTGACAATTGGAGCAAATTTCCACGGCAATCGACTTGCGTGTCGAACGTGTCGGATATTTGGCCCCGCAGGCACAGGTTATTGTCACCTCTTGATATTTCGGATGAATACCGGATTTCACTTCTTTTACCTCTATGTTTTCGGTCCTGTTATCACTATTCCTGCCGCTTATGCCCTCTCATCGGCAGCGGCATAGCCATCTAATATATTAAATCGGTTGCTTTTGGCAAGGGACAAAGTGCGGTTACCGCCCGGCAAGTCCAGTCGCTTGTGGCACAACGAGTTGCCTTAATGATACACCCTCCGTCATCACCCCTTGCGCACCGATAACACCACCGACCAGTAATACTCCCCGAAATCCAGCGATTGAATATCAAAACGCTCGACGAAACATTCCCGCAAGCTGTCCGGATCAAAATAGTTCTTCATGATCTCGAATTCCCGACCGTTGCTCAGGTAGCGTTTCTTATAGCTATTGCCATATTCGTCGGTGCCGCTCAGGTTGGGGCTCGGTCCTTCGGCCGGAGGATTATTATCGACCATCCATATCAGACCATCGGCTTTGAGAGGAGCAACCAGCAGATCGAAGAGATGGTCGTATTCCTGGCGAGGCTGATGAGAAAACCAGAATCCCAGTGCCACCACGTCATATTTCTCCGGACCGAAATCATGCGAGAACATGTCCGCCGACTCCAGAGATACCTTGCAACCGTAGTCTTTGGTCGCGGCCTGGGTCAGCATCTCCTCCGACAAATCGACCGCTCGTATCGACCCGGCGGCATGGCTCATAACTTCAGTCCAGTAACCCGTACCACAAGCCAGTTCCAGAACGGTTTTGCCGGAGACCAAGCGGCGAAGGCGGTTACCCTGATCGCGAAGCTCGGCGCGCCGCCCGGGATGATCGCGGTAATAAATCTGTTCATACTCGGCGGCCCGGGCTCGATAATACTGTTCCAGCTCATTTTTCGGCATGCAGCCTCTCAATCGCACCGGCCAGTTGACGACCCAGCTTGTCGGCCTGCGCCAGCACATCGGCATGACGCACAACTTCACCGACACGAGTAAAATCGGTAGAATGAAACTTAAGCAGACCCTCGTTGACGACACCCGTCCATTGAAAAAGCCCGGCAATGCACCTGCGCGCTCCCTCGAACCAGCCCCGCTCGGAACCGACCAGAACTATCGCGCCCGGTCTGGTGCGATCAACGCGTTTGACAAATCGATGGTCGGGATCGGTACTGTCAAAATCGGCCGGACGGATGCAGTTGCAACGATCTATAAACGCCTTGGCCTGGGCCGACACGGCATCGAAAAAGATCGGCGAACCGAACAGAAGGCAGTCGCAGTCGATAAGGTGCCGGTACAGAGACGTGAGATCATCATCGAAAAAACAAAACCGGGGAACGGGGGATTCGCCACAGGCCTGACAGGGGGTAAATTCCAGATCGTTCAGCCTCACCAGCGTATGTCTGACCTTGTCGCCCCGGAGCGTTTCCGCAATCGAGCCGGCCACGCGCCGGAGCAGAAGTTCCGTCGACGAATTGACGGTCGGCGAACCGCTGATGGACAGAACCTTAATCAAGATCGGTCGCCTCCAACTCTTCCAGCTTCACGTAAAGCTCCAGAATTTCATCTTCCAGTTTCTTTCTGTGTTCGGAAAGAGCATGCAGTTGTTCCCAGTCATCGGCGGGCACATTGTTAGCCAAATCCTCGGCCAATTCCTTAAGTTCCGCTTCCAGTTGTGTGATGCGATCCCGAGTTGACTGAATCGACTTCTTCAGCCGGGCCCGTCGTTTGGACTGCTCTTTGAAAGCCAGGAATTCCTGTCTCGGCTTATCGCTTTTTACCTTCGGAACAGACTGCCCCGCTTTCATCTTTGCCTGAAGCTCGGAGTACTTACCGTCGAATGTCTCGGCCCGACCTTTGTTCAGGGACACGATTCTCCCGGCCACCTGCTCCAGGAAATAACGATCATGACTGACCACCAGACAACTGCCGTCGTATTCCTTCAGGGCCGATTCCAGAGCCTCGCGGGCGTAAATGTCCAAATGGTTGGTCGGTTCGTCCAGAATGATGAAATTGGCCGGATGGTACAGAAGCTGAGCCAGACAGAGCTTGGTCTTCTCTCCGCCCGACAGAGCCGATACTTTCTTGAACACATCCTCGCCGGTAAAACCGAAACGCCCGAGGAAAGAACGAAGAGTCCCCGCTTCGGCCGCAGGATCTATACGCCATATATTGTCGATGATGCTGGCGTCCTCGTCCAGGTCGGACAATTCCTGATCGAAATAAGCGACATCGACATTGTTCCCCAGTCGGATATTCCCCGAAAGAGGTTCCAGCTCCCCGATCAAAGACTTCAACAAAGTAGACTTGCCCGACCCGTTACGTCCTATCAGCCCAACCTTGTCGCCCCGGTAAATTTCGAACGAGACATCTTCGAGCACCGGCTGAGCGTCATAACCAAACCAGGCGTCCTCAACCGTAAGCACCTGAGCCCATGACCGCCCGGACGATTGCACCCTGATCGCCGGTCCCGAACCGTCTCCCCGGGGCGCTTCAAGCCGCTTGATGCGATTAAGATACTTGAGTTTCGACTGCGCCTGTTTCGTTTTCTGACCGGCCATGTTGCGGCGGATAAATTCCTCGATCCGCTTGATCTCTTCCTGCTGATGACGGTAATGATGTTCGGCCAGGCGGCGACGTTCGGAACGTTCGACAAGATATTTCTCGAAACCTCCGGTGTACGTTTCAAGACGACCGAAGCTGATCTCCCACACCTTATCGGCCGTGGCGCTGAGAAAAGCCCGGTCGTGCGAAACGATCACGCAGGCCTTGTCGAGTTTCCCCAGGTATTCTTCAAGCCAGCCGGTCGATTCTATATCAAGATGATTGGTCGGTTCGTCCAGCAACAGCAGATTTCCGCGCCCGGCCAGAAGGCGAGCCAGTCCGGCCCGGTTTATCTCCCCGCCGGAAAAACTGCTCAGTCGATCACGATAACGATCCGCCGCGAACCCCAACCCGGACAGAATCAAATTGATTTCACTCTCGAAATTGAAACCACCCTCGCGCTCAAAATCCTGCTGAAGCGACCCCAGGCGATCCAGTTGTTCACGATCATGCGGGTTTTCTTCGAGGTAATGTTCCAACTGGCGGATATCACGCCGGGCCTCGATGAGATCGGCGCGCGCATCGGCCACGAAATCGAACAGGGTCATGTGGAGATAATCGGTCTTTTCCTGTTCGACATAGTCGATAAGGCAATGCCGGGGACGATTGACCGTTCCCGAATCGGCCCGTTGTTTGTCGGCCATTATCTCCAGCAGCGTGGTCTTGCCGATGCCGTTCTTGCCCACCAGAGCGATGCGTTCCCCCTGCTGGATAGTGAAGGATACGTCATCGAGAATTATCTGGTCCTTGAATTTTTTACACAGCCGTTCGGCCGCCAGCAGGGTCATCGCTCATTCCTCCGCGGCCGACCTTCGCCCCAGAATCATTTCCAAAGCCATCAGGACCACCGCCACCCAGAGGAAAATTTGCCAGAACTCACGACCGACCCGGAACCCGGAGATAACTTGTTCCAGACCGTCATCGGCGCCGATCTGTCGATATTCAACAGCGCCAAGAGCAACGGCAAACTGATCGGGATCGGCACAATCCAGATCGCACTCGGCCGGATCGACATTGACGGCAAAACGGTCAATCTCCCGTCCGTGCGCACTGAACCGATAAATACCTTCGCGATCAAGGGGCCCGGTACGAATCACCAGCGCTCCGTTCTCTTCCTCCGGCGGAATACTCACCAGCGAACTGTCCGGTGTAATCAAATCGACCGCCTGCAAAACCGATCCGGTCGGTGGCAATGACCGCGTGACGCTTTCACCGGCGAACAAATGCAGATCCAGAGCGGACAGGTCCGAAGCCAGATATTCGGCCATGCGAGACACGAAAGGTACAAAGAAACCACGACTGACCAGATCCGTATACTCCGGCGACATCGGCGCGGTGAAGGTCAGTACCCGGCCTCGCCCGACGGAAGTCTCAACCAGAGCGGGACTGTCACCGGTGAAAGTTAACAGGGTCCGTGTTCCCGGCAGCAGGTGCATAGTCGGCAGAGTGAAAAACTTGATCTCCGGGGGGGTGTCGTCAGGAAAATCAAAAACGGAGAACACCGGATGGTCAAGATCAACCGAACCGAACGAATAATAACCGGCCCGACTGAACCCCTTCCGCACCGGGGTATCGTAGCTCACTCCGGTCAACTCGGTGTATGTCCGGTTGAAGTAATCGATATCGGTCCGGCCACCGTAGATCACAAGCGCGGCCTTTCCCCTGCGGACGAACGATTTCAGTCGTGAGCTCTGCGACTCATCCAGTTGGGGTGCCCCGGCCAGCACAATAACGTCGTAGTCGGCGAAATCAACACCGGTCAAGGCCTCCGGCACCGCCTGCTTAACCGACCAGTACTGACCGCCGGAAGCCGACGGTTCAAGAGCCAGCGAAAGGAACTGCGACACGGGGTCGGCATCGATAATCAGAACGTTGAACCGGTCGGGTATATGCAAACTGAAATAATAGCGATTGTCGCGCGGAAAGCGGTCGTCGGAAATCTCGACAAACCCGGAATGAAACCCGGTGCGCGAAACCGCCCGACTGAAACGCACCGTATTTTCTCCCCCGGCCGGAACCACGAAATCGGTCTGAGCCACCCGGTTGCCATCGAGAAAAAGCGATGCTATTTTCTCGTGACTGTCCTGACGACCGTAATTCTTTACCGTTGCTACCAGGTTAAAATCATGCCCCGGGGTAATCAACTGTCCGCCGAAATCCAGAGCGACCACGCCCAGATTGTCGTTTTCCTGCAAGGGCAAATCGATCAGGTACGGGACTATTTTCGTCCCGCGCAGGAGATCATCGTCCGGCAAAGAAGTCCTCTGTCGATCAGTGACGAGATAAACTTCCCGGTTGAGATTGACGGCGTTTTCCAGCAGATCGACCGCCGCCCCCAGACCACCCTGCAGATCGGCTCGGGCCGCTCCCACACGCAGGCGGTTCAATTTTTCGAGGGCCACCGCCGCCGTGGTGAATTCATCCGCAACGTCCGACACCGAACGGTCGAGCGGCAACAAACAAACCTCGTCGGACTGCGAGAAAGTCCGCAACAACTCGGTGGTGCGTCGCCGGGCTATCTCGAACAAATTACCGTCGACAACATACCTATCCATGGAAGCCGAGTTGTCCAGCAGTACGACCGCCGACACGGAGGCATGCGAGCCAACCGCTCCATGACGTGAAGTCGGACGGGCAAAAGCCAGCACCACCGCCAGAATGATGGCCATACGCAAAAGCAAAAGCAATAACTGGCGAACACGAAGACGGCGCAACTGGCGCTTCTGCATCTCCTTGAGATGTCGGAGCGAAGAAAACTCGACAATCTTCACCCGCCGACGCGAGAAAAGATGGATTATCAGCGGTATCAACGCCGCCAGACCGGCAATCAGTATGGTCGAATTGAGAAAACTAAACATGTACTATCGGCGATACGGTGCTTCGAGATACGCCCGCGCTTCCTCCTGATGGTAATGCGCCGACGCATTGGCAACAACCCATCCGTAATGATCCCGGGCCTCCTGTCGATGTCCGAGCACATCGGCCACCTTGCCCAGCCACAGATGAATCATCCCCTGATAAAACGGGCGTGTCTCCAGAAAAAGAGCCGTCTGAAGATGTTGCTCCGCCGTCTGTGTGTTACCCAATCCGAGGTGGCATATTCCCAACCACATCAGACGGGTCGGTGACGGGCCATGCTGATGAACCTGCATCGGAAGGGCACTGACCACTTCCTGAAAAAACTGGGTGGCCCTGGCCGTGTCGCTGTCCCGACCGGAAGCCAGCATCAACTGTCCGAGCATGACTCGACTTTCGACAAAAGACATCGAACCGGACGGACCGTTAACCAAAGTCAGCAGTAATTCGCGCGCTCTGGTCGTATCACCAAGGATGCAATAATTAAGAGCCTGGTTGAAAATCACCGGTTCATTGGTTGAATCAAGACCGCGAGCCCGCGCCAAATCATCGGTAGCCTCTCTATATTCACCGTTCATCATACGATAAGCGGCCAGACTCATCCAGGCGCCGGGCATGGTATCGTTGAGCGCCACCAACTGCTGCTGTACCTCCGCCGCAGCGTAGTAATCACCGTTGAAAAAGAGCGACCGCACCAGCCCCGCCAAAGTAGTCAAAGAATCAGTCCGGGTTTCCGCAAGAGCGACCGCGCTCCGGGCGTATTCGAGCATGGTCACGTAGTCACGCATCGCTTCCGCCTGCTCGCGATAGTAACCGAACTGCTGAATTGTCACGGTGGAAGTATCGACAAACTCCAGCCACTCTTTCTCCAGCTCGGCGACGGATTTACCGAAAACTCGGGTGATTACTTCGCGAAGATTCAGATCATCGGCCTGTTGATAGGCCTCGATAAACCGATCCCGCTGGTACGTAGCTATCAGAAATCGGACAAAAGCAGCCGCGGTGCGGTCGGCCACCAACGGATCAGCGGTGAGATAACAGTACGTATCCAGCAGGCTGTCCAGAGGTATCGCTTTCCCCGCCTCTTTTATCTTCTTCATATCCCAGAGCGCAAGCGACTGCAAATTAGCGTAGCCTTCCGACAAAAACGGCGGCGCGTAACCGTAATTATACAGAACCGCCACATGGTTGATAATGAACGGACAGACCGAATTGAAATCGGTCGCATAAATAGCACAGGCCGTGCGCCGGGTCGGATCCGCCATCATACCGAAGCGCTTGTCCCAGATAACCGAATACATCCGGCAGGGACACAAATACATATTATATTTGCCGGGCAGATTGAAACTGCTGAAACGAGCGAAACGACGATATTCCTCCTCCAGAAGACCTTTCACCAGGTTCCAGTGAAAATCCCCCAGGGTATTGGGAACATAATAGAGGTCCATATTGGCGGTCGGATCGAACCGGAAATCTTCAGCCGACTGGTGTCTGTATCCGCAGTGCACGGTGTCAACATCCACCGGCTGGAGAGGCTCAACGACCAGACTGTATTGCGCGCCCTGTTTCCCGACCATGTCAGACAACCGGGCCGGCAGGCCGTATTCGATCTGGAAATTTCGGGCGTAGTTGCCCGGCTGCGGGGCCAGAGTGCGGGCGTGCACCATAAGAGCCACGCTGCCGCTGTCCATCGACGTAACTTCCAGGTCCAGAGAAAGCGCCGTAACAAACCCGGTCGCCTCCACTCCGAGCAGCAGATCCACCGTATCGGCGTACAGCAATACCTCACGGTCCTGCTCCCGGTCGTCCTGAAACACCGACAAGGCACACTGCACCCCGTCGACAGCCCGAACCACGGGAGCCGACATCACTACTACCAGTAAAAAGAAAATCAGCAGAAATCTTGACATACTTTCCTTATACACCGTACCCACCGTCTTGTCTTTATTGTCTTCACCGGGCTTACGCCGGAATATCTTCGTCGCCTCGCACCAGGCGACCATCTTTGAGCACCGGAAGTACCGGCATGGAATCGACCCGGGAGCTTATTTCCACATCGCCTTCAAATCCGATGGATGACAGAAAGCGACCGTGTTCACCGAGAGCAATGGCCTGCTGAAACGACGGGCGAGCGGTATCATGAAGCAAAAGCGCCAGTGAAGCGGCATCGTTGAGCACCAGACGGCAAGCGTGTCGTTTGTCTAACAGACTGATGAGCAGGCCGCCGCACAGGGTATCTTCGGTCGAAAAACCGCCATCCTTTCCCGAGCAAACCACGATAACGTCGTTACCCGCCCGGGCCACGGCCTCGGCCACCCGCGAGATATTCACCATTCCGGCCGCAATAACCAGGAAAGCTTTCTGGGCCCGAGCGAACACGGCCGTGCCGTTGGTGGTACAAATAATCACGTACTTGCCACCTACCGTTTCGCTGGTGAATTCGGCCGGAGAGTTCCCGTACTGGAAGTTTTCTATCTTGATACCACCGCGCTCCCCGGCCAGAACAGCCGCTTCCGGCCCCAGCTTGGACCACATTTCCCCGGCTTCCCCGGGACCCGATGTTGGTATGATCCCTCTGGCCCCGGCCATCAGCATCGCGCAGATAGAAGTCGACGAGCGCAGCACATCGATAACCACGGCCGTCTTGTTTTCGAAATTCACCCTCCCCAGCGGAGCCGGTGTCAGATACAACTGAAGATTCATGACTGCCGATCTATCGATGCGAGCCGTTCTTGTAGAACGGTGGTTTCACCACCGTAGCCGGAACGCGCTTGTCGCGAATCGCTATTTCAACCGTCGTGCCCGACTTCGCTTTACCGCGGGGCACATAACCCAGGGCAACCGGTTTTTGCAACGAAGGTGAGAAAGTACCCGATGTCACCTGACCGATTTCTGATTCCCCGTCGTATATCCCGTATCCGTGCCGGGGTACGTTGCGACCATCCATCTCCAGACAAACCAGGCGCCGTTTCGGCTTCTCTTCTTTCTGTCGGGCGATTACTTCTTTCCCGATGAAGTCTTTATCGAAATCGACAATCCAACTCAGACCGGCTTCCACCGGCGTGGTGTTCCGGTCGATATCGTTCCCGTAAAGAGCCATTTTCATTTCGAGTCGAAGAGTATCGCGGGCACCCAGACCGATCAACTCCATCCCGAACTCCCGGCCCGCCTCATTGACCGCCTGCCACAGAGCTTCACAGTGGGCGGTTGGAATGTACAACTCAAACCCGTCTTCGCCCGTGTAACCGGTGCGCGAAAACATCAGTTCGACCCCGGCCACCCTGGCTGTCGCCAGCGTATAGTAACCCATGCCATCCAGATCGTAGTCGGTCAGCTTGACCATCACCTTCTGGGCGTTCGGTCCCTGAATGGCCAGAAGACCCAATTCCGCGGAACGATTGACCAGTGTCACCTTGCCGTCCAGATGAGAATTCAGCCAATCGAAATCCTTTTGCAGGTTGGATGCGTTGACCACCAGGAAATACTCCTGCTCACCGGTCCTGTACACCAACAGATCGTCGACGATTCCACCCTCTGGATACGGCATACAACTGTACTGAATCTGACCGACCTCAAGCGCGGCCACGTTGTTGGTTGTAGTTTTCTGAAGAAACGCCAGGGCGTCTTCGCCGGAAACCACGAACTCCCCCATATGGGAAAGATCGAAGAGGCCAACGTTATTGCGCACGGCCAGATGTTCGAGCGTGATACCCTTGTACTGCACCGGCATAAGGAATCCGGCAAAATCGACTATCCGGGCACCGGCATCCACATGTTGCCGGTAAAACGGAGTCTTTATCGGTTGTTTGTTTGTATCTGTCATTATGCCTTCCCGAAGCTATTTTCGTTAAGTGATTCAAATAAACCGCCCACCGGATAAAAGTCAACAGCAATCCCCCGACGCCCCCTGTAAGTGATTGTTCCGAAAGCGATAAGAGAGCATCGAAAGGACCGGGCCCTGATCCCCGGCAACAACGCCCCCCGGCTGGGCGGTCGCGCGAGGAACCCATACCATGACATAGGTAAAACGGTCGATCCGTCCGTATTTGCCCGGGCTGTCCAAAAGGCAATTTCAAGCTCTCCCACCCGTTCTTTGCATGGCAATTTCCGGTGGGCAAATCGAAGATTACCGCGCATGGTCAAAAGTGCGCATACGACAATTCGTACAATGGATTATATAGTCGTTTTTTTCGTTCCGGGTAACCCGGTCATCCTGACCTATTATTTGTTTGTCATCTTAACTCCGTTGTTCGTACGAAGTTAATCCGACTGATGTCTTTATTGACAATGTTAATTTTTCCTTGTGTCATATCGTCAATAGGTTATTTTATTAAGTGTTGAGGTTATCCAACCGGGGGTGGGGACCTTTAGATAGAAAGATTTATCGTAAATGTTTTTGAAACAAACCAGTCCTGATTCTATTGTTGTCGGTGCCCCGGCGAAGGTCAACTTGTTCCTTGAGGTGCTGGGCAAACGGAAGGACGGTTACCACGATATCAACTCGCTCTTCCAGGCGGTGTCGCTCTTTGACCGTCTGCACTTTACACGTATCAGAAACAGTCGCCGCATTGAAATACACACTAACAAAGCGACAGATATACCACTGGACGACAATAACCTGATCAGCCGGGCTTATCAACTCATGCGGGACCGGTACGATCTGGACTTCGGCCTGCATGTTGATCTGGAGAAAAACATCCCTGTCGCAGCCGGTTTGGCCGGCGGTTCGGCTGATGGAGCAGCCACTATCCTGGCCTGTACGGTTCTGGCCGATCTGCCTTTGAGTCAGGCCGAGATGGCCGACGCAGGTCTGCAAATCGGTTCCGATCTGCCTTTCTTCTTTTCTCGCGGGCAGGCTATTGTCCGGGGACGCGGCGAGAAACTGACAGAAACGGATTTTCCTACCGATTATTGGCTGGTTTTGGTAACTCCGGACGTGGCTGTCTCGACGGCCGAGAGCTATGCCGCACTTAGTTTGAACTTGACAAAAACCAAGGACCCGTTTACTTTACGCGTCTGCAAGACGCCCGAGGAATTAGGGCGTTATCTGCAGGAAACAGGCAACGATTTCGAAGAAATCCAGTGCCGATCTCATCCTGAATTAAATGAGATCAGCCGGGAACTTCGTGGCAAAGGGGCGTTGCTGACCCGTATGAGTGGCTCCGGGCCTACGGTTTTTGGATTTTATATAGACGCGCCGAATCAGGAGGGCGAAAGGTTAACTTACGAGGGTAACTGGCAGCAAGCAATTGTACGACCGGTAACCCTGCCTGCACGACATCCTTAAACGGGGGGATTAGCGTGGAGATTACAGAGATACGGGTAACCCTGAGGGACGAGGAGAAGCTGAGAGGCTTCGCCAATGTTACGTTTGACAACGCCTTCGTCATCCGCGGGATGAAAATTATCCAGGGCACCAACGGGTATTTTGTTTCGATGCCCAGTCGAAAAAGGCCGGATGGTACACACCAGGATATCGCTCATCCCGTCAATAAGGAGACGCGCCTGATGATTGAAGAAAAGGTGCTTGAGGCGTACGAGAAAGAACTCAGAGAACACAGTCCCTCCGAAAAACAAGCCTGATAAGCTGCTTGGGGCGTCGTCAAGTGGTAAGACACCAGCCTTTGGAGCTGGCATTCCCAGGTTCGAGTCCTGGCGCCCCAGATCCAAAATCGGGCACGGATTGTTGAGGCCTGCTTTGCGACAGATCCCAACGGTCGCAAATCAGGTCTTAATTTCGGAGTAGAGAGAGCAGACATCATGATAGTTCGCAACGACATCAAGTTAGTAACCGGAACTTCCAACCCGGGTCTGGCCCAAAAAATAAGCAAATACGTCGATGTGGAACTCACCGACTGCACGGTTACCCGGTTTTCCGACGGTGAAGTGTTCGTCCAAATCAACGATAACATTCGTGGCGCCGATCTTTTCATCATTCAGTCCACCAACGCCCCGGCCGAAAATCTGATGGAACTGTTGATGCTCATTGAGGCTTCTCGCCGAGCTTCCGCCATGCGCATCACGGCGGTGATTCCCTATTACGGCTACGCCCGGCAGGACCGAAAAGACCGTCCCCGCGTACCGATCACGGCTAAACTGGTGGCCAATCTGATCACTACGGCCGGCGCCGACCGGATAATGACGATGGACCTGCACGCCAGCCAGATCCAAGGGTTTTTCGACCTCCCCCACGACCACCTATATTCGTCGCGTTTGTTCAACGAATATATCCGCAAGCTCAACCTTGATAACCTGGTGGTGGTCTCACCGGACGTCGGTTCGCTCAAGATGGCTCGCAGTACCGCCTCGGCCCTCCATGCCGACCTGGCCATCGTCGACAAGAGACGGCCCAAACCGAACGTTTCCCAGGTCATGAACCTGATCGGTGAAGTCAAAGGAAAGAACGTCCTGATCCGTGACGACATGATCGACACCGGCGGATCGCTCTGTCAGGCGGCCGACCATCTCAAACAGAAGGGAGCACTGGACATTTACGGCGCCTGCACTCATGGCGTGTTGTCCGGTCAGGCCATTGAGCGAATAATGAACTCCCCCATCAAAAAAATGGTAATTTCCGATTCTATAGACCAGAGCCGACGGGCTTTGCCTGACAAATTCGAAGTCATCACCTGTTCGGAATTGATCGGTGAGGCTATCCGAAGAATTTTCGACGAGCAGTCGGTATCTTCGCTGTTTGAAGAATCGGCACCCATGACATAGACAGTAACCCGTGTTTTGAATTCGTGAGGAGACAGACAAGCCATGAGAGAAATACCGTTAACCGCCACTCTACGCCAGGACACCGGCAAGGGTGCGGCCCATCGGGCTCGACAGTCCGGAAACATCCCGGCGGTTATATACGGTCCGGAGATAGACTCCATTCCGATTGAGGTGGAAGAGCGAGAATTCCGTTCTGTCTGGAAAGCGGCCGGAGGCAGCTCTATTGTCAACCTGAAAGTTGACGGCAAAGAAAACAAGGTTATCGTGCGGGACATCCAGCGGGATCCCATAACCAACCGGGTCATTCATCTCGATTTCCACGCTATTTCGATGACCAAACCGATCAGTATTTCGATACCGATCATTTTCACCGGCACACCGGTGGGCGTGAAAGTCGACGGTGGGATCATGCAGGCAACGATGCGTGAGCTGGATATCTCCTGCCTGCCGACCGACATCCCCGAGCATTTCGAAATCGATGTGAGCAATTTGAGCATCGGTGATTCGATCCACGTGAGTAACCTCAGCATACCTAACGTGCAAATCGAGCACGAGCCGGCCAGCACGGTGGTGGTTATCTCGGCGCCGACAGTAGTCAAGTCCGAAGCCGCTGAAGGTACAGAAGGCGAAGCCGAGGCTGCCGCCGAGGGCGAGGAAGCGAAAGAAGGCGAAGCGGCTGCTGAAGGCGAAGGAGCCAAAGACGAGGGCAAAGCGTCCAAGTAAACGCACCGACTGTCTTTCAAACTCAAAAGCCGCCCTGACCGGGGCGGCTTTTTTCATTTCTCCATAAAGCGGTCACATCAGATCGTCCGGATCGACATCCACGGTGATTTTCACTTTGGAAGGAAGCCCGAAACGGGCCTGTTCGTTTTCCCAGGCGGCCATCAACCGACTCACCCGCCGGACCTGCCCGGTTTTCACGAGTAATTGGCGACGGTGTTTTCCGCGCAGGAACGGTATGGGACACGGGGCCGGACCGAGACGATCTATTGCCACTCCCGCCACCCCGGCGCGCGATACCAGAGCCTCGGCAAATCGAGCCGTCGCCCGCAGCAACTCTCCCTCATCAGCCGACGAAAAGCTGAACTTGACCAACCGCGAAAAGGGAGGAAAACCAAGAGCCCGACGGGATTCAATCTCCCGCTCGAAAAAACCCCGATAATCCTGACGAGCCGCATCCTGAATTACCCAACTCTCAGGATAAAAAGTCTGGATGATCACTTCTCCCGGATCATGCCCGCGCCCGCAACGTCCGGCGACCTGAAGCAACCGGGCAAATGTCTTTTCCGAGGCCCTGAAATCGGGAAGGTCCAGTCCCAAATCGGCCGACAGTACCCCCACCAGTGTCACGCCGGGCAGATCGAGCCCCTTGGTAACCATCTGGGTTCCGAGCAACAAATCGTACTGCCGGTCGGCAAATTCATAGAGCATGCGGTGGGCGTTTTTTCGACCGGAGGCCGTATCGGAATCAAATCTCATCACCCGGACATTTTTGAACAGGCGGGCCATATGCTCTTCTATTTTCTGAGTACCGGCCCCTATATACAGAAAATCGCTGCCACCACAGGATTCGCACGTTTCAATGCCACCGCGCACATATCCGCAATAGTGACACGAGAGCTTCCGCCCCGCCTTGTGATAAGTCAGTTTGATGTTGCAATGCGGACAACTCGGTACGTGACCGCAATCGGCACACTTTATTTGCGGCGAATAACCCCGGCGATTGAGAAACAATATAACCTGCTCGGAAGCCTCAAGACGGGTATCGGCTTCCTTCTTGAGAGCGAAGGACAAATACGGAAGGTCCCCTTTGAGCCGTTCCGTGCGCATATTGACTACCCGCACCCGGGGAAGGCGGGCGCGCTGCGGACGCTCGGTCAGTTCCAGCAACCGATACCGCCCCGACCGGGCATGCTGGTAACTCTCTAAGGAGGGCGAAGCCGAACCGAGAAGAACCGGAATATCGTTTATTTTGGCTCTCATGACCGCACAGTCGCGACCGTGAAATCGAGGGGCCGGATCATCCTGCTTATAAGAACCGTCGTGTTCTTCGTCTACCACAATAAGACCCAGCTTTTCCAGCGGCGCAAACACCGCCGAACGAGGCCCAACCACTACTCGATATTTTCCGCTTCGAATACCGTTCCAGCTCTCCAGCCGTTCGCGCTGAGTCATGGCCGAATGAATAACCGTCACGAGACTACCGAAAAATCCTCTAAAATACGACAAAGTCGTCCCGGCTAAGGCTATCTCCGGAGTCAACACCAGAGCTGTTCTGCCGCGTTCAAGCACCTGACTGACTAATTGGCAATACACCAATGTTTTTCCCGAACCGGTAATCCCGTGAAGCAGGAAACTCTGAAAGCCGTTTTCGAGTTCTTTCCCCACGGCCTCAATCGCGCGGCGCTGCCCCTCGTTCGGCTGCAGTTCAGCCACCCCAGGACGGGGCTTGACAAAATCCAGAATGCGATCTTTCGGCTGAGTAAAAACCGCCTCAAGCATCCCCGCCTGAACGGCCTGACGAAAATAGTAATCGGTCCAGCCTGACGAGGTGAGTTGCGCGCGGCTCTTCGTACCGGCAAACGGTTCAGGTTTGAAGCGGCGTCCGGCAAAAAAACCGGTCCAGCCCTCCGGGTCTGCAACGCGGTAACCGTCAATCTTCGGAGCTGTCTTTATACCCGCAACCGGCCATTGCTCAACCAGAACACCACCGGCAATCAGTTCGGAAAGCGTGGCCATCCCCCCGCGTTTCAGGCTGTCCAGAGCCTCTTTTCCCACGGCCTTACCGGGACGACAGAACGACCTCACCTGATCGGGAAGAATCGCTAAATCAACATTCGCAGCCCAGTGCAAACCCACCGAACGGCGAGTCTTGAGCATCGGCGGAAGAGCCGCGGCAAGGCAATCGGCCGGATTGGCAAAGTAGTAATCAGCTATCCAGCAACAGAGTTGAAAAAGATCGGGCGGGAAAAAACTGATCGTATCTAAGGCTTGAATCACCGGTTTCGTGACAATCCGAGGGTCCGGCCGGGCCGTCGCCAGATAAAACCCCACTGTCCGGGATCGACCGAATTCCACCAGTACCCGCTGACCGGGGCTAAGTGAGGCCATGCCTTCGGGAAGGTGGTAAGTAAAGGTCCGGTGAAGCGGCCCTGCAACCGCCACCGAGATCAGGCGCGGGTGTGATGTCATATCGGAATTAACAGAAAGGGCCGACCTCTGGCCAGCCCTTTCGATGAGTTATCTTCTCAGGGGGGACTTTATAACTCTTTGAGTTTGGCCTCTACTTCGGCCAGACGCTGCTTGTTGCCCAATTCAGTGTAAAGGTCTTTCAGGTGCAGCCAGATGTCCTTGTCGTTCGGCCGGATTTCCACTGTCTTCTCATAGGCGGTCGCCGCTTTTTCGAAATCGGCCAAACTGAGGTAGCAATCACCGAGTGAGGTCCAATTGTCGGCCCGACCGGGATCAAGCACCACGGCCCGTTCGAAAGCCGTCGCAGCCTCATCAAATTTCTGGATGATCGCGCAGATCACACCGTATTCCTCGGCAGCGGAGGCATTGTCCGGCTGCAGGTCGGAGGACTCTTTCAAAAAGACACGAGCCGAATCGAATTGTTGGCTGGTAACCTCGCGCCAGTACTCTTTCTTCTCCTCGTTTCCGGCCGAGGTGTAATAGTTGGCCGAATCAGAAGCAAGCCGGGCCATCTGGCTGTGATAACGACCGGCGCCGGTCAACACCTGAACATTCTCCGGATCATACTTGAGCATGCGCTGATAGATAGCATAAGCCGAATCGTACTGCTTGCAGTTATTATAACAGATCGACAGATTGAACATCGTACTCATAACCCGGGAGACATTGTCGGGATCGGCCATCAAAGCTTCATTGGCCGTAGCATTGTCGACGTACTCACGGAAATACGGGATACCTTCGCAGTAATCATTCATCTGGATGTAATTGTACGCTATCTGAAGCAATACCTGATTGTCGTCACCGGTTTTACCCAATGCTCTTTTGAACCACTCGTTCGACTCTTTGAATTTCTTGGTCTTCTCGTACACGGAACCAAGCCCGATGTACGGCTGGCCGTCGGTCGAATCGATCGCTACTGCCAGCATCATGTTATCCTTGCAGGAGTCGATCATAGCTTCCAGACGGGTTTCATAAAAAGCCAGAGCGGTCGAATCGGTCTCTTCCTTGACGACTTCCATCAGACTCTCGACCTCATTTATCTGACTGACCCCGTCGTTGTAGAACGTACGCCAGAAAAGCACCCGGGTGGAGTCGAGATCCTTGGTGAACTTCTTGCAGTCTTCCCGATACTTCTTTTTGATTTCCTTGTTATCGCAGGTCCAATGGACCGAGTCTATGTACTTCACCATTGCCTCGACATACGGCAGCTTCTCCTTCAGATTGGAGCGGCGACCGATAAGGTCGACCTGGATCTGCGCCATCCAGTACAGACCCTCGGCATGCGGCCCGTAATGCATAAACAACGAATCCAGCAGGGCAATGGCATTGTCGTACCGCACCTCGTCGCCGGAGAGGATTTCGATCTTGGCCGAGGTGATATACGAGCCCGCAGGCAATTTTCTGCCCTTGGCCTGTGTCGAGACAGCACCTCCAACCAGCAACGCCAGCAGGACTATGATGAAGAACTTAGTTACCGTATTTTTCACAAAAAACCTCCTCCAGCAAAGCTATCGTAATCAGCACGGCCCGAATCTAAGTGCTTTGCCGCAACTTGTCAACCAAAGCCGTCTTATCGATTCGTAAAACGTACGGTCAATGTTATTTTAGCCGTACTTTCGGCCGCCACCGGCAGGTTGAATATGATCGTGTTAGCGTCTTTTTGTTCGTAGGGCTGGGTTGAATCGACCACCTCCCAATATCCCCAAAGATTTTTTTCCACTTTGACCGTAACGTCCTCCGATTTGCGGTTGCGCAATTCTATCTCGAACCGGCGTTCTTCGACCGTTTTCGACACCCGCGTAATCTCGGTGGTCGCAAACTCGCCGACGACATCGAAAGCCTCGCCCACCGTCAGCGTGATTTTTTCGTCTTTCGGCGTGTGCTCGATATTGTCCTCGCCCAGCAGAATCAGCGACCCGTCGTCGTCCGCTTTGAACATCCGCACTCGCCCGGCCGGCAAAGGCATACCCAAACCGGCCGCCGTCGAGTTAACCAGCTCGACATTAACACTGACCCCCTTGGCGTTGCGATCCGGTCGATACAGATACACTTTGGCAACTTTTGCCGTGGCCGGATCAAAAAGGGAAATCTGCTTTATTTCCTTATTGGCCAGGGTGGCCTGGCGCGGCAGAGTGTACATGTGGTATTCGAAAAACGCTTTTTCTTCAAAACCCGCTTTCTTTGCCCCCGGCGCAACCGAGGCCAGTTGAATTCGCTCGGACTGCCAGGAATCCTCGGTGGCCCGCTGAATATCTCCGGCTATCAGCTTGAGCATGGCGTCCTGGTATGTCTTACCGGAAGTATTGTTAATAGACGCCCACCCGGACAGGCTGAGTTCTGATTCATCTTTATTCAAAAGCCCCACATACTCGGCGCTCCAGTTCATCCCCGAAGTCTGGTAGCCCACCCGACAATCGAGCGAACCGGAAACATCCGAGTCATACAACCAGAAAAGCGTCGGTCGGGTAATAAGCCCTTCCGGCAACAGGGGAAAATCCACCTCGGCGATGTTTGCCAGAGAGATAATTTTAACCTTCCCATCCTTATCCGTAAGTGTAACCGCTCCATTGCCGTAGGCCAGCAACTTGCCCACGTAAAGACGACCATCCTTGTCAATCAGTTCAATCTGGTTATCAACGTACTTGGAGTACAACTGATCCGGTGAAACGAGATCAAAAGCGTAATTCTGCTCCAGAATAGATGCATTTTTCCCTTTGTCGAGGATTTCGAAACGGACGGAACTGGCGTCAATCTGAGACGGAACATCCCGAAAAGCCAGTTTGCCGATCCCTTTGTTGAATTCCAAAGTCCGGGTTTCGCTGATAACCCCCAGATTGCTATTATACACGGTCACCGCCAGATCGTCGGCGGCCATAGCGGCCAGTGGCGTCAGAACCGCCAGCGCCAGGATAACTGCTATTTTTTGCATCGCTCGCACCTCTTATTTATTATACAGGGCAAATTCTCTCTTTCATACCGGTTCAATCAACTAAAAAGCCGGGCGTTTACTTCTATATAGAGCTATGTGCTTGAAATCTTCCCGGAAAAATCAGGAATTGCGGATCGGAACGAAACCTGCGATGATATCTTTAATCCTTGCTTGTACTTGCGAAGGGGTGGGATTCAGCTCGGCTGCTGTAAAACAGCCTTTTTCCGGATCGATCAGATCATAAATCTGCCCGTAAAGACCATAGATTATCTCAAGACTGAGATGATACCGAGGCTGTAAAACACAAGCGAGCCGGTCGATCATCGCCCTGGCCTGAGTGCGGTAGTGTCGGCCGAACTCAACATAACGCCCGATCAGACTGCGCAGACGACTGTCGGGTTCGCCTTTGTCGGCCATGGTCCGCAGGGCGGCCGCATCAAGGTTGCATTTCCGCAATATGTTGTCGGCAAAATAATTAAGATTCTGGCTCTGATCTTTCTGAAAATCTCTGATGATATGCACCAAATAGGAAAAACGAGCCAGCGGCCGGGCCGTACTGCGAATATCATATTCGGGCGCACGGTAACCGTTCTCACCGGGTCTGACACCGCACAGATGCATGAAAATCGAAGCGGGAGCAACCGCGGCACCTTCGGAATAACGAAGGAAAGTGCGAAGGTCGGCAAAACCATCGTGCTCCAGATCATACGCCATAGCCCTGCACAACCGTTCCCAGGGCCAAAGAGGAATGGCAAAATGCTGAACCTGATCCAAAAATTCGGTGAGAAAAGAACCGTCGCGCGTCTGGCTGCGAACTTTTTCCAGCCAGCGGTATATCACACTTCGGAACCGGGCGGCTTCCGAACGGGATATAGCCTCGGCGGTCGCTTTGCGGTCATCGACAAGATCGTCGATCCGGCGCATCGAGCGATAACAGGTTTTGAATGCCTCGTACCGGTCATCTTCCCAGACGCGGGCGGCTATATCCAAGATAGGATTGGTAAGGATTTCGCTGAAATTAACTTTGCGGGCGAAATCCAGCGTGATGTCATCTTCGTTCAACATGGGCAGAGGGAATATAACAACTCAGCCCGGCAGGGAAAGCGGATAATCCGACCGGACGGGGGGCTTTTGCGAAGATATCACCGACAGCGAATCCGCCTTCTTAATCGTAGGGAGGGTTTGTCTTCAAACCCGCCGGAAATATCATTGGCAGGTCCGAAGATGAAGACGGACCTGCCCCACAAGAATTGCCACCGGCGGGATCGCAAGCGGTCCTGCCCTGCGACTCTAACTACGGACACGGCGGCAGAGGATCAAGGCTAATAAACAAATGATCGATCAATATCGTCAGATCACTCATGTCAACATCCGACGGTTCGGGCTCCGGCTGGCCGGAAAGATCAACATCCCCTTCCTCCACACAACACAGCGGCTCCAGACTGATAAACAGATGATCGATCAGGATAGTCAGATCGCCCATATCAACTATGCCCGGTTCACAATCCATGTTACCGACCGATTCACCGGTACAACAACCGTAGTCCGGATAGCACAAGTGATATAACTCGCCGCCCACGGATATCAAGTAGTCGGGCGATTCCAGATACACGGCCACGTCCATAGGGCAATAGTCCAGAGAATAGGCACCGAAAACCTCACTCTCGTAATAAGGCGGTACGAACGTCGTATCCTTGGGCATATACATAATACCGTCAATCAGGAATGAAACGACCACCCGCGCCGTATCCTCGTTGGGATTCCAGGCCCAGCCTTTGAACCAGATATCCTTGAAGAGCGGCGGGAAAGAAACGTCGTTGGGATAATAGTCGGATACATACGCGTCACCGGCGAACAATTCAACCCCGGGTATCTCGTTCGTTTCCAGCCAGGGAAGCTGCTCGACATCGCCGATATCGTCACCGTCGGCATCGATCTGGGCGGGATTGTACCAGTGAGGAGAATTATCCAGACCATCCGGAACACCGTCGTAGTCATTGTCCGCGGACTCCGAGAAGGCAAACCGAATTTCCTGATTGGGCCGGTGGAAATTGACAATACCGTCACCGTCACTATCGGTTGCCCAGGCAAAACCGGTTTCCAAACCAAGCGTATCCGCCGGATCGCCCTGATGTGTCTGTCGCCCGTCGTGCACATAGCTCAGGAATGGGATTCCCAGAATCTTGCCGCAACCGGTTATACGCACGGCATGCCCGCCCACAGCATTGCCGGCAGCGTCGTCGTAAGAGAAGACAACCTCGACATCTTCGCCGTTCTTGATCTGGTCACAAATCCAATCCCAGGTCACTTTGCCGTTGACACTCTCGTCCTCGCTTTTCATCCCGTTGGCCGAGAAATCTCCGGCCGGCAAGGCCTCGTTATGCGTCGCGCGGCCATAACCGTAGCCCTGGTGCTTGCAGATCAACTTGCGTCGCAGTCCGTTCCCTTTACAATACTTGAACTTCCCTTCGACCATCGGACGGAACCACACACCGTAACCGGAATCGCGGGCCGGAGCAAACCGGTTGGCGGCTTGGCCAAGCTGCCCGACCAGCGAGTTGTCGCCCTTCAGACCCTTCTTGTGTTCATGCGGCACCGGCAAACCGTAGCGATCCTCCAGGTACTGCAAACTATTGGCAATCGACATCGGGAAACACTGGTCCTTGGCGGTCTGTACGTTGGAAGCGTTCGGCTGCGATTCATACTCAACTATCCCGAGCGGGTCGAACATGATGGTGTTGGGGGCAAACGGCAGTGGCACTACCGTTGTAAACAGACCACCCGCGCCTTCAACCCCGCTGACAATCTCGTCAACAACATAATACGCCGGAAACATATCGACGGAATCGACGTCTACCAACGGGTCCTCTGTGAACAACAGGGAAACTTCGAGCTCGTCTATCGGCGTGCCTTCGGCGTCGGTTATCTGGAAATCAACCATGGTGCGGACTGTTTCGCTATCGTCCCAAATCGGGAAGTTTTGAACAATCCAGCCCATATCACTCACGACATTAAGGTATCCCGAATCCACATATGTGCTGGCCAGAAACGTGGGAACATCAACTTCCAACTGCCCCGACATGGAATAATCTACCTGCACACTATCGAAGTCGTAACTGATCTGGTGAAACGACAGGCCGTCGTAAAGATAAAGATTCTCGACTATTACCGGGACATCGACAGACCCACCGCACGTGTACGGATCACAGGCCCGCACCGTGATATAAAGATCAACACCAACATCGCCTATCTGGGGAACATATGTCCACTCGCCGCTGATTTCGTCAATACTGCCGGGGCCGTCGATCAACTCGAACAGGATATCGTCGTTCTCCGGGTCGTAGGCATCGAAATCGTAAACCATCGCCTGACCGACATATCCGAGCAAATGATCGGGCACGGGGTCGATCACGGGAGGCTCGTTGCGCGGCACAACTTCAAAACAGTGTGGCCCGCTCCAATCCGGCACGACCATATCCTTCCCCATATAACCCCACTCCCAGGGATAGGCAACTTGTATGCTGGCCGAGTCCAGACACAGATAATTTCCGACATAATCGGAAGATACGCGGGTGGCGATCCAGAACGTGCGCTCATTAAAACCATCGGGGAACCCGTTTGTGTTCGGCGGGTATGCCACAGCGGCGAACCCCACCGAATCAGCGCCGGAGCCATTGGCACTGAAATACTCCCACTGCAACACCATATCGAACATGCCGGGCCAACCGATATTAAGCGTGTCGAAGATGATCGGCTCCCAGAGCGCACCGTCGGGAGAAGAAACAACGAAAGAATTAGTGGCGACCATCATGTCATGCCCGCTGTAGTTGACACAACGGAGAATAAATTTCAGATCGGTGTCGGCCATGACATATCCGGGCATCCATTCCCCTTCGACTTCGTCCAATAACACCTCGATTTGCGCCTGCGCCCCCACAGCCAGGGCCATCAGACACATCAAGAGCACGAGGAATCTTCTCATTGTGGACCTCCTGAGGTATTTTTCAGATTTGACTTGTTAATGTCATTAGCAATCACGATTGTGAGTTCTTGCCCGGCTCAAGTAGTAGATTCGTTTTCACACTATATACGATATACGAAAAACGCCGGAGTCAGATCAATGATGGATTGCTTCTTCTATTATACTACATTTTACCGTGTTTTGTCAAGGGATTTCTTCCGTGTCGGCCGCACCCCGGATCGCGGATGTGATCGTGAATCACATCTTTCATGTCCGAAGAGCCCGATGGGCACACGCTTTTTAGTGTTGCCGTCTGGCGGGAACGAGTTATATTTCAGTTGGAGGGTGTGATCATGACTTCAATCGAAGCCATTATCAATCGTCAGATTCTCAAGTGGGAACTGGAGAAGAAAAAAGCGCAGGAGGCCGAAAAACCGCGCACCCGGCCGGCCCCGATTGTCACGATCAGTCGTGAGACGGGCAGTCGCGGTTCGTATTTCGGCTCGCGCCTGGCTCAGCGCCTTGGTTACCAGCGACTGCACCGCGAGGCTATCGATTTTATCTGCCGTTCATCCGGCTACCAGCATCGCATCGTTAAATCCCTGGATGACGGTTTCCGCGGACGACTGGAATTGATGGTCGAGTCTTTCCTTACCGGACAGGTGATCGATCATTCGGATTACACCAGACAATTGTGCGAAGTTGTCATATCACTGTCCATGCTCGGCGGGGTCGTGCTCATGGGAAGAGGCGGCAATCTGATCCTGGGACCGAAACGCGGTTTTCACATCCGTGTGATATGCCCGAAAGGCAAGCGGATCGATAACCTGATCAAATACAAGAAATGCACCCGGGAAGAAGCCCTGCGCCTGATAGAAATTTCCGACAACGAGCGCCGACAATTCTACACCAAGATATTCGGCACCGACATCGACAACCCCCGCAACTACGACATGGTCATCAACACATCACTAATCGATATCGAAGAACTGGTCGACACCGTGGCCGTGGCCGTCCAGGGGAAAATGGACAAACTTACATTCCCGGACCACGATAAGATGTAGCAAGTAAGGTCTCCAGCGTTGTTTCGAAGAGATCAGAACTGCCCCGTCCGCAACAACACCAGAGTGCAGGCCCGAAGCACTTCGATTCCCTCAACCTCCAATTTTTCGGCCAGGTTTTCGTTTTCGGCCCCGGGGTTGAAAATGACGCGTTTCGGTTTCATCCCGATAATCCGATCGTATTGATCGTCGGAGATTTTCGAGTTGACGTAAACCGTGAGCGTATGGGTATCGCCGTCGACAAGATCCAGCGAGGCGGCGGCGCGGATACCATCCACCACGTGACCGGCCGGATGAACCGGAACCGGTCGGAAACCATGTTCCCGGAGCATGTGAACGGCCATGAAGGAATAACGGTCCTCCCTGGGGGAAGCACCTAATACTGCCACTTGAGACTGAACGGGTGCTTTCACTTGTATCTCCTCAGTATCTGTCAGATTCGGATACCATAAACAACCCGACGACCAAACCGGTTCCCGAACAATGCTTTCTCACCGTCATATCTCAGACGACAGGCAAAACCCCTTCGGGATCGAAGTGGGCCTTGATTTTCCGGGAGTAGATCACATCCGGTTCGGTGCTGTTCTCGTCCAGCCCGGCCAGAAAACGGTCGCGGTCGATGGTCGCCATCTTCATGTCGGTATATTCCGCGGCGGCACTGATCGGCAGGACACGAAAAGTGGCGTTGACGACAAGACCGAGAAGTCCCCACGACGGAGTGAAAATCTTAACGACGTCATAACCCGAAACCGATTTGAAACAGGGCGAACCGGGCGTGATAATCTCTCCCTGAGGCGTCACCACTTCAGCCATAATCAGGTGTTTCTTGATGGGCAGAAGGTGCCCGGCCAGTTCGGCGGCCAGATTCACGGCTACAGCTCCCCCTACCGAACCAACGTAGCACAACGCAGAATGCGGCAAGAAGAGATTGTCCGACCGAATGTCGCCGTTGATTTCCCTCAACGGATAACCGGCTCCGACGGTGACATAAAAATCTTCGGGGTCGACCTCCAACAATCGGTTCAGCCGATCCGTGCTCAGCACGACCATGTCGGCAAAGGCCTCTCCCTCGGGCGTGATATTGTTGGCGAACCCGGTGATATAAGTACGCTGTTTATGCTGATTGACCAGGCGGACGAACTTCGCCGCTTCGTCCGCCGACTGGGGATGAAAAGTGGACACCGTTTTCTGAAAGGTCATACGCCCGTCAGGAAATTCCGATGACACGATTCGCGCGAATTCAGTTAGTCGTGACATAGCCCCAAGATAGACAAAATGAGCAGGGTGTCAACGAAGTAGCCCAAAAGAAAAAGACCCGGCCTGCGGGACCGGGTCTTGTCAACTTCACGGCGGATTGCGGGATTAGTACATCCCACCCATGCCGCCCATACCGCCCATACCGGCATCCGGCATAGCAGGCGCACCGGATTTCGGCTCGGGCTTTTCGCAAACCACAGCTTCGGTGGTAAGCAGCAGTCCGGCGATGGAAGCCGCGTTTTCCAGAGCGGTGCGGGTGACCTTGGTCGGGTCGATCACACCGGCTTTGAACAGATCTTCGTAGGTATCGGTCAGGGCATTGTAACCGAAAGCCCCGTCTTTGCAGGCGACCTTGTCGACCACGATGGAACCTTCGACCCCGGAGTTTTGAGCAATCTGGCGAATCGGTTCTTCGAGCGCCCGACGCACGATATTCACTCCGACCATTTCTTCTTCATTGGCTTTCACGCCTTCGAGTTTGCTAATCGTCCGCAGCAGAGCCACGCCGCCGCCGGGCACGATACCTTCCTCAACCGCCGCGCGAGTGGCATGCAGAGCATCCTCAACGCGGGCTTTCTTCTCTTTCATTTCGCTTTCGGTGGCGGCCCCGACGTTGATCACGGCGACACCTCCAGCCAGCTTGGCCAGACGTTCCTGCAATTTCTCGCGGTCGTAGTCGGAAGTCGAGTCCTCGATCTGCTTGCGGATCTGACCGATACGACCCTTGATATCCTCGGTGTTGCCGGCGCCTTCGACGATAGTCGTGTTATCCTTGTCTATCGTGATTTTCTTGGCCGTGCCCAGATCGCTCATTACGGCGTTCTCGAGCTTGAAACCGAGTTCTTCGGAAATAACCTTGCCACCGGTAAGGATGGAAATATCCTCAAGCATGGCCTTGCGGCGATCACCAAAACCCGGGGCCTTAACGGCGGCCACTTTCAGCGTGCCACGCAGCTTGTTGACAACCAAAGTAGCCAGGGCCTCGCCCTCGATATCCTCGGCGATAATCAACAACGGCTTGCCGGACTGGGCGACTTTTTCCAAAACCGGCAGAAGGTCTTTCATGCTGGAAATCTTCTTGTCATGAATGAGAATCATGGGATCTTCCAGCACCGCTTCCATACCGTCGGGATCGGTCACGAAATACGGCGAGACATAGCCGCGGTCGAACTGCATACCTTCCACCACGTCGAGAGTAGTCTCGGCGGTCTTGGCTTCCTCAACCGTGATGACGCCGTCTTTGCCGACTTTCTCCATGGCCTGGGCAATCAGCTCACCGATCTGCTTGTCATTATTGGCCGAGATAGTACCAACCTGCGAAATTTCCTCCTGACCGGAAACCGGCTTGGACATGTCCTTGATCGCCTCAGTCACGGTAGCGACAGCCAGGTCAATGCCGCGCTTGATGGACATCGGGTTGTGTCCGGCCGTAACGGCCTTCAGACCTTCGCGGAAAATAGCCTGAGCCATCAAAGTGGCTGTAGTGGTACCGTCACCGGCGTCATCGGATGTCTTGGAAGCGACTTCCTTGACCATCTGCGCGCCGATGTTCTCGAACGCATTTTCCAGCTCGATTTCTTTGGCCACGGTCACCCCGTCCTTGGTCACGGTCGGGGAACCAAATTTTTTGTCGATGGCCACATTACGGCCGCGCGGACCGAGCGTCACTTTCACGGCGTCGGCCAGCTTATCGACCCCGTTTCTGAGCTTGTTGCGGGCTTCAGATTCGAATTCTATTTGCTTCGCCATAGCGTTTATATCTCCTGTTTCCTGTCTATTTAGCTGTTCACAACGACCGCAAAGATGTCGGACTCACGCATGATGAGATACTCTTCACCGTCAATCGCGACCTCGGTACCGGAGTACTTACCATAAAGAACCCGATCACCTTTCTTCACCTGCATGGCAACGTTCTTACCTTCGTCCGTCACCCGACCCGGGCCGACTTCGATTATTTCGCCTTGCATGGGCTTCTCTTTGGCGGTATCGGGAATGATGATGCCGCCCTTTTTCATCTCAACCTCTTCGAGCGGTTTAACCACCACACGATCGGCCAACGGTGATACTTGCATCTTTTTACCTCCTGCAAATTAGAGACAATTTAAGTTCAAATCAGTTTCAATTCTGTCTATTAGCACTCTCAGCGACGGAGTGCTAACGGCCATGAATCAACAATTAAACGGTTCTACTGTCAAGAGGTTCCGGGCAAAAAAGTGAGAAAATATGAAAAAAATGTCACGCGCCTGCCACTATGACAGATATTCCGGCGCGCTCATTCATCTTTGGCCTTTATAACTATGACCCGGGCGTATTGGTTGTATGGTAGCCAGATTGAAACCCAATTTTAGCCAAACGGACAGGGAATGTCAAGGTGGGGATCAGAATAAGACTGAAGAGCAGGTTCAGTGCTGACAGCAAATCTGCCGTCAGTTCATCTCGCCGATCAGGTGGAGACCTTCCAGAGTCAAAGTCGGCTCCACGAACTTGATATAACGTGACATCTCGTGAATCCCGCCGGACAAACCGCCGGTGGCCACGATGCGGAAGTTCCCGACCGAAGTTTCCTCGATGATCCTCTCAAGAATGGAATCTATCTGCCCCAGACTGCCGTAATACAGTCCGGCCTGGAGAGCCTCACGGGTGGATTTCCCTACTACCCGCGGCGGGCGCTCGAACGGCACCATGTGAAGCTGCGCCGTGCGGCCCAGCATGCCGTTGAAGCCTGTCATCGGGCCGGGAATTATAACGCCCCCGATAAATCCGCCGTCCTCGGTAACGACGTCGAAAGTCGTGGCTGTACCGATATCTACCGCGATCACCGGGCCGCCGAACTTATCGAACGCGGCCGAGGCATTGGCGATCCGGTCGGCACCAATCGTGTGCGGTTCGTCGATATCGATTGTCACGGGCAGCTTGCTCGCGTGAGAGACTATGTGCGCCATGCAGCCGAGATATTTTCGGGCTGTTTCGGCAAAAACGCACGTGAGCGACGGGACCACCGAGGCGATAGCCACTTTGTCTATCTCTTCGTTGGCCACATGGGTGCGTTCGAGAGCGTCGGTAACGGCCAGCCCGGCCTCGTCAACCGTCCAGTGGTTTTGCGATGAAAACCGAAAGACCTCTTTGAGGTTTGTCTGCGAGAACACCCCGACGACAATATCGCTGTTGCCGATGTCGACTGCCAGAAACATAGCGTCAATATATTCTCCGATTAACGATTGTCAAACGCCGCTATCACGGATCGCGATATGCTTTTCCCAATCTTCGCGGTAAACACGATAACGATAATACGGAACGTCAACGGTATACTCGGTCATGTTCGCGGGAAAATGGAAGACCCCTTCGCCGATCCGGCGTGCCCCAACCGCCTCCTGCATCTTCTGCGAGGCGATGTTGGCCCGGTTGGGCGTGGCCTGAATACATTTACAGTCGGTATTCCCGAAAAGATAAGCCACCAGACCCCGTTTTATCTCTGTACCGTAACCCTGCCCCCAGAACTCCGGGAACAGCTTGACGTCGGTTTCGCTGACACCATCGCGGTCGGGCCGACCGAGTTTGCATTCACCGATACATTGGCCGGTCCGATTCAGTTCGACCAGCAGCCTGACGTCATACTCGGAATCCGCCTGACCGGCAAGCTGGGTTTTGACCTCCTCGGCGGTTATTCTCAGACCGTGTGGAAAACCGACAAACTTCATGACCTCCGGAGAAGTCCAGAGACGGTACAAAAGATCGACATCCCGCTCGGAGGGGCGGGCTTTGCGAATACCAAGTCGCGGAGTGGTGAATATCATACTGTCCACGGCCGTCAGCAATCCGTGAGGATCAGCGCGGCCGTCCGTCAATGCGGAGCCGCACCACCGTATGTCTGATTCTGATATCCGGCCCGTCGGGCGATATCGAAATTGATTTTCTCGGCTGATCGGTAAGCGTCGTACATACCGTAGATGAACAGAATCGGGGTGGTAATCAGACCGATGACAATGAATATCATAAGCCAGCTAATGCTGTAAACGACGATAAAAGCTATCCCTTTGGCGATCTGACCGTTGTATATCTGACCGAGCCCCATCCAGAAGAACGAAAGCACAGCGGCCACTCCGGGATTCTTATAGAACGTCGGCTGTGGTGGCGGCGGGGTTTCCCAACCGGGCGGAGGAGGAGGAGACGGGTTTTGCATCGGTTCTCTCTTTCGTAACACAAAGTCGTTTCACTTTCCAATTTATTATATACGATTAATTTCTTCAACGGTTTTCCATTTGTACCCAAATACCGCACACAACCGACCGGTATGCATCAGGAGTTCCTTCTCTACCTACTTGTCCGGGAGCCTCACAAGGCAGTATATTGGCCTCGGCCGAGCCTACGGAAAGCCACCCTCCGCAGAGAACCGCAGGAGAAAAGAAATGGATAAACAAATCAGACGCCTGTATATCGACGACTACAACGAAATCATCCGCATCTGGTCGATATCCGGACTGCCGTTCAAACCGAACGGCCGCGACAGCCACACCATGATCGAGGCAGAAATGGCCCGCGAGTACTGTGCCTTTTTCGGCCTGTTCATCGAAAGACGAATGGTGGGAGTCATAATCGCCCAGTACGATGGTCGGCGGGGCTGGATCAATCGTCTGGCCGTTGACCCCGACTATCGCGGCATAGGGCTGGCGGGTGACCTTATCGAAGCGGCCGAGGAATTTCTCAACGACTATGGCGAGGTGGTTATCTGCGGCCTCATAGAAGATGAAAACACACCTTCAATGGCCTGTTTCGAGAAATCCGGTTACACGTGCGAAAACACTATCAAATACTGGACCAAGCGCCCCCGACCCGATCTGTAAACTCCCCGTGCAGCGGCACCGGCATACTGGTATGGTACATGCTGCGCCGATTCCACGCGGGACCGGAAAGCATCGCCCGAAATCACAATAAAAATGAAGAAGAGCCGTTCGGGTTTATTCACGAACGACTCTCTAAGAGTAATCCTACCAGGTACGAAATTGCTCTGTTAAAACTCACATCTTCCGAGTACGACCAATTCACACATATGCTCGCAATAAGGCGACCACAGTTTGTAACAAATCAGATAACCTCCCTGGCAAACGGGAATACTCCAGCATCCATCGCCGCAACTGCCCTCTCTCGCTTCCGCCTGAGCCGGCATTATCGTAATCAAACCGATACCCAGCAAAAACGTCAGCATCAACAGGGCGACGTACCCCTTCAGTGATTTCATGCGCGTCCTCCTTTTAAAAATGCGGGTTACCATGCCGGAGCTATGTCCAAAAACTCGAGAAACCCCTTGTCAATAACCCCCCGGTAGCCCAGTTGTATATTGCGGATCAATCCGTACTGGTCTACCCCAACCAGCACGGGTTCTATTTTCACGTTGTACTTGTCACCAAAGATTTTTCGATCACAATAGACCAGCCGTTTGTCATCGAGCGAAACACCGAAAAGTTCGTTCACCCGTGTCGAGTCGGAATAGTCCAGGCAGATGACCAACTGAAGAGGGGAGCGAAGTCTGGACGCGAGAAGACGATCCCAGTGAGTAAGAAAATCCATACAGGCCGAGCAGCGCACACTCATAAGCACCACCAGACTTGTCTGGCCGTGCAGAAGCTGCTCGAAATTGCCCCGCCGACCGTCAATCTCCTGATAGTCCTCCAGCGGAAACAACTCACCGGGACCGAAGTCCACACCGTAACCGGATGTCTCCAGAGCGTTTTGCAGACCGGCCAGATCAACCTGCTGACCCCGCGATCCGTGTGGTCCCAGCCCCAGCACATTGTAACCGACATATATTCCGCCGGCGATACCGATGAAAGCAACGATACCCGCGAAGAGAATCTTGCAGTACGTACTCGCCAGCGCCCGGGCGAAAACCCGCCGCTGTCCAGACATGATGTATCCTTTGATAAGAACGCGGTTAGTACGTTCCGTGTGTACAATCACAATTTACGGAAGAAGGTCAATATGTCAACATGAAAACACCGGGACCATGGAATGATCCCGGCGTCAAACAAGATAAATCGGTATTCGTTTGTCTAAAACGATGACCTACGACTGAGACGCGAGTTTGTCGAAAACAGGACGAAAATCACGGTAATTGCGCATGCCGACAAACCGTTCGATCTCCGTACCGTTTTCGTCGAGGAAAATGGTCGTGGGAATAGCGCCGGTCAATCCGAAAGCGGTGACGATAGGTTGATCGGCTATCAACATCACCCATTGCATACCGGCCTTGGCGGCGTAATCGTGTACCCGCGACGGCGGGTCGTTGACCGCCATGCTTACGATCTCGATACCCCGGGAGTGATACTCATCGTAAAGACGCACCAGGTCGGGAATCTCACGCCGACAAGGCGAACACCATGTTCCCCAGAAGTTCATGACCACGGGTTGTTTTCCGATCCACTCGGAAAGATAATGCGAATTGCCGTTGATATCGTAAACGAGAAGTGTCCCGATATCGTCAGTCGCCGTGTGGGTCTGCGAAGTGGCCGGAATGGCGTCGGCCGTGACCTGCTGCCCGTCGGCGGCATCGTCACGAGCTTTGTCGCTCTTATCGTTACCGCAGGAAATGCAAATTACAGTAAACAGCGCTACGGACACACCGATGGCTATTTTTCTGAACATGTAATAGTCCTTCCGTGAACAATCATGCCGTCGTTATTCGCTCTTCTCTTCCGGCGCGATCTTCTCCCCGGTTTCGGTGCGTGTCGAATCGTACCGGTAGTATTTGACGATATCAAAATACGTAAGCAGGCGTCCCGCGTCGACATACCCCCCGGCCGGACCGATACGGACCCCCTCCGGACTCACAAACCAGAGAGCGGGAAAACCGCGGATGTTGAACTCCCTGCGCATGAGATCTTTCTCGGTTATTTTGTAACCATCAAGATTAAGGGTATCGGTACTATGATCCCACACCTTGACGGCGACAAAATCGTTATTGAGAGCTTCTATAACCTTATTATCCTGAAAGGTCGTTTGGTCGAGTTTCTTGCACCAGCCGCACCAGGTAGCGGTAAAATCAATGAACATGTGTTTGTTCTCGGCCTGCGATTTTTCCCAGCCCTGCTGGTAGGTATACCAATGGATTTCGGAATCATCACCCTTGGCCGGGCTGTTCTTCTTCTCGGCAGCCTGCACCACGAGCGTGAATACGAGTGCGATTGACAGCATGAAAAGTATAAGTCGAGATGGTTTCATCGGTGGGTCCTGTTGTTATGGGCGGCTTCTTCTTTCATAAATAAGCAAATAATCAAAAGTCGGCCTGACGGTCATCGGTCTCAGGCACCGTTTTTAAGTCTGGTTGGCCGCAGATACGCGGCCGAGTCTCCCAACAATTCTTTGAGACTGTTCAACAACGCGAAATCGAGTTTCACGGCATATCTTCGGGATTTAATATATACCTCGGAACCATTCTCCCGAGTAGCCAAAAGTACCGGCACCGGTCCGCGGTACTGTTCCAGAGTTGCCAGAGCTTCGTTGATAGTGGTCTCTTCACAACCATTACCCAGCTTTATTACGAGTTGGCAGTCAAAACGTTCCGTAAGCTTATCCAAAGGCAGGATTTCCGAACTGACCACTTTCGGCTGCTCTTCTTCACGGGTCGAGACACGACCGGTAGCCAGAACGATCCGGTCGATTTCCAAAACACCTTTTGACTTCTCGTAACAATCGGAAAACAAGATCAGTTCCGTCTTCCCAGAGAAGTCTTCCAGGGTGGCAAAAGCCATCATGTTACCTTTTTTGTCGGTCATCCGGTTTATTCTGGAAATTATACCGCCAACTGTAACCTCTCGCCCGTCAACTACTTGCTGAAGGTCAACGAGCGGACAAAGAGTAAACGAGGCCAGCTCGTCGCGATAACGGTCAAGGGGATGTCCGGAAACATAAAAACCGAGCATGTCTTTTTCCCGAGCCAGCATCTCCGAGTTTGACCATTCATCGACTTGCGGAAGTTCCGGTTCGACCCGCGCTACCTCGACCCCGGTCCCGGCGAAAAGATCGGTAGTCGATGCCTGGGCATACACCTTGTGACCGTATTCCAGCATCGTTTCGGTGGCGGCGAATTTCCGAGCCCGACTGCCCTGCAGCGAATCACAGGCCCCCGCGGCAATCAGCGATTCCAGAGTGCGGCGATTCAAATTGCGGGGCTCGACCCGCGAGGCCAGATCAGCCATGGTCGCATACGGCCCGTCTTCCTCACGAGCGGCACAAATGGCCCGGGCGGGGCCTTCCCCTACGTTCTTCACCGCCAGCAACCCGAAACGGACATTGTTATCAACAACGGTGAAATCGGTACTGGATTCATTGACATCCGGCGGCAGAACTTTGATACCCATGCGCCGGCATTCCTCAAGAATAACCAGTATCCGGTCGCTGTTGCTCATTTCCGAGGTCATCAGGGCCGCCATGAATTCACGCGGGTAATAATGTTTCAGCCAGGCTGTCTGGTAAGCCACCAGCGCGTAGCAGGTCGAATGGGCCTTGTTGAAACCATAGCGGGCGAATGTTTCTATCTGCTGGAAAACCTCACCGGCTATCTTGTCGTCAATCTTATTATCGGCCGCCCCCTGCAAAAACTCTTTCTTCTGCTCCGCCATCAACAAAGCGTCTTTCTTGCCCATCGCTTTGCGCAGAAGGTCCGCCCGGCCCAGCGAATAACCCGCGAACTTGTTGGCGATTTTGAGAACGTGTTCCTGGAACACGATCACCCCGTAGGTGGACTTGAGTATTTCCTCAAGGATCGGATGCAGATATTCGACTTTGGTCTGACCCTTTTTGCGTTCGATATAGGTATCGATCATCCCCGAATCGAGCGGACCGGGACGATACAAAGCATTCATGGCCGTGATATCGGTGAAGTTTTCGGGCTTCAGACGGCGCAGGTAATCGCGCATACCGCCGGACTCGAACTGGAATATGCCCACCGTGTCACCACTGGCAAAAAGCCGATACACCTCCGGATCGTCGAGGGGGATATTGTGAATGTCTACTTTCGCATCCGGGTGGTTTTGCCGAATCATCCGAACCGCGTCGTCAATAACCGTCAGCGTGCGCAGCCCCAGAAAATCCATCTTGAGCAAGCCGATCTTCTCGACCATCTTCATATCGTACTGGGTCGTGATTTCGTCCTTGCTCCCCTTGAACAACGGAACATAGTTGGTAAGCGCGGCCGGCGCTATGACCACTCCCGCGGCATGGGTGGAACAGTGGCGAGCCAGCCCCTCAAGAGTCAGGGCGTAGTCGATCAGCCGGTTTACTTTCTGATCTTTCTCCTTGAGACTCTTAAGCTCCGGCACGACATTCAGCGCCTGGGTCAACGTCACCCCCGGACCGCCCGGCACCATTTTGGCTATCTTATCCACCTCGCCATAGGGCATTCCCAATACCCGGCCGACATCCCGGATCACCCCCCGGGCCGCCATGGTACCGAAGGTGATAATCTGGCAGACGTTTTTCTCGCCGTATTTCTGTCTGACATAGCGAATAATCTCATCGCGGCCGCGGTCGGCGAAATCGATATCGATATCCGGCATGGAGACACGTTCGGGATTCAGAAAGCGTTCGAAAAGGAGTTCGAACTTTATCGGATCAACCGTGGTGATTCCCAGCGCGTATGATACCAGCGATCCGGCCGCCGAACCACGCCCCGGACCAACGGGGATATTCTGTGAACGGGCGTAGTCGCAGAAATCCTTCACGATAAGGAAATAACCGGCGTAACCCATCTGCTTGATAACGCGCAGTTCATACTCCAGCCGTTGCCTGACCTCGTCCGTAACTTCGTCGTACAACCGCTCGACGCCTTCTTCACAGAGGTGTTTCAGGTACAAATCGGGATCGACAAACGGTTTCGGAAGAGGAAACACGGGCAGCTTAAGCTTGCCCATTTCGAGTTCCAGATTGCACGATTCAGCTATGTGCAAACTGTTTTCGAGCGCCGGCTTGAAATCACCGAAAATCTTTCCCATCTCTTCGGCCGACTTGAAATAGATCTGGTCGCTGGAGTAACGCATCCGGTTGCTGTCTTCGACCATCTTGCCGGTTTGTATACACAGAAGAGCGTCATGGGCGGCCGCATCCTGCTGGCGCAGGTAATGGCAATCGTTGGTCACCACCAGAGGGATGCCGGTCTCGCGGGAGATCGCCGTTATTTTGGGAATCAGGGTTTCCTGTTGTTCCAGTCCGTGGTTCTGCAGCTCAAGATAGAAATTGCCTTCCCCAAATATCTCGGCCAGCTCGCGGGTGGTGGCCACCGCCTGATCGGTATTCCCGTTGAGAAGGTGCCAGTTGACCTCACCCTTCAGACAAGCCGAAGTGGCAATCAAACCTTCGGCGTGCTGCCGGAGCAGGTCCTTGTCAATGCGCGGACGATGATAGAAACCCTCAAGGAACCCGGCGCTGGTGAGTTTCATCAGGTTTTTGTAACCGATACTGTCCTTAGCCAGCAACACCAGGTGAAAACCACCATCGGGGTATTTATTGGACGGCGTTTTCTCGAAACGGCTTCCCCCGGCCACGTAGGCTTCACACCCGATAATCGGTTTTATCCCGGCGGCCGTGGCTTTGGTGTAGAACTCAATAGCCCCGAACATGTTGCCGTGATCGGTAATGGCCAGCGAGGGCATTCGGTACTCTTTGGCCAACTCAAGAAGGGAGTCGATACGGCAGGCGCCGTCAAGCAACGAATACTGACTGTGTGTATGCAGATGAACGAAGTTGGCGTATTTCATAAAAGGTACAACATCGCAGCAGGCAGTTGTGTTCAGGTGTAATAAACGACAGAAACAGCCGCAGGCAATCCCTTTTTACCAAGGCGATATCGACACACGACAGAGAGAACTCCTATCGAGAGAAATCAGGAGAAAAAACGACGCTCACCAGGACATCTCGAATTCGATTTCATCGCGAAGCGCAATGCCGTGCATGCCCACCAGGGGAATCGACGGTTTCAGACGACGGGAAGCAACCAGAGCATTCACATGCACCGCGGCGATCACGAAACCCCGCCGTTGATAAAAACGGATAGCGTCAAGATTGTCATTGGTGGTTATCAACCAAAGGCGCGTGCATCCGGCGGAACGGGCGACCCGTTTTACCTGCTCAGTCAGGGCGGTGCCGACACCCCGGAATTTCTCAAGTGCGTCCAGTGTCACTATCTCGCAATGTTTATTTCTTATTTCATAAGTGATCAGGCCCAGGCGCGTGCCATCGGAAGACTCGGCCACGAATCCGGGTAAAGCGACCGGATAGAGCTTGCGTCCCCGGCTTACGACGAAGTCGGCCCCCCAGCCGCGGATTATTTCGCTAACCCAGGGCCGGTCATCGGGTAGAACCGCTCTGATCCTGAAGTCTCGTGTCGGCATCTGTCCTGTTGTTATCTGCCGATAAATTTCGGAGCGCGCTTTTTCAGAAAAGCCTCGCAACCTTCGTTCTTGTCGGCACTTTCCATAATCGCCCCGAAATTTGCTTTTTCCATATCGCAGGCCGGGCCGAGCGGGCAGTCCGAACCGCGGTTGATACACTCCTTGGCCAAAGCCACGGCTACGCCCCCCCTGGAGGCAATGGTTTCGGCCAGTTTCAGGGCGGCCTCCATGAGTTGATCGGGCGGGTAAACTTCCTCAACCAGACCAATACAGTGAGCCTTGGCAGCATCGATCATATCGCCACTCAGTATCAATTGCATGGCTTTACCGCGCCCCACCAGCCGGGCCAAACGCTGAGTACCGCCGAAACCGGGAATAAGACCAAGCGCCACCTCGGGTAGACCGAACCTGGCTTTCTCGGAGGCTAATCTGATATCGCAGGCCATGGCCAGTTCGCATCCACCACCCAAGGCAAAACCATTTATGGCCGCAATAACCGGCCTGGGGAAATCCTGGATTGTTTTCATCAGATACAATCCGTTGCCGGAATATCGTGTACCGTCACGCACTCCCATCCCGGTTATTTCGGTGATGTCCGCCCCGGCCACGAACGCCCTGTCGCCCGCACCGGTCAGAATTACGACCGCCACGGAATCATCTTTCCAACGCTCGGCAAACAACTGCTGCAACTCGGCTATGGTCTCCCTGTTCAGCGCGTTGAGGGCACGTTCGCGAGCAATAGTCACGATCAAAGTAGCCGCTTTTTGTTCGACGACAATGTTCTTGAACTCCGCCATGATATCACCTCTCTGAATTATTCTATCAGACTGTCTAATCCGCGACACCGGCTCCGATTTCGGATCAGCGAAAGGCCGGCGACAGACAGAACGGAAAGATCGCCGGAGTGACTACCTTCTCACCAGCCGCATCAGCTTGAGACCTTCGACATGGACAGCCGTGCCGGTCAGTTCGAAACCGGCCTTGAGAAAACACCCCAGGGCCTCTTCGCTGTGATGATAGAGATTGACCAGAACTTTGGCCACACCCCGCTGGGTCGCCGCCCGCTCATAGAGAAGCTGCACCAGCTTGGTGCCGAAGCCTCTTGACCGCCGGTATTGATCGACCATCACGTGAGCGATTTCTATGCCCTGATCGAGCTGGCGCTGCCATAGTTCACCGTAGGCCACCGGTTTACGTTCGGAGAACAGAAGGTACGACTTGACTCCTTCGCGCTGCCAGCTCTCGACGATGTCATCGGGTGGCGGAAAGCTTATTCCCCGACAAACCAGTTGATAGGTCTCCTCGGTGTCTATCCAGGAACGGACCACCCCGGAATACTCCGGTGTATAGGGGATCAAATCCGCTTTGACGTTGGTACGATCAGCCATTTATCGAGATTCCTCCCGCAAACCACATGGCCAAGTATAACCAAAAACCAACCCGGCGGCAACCGGTGAAGCGTCTTTTGTCCCGATCACCCTGCCGGAGAAAAGCAGTCCATGATAAACTTTTCGTTTCCCGAATACAACCGCGAGCAGAAACCGAACCCGGAAATCCTGCCGACCGTCGAGCGATAGAAAATCCCCGAACGTCACACCAAAAAGGCGACCCGCATGAGCCGCCTTTCTGCCGTCAGGACTTTTAGCCTATTCCACCGTCACCGATTTGGCCAGGTTGCGGGGCTGGTCGACATGGCAGCCGCGAAGCACCGCGATATAATAAGCCAGCAACTGCAACGGAATCACCGACAGCAGCGGCGTAAACAGGCGGTACGTCTGCGGTATGTATATCACATGGTTAACCCGGTCGGCGATTTCGGTGTCTCCCTCGGTGGCAATAGCGATCACTTTACCGTTGCGGGCCCGGACCTCGGCGATATTCGACATAACCTTGTCGTAAACCGGGTCTTTCAGAGCGATAAAAACCACCGGCATGTTTTCGTCGATAAGCGCGATAGGACCATGTTTCATCTCGGCGGCCGGGTAACCTTCGGCGTGGATATACGATATTTCCTTCAGCTTGAGAGCACCTTCAAGAGCCACCGGGAAGTTGATACCGCGTCCGAGATAGAGACAGTTCCTGGTTCGGAAATACTCGTGGGCGATTCTCTCTATCGGCTCGGTGTTGGCAAGAATCTGTTCTATCTGTTCGGGGATACGCTGCAGGGACTCGATCATCTCCCGCCCCTGCTGAACCGAACACTGGCGCATTCTCCCCAGCAAATTCGCTATCATGGCCAGCACGATCACCTGAGCGGTAAACGCCTTGGTGGAAGCCACCCCGATTTCCGGTCCGGCATGAAGGTACACGCCGCCGTCGGTTTCACGGGCGATGGTTGAACCGACCACGTTAACCAGTCCCAGAACGGTGGCCCCACGCTTCTTGGCCTCGCGCACCGCGGCCAGTGTATCCAGCGTCTCGCCGGACTGACTGACGGCAAACATCACCGTACTTTCGTCGATAATCGGCGAACGATAGCGGAACTCCGAAGCGTACTCGACCTCGGTGGGCACACGGGCCAGCTCCTCGATAAGATATTTACCGATCTGAGCGGCGTGCCATGAAGTTCCACAGGCGGTAATGATAATGCGTTTGATGCGCCGCAGCTCTTCGTACTGAAGGTTCAGCCCGTTGAGACGGGCGATTCCTTCCTCGTAGTTGAGCCTGCCCCGGATGGCGTTGCGCAGGGTATCCGGCTGCTCATTGATTTCCTTGAGCATAAAATGATCGTACCCGGCCTTCTCTATTTGATCGAGCGTCCACCCGATCTCCTGAATGGTAGGGGTGATGGGTACGTTCTGGGTGGTGGTGACCTGATAATCGTCCGGGGTCACCGTGGCCACCTCGCCGTCTTCCAAATAAACCACCCGGTTGGTGTGTTCCAGCATGGCCGAAACGTCGGAGGCAACGAAATTTTCGTTTTCGCCCAGCCCGACCACCAAGGGCGAACCCATGCGGGCCGCAACGATAAGGTCCGGGTGTCGTACCGAAATCACCGCGATTCCGTACGTTCCCTCTACCTGGGTCAGCGCATCACGGACCGCTTCGGGCAGCGAACCCTTGTAATGCATGGCGATCAGGTGTACCAGCACCTCGGTATCGGTGTTAGTTTTGATCTGCACACCCCGCTGTATCAGAAACTCGCGCAGGGCACGGTAGTTTTCGATAATACCGTTGTGCACCAGGGCGATTTCCTTATGGCTGTCGGTGTGGGGATGGGCATTTGTTTCGGACGGTTCACCATGGGTCGCCCATCGGGTATGAGCGATTCCCTGGGTGGAATCGAATTCCTGATCTCCCAGGGCCTGCTCAAGCTGGCTGACTTTGCCCACCGCTCGAGAGATCATGAGACCGTCGCTGGTCAACAGGGCCAGTCCGGCCGAATCATAGCCGCGATACTCCAGCCGTTTCAGACCGTTTATGAGTATATCCCTGGCCTTGCGCCGCCCGACATATCCCACTATTCCACACATATCGTTAGCCTGCCTTTACCTGAAAAAACTTCAGAATCTTTCGACGAAGATCCCGAGTGAGCTTATCCGCGGTCGTTTCCACTATCAACCTGAATATCGGCTCGGTGTTTGATTTACGTAACTGCAACCAGCCTTTATCGAAATCGAACCTCAATCCGTCCCGGCGGTCGACCCTTGTCTCCCCCAGCAATGCCGCAATGTTCTTCTCAAGACGGGCCAGACGTATATCGAAATCTTCCGGCAGAGCCGCTTTTGACTTTATAGCATAATAACGGGGAAAAGTTGCCACCAAGGTTGACAACGATTGCCGGCGCGAAACCAGGGCCGAAAGCACGAGAGCCGCCGCCACCAGCGAATCACGCCCGGCGTGAAAAGTCGGGTAAATAACCCCGCCGTTCCCCTCACCGCCGATAACCGCGTGTCTCTTCCGCATCTCCGCAACCACGTTGGCCTCACCCACCGGAGAGAAATAAACGGTGCCCTTCACCGCGCGGGCAATATCGGCGGTTGCCCGGGAGGTAGACATATTGATAACAACCGGACCACGCCGCCGACTGAGCACATACTGCACGGCGATAGTGAGCGTGAGTTCCTCGCTCACCGGCCGACCGTTCTCGTCAACCAGAGCCAGACGGTCGGCGTCCGGATCGCAGGCCAGACCGAGGTCGGCTTTGTGACGTTTGACCGCCCGGCACAACTGGGTGAGATTTTTCGGAATCGGTTCCGGCTCGTGGACGAAATCGCCGTTGCCACGACAGTTGATCGGAATAACCCGCACACCGAGACGCTGAAGCAACAGCGGAAGAGCCTCCGAACCGGCCCCGTTCACCGCGTCGACCACGGCTGTCAGACGAGCTTTTTTGATAGCGGCCCGGGGCAGGATTTTCATGGCCAGCGTCTTTTTGACATGTTCGGCCACCCATCGGTCCTGATGCGTAACCATCCCCAGGCGGTCGGCCGGCTTATAGGCAAAACGACCGGATTCGAAGACGGCGTTGAACCGTTTGTACTGGGTCGGTGTTATAAAATCGCCGGTGCAACCGAAAAACTTCAGCGCGTTCCACGGTGCCGGGTTGTGCGATGCCGTTACGCAAATCCCCCCGGCCGCTTTAAGCGAAGGGACGGCAATCTCCACCGTGGGAGTGGGAACAATACCGATATCGACGACGTCGATACCTGTCGAAACCAGACCGGCGCTGACCGCTCGGGCCACCATGTCACCGGACGGACGGCTATCACGGCCGAGAACGACCCGACCCTTTTTCAAAAAAGTACCGAAAGCCGCGCCGTAGGTCGCAGCCACGATGGGATCCAGTCCGTTGCCGACGATCCCGCGAATACCCGACGTTGATTTGATGAGTTGCTTCTTTTTCATGCTGCTTTATCCATGGCCGCACTGCCATCGCGGCACAATTTTATCGCTGGTCTTCTCCTGTTGATATCCTCGGAGGGGTAACAATCACAACGACAGAATCGTACGACATCCCACTCCAATATACGCCATTCTACTCTTTTCTGCAAAGCACTCTCTGCATCGCTTTGTGGATACGGCCGTTGGAAGCCAGAATATCCTTGTCGAAAATGGAATACCGATCACCATCGATACGAGAGACTTCTCCTCCCGCCTGCGTTACAATCAACGAAGCGGCGGCGGTATCCCAGGGGTGCAGTTTCAACTCCCAGAAACCGTCGATACGCCCACAGGCCAGCCAACAAAGATCAATAGCCGCCGAGCCCGGCCGTCGGATAGCCTGGGCCGCCTTGGCCATACGCACGAAGAAACCCAAATTGTTGCGGCGGGAAGTACCGATATCGTACGGGAACCCGGTGGCCAGAAGGCTTCGCTCCAGTTTCGTTTCAGTCGACACACCGACAGCGCGGCCGTTGAGATACGCCTTCTGATCCTTCCCGGCCCAGAACAACTCGGCTCGTTCCGGGTCATACACCGCTCCGGCGACGATTTCCCCGCGATATTCCAGGGCCACCGACACGCAGTAGACCGGGAAACCGTGGGCGAAATTGACCGTCCCGTCGAGAGGATCGATCACCCATCGATATTCCGACGTTTCCCCCACGGCGCTGCCTTCCTCGGTCAGAATGGCATGATGCGGATAGCGGCGGGCGATGTGTTCGGTTATGTATTTCTCGGCCTTAAAATCGTACTCCGTCACGGGGTCAATACGCCCCTTGAACTGAATTTTGAGAGCCCTATTGAAACCGCGATGGAGAATCCCGCCGGCCCCAACCGCCACCTCGCGGCAAAAAGTAACCATCTGTCTGAGTTCGGAGCGTGTCATCTTTCGCCTGCAATCTATAACTTGATCTATCGGGCTGCCTTCTGTCGATACTGTAACTGATACAATTTATAGTAAATTCCTTTCCGGCGCAGCAATTGATCCTGGGTTCCGCTCTCGCGAAGTTCACCGCGGTGCAGCACGAGAATTTTGTCGGCCTTTTCTATGGTCGAAAGGCGATGGGCTATTATGATCGAAGTGCGGTCCCTGAGCAGCTCGTCCAGAGCCTTGTCGATCAATCGCTCGGTTTCCGTGTCAACCGAACTGGTGGCTTCATCGAGTATCAGTATTTTCGGATCGAAAGCGAGGGCGCGCGCAAACGAGAGAAGCTGTTTCTGCCCGGTGGATAATGTTGCCCCGCGTTCTTTTATTTCCGCGTGTATTCCACCGCTGTCGGACGAAAGAAAACGGTCGAAACCGACCCGCCGAAGGGCCACTCGGACAGCCTCGTCGCTGATATCGTCGTTGTGCAGACGGACATTACCGGCAATATCGCCGCTGAAAATAAAAACATCCTGCAACACGAGGCCCAGATAACCGCGCAGTTCATCCAGCGCCAAATCTTTCAGTTCCACCCCATCCAGCTTAATCGAACCTTTTTGATAATCATAGAAACGGAACAGAAGCGAGACCAGCGAGCTTTTGCCCGCCCCCGTAGCCCCCACAATAGCTATTTTCTCGCCCGGTTTCACGCTGAAAGAAACATCTTTGAGGACCCATTCATCGCCATTGTAGGCAAACCAGACGTTTTCGAAATCGATACGCCCGGTAAACGACGCTATCCTGACGGGATGCGCCGGATCGGTGACAGCCGGGGCCGTATCCAGAAGTTCGAAGATGCGCTCCGACGAAGCCATAGACGCCTGCAGGACGTTGTATTTCTCAGACAGGTCCCGAATAGGTCGGTAAAACATTTCGACCAGAGTTATAAAAGCGACCAGTTCACCGTAGGTGAGCGAGCCGGACTGAATCCGAAACCCGCCGAAATACAAAAGCAGACCAATTGACAGAGTACCAATAATCTCCACGGTCGGGAAAAACATGGCGTAATAGTAAATCGACCGGAAATGGGCCGCCCGCAGCTCGGCGTTTATCTTGTTGAACTGATCGAAAGTGCGTTTCTCCCGGTTGAACAATTGCACCACATTAATACCGGTAATGTGTTCCTGCAGGAAAGCGTTGATCCGGGCAAGCCTGACACGCACTTCGCGGTAAACATCACGCACCCTGGCCCGGAAGACAAAAGTTGCGGTAACCAGCAACGGAATGACCACGAAGGTAATAAGGGCCAGTTGCCAGTTATAATACAGCAGCGCGCCGACGATCAAAATCAGGGTGAGAAAATCACCGATTATCGTCACCACCCCGGAAGAGAACAACTCGTTGAGAGTGTTGACGTCGCTGGTAACCCGGGTAAGCAGCCGGCCGGCCGGATGTTTATCGAAATAGGCCAGATGTAACCGTTGAAGGTGACCGAATACCTGAGTGCGGATATCATGCAGTACTTTCTGTCCGAGCCAGGCGGTAAGATATGTCTGGGCATAGCGCACCACCGAGCCGGCCAGCATAACAAACAGAAACAATATAGCCAGACGGCCAAGCCCGTCGGCCCGACCCGTCGCTATATACTTGTCGATACCCACCTGAATCAGGTACGGGATAATGACCTGCAACAACGACACCCCCGCCAGCAATACGATGGCTACACCGACCGCCCAGCGATACGGTTTCAGGTAACGCATCAGGCGTTTCATCAGGCGCGCATCGTAGGCTTTGCCCAGGGTTTCTTCTTCGTGAAAACCGGCCGAGGTCATTACATATTCTCCAGTTCATCGGCCAGTAGTTGAGCCTGATACAGAGCGGCATAGCGACCGCCGAGAGCAAGCAACTCCTCGTGCGTGCCCTGTTCGACAATACGGCCGTCGTCGAGATAAATGATTCGGTCGGCCGGCATCACCGACGATATCCGGTGGGAAACGACAAGAGTGGTCAGCTTCCGCGTACGGGCGCGAATCCGTTGATTCATTTCGTATTCGGTTTCGGTATCAACGGAGGCCGTAGCATCATCCAGAATCAACACGGATGGGTCGATCATGATCGCGCGGGCGATAGCCGTCCGCTGTTTCTGTCCCCCGGAAAGCGTGATACCCCGTTCTCCGACCATGGTATCGTAACGGGCGGGAAACGATTCCACATCCTTGGCCAAAGCGGCAGTGGTGGCAATTTCCTCGAGCGACTCCATACCGTCGGGATCAGCGCCGAAACCGATATTGTCCTGAACCGTGGCCGAAAAGAGAAACGGTTCCTGAGCGACAAAACCTATCTGACGGCGCAAAGCACCCAACTGCCAGTCGTTGATATCAATGTCGTCGACAAACAACCGGCCGCGCTCAACGGCATACAGCCGCGTGGGCAGCATGACCAAGGTTGTTTTGCCCGAACCGGTCGGTCCCACGATTCCTATTGTCTGGCCGGGTTCTATCGTCAGGTTGATATCCCTGAGAACCGGTTTACCATCGTAGGCAAAACTGAGATTGCGAAACTCTATTTTCCCCCGCAAGTGACCGCAATACAAATCATCGGACTCATCCTGTACTTCCGGCTCGGTGTACAAAATCCTGTTTATGCGATCAAGCGATGCCGTCCCGCGCTGGTATAGCGAAACCACCCAGCCGATAGCCAGCAACGGCCAGGTAAGCATGCCCAGATACAAAAAGAACGCCACCATCGTGCTCAGTTCGATCCGGCCGTCGATTACGGCCAGACCGCCGAAGTACAACACCAGCAGTGACAATCCGGCGGCGATAAACTGTATGGATGGGAAAAACAAGGCCATCAGGCGGCCGAGATCCAGATTCAGTTTGAAATACCGACGAGACAACTTGGCGAAGTTATCCGCCTCGCTGTTTTCCTGACCGTAAGCTTTGACCACGCGGACACCGGCCAGATTTTCCTGCGCCACGGCACTCATGTACGAGAAATGTTCCTGGATGCGGCTGAAACGCCGGTGTACCATATTCCCAATTCGGTTCATGACGACAGGCAGGATAACCGCCGGGGTGAGCGCATACAGAGTCAGGCGCGGCGAGAGAATAATCATCATGGTCAGGGCTCCCGACGTAACAACGACAGTATTGGCCATCTGCATTATGGCCGGCCCGATCATGTGGCGGACCGCTTCCAGGTCATTGGTCGCTCGAGCCATAATATCGCCGGTGCGGTTGTGATCGTAGAACGACGGCGACAGCTTCAAAAGATGGGCGACCAGTTCCCCGCGAAGGTCATACTCCAGGTGGCGCGACATCCAGATGATAGTCCGGCGCATCATAAACCTGAACACACCGCCCAGCACGGCAAGGACCAGCATGATTAAAACGAGCAGGCCGACCTCGTTCATGGGAGCGCCCGACTCGAGACGGTCGAAAACCATCTTGGTCAAATACGGATTGATCAGCAGCAGAGCATTAGCCAGCACAACGGCTATGCCACCGATTATCAGGTACCAGCGGTATCCCCGTAAGTATTTGGTAATGACGTCGAAACGTCCGTGAGATTTGTCCTTGGCCGGACCGGATGACATGCCATCAAATCCCGGGAAAATCGGTTAGCTGAGATATTATAACAAAACGGCAGGCTAATAGTTTAGAAGATTAGCCAGCAAATGGATGGCTTCGATATTCAGATCCGCAATCATATCAATGATCGGTAAACCGCAGAATATCACCTGTCCTTCGCCCAGCCGCGAAACCGACAGCAGCGCCGCTCCGCTGGGCGTGACGAACACTTTCTCGGCCGGAGATACCACCGCCGCGCTGATCTCGCGAGGATGCGCTAGCCAGTCTAAAAGATTCGTTTCCGAAATGACATAGGGGCTATGCATCACTTTGGCCTCGGGTATCCGATTAAGCAAATCGGCGGCTTCCACGCGCTCCATCGTCGGAACAAACGAAAGCGGAAGGCTCCCCTCCGGCCAGTCGCTCGGCTGTCCCAGCACAACCAGCGATCCGCCGTAACGGAGATACTCTTCCAGACGTCCCTTGACGGTTTTGAACGACGGATAATCGCGCAGAGCCCCGGGACCGATGATGATAACGTCGTAGGCGTCCAGATCACCCGTTTGCAGGCTCCTGTCGGTCAGAGGCCAATAAACCGCCTGAGACATGCGCAGAATATCTTCAAGGAGACCGGTCGTATCCGACATCAGACCGACATTGATGGTATCGGCGATATCGCAGGCGGCAATGCGGATTATCCCGGTATCGGTTGCCACCATGCGATTGTCGACACTCAGCGAAAGAGTCTGCTTGTGGATGCCCAGCTCAAAAAGGTTGGACACGGAAAACGGTATACGCACCGTCTCGCTCGACCGCCCCTTTTCCAGTTGCCAGGTCTGACGATAGGCCCCGGCGAAAACACCCCGAGGCGTTACGAGATTCAAAGAAACCGTCCCACTATAATAAAGCGGTTTCGAGATAACCGCCTTCAAGTTCATAAACGAAACCACCCGGTCAACCTCTACCCGAGCGTGCGGCGGTACGAAGAAGAAATCCGGTTCGAATGACACGCTCAAATCCGGAGTCTCCCAGATCGGCAGTGCCGAAGAAACCGTGAGAGGAATAGTACCATAGACCATGTCCACCCGGAAGACGAGCGACTCCGGCATTCTGGCCTCAAGATAACCGCGATCAATATCCACCAGATATTCCCGGACAAACGACTGGTGGGGGGCAATCTTACGAGAGACGGAATCCAGAACAACCGCAACCGAATCCCAGTAAGGCTGAAAACGTACGTATGACAACTCCACACTCTTCGGCCCGTTAACCGACAGCGAGGCTCGGAATTTGAGTTTCGGACCATGGGGGGAGTCGCGCAGTATGATCTCGCCGTCCCAGTCCACCCCAATCTCCTGCAATACCGCCCGTCGTGTCCGGTCGATCAGGTACTGCATGTAAGCGGAAAAATCGGGAAGGTCGGTCAGCATAATCTCCGAACGCGTCTGTTCCTGCAAAATTACGATCTGCTTATAGGCCGCAATGATGTCGTCAACCCGCCGAGCACCCACCGACTGCTGAGCCATATTCAAAAGCGAAATCGTACTGCAAGCGCGAACCAGAAACGACCTTTTGACGGCTCCTTCATCGAGCACCGACCCCAATAACGGCACCAATCGCAACGGCTCAAGACCGGAGATAAAATCAGGATCGGGACCGGACACCTCGGCCGAACGCCAGAGCAATTCGTAGCGCATCAGTCGAACTTTGCCCTTGTCCGCAATATGCATCCAGGGAAAGAGCTGTGGTATCTCCAGCTTCATCGCCTCGCAGTAGCGAGCATGCATCTCGGCGGTGTTAATCGCGACCGAGCTGCTCGGCACCGAATCCTGCACATCGAGCGGCGACAAACGATATATCTTGCGAATATCGAAAATCGACGCGGTCGTACCGGGGAGAGACCGCAACCTGTCGATCAGAGAAGTAAGCCTCGGCCCGGGGTTCGCCGTACCTATTATAATGATATCCGGGCGGCGCGTGGCAAACTGCACGGCAATCACGGAATCGGCAAAAGAGAGACTGTCGGTACCGGTGAAATACTGATAAAGAGACAAACCGCGATCCGGAACCTCACGAGTCTCAAGATGAAATACGGCCCCCGAAGAAACGGTAAGAAGATCGACATGACAGGCTGATTTCTCTTTGAGATAATAAAGGGTCGACCAGTCTATCTCGGTCGGCTCCTCGAACAGATAAAGAACCTGCAAATCACACAGGGTCTGAGAAACAAGATCGGCCGCCGACCCGGCAGGAGCACCGGCCAGCGACAACATCGTCAGGAGAAAGACAAACGACAGCTTACGACATAAACGACCCGATTTTACCATGGCCGAATGTATCAGGATAGTAATCGGGTTGTCAAACTTGAAATATATCAACCGGGTGAAGGCAGAATCGTTTCGTCCTCGTCCCGCCAGGCCGGATCGACAATACAGAGAAACACAAGCTCACCGGGGCCGTCGTTCCTGATCCATTGAACAGAGCCCGGAGGGATCTCCACGGCATCGCCGGGCCCCACAACGGCCCTCTCCTCGTTGATGTGCATTTCACCGGTACCTTCAAGGATGTAATATACCTCGTCGCTTTCCAGACGGTGCGGCGAGGAAGCCTTCCCCTCGGGCAGAGTCGCCCACGCCAGAGAATACCGCCCACTGAAAGAGTAGTCGCGGTCGGGATGGAGCAGTTCCTTCAGCCGGGTGTGATCGCCGGCCGTAATCGCGGGACAAGCCTTGAGTTTCCTGATTAACATAGACGACAATCGAGGAACAATGGCCCTGACATAAGTAAAAAAGCCGCCCGAAGGCGGCTCCAAGTTCTATATCACCTGGTTATCGCGCAATTTTTTGAAGAGCTTGTCGGCGATTTCTTCCGGTGTTTCGCCGTCGATTATCTCACCCTTCTGTCGTGGCGGAGGTGGCGTCACCTTGAGCGTGACGGTATGGGCATTAGCGCCTACGTTGGTTCCGTCCAGACCCAAATCGGCGGCCGTCCATTTGACAATCGGTTTTTTCTTGGCGGCCATTTTACCTTTCAGCGACGGGAGCCGCGGCTCGTTGATTTCCTTGACCACCGACACGACCGCCGGCAATTTCAAATCGACCACATCGTAGCCGTCCTCGGTAGTCCTGAAAACAGTCACCTGTCCATCGCCAAGCGTCTCGAACTTCTTGACGAAAAGCGCCTGCGGCAGATCCAGAGAAGCCGCAACAGCCGCCGGCACCTGAGCCGAATCGGCATCAACGGATTGCTTCCCGGCCAGCACCAAATCAAAATCACCCAACTTCTTCAGACCTGCGGCCAGAATCACCCCGAGCGCCTGCGGATCGGAACCTTCGAACAGACCGTCAGCCAGCAGGTAGGCTTCGTCGACACCGAGGGCCATGCAATTGCGCAGAGCCGACTCGGTACGTTCGGTTCCGACCGACATGACGATGCACTTGCCGCCGGTTTTCTCCTTAATACGAAGACCTTCTTCGACCGCATACTCATCAAGGGGATTAACCACGCCGGGGCCTTCCGGCAAAACCACTTTATTGGCGGCTTCATCAACTTTTATCAGAGCAACTTCCGGAACCTGTTTGATCAGAACAACGACATTCATGTACTACCCACCGTTTCTGGATTGGTCAGATCAATACTGGCTGCCAATATCGGGTAAAGCCACAGCAATGTCAAGGGGCGGCCGGTTTACCCAATAGTAAAACAGAGCCCGCCGATACGGCGGGCCCTGTCGATCCACAAACTCGCTGACGCTTGTTCTTAGCGTTTTTTCTTAGTGGTTTTCTTGCGAGCCGGCACTTTCTTGGCCGGTTTGCGATGGGCGGCGACTTTCTTGCGAGCCGGCGCTTTCTTGCGGGCAACCGGTTTCTTACGAGCAACCACTTTCTTCTTCGGGGCTACTTTCTTCTTCGCCACTTTCTTCACTACGGCCTTGCGCAGACCGAGGCTGCGGGCTTTTGCCTGAACCGAAGCTACCGACCGCCGGAATTTCTTCGCGATCTCCTTAGTCGGAGTCGTGCGATAGGTCTTCCGCAACACTGACACCTCTGCGGCAGTCCAGGCCTTGGCTCCTTTGCGAACCTTGCGGACCTTCGTGGCAACCTTGCGAGTTACCTTCTTCGGTGCTGCTTTCCTCTTCGCGACTGGTCTCTTTCTCGCGGTTGCTTTTCTCTTCGGAGCTGCTTTTTTCTTTTTCGCCTTGCGCATTGAACTCTACTCCCATAGAAAAGTTTGAAAAACATCGGTGATGTCAAACGTCGTCAAGTAACCGTCACACGTCAGGATACTCACAACACCCTCAACTTCACCGCCCTGGTTCATATCAATAAATCGGCATCTCACAAATTAAAGTCAACAATTAAAATTCAACATTATGTATTATTCTCAATCCACATTTTCACTTCAGGCATCACTCCGACGACGCCTCACGAATCACGACAACACAACACGACACGATGCGGGGTGACATTCATCACGACGACGACGCGAATCACGCTTCACGATGATGTGCGATCAACACACCACCACGCGTGTGAACGATAATTCCATCGAGGATAAAAACGCTATACAAAGACAATGAATGAAACGTTACGATTCGGCTTGTTCCGCCAGACGTTCGAGAGCCAAACATGCCGCGGCCTGCTCGGCCTCTTTCTTCGAAGAGCCGGTGCCCTCACCTATCATGACACCGCTGATACTGACAACCACATGGAAAGTTTTGTTATGATCGGGACCGGTTTCCGAAAGAATATCGTACGACGGCATACCCTGACCCCGCGCCTGACTATGCTCCAGCAATTCACCTTTGAAATTCCGCTGGGATATATCGGAGAGAATACTCTCCCGTCGCGAATAAATGCAAAGAAGGACAACCTGTCTTGCCGCCTCCAGACCACCGTCGATATAGACCGCCCCGATCACCGATTCGAAGGCGTCGGAGATTATCGACGGTCGTTCTCGTCCGCCGCTTCGTTCCTCTTCCGGTGACATGAAGACGAAATCGTTGAGACCTATTTCGACAGCCACGTTTGAGAGGGTTGTCTCATTGACCAGCATCGCCTTCTTTTTGGTCAGATCACCCTCGGTCAAACAGGGATAGTCGCGATAGAGTTGATCAGCGATAACCAAGCCCAAAACGGAATCACCCAGAAATTCCAGGCGTTCGTTGGAAGGTTGATGACTGTTGGCAGCCCGGGATACCGATCTATGGGTCAGACCCAGACACAGCAAATCGGGGTCGTTAAACCGGTACCCGATAAGTTTCTGGAGACGTTCAAGCTGCGCTTCGGTTGTATCGGTCGATCTAAATGGTAAGTGTCTTCTTAGATTACTCCACAGACTCATTTAGGGTGTGCTGTTGACCCGACCGATCACCAGCGTGACATTGTGCCCGCCGAATCCGAATGAATTCGACAAAGCATAGTTTATTTTACAGGCCCGTTTTTCGTTAGGCACATAATCCAAATCGCAGCCCTCGCCCGGCTCGTCAAGATTGATGGTGGCATGCACCACATCATCCTGAATGGATTTGAGAACCACTACCAGTTCCGCAGCTCCCGCAGCACCCAGCAAATGTCCGGTCATCGATTTCGTAGAGTTGCAGGGAATCTTGTAAGCATGATCACCCAGCACTTTTTTGATACCCCTGGTTTCCGACAGATCGCCCAGATAGGTAGCGGTTCCATGAGTATTTATATAATCGATCTGTTGGGGCTCGACACCGGAGTCCTTGAGAGCCATGGCCATCGATCTGATGGCGCCATGCCCTTCCGGATGCGGGGCCGTGACATGGTAGGCATCGCCGCTCATGCCGCCACCCAGCACTTCGCCGTAGATTTTGGCTCCGCGCCTGACGGCATGCTCGTACTCTTCCAAAACAACCGTCGCGGCACCTTCGCCCATGACAAAACCGTCACGGTCTTTATCGAAAGGTCGCGAGGCAACTTCGGGAGCGTCGTTGCGGGTCGACATGGCTTTGGCCTGACAGAATCCGGCCAGTGATGTCGGCGTGATCGCCGCTTCCGCACCACCGCAGACCATGACATCCGCCTCACCCCGCTGAATAATCCGGGTAGCATCCAGAATCGCATGGGCGGCGGAAGCACAGGCCGAAACCACGGCATAGTTGGGACCGTGAAAACCGTAGCGCATCGAGATAAGCCCGGCACACATATTCACGATCATCATGGGAATAAAGAACGGCGAAACCCGGCCCGGCCCGGCCCTAAGCAACCTGGCATGCTGTTCTTCGAAAGTGAGAATACCGCCGATCCCCGAGGCAACAATCACCCCGACATTGTCATGATCAACGGTGTCAAGGTCGAGACCGGAATCGTCTATCGCCTGCACGGCCGAGGCCAGCGAATATTGCTGTACCAGATCGCGACGCTTAAGTTCCTTCTTCTCTATCCAGAGAGAAGGGTCGAAATCGCGGACCTGGGCGGCGATCTGGGTAGAGAAATCGGAAATATCGAAACGATCCACAATCTGCACGCTCGATTTTCCCGCCAGAAGATTCTGCCAGAATTCCTCAACCGTATTGCCCAAAGGCGTAATCGCCCCCATACCCGTCACAACGGCTCTTCTACTCATCACTCCTGCTCAGATATAATGGTGAAAGATTCAGCCACCGTTAAGCGGTTTTGCCGGAATGCTCGTTGATATAGCTTATAGCGTCACCGACCGACGTTATTTTTTCGGCTTCCTCATCCGGGATTTCCAGTCCGAATTCCTCTTCGAGGGCCATAACCAGCTCAACCGTATCCAGTGAATCGGCGCCAAGATCATCAACAAACTTGGCTCTGTCTACCACCTGGCTGGCTTCAACGCCGAGCTGCTCAACGATGATTTCTTTGACTCTTTCTTCAACCGACATGATTAACTCCTTATATTCGTATTGTTATTTTTGTTTCGCTGGTTGTTGTTTACAATGTGAGACCGCCGTCAATGGTCAGCACCTGACCGGTAACATACGAAGCCCCCTCAGAGGCCAGATACATAACCGCCGCGGCGACATCATCAGGCGTTCCCGCACGACTGATGAGAACACGTTGCATGAAAGCCTCCTGAGCTTCCTTCGTCATTTGGTCCGTCATATCCGTTGCAATAAATCCCGGAGCCACCGCGTTGACGGTGATTCCCCGGGAAGCCAATTCCTTCGCCGCCGACTTCGTCAAACCGATCAGACCGGCTTTCGAGGCCGAGTAATTTACCTGGCCGGCATTTCCGGTCAACCCCACCACCGAACTGATGTTAATTATGCGCCCCTGGCGCTGTTTTATCATCAACCGAGCGGCAGCTTTCGTGACAAGAAAGGCTCCTTTGAGATTGATGTCAAGCACCGTGTCCCAGTCTTTTTCGTTCATACGAAGCATGAAATTGTCACGGGTGATACCGGCGTTGTTCACAACAATATCCAAACGTCCCATTTCCGTCTTGATGGTATCGAACAGGCCGGCCACCTCATCGGCACTGGTCACATCGGCTTTAATTCCGCGAGCCTGGGGACTTATTTCTTCGGCCACCCGGGTAACCGCCTGCTGATCCAGATCACAGATAACCACCCTGGCGCCCTCCCGGGCCAGATGCTCGGCGATGATTCGACCGATACCTCGGGCCGACCCTGTAATTAAGGCCACCTTGCCTTCAAAATCCATCTGCCTGCTCCTACGCTAAAACCGGTGCGAAGCTTAGTACATCTTCAAGAGTGTCAAGATTGACCGATTTCTCGGGCCGCATCTCCCGTTTGGCCAGACCGGTAAGAACCTTCCCCGGCCCGATTTCCACGACCTCGGACACACCCTCGTCCTTGAGAAAAGTCATTGTCTGCAACCATTTGACCGGCGAGGTCAACTGCTCCACGAGCAGCGTTCTGATATTGGCCCCGTCCGTCACCGGTTGAGCCGTCACATTGGCCACTACCGGCACCCGAGGCGTGGCAATATCGACGGAGGCAAGATGCTCGGCCAGACCCTGCTTAGCCGGATCCATAAGCGGCGAATGAAAAGCGCCACCGACTTCCAGCACGATAGCCCGTTTGGCCCCGGCTTCCCTGGCCATTTCGGCGGCCTTGTGAACAGCGGGACCGGACCCGGAAATGACCAACTGGGGACCGGAATTGAAATTGGCCGGCACTACGACACCATGCTCGGATGCCGCCTCGCAAATCTCTTCCACCTTAGCGATATCCAACCCAATGATGGCAGCCATGGTCCCGGCGTTCGCCTGACAGGCTTCCTCCATAAGTTCGGCACGCTTGATGACGGCTTTGATAGCGTCTTCGAAGCTCAGGGCGCCGGTCGCAGCCAAAGCGCCGTATTCACCAAGCGAATGGCCGGCGGCATAGTCGAACGACGGCAAAGCTTCACCCATTATCTTCAATACGGACAGAGAATGAAGAAGAATAGCAGGTTGCGTGTGCCGTGTCCTCGTGAGCTCATCGGCCGGCCCTTCGAAGGACAACCTGGCAATATCAACCTTCATCTCATCGGAGGCCATTTGATACATCTGCCGAACATCGGCTGATCGTTCATAGAGGTCTTTGGCCATACCCACATACTGGGAAGCCTGACCCGGGAAAAAAAGAACTCGTTTACTCATTGTTTTACCATTCCACCAGAGCAGCGCCCCAGATCAGCCCTCCACCGAAAGCGACCATGACAACGCGATCACCGCGCTGTATCAACCCCTTCCGATTGGCTTCATCCAGTGCCAGCGGCACCGAGGCGCTCGAGGTGTTTCCGTATCTGTCTATATTCACGTACACTCGATCCATACTGATACGCAACCGCTTGGCCATAGCTTCGATTATACGGATATTGGCCTGGTGCGGCACGAAAATATCGACATCGTCAGGCTGCAACCCGGCCTTGTTTATCACGCGCCTGACGGAGTCGGCCATTTCCTTTACGGCTACCTTAAAAATGTCCGAACCGTTCATGTAGATCTTGTCACTGCCGTCGAAAACGTGACCTTCGCCGATGGGATTCTTACTGCCGCCCGCTTTTATCCACAGCCATTCTCTCAGACTACCGTCGGACTTCAGATAAGTCGACAACACACCGGGCCCTTCATCGCACGGTTCGACCACGACCGCACCGGCCGCATCGCCGAAAAGCACACAGGTCCCGCGATCCTGATAATTGGTTATGGAAGTCAGGTTTTCCACTCCGACCACCAGAGCCCGTTTATGCTGCCCGGTTGAAATAAGAGCGTTAGCGATGGACAAACCGTTGATAAACCCGGCGCAGGCCGCCACGACATCGAAAGCTACGGCGTTGGGAAAACCCATTTCTCCCTGCATGGTACAGGCGTTCGAAGGCAATCGATACGAAGGGGTGACGGTTGCGTTTATGATCAGGTCGATATCTTCGTGCGTACAGTTGGCCATGGTCATGGCCTGTTTGGACGCTTCCAGAGCCATAGCGGCACTTCCCATTCCCTCGGGCGCAATATGGCGTTCCCGAATACCGGAGCGGGAAATAATCCATTCATCGGAGGTATCGACGATCTTTTCGAAATCAGCATTCGTCATTACCCGTGGCGGAGTATACGATCCCGTCCCGGTTATTCTGGCTCTTATCTTTCGCGTCATTATTCTTTCCGAAATGGTTGGTAATTAACTCGTCGTGAATACGCTGCTTTATTCGTTTATTGGCCATCTCGTGAGCCAGGGTCACGGCGCTGGAAATAGCCTTAACGTTGGACGACCCGTGGGCTATTACCACGATCCCGTCCACACCCAACAACGGGGCTCCGCCCGATTCGGCGTAATCGAAAGTACTGCGCATCCTTTTAAGAAAAGGTAACAACAACATGACACCGAACCGCGAGAACACGTTGGATCGGATTTGTCGGTTGACGGCATTGACCATAACCGGCTGGACGGATTCGGCGAATTTAAGCAGCACGTTTCCAGTAAAACCGTCCACGACCGCGACATCGACATCACCGGTGAGAATATCCCGACCCTCGATATTGCCGACGAAATTTATCTTGGAATCTTTAAGCCTCTCCCGGGCCATGAAGATAAGTTCTTTACCCTTGCTTCGTTCTTCACCGATAGATACCAGCCCGACGCGAGGGGAATGGACACGACAGGCAATCGATGAATACACGGATCCCATAACGGCAAACTGAGCCAGATGCTGCGGTTTGCAATCGGCATTGGCACCGACATCAAGGACCACACAGGGCGTTCCCTTCGAGGTGGGGAAAATGCTGGCTATAGCCGGACGACTAACCCCCTCAATACGTCCCAGCGTCAACAGGGCACTGGCCATAACGGCGCCGGTATTGCCGGGCGAGAGAAAAGCGGCCGCCTCTCCATTCTTGACCATCTGAAGACCGACGGCAATAGAACTGTCGCGCATGCGAACACCGTTCGTGGCCACCATACGCATAGGCACCTCGGTCCGAGCATGTCTGAAAGAGATATTATCGGGAGAAGAATCCAGAGAATCCAGAACGGGTCGTATCTTCTCTTCGTTGCCCACGAAGACCAGGTGAATGCAGTCGCCCAGCTTCCGGGCAGCATCCACCCCACCCCCAATGATAGTCTCAGGACCGGAATCAGCCCCCATGACATCCAGCACAAGGGTATGTTTGTTGGCTGCCGACATTACCAATAGCCTTGCCTGTTAATACGTAACGACGTTATAACCCGGCTCAGGCTTCTTTTGTTTCAATTACTTGCCGTCCCTTATAGTAACCGCAATGCGGACAGATATGATGCGGCAGCTTGGATTGGTGGCAATTTTCGCACTCGATGACGTTGGGAGCGTCAAGCTTCCAGCCCGTGCGGCGTTTGCGACCACGGGTGCGCGAGTGTCTCCGTTTAGGCAGGGCCATTACTTTTCCCCTTTGCTCGTCTCATCGCCCGGCAGGAGGTCTTTCAATCCTTCCCAGCGAGCGTCGATTCGTTCACGGTTGCAATTACAACTGCGTTCGTTCAAATTGGCACCGCATGAAGGGCAAAGCCCGCGGCAGTCCTCCGAACACAGCGGTTTCAGCGGCACGGCCAGAATCAACGCCTGGCGTACCGGCTCGCTAATATCAACGCAAAAATCATTACCGCGCAGAAAGACGTAGTCTTCGGTATCATACTCGTCTTTTCCGCCTGCGGCAGATTCCTCGGAGCCTATAATAAAATCGGTCGGACCGTCCAGCTCACACACAAACGTAGCCAGACAGCGGGCACACTCCAAGGTTACCTGTGCCTTTACCTTGCCCTGACAGAAATACTCCTGCCCGGACTTTTGCACGGCCAGCCTGACTTCGATTCTCTCAACACTAACGAGACTGTCGCTGTGGGCCTGAAATCGTTCGGGGCCGGCATTGATCGTCACTTCTGCGGGAAAATCCTCGAACTCCCGCAAATCAAGTATCATGGTGGTGGAGTCTACGCAAAACAGCCGCGAAAGTCAAGCACTATTATGTAGCGCAAGTCAAAGTTAGACAACGGGTTATGGCCGCGTTTCGGTCTCCGGCCGCTCTTGGGTGGAAATGTTGAATGATACCGGGCGTTTGGAATCGGCCGTAAGCGGTGTTTTCAGCCTCTAATCCCGGCCTTCGTATACTCTGATCCGGTTGACCGCTCGGGCCAGAGCGGCCCGAGCCGCCGCTTCGTCGATATCGGAATTGCCTTGTTGCACCGCTTTCAGTTCTTTAGTCGCCCGATCCCACGCGGCCCGGGCGCGTTCGATATCTATTTCCTCGGCGGTTTCAATCGCATCGGCCAGAAGAGTGGCTTCGTTTTCGGAAATCTCGAAATACCCCCCTGAAGCGGCCAGATGATAAGCTTTTCCGTCACCGTCACGAAACTCCACCCGTCCCGGCACAACCGCCGTTATCAAAGGAGCATGGTTAGTCAGAACACCGAGATACCCCTCGGAGCCGGGCACCGTTAAGGAGACAATATCGCCCTCATAAAACACTTTTTCGGGCGTGACAATCGACAGATGGAACGTTCGCGTCATTTTTTCGACCGCTCGTAGTTCTCCAGGACTTCATCGAGACCACCGGACATAAAGAAATACTGCTCCGGGATATAATCGAGACGACCTGATATCAACTCGTCGAAACCTTTGATCGTATCTTCGACCTTGACATACTGACCGGGCTTGCCGGTAAAAGCCTCGGCTACAAACATAGGCTGCGACAGGAAACGCTGGATTTTGCGGGCTCGCTGGACCAGCAATTTGTCATCGTCCGACAATTCATCAATACCCAGAATCGCAATAATATCCTGCAAGTCACGGTAGCGCTGCAAAATCACCTGCACCTCACGGGCTACCCGGTAATGGTCCTCGCCGACGATCAACGGGTCAAGAATACGCGAGGTGGAGTCCAGAGGATCGACCGCCGGATACAGACCGAGTTCGGAGATCTGCCGCGAGAGCACGGTAGTGGCATCGAGGTGCGAAAACGTGGTGGCCGGAGCCGGGTCGGTCAAATCGTCAGCCGGAACATAGATAGCCTGGACCGAGGTAATGGAACCGGACTGGGTAGAGCAGATACGCTCCTGAAGCGCACCCATTTCCGTACCCAGGGTAGGCTGATAGCCGACGGCCGAAGGCATACGTCCCAGCAGCGCCGACACTTCCGAACCGGCCTGAACAAACCGGAAGATGTTGTCCACGAACAACAGTACGTCCTGGTTCTCTTCGTCCCGGAAATACTCGGCCATGGTCAGTCCCGAAAGGGCCACACGCAAACGGGCACCCGGGGGTTCGTTCATCTGCCCGAAGACAAGCGCCGTTTTTTCAATCACGCCCGATTCGGTCATCTCCAGCCAAAGGTCGTTGCCTTCGCGGGTGCGTTCACCCACGCCGCTGAAAATCGAATAACCGCCGTGTTCGGTGGCAATGTTGTGGATCAATTCCTGAATAATGACGGTCTTGCCCACACCGGCCCCGCCGAACAGACCAACTTTCCCCCCTTTGGAATACGGCTGCAGCAAATCAATCACCTTGATACCGGTCTCGAACATCTCGACCTGGGTAACCTGGTCCTGAAAACCCGGGGCCGGGCGGTGAATAGGCAGGCGCGGAGTATCGGGCGGAATAGCCCCTTTGGTATCCAGCGGTTCACCGAGGAGATTGAAAATCCGGCCGAGCGAACGCTCACCGACCGGGACAGTGATCGGCCCGCCGGTATCGAGCGCTTCCATGCCGCGCACCAGACCATCGGTGGAGGCGAGAGCCACGCAACGCACCAGATTGTCACCCAGGTGCATGGACACCTCGATCGTAAGGACGCGGTCATTGTGTTCGTCTTTGATTTTGATAGCGTTCAGGATATTAGGGAGTGAATCCGCGGGGAATTCACAGTCCACCGTGGGACCTATCACCTGAACAACCTTGCCAATATTCTCAGCCATACGTCAATCCTCTGAATACCACAGGCCTCCTATCCGCCTGTGTGAGCACAAACCTCTACCCCTTGAGGGCCTCGGCGCCGGAGACGACCTCCAGCAGTTCATTAGTAATCTGCGCCTGACGCGCTTTATTATAGTCGAGCGTCAGTGTATCGACCATCTCGGCGGCGTTCCGAGTGGCGTTCTGCATAGCCATCATGCGTGAGCCGTGTTCGCTGGCAAACGCCTCAACCAGAGCCGTTACCATTTTAGTATTAACATATCCGGGCATAAGAGCCGCATATATCTGTTGCGGAGAAGGCTCAAAAATATACTCCCGGCGGCCGGCCGATTCGCTCGCTTCGCCTTCGGGGCGGGCTACCGGAAGATACTCCTCAACCACCACGTGATGGCTCGAGGTCGACAGGAACCGGGTAAAAATAAAATCAATCCGGTCGGTCCCGCCGGAAACGAAACGCTCGGCCAGCATGGCCGCTATCTTGTAAGCCCGGGGGTAATCGATCAGGCCGTTCCAGTCACCGTAGAACTCGATCACGTTGCGCTTGTGGCGCAGGAAATACTCGTTGGCCCTCTTCCCCACCGCAACGATTTCCGTCTCAAACTCTTTGTTCTTTTCCAGCCATTCCTCAGCGCGACGGAAAACATTGGTATTATACGACCCGCACAGACCACGATCGGAAACAATCACGACCAGCGTTTTTCGCCGCACCGGTCGTTCTTCGAAATACGGGTGGGTAATCTCGGTCGTCGACCCCTGGGCCAGGTGGCTCAGGATTTCATCAAGCTTACGGGCATACGGCTTGGCCTGCTCCACACGCTGTTGGGCGCGGCGCAGTTTGGCGGCGGCCACCATCTCCATTGCCTTGGTGATGCGGCGGGTGGATTGTACCGATTTGATTCTTTTCTTTACTTCGCGTAATGTCGCCATGCCGTATTGTCAGTCGTTTTTATTCCGTCTTCCTGTCGAAAAAAAATCCAGGGGCTGTCGGTCGTTTCAAAGCCGTTGAAGCACGATACGATCAGCCAACAGCCCCGGGAAACAATTCAAAAAAATCGGACTTTAGAACATGTACCCGATAAAGAACGAGATGTTGGCGTTCTTGACGTCAGGAGCCGAATACGTGGTACCATCAAGATCACCCACGAAGGCTACCTCGTCGACCGGGACACTCTCGTCCTGTTCGACATCATCAAGCACCTTGGTCAGACCAAGAGTGTAACGAACATCGAAGGTCAACTTTCCCTGACCCATCGCCATGTCCAGACCGGCACCGAAAGCCAGACCAATGTCCATTGACTTCTTGTTATAGATGTCATAGCTATCGTCACCGTCATCAACCTTGGCACTCATATTAATGCCAAAAGCCGGGCCGGCGAAGATGCAAGGCGTCATGTTGCCTTCCATCGGGATGTTGTACTTGACCAGTACGGGGATCTCGATGTAGTCAAGCTTGATCTTATAGTCGCCATCTTCGCTGTCCTTGGCACCCTTCATCACGTACATGACTTCGGGCTGGATCACGATCGGCATGTTCTCGAACGAGAACTGGGCGAACAAACCGCCGCCGAAACCGAGCTTCATGTCGGTATCCTCGACATCGTCACCGGTCAGATTAGCCATGTCCAATCCGCCCTTGATACCGAACTTAATCGGCATCTGAGCGTTGGCGGACAAGGCCGGCACCGCGACCAGGACCATCAACACGAGTCCGATTTGCCAAATGCGTTTCATCACATACCTCCTTGTGAGAATTCAGTGGTTGCTTTTACGCTTTGAAATCCGGTTTGAATTTCTCGGCCGCTTCCCTTAGTTTGTTTTCGATTTCTTCATTTATCTTCAGTTCTTTTGATAACGTAAGCTCTATTTCCGGATAATTCTTGTCACAGAACGCCAGGAATTCTTTTTCGTACTTACTTATATTTTCGGTGGAAATATCGTCCAGATAACCCCGCACCCCGGTCCAGATAATCATTACCTGCCGAGCCACGGGAACAGGCATATACTGCCCCTGCTTGAGCAGTTCCACCATTTTTTCGCCGCGGTTCAGTTGTTTGCGCGTATCCTCGTCCAGATCGGAGGCAAACATGGTGAAAGCCGCCAGTTCACGGTACTGAGCCAGGTCGAGCTTGAGCGATCCGGCCACCTGTCGCATCATTTTGGTCTGGGCCTTTCCACCCACCCGGGACACGGAAATACCGACATTGATTGCCGGTCGAACACCGGCGAAGAACAACTCGCCTTCGAGGAATATCTGACCGTCGGTAATCGAAATTACGTTGGTCGGAATATACGCCGAAATATCACCGGCCTGAGTCTCGATAATCGGCAAAGCGGTCAGCGAACCGCCGCCCAACTCGTCGGAGAGTTTGGCCGCTCTTTCGAGAAGACGCGAATGACAGTAAAAAATATCACCGGGGTAAGCTTCCCGTCCCGGCGGCCGCCGGAGCAGAAGCGAAAGCTGGCGGTAGGCCTGGGCCTGCTTGGACAAGTCGTCATAGATGCACAGAACATGCTTGCCCTGGGACATGAACTCCTCGCCCATGGCACACCCGGCATACGGCGCGATATACTGCTGCGGGGCGGGATCGACCGCGGTGGCACTGACCACGATAGTGTAATCCATGGCACCGTGCTTGCGGAGATTCTCGACCACCTGAGCAATAGTCGACTGCTTCTGACCAATAGCCACGTAGATACAGATAACATCCGTACCCTTCTGATTGATGATCGTATCGATAGCCAGAGCGGTCTTACCGGTCTGACGGTCACCGATAATCAACTCACGCTGGCCGCGCCCGATAGGAATCATCGAGTCGATGGCTTTAAGACCGGTATGAAGCGGCTCTTTCACCGGCTGGCGCTGCACCACATTGGGGGCGATACCTTCAATCACCCGATACTTTTCGGTGACAACCGGGCCCTTGCCATCAATAGGCCGTCCCAACGGGTCGACAACTCTTCCGATAAGAGCATCACCCACCGGAACCGAGGCTACCCGGCCGGTCCGCCGAACCGTGTCACCCTCATTAATGTGGGTGGCGTCGCCGAAAATAGCCGCCCCGATATTGTCCTCTTCCAGATTGAGCACCAGGCCCATCACATCGCCGGGGAACTGGATTAACTCCGACATCTGGACATCCTGTAGCCCCCACACTCGGGCAATGCCGTCACCGACCTGCAGCACGGTGCCGACCGACTCCATCTCAAGCTGGGTATCGAACTTCTCCAGTTCTTTCTTGATAACCGATGATACTTCTTCGGGATTCAGGCCCATCATCAAACTCCACAAACTGCGCTTGACTTACTCATCGTCTCGTAACACCTCCGGGGAGCGATTGTCCCCGCGGCGGTTTCTGCTAATTCACCTTGACCTTGTGCAATTGCTCGGCCATTAACTCCAAATCATGCCGGATCGAACCATCGACAATCTCGTCGGCCATAATAACAATCAGGCCACCCAGAATATCCGGTTCGACTTTGCTCTCCAGCTTGATTTCTCTGTCCGTTTTGGCTTCCAGTTTTTTCGTCAGCCGTTCTCTCTCGGTCGTCTCCAGCGGCACCGCCGAAATAACCGTGGCCCGGGCAATCCCCCGGTCATACTCGACCAGACGGTTGAACTCGTCCAGAACCTCCGGCATATAAACGGCCCGGTGCTTTTGCACCAGCACGATCAGAAATTCGATAAACAGTCGTTCCAGCCGCGAGGCAAAGACCCTGCGAAGCAACTCCTGTTTTTGTTCCTGCTCGATTTTCGGCGATCCCAAAAATATCAGCAGCGAACGATCCGCCTCGAGCACACGCTGAAGCTTCGAACACTGGTCATAGGCCTGATCCATCAAGCCGCGTTCCCGGGCGGACATAAAGAGCGCCCGAGCGTACTTTCTGGCAACCTCATTGACCAGCATAACTTCTACGCTTTCTCCAGATCATCAATGAACTTCCCGATCAACTCGCGGTGCTTGGGCTCATCCAGTTTTTCGTGGATGATTTTCTCGGCGGCCGAGATAGTCATACCGACCATTTCGTCGCGCAATTGCACCCTGGCCTTATCGATATCCCGTTCAATATCGAGCCGTGCTTTTTCGTGCAGGCCCTTTATTTCATTCTGGGCTGCCGACTTTATTTCCGCGGCGTGTCGTTTCCCTTCCTCCACGGCCGCAATCAGCTTGGCTCGGCGTTCGTTATCGATCTCTTTGAGCTTGGCCTCGTAGCTGGCCGAAAGTTCCGCTGCGGCGGCTTTTTCCTGCTCGATTTTATCGAACTCGCCGGCGATCTTGCTGCGACGTTCCTCCATAATACCGAGAAGGGGACCCCAGGCGAATTTCTTGAGAATCCATACGGTAATCAGAAAGCCGACCAGGTGTGTCAGCAGCTGTTGCCACTCAATATTCATGCCATCTCCACGGTCCGGCCAAACGCGACCCGAAGGCCGCGAAAGCCAGTGAACTTAACCAATCTTCCCCTGAAGCATGAAGAACACGACCAAGGCGTAGATCGTGAGCGCCTCGATCAGGGCTGCGCCGATAATCATAGCTGTCTGGATTTTACCGGCAGCCTCGGGTTGACGGCCGATGGCATCCATTGCGGAACCGACCGCGCGTCCGAGACCGATGGCTGAACCAATCGCTGCCATGCCGACACCTACCGGCAGGGCCAACGCCAACATTGACTGAAATTCCATCACAACCTCCAAATAACATTACGAAATCATATGTCTATAACTCTATCGTTCTTATGCATGCTCCTCGTGCGGCAACATCATAAGAATGTATACGGTCGATAGCAAAGTAAATACCAGCGCCTGTATGGTGGAAAGAAGCATCCCGAGAAATATAAACGGGACATTGAACGGCAAACCCACCGGCGAACCTATAAACGACAGCGAGGCCACCCCCAGACCGACAAAAGCCGCCACCAGCACGTCTTCGCCCGTTATATTGCCGAAAAGTCGGATAGCCAGGCTGAACGGCTTGGCGAACTCACCGATGATTTCTATCGGCAACATAATCGGCACCAGAATCCAGCCGATCACACTGCGCGGCTGCCCACACAAATGATCAAGATAACCGACAATGCCCAGCCGGGTAAGGCCGGTATACTGCGCATACAAAAAGGTCAGAATGGCCAGCGACGCGGTGATATTAATCGAAGTCGAAGGCGAATGGCAAAACGGGATGAGCCCCAGAAGGTTCATCGCCAAAATATAGTAAAACAGCGTCCCGAGATACGGGATGTAGCGCCTGGTATCTTTACCGAGAATGGAGTAAATGAAATTGTACATCCCCTCAACAAGCATCTCCATGAAATTCTGGAGCGGACCGGGGATCATTTCTCTTTTGGAATACACCCGCACCGAAACGGCGGCAAATATAATGGCCACGAGAAACGCATAGATAACGTTAACCCAGTCGTGAGCCACGCCTTCATGTCCGAACAAAAGCGAAACCAGACTCGGCAGGGACGGGGCACTGTCGCCGTGAGCATGCTCGGCCTCATGCGAGGCATCGGCCGTGGCCAGACTGAGTAGCGGACCCACCCAGCGGGGAGCGGCCAGAAGCAACTTGTGCATAATAACGAAGATCATGCTATTCCTTTAACCTTCTCACCGGACGACGATCCATCGTGAGCCTGTGTCAGAAGCTTCCCCAGGGCCTTGAGGACGATTACCACAAATAAGCTGGAAAAACCTATCAGAAGCAGCAATGGTTCCATCTGCGGTATTTTCAGCAGGAAATAGCCAGCCAGATACAACAACGGAAACTTGAACAGACCCACGGCCAAGGCTTTCCCCCGATCGGCCCCGCCGGGGCGGATGGTTGCCCGCACCAGAGCGGAAATAAAAATCAGGTTAAGCATACCCCATATCCCCCCCGAGAAAACCGCCAGGGCGGGATATACGCCGAGATAGTAAATACCGAACGGCAGAAAAATAAGCAGAACAACACCAGATGTCCTGAGCGAACGGTCGATAAACTCCAGTCCCATCTATTTGTTGTCCTTCCCTTCCATGGCTTGTGCTTTTCGCACCAGTCTATGGATCTCTCGCGCGGCCGCAACAAAACCCAAGACCAGCCCAATTACCGTCAGCCAGGGGTCAACATCAAGTTTTTTGTCACCCCAGCGGCCCAGAAAAAAGCCTATTGCCGGGCCGGCAATCAGTATCGCCGGGATCGTCAGCAACAAGCTGGCGGCCCCAAGGGAAGCGGTCCGATCCTTCTTCTCAGGCAGGCCCGAAGGAGCCATGGTTTACCCTTCCCGCGAAAATTAAGGTCGGCTATATTACCGCCGCCTCCGACAATTGTCAACTATTAACTCCCCGCCATTCGGCAAAGAAAAACGGAGACTTAAAACAAAGCCAAACCCGCCACTCCCGGATGATCGGATTAAAGACTTGCCCGCCCCCCGCGACCGACCACATATTGGCGTGTCATTGTCCCGGGAGTAAGTGATGAGAGAAGTTGCTATGCTGGCGCTGGCGGTGCTTGTCATAAGCGGTTGCAGTACAAAAGAAGAGCCGCCGAGCACCGAGAGCGAATCAACGGTCAGCCAACCATCGGGTGAAGAACAACTCTACCTCTACGCCGCTGAAGAGCTTATCACGCAGTTCACCACCGCTTTGCAGGGCGAGTTAGTCTCCGCAATAGACAGCGCCGGGGCGGTCAACGCCCTGCGCGTGTGCCGGGAAACAGCCCCGGAACTGGCCGCGGCTCATACTGACGCGGGCTGGTCGCTCAGGCGCGTAACGAAGAAATTTCGCAATCCCGACAATCGGGCCGACAGCAGCGAAACCGCCTATCTGGCCAGTTTTGCCGATACCAGCCAGAACGCACCCACCTTTCTGGTGGATTGGACAGGGGACAAAGACGACAGCGTTCGCACCTTTCGTTATTATCAACCCATCAAAATGCGCCCCCCCTGCCTGAAATGTCACGGCGATCTCCAGACACTGGCCCCCGGGGTCTACCGCACCCTGAAAAAACAATACCCGACCGACCGGGCAACCGGATATCGCAACGGCGAGCTGGCGGGCATGTTCGTAGTGGAAGCGAACTGGCCCCGGGCTACAGCCGGCGCCGAGCAATTGTTGGCCCGCGACAGCCTCACCAACAGCGGACCGGACAACCCGTAAAAACAGCTCGTAAAAAGATTTTCGTTACCGGCGATGGGGTGGCTGTGTCGTTCGAGAGCCGTCGTCAGGCAATCAAATCCGGGGTAATCATCCAGGTTACCAGCCAGCCATCGGTCTCATCTTTGCACAAACAGACAACCCCGGCGTTTTGAAACGCCACCACCGGACGGTTTGAGTCTCCGGACAACAATGCGGCAGCCAACCGGGCGAGATGCGGAAGATGACCGACCAGAAGAATATCCGAGGTCATGGTCGCGATTTTCTTATTCCAGATCATGGGATCGGCGGCCGGCTCAAGACCCTCGGCGGCCCGCACACCTTTCGGAGGATGCAGATACTCGGCCAGCACGGCGGCGGTTTGTTCGGCCCGTACTTTGCCGCTGTGACAGATTATTTCCGGTGAGATACCGGCCTGATCCGCGATATAGGCGGCGACTTTCACGATATTGGCCCGGCCTTTTTTGGAAAGAGGTCGCTCGGAGTCTTCAGCTTTACTTAACGCCTCAGCATGCTGGACAAGGTACAGCTTCATGATTCCTCCTGCCCGCACAGCGGACTAAAAGCGATAGCCGGCGCTTACCCGGAAGGTTTCGTCGAGATCATCATGGTGCAGATAAGCGAAATCAACCGTAATACGGCGGATATCCACACCGCCACCAGCCGTAAAACGACCGATATCGAACCCGGCCCGGCCGAACAGCATACCCCGATAGTCAAGCTCGCAACCCCAGTGAGTATCCAGCGAAACCGAACCGCTCCAGAACTGGGCGGCGGTTTTTATCCCCTCGAACCGAATATCCCCGCTGGCCAACAGCCGTCCCGTAAAGTCGGAGTAAGTGTATTCGATCATCAATCCCGGCTTGAGCGCAGGATAAATCGATTCGGTGTTTGCCTCGTGCGCCACTACCGCCCCGCTGGTATCAAGCAGTTCCGTATTACCCGAATAACGGATAAATCCGGTAGTTATATCGGTGACCATCAGACCAACACAGACATAAGGATGAAGACGGTAAAGCGCCCCCGCATCGACCGTCAAGCCATAACCCGACTCCGTACCGATATCGCGGTATATGATCTTGCCAGTCAGACCGAAATCGACCCGGTTGGCAATCCGCCCCGAAACCGCGGCCGCAAAAAGCCAGTCGCCGTGGGATTCCTCGCGGACGACATAGGGACGTTCCATCTCGTTGAGCCGGGTTATCTTGATACCGCCCCCCCCGAGATAATAAACGTAAAAGCCGAAAGCTCGAATCACCGAATTTTCACCGGCACGGCTGTCGACATACGAGACGAAATCGTGATTGAGCAGAGAACCGAAAGTCTCAGCGTGCATAGCCGTTATGTACCGACCGTTCAGGCCGTTCATCCCGGCGGGATTCCAGTACGCCGCCGAGCCATCGAAAGGTCCGGCCACAACCGCACCACCAAGGGCCAGTCCCCGCCCGCCCACGCCCAGCGAGAAAGCCTCGCCGGAGTATTTGGCGGCCTGACCGGTGCCAATCAGAATCAGGGCGATAACTACTGTCAGAATCGATATGCGCACTTCGTGTGAGCCCATTTACTTTTAACACGACAACAGTAGTCTAAGATACGCTCTGCCTCGAATATCGCCAGCCATAAAAAAAGGCGGGAATGACCTTCCCGCCCCGGTTATCGGCATAAAGCCGGACCCTATTTGGGACCATCGGTTTTCTTGGTGCCGGGACATTTCTTTCCGGCCGCCGCACAGGCCGCCCTGACCTCTTCCGAACAGCCCGAAGTCGCCTTGGCGGTCTCCGCCGGCGGAGAAGCCTCGCCCCGAGCCACCGCCGGAATCACCCTGGCCTGATAACCTTTGTCGGCAACGGTTTTTACCAAAGCGCCTTCATCAAATTGGCCGTTCTCCACAAAAATAACGGCGGTCTTCGACTCCCGGTCGATCTTGCCAACCTTGACCACACCGCAGACGCCCGAGAGACAAGACGACAGAGCCTTTTCGCAATCGTCGCCTCGCATTCCCTCAATCGACATACGCACCATGGTATATTTGTCGGAATGACAGTACTTCTGACACTCTTCCGGGCTCAACCCCAGAGAAGCCGCACAGGCGGCGCGTTCGGCCGCAGTGCAGGTTTGAGAACAATCCGGTTTGCATCCGGGGGCAGCCTTGGCGTCGGTTTTCACTACCTGGGCAGAGGCGTGCCCACGGCACTGGGCGTGCGACACGCCAGGCGCCACAAACAAAGCACCCAAAGCAAAAATCGTGAGGCCGAGCAGGACGGTCTTCTTCATTGTACTAACTCCTTCCGATGATTACCCGACGAGCCGTATGGCCTCGCCGGTTAAGTTTGCTGTCGGTTTGAAACAGGTAGATAGCGGATGTATTCTATCTACAATACCCTGTTCGCCGCTTAAACACCCGAAGCACTCTCAGGGTTTCTATTAAAATAAACTATTACGACCGATTTTCAAGTGTTTTTAGAAAAGAAGCCCGTGATCGACCGACCCGGGCATCGTATTCGTCTATTTATTAATGTGAGCTACCGGGCGAGCACAAGGGGCGGGTAGCCCGGAAAAACCGTCAACCCGCCTCGGACGCTCGGTTTCGTTACCAGGAGTAGGTATAGGCCCCGGTGGTATTCAGCCTGAGCCCGACCGTGTCGGTACCGTCGACCACCGGTTGAACCTGATAAATGATAAATCTCTCACCGCCATTCAACCAGCCACCGGTAATAGCGGACTTGGGATTATACATAATCCAGTTGCCGCTCGGCCGGTATGACCACTTGCCGTCGGGGGTGTTGGCTACCGTGACGGGATCGTTGACGCCGTTGTAATTTTCCGGCGTGTTGGAAAGATCGTCGAACGGATTATGAACCGCAATCGACCCGCCCTGAACAAACTGCCGGGCAACGTTCATGGACAGGGCCGACTCCAGATTGGACACCATAGTCGCCACAGCGGCTCGTTCGGCTTCTTCGGCTACATTGAATAGCTTGGGAATCGCCACCGCCGCCAAAATCCCGAGAATAACGATAATAACGACAAGCTCAATGAGCGTGAAACCGGAACTACGTCTGAGTTTCTGGGAAAGCATATACCCTCCGATATCCCGATATAATCAACGGAAACAGAATTGCTGAATCTTTGTATATATTTACTGTCTATTGTTAATTATATCGGGTATTAAGGGGGATATTTTTACCCCAATCAGGCCCCCCTAATCACGTTTTTAGTATCAATGGTCGATTTTTGCGACCCGGCCATTACCGGCCGACGGACCAAGACCGGCCGCCAACCGATGGAATATCGCGGAGACTCGGGCCGTTCCCCCCGACAAGCTCAGTGTTCCCGGGAGCGATCAAACAGACTCGGCTGATAGCTGGCCCAGGTTTGGGGATCGATCTTATATCGGTACTTGTACCGGCAATCGCCGTCGCGGCAAACGCGCGGTGGGCGGGTACCGAGATATTCGAAAGAACGACCGCAAACCTCACAGGTCGCCCGTTTCCAATTCAGATCAGGTAGTTTTATGGTCTTCTTTATCTGCGACACAGCCGGGAATTTCTCACTCACTTTTTCGAGCTATGATATGGTTTTCCGTTCGGTTCCACAATCAATTACACAGGGACATCGCCGGGCCTTGAGGATAGCTCGTACCCGGCTTTTTTCTTAAAGAGACACCGCCTTGAAATAGTCCGACCGCTTTTCCCGGGGAACCGAGCCGGTGGGAATGGCAAGGATCTCGGCGGCCGAAGGTCGGCTGCCTTTTATGCGGATAATATCACCGACGCTGACAGTATAAGACGGCTTGACCACCCGACCGTTGACCTCAATTAACCCGTTGGCTCCCAGTTCCTTGGCAATAGTGCGGCGCTTCACGATTCCGACCGTGGAGAGATAGTCGTCGAGGCGCATCACTTCAGCTCTTCCAGGCGATAATCAAGGTAGGTTTTTGCTTTTATCTCGGCGATCCAGTCATCGACAATCCGTCCCGTTTTATCCTGTCGGGCCAGTTCTTTGACATTGTCGTAATCATCTTCAAGGTTCAACCGCTTCTCGGGTTGATAGTCAAGCAACTTGAGAATGTGTATACCGAACCGCGTTTTAATCGGGCCGCGCAACTCCCCGGGGGTTTTCCAGCCGACAACGGTTTCGACGAAATCGGTTGGCAGTTTATCGGTGGCAAACCAGCCCAGTTCGCCTCCCTGAGCGCGGGAGTCGTCGTCGGACGAAAAGGTTTTGGCCAGCTCACCGAAATCGGCTCCACCGCGGATTTCGTTCATCAGTGAATCAGCCAACTGCATGGTGGAAGCGGTATCCTGCGCCGAAGGCTGCACGCCAAGGAGAATATGGCGCAACCTGAGCTTGGAGCCGCGCTTGCCTTCACACTTGATAACGTGATACCCGAACTCCGTGCGGACAACACCCGATATATCCCCCTTCGAAAGTCGAAACGCCGCCCGGGCGAACTCGGGGACAACATCGTCCCGCTCGACATAACCCAAATCGCCGCCGTTGGCTCCGGCCCCGAAACTCGAATGCTGCGCGGAAACAGTGGCAAAATCCGCCCCGTCGAGGACCTGCTGACGCAACTCGGCGGCCAGGCTGGCCACGGAATCCTCAATCGCCTGAGCCGGACGTACCTGAAGAAGAATATGAGCCAGTTTGACCGCCTCAGGCTGCCTGGGTATGGAGTCCTTGAATTTCTCGTAGAACTGCTCTACCTCGTACCGCGACACCGAAACACCGTAGAGCTTGCTCTGAATATACTTTTGCTTGAGCAGGTTATTCTCGACGTCTTTGTAATACTGCCGCTCCAGATCGCGAAGGGTCATCCCCTCGGCAGCCAGAGCCTCAAGAAAAGCATCATGGGAATCGAAATTACCGGCTATGCGGGCAATATGTTCCTCAAGCGCCTGCTCAACCTCTTCACGCCGGACCGAGATAGACGTATCCTTTTTGGCCTCCATCAAGAACAGCCGCTCGGAGATCATTTCCTCCAGAATCCGTTTCTGAAAAGCGACCATCTCCTCTTCGGTTTCCGGACGGTCGGTCATCTGGAAAGCGGCCATCTGAATCTGGCCGGCCAGTTCCGAAGTCAAAATAACCTCGTCGCCGACCACGGCAGCAATCTTATCGATGGTTTCGCGCTCGGCCCGAAGCGGCGATATCAGGCACAGAAGCAGTAAGAGGACAATCGCCGGTCCCTGTACCACACGACGGACCATCACGGTGTTTCCACGGTATCGACGCCCAGTGCGGCGTAATCTTCCTTGTTCACGGTTTCCCATAGGACATCTTCATTGATATCGATGCGGGTGATGCTTTTTCGTTCCTTGACCCATTGATCAAGAATTTCCTGTCTTTTCTTTTTGGTAATCTCGCTGGAGATATCCCGTTTGACGTCCAGGAAATCCTGGTACGACTTACCGGTCCGGTCAACCGCCATAAATACGGAATACTTGCCCTGCATAGGTACCGGCCCGCTCACTTTGCCCTTCAGGACCTTGGAAGCGGCCTGAAACAGTTCCGGGAACCATTTTTCCTCGATATAACCGAGATCGCCACCTTTAGCGCGCATGCCCGGACGCTCGGTCAACTCGGCGGCCGTTTTCTTGAACTGACTCAGTGAAGTGAGCTGGCGAGCCAGTCTCCGCGCCACCAGTTCATCGCTTACCTGGATTTCGTAGACGTGGATTTTCGGCGGCGTGGCGAACTCTTCCTTGTTTTCTTCGTAGTACTCGCGCAATTCCTGTTCGGTCGGTTCTCCCGGCTGCATGAGCGAATCGTTGCGGAAAATATCGGCCATGGTAAACTCTTTGAACTGAGTCAACCTCTCGTTAAAGGCGTCGCTTTTTTCCAAACCTTCCTGAACCGCCTCGTATACCAGGATATCCTGTTTCATCAATTCGAACAGGATAGCTTCGAGACCAGCGTGATTATCGAAGTCGGGCCGCATTTCCATCGGTATATCCTCTCGCATTTTGAGCAGATACTCGATGAGTGTTACCTGCCCCCCCGCCCACGTGGCCAGAACCAACTCGCGCTCGTTGCGGTCAAGCTGGGAGTCATCGAAATCGTACCTGGGAATGCTTGCCAGCATCTGCGGCGGGTAGAGCTGTTCCCGTTTGCGCAGAACGTAGTCCGTTACGGAAGTGTCGATGGCAAAAGGATATTTCTTTCGAATACCGTTGAAATAATCCTCGCTCAGGAAATAGCGTTCTTTGCTCTCCAGTTGACGCCGGATTTCCTCTTTCATCTCTTTGAAATCCTTGCGCATCTGATTGGGCACTTTGTCCACTACCTTAATGATATGGTAGCCGAAGCGCGTTTTAACCGGCGGCGAAACCTCCCCGGGTTCCATACTGAACGCCACTTCCTCGAACTCATCAACCATCGATCCCCAGGTGAAATAGCCCAGATCACCCCGATTGCGCCGGGCGGAAGGATCCATAGAGAGATCAAAGGCCAGTTTATCGAAATTCTCACCGGCCTGAAGGCGTTCAAGCACCGCTTTGGCCGAATCTTCGGTAGAAAGAAGGATGTGCGAGGCCCGCACCTGGTAAGCCAAATTGTTGTAGAATTCTCTTACCTGGGCGTCGGTTACGTTCACTTTGTCGGCGATATGTTTCAGATAGAGCGTTTCCAGCAAAAACCGGTCGCGATTGGCTTCAACGGCCCGGATAACGTCTTCCTGCTTGTCTATACCTTTCTCGTAGGCAGCCTCAATCAACAGATAGGTCCCGATCAACGAATCAAGATACGCGCGGCGATGATCGAACTCCGCCTGGGCCGATTCGTAGCCGGCGTTGGCCGGCCGGAAGAACTGATTGAAATCTTCCGTGGTGATCGTCCTGTCACCCACTTTTGCCACTACCGATTCTCCGGATTTGCCGCACCCGGTCAGCAGCCCTGTCGCAATCACCGCCAAACCGACAAGAAGTATGGTCAAGCGCTTTGTCATTTGTTGTTATCCTCCACGTTCACTGCACAATCTTACCTTGGATCGGGCCATAAGTTCCACCCACAGGCGTTAACAGGCGAAATCAATAGATAATGCAATCGGCGCTGCTTGCCAAGCACTTTTGCGGCTTTGGCGGGCGGCTATTCGTAGTCGGCTTCGAGATAGTCCTGCGTGATGGACTGGCGGCTGAGGCGCTGGGCCAGCTTCTTGGAGAGCTCCACCGCCGAGTTTTCGCCGTAAACCTTCAACATGTGATTCATGGCGATCACTTCCGAAATGACGGTGATGTTTTTGCCCGGCGATATGGGAATATGCAAAATGGGGATATTCACTCCCAGAATAGACGTCATCTGCTCTTCCACCCCCAGCCTCTCATAATCGACTCCGTCCTCCCACAGGGTCAGGCGGACCTCGACCTCGATGCGCTTCTGAAGCCGGATCGAGCGGATACCGAAGAGTTCCTCGACATCGATGATCCCCACACCCCTGATTTCCATGTGGTGACCCAGCAGTTCCGATGAAGAACCCATGAGCACGTCCGGAGCCACGCGGGTGATTTTGCAGACGTCGTCAGCGACCAGGCGATGGCCGCGCTCGACCAGATCCAGAGCCACCTCCGACTTACCTATGCCCGATTTGCCCGTGTACAACAGCCCCACACCGTAGACATCCACGAGTGTACCGTGCAGGTTGATACTTGGCGCGAAGAAGTGATCCAGATAAGCCGAAAGGCGGTTCGACAGCTCAGCCGTGCTCAGGCGACTACTGAAAATGGCGGTTTGGGCCTGCTCTGCAGCGGTCACAAAAGCCGCCGGGGGCGTTTGACCCTTGGAGATAACGAAACACGGCACATCATGAGAAAAGACATTGTCGGCCACCCCACGCAGTCGCTCTTCAGGCATCGTGCGGATAAAGGCCATCTCGGTTTCTCCGAGCAACTGCACGCGATCGTGCGGAAACCGCTCGAAATAGCCGGCCAGAGCAATCCCCGGCCGGTGCAACTGAGAGGTCTTTATTTCCTTGTGAAGGCTCGCTTCGCCGCCGCTAATAAGGGTCAGTTCCAGGTCGCGTTTGCGGGCCTGATATATCCTTTCAACCGTGCAAGCAGTCATGATTTGAAAATATATGTCCGTTCACAAATCGGTTGCAAGTAAGAAATAGACGTCAAAAAGAAAACCCCGCCAAAGCGGGGTCATACAAGGAATCGGTTGTCCCTTCCGACTTAGTCCAGACTTTTCTTCATCTCTTTCATTTCCATACGGAGTTCCTGCAGTTCGCTCTCGAGTGCTTTCATCTCCTTTTTGAACTCCTCGGAGTCGAACATCTCGTCGTCGACGTCCATGTCGAAATCCATATCAAGTCCGCGGGGCGAGTGCCATTTGCCCGGCAGCCGGTCCACCACATCCGATAAATCCAACCAGCGGCCGTCGGGATAGGCGTAATACCCACCCCCTTCCTGAAGGGCCACCGTTACGTCAAGAGCCTGCGGCTTTTTGTCGCGGATGATCCCCAGCCGGGCGGTTTCGCCTTCATCCATCTTGCGGATCAGACGCTGCACATCCCGGGATTCGTCGACCTCACGGTCGTTTATCTTAACAATGAAATCCCCGGCTTTCAGTCCCGCTTTTTCGGCCGGTGAATCTTTCTCGACCTCGTTCACGAGTACTCCTCCGTCCACCGCACCGAGGCTGGCCGCCACTTCGTCGGAGACATCCAGAAGGCTGACCCCGATATAGGGGAACTCGCCGTCGAAATAGGTCTCAACGAAGACGTCTTTCCCGAGATTATCGTCATCATCATCATCGTTGTTGAAAGCCCAGACGTACGGCGATGTCGCCCTGATTGTGCGTCTGGCTTTTACGGTTTTTCGCCCGGCCAGCGTGGCCTGAAGGTCTTTCTTCTTGCCGTCGCGATACACTGTCACCGTAACCTCGTCTCCGGGATTGCTGTCGGCGATAAGGTCCAGCAGGGCATCTTCGTCGTTTACTTCCTTGCCATCGACGGCAATTATGACGTCATCTTCCTCAAGGCCGGCTTCGTCGGCGGGGGAATTGTTGACCACTCTATCAACGATAGCACCCTGCTCGACCGGCAGTTTGAGATCCGTCGCCAAATTCTTGTCGACCGTCTGGGTATAGACGCCCAGATATGCCCGGTGGCCGGGCCCGGCCTGAGCAAAACCGACCAAAACGGCAATTCCGATCATGGCCAGCAGAGCTGTTTTAGCGATCCTGTTCATGAATCCGTTCCTTCTTCTTATCAGGTTAGTTGATTATTCGTCTACCTGATTTTACGATGGGCACAGGGCCGGAGTTCCACTGACCGATGGGGCCGATCCGGCTGGACCGGGCCGGGGGCCACGGGGTTAAGGCCCCCCCTGCACCGATCCCGACGACCGGAAAACCGGCCGCTGGGAGGCGTTGACGGCGCACGGCCGGTATCGATGGAAAGGCCCTGGGGAACCGAGAGCCGGTGGTGGTACGGGATTGCCGGGGGGCGGTAAAAATCGTTGACAAACTGCCGAAAAGGCCTATTATAACAAGCCGCTGCCGTAAGGTGGCGGCACAACGGTTACAGATACGATACTCCCCTGTAGCTCAGTTGGTAGAGCAGCTGACTGTTAATCAGCGGGTCGCAGGTTCGAGTCCTGCCGGGGGAGCTTTGTTTATGCTAACGAGTTCTGAGATCTGAGCATTGCCTTTCTGGGTTTACGTCCTGCAA
>DAISVY010000003.1:0-28009 GCA_036826635.1 Candidatus Zixiibacteriota bacterium
CAAATATGCCAAAAAGCTCTACTTCAAAACAGTCTACTGATTAGGGAAGCTTACGACATCCTTCGGGAAACGTCACGCCAACGCCAATCTGTCCTGTCATATCCACGATAACTGTACAGATGGAACACGTTGCGACGAAGTATCTCCATGTTCGGGGCCGGATCTTTCACCGGCATCAGTCGCTGAACGAGACCTTCGTTACGAAGATACGGTTTCAGCCAGCCCAGCGAGCTTTCGGGTAACGTGGTGCAGAAATATATCGGCCGACGCCAGTTGTTTTCTTCGAGCACTTTCAACAGGACAAAATCCTGGGGCAGAATATACGCTCCACCGATACCGGGCGCGATTTCAAGATATACACTGTCGGGTATTTCAGCGTCCTCCGCCAATCCCAGCGAGGCCGCGTCGCCGGTGACCGGCAGAACGATTGTCGTATCCTTCCATTGGCGCGGTCCGAGGGCGTCGATCTCTTCGGGGGTCAGTCTCAGGGGAAAAGTGCTGTCGCGAGTGATGACCTGCCGGACATACCAGGGCGTATTAGTCAGGGGGACGTTCAATATCTGTACGTCGGGTCGAACCTTTTCCACGGCCTGCAGATACCACAGGGCGTAAGTGTCGTTATCCCCGGCGGTGTACATGATGGCATTTTGCTCGAGGCTGTTGAACATGTTCATACCGAAATCGTGCATATAGAAGCTGTCGGAACGGTCGAGCATATGGAAATTGCGGGTCAGTTGTGCCGCCGGTGCCGCCAGCACGACCAGCGCCGCCACGACGATCAACAGCCAGCGCGAGCGTTTCTTCAGATTCCACGCCGCCAGCACCAGTGCCCCGGAACCATAAGCGACGAGCAGAGCCGCAATCGTCAGGCTGGGCAGGTAATGGCGGTGGAAGGAACGGAAAAAGTTCGCAGGGATGTTGAAATAGAGAATCGTGGTTACGGCGGTCGCCACAAGCAGCAGCGTGAGGCCCAACCCCAGCCGCCAGGTTCGCCGAAACAGCATAACAAGACCGAAAACACCAAGCAGCGCCCCCAGAAGTCCGAGCACGCTCAGGCCGCCGTCGACCGTCAACAAATTGTGCTGGAAAGCCGTCAGGTAGTCAAGCACCTGCACGCCCCATAGGGCCGACTTGCGAGGGAACAGGTCCATGAGGAACCCGCCGCCGGCTTGTTTTAACGTCACGTAGTCCCAGTAACGACTCAGCGTGCCGGGATCGCCGCTGTTGAGATACGGATCGTGGGTTGCCATGGGAATCAGCATAAGATTCACGGACAACCCGACCACCAGACCGGTAAGACCCGCAAGCCAGGACCGGATACGGATAACCGTCTTCGGATGGCGCAATAGTATCCATATGATTATTCCGGGGATAAGCACGGCGTTGGTGCGGTGCACCGAAAAATCGAGTCCGATCAGAAACGCGATCAGGAACAGCCATCTGAAAGCCGCCGGCGTATCCGCTTCGTACCACCAGCGCAGCAGAGTCCAGAGAATAAGCGCCGTGAACAATGGGGTCAGGGTATACGGCGTGAATTGGTTGGCGTAGATCCAGAGTGTTTCACCGTACGCGAAAACGAGTGCTCCCAGCGCGGTGGCTATTGCCGTTACCCAGACCGCCCGCCGTTTGTTTATCGTGCCGCTGAGAGGGGCCGTCCGCTCGATTAGTTTTTCGGCCAAGCCCGCTGTCACAGCGCAGGTGAGAGCCGCCAGTAACCCGGCCAGCAGGTTCAACAGGAAAGCCTTTTCCAGCCCCAGCGGGAGTTTACAGGCCAGCCAGCCGAGGACGGTTGGTAAAAGCGATCCGGGAGGAGCCACCACGCCAAACGTCACGGCCGCCACGATATTTTCGGCGTTGTTCCACCAGGTAACGGAGCGGAAGCAGGTCTGCCAGTAAACCACAATTGCCGATATCAGGACGATCAGGGCTGTCGCTAACGCAAAGGCGGACGTTTTCCTTGTATTCGGGAAACTCATCTCGGATTCCTACTGGATTATCTCGCTCAGGAATTTATGGATTGCTCCGGCCACGTGTTTCGGTCTGACGTTGTCGTCGCTGCGTCCCCCTACGATGATTGTACCGGCCAGTTCACCTTCGGAGTCGAAAACTCTCACCTCCACCGTTGTGACATGGTCGAAGCCGCTCCGAAGAATACTGCCGCTGCCCAGCAGAGCCAGATCGACCTCAAGCGAATCCGTGTCTTCGAAACGCGGATCGTGGGAAGGCTGATTAAGATCTCTTTCGATTTCCTCAGCCTGGGGGGCTTTCTCCCGAGGTTGTTCCAGATATCCTCGGCGGCCTTTTAATCGTACCGATATAAGACCGGGCAGGGGGTAATTCTCGGCGAAACTGTAATCATAGTTGCGGATCAAGCGAAGCTTGATGTCTTCTATATACTGCCGGCAGTTGTCGGCAAGTGTGTATTTCGATTCCTGATCGGGATCGCCGGCGAGTTCAATCAGTTCGCCCTGCTCTCCCTGTTGATTATCCCAGCGAATTTGCCAGTGCTTTACGTTCGATATGTCGCCTTTCTCGCCGAGTGTCTGTTTGACCGGAGGACCGCAGCAACCTTGTCCCAATATTACTATTGCCGCTGTGATGGTGAGAAACGCAATGCCTGTCTCGGAACGATACCAATTGAACATGAAACCTCCCGAAATGTGTCGATAAGATAGACCGTTTCAGACAGAGCGGCAAGAAGATTCGAAACCGAAAGGGAGGGTGTTATGCGGTTGCGGTTACTTCCGTTTCAGAAGTACCACCGGGCGGTCAACCTCGGCCTGTCCTTCGACCGGTTTGTCGAAATCCCAGTCTTTCCACCAGCCGACGAACTCGAAATCGGATCGACTCTTGACGAAAAGGAGAAACTCCTGGGGGAATATGGCGCGGTTGCGTTCTATCATCTCGAAACGCCGTCTTTGTCCGTGGTCGTCGACATTGACCGTCCAGACTTCCTCGTACATCTGACGGGCCGAATCGATCAGCCGGATATTGAACCGGGACTCTACTTTGATGCCGTCGCGTTCGTTTACCATGGCATTATGGGCTTCGGGAGCCAGAGGATCGGTGAACTGGACGCACCAGTCAAGGAAATACAGCCCGCCCGGCCGCAGGCATCGGGCCATGGAATCGAAATGGCTGCTCATCTCCTCGAGCGAGTTCAGGTACAACGAGCCCAGTGTAACGTAGGCGAAATCAACTTTGCGGGGACAGTCGAACGAGACCATGTTACCTTCGAGAAACTCCGGGGCCGGTTTTAGATCATGCCATTTGTATATGGCGTAATCCAGCATATTTCGGTTGTTATCCAGCCCCAGGTAGTGGTAGCCGTGGTCGGTCAACTCCCGCACATGGGGAGCGAAACCGCAGGCGATTTCGAATACCCACTTGACCCTTACGTCTGAGTAACGGTCTATGCAGGCCTTCAGGAAATCAGCCTCCCGGGCAACGTCCCGGAACGAAAAGGCGACTTCGTAGTAATGAGGGTAATCGTATATCATTCGTTTTTCATTACCTTCTCAGTGGGATTAACGGCTAAACCGGAAAATGATGTAGCGACCCGGTGGCGATTCGGCTGACGATCTCGTTATTTTGTTCGAAAATTGATTATGGGCAGGAAGCCATAATTATTGCTAACTCCGCGGTTTGCCTTGTCCGGGCGGTCAAAGCGGGACCGGGGGCTGAACAAGCGATCAGGGGTTATTGAGTTATGGCGATCCGGCGGGCCCGGTGGTTTTGCTTGTCAAGGGCGGGTTGGACTATTATCATTACGCCTTGAACAGGGAGCGTTTTGCAGCGTCTCAGCATAATTGTAGCCGTGAGAAGGACTTAGTTGCCCGATCAAGAAAGTTCCATAATTGCTGAAGCCCTGGCCGGTAGTCAGCGGGCGTATACCCTCCTGGTGGAAAAACACCGCACGGCGGTTTTTCATATCATTAACAGGATTATCCGTAACGATGAGGCGGCCCGCGACCTGGTTCAGGAAACGTTTATGAAAGCGTTCTCCGCTCTTCCGTCCTATCGTTCGGAATATCGTTTTTCCACCTGGCTTTATAAGATCGCGGCCAATTCCTCTATTGATTACCTTCGAAAAAAACGCATCAAGGCGTTGTCGCTGGACCGCCCTTTGGAAACCGAGGACGGGCAGGTGGAACTTGAGGTTCCGGATTACAAGTTTCACCCCGAGAGAGATCTGGAAAAAAAACAACAGCGGTTCTCGATAGAGGAAGCTATCAACTCTTTGCCGCCGAAATATCGCGAGGTGATCATCTATCGTCATAAGGACGATAAATCGTACGAGGAAATAGCCGATTTACTGGGTATACCGGTTGGAACTGTAAAAGCCAGGATTTTCAGAGCCCGTGAGTTGCTCAAAAAGAAACTCAAAAATATCTGACCCGACTTTCGGGACTTTAAGCCGCGGCTCGGTTGGCCTGCGATTGTTCGTTCTTCTATTGGGGATCGTCGTCTTTCAGGCTCCGTTATCTCTCGAGGCCAAGGAATACCGATTCGACTATCAGAGAATCGTCGAAACGGGTCCCCGGGCCGAGTTGGACTTGACATATGTCAGCGGCGATCTGGAGATTATCAGCAGCGACGAGGATCGGATTATCATCGATGCCGTCAAGAAGATAAACGCCGTTAGCATGGACGAGGCCGAAGAAGTTGCCGCTCATATCGAGATAAAGGTCCGGCAGGACGACAACAAGGTGTTGGTCAGTACCAATTATCTGCGTATGCGCAATCGGGGTTCGTCTTTCTGGGGGAAGCTTCTTGGAACCGGCGGTGAGGATTCGTTCGGTGAAGTCGACTGGACCATCCAGGTCCCCCAGGGTTGCCGCCTGAGCGTGAATAATACCAGCGGACAAATCAGCGCCAGTCATTTGCAGGGTGATGTGGACATCCGCAGTTCCGCGGCCGATGTCGAGCTGCTGAGCATCGAGGGGAAGGTCGACGTTGAGACAACCTCTGGAAATGTGACCGGCGAGCTGCTTTTCGGTCCCGTAACCGTCCGGCAGGCGCAGGGCCGGCTGGAGCTGAAATTCGTTGAGGGTGATATCAAGGTGAAGTCGGTTTCGGCTAAGATCGATATCAGCCAGGACCGTGGGGCCTTGGATCTGGTCACTTCGACAGGGAATGTCGATATCCAGACAAGCCTCGACAGCCCGCGCGATTTCTTTGTCGAAACCGAAAGCGGGAATATTACTCTGTCAATTCCCGAAACCTCGTCGGGAAATTTACGAATAGAATCACAGACGGGAGATATTCGGACCGAGATCCCGATTGCGATTGAATCGATGTCGCGGAAACAGGTCCGGGGTTCTTTCGGACGCGGCGGGGTGACGGTTAACTTGATGTCCGTATCCGGCAACGTTGCTGTTGCCCAGTTTTAAGTCGGCCGTTCGCACATAGGATGTAGCGCAAGTATGAGGCTGCTCTCGCAGACATATTTTCATGCCATCATGGCGATATTTCTGAGCCTTCTCGGGGCTGTTACCGTGGGCGCTCAGGAAGACGTTGCGGTGTCGCACGACACGGCGGTGTCCGATTCGGCGGAGCGCGTTTCATCGTTTTCCAACGAACAGATTTTCACCAATATCGAGCTTTCACCGGTCGGTGTGCGGGCGGTGGACAGCGCCGGCGAACGCTGGGTGTTTGATTTTCAGACCGACAGTTTTGTGCCCGACACCACGGCCGGAGTTCGGGACAGACGCGACGGAGAACATCCCCCGGAGATGGAGGACGTTGAGACGCGGTGTACCGTGGAACTCAAGGTCCGGCAACCGGCCCTCAAGGCGGTTTTCGTGGGTTACGATGAATATGTCAACGGCGATATCATCGCTTACGACCGCGTAACCGTGAAAGGCTGGGTCAAGGGTGATGTCCAGTCCATAAACAAGCGTGTTCTTATAACCTCGACGGGGCGGGTCGATGGCAACGTGCGGGCGCCGAAAATCGAAGTCAGAGACGGCGGTATCATCAACGGCGAGCAGACCATCACCGAACCTTTTTCCATACCGGTTGAGGTTTTGACCTCTTCGTTCTCAGCCGCGGGTATCTGGATTGTACTCGGTTTCACGGTTTTTCTGTTGCTGGTGGCCTTTATCGGGGTTACTCTCGCTCCGCGTCAGTGGGAGAATATGGATGCCTGTGTCTCGGGGCATCGGGGCAAATCGTTTCTTCTGGGGCTTGTTGTCATCTTCATGCTGCCCGTAATCGTGACGGTGCTGGCCATTAGTCTGGTGGGCATAATACTGATTCCTTTTCTGTTTCTGGTCGGGTTGCCGGTGGCTCTTACGGTGGGCATGGGGCATGCCGGGAAGCTGTTGGCTCGGCGATTTGTGCCCCCGCCTCCGGGAACTCGGTCCGGTTTGATGTTCCCTTCGTTGTTAGGTGTGCTGGCTTTCATGCTGTTGTGGACCCTGGTCGCCGTGCTGCTTGGTTCCAGCAGTGACGTGGCCGAGGGGTTCGGTGTTCTCTTGCTCATTGTGGTTATTCTTCTTACTGTCTGGCCGTTGTTCAGTGGTGTTGGGGCCAGCATGCTGACCCGGTTCGGATTTCGTTCGTACGTCGGGTTTGGTGGTCGACAGCAGGACTCCGGCGGGCGTGCTCCGGCTCCGGCCCCTCCGCCGATGCCCGAAGGTCCCCGCATGACACCGCCTCCTTTGCCCGGACGCCGTCCGACTCCCCCGCCGCCGCCCCCGCCGCCTCCTCCGCGTGGTGACAATTCGCCTTTCGGCGGTAAATCCGACGATGAGTGAAACTTTTCCATCCGTTATCCAGTAAAGTAGACTGACAATCGGTAACCGAGGTTGGAGGGAAAAGGTATGCGGATTTTCAAACAGGGTCTTATTCTTCTGGCGGGGCTTTTGATGATTTCGTCGGTGTGGGCCGGCAGCGTCGAGGAAGCGTCGGAAGTCGTTGAGGTCGAGGGGGCGGAAAAAATCGATGTGCGAATCGATTTCGGTACGGGTGAGCTTGATATTGAGCCTTCCGATATGGAAAATGCCGCCCGGCTGGATATCTCTTATGAGCCGCAAAAAGTGCGCTATGATCTGGATTATTCCCGGCGGGGGAAAACCGGATATCTGCATTTCGAAAGTGAGTTGCGTCATCACGTCTCGCATCGACATGTGGAAAACGATTGTGATCTGCTGCTCTCCCGGCGGTATCCGACAGCTCTCGAACTCGACTTGGGTGCCTGCGACGCTAAGATAGAACTGGGGGGCATTCCGCTGAGTGCTCTTTCGGTCGATGCCGGGGCGACCTCCGCCGTTATAGGGTTCTCCGAGCGTAACCCGACGCGGTTGGAGGATATCGATATCGAAGTGGGGGCAGCTTCACTGGAAATGACCGGTTTGGGCAATGCCAATGCCGAGCATATGGAATTCTCGGTGGGGGCCGCCTCCTGTGATCTTAATTTCAGCGGTGATTTTCACGGCGAGACGGAGGTGGAAATCGACGTTGGGATCGGTTCCGTCGATGTTACCGTACCGCGCGATCTGGCGCTGCGAATCGAAGGAGACAACAGTTGGTTTTCATCGGTCGATTTTCATCGGCTGGACCTGAACGAGGTGGATGACGACGTGTGGGAGACAAGAAATTTCGACGACGCCAAAGATCGGTTGATAATTGTCATTGAAGTCGGGATGGGTTCGATTGACATCTACGGCAAATAATTTGTGACAGGGCAGACGTCTGTGAAAACCGCCTTGATGAGGCGGTTTTTCTTTTGGTGAAATGTCCCCTGTCGGCCGATAAGGAGAACAGGAAACAACTTGCTGTCGGTTATTGTTGCCGGTTATACTGCCAATGATTTAGGAGCTATGCGATGGAGTCACAGGTGAAAAAGACGGTTTTCGGAATTGACGGGTCGGTTCGTGTGCGCATCGGAATGAGGAAATGCTGCCGGGCCGTATTGGTGGCTCTGTTTGTCTTTTCGGCGGCCCTGACGGCTAAGGGTTTGCCCAATGCGGTGCAGGAACAGATTTATGACGCCCGCGATAAAGTGCTCCCGGCCCTGGTGCATATTCAGCCTGTTATAAAAGACTACCGCACCGGTGAACTGAAGAAGCAAGAAGTAATCGGGTCCGGAGTGGTGTTCCATCCCGACGGGTACGTCGTGACGAACTACCACGTGGCCGGTAAAGCCGAACGCATCATTTGCACGCTGAACAACCGCGAACAGGTAACGGCGGTGTATGTCGGCGGTGATCCCTCCACCGATCTGGCGATTTTGAAACTGGAGCCGGGTGAATATCCGGGTCCTTTTGTCGTCGCCGAGTTCGGGGATTCGGATTCCGTGCAGGTCGGTCAGCAGGTTCTGGCCATGGGTTCGCCGCTGGCTCTGGCCCGCTCCGTTTCGTCGGGCGTGATATCGACCAAAGACCGCTATTTTTCCAGTGATTACCGTCTGCCGTCCGGTGAGCAAACCGGTCGCTATAACCTGTGGATTCAGACCGACGCCGCCATCAACCCCGGTAATTCCGGGGGACCGTTAGTCGATCTGGACGGGCGTATCGTGGGGATAAATTCGCGGGCTACTTTTCTGGCCAACAATCTGGGTTTCGCCATTCCCGTCAATATCGTCAAGGAAGTGATCGCGGCTATTCTCTCTACCGGCAGTGTCACGCGCAGTTGGATCGGTGTGCATGCTCAGGCCCTGCAGGAACTGGAGGACTATTTCGGTACCGGTCGCAATACCGGGGTGCTGATTGCTTCCATCGATCCCGGTTCACCGGCCGAGGCCAGTTTCCTCAAGGCGGGTGATGTTATTCTGGAGGTTGACGGCGAGCAGGTATCGGCCCGTTTTGTCGAAGAGCTCCCCGCTTTTTATCACCGGATCGCCAGTCACGAGCCGGGTACTGAGATTGAATTGAAAGTACTCCGCGACGATCAGGTGTACACTTTCGGGGTTGTTACCCGTTCGCTCGGTGAGCTTCAGGGTGAAGACTTCGAATGTCCCGAATGGGGCTTCACGGTCAAGGCTATCACTCAACAGATGCAGATTTCCAATCAGCTCCGTGATACGCTCGGTGTGCTGGTGACAGGTGTCAGGCGGGTGGGGCCGGCCGATCTCGGCGGTCTCCGCGCCGGTGATGTTATCCGTTCCGTAAACAAAAAACCGCTGACTGATTTGTCTTCGCTGATAAAAACGTACAACCAACAGGCAGCCGATTCGGCCGATAAAATCTTGCTGAAAGTACTGCGCGGCGGGGCTGTTCGACTGATAGTGTTGAACATAGATCGAAAAGAGAATCGTGAGGTGAGGGGGACCGATGAATAGAATTCGTGTATATGCCGGGCTTGCAAAAGCCTCTCTTGTCGCCTTGTTGTTGCTGGTCTTTCCGGCGGGTTCGATCCTTGCACAGCAGTTCGATTTTGACCGTCTGACCAAAGAGATACAGTCGTATACGGTGATCGTGAAGCTGAAGATTGAGCTGTCGATGGGTATGCAGACAAACGAGCACGAACAGCGCCTGTTGGGTACTATCGTGACCGAAGACGGCATGGTGATTTTCGATGGCGGTTCTCTCAGTATTCACGATCCGTTTTCGCCTATGCCGGGGTTGTCTTTCAAGACCACGCCCACGAAGATCGAGGTCAACACACTCGACAGCGAGTCGTTCGAGGCCGAGTTTATCGGTGTCGATCCCTTTACCCGAATAGCTTTCGCCCGTATCGTTGCTCCCGACGGACGTCGCTTTGAGCCGGTCGAATTCACTCTCGGACAGGAATTCAAAACGGGGGAGTGGCTGGCTTTGTTCATGCTTCTGCCGGAATACGTCAAGCCGCCCCTGGCTGGCGATGTCGGCATGGTGTCCTGCCAAATCGAGGCGCCGGAGGCCTTCACTCTCACGATGGGTTTCAGTACTATCGAAATGACCTCGGTGCTTTTTGACGGGCGTCTTAATCCGGTCGGTGTGCTTGGTGAGTTGAGCGACCCCGCCTCGATTAACGGTGACGCGGGCAGTTTTATGATAGAATCGTTCGACCAGTTCGAACTCCCGCTGCTGGGGGTGGTGACCGGGGAGAAACTCGCCGAACTGATCGCTCATCCTCCCGAGCGCGGGAAAATCGACCGTGCCTGGCTGGGCATTACGTTACAGGCGCTGACCGACGATATCGCGGAGTTTTTGGGGGTGGATGTTCCCGGCGGTATAATAGTGAACGATGTTGTCAAGGGTTCACCGGCCGAGGAATGCGGACTGGAAATCGGTGATGTGATATTCGAAGTCAACAGCCAGCCGCTCGATATCCGGCGCGAGGAAGAGGTCCCCGTTTTTCAACGCAGAATCGCCATGATGGGGGCCGGGACATCGGTGGAATTTACCGTTTTGCGTTCGCATGAAGACGAACTTGACACGCTTAAACTTCTGGCCCATCTCAAGGCCGCTCCCCTGTCTGCTACGGAAGCCGCCGAATTCGAGGACAAGCAACTGGAATTCAAGGTCAGGGATATCGTGTTTTCGGACTATATGTTCTACAACGTTGAACAGGGCGAAATCAGCGGAGTGGTCGTATCCGAGCTTCAGCGCGGCGGCCTGGCCCATATTGCCGGATTGGCCCTTGGTGATGTCATTCAGCGGGTCGGTTCGGTGGAAATCGCCTCGGTGGATGATTTCTCGGCTGCCATGACGGAACTGGAGTTGAACTCGCCTCCCGAGATCGTTTTCTTTGTCTGGCGGATGGGAAAGACGATGTTCATCAATATCCGGACCAGTTGATTTTTACCCGTCCGGCGGTTCTGATTCTCTTTTCTCCGGGTGTTCTGGTCTGTCTTAACCGATTGACAGACAACCTGTCTTGTTCTATTTTGCAGATGGTTGCCGGATAGGAAACGTACTGCCTATTTTTACCCGTTGGCCATACTTGCCGGGGGAAATCCGGGGCGTTGGGGGCGGCCTCGCGATTCGGCTGTAATAGCTTTTCAACAAGCGAGTTAGGGTTATCCTCTTGTCCCGGAAGGTTGGTTGTCGGCAGGACGGCGTTGCGGCATACCTTTTGCGGGAAAACCCGGTAGTCCGGCGGACAGGCGTTCTCGCCGGCGGTTTGGGATAAGAGAAAAAATAACCCGGAGCCTGAAAGGGCGGATCATTGATGAAAATAAAGATAATGTCATTTCTGCTTGTTGCACTGATTGCAGGTACGGCGGTAACACAGGCGGAACCGATTGATTATGAGGGCGTGGTAGCGGTAGATACGGTCAAAGTTGCGCCGGGGGATGTTTTTGGGGTCAAAGTCTGGCTGCGCAACAATGATATCGATATCTCGGCCATTTTTATGCCGCTGAAATTTTCCAGCCCCTATCTGACTCTTGACTCGGTTTCCGCGGTCAACACGGTCTGGAACTCTGATTTTTCGTTTCACGCTTCTATTGACGATGTTGCCCAAACGGTCAGAATTTCCGTTCTGCCGGCCGATGTCGAATATCCTTTGCCGTCGGCGTCTTTTGTAGACGGGGTTATCGCCGAGCTGTTCTTCAGTGCTTCTGCCTCCGCAACCGCCCAGCGGGTGGAGATCGATTCCGTATATTATGATACGGTGGTGTCGGGTGGTACTCACGTGACTACTCAGTTGGAGATTTCGAATAACGCCGGTGTAGGCGTTTATCTGCCCGGCTTTGTCCCCGGGGAAATCCAGCTAAGCGGTTCCACCTCGGTCGACACCGAGACAGGACAGACCGGCCTTCCGACTCGTTTCGAGCTGGCTCAGAACTATCCCAATCCCTTCAACCCCGTAACGGTCATAACCTTTTCGTTGCCCCGGTCCAGCCAGGTCAGTCTTGATGTCTTCAATATCCTGGGTCAGCATTTGATGGGTCTTGCCGACGGTGTAATGTCGGCGGGGACTCATCAGGTGGAATTCGACGGTGGCAATCTGCCCAGCGGTATTTATTTTTACCGTCTTTGTTACGGTGAGGGCACACTGACAAGAAAAATGGTCCTGGTCAAATAAACCATCAGCTTCAATCTGCCGAATAATACAGGGATAGCGTCAAAATGCTGTCCCTGTTCTTTTTATAGGAGATTTACGACCAGGATGACCCAGGTTGCACAACAGCCCAAACGGGTGAGAATCGGAGACTATATACTTACCGGGAAGATTGGTCAGGGGGGCATTGCCGAAATCTACAGGGGGCGACAGGAATCCCTTAACCGCGATGTGGCTATCAAGATTCTGTCGCAGGAGCTAAGCAGCGATCCGGAAATACTCCGACGGTTCGAGCGTGAATCGATTGTCATTGCCAAACTGGCCCACCCCAACATCGTCCATGTAATTGACAAGGGCAAAGCCGGGAGTCGTTACTATTTCGTAATGGAGTATGTCGACGGCACGAATCTTCGCGAGGTTATCGACTCTCCCGGCATCAGTCGTCAAGTCTGTCTCGAAATGATCACCCAGGTCTGCAAGGCTCTTGATTATGCCCACAAGAACGGTGTGATTCATCGGGACATCAAACCGGCCAACATTCTTATCGATCGTCAGGGCAATCCGCGCGTGGCCGATTTCGGTATCGCTCAGATTGTCGGTACGCCCGACAGCGAAATGACCTCCTCGGATATGGTGATGGGCACGTTGTCGTACATGTCACCCGAGCAGCGCATCAGCTCCACCAACGTCGATCAAACTACCGACATTTACGCCATGGGTGTTATTATATACGAAATTCTGACCGGCAGGAAGCCGATGGGACGGTTCAAACTGCCTTCGGAGGTCAACTCATCGGTCGGTCAGCAGTATGACGAAATCATTCAGAAATGTCTGGCTCAGGAACCCCGCGATCGGTATCAGTCGGCGGTCGAGTTGAAAGACGCCATACTTGAGGTAATCGGCGGCGGGTCATCCGATCGTCGGGCGACGGACTACTCCGTGGGCGGGGTGGAATCCATTGTCGGGAAGTGCCGTTATCTCGATACCATCCACGAATCCACCTTCGGGTCGACCATCCTGGTGGAAAACCGGGTCAACAAGCGTCTTTATGTCATCAAACGTCACAGAAGAGGTGATGTGGGGCGCAAAGAGGCCAAGCTGCTCTCCTCGCTGAAGCATCACCATATTATCAATGTTCTTGGTTCCGGCGGTGACCGGAAACAGACCGTAATAATAAGCGAATACGCCAAGGGCGGATCACTGGCCGAGCGCATGGTGCGCAAATATGACTGGCGGAAGGCCACGAAAATCCTTTTGCAGATCGCTCAGGGGTTGGATTTCGCTCACAAGAACAACATCGTGCATGGTAACCTTCGCCCGTCCAATATACTCTTCGATGCCGAGGATGAGGTCAAGCTGACCGATTTCGGTTTGCCGACTCACTACGATGCCTCCGGTAAGAAGAACTGGTACCATGCTCCCGAGCGTCGCAAGTCACGTCAGACCGATATTTACTCGGTGGGGGTGATATTTCATCAAATGCTGACCGGGCGCAATCCGGTTTATGATGCCGCCGGACAGTTGCAGCTTGACGACGTAAAGAATGCGCTTCCGGAAGACGTGATAAATATCGTTACCAGGTTACTGTCAATTCGGGTCGCTTTCCGCTATAAGACATTCGGCGAGATGCTGCTCGACTGGGAAGATTTCGAAAAACGCCGCGAGGAAGCCAACTACCGCAAACGTATTCGCACCGAATTGCCGCCCGAACCCAAAGCCTCGGTGCCTGTCTGGTGGTTTGTCGTCGGGGCCGCCGGCTTGCTTGGGATAATAGCGATTATTCTTTATTTCGCCGGGGTCTTTACATAACCGGGCCGATTCCTCCGAGGCCGGTATCGTTTCTGTACCATGTTGATTGTTGTCTTGACGATTTTGGGCCGTGACGTATATTTATAGTGAATTACGGGTCACGTGACAAAGTCACCCCTCTTCTCTTTTACCTTCATCGGGGAAGGAAAACCATGTTTACGACATGTTACTGCAAGTCGATCACCGTTAAGCATCTGTGCTATGCTGTAATTGTGGCGGGGCTTCTGGCCGCTTTGTTTGCGAGTCCGGTTGTCGCCGGAGATAACGGCGGGACCGACGAAGCCGTTCTCTCGGACGGGCAGCGAGTTTCGGACATCGCCGTGCTCCGATGGAAGGACGACCGGGGACGAAAAGAGCTTACGTACGCCGAGTGGACCGCCCGACAGGGTAAGGCCGGGGCGTTTGTCATAACTCCCGTATACGAAAGCCCGGCGCGTTCTAAAGAGCGTCGGACCCTGTTCTGCATAATCATCAATGCCACTCTGTATCCTCAGGTGCAGGCCTCGATTGATCAGTATATCGCGGACCTGACTGCCGAAGCGTATGACGTGGAGTTGTACACCGCCTCGGGAGGAACCCCGGAGGCTCTTCGGACTTTTCTTCAGGGCAAGTATGCCGAGGGTATGAACGGGTGTGTTCTGATCGGTGATTTGCCGGTGGCTTGGTACGAAACTGTTTGCTGGGAAGAAAACGATCATGAACAGTTCCCCATAGATTTGTACTATATGGATATGGATGGTGTGTTCAGCGACAACGACAGCGACGGAATGTATGACGAACACACCGGAGACGTAGCTCCCGAAATCTGGATGGGACGACTGCTGGCCTCGGGTCTGACCATGGGTATCATGACCGAAGCTGAGTTGATTGACAACTATTTTCTCAAAAACCATAGATACCGCACCGGCCAGATGTTTCTGAACGACCGGGCCCTGGTTTACATCGACGACGACTGGGCGGGCTCGGCCACGTCCTGGGATCAGGATGTCGGTTACGCCTATGGCGACCGCACGCTGGTCGATGATGAGTGGGAAACCTGGGCTGACGATTTCAAAACGCGCCTGCCGCAGAATCACGAGTTCATTCAGGTCTGTGGGCATTCCAGTTCGTGGACGCAGTGGTTCAAAAACCCCGACGAGGAATGGAGCACGATTACCAATTCCGAAGTCAGGAGTATTGACCCGGTGGCCTATTTCTATAATCTTTTTGCCTGTTCCCACGCTCGTTATGTGGAGACGGACTTTTCCGCCGGCTGGTATGTTTTCAACGCTACCTACGGCCTGGCCGCTCTGGGGAGCACCAAGACCGGTTCGATGCTTGAGTTCAGAGATTTCTACGATCCCTTCGGGCATGGGCAGTGCATCGGGAAGGCCTTTGCGGCGTGGTTTGAAAGCCAGAGTCAGGGAGGTTTCGCCGATTGGGAGGTATGCTGGTATTACGGCATGACCCTGCAGGGGGATCCCACCCTGGTGAAGTCAGCATACTTCACGGACTCTGATGGTGACGGTCATCTTGATTTCTATGATAACTGTCCCGACAGCTCCAATGTCGGTCAGGAAGACGCCGACGACGATGGTGTGGGTAATGTTTGTGACAATTGCCCCGATGATTACAATCCCGATCAAATCGACTCCGACGGTGACGGGATCGGCGATATTTGTGACGATTGCTGTACCGGTGCGTCGGTGGGTGATGTCGATTGCTCTGGTGGGGTGGTCGATATGGGTGATTTGACCAGGTTGATCGATCATCTTTTCATCAGCCTCGGTGATTATTGCTGTATCGAAGAAGCCGACATGGATTTCTCCGGCCAACCCTCTCCGGAATTTAACGATGTCGATATGACCGACCTGACCATTCTGGTCGATCATCTGTTCATCAGTCTTGCTCCGTTGTCTGCCTGCCCGTAGTGGCGCGGGGCAGGGGACCGAAAAAGGAAACGGCGATTCTCTTTCCGGGGAATCGCCGCTTTAATTTGCCGCTGTTTCTGCCGTTCGGCTATTTCATTCCGAACGACTCTTCGTCGCTGGGATAGTTGCCGTCTTTGACGTCTTCGATGAATCGCCCGGCGGCCTCTGATATAATCGGTGACAGGTTGGCGTATTCGCGCAGGAACTTTGGTTTGAATCCATCGGGCCGCAGTCCGAGAATGTCGTTAATCACCAGTACCTGTCCGTTGCAGTCGGGTCCGGCGCCGATACCGATGGTCGCGGTGGTTTTAAGGGTGGCCGTGATCTCCGCCGCGATGGTTCTTTCCATCAATTCCAGGACAACAGAGAAACATCCCACCTCTTCCAGCGCCCGGGCCGACTCCATCAGGTATGTGCGGGATTGTTCTTTGCGACCTTGCACCCTGGGGCCGCCGAGGCGGTGAATGGATTGCGGTGTTAGTCCGATATGTCCCATGACCGGGATACCGCACTCGATAAGACGTCTGATGGTTGGCACCATTTCCAGCCCGCCTTCGATTTTGACCGCTTCGGCTCCCGCTTCCTTGAGAAAGCGACCGGCGTTTATGACCGCTGTTTCTATCGACGGCTGGAAAGAGAGAAACGGCATGTCGGCGACTACCAGCGCCCGCTGTGTGCCGCGCACCACGGCTGCCGTGTGGTTGAGCATCATTTCCATCGTAACGGGCAGGGTGGAGTCGTATCCGTGGATGACATTACCGGCCGAATCTCCGACCAGCAGAATATCGATACCGGCCCGGTCGAGAAGGCCGGCCGTGAAATAGTCATACGCGGTCAGAACGGCGATTTTTTCGCCCCGGGCTTTCATCTGGATGATGTTCTGAACCGTCGTTTTTTTTCTGCTGCTGGAAACTGACATGCGAAACCTCACGAATGCGTCAGATCGGCGGCCGGGACATAATATATTTTACCGTTGAGAGGTTTATGGATCTGCTCGATCAGATCGTCGAAGTGTTCAGGATTGTGAACAAAATCTATCTCGTCGGTTTTGACTACCAGCAGCGGCGTATCGCTGTAATGGAAGAAGAAATAGTCGTAAGCGCGGTTCAGGCTTTCTACGTAATCGCTGTCGACGGATTTTTCGAAAGGAAGGTTACGTCGGTGAATACGCTCAAGCAACACCGAGGTGGAGGCCTGCAAATATATGACAAGATCGGGGCGGGGAATATCGCGAGCAAGGACCGGCGCTACCTTGTTGTAAAGGGCCAGTTCTCGTTCCGAGAGATTGATCGAAGCGAAGATAGCGTCTTTCGAAAACAGGTAGTCGGCCACGATTCGCTGGGCGAACAAATCCCGCTCCAGGAGTTGCTGTTGTTGCTGAAAACGTGATATGAGAAAATACAACTGGCAGGAAAGAGCATACCGCCGCCGGTTTTTGTAGAAATCCACCAGAAAAGGATTTTCAAAAACTTCCTCGGCGGTCAGATCGGCGCCGATGCGTTCGGCCAGCATCTGCGCGAAAGTGGTTTTACCGACCCCGATCACTCCCTCGACGGCGATATAGTTGGGCTCACAGGTTTCTGGCGACATGATCTCTATACAATGTTACTTGCGCACGTGACCGTTCGCTGACGTAGGAGGAAATCGGGCGGCCGGTTACGGGATGGCTTATCTCCGGGTCGATCTCCAGCAAAGGCACCAGGGCGAACGGGCGTTTCAACATGCGCGGATGAGGTATTATCAGGTTCGTCGTATTGACCGTCTTTTGGCCGAACAGCAGAATGTCCAGATCGATAGTACGCGGCAGGGATTGCCCCTTGTCGGTTCGGCCCAGGTCACTTTCGATCTTTTCCAGGTTTCGCAGCAATTCGTGGGGCGGATAACGGTAATCGGCCTTAATCACGCCGTTTAGAAACGACGGTGCGTTGTCGTCCATGCCCACGGCTTCGGACAGGTATAAAGACGACGCAGCCACGATTTCCAGGCCTTCGATAAACCCCATTCTGTCCACGGCGGCGTCGATGAATCTTTCGCGGTCGCCGATGTTCGAACCAAGCAGAATGTAGACCTCTTCGGCCATACTCTTGTTCTTACTCCTCTGATTCCGGTTCCTGACCGATCAGTTTGGCTTTGTCTCCCTGATAGCGGGCAACCTCGACCTCAACATACTTCACCGGTCCGGCAATCGGTGGGTGTAACTTACGAATTCTCAAAGTTACCCGTAATATCGGAAATTTGTCAAGTAGTAACACAGCCAGTTCGTTCGCCAGACGTTCCAGCAGCGCATAGGCCGTTCCCTCGACTACGTCTTTGATAGTCGAGTACACTTCGCCGTAATCTACGGTGTCGGCAAGGCGGTCGCTGTGTCCCGGCTCGGCCAGATCGAGTTCCAGTTCGCAGTCGACCTCGAAAGCCCGGCCGGTCTCTTTCTCGGCGGCACTGACCCCGTGATAGCCGTAGAATGACAGTCCGACCAGGCGAATGACATCGTTCATGTGTCCTCCCGGGGGGGGATCAGGGCTCTTCGTTTGATACGCCCGGCGGCCGTTTTGTAATCTTCGGCGCCGGCGGTGAGAGAGAAGCGAAGGTAACTTTCGCCGTTTTCCCCGAACGCCGAGCCCGGGGCAACCAGGATACGGTAGCGTTTGAACAGTTGGCGGGCGATGCTGGCGGTTGCGATTCGCTTTTCTGTCTGTGTCCAGAGATACGGGACAGTGGTGAATCCCGCCGACTCGGCGTGAAGCTGGTCAAGCATGCCCGCGGCTTCGGCTGCGGTGTGAGTGAACAGTGACCGGACGCGCCGCAGATTTTCGGTCGGGAAGTGGCGAATAGCCTGAATGGCCAGATTTACGTAGAACGCCGGGATATGGGTCGGCAACAGTTGGGCCGTCCGATGAAGGCCCGCAATGGCTTCGCGATTGCCCACGACAAAACCGAACGGAAGCGGCGGCAAGCCGAACTGATACGAAAAAGAGTACACCTCCACGCCGACTTTTTTCCCGCCCCGAACGGACAGAAGAGAAACCGGTGGCCGCTGCGGGATTCCGGCATAAGCGGCGTCATTGACCAGCAGAATGTTCTCCCGACCGGCCAGCCAGGCGACCTCGGTCATTTCTTTCTCACCCAGTTCGGCCCCGGTGGGATTGTGGGGAGAATTTAGGAACATCAGACGGGCAACCCGTCCCAGATCGGTGGTCAGACGGTCGAACTGCGGCAGCCAGTCATACTTGGCGGATACGGTATAGCCGATAGGTTCGCCATTGCACGCCGTTACGGCCGCCCGGTAAAGGGGAAGCCCTAGTTCCGGCACGAAAGCAACGTCGCCGTTATCCACATAGGCAAGAGCAATCTGATGGATCAGAGCGGTGACCGAGCCGCCGACAAAAACGTCTTTGTCCGCAGTCAGTTTGGCTGGGCATCGTTTACCAAGCCAGCTCACGATCTCTTCTTTAAGATTGGCCAGTTGTCCGCGGGTGGCCAGTTGCAATCCTTTGGCGTCGGGCAACGGAAATTCGTCGAACGTAACCGGCCATCGGAAAGAAGCCAGATCGATCAGATCGGCGCGTCGGATCAGAGTCCGCGAACGGTCGGTCTGAACAAAGGCGAGGATCTCCGGGGGGAGTTTGTAAAGGCGATTAGCCTTGTCTATGAGCACTTTCTTGATAAGCATCAGGCAGCCTTACTGAATTATCGGTTTTTCCGATCCTCGCGAAGCTTTATCAAACGGGCATAATCATCGGCCGGCAGACGATTTTCCGGCCCCAGTTCCCGGGTCAGGTGCAGGATATGAGCGTAATGTTCCACCGTCTCGTGACGGTTGTACGCTTCCTGAAGAGACCGGCCGAGTGTAAGTAACCCGTGATTCGCCAACAAAAAGGCGTTGTGGTCGGCCAGATACGGGGCCAGCGACCGGGGTACGGCTTCGGTGCCGGGCGGGGCATATTCGGCAAGAGGAACCGGCCCGACAAATATCACTACTTCGGGAAGCACGTCTTCGGGCAGCTTGATCCCGGCTACCGCAAACGCCGTGGCATACGGCGGGTGGGCATGCACACAGGCGAATACGTCCGGACGTTCCCGGTATACACAAAGGTGCATAGCCGTTTCGGACGAGGCCTTTAATCGGCCCGATAATTTGTTTCCGCTCAGGTCAACCGTTACCAGATCGTCTTCGCTCAGCCGCCCTTTGGGCAGGCCGGACGGTGTTACCAGAATTTTGTCCTGATCCAGACGGACCGAAAGGTTTCCGTCGCTGCCGGCAACAAGGCCCCTTTGAGCGAGTTGACGGCCGGTTTCGATGATTTCCCGTGCGGCGTGCGAAAAATTGGTCATATCTAACGGCAAAGTAGCGGCTGAGGTGCTGCAAGTCAACAGAACTCCCGGTTGGTCGCTGGCGCCGACAACAGGCGTCCCGACATCGGCAATGAGCGATAAACCGCCGCCGGAGAAGCTTTTTCTGTTTTTAGCTTGTTTTCCGGGGGAGAAACAGGCAAGAAATGATTGCATCTTACTGCCCTTTCGCGCGTTTAACTGAATAGATGAAGGATATTGTTATTACAGAAACTTACCGCTTGACAAAGCAGTTTGAGGGTGGTAACTTAACAGGCTAACCCTGCTGGTGATGTATTGAAGAAGCAAGCTTTTTCCACCAATAGTAATCAGCGCAAGGGGGTACGGTTGGCAGCCTTCGGTACCGTTGCCGTGGTCTGTATTCTTGTCGGTGTGCTGATTTCATCCAGTTTGCATCTTCCGCCTGCGTCACAGGCCCAGGTGCCAACCAACGTGGCCCAGACGGGTCTCTTCCCGGTAGCCGAACACGACGGTCGATTGGAGTCTCCTTTCGTTTCGGTCGTCGAGCAGGTGGCCGATGCCGTGGTCAATATCTCGGCCAAGGTGCGTGATGTCGAGCGTCCTTGGTGGTATCGGGGAACTCATTACGCGACCTCGCTGGGTTCCGGTTTCTTCTTTCGGGAAGACGGCTATATTCTGACCAATAATCATGTTATTCAGGATGCCATCGAAATGACGGTTCGGACCGCTACCGGTTACGAGTATGAAGCCCGTCTTGTCGGGGCTGACCCGGAGACCGACCTGGCCGTCATTAAGGTAATACCCGAGGAGAAGATTTCGGTCATTCCGTTCGGAGAATCCGACGAGGTGAAAGTTGGTGACTGGGCGATTGCAATCGGCAATCCGTTCCCTCAGCAGGGTCTGGACAGGACCGTTACGGTCGGGGTCGTTTCGGCCAAGGGACGCAGTGCGCTTAGTTTCGGGCGCGAGACGCCGCAATATCAGAATTATATTCAGACCGACGCGGCCATCAATCCGGGTAATTCCGGGGGACCGTTGCTCAATCTTCGAGGCGAATGTATCGGCGTAAATGCCGCTATAACCAGCCCCACCGGGACGTCTATCGGAATCGGTTTTGCTATCCCTATCGATCTGGCCCGGGCTATTGTTCCGGACCTGATCGCTCACGGCAAGCCGAGTCGGGGGTGGCTGGGTGTCTGGCTGTCCGACGTGACCGAGCATGACGCCAAGAGGTACGGGCTTGAGGCCGTTCGGGGGGTCCATATCGATTCGGTTTTGGACAACTCGCCGGCTTCACGGGCCGGTCTTCGCATGGGTGATATCGTCGAGAAGTTCGACAATCATGACATTAAAGATGCGGCCGAGTTTCAGGTCCTTGTCTCAACTGTCAAGGCCGGTAGCGATGTAATCATGCAGGTTATGCGCAAGGGGGAGCGCCTGACCCTGAAGACTCGAGTTGGCGACAGAGATACTTATCTGGCTTCATCCGACTATCGTACCCAGGCCGGTCAGGATCAATCCGAGGTCTGGCTGGGGATGGAACTGATCGATTTTACCGAAGAAATAGCGAACGCTATCGGTGCTGATCATGTCGAAGGTGTCTACGTGGTCCGCGTATATCCCGGTACCCCGGCCGACCGGGCGTCGATAACGGAAGGAACCGTTATTCTGAAAATAGACAATCAGGCCGCGAAGACGATACAGGAAGTTCGGAGAATTGCCGCCGAAACGGCAGCTTCCAAAACCCGCCTGCCGCTGATTGTTCAGGAACCCGACGGTGCGATTGCCCGAAAAGTCATCCGCCGTTAACAACGAGGCCCGCGAGAGAAGAAAGACAAACGGCTCGCAGGAGCCATTTATTCAATAGGTAGCTTTTTGAAAAAGGAGCAAGTCAGGAAACGTGGCTAAACAATCCCTAAAATATCGCGACGAAGACAGGTCGCTCGATTTGTACCTTCGCGAAATCGGGGAAACTCCTCTAATCAACGCCGAGGAAGAAGTGCGACTGGCCCGTCGGATAAAGCAGGGCGACAAAAAAGCCCTGGAAAAACTGACGCGGGCCAATCTGCGTTTTGTCGTCTCGGTGGCGAAGCAATACCAGAATCAGGGTCTGTCCCTGGCCGACCTAATTAACGAGGGCAATATAGGCCTTATAAAAGCGGCTAAGAGGTTTGACGAGACCCGGGGATTCAAGTTCATCAGCTATGCCGTCTGGTGGATTCGACAGGCGATATTGCAGGCTCTGGCCGAGCAGAGTCGGATCGTTCGGCTTCCGCTGAACCGCGTCGGTACCCTGCACAAAATCGGCAAAATTTCCAGTCGTCTGGAACAAGGGCTGGGAAGAGTGCCTTCACCCGAAGAAATTGCCAAGGAACTGGAGCTGTCCGAGGGTGAAGTTGCTGACACCCTCAAGATTTCCAACTCACATCTGTCTCTGGATGCTCCCTTTTCGGTGTCCGAAGACAACTCGTTAATTGATATTCTTGAGGATGAGTTCCAGCCTTCACCGGATGAGGCACTGCTGAGCAGTTCCCTCCGGGTGGAGATAGAGAAGGCGCTTGACACGCTGACGCCGCGTGAGGCCGAGGTTATCAATCTTTATTTCGGGTTGAACCATGACAAGGCTCTCACCCTTGAAGAAATCGGTGCCCGCTTCTCGTTGACCCGCGAGCGCGTTCGGCAGATCAAGGAGAAGGCTATCCGTCGGCTTCGCCATGCCTCGCGCAGCCGCTCGTTGCGGGCCTATCTGAACTAATACTTTGTGCCTGTCAAAGCTGTGGGCCGCTCGGTAAGAGCGGCCTTTTCTTTTTGTCCCTGCCGGTTGTTCGATCAATACATGCGGAAAACGGATTGTGGCGCGGCGATGAAGTTTTGAATTGACTCGTTGTCGTGTCGTGCCTTACCATGATGCATCGTATACGTGTGGTGTCTGTGAAGTCAATATCGACAACAAAGAAGAGTCTGCTGTTATTCGGTGCTCTTGGGTCCTTCGTTCTTTTTGGTCTTTACCTGTTCGTTCGTTCTTTTCCCTGTCGGGCGTTCAGTGAAGTCGATCTGATCTACGATTTGATCTGGATGGACGCCTGGGCAGTGGCGTTTTTCGCGGTGGTGGTAATCATCTGGGCGAGTCGCGTCGCTTTGCGGTGGAAGGTGGCGTTGCTTCTCGGTATGCTGGCTGTGTACGGTGTGGTCGAGATTGCCCTGATGTACGCCGGAACTCCCTTTGGACTCAATGCCTATTGGGGAGATCAGCAATTCCGGCAGGCTATGATTCTGAAGTTCATTACCTTTGCGGTGCCGGGCGATTATTACTATCGGGATTTGCCGCTGTTTTACCCGCCGTTGTATTATTTCCTGCTGAGTCTCTATGCTCGTCTGTTTTCGGTAGAGGCTTACAAGATGTTGAAACTGGGTACGATGGCGATCTATCTTATCGGCCCCTGGTTGCTTTACTTTTTCTGGCGCAAACTGGTCGCACCGTTGCAGGCGTTTATGGTGACCCTGGTCAGTTTTCTCGTCTGTTCCTTCGGCAATCCGTTCGTTCAATCGGCGCCCCATGCTTTCCTTACAAACACCTTTTTCATTCCATGGTGGCTGTTCTTCATTGAGCGGGTTGGGAATCCGCGTGTTACCTGGAAGTATTTATTGGCGGGTGGAATTATCGGTGCGGCGCTCTTTGTTACTTATTTTTACCCGTTCTTTATTCTTGCGTTTTTGTTGTTACTGCGGGCGACGCTGTTGCGCGGTTACGACTTTTTTCGGCGGATTGATCGTTTCAGGTGGAAACCGGCCGTGGGGGTTCTTGTTATCGCTGCCGTGTTAAGCGCGCCGTACTGGTTGCCGGTACTGGTGTCGATGGTGCAGCATGGCCTCGACCGCTCGCGCGGCGGCTGGCATCACATGGGCAGTACCGGGATTATGGTCGAGTATATGCAGTTTTCCTTAGTCGGCCTTCTGTTCCTGGGAGGAATTGCCGTAGCTGTGACACGGCGGGCGGTTCATCTTTATCGGCCGCTTATCGTTTTCCTCGGTGTGATCGTGTTGTATCTGCTGGCAGGTTCGGTGCTGGGCGCTTTGGACTTGCCGATTAATCTTATTAAAGCTCGCAATTTTGTCAGCGCCTTCGCCGGGGTTTTCATCGGCCTGGCGGCTGCCGATCTGTTGCGGTGGTCTCGGTTTCGCCCTCGATCCCGTGCGGCCGTACCGGTGGTGCTTGCTGTCGTTTTACTGATCTTTCTTCATAATATCAACCTTGTGGCCAAAAGTCCGATGGTTCGTGTTGCGCGCTCGGCGGCCGTGCCGACCTGGGAAACCGATGCCGCCGAGATGGCTGATCGGGCCGGGACGGTATTTCTCACCGGTCACTCCGAGTTGTGCTCGTTTTATCCCGTGTACACGTTTCTGGCCGCGAATGAGCATTATTCTCACCCGGCCTCGCGCTTCAAGCAGCGTTTCGATTTTCTGGAGCTTCTGCAGGGAGAGCGGGATCCTTACGTTTTCGCTCTGGCCCTTCAACACAATGTGTTCGACCGGGTCGATTACTTCATGCCGCGCGCGACCGACAGTTCGTTCCAGATTCAAATTAACCTGAGCAACTACCCGAATGCTCTTGCCACCACTTTTCTCGAGTACGACACTTCCGTAGTGTCGGATTGTCGGCTGTTTGTTCCCCGGAAGGGGAGAAAGTTGTTTCAGGTGGTCGATCCGATTGCAATTGCCTGCGATCCTCCGGCAGACAGTTTGAGCCTGCGCGAGAATCTGTTGCTTGCGGCGCGGCGGAGTGAAATTCGGAAGGGGCTGGACTCTGCGGGTTGTCGGGCGCTGGACGAGTATACGGGTAAACACCTGTTGCCTTTGTCTGATATAGACGGTACATCCGGGTCTCACCGCTTTGGCCGGCAGGTTGAGTTGGGATCGTGTTACTATGCGCAGGGGCCGGATTCTACTTATTTGCTGCTTGGTTTTCGGGCGATGACCAACCTTGAGAGAAAGTACCGTGTTTATCTTCATGTTTTCCGCGATGGGGAGAGAAGCACGCACGATTTCTGGCCTGACCCGGCCACGACGACCTGGAAAAGTGGAGATCAGGTTTGGCTGATCAAAGCGTTGCCCAGACTGGAGCACCCGTTCAGTTTTACCCTGGGTTTGTACGACGGCGACCGGCATCTGGGCGAGGGCTTTACCGGCCGGAGTGTTCGCTGAGATATTCCCCTGACCGAGAATTCCAAACCGGTCACAATAGCAGAACTGTCAATGAGTTAACCACTCGATACGGTTGTTTCCGGGGGCGATATATTTTCCTGTTGCCAAGCTGATATTACTGATTATCTTAGTGTCCACCAGAGTAATGCCGAAGTGGTGAAACTGGTAGACGCGCTGCGTTCAGGGCGCAGTTCTCGCAAGGGAGTGGGGGTTCGAATCCCCCCTTCGGCATTTTTCCCTCGACCGAACTCATCGACAGCTACAAATTCTATTGCTATTCTCATCGACCACCTGTTCATCAGCCGGGGCCGGACTTTCGTGTTTTCCCCAACTTTCCCATGGCCGGGTCGGGATTATTAAGTTATTGATGGATTAAAACCGACAATTGAATTGTCTAAACCTTGTAGTGTAGCTGTTGTTGTAGGGTAAGCCTATGTGCAACACAGTGCAACATATAGAGGAGATATGGTGGAGAGCAGTTGAATTGGGGATGTGACCGGGAGCGCCGCCGGAAGCACCTTGTTGACCGCAACATTGGCCTTTATGGGGGACTTTGGTCTTGTCTGCCGTTGCCTGGTCGATGCTCTGCATGGTCAACTCATTGATATCGGGTCGTGAGGTATGTCAGGGGGGTAAATTTTTGAACTGACCTGCCACCCAATCCTGCTTGTCATATTCATATATGATGTTATCTTGTACTTACTTTGGTCCTGCTTTGGTCTAATAGCTTGCGATTATATGTGTGATATTAATTCGTTTATCTCTCTATTCTAACGGAGGCTCTAATGTATAGAGTGGCGGTATTAGCTGTGGTTGTATTGTTGTGTGCACCTTGCTGGGCACAGGATTTTTATGATATTGATGTCATAAATACAATCGAAATCACATTCCAGGAGTCGAATTGGGATCAGATCCTTGATTCCTACTACGCCGCGGGCAACGACGAACGATTGGTCGGAAGTGCGATAATCAACGGAATTCTCTTCGACAGTGTTGGTATCCGGTACAAGGGTTACAGTTCCTACAACCCCAACCAGACCAAAAATCCGTTGAATATCAAACTGGACTATATAATCGACGATCAGAAGTATGATGGTTATGGAACCCTGAAGCTGGCCAACGGTTATCATGACCCGAGTTTCCTGCGTGATGCTCTTTCTTATGAGATCGCCAGGAAATATATGCCGGCCGGAAAAGCTAACTTCATGAAGGTGACCATAAACGGTACCTATATCGGTCTGTATACCAGTGTTCAGGATGTCGATAAATACTTCGCGCGGATGCATGATTACGACGACGAGGGAGCACGGTATAAAGGGATTTTGCCGAACGGCGCAATGTCGCAGCAACCGCCTATTTGGAACTACCTGGGCTCCGACACGATGGATTACGTGGACTATTTCCAACACGAATCCGATTTGGCGACTGACTGGGACGAGTTGCTTAATTTCTTTTACGAGTTCAACAACAATCCGAGTGAGATGGAAGCGGTCCTCAATGTTGACCGACACCTCTGGAAACTGGCCTTTGAAATACTGCTGGTGAATCTGGATGGCCCGGTAAATGTAGGTCAGAACTATTACATATTCCAGGATCATTATGATCGATTCAATCCGATCCTTTGGGATTTGAATATGTGCTTTGGTGGTTTCACCGATCTTCGTTCATCAGGCCAATTGTCAAAAACACAAATGCAGCAATTGAACCCGCTGCTCAATCTGGGCAACAGCAATTATCCCATTATAAACAACGTCCTGTCGAATTCGACATACCAGAAAATGTATCTGGCTCACATGAAGACGATGATTGACGAGAATTTCCTGGGTGATAGTCTCGAATCGAGAGGGCTGGAAATTCAGGCCGTAATTGACGCCGAGGTGCAGGCCGACCCGCATAAATTTTACAGCTATTCTGATTTTGTCAATAATCTCAACAGCACGGTTGGTGGCGGAGGACCCGGAGGACCGGGAGGACCCGGTGGAACGGTCGGAATCACTGAACTGATGAACGGTCGGGCTTCGTATCTGGCTGGTCTGTCTTTCTACACGAGCACTCCTCCGACCGTAGCCGATATATCCTATTCGCCCGGGACGATCTCGGCCGGTTCGACCGTGAACTTCACGGCCGATGTCAGTAACACCAGCTCGGTGGTGCTCGGGTATCGTCAGAGTGTCTATGCCCCCTTCGAGCGCGTGGAGATGTATGACGACGGCGCTCACAATGACGGGGCTTCGGGTGATGGTGTGTATGGTGTTTCGATATCTGTCGAAAACGGCGACCTGCAGTACTACGTGTATGCGCAGAACAGCAACGTGGGCGTTTTCTCCCCGGCGCGGGCGGAGTATGAGTACTACACCGCCCCGGTAACCGGTACCAGCCCGACTACGCTGGCGATCAATGAATTTATGGCGGACAACGACAACATCATCGCCGACCAGGACAGTGAGTATGATGACTGGATCGAAATATACAATATGACCGGTAGTGCGATTTCCCTGGGTGGTTACTACCTGAGTGATGATATCACCGATGTTACCAAGTGGACCTTCCCCGATACGTCCATACCGGCCGGAGGATTCCTTTTGATCTGGGCCGATGATGACACCGAGCAGGAAGGGCTCCATGCCAATTTCAAACTTGGTGCCTCCGGGGAAGCCATCCTGTTGACATCGCCGACACTGGAGACTCTCGACGAAATCGAATTCGGCGAGCAGACCACTGATATTTCGTACGGTCGTTACCCCGACGGGACCGACAACTGGCAGTTCTTCGCCGTGCCTACGCCGGGAGCCAGCAACCAACTCGGTATCAATCAGCCGCCCGTTATCGAGTGGACGGATCAA
>DAISVY010000003.1:28109-284119 GCA_036826635.1 Candidatus Zixiibacteriota bacterium
ATGACACCGAGCAGGAAGGGCTCCATGCCAATTTCAAACTTGGTGCTTCCGGTGAAGAAATAGTCTTGTCGTCACCGACTCAGGTAGTCATCGACCAGATTACCTTCGGCGAGCAGACCACTGATATTTCGTACGGTCGTTACCCCGACGGGGCCGATAACTGGCAGTTCTTCGCCGTGCCCACACCGGAAGCTTCCAATGTATCGGGGTCGTCCTGCTGTGTTGGTACGTCGGTTGGTAACATGGATTGCGTACCGGGCATCGTTGATATGGGAGATCTGACAGTCCTGATCGATCACCTGTTTATCAGCCTTGATCCGTTGTGCTGTACGGCAGAGGGCGATGTAGACCTGTCCGGCCAACCCGATCCGGAGAGCAACCCGGCCTGTGTTGACATGGGTGATTTGACGGTGCTGATCGACCATCTGTTCATCAGTCTGGCCCCGTTACCGGCCTGTCCGTAAGGGGCGACCGGTATTCTCAAGGAGCGGAACACGAGCGCGTGCAGAGATAGAACCGTTGTACAATCGCCTTGACCGGTTGGCAGGAATGGGTATATTACGTCCGAAATCGCCCGTTCTATTCTGTTGAAATGCGTCAATGCGTTCTCTGTATGTCACAGTCATCTTGTTAGCTCTGTGTCCGGTCCTGCACGTGTGGGCGGGCGACGTTCTGACGTACGATATTGACCTGTCGCGCCCGTCGGATCAGTTGCCGTATGAGCTCTTAACGCTTCGTTCCGTGGGGCCGGCTTGGCGGGCCGGCGACTTCGCGTGGCGCAATGTGACCGACTTGGACGGCGATGGGAGCGATGAATTTGTTTATGCTCTCGACGGTATCGGCCCGGACTCAAGCACATACAGCGCGCTGGTTTGTTGCACGAACCCGCTCAATCCGGAGGCGCTTTTTCAGTATAACGGCCCCTATGCTATGCGTCGTATCGAGAAGGCGTTCTTGATCGATGTTTTGGAAGATGACCGCGATGAAATCGCCTTTACGCGCATTTCCGGTGACACCGTTCTGATCGAAATCGTCATATTCGGCAACGAGTATAACTACAGTACCGAATGTGTACCCGTGCAAGTAGTGGATCCGAAGGCGGTCGCCGACGGGTGGCACGATCTGTTGGTTACACCGCTGGCTGGCGTTGATCTGAACGGTGACGGTGTGCGCGATATCCTTTTCTCTCGCAGTGCGAAACCCGATTCAGCCCTTCAACGAGGTGTCGTAGCTTATGATGTGATGAACGACCGCGAGCTGTGGTATTTCCCTACGGCCGATATTGTGCTCGAGAACCGGTTGGCTGTGATCAGGCCCAATGACAGCACCGTCTTCTTCGTGTGCGCCATAGCGTCGACCGCCAACCGCTATGTTTCAAACGGCATGGATTCTCAACACTCGTACCTGGTGGCCATCGACCAACGTGGACACGAGATGTGGCGTCGTGTCACCGGCGAAGACTACCACTACCCTGTAATGGTTTGCGGGTGTGGACCTGTCGACGGCCAAGCAAGAATCTACGTCACCTTGGATGATCGGTGCGGTATTGACGGGTCGGGCGCCAGGCTCATAGCTGTCGATCCGCTGACCGGGGAAGTGGTCGCGTCAGCGGGCGACAGTACCCGCGACTGGGTTTCTATGGCAGTTATGCAAAACCCCGACAGTAGTACACAGTCTATCCTGGCTACATATTCGGAAGACGATAAACTGGGCCTGGTGCGGTTCAACCTCGATCTTGAGCCGGAAATGTATTGTAGAGGCGACATTCTCAGCGTTCTGGCGGTCGAGGATCTGATCGGGGACAGTGCACCAGAGATAGTGATCGGTGCAACCAACCAGAGAATGGCGGTATTGGATTCGGAATTGCGGCTGCTGGCGTGTGCTGCGCTGTCAGGTCACGTGAATCTGTACCATGATCAGCAGTTGAAGGGTCTGTTTGTTCACCGAGATCAGCACGGCTGGGAACTCGCGATGCTGGTTAAAAGAGATCTGATACCGCTGTTATGGGCCCGTTATAAGTGGTGGATGGTGATCCTCTTTGCCGCGGTTCTCGTCTTCTTGGTCTTCCGTTTGAGCCGCTGGATTGCCCGGCTGTACTTATCTTCGCAAGGTTTGCCCAGCCTTGACAGGATAGCGGCAGGGGTGATTGTTCTAAATCGTAAGGGCAAGATTGTCTTCGCCAACAGCAGCCCCGTCGTCACGACGTTGTTCCCGGAGGGCCTGAAGAACTGGCAGGAGTACCACGCTAGCCCGCTGGCACGCTACCGTGCGATCGTTGAAGCCCTTGATGAGGCGTATGCCAAACCACACCTGCCGGTCAATACTCAGTTTGTCCATTCGGACGACGGCCGCACGATGACGGTGGCAGTGGCGGTGTATCCAAGGGTCGACTCGCACAACTCGTTCTTGGGCAAAATCCTGGTGTTCGAGGACATAACGGCCGAACTGTCATGGCAGCGCAAGGTCGTTCTCGGGGAAACGGCTCAGCGGTGGTTGCATAAGCTCAAGGGCAGTATGGCAACGGCCCATATCTACCTTGACAATATCCGTGAGGACGAACGGTTGGGGACAGAGATCACGGACAACCGGATCTTGAAGCAGTACCTTTTAGAAGTCGACCGGCAGGTGGAGCAAGCGGCTGATACGGCTGGCAAGATTCTCCGTTTCGTGCGTATAAGTCAACCCAATCGGAGCAAGCACGATCTTAACACCATTATTGATACTGCCATCGCACCGTACCGTGATGCCCGGCATTCGGGCATCAATGTCGTAAACGAGCGACAGCCCGATCTTCCCCTGATCAGTGTGGACGGGGATCAGATGATGGAGGTATTGGATAACCTCTTGTCCAACGCGGTGAAAGCGGTAGGGAAAAAGGGCGAGGTCGTTGTCCGGTCGCGCCTGGCAGGCGATTTGCTTAACAGGGAGCAGACGAAGTACGTAGAAGTCGAGGTGTGCGATACCGGTTGCGGCATTGCCCCGGATGATTTGGAGCAAGTATTCAGGCCGGGTTTCAGCAGGTCGCAGCACGGCACCGGTGTCGGCCTGTCGCTGGTCAAAGAGATAGTAGAGAATCATAACGGGCAGGTTCTGGTCGAAAGCGAAGTGGGAAAAGGCAGTTGCTTCCTGGTGCGGCTCCCCCTTGAGGACGGTGAAAGTGGAAAACGGTAGAGACAGTAAATCTTCCCTGGTGCTGATTGCGGACGATGATTCGTCGTTTCTTGCCGCGTTTGGGCAGATGCTTGAGATGCGCGGGCTGAAAACCGTTCCGGTTGGAACCCATTCGGAGGTTTTGCAACAGGTCGGCGAACAGCAATTCGATCTGATGACACTTGATCTGGATTGGGAAAACGAGACCGGTAACGGTCTCGATGTTCTCAGGCAGGTGCAACAGGTCGATCCGCTTCTGCCGGTCGTTATAATCACCGGGCACGGGTCGATTCCAACGGCGGTCGAGGCTACCCGCATGGGCGCCTTTGACTATATCGAAAAGATGCAGGACAGGGAAAAGACTCTCCTGACCATCAAGAACGCCATTGAAGTGGGACGGCTCAAGCGCGAGAATCGGAGTTTTCTTAACGAGATACGCAAGAAGTATGAGATTATCGGCAACAGTGCAGTTATGAAAACGGTCCGTGACCACATTGCCAAGGCCGGTCCGACCGACAGCGTGGTTCTGATAAGCGGGGAGAGCGGCACCGGCAAGGAACTGGTGGCCCGACAGATACACTATCACAGCAATCGTCGGGAGAAAACTTTCGTCTCCGTGGACAGTGGCACTCTGGCCGATACGCTGGCCGAAAGCGAACTGTTCGGCCACCGCAAGGGGGCGTTCACGGGGGCAGTGCAGGATCGCAAAGGGCTGTTCGAGGAGGCCGAGGGAGGCACGCTGTTCCTGGACGAGATTACCAACGCTTCGCTGTCTCTTCAGGCCCGGCTACTTCACGTGATTCAGGAGAGAGAATTCCGTCGGGTCGGTGATAACAGTGTACGCCGGTGCGACGTGCGCATAATAGCCGCCAGCAATCAGGATTTACCTAAGTTGATAGGCGAAAATGCCTTTCGCGAGGATCTCTTCTACCGGCTGAAGGTCATCGAGATTGTCCTGCCGCCGCTGCGCCGGCGGGCCGAGGATATCCCGCTGCTGGTGGAGCGTTTTCTCAAAGTGAAATCGCAGCAGTGTGGAAGCCGGCCCAAGCGTCTGACACCCGAAGCGGTCAACATGCTGGTCGACTATGATTGGCCCGGTAACGTGCGCGAGTTGGAGAATACCATTGAGCGCATCGTTATCCTGTCGGAGTCGGAGATTGTCGGCCCGGATGAAATGAAGTCGATCCTCGGCAGCATATGGCTGCAAGATGATACGCCGCTCAGATCGCTCAACGATATGACGCGGGAGTTCCGCCGCGACTGCATTATCAAGGCTATCAATCTTGCGCAAGGCAAGGTGGCCCGGGCTGCTCAGATTCTTCAAATAGACCGCACTCATCTTTATAAGCTCATCAACGAGTACGAACTCAAAGACATCCAGTAAGGGGACAGTGCCAGGAGAATCTGTCGCATGCGTGCGACAAACCTGCTTGTACTCTGTCGTTAAACGGCAACACCGTCAGGTGCCTGCCCGTCACTCGTTTCGCTAACATGTTGTCAGTGACTTGCTTGGAGGAGTAGCCCGGCTCCTTTCTCATTGGCACGTCACTTGCAGTGTGACGGTGTGTCGAAAATGGAAAACAGCATGTCACGTGGCCTACAGTAGAAACTCAAACATGATGAACGTGATATCGGCTGCAGTAGCTTCTCGCGGTTACTAAGGCCGAAACAAGGGAGGAAAAAAGCGATGCTGAGAAAACTGAGCCAAATCGTCATTATCGGTATTCTGGTACTGTCGGCTCAAACGACGCTCCCGAGAGAGCTGGACTATGTTACGGCTGACTTGAGGAACGAAGTCGACGATGTGATTTTCCCAGGTGAGAATATTGCCGTGTGTGTTGATTATGCCGGTAAAGTCAATTTGACGGCCAAGCTTCAGGCTTTCGCCGTGCCCGGATTCGAGGAACTCTGGTACCGTGAAATTTCGTTGGGAAAAACCCACCACCAGTGGATATGCAGTATCTGGATTGACACGGTCGCTAACCGCCTGTATGTCGGTAATGGACCCTTATGCGCCGTGGATATCCGGACCGGCGACGTGCTCTGGACCATCGAGTACAAAGATGTGGGCATTGTCCAGGAGGTCATCCCTTCCGGGAACCACATCGTTGTAATGGGTACGGAGAAACGGGGAGAGAAAGGTATCACCAAGGACTTCAATGTGATGGTTTACGAGACGATTAAGAACCACCTGAACCATCCCAAGCTGCTGTGTCTGGACAAGGAAACCGGTGAAATCAGCTGGCAATTCGAGTACGAACCGCTGAAGGCGTTTGATTTGAGTTCACAGGTTATAAGCGATGACGCTTCGACTTTCGAGAAGACTTCCGTTTATCTCAAGGGAAAGTACATATACTGCCTGAACGCCGTTGATGGCTCCTTGCGCTGGAAGAGCGAAGACAAGACGCAAGGCCTGCTTTGCCTCAATGGCGATGTTCTCTATGCGACCCTGGACAAGCGTCCGGTCGCTATCAACGCCGCAGACGGCACTGTACGGTGGATGAGTGAGGAGAAGATAGGTGAACACACCATCATGTGCCCCGTTCAGCAAGAACCGGGTCTGCTGGCATTTCAACCGGGAGAGGAAAAAGACGGAGCCTTAATCGGGAAGTACAAGATGTATGCCCTCTCGGCGACCGATGGTGCTGTGCGGTGGAAATTCGACAAGGGGGAGAACCTCATCCAAATGCACGGTAACGATACCACAGTTCTGTTTATGGATGAGAAGAAGTGCTGGCTGGTCAACTTGGTGAACGGCGAAGTTCTCATGGAATCGAAAACGGAGAAAAACTACTGCCACGGGATATTGCTGATGGAACAAGATGGGCGGCTTACTTTGGGCAAGAAGGGAATTAAGCGATGGAGGAGCAATCTCAAAGGCAACAGCAAAGAACTAACGTGGGAATACGAAGCTGAGCAGGCCAGGCACGGCGGCGGCTTTTTGAGTGCCGTATTTGACGGTTTGATGAAAGTTGTGACGGGCGAAGTGTTTTTAGCTTCTGTCGGCATCAGCGAAAAAGCTGCCTACCGAAAGGGCACGTTTACATCCACCGACTACGGAACAATAGGATATAAGGATACAATAATCGTCTTCCCGACACACGACAAGGGTATTCAGGCCATTTCTGTCGCCGACGGTTCCACCCTGTGGCAGGTCGACATCAAGAACGACCCGTTTCCTTACTACTCTCCGTCGCTTGACTATATGCTGGTGCCGATGAAGAAGCAAATCCACTTCGTTAATGTGCCCTGAGGGGTTCGGCATTGACGCGATAACGTCTATCGAGAAAAGAGACTATAGATTGGAAGGGAGGTAAACACAATGAAAACAAGGCACATATCAAGGACTGTTCACATGGTGCTCTCAACCGTCTTACTGCTGGCCGTCGCGGCTGCTCTGACACCTTTGATCGGCTGTAGTGACTCAAGCGATTCCGGATCTCCTACGGGTTCCGGACCAGCTCCGGTTTTCGCCATCAAAGACTATTTCATCTTGCAGGCAAACACGGCGATGACTCGTTGTGAGTTCAACTACAATGAACCTGGTCAGGAGGCTTTTTGCTGGGTCGATTCGGTCGGTCGACAGATTGAGTGCGGCGGGCTTGACGCGTTCGAAGTATTCAGAATAGTAGAGCAGACCGGCGGCTCGTGGACGGCTCGCATGTGGGCGTTCTATCGCAACGACTCACTTTTCTTCGCCGACTCGCTGCAGGCCGACAGTACATTCCGCTATGTCTATCTTGTCATGCCTGCTCAGGTGACGGCCGGGAAAAGCTATTCGATTTCTAATTTCTACATAGACTTCGGGCCGGAGAACAAGGCTTGTGATATGGCACCACCTGTGCTCTATCCGATTACGGTCCTCGGGCTTGAAGACCTGGTCACTACGAATGGCACTCTATACCGGGATTGCATCAAGTACAGCCTGGTGAACGTGCCGGGGGATACGCTATACTGGGTATTGCACCCTTCAGTCGGGTTGGCCAAAGCGTATTCGACCGTGACAAACGAGGGAGTGGAAACCACCGATATCCGCCACCACAGCGATGGGAGTATGCTCTAAACAGTAGTTGCCCGAGATCACTTTCATTTAGAGATTATAGCATGAGGGCGGCACCGAATCCTGGTGCCGCTCTTTTTTCTTCGGGTTTCTTTCTCTGTGCGATCATACCCAGGTTGTGGCGACCGTACGACGTAGTGTTGCCTTGTCTGTTGCCTGAAGGCAACAAGCAGAGCGGTAGCTTCGGTGTTTACATTCGTAAGCTATTGCAATGCGAATGGTTCTGAATGTCTGATCGGCCTGGCACGGCAGTTGCGATGAAGTATGACTGCAAGACAAGAGAAAAGAAACCGGCAAAGCAAATTGCCAAGGGAGGAAGAATCATGCGAAGTATCATTGTAATCACAATGGCCGCGTTGCTGCTCGGAACGAGCACGGACGCGAAAACAGTTCAGGACCGGAATATCCATCTGATCATTTCCTGCTCGCAGAGCGGAGCGGCCCAGGTCTCGCCTCAGATAAACGGATCCAACGGATATAACCTGCCGGGCAATGTCAAGGCGTCGTTCGGCGCTCGCGGTCTGGCTTCACTGACGAGGTCGATCTCGCGCTCGTTCGCGGTAGGGGTCCAGGGCAGTGTATACGCGCAGGTGAAAACCGGTGATCAGTATCAATACTTGAAAACAGCCGCTGCCGGATACGATTTGCTGGGCATTGTGGAATACCGGTGTGCTTTGAGCTCTGTCTTCGGTTTTAAGGGGACACTGGGTGTCGGTAAAGCTTGGTACGTAAATCCCATGTCCGTCTGTAACTGGGTAGATCAGGAAATCTACCCCGGCTATTCCGTTTCGGTCCCGGTGCTTTCGAATTGTAACTTTACTCAGAGCGCTACAGAGATACTTATACAACCGGCGATTGAACTTCGGCTGTCCAGTGTAGTGTCATTTGACTTTTTCGGGTCCTATCGACATCTGCCGACCAAATACTCCGATGCGATCATGATCCAGTCGGTTGACGACGCTGCAATGGAGATACCGAGATTCAAGACGATGGAGTCGAGCTTTACGTTGGGCGTCGGTTTGGGACTGCACATGTTCTAAGTTGTGGCGATTCTGTGACGTAGGATTGAGGGGGAATGGTCGTGACTGCGCGGTTGCCCGCTCGGTCACGCGTATGGAAGCCCGGTGGTGTTACGTGTGCTCGCATCGCCGGGCTTTGTTGCGCAGGCAAGATTGACGGCTTACGATTTCGTGGTCACTTGTGTTGCAATTTGTTACGCCATACAGAGTTAAAGACCACGAGGCGACGTTGCTATCAGATATGTCTCCGTAAGAACTTGCGGGGCGAAACCCGGTTGCAGAGAATATGGAAACCGGCGGTGGTGTTGAGCACCGTCGGTTCGTCTATGAACCGATCGTGGACGGCAGCCGGTTTTATCTGCGTTCGGAGATGTCTTCTATGAGTTTGCATAATCGGCTGGGCGACACTATATTATAACAATGGTATCTCGCCGTGAACAACCCATGGACGATCCCTCCGGATCACCGGCCGCCGGGCCGACGACGGACCGTGCGGTAACGGAACAACGGATTCGCGTTTACCAGAGACAACTCAGGCGGTTAACGTCCGAGTTGTCTCTGGCCGAGGCGCGAGAACGTCGCGCAATAGCCTCTGATCTGCATGATCACCTTGGGCAGGCTTTGGCTTATGTGTCACAGCGAGTGAGTCTGCTTCAGGGCAACGCTGTCTTCTCCGGAATGGAGAAGGAATTTTCCGAAATTCTCTCTATTTTGAGTCAGGCCATAAAATACACCCGGAATCTTACGGTCGAGATAAGCCCGCCGGTTCTGTATGAACTGGGTTTGTCGGTTGCCATCGACTGGCTGGCGGAACGGGCCTCTCAGCGCTACAGCTTTCTGGTTAGCTCTACACAGTCGGGGAGTCCGCAGGAAATCACCGAAGATGTCAGCGTGTTCGTGTTCAAGTCCGTTCAGGAACTGATAAACAATGTTGCCAAGCACGCGCAGGCGTCCCAACTGACGATCAACACGAATTGGCAGAAAGATCGGCTTGAGGTCGTGGTAAGCGACGATGGCCGGGGATTTGACACTTCGTTGTTCAATGCCGGGTTGGCGGATGCCGACTGTTTTGGGTTATTCAGCATACGTGAACGGCTCTCCTACATGGGAGGGGAACTGTCCATAGATTCAGCTACGGGTAAAGGAAGCCGGATTACACTTTATACTCCGTACCGTATAGCGTCCGAGGCAGACGATGATTAATGTACTTCTGGCTGATGATCATCAGTTATTGATTGACGGGTTGCGTCCCCTGTTGGACAGAGAGCCGAACATAAGAGTTGTGGGCGTGGCCAAAGACGGGTTCGAAACCGTAACTCTCGCCGGCGAGAAACGGCCGGATATCATCTTGCTCGACATTTCCATGCCGGGGCTGAACGGTTTGGACGCGGCCCGGAAAATTCTCAGGGAAAATGGGCATACGAAGATAATTATACTCTCAATGCATGCTGATCGGCGGTTCATTCAGCAGTCACTCCGTATCGGAGCCCGTGGATACATACTCAAGGAATGCGCGGCCAGTGAAGTTATCGAAGCCGTGAAGACCGTGCACAAAGGTGAGCTGTTCTTCAGTCTGGCGGTTCGGGATCTGGTCCTCCGCGATTATGTTGATCGCGTGCGTGAGGGTAAAGATGAGTCCGAATCACCGCTGAGCGGCAGGGAACGCGAGGTTCTTCAGATTCTCGCCGAAGGCAAATCAACCAAAGATGCCGCCGCCATTCTTAATGTCAGCGTGAAAACCGTCGAAAGTCACCGCAAGCAGATAATGGACAAACTCGATCTGCACAGTATCGCCGAACTGACTAAATACGCCATTCGCGAAGGTCTCACCCAATTGCACTGACCGCTCGGTTTTTGCCAGCCGTTATCCGGCTGTCCGACCGTATGTATCTAAGGGATTTCGCAGTCCATAATCAGGATATCCCCTATTGTCATATGTCACGGTGCCGGACATAATAAACAGTCACTATTAATAGGAGGATGCTATGTTTGACACCGGCAATACCGGGTTTATGCTCGTGGCCACGAGCCTCGTCATGCTGATGACGCCGGGCCTGGCCTTCTTTTACGGCGGACTGGTAGGGCGCAAAAACGTACTGTCCATTATGATTCAGAGTTTCGTATCGATGGGCGTAACTACCATTCTCTGGTACGCAGTCGGTTTCTCGCTCTGTTTCAGTGGCGGTGAGGGAGGCATCATCGGGAATCTTGACATGGCTTTTTTAAGCGGTGTTAATCCCATGACGCCGTTCGGTGACGGTCAGATACCGATGCTGGTATTTTTCTCTTACCAGATGATGTTCGCGATCATAACTCCTGCTCTGATCACAGGCGCTTTTTCGAACCGGGTGCGCTTCCCTGCCTACCTGTTATTTCTGGTTGCCTGGCTTCTCTTGGTGTATTTCCCGTTTGTCCACATGTTGTGGGGTGGCGGACTGCTCGCCGAGTGGGGAGTGCTTGACTTCGCCGGTGGTATCGCGGTGCACAATATCGCGGGTATGGCCGCTCTTGCATCGGTATTATTTGTAGGACGAAGACGAGTTGCCGACAAGGGCCCGCACAGTATCCCGTTGGTGGCTCTTGGAACCGGACTCTTGTGGTTTGGCTGGTATGGCTTTAATGCCGGTAGTGAGTTGCAGGTTGATTCCATCACGGCGCTGGCTTTTGTGAACACTGATATCGCGGCTTCCTGCGCGGCGGTGTCATGGTTGTTCCTTGAGTGGACGCTTTCCAAGAAACCGAAATTCGTGGGTTTGCTAACCGGTGCCGTGGCTGGTCTGGCCACGATCACACCCGCTGCGGCGTTCGTATCACCGGGCTCGGCCGCTATAATCGGTGTCTGTGCCGGTATCCTGTGTTACTCGTCGGTGAGTCTTAAGAACAAATTGCGCTGGGACGATGCCCTTGATGTCTGGGGAGTCCACGGCGTGGGCGGAGCGCTGGGTATAATAATGCTCGGTCTTTTGGGCAGCACGGTTGTCAATCCGGGTGGGGCCGATGGTCTCTTCTTCGGTGGCGATGAGTTCTTCGTGAAAGAACTGGTGGCCGTGGTTGTCTCTTCCATTTATGCGTTTATCTTTACCTATGTCATGCTCTGGATTATCAACAAAATTACAAGAGTCAAGACGACTGAAGTAGAAGAATCTACTCTTGATGAGTCCCTCCATGGCGAGAGTGCTTACCTTGGCTGATGAATCGAAAGGAAGTCTTGAGTGATGTTAAAAGAAATTAGCTTGCGAGTACTGTTGATGGTTGCCATCGTGGCGCTGCTGAGCGCATCGGTTGTAGCCGGGGACAAGGTCGCCGTGAATACGGGAGTCGATCTGTATAGCCACTACGTCTGGCGGGGGATCGATATCGCGAGCACGCCGTCGGTTCAGCCGACTCTCGCGGTCAGCTACGCCGGTTTCGAATTCGGTGTCTGGGGTGCGTATACATTGTCCGACGATGCCCTGGATTCCGATGAAATTGACTTCTGGCTCGGTTACGGGGTTGATTTGAATAACGGCGTTTCACTGTCGGCGGTGGTTACCGACTACTATTTCCCCAACGCCGGGATCGATTTCTTCAACTTCAACAACTACGATGCCGTCATTGACGATACCATTCCCGATCCGGGTGCCCACACCGTGGAGGTGGGGCTTTCGGTCACGGGGCCCGAGTCTTTTCCCGTCACTCTGTCGGGTTATGTGAACGTGCACAACGACGAGGGCAACAATATGTACTTCCAACTGGACTATCCGCTCACCGTTCAGGAGACGGAACTCAATTTCTTCTGTGGTGCCACGTCCGGCAGTGAAGATAACCCGGATTATTACGGAAGTGATGATTTCGAGGTTATCAATGTCGGTGTGTCCGCGTCGCGTGAGGTCAAGGTGTCGGAGAGTCTTTCTTTGCCGCTCGATGTGTCTTTCATCCTCAATCCTGAGGCGAAAATATCATATCTGGTGGTGGGGATGAGCTTCTGATCGTTTGGAAGTAAAACCTTCGAAAGGGTCCCGTGTTCATAACCGGGGCCCTTCTTTTTTTGTCGACGTATCACCGACGCACGCGACTATTCCGCCCCGCAACGATGGAACCGCAGAAACTCGGCCGCGCCGCTTTTGCCCATGTAGCGCTGAAGGATTCGCGGATCAGTCTGGCGAAGGTCAACCAGAATAAGGCCGTCGAGAACGTCGCTGAAATCCGGATCGATATTGAACCCGAGTAAGCGACCGTTCAGGCGCAGGTAGTGTTTGAGAAGTATCGGAATGCCGCGTTGTTCGGTCTCTATTTCGCCGATAAGGGTGTCGACTTCCTCAAGGCTCCCGACCAGGCGTGAGTGGGCTTTGTCATCGATGTGCGCGTAGCGCCGTTCTTTGAGCGGGTTGGTCGGTTTGATCTTCGCGGCCAGACGGGAAGCAAAACGATTGTTCTTGAGAAAATCAACCAGCAACTGACGTGAGATAGTGTGATAGCGGTTGGTTATACTCACCGGTCCGAAAAGCATCTTGTACTGCGGATAGCGAATCACATAGTGTCCGATACCTCGCCATAGAAGGTGCAGGGGAGCGTATTCGCGCTGGTATTCGGGACGGATGAACGACCGCCCCAACTCCAGCGCCGGGTTAACCTCGTCGATCAACTGCTTTTTGAATTTGAACAATGTCCGGGTATACAACCCTTTGATGCCGTATTGCGCCACGATTTCATCGGTCAGCCCCAGCCTGTATCCTCCGACCAGTTCGCGGCGTTCTTTGTTCCAGACGAACAGGTGGATGTAATAATCGTCGAACCGATCTATATCTGTCCTGCGACCGGTACCCTCGCCGACCTGCCGAAAAGTGATTTCGCGAAGCCGCCCGATTTCCTGTAACACCTTCGGAATAGCCGCCGAGCGGGCATAGAAAGCCTGATATTCGCCCCCTTCGACCAGCCGCGCCTCGGTCGGAAGGCGGCCGATTTCACTTTCGAGTATCCGGCCATCCGTAGCTTCGATCACCGGTACGGAATGCGCCCGGTGGGCGTTGTTGTGTTTGGGGGAGGGGCTTTCTCCGTCCGTGTTCTGCCCGCGACCGGCCAGCAGGTAGGTGCGGAACCGAAGGTAACCCGTGAGGTCGGTGTCGTTGTCGAATCGTTCGAGCCGGGAGTATTCCACCGGGTTGCCGATCCGCACGGGTATCCGCTGGTTGCTTTTGTTAAGCAGTTCGTGGGGCAGCATGACCGTGCGTAAGCGCCCGTTGATGAGTCCCAGCAGTTGGAAAAGATTGCTGTTGCGCCCGTCGAAATGGACCGGCAATACCGGCGCTTTGGTCCGGCGCACCAGCCGCGCCACGGTAGTATTCCACGGCGGGTCGGTCACCACCGGTTTGGTCCAGCGTATGTGGGCCACCTCGCCGGCCGGAAAAACCACCAGCATGCCGCCGTCTTCGAGCCATTGCAGCGCCCGTTTGAGCGGCCGGATATTCCGCGCTGTCGAGCGGGAAGACCCGAACGGGTCGACCTCGATCAAATGCCGGCGCATTTCGGGGATACGGCCCAGAAGATAATTGGCCAGGAATTTGACGTCGGGCCGAAGGCTCGTCAGCAGCGAGGTCAACATGATCCCTTCGATAGCCCCGAACGGGTGATTGGCCACCACCACCACCGGCCCCTTGGCGGGAATTCGTGCCCGGTCGGTATCGGAGACAGCGTAATCGACATTGAGCAGTTGCAGGGCCAGATCGGTGAACCGGGCGTCGTCGGGGATAGGGCTGACCGACCGGTACATGTTGTTGAGGGTGCGCAGGTGGAAGATTTTCTCGACCGGGGCCAGCAGCATTTCGAACATGATTTGTCGAAGCGGGCCTTTGGCCGACGGTGTTATGGAAAAAGGGGCGAAGTTGCTCGCGTTCGGCGCGGGCGAGTTGAACTCGGATCTGGAAGAGTCGGCGTTCTGCATCACGGAATCGATCCTTCGGCTGTCGGGCGGGTGCCGGTTGGCGGGCCCGGTTCTCATCGTCCGAGGCAAGGATCGGCATTGTTTGTTAAGGCGCTGTTAGAATCGCTCTACGATTTTGTTAGAAATTGTCCGCCAGTGCTTTAGCTGACATTCCCGCCGTGCCTTTGCCGTCCGGCCCGGGGGAATAGACGGGTTAAGGACCTCCTTCCCGTTATTCTTTCGCTTCCCGCTGCAACAAACGCACGATTGTACCTTCTGGCAACAAAAATCTTGCAGGGGGGAGGCTTTGGGAAAGATGATCACGGCGCGACAACGACCAGAGTGGAATGCCGTGTCGTCGCCTCATTTGCCCTCAATGTCACTTTGGAAGTAGACACAGCCGATGTGGTCTATTATCTTTAATTCCGGTTGTCGGGGAGACAAGATATTAAACTCAAGCAGGCAGTATGAAAGATGCTACCCTAACGACTGTCGGATACGGGGATGTCTATCCTGTAACCGGATTAGGGAAGCTGGTAGCCGGACTGATGGCAGTCTTCGGAATCGGGCTTTTTGCATTACCTGCTGGGATAATAGCATCGGGATTTGCCGAAGAGATCGGAAAGAAAAGGGTTAGAGTATGTCCTCATTGCGGGAAACGACTCTAACCATTGATCGTTAATTAAACTAAAGACCTATTATGCGTAGCCTTTGTTAGGTCTGTACGTCGGGAGGAGGAGATAGCCATGCGAGTACCGAAAAAAGTCGCTGATCGCTTTGCCAGAGAGGTTAACAAGTATCAGAAGGTCCTTAAGTCCGCCATCGACAGAGACGTGAATGAGTCGGATACGGTAACAATCATTACAGACATTCTGGGATCGGTATTTGGCTTTGATAAGTATGCGGAAGTCACCGGTGAACAGGCCATACGAGGGACCTACTGCGATCTTGCTATTAAACAGGATGGCGCTATCAAGTATCTGATTGAAGTGAAAGCGGTGGGTATTGAACTAAAGGAGCTTCATCTTCGGCAGGCGATCAATTATGGCGCTAATTACGGGATTACATGGGTGGTCCTGACCAACGGCATTAGATGGGAGGTTTACAAAATTCGCTTCGAAAAGCCGGTGGGATGCGATCTGGTGGCATCTTTCAACTTTCTGGACCTGAATCCACGAAAGTTGGATGATCAGCAGAAACTATTTGTGCTATGCAAAGAAGGTTTATCCAAGGCGGCAATTGAAGCCTTTCATGAACGGGTTCAGGCGGTTAATCGGTTTGTGATAGGGGCTCTGCTGACGACCGAGCCAGTCATTGAAATTGTCAGGCGCGAGTTGAGAAGGTTAGCGCCGGGGCTTAAGATAACCATGGATGAAATCGAAAGGATACTGGAATCTGACGTTCTTAAACGGGACGTAGTGGTGGGGGAAGCAGCGACGAAGGCGAAATCCCATGTGAAGAAGGCAGTAGGGAAAAGCATTAAGAAAGTAAAGACCCCAAAAGGGAAGGGTGTTAAAAATAGCAAGGAAGCTCAGGCTGTAGCCGCTAATGTTGCACCGTCGTCGGAGATGGATGAATAGTATCTATTTTGCCGGAGTGTATGAGAGTATTTCGCTCGCGTCAATTGAGGTAGTGTTGAGATAGACGCGCGTCTTTTTGCGTTATATCTGTTGTGCTTGATGAAAACAAACGATTATGCCATCACTGTGTATGTGAAGGTCTGTTTACTTTGGAAGGACATGGTATGAAAGAAACATTCCCCCTGTAAAATACACCCTCCCAAAGTTAAGAGCCCCTCACCCCCTCGTTTAGTGCACCCGAAAATTAATAATCCGACTTATTATTTTTTCAACGTGGAACCCACCCTTTCATAATACATATTATATTATGGCCGTGAGCCGGGGGACGATAGCCACCGCCAAAATACCGGCGGACAGGTCCGACTCACGGGGAGTCTCGCAGCCGATTGCTCGCCGTTACTCCGAAAATGGACTGGCACGCAATTGACCGAAGACATCGACAAGATTTGGCAACAGGTAGTCTCCGGCGATCATCGCGCCTGGCGTGAACTGGTCGGCCGTTATGCCCCGCTGGTAATCACGGTCGCCCGCCGGGTCGGCCTGAGTGGCCCCGATGCCGAGGACTGCGTTCAGCATACCTGGATGGCCCTCTATCGCCACCGCCGGGTCATCAAGGACCCCGCGCGCCTGCCCGCCTGGCTGATCAAGACCACCCAGCGCCGGGCCGTGCGCACTTTGCAGCGTCTCAATCGTGATGTTGATCTCGATTTTAACCTCGAACCGGAAAATCCCGGCCCGTTACCCGACGAAGAAATCGTCCGGCTCGAACGTCAGGCGATTCTCGAAATTGCGCTGGACAAGCTCGACCCGCGTTGTGGCCGCCTGTTGCGGGCGTTGTTTTTTGCCCCGGAAGATAAATCGTATCGCGAAATAGCCAAAGATCTGGCCGTGTCGCCCAACGCGCTCGGACCGTTGAGGTCGCGATGTCTGAAAAGACTGGAGAAAATCTTAAAAGAAATGGGATACCTGCCGGACTAAACTGTCCCGGAGCGGCTCTTTACAAGTAGCAGGGTATCCAGGGAGATGGATATGTCAAAACCGGTAAAGCATCCGGGAAGGGTAAAAATGCTCAAAGCGGTGAAAACAGGAAAAGTATCGTTTCGCGAACATCTTGAAGATTGCGACGACTGCCGACGCTTATTTCGGCTGCTCTCACAATATGATGTAAGCGGAAACACCGAGCTGGATCGACCGAGCATACAGGCCGTGGAAGCCTGGGCGGCGGTGCCGCTTTTGTACGGCAGGAACGGCCGGGTGACCCATGTTCCGGGTGAAGTATCGTTCGATTCCTGGTCGCACCGTCCCGCTTTGGAACTTCGCGATATCGGCGTCGGCCAGACCCGACGCGTATGCCTGAAAGCGGGTACGATTCAACTGGAAATCGTGGCCGGGCGTCTTCAGGAACAATGGGAATTTACGGCGCGCATATATAAAAGGAAGGTGGCGACCTCGGAGTTCGTTCTTCGGGCCGGCCGTTGCAAGCTGCTGGCGAAATCACGCGGTTTTTATCACTGGTCGTCGCGGACCGCACCGCGGACGATAAGGCTGCTGTCACCTTCGCTTGAGGTTGATTTCGAAAAGTTGTCATGGTAGCCAGAGACATCCATAATATGGAGCGCATTGCGCGGGTTTTTCTGACCACCGGTAAATGTACCGGTGTTGATTTGGAAACGCTGAGCCGTGAGTGCAACCGTATTGTTCGCCGCGAGACCGAAAAATCAGCCTCCCGGGCAATTGAACTGGGCAGGCAGTTCGTCAGGCGGGCCGAACAGTATGGCGGAGAAATGGCGGCCACCGCCTGCCGTGCGCTTGGCTGGGCATATCTGGTGGCGGGAAAATTCCACGACGCCCACCGGACTTATCTTAAGGCCCGCGATCTGGTCAAACGTGACGCTCTGGCGCGCGCCCGGGTTGACCGCGTGTTGATCGATGTCTGCATGTATCTGGGCGATCTGAAACAAGCCCGACGCCATGCCCGACTGGCGATGAACACTTTCGAAAAACAACATGCCGAATCTGACCTGGCCAAGACGAAAGTAAACTATGCCAACCTGTTGCACCGACAGGATCGCCATCGTGAAGCGGGTCGGCTCTATGCTCAGGCGGCCGATTTCTTCGACGCTCAGGGGAACGATCTGGCCGTAGCTTTCTGTTTGTACAACCGCGCCAACACTCTCGTACAGTTGTTTGATTTCGACGAAGCGGCCTCGTTGTATCGCCGCGCGCATAAAATCTTTATTGGGCATGATCATCACCTTCGCGCCAACGGCTGCCAGTACGGTTTGGCGTGGTTGCACATGCTTGAAGGTAATTTCCATGTCGCGCTTCAGGAACTGGCCGAGTGTGAGGATAGCTATAGAAAAGCGTCGCAGGACCGTGAAGTTGTCCTGTGTCAGCTCGACCGGGCCGAGGTCTTCCTGGGGTTGAATTTGTTCTCCGATGCTCGGGAGATGGCCCGGGAAGCCGAACGAAAAGCGCGTAAACTCGGAATAAAATACGAGGCGGCCAAGGCGGCCTTGTTTTACGCCAAGGCGTCGGTGGGTATCGGAAGAAAAACGGACGCCCGCGGAGCTTTGAAGCGGGCCGAGGATGATTTTGCCCGGGAGAACAATAAGCCGTTCCTGGCGGCCGTACATCTGGCTCAGGCTCAGATTAATGATGGCAAGTCGAAACGAATGGCCGAGCTTGAACACGTGGGCAGGAAGTTTTCGCAGGTTCAGTTGCCGTTGTGGGAAGCCATCTGTGATCTTCAGCTTCTCGCCGCGCGTCCCGATGACGCCCGTCCTCTGAAAAAACTCCGGAGAAATAAAGCGGTCAAAACCGTACCGCATCTCTTTGCCTGTTGGCAGACGATTTTGGGTGACCGTGAAGCTGAACGTCACCGTATCGACGCCGCGGTCGATCACTGGAACCGGGCGGCCGATCTTCTCGATGCCGTACGGGCGAAGCTTCCCCCGGTCGATATGCGTTCGGCGTTCTCGCGTCGGAATACCGATCCGCATCGTCGACTGGTTCAGGTTGAGGCGGGACGGGACCCCGTTGTGGCTTCCTGCTGGGCGGAACGTCTGAAGACAGCGGGAATCTGGAGTGTGCCGGATGACGCTTTTGAGGCCAATCCGGCTCGCTCCAGAGCGCTGGAGAGTTTGTCGCAGCTCGCCGATCAGGCCGCGGCCTTGTCGTGGAAGATCAGCGAAAGCGCCGGACGGCGCGCGGCTGTTCGGATCGAGACAAACAAAATTCTGGAAAAGCTGCAAAGAAAGGTCCGACAGGATCTCGCCATAGCCGAGAAACCGGATTCACGAACGGCCGATTCGCTGGGTAACCTTCGAAGGCTGATGCTTGAGGCATCGATGCAACGTACGGTGGTGCAGTTCCATCTCAATGGTGATGATGTATACGCTTTCGTGCATGAGCGGGGCGCGACCCGTTGTCATCGCTACCGGGGCGGCGCGCGCATGGTCGGGCAACTAATGGGGCGATGGCGCTTCATGGTCGAGCGGGCTCCGTTTGCATCCGGTCGACCGAGCGTGTCCGATCTGCAGGACGAACACCGGTTGCTCGCGGATATCGGGGCCTGGTTGTGGTCGCCGCTGGAAATCTCCCGGCGACGGGAAAAGCTCCTGATTCTGCCCGAGGGGCGGTTGTCTAACCTGCCCTGGTCGGCGATAGTCAATGGTGGTGAAGCGCTGGTTGTTTCTCACGATCTGGTTATTTCGCCGAGCCTTCGGCATTATCTCCATGCGCAGGCACAGAAGTCGCGGTCGAAGCAAATCCGGGTTTTTGTCGGCAATACCGATGGACTCTCGCAGGCTCGACAGGAATATGCGCCGCTGGTGGCCGCAGGTAACGGTGAGGTGCTCATAAACGATCCCTGTCGGCGTTCCGACTGGCCCGATGCCGGTGCGGCCCGCGTGTGGCACTACACCGGTCACGCGCAGCTTCGTGGCGACAACCCGTTTTACTCGTCTCTTATTCTGTCCGATGGTCCGATATTCGCGGCTGACTTCCGATTGAAAAGAAACCGCGTCGGACTGGTTACCCTGGCGGCCTGTCGCACCGGAGAGCAGGCTTATCAGGCGGGTGAAGAATCCTCCGGGCTGGTGCGGTCGTTTATGGAAATGGGTGCCCGTAACGTGGTGGCCAGTCACTGGGCGGTTTCGGACCGAGCGACAGCATATTGGATGAAAAAGTTTTACGATAGATACCTGTCCGGTCGATCGGCCGGTCGGGCGGCAAGAGAAGCGGCTATTCAGGTGCGAGAAAAGTATCCGTCGGCTTACCACTGGGCGGCCTTCTCCGTTTATGGAGCCGGATGAGATCGCACGGTATTCGATGAGTATGCAGGAGGAAAGTGTAATGATTAAGAAAGTGAACCGTCTGAATTCGTTTGGGCCCGCGATGGTGATTCTGTTGACCCTTCTGCTATTGTGCATGGGGATGACAAACAGTGTTATCGCCGGGCCGGCGGAAAAAGGAATGTCCCAGGACCGCAACTACGCTCCGGATAGTCGTGACAATACGGGGCCGGACGGGGCCTATGTTCAGGGGGAACTGGTCATCAAACTGGGCGGTTGCGATTCGGTTGTGATTGATGACATCTGCCAGAAATACGGGGCTTCCGTCAATCGTTATTTCGAGGACCTTGGCATTTACGTATTGAACGTGAACGGCGAAACCGATCATGATTCTCTTTGTTCGATAATCGAGTCGTATTCCTGCGTCGTTTTTGCTCATCCCAATTACCGTGTCGATCCTCTTCAGCCGGTGCAGGGAAGTTTTCCGTTCTCGGATGAAAATTTCGCCGGTGATTACCGGGGACAGTTCGCCGCGACGGCGCTTGATCTGTCGTCCGCCCAGGCCATCGCTACCGGAGCCGGGGTCAGGATTGCCGTGATCGACGGTGGCATTAATTACAGGCATCCGGCGTTTGAAGGTAAGGCGGTATCGGGTTATGACTTCGTAGACGATGATGCCGATGCTTTCGACGAATCCGGAGGGCCGAACACCGGGCACGGTACGTTTATCGCCGGAGTCATTCATCTGGTGGCCCCCGACGCGGAGATAGTCGCTTATCGTGTCAGTGAGACATCGGGCACCAGCGACGGCGATTTGGTGGCCGAGGCCATCGTGAAAGCGGTGCATGACGGGTGTCAGGTAATCAACCTGAGTCTGGTGGTTATGGAAGAACATCAGGTAATCAAGGCTGCGATAGAGTACGCCAGGGAAAATAACGTCATCGTGGTGGTAGCCGCCGGTAATGAACAGATGGGCTCGCCTTTGTATCCGGCCAGCGATGAGAACGTGATTGCCGTGGCCGCCCTTGATTCCCTCGATCAGTTGGCGGAGTTCTCGCGATACGGAAGCCACATTGACGTGTGCGCCTTCGGAGAGGACGTGTACTCGCCGTTTATCGACACCGGCTATGCCTGGTGGAGCGGTACCAGTTTTGCCGCACCTTTTGTTGCGGGTCAGGCCGGACTGATTATTTCTCAGGCGCCGGAAGATTACACCTGGAGCCACACCCGCCAGATGATACTCGAAACGGCCGTGAGTGTCGATGCCGAGAATCCCGATTTCGCGGGTTATCTCGGAGCGGGGGTAATTGCCCCGTACGCGTCGCTGACGGTTTCGCTGGAGTCCGACAGTGCCTGGCTTTGGGAGGACAACAAGCAGTTCACCATAAACGAGGGAGACCCCGATATCGGGCCGGTTTGTCTGATGGTGTCATCGACCAATGAACCCGCGCCGTTTACGGTGGCCCTGTCCGGGGAAGCTACGTTTACCACTCTGCGTGATTCGAGGGGTTACACTGGCGACACGCTCTGTTTCGATCTGGGAGGAAGTGCCCTCTCGCCGGGATACTATGCCGACACTCTGATCTTCGAGGTTGAGGGAGTCGATAACAACCCGTTGATGGCGGTCTTCGAGTTGCAGGTCAACACCGACACCGCAGCATCGGATTTAGCCTGGGTGTATCCCAAAGTGCAGCAGTTTACGATGTACGAGGGGGATGAAACCGCCCTGGTCCGTTCGGTCAGCATATCTTCCAGCAATTCCCCCGCGCCCTACACGGCGACGCTGGTTAACGATGGTCTGTTTACCGATTTGCTGTGGGATTCGGGAATGACCAATGATACGCTTTCCTTCACGGTGAGCGCTGTCGGACTTACCCCGAACGTCTACACGGATTCCCTTAGTATCAGTGTGGAAGGGATAAGCTCTCCGGCTTGGGCGGTTATCGTTCTCCAGGTCTTGCCGCACGGCACTCCCCTCGACACGGCCTGGGTTTCCAGCGACGATCTGTATTTCGAGGCGGCCGAAGGTTCCTCCTGGGTTGATTCCAGCTGTGTGCGGTTGATGTCGACCAACGCTCCGGCGCCTTATACGGCTTACGTGGTGGGCGGTGAGTCTTCGTTCGTCTCTCTGCTGAATCTCGATGGCGGGGTCACCGAGGATTACATTTGCTATATAATAGATCCCACCGGTCTGGGGACGGGAGTCCATCGCGATTCCATGGTAATAACGGTCGAAGGAGTATCCAACTCGCCGCTTATAGTGCGGTTCACTCTGAACATAGTCGGTGGCGGGGACACGTTGGCCGCGGTTTCTCCCGATACGTTGTTCTTTACGGTTGTCCAGGGTGATACGCATGTCAGGACCGGCTGTGCCTGTCTTACTTCCTTCAATGCACCGTCGCCTTATATTGGCATAAACGACACCGACGCCGTTTTCACCACGTTGATAAGCACGGCCGGGGTTACCAACGACACTGTATGTCTTCTGGTCGATCCGTCGCTGATGCCGGTCGGTGTTCACTACAGTCGGGCCATGTTCTTTGTCGACGGTGTTGCCGAACGGATAGATCTTATCACCTGTCTGACCGTGGTAGATGAAATCGGCCCCGACACGGCCTGGGTATCCAACGATTCATTGGGTTTCTGGGTCGAAGAAGGCACAAGTTGGCTTGACACCGGCTGTGTGTTGGTGTCTTCGACCAACGCTTCGGCCTTCTACACGGCGGAGGCATTCGGTGATCCGCTGTTCCTGTCGTTGGTCGACAGCGTGGGCAGCGGCAGTGGATTCACTAATAGTCTGGTCTGTTTCCAGATCAATCATCAGGGGCTGCCTCTTGGTGTCTACAAGGATTCCCTGATAATTGACGTTGAAGGTGTGACCAACTCACCGCTGGTCGTGCCGATTACATTGACCGTGTTCACCGCCGATACGCTGGTTGATATATCGCCCGATACGCTGTCCTTTACGGCAACGCAGGGAGACACCGAGGTCATGACAGGACGTGCCTGGCTCTCCTCGTTTGATCCTCCCAAACCTTACGTTGCAATACTGGACACCGGTGCCGTATTTACCTCGCTCGTTGATGTGGCCGGCATGACCGACGACTCCGTGTATGTCCAGGTCGATCCGTCCGGTGTTCCGACGGGTGTTCACTATGAACATGTTATATACTGCGTCGATGAAAACTTAGGTACGGCTCGTCTGACCATCCGCCTGACGGTTGAGCCGTCCGGAGGAACGACCCCCGATAGTGCCTTCGTCGATCTGGACACGCTGTGTTTCACCGTCACGGAAAACGCGAATGACAGCATTGTGGGCTATGTAAGATTGTTCTCCAGCAATGCGCCGGCGGCTTTCAATGCCGTGGTGAATGACAGCGCAACTTTCATCGTCTGGTGCGTTAACGGCAGCGGTTTCACCGACGACTCGGTCTGTGTCTGTGTGCTTCCGTGGGATATCGGTGTAGGAACTCATTACACTTCCATCTCCTATTTCGTGGAGGGAGTCGCCGAGCCGGCCCGACTTGTCGTGTGTCTGACGGTCGAGGGTGCCGAGCACACCACCGTCGATCTTAGAGCCAATTTCCCCAATCCGTTTAACCCGGTGACCAACATCTCATTTGCCTTGAGTAATCCAGCGACAGTAGAGCTTTCCGTCTACAATGTGCTTGGTCGGAAAGTCGCCACGTTGATTAACGGAGATCTTCCGGCCGGTGAACACATAGTCGACTGGGACGGCACCGACAATACGGGTCGGGGAGTTTCCAGCGGCGTTTACTTCTATCGCCTGACAACGGGATCGTTCAGCGAGTCGAAGAAGATGCTGTTGCTCAAATAGCGGCAGGAGCGGTCTGACTACAGACGCATGATTGAGAAAAACCCGGCGGTGGCAACGTAAAGTCCATCGCCGGGTTTTCATGTTTCTCGTTTAATCGGATTCTGCGCCGTGTGCCACTGACGGTAGCGTGCGATCAAAATTAGAACTTGACAATCGTGTTCGATGGAAGTATGTTGAAAGTGGTTTGGGGCTCTTCGCATTGTCATCGTGTACATAACCCAGAACAGATCGGGAGACTCTCTGATAGCCTTCCGTTTTATAATACTGTGCTTGTGCTTTTACAGGTGTTTTACTCCCTGCGTGTCGGATACGAAGTATCGATGACGTTGTGATATCGTTGTGGATATTCAAGACTTAATCCACCATAACCCGTTAAGCATAGGAGGAGGGATGAGACAGAAGTGTCTGACAGTATTTGTAGTTGTGCTGTTCTGTTTGGCGGCTGCAACGGTTTGGCCTCAGGGTCAGTATCTGATTCGCGGTGACGTGGACGGTGATGAGTTCGTGGGTTGGGATGACGTTACCGACCTGACGATGTACATTAACAGTGGTATACCCATGAATTGTCACAATGCGGCCGATGTGAACGACGATGGCACGGTGGGAGACATAGCGGATTTAAATCATCTGGTGAGTTTTCTGAATACCGGAGAACCACCGATCCCGGAACCGTATCCCGACTGCGGCATCGATGAGACCGACCCGCTCCCGGGCGAGGATTGCTGTGATCCGGGTCAGTTCTTCATTCGCGGAGATGCCAACGGCAACGGCCGTGTGGGCTGGGACGACTATGTGGAGATCCACGAATACCTTTTCGCCAGCACTCCGATGGAATGCCACAATGCGGCTGATGTCAATGACGACGGTTTCATAGACCTGAACGACCTGTATCACCTCGGGAATTTCCTGCAATGGGGAGAGCCGCCGATTCCGGAGCCGTATCCGTTCTGCGGTCTTGATCCGACCGATCCGCAGCCCGGTGATGATTGCTGTCGACGGAGAATTCTCACGGCTGTGCCGTCGATTACACTGATAGGCGCATTGGCTCTGGTAGTTCTTTTGATAGCGATCGGTTCCTGGTTCTATCTGAGAAAGAGGACCAACACGGTCGGTCATTGAACAATTAACCGCGGAAGGGCCCCGGTCAAAATTATCCGAAATACAAAACCCGGCGAGAGTCCATCGCCGGGTTTTCGTATATCTGAGAGCGAAAGCCGCTTTTGCGGCGGCAGGTTGATCCGATTATGGGCCGAAGTCGGCCAGAGGGCCGTTGACTCGGCGTGAGGTTCGCTTCGGGGTCGTTATTTTGTCGACAAACGTTGAGACCGCCGGTTTGATCAGTTCGGCCAATACGTAAGCCGCGGCCCGCAACCACCACTGGCGACTGAACACCTGAATAATTACGGCCATTATTTCCGGCGTGTTCCGGGCCAGGGTCCGTCCCACCACCTGCCAGACTGTCAACTCGTCAGGGTCGGATATCGACGGGTGGTATGGTCGATCTGTTTCCGGTAGCTGCGATGGTTTTTCCGAAGAAAACTGTCCCGGTGAGTTGTCAATGCGGTATTCCTCGGTTTGGGTTCCCCGGGTAACGTCGCTGTTCATTTTCTTGAGATAATCGCTGGAATAACAACGCGGACCGCCATAGACAGAAACGCCCCCGGTCAGCAACATAAGCGTCAGGGCAAGCAGCAGAAGGCGACCGAGTCCGCCGCAGGGCAGGTAAACCCCGGACGTGCCGTGTCGTGAACCTTCGTCTGTCGGACGGTGCGGATACATCATACCGTATAGCTCTGCAAAAACAGTGCCGCGACGCTCCATGTTACTCACCCGATCAGATGCGGAGCTTTGGAAACTGTTTCATATTGCATCAACAGGTATTCTCAGAGGATACCTGACGAGTACATCCCCTTGGATTCCGGGTACAAACGAGTCGTGGCGCGGTGTCACCCCTTATATGACAAATTACGCCGGTCGGCGAAGTTTGCAAGCACATTTTGTCTCTCTTATTCGTCTCTATGGTGAGAGCCGTGCAACCGGGTGCAGATTAAGGGAAGAGGCGACACCGAAGGGCCATCGCCCGGCAGCACCATTGTCGTCTGGCGTCTGCGGAGTAACGGTGCCAATGGACAGAACAAGGTTATCAATCTTGATACCGCGTTATTGAATCAGGCTCAGTGCTCGGATGGCGTGTGCAGCATTGAGTGGATACCTGAATACCAACCGTCGTTTCCAAAGCAGGAGAGAGGTTATATAATCTCCGCTGTTTTTGCCGATTCGGTTGTCTATACATCAGCTTTAAGATTCTCCTCGTTTGACCTCGAGTGACCCGTCGCCTACGCGCACAAGTAAGTCGCTGTCCGTCAATGTCTTAACCTGAGGTCGGAATGGTCCGGTCCATAAGCTCTTGACAGATAATTAAACCGGGCTATATTTTTAATGGAAGAACACACTAGGGATTGCTAAGACTTAATGCCCCCTTTACCGCCGTTTTTGTGTATCCCTTGTTAGAGTCAAGCTGCCGGAGATCAGTGTCTCCAGGAGAAAATTGCCGATAGTTAATATGCAGGGGCATATTGCCACCGGTAGAAACAGCTACGAATGGGTATTGAGGTTAGTTGATGAGCATCAAACAACACCAATCGAAAAGTTATGGGATGACAACCTGTCATGGCATGACCACCCGTCATGGCATGACCGCCTTGACCACGGCTATTGCCACGTTTCTTATACTGGCCCTCGGTTTTGCCGTATCTTCGGCCGAGGAAATAACCGCCGAATATACTTTTGAGCGGCCCAGTATCCGACCGGTGACTATGGGAACCGAGTCCTATGACCACGTAACTATCGAAGGTCTGTCCAACTCGGGCGAAGTGGGCGAGCCGTACCTTCCGGCCTCGGGGGCGAGAATTCTTCTGCCTCCCGGAGCGGACGTTGAGAGTGTTGAAATAATCCCCGATGAGCCCGTGGTGGTAGCCAGCGGTATCAAAGTTGAACCGGCCGAACGCCCGGTGCCGCTGTCTTCGATGCCGACCGGTGCCGCCCCGCCGGTGCCCAAAGCTTCGATTTACGAATCCAACGATCCTTTTCCGGCCGTTACTCATGAAACTATCGGGACGCATACTTTCCGGGGCTACCGTATTCTGGTCCTCAAGCTGTACCCGGTTCAGTATTACCCGGTTTCCGGGGAGCTAAGCTATTTTCCTCGCCTGACGGTCAAAGTCACGACCCGCAACGCCACGGCTCAGGTGCCTTCGTTCCGCGGGCTTGTCCGTGATCAGGAAGCTGTTGAACGCCAGGTTGACAATCCTGAGATCGTTTCGCGGTACCCGTCGTATCCGATGGCCACCGGCCGCGGGTATGACATGCTGATTCTTACGACCAGTTCGCTGGCTTCCGCTTTCGAACCCCTGAGGACGTATCACAACAATACCGGGCTGCTTACCGAGATTCGTACGACTTCCGACGTCGGCAGCAACGATCCCGACGATGTCCGTGATTACATCAGGGACCGGTACAACAATGACGGTATCCAGTTTGTGCTGATCGGTGGCGACGATGACATTATTCCGGCCAAGGACCTTTACGTTATATCGTGGGAAGGAGACGGTTCCAGTACCGAGTACAATATGCCCGGTGATATATATTTCGCCTGTCTCGACGGTACCTGGAACTACGACGGTGACTCCTATGTCGGTGAACCCGGCGACGGTGAGAGCGGTACGGATGTCGATCTGATTGCTGAGGTGTATGTCGGTCGCGCTTCGGTCAGTTCTTCTTCCGAGGCCAGTCGTTTTGTCGAAAAAACGCTCGAATATCTCTCCACCCAAAGCAGCTATCTGGAACGGGTTCTTTTGTGCGGTGAGTATCTCGGATTCGGCGGTGTTTCCGATTATGCCGGGAACATGATGGATGAGATGGTCGACAGCTCGTACGCCGGCGGTAGTCTTACGGTATGTATTCCCTCGGATAAATTTACCATCGATGAACTGTATGATCGCGACTGGTCCGGTAATGACTGGCCGACTTCGGAAATAATCAGTCGTATCAACAGCGGCCGGCACATTATCAACCATCTTGGTCACGGTTACAATAATCAGGCCATGAAGATGTACAACAGCACCGTGGCCAATAACCTGACCAATAACGATCTGGCGTTCGTATATACCCAGGCCTGCCTTTGTGGTCACTTCGACAACACCGACTGCTGGGCCGAGTATATGTCTATCAAGACGAACCATGCCGCCTTTGCCCTGGTGGCGAACTCGCGCTATGGCTGGGGGGCCGAATATAGTACCGACGGACCTTCCCAGCGTTACAACCGCCAGTTCTGGGATGCCGTGTTCAACCCGAACGAGAACAAACCGCAGCTCGGTCCGGCCAATCATGATTCCAAGGAAGATAATCTTTACCGGATCAACGAGAGTTGTATGCGTTGGTGTTACTACGAAACCAACCTCTTCGGCGACCCGGCCGTGCATTTCAGGGGGCTCGGCGGACTGGTATTTGATTACCCGGACGGAACTCCCTCGACCGTAACCCCGGGTGAGACCACCGATTTCCAGGTTAATGTCAGTGGTGTCAACGGGGGCGATCCGGTTGCCGGCAGCGGACAGTTGCACTACCGCATAAACGGTGGTTCGTATTTGTTTGTCTCGATGTCGCAGACGACGGCCAATCACTATACGGCTACTATTCCGGCCCTAAGTTGTGACGAGACGATAGAATTTTATGTGAGTGCCGAGGAAACTGTCACCGGCCGCGTGTATGACCCCCTGCCCAGTTCACCGAACAGGGCTGTTCCGGTAAATGACTCTCTGGTCGTATTCTCGGACAATTTCGAGACCGATCAGGGATGGAGTGTTTCCGGTGATGCCGCCGACGGTCAATGGGAGCGCGGTGTTCCGGCCAACGGCAACCGGGGCGACCCACCGACCGACTACGACGGTTCGGGTCAGTGTTATTTGACCGGCAATGTCGCCGGTACCGACATCGACGACGGGACAACTTATCTCGATTCACCGGTGTTCGATCTTTCCGACCGTGTCGGCGTGGTGCATTATGCCCGCTGGTACTGTAACGACTACGGTGCGAACCCCAACGAGGATGTCTTCGTCGTATACGTATCGAACGATGCCGGAACCAACTGGGAGGTCGTCGATACTATCGGTCCTGCCGAGATGGCTTCCGGCGGATGGTATGAAGATTCTTTCCGACCGGGCGATTATGTTTCTCTTACCGACCAGATGAAAGTTCGGTTTGAGGCCTCGGATTTGGGTGATGGTTCGGTAGTGGAGGCGGCTATCGACGACTTTCGGGTTTACGAATACCTTTGCGGTACGATGGCCGACAGTGATGAAGACGGTGTGGCCAATTCTCTCGACAACTGTCCCTTTACGTATAATCCGTACCAGGAAGATGGCGACGAGGACGGTTACGGCGACGTTTGCGACAACTGCGAGACGGTCTACAATCCCGATCAGGCGGACAGCGATGGGGATGAGTACGGTAATCTCTGCGACAACTGCCCCGATGTGGCCAACCCCGATCAGATCGATGCCGATGACGACGGCTATGGAGCCGCTTGTGACTGCGATGATAGTAATGAAGATATCAATCCCGAAACTGTCTGGTATGCCGATGGTGACAGCGATGGTTTCGGTGCGCCGGGTACGGGTATTACGCAATGCGAGCAGCCGAGCGGTTATGTTCTGAACAATACCGACAATTGCCCTTCCGTTTCCAATCCGGGTCAGACCGATACGGATCAGGATGGTTTTGGCGACGCCTGTGATGCCGTCTGCTGTATGGGTGAGCGTACCGGCAATATAGACTGCGACGGGGAAGATTTGGTCGATATGGGCGATCTGACCGTATTGATCGATCACTTGTTCATCAGCCTGGCCCCTCTGTCTTGTGTCGGGGAGGCGGATGTTGACCTGTCCGGTCAGCCGAATCCTGTGCCGACCGATGTCGACATGGGGGATTTGACGGTGATTATTGATCATTTGTTTATCAGTCTTGATCCGCTGCCGCTTTGTCCGGCAAAGTGAGCGTTTCGAGTAAAACCCGGGGCCATTCGCTGATTGGGCGGATGGCCTTTTTTATTAGAGAGAGTCTGTTTGACGAATGGATATATTTTTATATATTTATGATGAGGACGGTGGTCGAGTCGGATTCGGCTGCTGTGTCGTCTGTTTCTTATTCGCTGGCTTTCAGAACATAAGTTGAAAACTGACCATATCGGAGGCAATATGAAACCGGCAGTTCTGTTCACGCTCGTTGTTTCACTGACATTGGCCTGTTTTGTCTTTATCGGCTCATCCCTGGCAGATCCGCCCGGCAGCTTCGATCTTCGTGATTACAACGGAGAGAATTACGTTACGTCAATCAAAGACCAAAGCGGTGGCACCTGCTGGACTCACGGGGCCATGGCCGCTATTGAGGGCAACCTTCTCATGACCGGGGCCTGGGCGGCCGCCGGCGAGGAAGGTGAACCGAACCTGGCCGAGTATCATCTGGACTGGTGGAACGGTTTCAACGAACATAATAACGACGATATCGATCCTCCCTCCGGGGCCGGGCTGGAGGTCCACCAGGGCGGCGACTACCTGGTCACGTCGGCCTATCTCTCCCGCGGCGAGGGAGCGGTTCGTGACATTGACGGCCAGTCATACGGGAGCCCACCGCTTCGTGATGACCCGAGTTTTCATCATTACTACGTGCGCGATATGGAGTGGCTGACGGCGGGTTCTGATCTCAGTAACATAAACGCCATCAAAGAGAGAATCATGACCGAGGGTGTCATGGGTACCTGTATGTATTACGACGGTACTTTCATGCAGAACTACATCCATTACCAGCCCCCCAGTGATCTTAACGATCCCAATCACGCCGTTGCTATTATTGGTTGGGATGATGACCTGGAAACCCAGGCGCCTTTGCCGGGAGCCTGGTTGTGCAAGAACAGTTGGGGGGCCAGTTGGGGCCTTGACGGCTGTTTCTGGATTTCCTATTACGACAAGCACTGCTGTCAAAATCCGGAGATGGGGGCAATTTCCTTCCGGAACGTAGAGCCGATGCCGTATGAGCATGTTTACTATCATGATTATCACGGTTGGCGGAACACTAAGACGGATTGCTTTAAGGCTTTCAACGCTTTCGAGTGTGCCCAGGATGAATTGCTTCTGGCCGTCAGTTTCTACACGGCCGTCGATTCGGTCGATTACACCGTACATGTCTACGACCGTTTTGAAGGCGGTGAATTGCTCGATGAATTGGCCGTTCAGACCGGGACGATTGACCTGAGAGGTTATCACACGGTAGATCTGGAGAATGCCGTGGGGTTATCCGATGGTGACGATTTCTATGTTGTGCTGGAAGTTTCCGATGGCGGTATGGCGTACGACCAGACTTCCGACGTTCCTGTTCTTCTGGGTGCCAGTTATCGTACAATCGTCGAGTCGGACGCCAAGCCGGCCGAGAGCTACTACCTTGAAGGGGGGAGCACCTGGTTGGATTTGTATGATCTGGATTCCACGGCCAATTTCTGTATCAAAGCTCTTACCCTGGAGGCGGGCGGCATGCGGGTAACGCCTTCCGGGAATAGTAGTGCGGAAGGATCTCAGGGCGGTCCCTTCACACCTTCGGACTGGATTTACGGAATCAACAGTCGGTGCGAGGTGACAATCGATTATGAAGTCACTGTTGATCCCACCGTGGATTGGCTGACCATAACCAGCGGGGCAAGCGGCTCTCTGGCTTTTCTGGATAGTGCCGAAGTAACCCTGGAGCTGAATGGCAATGCCACCGCTCTCGGTGAAGGCGTTCATTTCGCGCCTCTGGAGTTTACCAATTTGACCAATCATGATGGTGACACCACGCGCCGGATCGTACTTGTTATCGGTAATAGCGAGACACAGTACGAATGGCTGCTCGATACCGATCCGGGGTGGACTACCGAAGGCGACTGGGAGTTCGGTCAACCGACCGGAGGTGGGTCGCACCTGGGTGATCCGGACTGTGGGTACACCGGAGACAATGTCTATGGTTATAATCTTGAGGGTGACTATACCAATGATCTTCCCGCAACGTTCCTTACGACTACCGCTATAGACTGTACCGATCTCTACGGTGTGCAACTGAGTTTCTATCGCTGGTTAGGGGTGGAGTCGGTAAATAGCTACGATGAGGCCTCGGTGCAGGTAAGCAGTGACGGTGTGGACTGGACCGTCATCTGGTCGGCCACGGCCACCGGTGGATATATCTCCGATTACGCATGGACTTTCCAGTCGTTCGATTTGCCCGGCAGCGTTGATAACCAGCCCAATGTATACATCCGCTGGGGCATGGGCGCCACGGACCGCTCTCTGACCTACCCCGGCTGGAATATCGATGACATCCGTATTTCGGCCGTTTCGGCCGGTGCCAGTGGTTGTTGTGTGGGTGAGTCGGTCGGTAATATGGACGCTGTTCCCGGTGTCGTTGATATGGGCGATCTGACCGTGCTGATAGATCACCTGTTTATCAGTCTTGACCCGCTGCCTTGTATTGAAGAGGGCGACGTGGATATGTCCGGCCAGCCGGATCCGATAGCTTCCGACGTCGACATGGGTGATCTGACGCTATTGATAGATCATTTGTTTATCAGTCTTAATCCGCTGCCGCCGTGTCCATAGGACTCGGTTGGTAAGGCTGATATGCAATCTATAGTCGGGGCCGGTCCTTTTCGGGATCGGCCCTGTTACCTTCTGTAATTTCGAACCGGAACGCCTGCCGATTCCCTGGCATTGTTCCTAAGCCCTTTAGACCCAGAGAATTGAGTGCAACAGTCGGCCCTCTGTCGATGACAGCCCAGGGATCGATTGTCCGATCCGGTGCGGTTCTCATTGCCCCGGCTTTGTCTCTTTGATTTGTTCCGCATCGTTAACGAATCATGTGTCGTCGGTGTATTCATCGGTCCGAGGTCGGGTAAGTTGCCAAAAAAGCGCTTTGCGAATTCTGCGATCCATTGTATCCTTGGGCTTGATGTTTCGGCAGAATATGCCCGCCCGGCCTTTTTCCGGTGGTTGGCGGGTTGTGCCGTTTGGGCTGACACAAAGGAACTTGAGGATGACCCGTCAGACTTCTGAGGTTACGGATACTAATAAGGCTTTTGACCCGTCGGAAAACTACGAGAGGACCAGGCGGCTGATCGGATATACCCCCCGTCAGCAAACCCCCGAAGAAACGTACCGACACCTGGGGTTCAAATCGGGGTTGGAGATTCACCAGCAGCTTCTGACCGCCAAGAAGCTTTTCTGCCATTGTCCTGCCGGGATATACCAGCATGGGGACCAGTTCGATGCCGAAGTCATCCGCCATATGCGGCCGACGCTCTCCGAGATGGGAGAATACGACGGTACCGCCCTTATGGAGAAACGGACGAAAAAGACAATCGTCTACCGCATTGCCAACGAAACAGCCTGCACGTACGATATAGACGATACGCCGCCTTTCAAAATAGACCGGGAAGCGCTCGACATCGCCCTGGAAATTTCCCTGCTTTTGAAGACGAATATCGTCGGAGAATTGCATATCACGCGCAAGCAGTATCTCGACGGCAGTATTCCCACCGGTTTTCAGCGCACTGCTATTATCGGGATTGAGGGAGAAATTCCGCTCCGAAACAAGAAGGTTCGGATAATCCAGTTGAGTATTGAAGAGGATTCGTGTCGTGAGGTTTCGGATATCCGGCATACTCGCGTATATACGACCGACCGGCTCGGTATGCCGCTGGTGGAGATGGTTACCTACCCGGACATGTTGACTCCGGACGAGGCCGCCGAGGCGGGACAGTATCTGCGCACGCTGGTGCGGACCACCGGACGGGTTCGCACGGGGATCGGCGCCGGACGCGAGGATGTCAACGTCAGCATTACCGGTGGCACGCGCGTCGAAATAAAAGGTGTTGCCCACATTAAGTGGATTCCGGAACTGACCCACAACGAAGCTTTCAGGCAAAAGGCCCTGTTGCAGATCAGGGAGATTTTGAAACACCGCGTTCCCGAGGCGGGATCATGGGAGATGACCCATGTTTGCAAGCCTTATGATGCCGCGGCTCATGTTTTTATACCGGTCGACTCTCAGGAAACCGACAAGGGTATAGACCTGGCCGCCGTGAACCTTCCTCATTTCAAAGGTCTTCTTTCATTCTTCACGCAACCTGATCAGGTCTTTGCCGATGAATTGATCGGCCGTCTGAAAGTGATCGCCTGTCTCGAAAAACCCAATCTCGTGCATTCGGAATCGACCCAATACCCGATCCCGGCTGAATATCTTAGCGCTCTGAGGCAGGAGTTGAAAGCTGGTGCGAATGATGCTCAACTGATGATCTGGGGACCGCCGGAAGATGTTAAGACGGCTCTTGATATCATTGAGGAGCGTTGTCGGATGGCTTTCGATGGTGTGCCGAATGAAACGCGAAAGTCCCTTCCGGGCGGTATTACGATTTTCGAGCGAGTCCTGCCCGGTCCTGATCGGATGTATCCCGATACCGATTCGGCACCGATCCCGGTTGGGGAAGAACAGATCGAGACCGCCCGCGCACGGCTTCCTGTCGATTTGGAAAAGACCTTGGAGAAACTTCGGGACTGGAAGGTTCCGGAGGATGCTTACTATTATCTCATTACGCGCTGTCTGATTGATCCGATTGAACGTGTCGTGACGGCCACTGGTTGGTCACCGTCGTTTGTCGCCGTTTTGTTCGGTCATACTTTGAAAGGTTTGCAGCGGCGCAATCGGGATCTGGCCGCGTTTCCGGAAAAACGCGTAGAAGAAATTTGCCGGTACATTACGGATCGGGGGCTTCACCGCGATCTGGCCAAACCTTTGTTGTCGGTTTCTTTCCGGCAGCCGTCGGCCTCTCTTGACTCACTGTGCGATTCTCTGTGCACCGGCGATGGCGACCGGGAAGAGGTGTTTGCGGAGATTTCGCAACTGAGCGCTCGTTTTCACCGACATGATCGCTCGGTCAAACCCAATGCGTGTCGGCGCTGGATTGTCGGTCAATTGAAAAGCCGGGCAATGGGTACTACGATACCGCTTGCCGAGCTGTCTTCCCGCATCGAAGAGGATCATTGTAATGGCTGATGAGCTTAAAGGATACAAAGGCAGTGCCCGGGCGATTCTCGAATCGTTCAAAGTCGCGGTTTGGAGCGACACTGTTATAAAAACCACCCGCGGCGAATTCAAAGGAATCATTCTCCCGCGTTCGGAAACCGACGACGATTCCCATATCGTTCTGAAACTGGCGACCGGTTACAACATCGGTATCGATGCGGCTACGGTTCTTAACATCGTCGAAAACGGCCGCAAGGAAGCTCACTATAAAATTCCCGAAAAAGAGTTCCCGTTCAGTGAAGGCAAGCCGGATATCAAGTTGTTCGGTACCGGCGGGACCATCGCTTCCCGGCTCGATTATCGCACCGGGGCGGTTATCCCGGCTTTCTCGCCCGGTGAACTGTATGGGGCGGTTCCGGAACTGGCCGAAATATGTAATCTCACCACCGAGAAACTGTTTGCGGTCTTCTCCGAAAACATGGGCCCGGAGCAGTATAAAAAGCTGGCCGTGGCTATAGGTCAGGAGATCGAGAAAGGTGTCGACGGTATTGTCATCGGGCACGGTACGGACACTATGCACCACACCGGCGGAGCCCTGGCTTTCATGGTGCAGCATTCACCGGTGCCCATAGTTTTGGTCGGTTCGCAACGGTCGTCCGACCGGCCGTCGTCCGACGCGGCTCTTAATCTTATCCATGCCACCAAGGCGGCCGCGGAATCGGACATCGCCGAGGTGATGGTTTGTATGTTCGGGCCGACTTCCGACGAGTACGGTTTACTGCATCGCGGCACCCGGGTAAGAAAAATGCACTCGTCTTATCGGTCGACTTTTCGGACTATCGGCGATATTCCCTTAGCCAGGGTTACGCGCGACGAGATTATTCCCATGAAGCATGACTATAATCGCCGCCGTAAGGATCGACACGTCGATGTTCTTCCGTATTTCGAGGAAAAAGTCGCCCTTGTATACTATTATCCTAACATGCATCCCGATATCATCGATGCTCTGGTTGACAACAACTATCGGGGTATCGTGATAGCCGGAACCGGTCTGGGCCATGTCAACAAGCCGGTTTACCCGGCCATCAAGCGGGCTATCAAAGCCGGGGTGGCTATTTATATGACGGTGCAGACGCTCTGGGGCTATGTTCAGATGTATGTGTATGATACCGGCCGCGATCTTATGAGCATAGGTATCATTCCCGCCGAAAACATGCTTCCCGAAGTGGCTTATGTCAAACTGGGCTGGGCGCTTGGCCAGACCGATGATCTGAACAAAGTCCGGGAGCTTATGCTTACGCCGGTCTGCGGTGAGATAACCGAGAGAGAACCTTACAACGGATATCTGGTCTTGCAGGGGGGCGTGCCCGAAGTCGAAGAGTTTATCCGCAAAGTACACAAATAGCCGTGTCTCTTCTTCCGGGTCTCTTTTCAGGGCTGATATATATACAATTGTGATCTCACCGTGCGGGGCGAGCCGGCCGGCCGTTGCGTAAGAATGTTAACCGCGAGCAAACCGGTTATTGTCGGTCCGATCTGCCCGCGGTTGTGTTGCTATTCTTTGGCGATGTCTTCCTCGAGTCGCCATCGTTTGTAAATGGAAGCGTAGTGACCGCCTTTGGCTATTAGCTCGGTATGCCTTCCGCTTTCCACTACCTTTCCGTTCTCCAGACAGTAGATCGCGTCCACTTGCTCAAGAGTGCCCGGTCGGTGAGTGATGAGAATAGCACTCATGCCCGGCATCACTTCATGCAGCCGATCCCACAGAACTGCTTCGGTACGAGAGTCGAGAGCCGAAGTACAGTCGTCAAGAATCAGGATGCTCGGTTTCCCGACCAGTGCCCGGGCCAGGGCCAAGCGCTGTTTCTGACCGCCCGAAAGCATCATGCCCCGTGTTCCGACCGGTGTGTCGAGTCCCTCGGGAAACTCGGCGATCTCATCCTTCAACTGGGCGACCTCGACAGCCCACGCGATCAGTTCGTCCGAAATATCGTCCCGTCCGAGCAGGATGTTATTGCGCAGTGTATCGCTGAACAACACCGGTTCCTGCGGTACGTATCCGATCACGCGACGCAGGTCGGCCAGCCGAAACTTACGCAGATCATGACCGTCCAGCCGGACGGTTCCGCCGGTAGGATCGACCAGACGGGGGACCATGTTCACCAGCCAGCTTTTGCCGGAACCGACTTTACCGACCAGTGCTATGGTGTCGCCCGGTTTAACCTCCAGCGAGATATCGTCGACGATTTTTCGCTTTGAGTTCGGGAAAGTGAAACAGGTTCCCGAGAATTCCAGTCGTCCCTCGAGTTTCGTCTGATGGTCGTTTGTCCCGTCGTCGGTGACCATTGGCGGAACTTTCTCCAGTTCCTGAAGACGGTCGATGGATACTGCTGACTGGCGCGACTTCACCAGAAACTGACCGATATCGAACATCGGGAAGACCAGGTAAACCACGTAGTAGATGAACGTGGCCATGGCTCCCACCGACAGGTCCGACGATATTACCTTGTAACCTCCGATGATCAGAACAATCACCATGGCGAACTGCCAGATGTACATGTACATCGAGTCGACAACCGTGGCCATTATGACGGAGTCGATTTCGGCCTGGCGTCGTTCACCGGCTGCCCGGTCGAACTTCATCCGTTGTGCTGTCTCTCGCACGTACGCTTTGACGACTCGTATGCCCGAGAAGCAGGCTTCCATGACGTCATTGAACAGCGAAATGCGCTTTTGCAGGTTGTCATAGCGCCGATCCAGAGCCGATGAGGTCTTGAAGAAAATCAACACCAGAATCGGCAGCGGCCCGGCCGTCCACAGCGTCAGCCACGGGTCTATATTGATCATCATGGTCAGCACGAAGGCGATGACCAGCAGCGCCTCGTAAAGCCGAAATATGCCCGAACAGGCGAACCAGGACAGCTTCTCGGCCACATCATCGGTCATGCGAGTGACCAGATCGCCGGTCCGGAAACGGTTGAAGAAATCCGGCCCCTTGTAAGTCATGCGGTCGAAGGCATCCTGGCGAAATTTCCATTCCAGCTTAATGTTCATCCAGGCCCGGTGCGATTGCACGAAAGCATACAGGATGCTGGCCACCAATCCCATGAGGATGAAAGCCGCGCCGAAACTGGCCACCGGGGTCAGGTCCAGTTCCGTTCCGGCCCGTGTGATCAGCGAGGCCAGGAATTTGTCCGGCACTTGTCCCGTATCCAGAAAGTCGACGGTAAAGCCGAATAGCTGCGGGACTGTTACCTGGAAAAGGGTCTGGACCGGCGTCAGGATGACCAGAACCGCGAGAACATAATAATGCCCCCTGTAGAAACGCCAGAACCACCGTATTTTATCAAACATTACCGAGTGCTCCGTTTTTGTTCTTGAACTGCAGGTGGAACAGCTTCGAGTAGTAGCCGTTCTGCAACAACAGTTCCGTATGAGTGCCGCGCTCGACTATTTCACCGCGGCGAATAACCATGATCTTGTCGACGTCGAGAATGGTCGACAGACGATGGGCGATCACCAGCGAGGTGCGGCCCGCCATGAGCTTTTTCAACGATTGTTGAATAGTCCGCTCTGTTGCCGGGTCGACCGAACTGGTTGCTTCATCCAGCACTAAAATTTCCGGGTCAAAAGCCAGGGCCCGCGCAAACGATAAAAGCTGTCGCTCGCCGCGGCTGAAATTGGCCCCTTTCTCCGAAACCTCGGTGCCGTATCCCTCGGGCAGTCGCTCGACGAACCGGTCGGCGGCCACTGTCCGGGCTGCGGCTACTACCTGTTCGCGACTTATCTCCTCGGCTTCAAGGCTGATATTGGCCGCGATATCACCCGGGAACAGGAATATATCCTGCAACACCAGGGCGAAACGGCGACGCAACTCGGCCAGCGAAATCTGACGAATATCCACCCCGTCGACCGTGATACGTCCCTTCTGGGGATCGTACATGCGTAGCAGGAGCGAAATAACGGTTGTCTTGCCACCGCCGGTCACGCCCGCAAGGGCTACTCGGCCGCCCGCCGGGATGTCGAAACTTACATCTCTGAGCACCCACTCGTTGTCACCGCCGTACGAGAACCAGACATTCTCGAAACGAATGCCGTCCTTCAGACCGGGCCACGGAACGGGTGTTGGGGCGTCGACCAGTTTGGGCTTGGTGGCCAGTAGTGCAAAGATGCGTTTGGCTCCGGCGATGCCTTTCTGGAAATTGGCCAATTGCTCGGACGTTCGAAAGATCGGTTCGAACGAACGCCAGATATTCACCAGAAACAAAACCATCTCACCGGCCGTCAGACCGAAACGATGTCCCAGCAGAAGTACCAGGCCGATCTTGACGTACTCGAAAAAGAATACCGTATTGAAGAACAGGCAGACGGCGATATTGACGTAAACGTCCTCGTCGAACTTGTCTTTATTCGCCCGAAATACCCGGCCTCGTGCATATTCACCCCGGTGGAAGATCTGGATAATCGACATTCCGTGAAGGAACTCCGTCAGTGTTGCTGTTACCTCCGCCATTCGCTTGCGTACTTCCAGAAAGCGGGGCGTGGTCATTTTATGAAAAATCCAGATGAGCAGGCCCAGCACCGGGATAATACTTACGAGAATAGCGGCCAGTCGCCAGTTGTAGTAGAACAAAACGCCGTATATACCGATCAGCATGATAAAATCGGCCAGCACCAGCAACACGGTGTTCGTGAACAGGAGTCTCAGGGCTTCGGTGTCGGATTCCACCCGGGCCATGAGTCGCCCCACCGGGTTACGATCAAAGAAAGCGATATCAAGCGTCAGCATGTGATGAAACAGCTTCTGCTTGAGTGCCAGCATTATGTCCTGCCCGATTGTCTCCAGTTTGACCCGCAGGAAATACTGCGTTACGACAGTTATGATCTGGATAATACCGATGGCTGCGGCCAGCCAGATCAGGCCGGAAAAATCTTTCTGCACCAGCGGACCGTCGATGGCGTTCTTCAGAAGAATCGGCCAGCACAATGAGAGAAGGGTCGAAGTGGCAAGCAGACCGAAGGAGAACAGCAGTCTTTTGCGATGCTCTTTCAGAAAAGGCAGCAACCGGCTAAAAGCCCGGCGCGTACCTATATCCGCTTCTGCCTGTGTAACTTGTTCGTTTTCATAAAAATCACTGGTCATTGCCTTACCCTGCAAAGTAACTGTTTACGTCTCTGTTTCTTCCGGGTCGACGGGCAACAAAAACCCCGCCGAGCTTCTGGGTCGCGGCGGGTGCGGTTGTCATATGTAACGTAACTTTGCTTATGAACCGGGTACACCTCGCCCACGACGGACTACACCATTAGGTGTAATGCAAATATAAATGCGCGAATTAGTCATTTGTGCATTCCTTGTCCGTTGCAGGTTAAATATGCATAAACGTACTACGGTGCTATAACCGATTTTGTTACAAAAATAGTCGTTTTACCGGTCTTTGTCAAAACAAATATCGGCTGTTTTCGGAAATGCCCTTAAAAAAGTCAGGGGCACTGCCGATCTCACATTAATGCGGATCAGAATATGGACGAACCGGCCGGTCCGCGTTGTCCGGCCCGGGTTTGAGAGGAAAAAGCCGTGACCGTATTGGTAATCGATGATGATCAGACAATCCAGTTGTTGGCCCGGAAAATCCTTGACCATGCCGGCCACGAGGTGATTCTGTGCTCGAATGGATGGGACGGGATAGAAGAATTAGATAAAAACCCGGACGCCGTTGCGGTAGTTCTTATCGACTACTCCATGGAAGAATTGTCGGGGGTCGATACCCTGCGCCGGTTGCGTCGTCTCGTGCCCGATTTGCCGGCCGTGTTTTCGTCCGGTAATCCCATGAGCAAAGACGATATTCCATCGGATCTGGTCGATTTTACCTCATTTCTGCCCAAACCGTATCGGGTTGCGGCTCTTGTCGAAGCTATCGAAGACGCCGCCGGGAAGGTCAGCGTTGCCCCCTGACGTCTGTTCCTGCCGTTGAAGTCCGACTGCGGAAAAATTCCCTTTATAATGTAATCAGGTTTCGCTATTTTTTCGATTCGTTGCGGTTCCTGATTTTTGGAGTGACGATTTTGATGAGATCAGTCATTCGGTTTGTTCTGGCTATTGTTTTGTTCTCTTCGCCGGTTGTTGCCGGGCCGGTTGGGACACCGGATAAGACGGTGTCTGTCGGTTTCTTCGAAGCCGGTGAATACCCCGCCCATGCCGCACTGCGGTATCATTATCGCCGCCAACTGACGGGCCTGATGCCGGACGGTTACACGGTTACTTTTCCTCCCAACGGTTTCAAATCCGCTTCGTGGAATCGTGACAGCTCTCGGGTCATGGCGGCCGAGCTGGCGGCTGATCGGTCGATTGATATGGTTTTAGCTATCGGGCCCTGGACGGTCGAGGACCTGCTGGCGGCCGGTTTCGACCGTCCCATTATTGCGGCCTTTCGTTTCGCCCCGGAACTTGAAGGTCTTCTCGATTCCACCGGGCGACCAATCGTGCCGAATTTGACTGTCCGGGTTCGGACAAGGAAAATCGAAACCGACCTCAAATTGCTGACACAGCTTACAAAAGTCAGGAAACTGGGGGTGCTGATTTTTCCGGCCGATACGAGTGCCGCGCCTGTTATCGATTCGATAGCTTCTATAGGCAAACGGGAGCATTTTGAGGTGATAACGGCCGAGGGGTATGATCTGGAAGGGACCTATGCTTTTTTCAAGGCTTACAACGGCCTGAAAGATAAGGTCGACGCTCTGTATGTCTCGCCGATGTGGGGCTGTAACGACACCAAGATCAGACAGTTCATGAATATGGCCATGCGTGATCGGATAGATGTTTTGTCCAGTCAGGGGCAGGATATCGTCGAGCTTGGTGCTCTGGTCGGCGGCGGGGGAGAGGACATTCGCGCGGCGGCCTTGTACTACGTCTGGAAGACAATACGGATTATGCAGGGCGATACTCCGGCCGATTTGCCCGTGGCTTTCCCTGAACAGCCGGGCTGGGCGGTCAACGAATTCGCAGCCACCGTGCTGGGAGCGGCGGTTGACAACGATCTTTGGTTATCCGCGGATGTGGTCGAAGGTCCGCCGGGTGAAGAAGTAGAGCGATTGTCCCTGCTCGAAGCGGTCGACCGTGCCCTGACCCAGAATCCCGGTTATCTGGCTCGCTATGATGTTTTGGCGGCGGCGGCCGCGGCGGCCGGTGAAGCCTGGTCCGAATATCTGCCTCAAATCGGTCTTGACGCCGCAGCCTTTCACTTCGACGACAACACCGTCCACAACGACAATCGTTATGATAACGACCGCTACCGGGCGTCATTGGTCCTGCGGCAATCCCTCCTTTCGCTGGAGACGGTTCGCACGATTGAACTGGCTTCCCGCCATCGGGATCTGGCCCGCATAGATCAGCAGCAGGCGGCTCTTGATCTCGAATTGGGGGTTGTTATCGCCTATGCCAATTACCTGCAAGCGCGTTATTCCCTTCTGATCGAGTCCGCTCATCGCAACCGGGTTGAAGGCTGCCTCCAACTGGCCCGTGTCGAGGAGAAGTTGGATATCACCGATGTTGCGGATGCGTTGCGTTTGGAAGATCAATGGCTGCGAGCCACGCAATCTGTCGCCGAGGCGAAACTGAATCTGAAAATCGCCCGGATACTCCTCAATACCCTTTTGGGTCGTCCCGGGGAAACGCCCTTTGTGCTGGAAGAGAGCCCGTTCGATCAGGACAGGATTTACGGTGTGTATTCCCGGCTCCGCCAGTTGAGCCACAACGAAACCGAGAAGCGGCACCTTGTTGATTTTCTTGTCAGTCAGTTGCTGGCAACGAATCCGATCATAGAACGGGATCGCGCCGAACTTGCTCTCCGACAAACCCGCTTGGCTCGAAACATGGCCGGTTTTACTCCTCAAGTCGGTTTGCAGGCCTCGTTCAATTTGGCCGATGAATGGTCGACAACGCCGTGGTTCGAAGAGGAACACGCCACCTGGTCGGTCGGGGCCACTCTTGATCTTCCCCTTTTCCTGGGAGGGAAGCGTTTCAAAGAGCGCCGTCGGTTGAAAGCCGAACTCAGCGAACAGCAGTACCGCAGGGACAATACCTATTTTGAAACCACGGCCCGTCTTGAAGTTCAACTGGAGCGTTTGCTCGAACTGATTCTGGTCCGCCCGTTGACCGCCCGCTCAGCCGAACTGGCGACTCAATATGTTGATATGATTATAGATGGTTACGAGATCGGACAACGCCCGATGGCCGATCTTATCGACGGTCTGAACCGGGATCGCGACGCCCACCTTGAGGCTATCGCAATCCAGTTCAATTATTTCGAGGCCGTGGCCCGGCTGGTCAATCAGGTCGGCTGGTGTTTGCATGAGTCCGGTCGCCTGCCCGACGATGAGTTACTGACCCATCTTCAGGGCCTGCCTGATCAGGGTGATTAGCATGACTGCGGTTGTTCCGGGATCGAGTAGTGTGTCTTACCGCATTACATCAAGGAAATAACGTACCGCATAAACCGCCGAAACCAGCACGACCAGTCCTGTTCGGATAGTTTTCTTCCAGCGAGAGTCGCGGAACGCAGGTACGATTTTTCCGCGCATCGTTAGATAAAAGACCCGCGCGTATGCGGCCAGCGACACAATCAGAAGAATCAGGGTAATGATCGTCATCAGCGTAATGCCGAAATCGAATCTGAGGATGTAACTGCCCAGCAATATGACAATGGCCGCGAAGCAGTATTTCCCCGGCAGGTTCGACGGCAGGCTGATATGGCGTCCCGTCGTCAGTATTATCCCGCCCCCGAGAATCAGCAGGTCTCGTCCTATGATAGCTGCCGCCATCCAGACCGGAAAATCGCGGTAGAAAATCAAGCCCAGGACCAGAAGCCCGGCGAATACCTTGTCTGCAACGGGGTCGAGTGTTATTCCCAGCGCCGTTACGCGGTTTTGCCGACGCGCCAGAGCACCGTCGAGACCATCGGAGAGACCTGCTATGATCACTACTCCAACCGTAAATATCAGAGCTGTCGGGCCCTCTTGCGATAAGCCGATAACGGCGACTATTCCCAGGGGGATACGAGACAAGCTCAGCAGATTGGGTATTTGCAGCAGCTCTCGCAGCTTCACAGTATCAAAACTCCGGTCTTCAAATCAGAAGCGAGGGTAGACAAATTGTTGGATGTTCGCAAGGACAGTTGCCGAGCGGGGAAAAGCATTCCGGCATACAATAAGAATCGGGTAGCCTGCAACACCCACAGGGATCGGTGTTACTGACTACCCGACTGCTTTTAGCGGTACGGGGGATCGAACCCCGGCTTGATGGCTGAGAACCACCTGTCCTAACCACTAGACGATACCGCCGATTCAATGCGCAATGCTAAAGAGCAGCATTGCCAATATATAAGACTTCAAAAAATACTGTCAAGTTAATTTAACTTATTGCATATCAGTGTCTTACGGCCGCGATTTCGGTTAATCTCATGCCCCGAAACAGCTTATCGAAATAGCTTTTTTTTTGGATTTTCCTGATTTTATCCGGATCAGGCCATGATTTTCACGGGGTTGTTCTGCCATAATGGCATGCCAGCCGCCTCGGCCGTTTAGATGTGAGCCTTCGGCCGTGTCCGGGTCGGCTCGGCGGCCGATGCGTAATCGACGATTCGACAAATCGTTCGGTCATTTGGCGATGCCCGGAGCGTTGAGGCCAAAGACATTTAACCAAATGGAGGGGCTGTCGGGAAAATGGGCTTGTCGGGATGTTTCTTGGCTGTTGTTTTTTTTGCGTTTGATTCCCCGGGGGGCACTTCTATATTGGTAAGACTATCGACTCTGTTCTATGGAGGATGCCGTATGCCGGCTGCGAAACAACGCAAAACCAGCACCCCGCGTGAATTGAAATTCAAAGACCTTGATTATTCCGTAAACTACAAAACCGGTTCAGCCCGCTGTTCGGACGATTTCGAACCATGTTGTGAGATCATCGGTCAGCAACGGGCGATTGAAGCTATTCGGCTCGGGCTGCATGTCGAAAGTAAGGGCTATAATATTTTCGTGACCGGGCTTCCCGGGACCGGTCGTACCACTACTATCAGTCATTTGCTGGAACAGCTCGAGAAACGCAAACCGGACCTTCACGACGTATGCTATGTGAACAATTTCAAGAACGTCGATAACCCCCTGCCGTTGGTGTTCAAATCCGGTGATGGTAAACGTTTCAAGCGCGATATGGAGTACCTGATCAACTCACTGCGCAAAGTGGTTCCGAAGATATTCCTTTCGGAGGATTACAAGGACCGGCAGAGTCGGGTAGTGCGTGAGTTCGAGGGACGGCAGAAGAAACTGGTTGGCGATTTCGAAGAAAAACTCACCAAAGCCGGGTTCGTGATGGTGCAAATCCAGGCCGGGTTGAGTATCCGAAACGAGATTCAGCCCCTGATCGATGGTGAACCAACCTCTCTGGAGCGACTGGAGCGGCTGGCCAAAGAAGGCAAGTTCGCTTTGGCGCAGCTTGATGACATACGGCGCAAATGGGACAGCCTGCGTCGCGATTTCGATATAACCACTGTCGAGACGAAAAAACTCAGCGCCAAACTCGAAGAGGCTATAGAGAAGCTCAACTATTCCATGGTTGCTCCCCTCGTTGCCGACAAGGTTAACCTGCTGAAGAAGCGGTATGCCGACGAGCCCGTGGTGGCCTATCTCGAGCAGGTCGAGGAAGCGTTGGTGAGTGATCTTGATCGTTATCAGGAAGCCCGACCGCGTCGGGGTGAGGAAGAACCGCCGGCTTTTCGCAAGCGGGAACCTTTCGAAGAGTTCTCGGTCAATCTCCTGCGCGACAGCACGCAATGGGATGGAGTGCCGATAATCATTGAGAAATCGCCTTCTTACAAAAATCTTTTCGGTTCACTTGAGCGAGTGGTGGATCGTTTCGGTATCTGGCGCACCGATTTTACGCGGATTTTCTCCGGCTCACTGTTGCAGGCGGCCGGCGGTTATCTTGTTATGAACGCTCTTGATGTGCTTACCGAACCGGGGGTGTGGGTACCGCTGAAACGGGCGCTCCGTAATGGCGAACTGGAAATAACCGGTTATGATCCCTTTTATATGATGGCGGGGTCCGGTATCAAGCCGCAGCCGATTCCCCTCAAAGTGAAGGTTGTTCTGATCGGCGATGCTCACGTGTACAATTTGCTGTGGTACTACGACGAGGATTTCAAAAAAGTCTTCAAGGTCAAGGCTGAATTCGATACCGTCATGGAGTACAACCGCAAGAATGTCCGCAACTATTATCAGTTCATTCGCCGGGTGATCGACAACGAGGGGCTGCCGACCTTCGATTTGTCCGGCATGCAGGCGACAGTCGAGTATGGCCGTCGTCTGGCCGGTCATCGCGGCAAGCTGAGTTTACGCTTTACCATGCTGACGGATCTGATTCGCGAGGCGGCTTTCTGCGCCCGGCAACGCCGGGCCAGGAGAGTGGAACGCCGCGACGTGCTCAAGGCCGTGCTCAATCGACGGGGGCGTCTCAATCTGGTCGAGGACAAAATTCAGGAAATGATCGACCATGACGTCCTGATGATGTCCACGTCGGGGGCCAAAGTCGGTCAGATAAACGGTCTGTCCATCTACGACATGGGGGAATTCCAGTTCGGTCGCCCCACCCGTATTACGGTTAACACTGCGCTTGGTAAAGCCGGCGTGATCAACATCGAGCGCGACGCCGACCTCTCGGGACCTATTCATAACAAAGGTGTGGGTATTCTGACGGGTTTTCTCCGTTACATGTTTGCCCAGGATAAACCGCTGGTGATGTCCGCGTCAATCGGTTTCGAGCAGTCCTATAGCGGTGTCGACGGTGACTCGGCCTCGTCGACCGAGGTATACGGCATTCTTTCTTCCTTGAGCGGTTTGCCCATCAAGCAGAGCATCGCCGTTACCGGGTCGGTTAACCAGAAAGGCGAGATCCAGCCGATCGGGGGCGTGAACGAGAAGATCGAGGGGTTCTATGACGTTTGCAAGCGGCGCCGCCTCACCGGGCATCAGGGGGTTATAATACCTTACCAGAATGTTCAGGATCTTCTTTTGCGTTCCGACATCATGGAAACCGTCAGGAACGGCAAGTTCCATATCTGGCCCATCAAGACCATCAGTGAAGGTATTACCATTCTCACCGGTGTGCCGGGCGGACATCGCCTGCCCAGGGGCGGCTTCACGGCCGGTTCCGTGATGGACAAAGCCGACCGGAAACTTCGCACCATGGCCGAAATGTACGAGCGCTTCGGTCGAGACGAAGTCCGGCAGAAGAAGTCGGAAGATAATGACGGCGGGAACAACCGGTCCGGGCGGCAGCGTCGGCGCACGACGCCCGGTCGAAAAAAATAGATCGCCTTTTACCATTATCTCCCGATCCGCGAGCCGTGGTGGCGGTTGTCGCCTTCTCTTCGCTCCGACGAACTGTCTTGTCGGAGTGCATTTTTCTCTTGACATCCGGGACCGTGGAGTTATGTTTTCGACGAACGTACTGTTCAATGCGCAAAGCTAAAGAGATCAGACCTGTATGAATGTTGCCATCGTTTGATATGATCTCGGCTTTGAATTGAGTCGCGAACGGTTGACCCGGTCGCGACTCTTTTGTATTTCGGGAAACATCGATGGTATGGCGGCGGTGACGACGGGGAGCGGCTCCCTTTTGTCACTAAAAGTCGGCGCCGAACGAGAAGTATGACGTCGGCTTATCGGACACTGTTTCCCAGTCGGTTGACCAGGCCAGGTCATAGCGCAGCAACACCAGTCCGAAGAGATCCATACGAGCCCCGAAACCGAAACCCGTTTTGACATCGTCCCAGGTGTTGTTCGATCCCGTCCATGCGGCACCGATGTCGGTAAAGACCACCCCCGTGATATTACCCAGTACGATAGGGAGGGGATAACGCATGGCGAAATACTGGATGAGCGGGAAACGGAATTCCCAGTTGATCAGCCCGAAACGGTCACCGGACAGATCGTAATACTTCTGGCCGCGCAACGGCGTGACGACATCGGCAAAATACAGGTTCTCGACGTCGTATACTTTCGCGTCCAGTGTTCGCGTGCCTATCCAGTTGGTTGTACCACCGAGGAAATACTGTTTGGGGGTACCGCCGAATGATGCTCCGCCGGCGATGCGAAAGGCCATGGAGAAGGTCTTTCTGAAATGCCAGTATTTACGGAAATCGAAACCGATTGACTGAAAATCGACGTCGTCGGAGTCGAACAGGTTAATGCCGCCGTCTATGGAAATCTTCATCCGTCGGCCGTTGACGGGAGCCGTGGCTCCCCACAGGACGTTATCGAACACCCACGAGGCGGCGAGTATGGTTACTTTGGATGATCGGTTTTCGCGTGTGTCTCCGGCGTTGCGGTCGTAGTATTTACGATCTATGAAAAACTGGGAGAGGGAAAATTCCAGTCGACTGAAAGTTGAGAAAGGTCGCCGGGCAAAACCCTGCAGGCCGTAGAAACGGTCGGAAAACAGAAAGTCATTGTTGTCTACGTAATAGCTCTTGGAATGAAAAAGTCCGGCGCCCAGGTTGGTCCGTTTCTTGTTGTTGAGATAGTAAGCCTGGATGTAGGACTGATCGATGGTGTTGACCAGGTCCGTGGCCAGGTAGATTTGATGGTTGCCGAGGTAATCGGAGAACACGAAGTACGACTGGCCGCGCATTCCGAAGAAAGTGTCGTACGAGAACCCGCCGCCCACGTAATCGGGCGTAAATTTTACTTTGTAGCTGTGAATCTGGTACTCGCCGCTGGGCAGCATGGGGGGAATCGAGTCGAAAGATTCCGGTTCTTCCATAGGTGCGGCGAAGAGGCTGTCGTCGGCGATGTCAATCAACACCGAATCGAGAATGCTGTCATCGGCCTCGCTGACGAATACGAATTCATCGTCGTACACGCCGGTTTCGGTTACCACCTCGGTTTGATCTTCGTCGTTATCGTCGGTTGTCTCCTCGGTCCCGTCGGTTTGCTCGACGTCCGACGAATCGGAATTATCTGGCGGTTCCGATTCGGTCAGGTCTTTATTTTTGGGGGCATCATTTTCTGTTTTCGTCGGTGGTCCCAGGTCGGCCAGGGGGCGTTTCAGCAGGTCGTATTTTCCCGAAGCGAAATCAGTAAGAGTCAGCACGCCGCTGTCACCCTGCGGGATCAGTTCCTTGAGCATGAAGATGTCGAATGCTCCCTGGAAGAAAGCCGAGTAAGCCAGTTCGTCCCCGTCCGGTGACCAGGATATCTCCCGCACACCGGTGAGTATGTCGGTGACCGCGAAATATCTGAGGCTGTCCAGATAGCCGATATAGATGTTGTCGATACCGTTACGGTTGGAAACGAAAGCGATTTTGTGACCGTCGGGTGCAACTTTCGGTTTGCGGTTCTGACCGGGGCCGACATCGACCGGCGAAACGATCTCCGTGCCGATATTCACCCGAAAGAGATTGTAAGTTCCATACTCGAAATCGCCCGGCATGAAGGCGCCTTCTGTGTTGACATAAGGATGCCCCGCGTTATCCATGACCGGGTTTTCCGGATGAGGACGGTCGGAGGCGAAGATCAGGGCATCCGAGTCCGGCAGCCAGTCGGGTTCTACATCGTCGAATCGATCATCGGTAATTTGCTTTATCGCGTCGCTTTCGATGTCATAAACGTAAAGGTCGCGCTTGTGGGAATCGAGAGCCGAGAAAGCTATCTTTTTGCCATCCGGTGACCATACGGGGGAGACCACGTTGTAATAATCCAGCCGCTTCTTGAGGTAAACCTCTTTCTTCTCAACGTCCAGCAGGAAAATGGCTTCTTTTCCTTTTGATTTGGCGACGAAGGCCAGGCTGCGGCCGTCGGGCGAAAACGACATGCCGGAAAGATATGAATGCAGCGATTCCAGGTCGGCCGAGCGCTGCGCCTTGACCAGTTTCTCCTGTACTTTTCCGTCTTTGGCTGAAATCAGGACGATTTCGGTGTAATCCGAACGGTCGGTGAATATGGCGATTTTCTCACCATCGGGTGAGAACTCGGGCATTTCGTTGTAATAGGAGCCGTCTTCACGGGCGCGGGTCAGGGGCTTGCCGATTTCGTCGGCTTCCTTCCGTTTGGCCAGCGACGGCCAGTAACGCCGTTTCATTTCCCGGGAGAAGTCTTTATAAAATTCCTCTTCGTTGGTACCGAGAACGGCTTTGAATACCTTCTCCATGGTCAGGTGAATTTTACCCATCCGGAAAAGCTCGCCCAGCTTGTCTTCACCGTAGCGGTCGGCGATGTATTTGATCATTGCCTGTCCCTGCTTGTAGGCCATGAAGCCGCCGAGATATTGAGGAGGAGCCAGGTAACCGTTGACGGTGGCGTCGCGGACGTACATGTCGGACTCGTAGTCCCAGCCGTGTCGTGAGGAGTATTCGGCGAAACCTTCTGCCAGCCACAGGGGCATGTTGAACAGGCGCTGCCGCGACAGAAGCGACGAGAGCGAGTTGCCGTAGAGCATGTCATAAGACACCGCGTGGGTAAGTTCGTGATGCAGGACATGCCGGAAATCTTCGTACGAGCCGCTGAATGGAATAGCGATGCGACTTTTGAAAACTTCGGTAAAGCCGCCCACGCCTTCGCTGAGCATCGACGAAATGATATTCGTTTGTTGAAAATCGTTATGCGAGTTGTAAATGAAAACGGGAATCCGGCGCTGGATGCGGTAATTCAGTTCGTTACTGATCTCCACATACGAGGCCTCCATGACGGTGGCTGCAAACTTGGCCGTGGCGTAGGCGTCTTCGTAAAAGTATATGTCAAAGTGCCGTGTCTGGATATAATTCCAGTAGAACTCTTTATACCGCACCTTGTTCTTGCCAAAATAGACCTCCTGGGCGCAGGTCTGCACGGTCAGAATTGCGAGTATGAATATGATCAGTGCTGACAGTTTTCTCATGAAACACCACATCCTTATCAACTGACGGTTGATCGTCCTGAAATGTTGGGCTTTGCCCTCCTCTGGAGTGTCGCCCCGGGGACCGGTGTAACGGGCCGGACGATATGCTGTTCAGCAGAACGACTCGACTATTCTACCCTTGTTATATCGGCTCCCAGCGATGACAACTTCTCTTCCAGTTTATAATAAGCCCGGTCAATATGATATACCCGAAGGACTTCCGAACGGCCCGACGCAGCCAGACAGGCCAGCACCAGCCCGGCCCCGGCCCGGATATCGGGCGCCATGACACTGGCCCCATGCAGTTTTTCCACGCCGTTGACAAGGGCCTCACCGCTGGATACCGTTATATCCGCTCCCAGACGACGCAGTTCCATGGTATGAGAGAACCTGTCTGCGTATACGGTTTCTTTTATCTGCGAGGTCCCGGAAGCCGTGCACGCCGTGGCCATCAGGCAGGCTTGCAGATCGGTCGGATACCCCGGGTAAGGAAAAGTGGTGACCGTTACCGGGGCGGGTCGTTTCGGACCTTTGACGGTAATGCTGTTTTTGGCCGACTCGATACGACAGCCCATCTCTGTCAGTTTGTGGATGACCACTGTCAATCGATCCGGCGGAACCCCGGTCACTTCGACATTGCCGCCTGTTATGGCGGCCCCGAACATATAGGTCCCGGCGACCAGGCGGTCGGAGGGCACGGTGAAATCGACGGCCTTGAGATGTTTCACCGGTTCGATGACCAGGTTGGGGGTGCCGGCGCCATGGATTTTGGCTCCGGCTTTGACGAGAAACTCAATCACGTCGGTGACTTCGGGATCGCAGGCGGCGTTGGTCAGCACTGTTCGGTTGGCGGCCAGCACAGCCCCCGAGAGGATATTCTCGGTTCCGGTATGGGACGGTTTGTCGAAATAGAGCGAGCCGCCACGGAGCTGCTTGGCCCTGGCCACAACGTATCCGCCTTCTTCCTTAATAGACGCGCCCATGGCTGCGAAGGCCTTGATGTGATAGTCGACCGGCCGAGCTCCCAGGGAACATCCTCCGGGAAGCGAAATCCGGGCCTCGCCCAGACGGGCCAGCAGGGGCCCCAGCACCAGAAACGATGCCCGCATCTGCCGCATTAATTCGTAGGGGGCTGTTGTCTGATCGACGTCTTCGGCGTTGATCGTTACAACCTGCTCTCTCACGTCGTAGGCTACTTTCGCGCCGAGTTGTCTGAGCACGTCGCTCATCGTGGCGATATCTCGCAGCGGAGGAACGTTGCGGATGGTCGTTTCGCCTTTATCTATCAAAAGAGCGCTGGCGATTATCGGGAGGGCCGCATTCTTCGAGCCGTCCACATTGATTTTTCCCTTGAGAGTCGCCCCGCCATTAATTACGAATTTGTCCATTACATTACCTTTGACAACATTATGCCACTATCGGTTCCCGTAGTTCTCAATGACGCGGCTGTATGGTAATTCCTTGATCTGTTCGGGTAAAGACAGAAAATACTTCATCTGACGGGCGCATGAGCAAGTCAGGCCGTGTCTTTCTGTCGGACCGATGGTTCCTCGAGCAGTTCGAACGACTGACGTACCCGGTGGAAGAACTCGAGGGCTTCTTTCTGGCAGAAGTCCAGATCGGTCCAGGGGAGACGGACGAAGCGGTTCTTGGCGTACACCAGTGTAAGCTCGGCGAAAACACCATCGGTGAGATATACCCGGTGGTTGAATTCGCGGTGCGAGGCCATGATCACGTTTTCGGTGGTGGCCACGCCGGGGTCGATATTGACGGTGCGGAAAGCGAAATCACCGACCAGATCGCCCAGCCGCCGTTCGATCTTCGCACAGGTTGCCTTGGCGTCCGGGAGACAATCGCGTTCGACGAGCCGGTCGAACGAGTAGAAACGGCGTTGAAGATTATGGCCCATCTCCTCGGCGTATTGATTGCCTCCGTAAGGAATTTCCATAGTCTCGCAATCGATCCGGCCAAACTGTCGTTCCAGCATTTTAAGAGCATCGGCCAGACCGTCCCATGAAGAATATATGATCGAGACGATCAATCGTCCTTTCGGAGGTTTCTGAATTCTTGCCATGAAGAAGCTATATGGCGAATGCGACCGCGAAGCAACAAAAACAAGATATCTTCGCGTCCCGGCGGTGATTGACTCAATCGGTTGCCTTGTATATATTCGGGCTTATTGTTTTAACGTTGAGGAGTCGATCATGCCCGCTAAATCAGTAAAGGCCGCTCGCGGTCTAAAACTATCCTGCAAAGGCTGGCACCAGGAAGCCGCCCTGAGGATGCTCAACAACAATCTTGATGCTGAAGTCGCCGAGAAACCGAGACAGTTGATTGTCTACGGCGGTTCGGGCAAGGCCGCCCGTAACTGGAAATGCTACGATGGCATTGTCAGATCACTCAAATCTCTCAAGAACGACGAAACGCTGCTGGTTCAGTCCGGGAAACCGGTGGGGATATTCCGCACTCATGAATACGCTCCGCGCGTGTTGATCGCCAATTCCAACCTGGTGCCTCACTGGGCTACCTGGGAAAAATTCCGTGAGTACGACAAACTCGGTTTGATTATGTACGGTCAGATGACGGCTGGCAGTTGGATTTATATCGGCGCTCAGGGAATCATTCAGGGTACTTACGAAACTTTCGCCGCCGCTGCCGACAAGCACTTCAAGGGCGATCTTACCGGTCGCTGGATTCTTACCGGCGGTATGGGTGGTATGAGTGGTGCTCAGCCTCTGGCCGGTACCATGGCCGGGGCCTCGGTGCTCTGTGTCGAAGTCGATGAAGCCCGGATCAACCGGCGGATGAAGCAGGGTTTTTCCGATGTTAAAGTTCGGTCGCTCGACAAGGCCCTTGAACTCATTGAAAAGCACAAGGCCTCGGGTGTGCCTGTCTCGATTGGTCTGGTGGCCAACGCCGCTGATGTTTTCCCGGAAATCTATCGCCGCGGTATCCGGCCCGATATCGTTACCGACCAGACCTCGGCTCACGACGAACTCAACGGTTATATTCCTCAGGGTTTGTCTGTCAGCGAAGCGGCTCGCCTGCGCAAAAGCCGTCCCCAGGAGTATATGAAAAGAGCCTACGCTTCGATGTACAAACATTGCGAAGCCATGGTGAAGTTTCATAAGGCCGGTTGCGTGGTCGTTGATTACGGCAATAACCTTCGGGGACAGGCCCAGAAAGCCGGATTGAAGAGTGCCTTTAGTTATCCCGGTTTTGTCCCGGCCTATGTCCGGCCGTTGTTCTGCGAAGGTCGGGGTCCGTTCCGCTGGGCGGCGTTGTCGGGCAAGCGTGAGGATATCGCCACTACCGATGATATCATTCTGCGCGAGTTCAAACACAACAAGTCGCTGGTGCAATGGATCACCAAGGCGCGGGAAAAAGTTCCTTTCCAGGGGTTACCTTCGCGTGTCTGCTGGCTTGGCTACGGCGAGCGGGCCAGGTTCGCCGACATTATTAACAATTACATAAAGCGCGGCAAGATCGCTGCTCCCATCGTGATCGGACGCGACCACCTGGACTGCGGTTCGGTGGCTTCGCCTTATCGCGAGACCGAGGGTATGCGGGACGGTTCCGACGCCATTGCCGACTGGCCGCTGCTCAACGGTATGCTTAACGCCGTATCGGGTGCCAGTTGGGTTTCTATGCACCACGGCGGCGGGGTTGGCATTGGGTTGTCGATTCACGCCGGGATGGTTATAGTGGCCGACGGGACCAAAGAAATGGCCTTGCGGCTTAATCGTGTGCTGACCAACGATCCGGGCACCGGCATTATGCGTCATGTCGACGCCGGTTACAAGGATGCTATCAAGGTCGCGAAGAAAAACAAAATCAAACTACCGATGATGAAAAAGTAGCTCCGCAGTCTCGGGACTGTTTGCGATTGACCCTTGTATCGCGGAGCATATATTAGTCCTATGCCACCTGAGAAAAAAGCTTCTTTGCTTGTCAAGAATATAGGCCAGCTCATCACTATGGATGGCCCCGTGCCTCGTGTGGGGGCGGCCATGAATGACCTTGGTCTGATCGAAAACGCCGGACTGGCGGCGGCCGGGGAAGAAATCCTGGCGGTCGGTCCTTCCGATGAAGTGGGCGGCCGAGTCCCGCTGGCCGAGGGTTGCACCGTTATCGACGCCGCCGGGGCCGTGGTTACGCCCGGCCTGATCGACCCGCACACGCACCCTGTCTTTGCCCGAACGCGCGAGGTGGAGTTCGAGATGCGGGCCCAGGGCAAATCGTATATGGAAATCGCCCGGGCCGGGGGAGGTATCCGCGCCTCGGTGCGTGACCTTCGGGCCGCTTCCCGGGCGGAATTGCAAAAGAGCACCATTAAACGACTCGACACCATGCTGGTCCACGGTACTACCACTGTAGAAGCCAAGTCGGGTTACGGTTTGTCGACCGAATCGGAGATCAAGACCCTTGAGGTTATCCGTGAATGCAACCTGGTGCATCCGGTTGATCTGGTCCCCACTTTCCTGGGGGCTCATGAGGTTCCCGATGAATACCGGGACAAGCGCGGGGAGTACATTGATCTGATCATAAACGAGATGATCCCGGCCGTGGCGAAAGAAAATCTGGCCGAGTTTTCCGATGTCTTTTGCGAAGACGAGGTTTTCACGGTCGAGGAATCCCGGCGTATTCAGCAGGCGGCGGCTGCGGCCGGGTTGAAGCTCAAGTTCCACGCCGATGAATTGTGCTCGACCGGCGGGGCCGAATTGGCGGCCGAATTGGGGGCGGTTTCGGCGGATCATCTGGTGTATGCTTCCGAGGCCGGGATAAAGGCCATGGCTGCTTCCAACACCGCGGCCGTGTTGCTTCCGGGGACCACCTTTTCTCTGGCGGGCAAGCAATACGCTCCGGCCCGGCGGATGATAGAAGAGGGCGTGGTGGTGGCTCTGTCGACCGACTGTAATCCCGGGTCCAGTTTCACCGAATCATTGGCCATAGTAGTTACTCTGGCCGTTCTTGAGATGAAACTTACGGCCGCCGAGGCTATCAGCGCAATAACGGTTAACGCCGCTACGGCTATCAGTCGCCAGGATGATATCGGTCGCCTGGTGCCGGGCAAGCAGGCCGATGTGGTAATCTGGGATATGAACGACTACCGGGAATTGCCATATCATTACGGGATTAACCTGGTTTCGCGGGTGGTGAAAAGAGGAAAGCTGGTCAAAAAGAACTGATTTATCGGGAACGACCGCTGTTCAGCCCGGTTTAAGCTATAACGATACCAATGAAGTCTGGACCAACCGTTCTGTTCATATGCCTTGTGGCCCTGCTGACGTGGGGCGGTTGCGGGGTATATACGTTCAACCCCCGGGGAAGCTCGTCAATTGAGACGATTGCGGTAGAGCCGTTCGAGAACGAAACGGCCGAGTACGGTCTGGCTGACCGTATGACGGAACTGGTCGTAGACGAGTTCATAGCCGATGGTAACATTAAGGTGGTCTCGGCTGCGGCCGCCGAGGTGTTGCTCGTGGGAATTCTCAAAGACTATCGGCGGGTGGTGGAGAAATACGACGAGAACGATCAGGTCGACGAATACAAGATCGTTATGGATTTCGAGATCGCCCTGGTTAATGCCGAGGACCAGACGGATATCTGGAGAGAAAATATAACACAGGAAGGCGTCTATGACGCCGTCGAAGAAAGCGAGGAGATCGGTCAGGAACGGGCCGCCGGTCGTCTCGTGGAAGCGGTAATCAATAAGACGACGAAATCATGGTAACCCGGTGGCTACAGGCTGCCTGTCGACAGCCGGTTACTTCTCGAAAGGTGCAGAAAGTCAGGAATACACTATGAGGAATATGCGTCCGGGTTATGTTGCCGTATGCACCCTGCTCGTGCTTCTGCTGGCGGCGGTCACCGTAGTGGGCAAAGACATCAACGCCAGTGCCGGGACAAGTGCATTTTCATTTCTGAAGATCAACCTCGGGGCACGCCCGGTGGCTATGGGTGGTGCTTTCACCGGGCTGGCCGACGACGAAACGGCTCTGTATTATAATCCCGCCGGTTTGGCCGGGGCCGAGCAGAAACGCTATATTCTCGGTTATCACAATTACTTCGTCGATATGCAATCGGGTCTGGTCGGATACATCCACCCGCTCAATGACAGGCAGACACTGGGTTTTCACGTGAGTTATCTCAACTACGGTGAATTCACCGAAACCGACCTGCTGGGCAACGTGAACGGTACTTTCGGCGGCGGCGATTTGCTTATCGCGGCCAGTTTCGGCATGAAACGAACTTATCAGTTCTCGTTCGGGGCTACGGCCAAATTTATCTACGAAAAGGTCCACGATTATTCCGCTACCGGTGTGGCGATTGATATCGGGGCCAGGTATTCCAGCAATCGCGGTCGGTACACGGCCGGGTTGATGTTGCAGAATCTCGGGGCGCAACTGTCTTCTTTGGGTGAGGAAGAAAAGGACGGTTTGCCCACTATCGTGCGCGGTGGCGGTTCGGCTCGCCCCAAAGGACTTCCCCTCCAGTTTGTGGCCGATCTCATATTGCCCTTCGACAACGATCTGGTTTTTGCCATCGGGGCCGAATACTATGAACTCAAGCCTCTTTATCTCAGGATGGGCTGGAACAGTTTCGGGAAAAACTACCGGGCTGATGATTCCGAAGACAACTGGGCCGGTATTTCGCTCGGTCTGGGAATAGACATACGTTCAATGCAAATCTCCTACGCTTTTTCTCCGGCGGCGGATCTGGGGGAAAGCCACAGGATAACTCTAACGGGGGGATTTTAGGACATGATCCGAGGAATTCGTATTGCTGAGGCGGCCGGAACGTTGTTCCTGGCGCTTTTGATCGTAGTCGGCTGCGGCGGAGCGGATACCGGTGATGATCCGCGCAAGGTTGTAATCTCGATGTTCGGTGCCATGGAAAAAGATGACAAAGCGGCTCTGGCCCATGTGCTGGATCTGGCGGAACTGATGCGTACCGGAAACGATGATTACGCTATGCAAACTAACCAGCCGCGGACGTTTGTTTCGCCTCAGGAAATTCTTGACGATTTGACCGGTGACGGTAAAACCAAGAAACGGTGGTTCAGTCTGCAGCGGATTGTCAACGAGGCCGAGATAATGGGAGAAACGGCCACGGTCGAAGTAACCTTCGTGGACAAGGATGCCTCGCACGGGTATCGCACCAAGTTCGGATTGCACAAGAAAGAAGGCAAGTGGCGTATCTACAGCTTCAAGACTATCAACGAAGCACCGTAGCGGAAGAGTCACCGGCCGGTTTTTGAAAAATTAAGGTTTACCAGGGGACACCAAAGGGGCAGAGGGGGTAACCCCCAACATGTGTCGCCACTGGCAAACCTCTACATGTAGTTTACTTACCATATTTGCTTTTGTCAAGAATCAGGTAGCCCGACCGAGTCGGGCCGGGATCGATATAGTGATATCAGTCGAAAATCTTTCGACAGGGCCGACACTCTGCAGAATATGCCTCAAGTTGTGATTGCCGGTCCGTGCGGTCTAATTATCTGTGGCTCAGGTGATTACGAATAAGGTTGAATTGTCGACTGTCTGGTCTTTGGCCTGGCATCTATTGACTTCCCCTTGTAAAACGTATAATTTCCTTTACTTATGTACGCAAACACAAGGTTGTCAATATTCGCCGAATTCTACCGATAAATCTATAAATAGCAGGAGGTTAAGAAACTTCTCGTGCCCCCATATACCGAATTAAAACGCAGCCACACTTGTGGCGAGTTACGCTCCTCTGATGCCGGTATCAGCGTTTGTCTTAACGGGTGGGTAGACGGTGACAGACATCTGGGCGGACTTTTGTTTTTGGACCTGCGTGACCGCTACGGTCTTACTCAGGTTGTTATAAATCCTCAGGACTTCGATTCCCAAATGCTGGCGGTTGCGGAAAGAGTGCGTTCCGAGTTCGTCGTGGCCGTGAAGGGAAAAGTTCGGAGGCGACCCGAAGGTACGGTTAATCCCAGGCTCGAAACCGGGGAGATTGAAGTCGTGGCCGAGGAATTTCATATCCTTGCTGAGTCTAAGACCCCTCCCTTCGAGATTGTCGATGACACCACGGCCAAGGAAAAACTGCGCCTGGAATATCGCTATCTTGACCTTCGCCGGCGGCCGTTGCAGGAGGCGCTCAGGGTGCGTCATCAGACAACCATGGCCATGCGCAATTACATGGATTCGGTAGGTTTCCTGGAGATCGAGACCCCTCTTCTGATCCGGTCCACTCCCGAGGGAGCGCGTGATTATGTCGTGCCCAGCCGGGTTTATCCGGGCAAGTTTTATGCCCTGCCGCAGTCGCCGCAATTGCTCAAGCAGTTGCTCATGGTGTCCGGTTTCGATAAGTATTTCCAACTTGCCCGCTGTCTGCGCGATGAAGATTTGCGTTCCGACCGTCAGCCGGAACATACGCAGCTTGATGTGGAGATGTCGTTTGTCACTCCCGAGGATGTCTGGGAAGTCAGCGAAGGGGTGATGGCGGCTGTTTTCGAAAAAGTGCTGGGGGTGAAACTGGCTACGCCGTTCGAGCGGTTCAGTTATCAGGAAGTAATGAACCGCTGGGGGATAGACAAGCCGGATCTTCGCTTCGGTATGGAAATAATCGATCTTTCCGATATCGTGCGCGATTGCGATTTTAAGGTGTTCGCTGACAATGTCAAATCCGGTGGGGTGGTCAAAGGGATTGTCCTGAAAGGCGGCGGCGGATATTCGCGCAAACAGATCGACGAGTTGACCGGCCTGGCCAAAGAAAACGGGGCGCTTGGGCTGGCCTATATCCTGCGCACCGAGAGCGAGGACAAGTCGCCTGTTCTCAAATTCATCGGCGAGTCGGTGAAAGACAAGCTGGTTGAAAAAGCCGGTGTCGAGAAGGGCGATGCTCTCTTTATCGTTTCCGATAAACCGCTCAAGGCCGAAGGGATTCTGGGACAACTCCGGCTTCATCTGGGGCATGCTCACAAGCTGGTCAAATCCGATGAATTCAAATTCCTCTGGGTATCGGAGTTTCCGTTGTTCGACTACAACGAGGAGAAGTCTCGTTTCGAGGCCATGCATAACATCGTGTCACACCCGCTGGAAACCGATCTGGCTCTTATCGACGAAGGTTTCGATTCATCTTTGGCGCCGACCGATATTAACCATCCCTGGCGTCGGGTCAGGGCTGCCCAGTACGATTTGGTCTTCAATGGTTGCGAAATAGCTTCCGGGGGGCAGCGCATAAATCGTCGTGAATTACAGGAAAAGATTCTGGCTGTTTTGGGGATCGATCATGAGCGCGCCGATAAGATGTTCGGATTCCTGCTCAGGGCTCTCGAATATGGTGCCCCTCCGCACGCCGGTATCGCCATCGGGCTTGATCGATTGGTTTCGCTGATGCTGGGTCGTGAGAGTATCCGCGACGTGATTGCTTTTCCCAAAACCACCAACGCTGCCTCGCTTATGGACCAGACGCCGTCGGAACTGGACGCCGAGCAGCTCGCCGAACTCGGGTTGGCTATTACTAAGAGGGAATAATCCTTGACCGGTATGAGCAGGGACCCGGAAGACAGGAAATCGCTGTCCTTTGATGTGGCCAGTGTCGATCAGCGATTGCTGTTTGGTCAGAACGACATCTTCCTTCGTGTTATCGAAACACGCTTCGATGTCAAGATAGTCGCGCGGGGTGAAGCGGTGATAATCGAAGGTCCGCCGGGACAGGTGGATCAGGTCAATCGACTGCTTCAGGACCTGGTTACCCGGGTACGGTACGGAGATTTTATAACCGATCAGTACCTCAACTATGCGATAAGCATGGTTAAGGAAAACGGACTTGGTCCGGCCGGGGAAATCTCCACCGAGGCTCTGCTGACCAGTTCGCTCAAGAAGATCATCAAGCCGAAAACTATTGGGCAGACCCGTTACGTTGAAGCCGTCGACAAAAACGACATCGTCTTTGCCATCGGCCCGGCCGGTACCGGCAAGACTTACCTTGCCTGCGCCATGGCGGTGGCCGAACTTAAGGCCAAGAAAGTCAACCGTATCGTTTTCACCCGTCCGGCGGTCGAGGCCGGGGAAACGCTGGGGTTTCTTCCCGGGGACATCAGGGCCAAGGTCGACCCTTACCTCAGGCCGGTTTACGATGCTTTGTATGATATGCTCCAGCCGGACAAGATTAGAAAACTTCTGGAGATAGGTGTTATCGAGATCGCGCCGCTGGCTTTCATGCGCGGCCGGACGCTGAATGAAGCTTTCGTGGTGCTTGACGAGGCCCAAAACACGACCAGCGCCCAGATGAAGATGTTTCTTACCCGTATCGGGGAGAAGTCAAAGGCGGTCGTTACCGGCGACATTACCCAGGTCGATCTCCCTGAGCGTCGGGCTTCGGGGTTGATTCGGGTGCAGAAAATCCTTGCCGGGATACCCGGTATTGAGTTTTTGTACCTGACGGAAAAGGATGTCATCCGCCACCGGTTGGTTCAGGACATTATAAAGGCCTACGAGCGGCACGAAACCAGGCGGAAAAAGTAGGAAGGCGACAAGGAAGATCGCCCTATGTTTGCTATACTGCTGCGACTAAAACGCAAGATCAAGAAGCTGCTGAAGGTTCAGACCGAAAGTCGGCAAACTCTTCAGCCCACGGCGCGTTCGCGCACTACCAAGATCGTCATTTTGCTGGCGATTTCCGTATCCATCGGTGTGCTGTATCCGGGCGAGGTGCTCTACGATCCGCTGGACATGCCGCATCGGGGGGAGATTGCGTCCGAGGACATCGTGGCGCCTTTCCAGATCTCCATCTACAAGAGCGACGATGAAGTTAAGGACGAACGGGCGCAGGTCCGGCAGTATACGTCTTATATCCTTGATGCCGATACGATGGTGGTCCGTCAGGCTATCGATAGCCTGGGTAGTTTCTTCGGTTTGGTGGAACGATTTCGGGCCGCGGACAGCGTTGCCCGGGCTCAACAGCTCCCTGAGGTAACGGATTCTTTGGCTCAGCGCTTCCCGATGCTTAGCAAGACCGCCATTTCCCGTTCCCTGGCCGGACAAGTTGATTTTCAACGGGCATTGCAGACGCTCACTCAGATATATCAAACGCAGATTTACCGGGTCGGGGTGCTGCGCAGCCTGACCGAACTACCGGAATCCAGAAACCGTCTGGTGCTGGTCAGGCGAGGAGGCGAGGAGAACATATACGAGCGTGGTCGGGTGCTGGATATTCCTCTGGCATACGCGCGTTTGTTGACGGCTCTGAATCAGGTCCCGGTCCGCGACGGTGTCGATGTTGAACTGTACTATCTGGTGGGGCGCAATTTCATCCTGCCGAATCTGACCGTTAACATGGCCGAGCACGAGCGACGTGTTCAGGGAGAACTCAGCGAGCTGTCCAATGTCAAAGAGGTGGTCAATGCCGGTGACGTGATCGTTTCGGCACGCCATAAGGTAACCGAGCGCCAGGAAGAAGTGTTGCATGAAATGGCGCGGATCATGCGGGTCGAAGCATCCCGGCAGGGACGTCTCGTGGCCTTGTTGCCGGCTCTGGCTAGAATTATTCTGGCTCTGGCCGCTTTCACGGCTTTGTATCTTTTCCTTTTCTTCTTCCGTCCTGACATATACCGGTCGAATCCCAAGATTCTGGCTCTTGTTCTGGTTTTCGCCTTGCAGATGTTTTTGCTGTATCTGGTCAATCTTCTCGGGCTCAAATCGATATATATTTACCCGGTGGCGATTTTGCCCATCATGGTTACGATCTTGTTCGATGCCGAGGTGGGTATTCTGAGTACCATTGTTCTGGCTTTGCTGCTGGGGGTGATGCACCGCTTTAGCTTCTCTCTGACGCTTCTGACGGCCGTGATTGGGTTTGTCGGTTGTCTGACATCGCGACAGGTGCGCAAACGCTCTCATTTCTATCGCATAATGTTCGCTATCGCGCTTGCGTACATCGTTCTCATATTCCTGGTGGAAAGCTTGAAGCTAACCCCCAACGCCGAGATTCTAACTGAAATGGTCTACGGTTTGTCGATAAGCATATTGTCGGTGTTGGTGATTATCGGGACACTTCCGGTTTTCGAGTCGCTCTTCGGTATTACTACCGACATTACCCTGCTGGAACTCTCGGACCTCAACAATCCGGTCCTTCGGCGCCTGTCAATCGAGGCTCCGGGAACTTACCATCATTCGATTTCGGTGGGGAATCTGTGCGAGGCCGCCGCCGAGGCAATCGGCGGGAATGCATTGCTGGCCAGGGTGGGCGCATATTATCATGATATCGGCAAGATAGAGATTCCCGAGTATTTCGTCGAGAATCAATTCAGTGTGCGTTCCAAACACGAGTCGCTGACTCCCTCGATGTCATCGCTGATTCTGTCGTCGCACGTCAAGAAGGGCAGACAACTTGGAGAAGAAGCCGGCCTTCCCGACGAAGTGCTGAATTTCATCGAAGAACATCACGGCACCATGGTGATGTCGTATTTCTATCATAAGGCCCGCGAGCAGGAAGGTGACGGGGTGGCAACCGAGAAATACCGTTACCCCGGTCCTCGTCCACAAACGCGCGAGACCGGTATCGCCATGCTGGCTGACGCGGTCGAGGCGGCCAGCCGCACACTTGATGATCCCAAACCGGCCCGTATTCAGGGATTGATTCAGCGGATTATCAATGATCGTTTCCAATCCGGGGAACTTGACGAGTGTCCGCTTACCCTTCGTGACCTTGCCCGTATCAAGGAGTCTTTCACGCAGGTTCTGGTGGCGGTTTTTCATCACCGTGTCAGGTATCCGGCTCCCGACGAGGGACCCAAGGGCTCATGAAGCTGGCTGTATACAAAGAGATTTCCGCTCGAGTTCCGATATCCGGTATTCGCCATCTGTTCGAGATGGTTACCGAGGAGGAGGCCGATCCCGACTGGCCTGCTCAGATCAATCTGGTTTTTACTACCGACCGTAAGATGCGCGCTTTGAACCGGGAGTTTCGCTCCCTCGACAAAAGCACGGATGTTCTCTCGTTCAATCTCGATTCTCCGCGCGAGCCCGGGGCTGTTTTCGGTGAGATCTATATTTCGGTCCCTCGCGCGCGGGCTCAGGCCCGGGCCTACGACGGCCGACTTTGGGGAGAATATCTTCGTCTTTTCTGCCACGGGCTGCTTCATCTTTTCGGTTATGATCATGTTGATGCCCGGGGAAGGGCACGTATGGAAAAACAGCAGGACCGCTATTTACAATCTCTGAAGGAAACCGGGGTGTTATGATACTGCTGCTATCACTGCTGGTCGTTGTTATGGCTTTTCTTTCGGCGTACGTGGTGTCGCTTTATTCTCTGGCCACATACATCGATCCTGATGATTTCCGTGCTCTTATGCCGGGGATGTCGGAGCGGCGTCAGCGCCTGTTGATGAAACTGGCCGGTGATCCCCGGGCTTTCGTGCAGGTCGCCACTGTTTATCGTTCGTTTTCACTTATTGTCAGTACCGTAGGTTCGTTGCTTGCGATTGATTGTCTGGTGACGGACGCCGGGGCCAATCCGCACTATTTCTACCCGGTCGGGTTGATCGTCGTGTGGATTCTGCACATTCTCTTTATTGAATATCTGCCTCGGCGCCTTTCTCGGCGGGCTCTCGACAAAGGGATCATTCGCTATCTTCGGCTGATTACTTTTATCTATGTTGTATTTTCGCCGATTGTTCGACTCTATCGCCAGGCCCTTGCCCGCCCCCGGCATGACGACAAGGTCACGGAGGAAGAGAAAGAAGAAATTGTCGAACGAGCCATTGAAACCTTGGCCGAACAGGCCGGTATCGGTGAAGCGATTATCGAGGAAGACGAGAAGGAGATGATCGGCCAGATCTTTCTGCTGGATCAAACTCAGGTGCGGGAGATCATGGTTCCGAGGATGGATATAACGGCGATTGAAAAATCTACCGGATTCGCCGCTATTCAGGATTTGGTGCGGGCCGAGGGCTATTCGCGCTATCCGGTGTACGAGGAAACCATCGATAAGGTGATTGGCATGTTATATGTGAAGGACATTTTCAGCAACATGCCCAAACCCGGCGAGGAGTTTGTCATCTCCAATTATCTTCGCACGCCTTTCTTTGTGCCTGAGTCCAAGGTTATCGGTGATCTTCTCAGGGAGTTCCGGTCTCGCAAACTTCACATCGCCGTGGTCGTGGACGAGTATGGCGGAGTGGCCGGCCTGGTCAGCCTGGAGGATATTCTCGAGGAAATTGTGGGGGAGATACAGGACGAACACGACACGGAAGAGGCCGAAATCCGCGTTCTTTCCGACGGTCGCTATTTGGTGGATGCCTCGGTCCGTGTGGACAAGCTCCAGAAAGAACTCGATATTGAACATGAGCAAGACGATCTGGACACGGTTGGCGGCCTGATATACGACTTGGTAGGCTCCGTGCCGGACGAAGGCGCAAAGGTCAAATGGCGCAACCTGGAATTCGAGATCGGCCGGGTAGACGGCCAGCGCATTATGACAGTTAAAGTGCGAAAACGCTGATATCTTCTCCTGATTCCCTTCACACGGTCCGCGACATAGAAAACAAATCACCAACCGTTCGTGTTATCTCATTACAGTAATACAAGATAGGTTGTGATAATCGAACCTTGATCCGGGGGTTCGGATGGTTCCAAAATCGAGGGATAAGAGACCGTTGAGCGCAAATCCTGCGATCCTTAAGATATTGCTTGACAAGGCGATAACCTTTTGCTATTCTACTTGTGGCAGAATGTGCGCTGGCCCGAAGTTGGTTGGTGTGATCAGGCAAGGGGACTTTTAAGGTATATGGTCGACCTGCCGACAGGGTCAGGATAAAATAATGAGGAGGTATGGTTTATGAACGGCAGAAGGTTGGCAACAGTAATGCTGTTGTTGGTTTTGCTTGCCATATGTTTTGTCTCAGCGCCGGTTTTTTCGGGTGAACATCCCTGGGATGCGGACCTTGTCGATGTTGATAAAGGCGGCGATGATTTTGATCCGTTTGCGGGAGGGGATCAGGATCAGGATACCCTGAATAGCAACGATGAGACCCCGGAGGGCCCGAAGGAGGGAGACGGGTCATCGTTCGAATTCTCGGATATTCTGGATGCGGCTGCGGATGTCATTATTTGGATTATCACCAATTAGCCGGACCGTGTCCGATTCCGAACGTGGCTGCTAAATGCGAGTGTTGAGTGTGAGCTTCGAGACACAAACAGTGATCGATCAGGTTTCGGATGACCTGAGGACAAAAGCGAAACCAGGAAGAGATAACACAAATGGCTGCATCCTCACAAAAATTCGCCTTTGATAACCGTCTCTTGGCAATTGAGGAATTGTTCCGTCAGCGAAAGTATGATGCTTCCCATCAGGAGTTGCAGCTCCTCTCCGAGAGTAATTTTACTGAAGACGATTACCAGTTAGGGCTTTATCTGGCCCTGAAGGCCGACGATGCGTTTGCGCAGGGAGAATACCGTCAGGCCTTCGAATTCGGCCTGCGAGGCGCTAAGATACTGGCCGATTTCCCCTTGAATCGGCGTTATGCCCGGGTGTTGCTGGTGCTGTCAAAGGCATATTCTTCTACCGGTGATCTGAAAAATGCGGAAACCAAAGCCTACGATGCTCTGGCTTCATACCGTCGTGCCGCGGATGCGATCGGGCAGGTTGATGCTCTGAACGAGTTGGCCCGAATCGCCTTTATCCGTTCCGATCTGGGGGCATCGTGTGGTTTTCTCGATGATGCTATTGCGCTGGCCCGGGGTGATGAGCGTAAGGTGGCGCAGTTGACCGGTAATGCCGGTCGAATCCGCATTCTTTCGGGTGAATGGGCGCACGCGGAAGCGGAGTTGAAAACCGCTCTGGAGTATTTTGAAAAGCACGACGAACCGATTTCCTGCGCTATTAACCTGCTTTCGCAGGGATATCTCCATATACGTCGGCGCGAGTTTGTCTTTGCCGAGCGCTGCCTGAATCGGGCGGCAACTCTGATTGAAGAACACGATCTTAAACGTGAGCGGGTGATATATTTTGAATACTCCGGCGAACTGGCGCTGGAGAAAGGTGATACTTACAAAGCCAAATCGTTCCTGACCGAAGCATACCGGCAGGGCAGGCTTCTGGCTCCGGAATCATCGCTGGTTTCTCAGGCGGGACGTCGTCTGGCGGAGGTGGAACTGACCCTGGACAATGTTGACGAGGCGATGAAATACGGTCAGAAAGCATTGGAGCTGGCTGTTCGGATCGGTGAAAAATCGGAAATTTCTCAGGCTCAGTGTGTCATTGCCCGGGCTTTTGCTATGCGCTCTGAATACGATGATGCTTTGGAATATGCGCAGTCGGCGGTTGAAGTGGCTCATGATGCGGGTGATCCGTCCGATCTGGCCCGCACCCTGCTCACGCTGGCCGATCTGAAGATGTCGGACGGTTCTTCTGATGATAGTGACCGGGTACGTGGTCTTTTTGATCAGGCGGGGAGAATTTTCCGCAAGCTGAAACTGGACTACTGGGTGGCCGAAACCGAGTATCGAGCCGGGGTATTCGCTTGCCAGCAGGGTAATCTCTCGCGCGGTTTCAAGAAACTGAATCGGTCTGAGAAGATTTTCACGTCCCTGGCGGAAAAAGCCAAGGTGCGCCGGGTCAATCAGTTCCTGACCTCGCTGGCCGATCAGGCGGTGGCGCTGTCCGTTTCCGAAGACAACGAGTTCAGAGCTTTCGGGCGGCTTATCAATCCGGACGAGATCAGGGATCTCAAGGCCGGTCACATGGGGCAAATAATAGGGATTCTTCAGCAACGGACCGGAGCCGACCGCACTATTATTGTATTCCCTGATTTTGAAGAGAGCCCTGTTACCGCGTCTTTTGAAATGACCGATATGCAGGTGAAGCGGTTCACTGACAATTTCCGTCGTCTGTTGGGCGAGGAAATATCATCGTCGGACCCCACTCTTTTGCTGGACTGCCGCCGCGATCCGTATCTCAACGATTTGTTCCCGGATATTCCCGATGTGACGGCGAGTGTGTTGGTTGTGCCTTTTAAGATGAGTGATCACACCACCGGTTACATCTATCTGGACAAGGTGTCTCGGGACAATACGCTTAATCCCTTCAGTCAGGATGCGCTCAATTTTGCGGTGGGATTCTCGGACCTGATCGCTTTCAAATCGGCCGAGTTGCAGCGGGTGAAGCTGCTTGAGGATAACCGGCGGCTCAAGGCACAACTGATGGAGAAGGCCGCGTTTCCCAATATCGTGACACAGAACCATCAGATGTTGGAAATCCTCGCTCAGGTGCGTCAGGTTGTTGATTCTAATATCTCTATTGCCATTGAAGGCGCTACCGGTTCGGGCAAAGATTTGCTGGCTCGGGCTATTCATTATAACTCCGGTCGTCGTGACAAGCGGTTTATCTCGGTCAACTGCGCGGCCCTTCCGGAGACTCTTCTGGAGTCGGAGTTGTTCGGTTATCGACGGGGTGCTTTCACCGGTGCCGACCGTGACAAGCCGGGTCTGTTTGAAGAGGCTGACGGCGGGACTTTCTTCCTGGACGAGATTGCGGATATGCCGTTGAGTGTACAGGCCAAGATTCTGCGTGTTTTGGAGGAAAAGGAAATAGTGCGTTTGGGAGAGAGTGTTCCCCGGAAGGTGGATGTGCGCATTATTTCGGCGACCAATAAGGATTTGAAGGATGAAATGGGAGAGAGTCGCTTCCGTCAGGATCTTTATTACCGTTTGTCGGCCCTTACTTTCCGTTTGCCGCTGCTGAGCGAACGGCGTGAGGATATTCCGCTGCTGGTTAATCATTTCCTGGAGAAGAGCGGCAAGACGATCAGTGCGGAGGCCGTGCGTCGCCTGATGGAATACGAATGGCCGGGTAATGTTCGCGAGCTGGACAATGAAATCAAAAAGCTGATTCTTCTTAGCGGTGATAACCCGCAGATAGAGGCCGATTTGCTTTCGTCCAAGATACTGGCAACCGGCAAGAGTCAGGGGGATGTGGTCCATCGGACCGGGAGTGTGGCCGACGACGTTGAATTCAACGAGCGGTATTCGCTCTATGATTATCTGGCCGATCACGAGCGCCGATTCATTATCAAGGCACTCCGGGAACGCAAGGGAGTGAAAAAGCACGCGGCCGCTTCTCTTAACATTCCCGAATCGACTCTGCGTCTCAAGATCAAGGAATATAACATTGACCTGGACCGGCTTGAGTCCATCAATTAATAAGCTGTTACTTAATTGATCTCTATTGCGCCCCGTACTGCGGGGCGCTTTTTTGTGTCTATGGCTGATCGATTGTACTACACGCACTTTGCGGCCGATCCGTATTTCAATATGGCCTTCGATGAATGGCTTTTTTCTCGTGCCTTGTCCCGCCCGGGAGCCGTATACGTGCGGTTGTACTCCTGGTTGCCCGGGGCCATTACTTTCGGTTATAACCAGCGTCGCGAGACCGCCCTGGATTTCTCCCGACTTGGCGATACACCGGTGATCCGGCGGGTTACCGGAGGACGAGCGGTGTATCACGACGTTTCCGAGTTGACTTATGCCATTGCGTTGAACCCGCATAGCGACGAACTCCGACGACTGGCCGGCTCGGTGTCGGCCACCTATCGATATCTGTCCGGGGCTCTTCAGGCGTTTCTTGGGCGGCTCGATATTGCCGCGGCCCTGGTGAGTCGTTCGTCTCCGGAGAACGGCCGCCCGGATTTTTTTCACAAAGCACCCTGCTTCGCTTCGGCATCTCGCTATGAATTGCTCACCGGCGGGCGCAAGATTGTAGCGTCGGCTCAGAAACAGAGTCGGGGAGTAGTGTTGCAGCACGGCTCAATTAAAATAAGTGGTCTGGCGCCACACCCGGCTTTGTCGGCCACTCCCGGCGAGGCCGCAGGCGAGCTGCAACCGCTTAGCGAAGAACGATTTGAGCGGGCGGCCCGGCTGTTTCCGGAGGCTGTGGGGGAGAGTTTGGGGGTGAGGTTTCGGCACGTTGAAGTGTCCGCACAGGAGTATCGGGGGCTTGAAATTATGCGTCAGGCCGTTATGAAAAATTGGTCTGAGCGACGCGATCCGGTTAAACAAACCGGTTTTCCAAACAGTCTATAGGATAGCGGCTTAGAGCGCACCTTCGGCCAAAAAAGCGCTTGACTTGGGGCTCGCAAGAGGCCTATCTTCGGTTCTAATTGGCTTGGCGTGTGGGCTCTTGTTCGGGCGCCGGGACGCAATAGGTTGGGTTGTTGACAGTTAAAACGATTTTTTATCGCTTTCAGTACTACCCACCTTTGTGCTAAAAATTGAGGAAAAACAGGCTGCAGCGGAAACCTCCCTGCATCAAGATGAGAATCCGCTGGCATGGGCAATTTCGAGATTTGAGCATTGGTTTCTCGAGGAGGAAGAGCAATGGTTGGGAATAGCAAAAGGCTACTCACATGCGTGTTAATTCTCGCGCTGGGAGTGCTGTTACTACCCCCTGAATCTTTTGCTGCATCAACCGGTCAGATCAAGGGACAGATCACCGATCAAAAGACCGGCGAGCCGATCGTGGGTGCGTCGGTTATGGTTGTTGACACGAAGCGAGGTGCTTCGACTGACCCGGACGGTTATTTCGCTATTCTGCGGCTTGAGCCGGGTACCTATACGTTGGACATCTCACATCTGGACTATGTGGAGGTGAAAGTAACCGACGTGGTCGTTAAGATTGACGAGACATTTGAAGTCAATCAAAAGATGGTGCAGAAGGTTACCGATCTCGACGAAACCATTACGGTTAAGGGAACTCGGGACATTCTCGACAAGTTTGTCACCGAGAGCCGCGTTTCTATCTCACAGGAGACGATAAAACAGCGGCCGGTTCAGACGGTGGACGCCCTCCTCGAACAGGTGGCCGGGGTGCAGACAAGCTCCGAGGGTGAGGTGTTTATCCGCGGTGGCCGTGCCGGTGAGGTAGCCTATATCGTGGACGGTGTGCCGATTGGTGACCCGCTCGGTGGCGCCGGTAACATCGGGGCCAACCTTTCTCTGGTTTCGGGGTCGATCTCCGAAATTCAGATCATTAAAGACGGTTTCGATCCGGAATACGGTAATGCTCTTTCGGGTATTATTAACATCCGGAGTCAAACCGGTTCCAAAGACAATACTCGTCTTAATTTGCAGTACATTACGGACGATCTTCTGGGGAACAAGGACCTTAACGAATACTCGCGTAACTACGACTATTTGCGGTTTTCGCTTTCCGGTCCCGACCCGATTTTGTCCGAAAAGATTCTTCCGGCTCTCGGGCTCAATTTCCTTAAGGGGCAGGAGTTTACGTACTACATTTATGGCGATGTGGACAAGGACGACGGATATTATCAGATGTCGGACTACGATACTCCGGAGACCGAGCGCGAGTGGCCGTCGTTCAATCTCCTGGGTTTCGATATTCCCGAGCGGACCTGGAACCGTTACACTTTCCAGACCAACTTGAAGTTCCGTCCCCGCCAGAATCTGAAATTCGTTCTTTCGTATAAGAAATGGTACGTCAAGCAAACGGATTTCGATTGGGATTATCGTTACTCCAACGCCAGTGCTCCTATCGCTACCAGTGACCGCCAGAGTATTTCCATGGAAGTCACCCAGGCGGTTTCGAAGGACATGAACTACGAGTTGACGCTGTCCATGACGGACCTGGAAACTTCCTATAAACCGGGTGATCCCGATCATCCCGGCAAGACGCTGGAACCGGACGAGTTCTACCTGCAGAGTGATTGGGAAACTTATCAGGACGTCAACGGAAACGGTGTTTACGATGCTCCGGAGCCGATAATCAACCTGTTCCCGGATACGGCGGACAACGGCGGACCGGGTTACACCGACGGCGAAGGATCATACTACACGAATACGCAGGGTGGCGGTTACATCTACGGGAATTTCAGATTCAACAATAATGATATTGTCGACAACCTGGAAGGTGAGCCGTTCATCGACCTCAACGGCAACGGTGTTTGGGACTCGGGTGATATTCTTCAGGACAAGAACGGCAACGGTATTCTTGACCTGGATCGGGAATCGATCATCAACAACCGAACCGCCGAGCCTTATATCGATGGGGACTCAACAATCGGGGAACCGTTTACCGATCTGAACGCTAACGGTTATTACGACGAGGGAATTGACATTTTCGTCATGGATCCCGACCCCAGCATAAACCAGGATTTGAACCACAACGGTAAGCATGACGGACCGGATGATTCCTGGTCGAAGGGTATTCCGTTCCTCGACCGGAACAGTAACGGTATTTATGATATGGCCAACGGTCAGTATGACCCCGGCGAACCGTTTACTGATGTCAATGGTAACGGTGAGTACGATTACGGTGACTTCCTTGATGACGGTAACCATGATGTCGACGCTACCTGGCAAACTACGGAGGTTCGAACCTGGCGTGGTGAGTTCAAGGTAGTTCGGCAGATGAACCGGCATGAGGTCAAGTTCGGATTCCACTTCCAGCGCGATGAAGTGGAATTTAATGATATCAGAAGGCCTTACCTGTTGTACACCGGTCGTGCCGATACAACCTCCGCCTATTCGACTCGCGGTGCTTTCCGTGACTTCTATAAATATGAACCTTTTACGGGGTCCGTTTATCTGCGCGATAAGATTGAGTATGGCTCGATGATCGCCTCTCTGGGATTGCGCTGGGACTTCTTCCTGCAGGACACCGACCAGTTGGCCTCTCTGCTTAAAGCGGATGACCGAGGCGGTGTGATTAAGGGAGACCGTCACAAATTCTCCCCGCGTATCGGATTCTCCTACCCGATTTCCGATAAGGCTAAGGTATATTTCAACTATGGTCACTTCTTCCAGTTGCCGTCTTATACGCTTATGTATGCGCGTAATACTTCGTCGGCCAACCAGAACGACGTGGTCGGTAACCCCAACCTTGATTATGCCAAGACCATCCAGTATTCCTTCGGCGTCAAATATGCCATGTCGGAAAGTTATTCAATTGATGTCCAGGGCTACTTCAAGGACGAGTTCGATAAGGTTAACAGCGGTGAGGTATACGAAGGTCTGCTGAAACGTCAGCAATACCTCAACAAGGACTATGGCCGGAGCCGTGGTTTCGAGGTCACGCTTGAGAAGCGCGGCGGCGGTTACGTCAACGGATCGCTGAGTTACACCTACGCTTTTGCTTACGGTAAGGCTTCCAAGACCAATGAACAGTTCCAGGAAGACATTGAGATATCTCGTGAACCGTTGACCGAAGCCCCGCTGGACAACGATGTCAGGCACTCGCTGAAGGCGGCTATTAACATTTATATGCCGTCGACGGTTAAACCCAAGCTGTTCGGTATTCCTATAATTAACGGTTGGTCGATGTCGATAGAATCGGTTATCCAGAGCGGTGAACCGTTCACCCCGGATGATTCATATCCGAACATCTCGTCGACTGGTGAAGAGGATATCGAGACGAACTCGTTGCGTTATCCGGGCACGGCGGTGTTCGATGTCAGGTTCTCCAAAGAGTTTAAGCTGGTTGATCTGGACTGGCAATTTATCCTCTGGGTCGAAAATATCTTTAATAATCGCAATGTGTCGTACGTCTATCCGACGACGGGCCGTCCGGATACCCAGGAGGTGTCCAACGGGATTATCAGAGGTGGCTCGGAATACTATGACAACCCGTACAATTACGATTACGGGCGTCAGATTCGTGTCGGTCTGGAGTTGAGTATCTAAGTTGATTAGGCTGGAATAGAGGCAAATGAACGGATACGAGGTGGAAATGTTTACTGTGCATAATCGACGCTCCCGGTATACCCGGCGAGGCTCCGGCCTCATGCTGGCGGCGTCTGTGATTCTTGTCGGCTTGCTCATAGCGGCGACGCCTTCGCAGGTCGCTGCCCAGGCAAAAGTCGGCACCACCGGCGCCCAGTTTCTGGAACTCGGTGTCTCGGCGCGTGCTATGGGCATGGGTGAAGCTTTTACGGCGGTGGCCAACGATGTCTCTGCCGTTTACTACAACCCGGCCGGTTTGACTGCGCTGCTGGGGCGTGAAGTCATGCTGACCTACATTGATATGCCGGCTGATGTCCAGTATGGTGTTGCTGCCGTCGGTTTCCCGCTGGAATCGATTGGCGGTGTTCTGGGAATCGGCGTCTATGCCCTGACCTCGGGGGAAATGGTCGAGTATACCTACGCTATGGGCGTGGACGACCCAAGCTCGGGCGTGCAGGGTACCGGACGTACTTTTGCCTGGAACGATTTCGCCGTTTCCGCTTCGTACGGACGATATCTGACGGACCGTTTCTCCATCGGCTTCAGCCTGCGGTATATCGGCGAATTCGTTCATGACTATTCCGCCAGCGGTTGGTCGGCCGACGTAGGTACCAGTTATGATACCGGTTATCGCGGGTTCAAACTGGCCATGGCTATTACCAACTTTGGTCCCGATATGCAGTTCATCGACAAAGATTATCCTCTGCCGATCAGTTTCCGGTTCGGCGGGACAATTAACGTCGTGGAAAGCATGGACCATGTGGTTACGATGGCGGCCGAAGGTTCGCACCCGTCGGATAACCTGGAAAAGTACAACGCCGGTTTGGAGTATGTATTCAAGGATATGTTCTCCCTGCGCGTTGGCGGCCGTTTCAATTATGACACTGATGGTTTTACTGCCGGGGCCGGGTTCCGCCTGCCCTACGGCGATGACGGAGAGATCCGCTTTGATTATGCCTACCAGGATTTTGGCATGCTCACAGAGGTTCACCGGTTCACAATGGCATTTGCGTTTTAACGGGAAGAGGCGATAGAACATGAAGGTTATACGCAAAACACCGACAGTATTAGGCTTGTATTTGCTGGTCCTGCTGGCGTTAACTATGTTATACGCAGGGAGCTGCACATCCAAACTGGACGGTACGATGACCCCCAATCAGAAACCCCTGGTCTGGTTCGTCAATGTGCCGCCCGAGGATTACAGTACTTCCATTAACCCTATTCTTTACTGGGTCGGACAGGACAGAGACGGTCAGATCAAGTATTTTCGTTATATCGTTATCCGTGAGGATGCAATAGCTGATTCTCTTGGTCTCTCCGGGCGGCCTACCGATACCGACGTTCAGGATTTCATCAGCACGGTTTTACTGGTCTCGATGAAAGATTCGCTCTGGACCGAACTGTACGTGAACAGTGAAGAGGGGTTGCCGCAAACCTCCAATATCGTGCCGATGCAGGCGGAGTTGGAGAATCCGGTCCTTACTTTCGTTTCCCAGTACGTGTTCGTGCAGGCCTTCGACGAGGAGGACCTTGGTTCGGACGTGGTTTACCGTCGTTACCAGCGTAATGACAACCCTCCTGAAACGTCGATTCAGCGCAAAATGGTTATTACGGAGCAGCTCTTTATCAATGCCGCTTCCGCCAGTGTAGAGGGATCCAACACCGGTATTCGTCTGACCTGGAAAGGCGAAGATATAGTCGATTATCCGACCGATCCCCCGGCCTTCGAGTTCGAGTGGAAGATGTTCGGTCCGTACCTTGACGACGAGTTCGAGCAACTCATCGATGAGTATGTTGTTCCGGTCTTTGTCTCGTCCGATGCTCAGCTCTTCAGATTCGGCGACTACAATACTCAGATGGGTTGTGATACCTTCTGGACCGGTGGCGAAATCGACTCCATAGTCTGCGATTCCGCTACGCTTTATGTTACGGTTGACACGAGCTTCGATGCGCTGGGTAATCCGGTCTTCGACAGCACTGTTATTGACGTCGACACGGTGCACGAGAGTACGGTCTACGGTACGATTGATACCATTTTCAGAGTCAAAGACGCGGACTTTGCCGCCTCGCCTCTTTACCGGGTGGTGGACAGTTCGATGGAAGTGATTCTCGAGGAGCAGAGCGACGGAACGGTTGATACGATCCCGACCGGCAGTGTCTGGATTTCCGATACTATTGATGTTCTTTACAACGTCTATTGGAACGCACCATGTGACACCACTCAGGAACAGAACTTCATGTTCTGGGTCCGTGCGCGCGACGATGCCGACGTGCCCGATCTGACACCTGACTTCGGTAATCTCAGGGTGATTGACCCCAAGAAAGAGCGCGATTTTCTTATCCTGGAAACGGGTAAGACAGCCTCCCAGAACCGAGCCTTTGTCGATAGTGTCAAGGCCTTCTGGGGTAATGCGATTGAAAATTGGGCTTTAAGTCGACCTGATTTGACCGGTGTCAGCTTCGACCCCGATGTTGACTACCTCAGGTACAGCGACTGGGTTAACGATGCTGCCCTGCTTAAGAAGTTCCTCAAGACGCTTCTTAGCTATAAGGTGGTTATCATAACCAACGATGATGTTGTCGCCAACGCCTTCGGTGCTGCTCCGTCGTCTGATGGTGCGGCATACATCTACACGGCCCTTTATTCCGGGGTCAATATGTGGGTGGCGTCGCGTGTGCCTCTGGGATCGTTTGATGTGGCCAATCCGGCGGGTCAGGTAATTCCCAGTCCTGACGGGAACTACGCCACGTTCTTCGGGGTAGAGGAATACCAATTCACCGGCTGGACATGGTGGGCCCTGAAGGGTGAGCCCGAAAAATACCGTATTGAAGATTTTATCGGGGCATTGTCGCTGAACACCGACCGCTGGCCTAATCTCGTTGTCGATACGGCCCTTCTGCACCGGCGCTATGTTTGGCCGTCCCGGTATCCGTGGGCTGATTCGCTGGGTGCTCTGCCCGAAGTCGGTTGGGCGGTTCGCAACTCCTCTACTACGGAGGCGATGTACCTGTACAAGTCGCTGTACGGTGCCGACCACTTCCTGGGGGCTGGATACAGCTTCCACGGTCGCCCGGTGGCTCACCGTTTGAACGGCGGTTTGTTCCGAACCATGCACTGGCTCTTTACGCCGCTCTCTATCAAAGAACCGGCCTGTCAACAGATCGTGAACAGTGTCTTCGACTGGCTGTATCCTATTCGTCAGGATAACGAAGCCTCTGCCGCCGACAAGGGTGTTTATACCCGGGAGGAACTGGCCAAGCGTTATTGGGATACTTCTGATCGGGCCAGCAGCGGCAAAGAATTTCTGGATATGCTCAGTCGGTAGAGCCCGACAACATAAGCGATAAGCAGGGGACCGAATTTTCGGTCCCCTTTTTTTATGGCTGTGGTGCGAGGAGTTCCGGAGGTTTTCCCGTTCCGTCTAAGGCACGCTGAATCGTACGCGCCGCCTCGCTGTGGGGGAATTTTTCAGTAACCAGTTTGATAATCGAATCAGCCTGAAGTGTTTTCCCTTGTGACATAAGCCCCGATGCGAGTATCGCGTAGGCCGGTACGAAAGTCGAATCGCCGACAATAGCTTGGCGGCTGTATTTTACCGACTGTTCCAACTGCCCTTTCACACCGCTGGTCAGAGCGGACAGGTAGTATGTTTTCGCCTTCTCGCGTCCAAAAGCCCTGCGCCCGTGTCTGAAGTCGGGTTCAAAAGCTTCGTCGTCAGTCTCGATGGGCGGAGGTGAGGCCGACCGGGCCCGGCCGAGAAACTCGACAGCGGCGTCGGTCTCGCCGCGCTCAAGCAGAAGAGCAACGCCTTGATTGAGAACGTACAGATCATCGCCGGTGGCTTGGGCGGCTTCTCTTACGGTTTGAATGGCCCGTGGCGGGGTTACATTGGTATCGGCGAGTGTCGCCCGAATCAGAATACTGTTGGCCGTGACATCGTAAGGGGCCAGATCGAGAGCGGGTGAGATCCATTGTCGGGCCTCTTCGTATTGTCTGTCGGTAAGGGATAGCGAGGCAAGGTCGTTGTAGACCTTGGGGCGTTGTGGATGCAGAAGCAATTCCCGCTCGAAATAACATGCGGCGGAGTCGGCGCGTCCCATTCGGAAGAAGCATGCCCCGATATTCAGGTTAACCTCCGGATAGGTCGGATCGCAGTCACGGGCTTGTCGGAAAAGCTCCAGGGCGCGAGGATAGTCTTGTCGTGAGTAATGGAATAACCCTTTCGAGGTCAGCGATTGCGGGGAAACGCCGGCCGGCAGTCCAACCGGGGGGAAAAAGGAAAACAGCCCTATAATTACCGCGGCGGTGAGTATTGTCGCGCGTTTCCGTCCGATTCCATCTATTCTGGTCCCGATATAAGCGGCCCCGGCTGATGCCCAAATGAAATAATACGGCAAAAGCGGCAGGCGAAACCGGCTGTTGTAGAAAAACAGGGAGAGAGTCAGGATATACAGGATGACAAAGGTCAGCACCAGCAGGTTGGCGCGATCAAAGCGACGAATCGAGATTACACCGATAAACGCCAGAGGCAGGATAAATCCGAAACGGATCAGATTGTAGTGCAGAAACGGTATTTTATCGATAAATGGTCCCAGTGCGCGGTTGTTGGATATCTCTCGATTGGCCAATTGATATATGATCTTTTTGCCGCACAGTTTGAAAAAACGGCCCGGATTGGTCACTATCCAGCGCAGGGCCTGACCCGTCCAGTAAGACGATACTTCCCCCGGTTTCAGTTGGCGACCGATGTCTTTTTCGGCTGCGTAGGTAATTTGTCCTATGCGCCAGTTGTTGCCCAGGGGCTCCGGTAGTCGGGCGCTGTAACCATCGGCGCTGTCGTTGTTGCCTATATACAGATTAATGCCGGCCTGGGAGGCAATCAACACCGGGTCATGAGCCAGCACCAGATTGCGTACGAATATCGGCCCGACAAACACGGCCACTCCGATCAGGAGTACAATAGCCGTTCGCAACCATCGCGTCCGTTTTTGCCGGACGATTACGAATACCAGCAGCAGTGGTATTGCGATCAGGATTGTCGGGCGGGTAATTGCCGCCAATCCGCAGGCCAGACCGGCGTAGAAGATGTCCCGGTTCGTGCCGGATTCCATCCAGATCAACACGCGGTATATTGTCCACTGCATCAGCAGCAGGAACAGGGAGTCGAGAAGAATTTCACCCTCGAAGTAGACCGCTATCGGGCAGAGACTGTGTAAAACAGCTGCGGCCAGCCCTGCTTTGTTTCCGAATAACCTGCAACCGATTTTCCAGGTCATGGCCACTGAGAGCAGTCCGACAACCAGTCCGAAAATACGGGCTACCCACAGTGATGAACCGAAAAGGGCAAACAAACCGCCCAGACACCAGATGTAAAAAGGCGCTCGGAAGTAGGTGGTGTCGCCGATTATGTTACCGTCGGCGATAGACTTAGCCAGGTTGATGTGATAATAATTATCAACTGTCAGTTGTTCCCATTCCGGTAGTTGCTGATACAGGTACAGATAGACCACCCGGATCAGCAGGGCCAGACCAAGTGTCAGCAACAGAGGAAGATAAGTTGATCGGGCAGGTGTCTCTTGCTCCGGGGCCATGAGCACAATATAGCCCTGCTCGGTACGAATTCCTGTAAAAACTTGCAACCGGATGAATCGGTTTTAGTCCGTGTCGTTGCCGATTTGCATACCCTCGTATTTTTATGCACCTGTTCATCGGATGAACAGTATGACGGTGGCCATGTAATCCCTTGCCCTACAATATAATTAATACCGGGCGTGGCGCTGTCGTGCAGTGGTCTGCGTGTTCTTTTGTCCGTTTAGCTACGGCACAACCTTTGCTCAAAGGTACATCGGAAAAAACGGAAGGAGACGACATGCAGACTCGACCGGCAGGATTTGTTAGCGCGCTCATAATCTTTGCGCTTTTGCTCGCCCAGAGCGGGTTTACGGCTGTTGCGTCCGCCGATGACAATGGTCTTGCGTGGCTGGATAGTCCGGATCGAACTTCGGCTGACAGAATCAGCGTGGTTGTCTTTCTGGATAACTATTCTGTTCAGGAGGCGGTTCAGCGTACCGCTCTGGCTCCCCGTATGTCGCGCGCGTCCAGAATAAAGCAGGTCAGCAATACCCTTAAGGCTTACCGTTCGAGTTCCGAGTCTGTTGTCTCCGATTATCTTAAGTCCAATTCGACCATAGATGTTACCCGTTTCTGGATTGTGTCGGCTTTTGCGGCCGAATTGAGCCGTAGTCAAATAGAAACCGTGGCCGCCATGCCGGGAGTAAAGGCGATTGTTCCCGACGTGACTATTGAGAGCTTTGAGCCGGTCGAAGTCAGCGCGGCTCCTTCGCAGGTAGCCGGTGCCTCAAGTGAACTGCAACTGCTGCAGGTTCCGACACTCTGGGCGCAAGGTATCACCGGCCGCGGTCGTCTGGTTTGTTCTTTCGATACCGGGGTGGAGCAGGATCATCCGGCTCTGTCACCGCGCTGGCGCGGTAATCATGCCGCCCTGTCGGCCTCGTGGATGTCGACCGTGGCCCCGGATACCCTGCCGTACGATCTTAAGGGACACGGTACGCATACCATGGGTCTGATGGTCGGGGTGGCCGGTGCCGATACTATCGGTGTCGCTCCCGGGGCGGAATGGATTACGGCCGGAGTTATCGATCAGGGCAAGTCGCTCACGGCTACTATAAGTGATATTCTGCTGGCTTTCGAGTGGGCGCTTGATCCCGATGGAAACCCGGAAACAACCGACGACGTTCCCGATGTTATCCTCAATAGCTGGGGTGTCCCGGCCAGTCTCTTTGGACCCTGTGACGAAACCTTCTGGGAAGCTATCGACAATGTCGAAGCGGCCGGTATCGTGACGATCTTCTCGGCCGGTAACGAAGGTCCCGATCCGCAGACACTGCGCAATCCGGCCAACCGCGCGAGCAGCCCGATCAACTGTTTCTCAATCGGTGCGGTGGATAACAGCAAGCAGATTGCTTCTTTTTCTTCGCGTGGCCCGTCTGTCTGTGACAGTGCCAGCATCAAGCCGGAAGTGGTTGCCCCCGGCGTGTCGATACGTTCCTGCACCAAGGACGGCAGCTATGCTTATATGAGCGGTACTTCCATGGCGGCGCCGTATATCGCCGGTCTGGTGGCTCTTTGTCGGCAGTATAATCCGGACGCCACCGTCGAAGAAATAAAGTGGGCTCTTATCCGTTCCGCCGAGGATCTGGGTGTGGAAGGTGAAGATAATGATTACGGCTACGGTTTCGTGGACGCATCCAAACTGTTGGATTATCTCTCGACGTCCGATTCTACCGATTTCGTAATCCGTGGCAAGACTATCTCCGGCGACGGTACGGCCGTTCCCGGGGAACAATTCGGGATGCAGTTGCTTCTGACTAATATCCGGGCCAACCTGGAACAGGTAACGGGTCGTCTTGTCAGTTGCTCCGAGGGTGTCACGGTTATCAGCGAGAGCGCCGATTTCTTCTTCGGTCTCGGAGGCAGTGCCGCGATCAACACCAAGCCGTTCGAGATTGTTTTCGATGAAACGCTGTATCACGGTGAAAAGGTCCGGTTTACCCTTTATCTGGAGAATGAAGACAAGCAGGTCAGCGACAGCCTCTCTCTGGATATGACGGTCGGATTTGTGCCGACCGGATCGTGGGGCGACCACGATGCGGGGCGGACGGAACTCACGGTTAGTGATTTCGGTCAATACGGTCTGGGCTCCGGTTCTTTGTATAACGTCGGTGGTACCGGTATGAAGTACGACAACGGCGATAACCTCCTGTACGAAGCGGGTATTGTCCTGGGGCGTAATTCCATTCAGATTGCAAGCTCACTGCGCGACAGTACCGGTGCTTTCACTCCTTCGGATTTCGTTCCGGTCGAATCTCTGTCCGATATTCAGGCCGATATCTACCAGGGTACGCACCGCATGGCCCGTATGGACGACGCTATGGCCGAGGTTTCTATCCCGGTAACCGTTTCGCAGGAGACGGTAGATTATGCCGCCGCCGGTGATGAGGATATGGTAATTTTCAAGTATTACCTCATCAACTCTTCGCTGGAATATCTCACGAATCTTCATTTCGGTTTCATGGCCGATTTCGATTTGTCCGACGGGGCCGACATGGTTAAGTATGATCCTGCGTATGAAATGATTTATCAGCAGTCCGCTTCCGGTCCGATGGTCGGTCTGGTGGCGCTTGACGGAATTGATGCTTTCAAGTCGCTGGATAACGGTCAGGATAAGGTCGGTTATACGTCCGAAGAGCAGTTTGGCCTGATTTCTTCGGCAACCGATGTTACGGACGGTCAGACGGGCGATATGATGCTGCTCGTCAGTGGTGGACCTTACGATTTGAACGCCCGGGATTCGGTAGCCGTTGCCCTGGCTTTGGTAGTCGCCGACAACCTGGCCGATTTGCGGACCCGGGCGGCCAGAGCAGCCGACCATTATGCCGATATGCCCACCGACGTGGACGAAGATTATGCCGGTCTGCCGTCGGGATATGAACTTTGCCAGAACTATCCTAACCCGTTCAACCCGACCACCACCATCGAGTTCTCCCTGCCGGTGGCTGGCACGGTGGCCGTGGAGGTCTTCAACGTCCTCGGTCAGCGGGTTAAGCAGCTTTACGACGGTCAGCTTTCGGCCGGTCACCAGGTGATCGAATGGGACGGCCGCAATGACCATGGCAGCGAGGTGGCCAGCGGTGTGTATTTCTACCGTCTGACGGCCGACGGATTCTCGCAGAGCAAAAAAATGATCCTTTTGAGATAATCGGGGCCTTTATTATATTGTACCAAGCTTATTGTTCCCCTTGTGCCTTAGCAGGAGCACAACGAAAACGGAAATGACAGTAGGGATGAAGAAAATGCGACGTATTGTATTCACAATCTGGTTGCCGCTGTTTCTCTTGATTACCCTGTTTTCTTCCCTGTCGGCTATGCCCCCGTCTCCTGAAGTAAGGCAGATGTGGGCCGATCAGGGCGTATTGGAAGAAAATATGGCCCGGTGGCATTCGTTTCTGCAGCGGCAGAACTACGGTCACGACGATTTAACCCAGGCGTACAAGCAGGATTTTATGTCAATGGTAGCGGCCGATTCCGAAGCCGTTGACACCATGCGAATCCCGATCCTGTTGGTTGAATTCCCCGACTATGCTCATGATTCTTCCAAGTATCGGGTAAATGGTCAGGTAGTTATCAGCTCGAACGTCGTCGGTGAACCGGAAGATTTCGAAACGCTGCTGTTCACTCGCGAGGGCGTCGATGATCCGTGTAACCCGACCGGTTCCATGACGGAATTCTACTGGGAGAATTCTTATCATCATTACCTTATCCAGGGTGATGTTTACGGCTGGTTCACGATGCCGGAAACCTACGAGTATTACGTACAGGGCGATGATCACGGCATGACGCGGGGGGCTCTTCTGGCCACTCATGCGGTTGATGCCGCCGAGGCCGGAGGAGTCGATTTCTCGCTGTACCGAGGTGGTGGTACCTGGCACGAGCATGTCCCGGGAGTGGTAGTAATCCATGCGGGACCCGGCGCCGAGAGCAATGCCTATGGCGGTTACGGTGTCTGGTCACACCGTGGGGTTATGCAATACACTCGCAACTACGACGGCGTGTCCATGAGCGACTATACCATGAATCCCGAAGAGCAAGCGGGCTCGTGGTCCAATATTCTTGCCACTATTGGTGTTTTCTGCCACGAATGGGGACATATTCTTGGTTTGCCGGACCTGTATGACACTTATTACAATCCCGGTTCCGAGGGCCTTGGCAACTGGACCATCATGGCGGGGGGAAGCTGGAACAATAACGGGCGGACACCGGCTCAGTTCGACGCCTGGTGCAAGCTTTATCTGGGATACCTTTCAGTCGTGTGGCTGGAGGCCAACATGCCCGGGGCGGTTATTCCGCAGGTAGAATATAACCCGGTTGTGTACGGTCTGGGAGCCGACCCCGATCCGTATCCGTTAGAATTCTGGCTGGTGGAAAACCGTCAGCAAGTCGGTTTCGATGAATATATCCCCGGTTCGGGTTTGTGTATTTACCATGTTGACTATTCCGTGCTCAACAACGATAACCCCGAGCGTTACCGCGTGGCGATGGAGCAGGCCGACGGTCTGAACGAGTTGGCTTTCGGCGGCAGCCGCGGTGACGCCGACGATCCCTGGCCGGGCCAGACCGACAATCGCAATTTCTTTGACTATTCCGTCCCGAGTGCGTTTACCAACGACGGTGACCCCAGTCAGGTGGGAGTGTGGAATATAAGCGATCCCGGCCCGACCATGTACGCCGATCTTGAAGTCTATTATACCCGGCCGTGGGTCATGTTGACCGGTGACAGCATAACCTTGGATGACAGCCCGCCCGGCGGTAACGGCGACGGTCACCTGCAAAATGGCGAGACTATCGAGTGTGATCTGGAAGTGCGTAATGTGATGCACATAGCATACAATCCGGTTGTTATCATGACTACGGATAATCCTGATATCGAGTTTATTCGCAGTCAGGTGGCGCTGAGCAGCCATTTGAACCCCATTACCAGCCAGACCACCAAGGTCCCGATCATTTTCCGGATACCGACTGATTTCGATTCCACGCTGGTGACTTTTACCGCCACAATCGTGGCCGACTCGGGGTATAGCTCTGACGACCGTTCCTGTGAATGTGTCATCACGTTTCAGGAGTCTTTGGGCGGTGACGGCTATACCGACGTAGCTGAAGGAGGCGACCCGGGTGACCTGTTGCCGTTCGAATTCGTTCTGGAACAGAATTACCCCAATCCCTTCAATCCCAGCACGATGATTTCTTATACCCTCGGTCCCGGTAAGGCGGAGCTAACTGACCTGTCAGTCTATGATATTCTGGGGCAGAAAGTGGCCACGCTGGTGCACGAGGTGCAGGGGGTGGGGCAATACAACGTAAGCTGGAACGGCCATACCGACGATGGTCACCCGGTGGCGTCCGGGATGTATATGTATCGCCTGAGCCGGGGAGACCGCTCGGATAGCAGAAAAATGCTGCTTGTTAAATAATCGGATCCTTTCTTTTCGTTTTTTCCAGGGCCGCTCCAATCGGGGCGGCTTTTATATTGTCTTACAACAAGTTAAGTATTTTATCCAAATCTTTTTTGGGGGGGGCGAAAAGCCCTTGACAATTTGGCCGATGTTACTATTATTGCAAATGAAATTCGATTTCATGTGGATCAAAAGGTCCCGAGCCGGGTTATAGGATTTGACGGTGAAAGAGTTTCTAAAATCGAAGGGTTTCAGAATGACCCCCCAGCGGGATCTGATCATCCGCTCTTTCTTCGAACTCGGCGAGCACATCACCGTGGACGAATTGTACGCCCGGGTACGGGAGAAAGATAGTACGGTGGGCTACAGCACGGTATGGCGAAATCTTAAATTGATATGTAAGGTGGGTTTGGCTGAAGAAGTTAACCTTGGCGACGGGGTGACACGTTACGACCGAGTGACGCCGCGTCCTCACGGTCACCTTTACTGTCTCGGGTGCAAGAAATTTGTGGAGTTTGATGTCGAGGAACTGGTAACCGCCCTCAAACGGGCTGCCCAGGGATATGATTTCGAGCCCCGGGTTTACAAAATAGAGATACAGGGATACTGCGACAAGTGCCGCAAGGTACGGGATAAATCTGCCCGGAAAGAACATGTGTATTGAGTTACCCCGTAATCCGGGGGCACGGGCAGCAGAGAGTGCAAAGGGAATCCGATTATGACATATTTGAATAAGTTGACACCGGGACAAAAGGCGCGCGTAGTGGGTTTTACCGAAGATAACCCCATTTCGCGGCGCCTGATTGAGCTTGGCCTTATACCCGGAAGGCAGGTAAAGTACCTTCGTAATGCTCCCCTGAGAGATCCTCTGCAACTGCAGGTTGGTGGGACCAGTCTCAGTATTCGTCATGCCGAGGCCTCACTGGTTACGGTTGAGTTGGAAGACTGATCAACCGCAGGCAGCCGGCCGGTATATGGACATTCCTACCAACAAAACGACGACCGCCCGTGATTTGACAGTTGCCATATGCGGCAATCCTAACTGCGGCAAAACTACCATATTCAACGGTATTACCGGTCTGCGCCAGAAAGTCGGTAACTATCCCGGGGTAACGGTGGAGAAGACCAGCGGTACTTTTATGGTCGGTCGGCACCCCGCCCATCGTTTTACCGTTATTGACATTCCGGGCAGTTATTCTCTGGCGGCTTTTTCTCCCGATGAATACATCGCTTCCCAGGCGCTCTGTGGTTTCATTCGCCACGAGCGCTGCCCCGATATCATTGTTTGTGTCATTGATGCCACCAACCTTGAACGTGGGCTTTATCTTCTCTTTCAGATCATGCAGGTCGGGCATCCGGTGGTGGTGGCTCTGAACATGGTCGATCTGTCCGACCGTCTCGGTATTAAGATCGACAACGCCAAACTTTCCGAAGCGCTGGGGGGTATTCCTGTCGTATCGGTGGTCGGCAGCAAAGGGCATGGGATTGACGAACTCAAGGCCAGTCTGGTTCAGATGGCGGACCATCCGGTGGTATCGACGCTTCAGGTTTATGATCCCCGGATAGAAGATGTGCTGAAAACCCTTGAGGGTGGTTCCGACATCGGTTGTCGTTGCCGGGCGGAGTATCTGCGGGTCCTTCTTGATCGTGACGGACCGGCCGAAAAAACTTACCTGGGGGATCAGGAAAAGGGAAAGCGCGAGATTCTTGAGCAGTGTCGGGGGCACCTGATTGAGCAGTTCGGAAGCCTCTCGGCCGCCGAAACCGTACCGCTCACCGAGAGAGCGGCCCGGATAACCGAGCTGGTAACTTCGTACAAGGGCAAGCCCCGGCCGAGTCTGACCGAGAAGATGGATCGTATTGTTCTGCACCCGATTATGGGGCCGGTTATACTTCTGGCCGTGATGGTGCTGGTGTTTCAATCGATTTTTAGCTGGGCGGCCCCACTGATGGATTTGATCGATGCCGCCTTCGGTTCCCTGAGCAATCTGGTCGAGGGAAGTATGGCGGCCGGTCCGCTGAGGTCGCTGCTTGTTAGCGGAATCATCGGCGGAGTGGGGTCGGTGCTCATATTTCTGCCGCAGATAATCATCCTGTTTTTGTTTATCGCGATTCTGGAAGATTCGGGATATATGCCGAGGGCCGCGTTTCTGGTGGATCGTCTGTTCGGCTGGTGCGGACTTTCGGGCAAGTCATTTATCCCCATGCTTTCGTCTTTTGCCTGTGCCATTCCCGGTTTGATGGCCACTCGTACGATAGAGAATCGGAACCTTCGTATCCTGACTATCATGGTGGCGCCGCTGATGAGCTGCTCGGCTCGTCTGCCGATTTACACTATCATGATTGCGGCTTTTATCCCTCACAAGACGTACCTTGGGTTGTTCAATTCCCAGGGGCTTCTGCTCACTCTGTTGTATATGCTGGGGGTGGTTGTAGCCGTAATAATCTCGTTGATTTTGTCTCGCACCATGTTCCGAAGCAATCGCGGGACGTTCATCATGGAGATGCCGTCGTATAAATTGCCGACGCCGCGTTCGATAGGCATCCGCGTAATCAACCGGGTTCAGTCGTTCGTAACGAGAGCCGGTACCGTTATTCTGGCGATAACGATTATCATTTGGGCCCTGAGCTATTATCCGCGTTCGGCGGAGATTACGGCCGATTTCGATAATCGGATCGCGAGTGTTCAGACAACTTTCGCCGAGCAGCGGGCTGAGCTGGAATCGCAGACAGGGCCGGAAGCTGCCGAGTCAACCCCCGACTTTACTTCCGCGCGGATGGAGACCCTGACACAGGATTATGAAACGGAATTGCGCCGGCTGGAAGGCGAGCGAGCCGGGGCTTACCTGAGTGATTCCTATTTCGGTCGGCTGGGGCGGTTGCTGGCGCCGATGTTTGCTCCTTTGGGCTGGGACTGGAAAATTACCATGGCCACTCTGGCTTCGTTCCCCGCCCGTGAGGTTATAATTGCCACTCTTGGCACCATCTACAATCTGGGCTCGGATGAAAACGATTCGGCCACTCCGCTTATTTCCAGAATGCGGCAGGCGCGCTGGGACGACGGGCCTCGGATTGGGCAGCCGGTGTTTACCCCGGCCGTGGCGTTGTCGGTGATGGTTTTCTTTGCTCTTTGTGCGCAGTGCGGGGCGACATTGGTAACTATCCGTCAGGAAACCGGTCGGGGTTATTATGCGGCTGTGGCTTTTCTGTATATGACGATCCTGGCCTATGTGGCGGCGATGGTGGCCTATCAGGTGTTCAGCAGAATGGGGTACTGATGACACTCTTGTGGCAGAATCTGGTGGTAGCTCTTGTTGTCCTTCTGGCTGGCGGCTACCTCTGGATTTGGTTCCATCGCCGGTCGCGCTCCGGTTCCTGCTCACAGTGTCCGCTGAGAAGAGCCCTGTCTCGGACCGACTGAGCCGATTGACATTTGGCGTTCAGCTTCTATATTCCCGCTTCCGGGATATGAATATGTTTCAAACAGCACCGATACTGCTGGGGCAATACCGTCCTCATGATTCTTTCCTGCACCGACTGGATGCACGCGCCAAGCTGTTGATTGTCCTGCTGGTGATGGTCGTCAGCCTGCTTACGCATTCGGCCGTTTTTTATATCGTTCTCATGGCGATTTTGCTGATCGGACTGCTGTTCTCCGGTGTTACGGGGCGGGTCCTTGTTCGCAGTTTTCGACCTATTGTCCTGCTGGTTGCGATAACTTTTATCTATCATATTATTTTTACCGATCGTGACTCCGAGCCGTTGTTCGACTTGTTCGGTTTCGCGATTACTTCGGGTGGGCTGGACCATGCCAGTTTCTTTTCGCTTCGGCTCTTGTTATTTATAGCGGTGGCTTTTCTCGTTACTTTGACCAGTTCTCCTTCGGATTTGGCCGAGGCGGTGACCAAACTGCTTCGACCCTTGGAGAAAATCCGTATTCCGGTGGGTGATCTGGGGCTTATATTGTTTATCGCCATTCGTTTTATCCCGATTCTTACCGAGGAATTCACCACCATCCGCAATGCGCAGGTGATACGCGGGGTGGATTTTTCCGGCAATCTTTTTCAACGGGCTCGGAAAACGACAGCTATAATAATCCCGGTGTTGATCGGGGCCATCGGTCGCGCCGACGAACTGGCCATGGCTATCGAGGCGCGGGGTTATCGGGGGGGACAGCGCCGGACTTTCTATTCCCGGTCACATTTCGACGCCCGCGCCTGGCTGTTCGTATTGTCCGGTACGATAGTGATAGTGGCTCTTTTTATGGTGACGCGCTAAAAATGTCTGAGCAAAACATCAGGCTGATCGTAGAGTACGAAGGTACCGCATATGCGGGCTGGCAGGTTCAGAAGAACGCCGACACGATTCAGGGACGACTGGTCGGGGCGATAGAGAAAACGACCGGTCAAAAGGTTAACCTGATCGGGGCGGGACGGACCGATGCCGGTGTCCATGCGCTGGGGCAGGTGGCCAATTTTCGTATAGATCACTCCCTGGAGCCGGAACGTTATCGAGAGGCTTTGAATTATTATTTGCCCGTCGATATTCGGGTGATCCAATCCGAAATCGCCCCGCCGGATTTTCATGCCCGCTATGATGCCCGGTTTCGCCGTTATCGGTACCTTGTCTCCGGCGAAAATTCCGCCGTTTACCGCAATCTTCGCTATCACTATCGCCCGGCTGTGGATCCTGAGAGATTGCATAAGGCGGCCGCCCTGGTGGTCGGGGAGCATGACTTTGCGCCGTTCTGTGTAGTCGCTTCGCGTCAGGAGAACAATACCTGTCAGATATACCACTCGCGCTGGCGACAAATCGGCCCTCTGTGGGGGTACGAAATTCGGGGAAACAGGTTCCTGCACAGCATGGTTCGGTCATTGGTGGGGGCTATGCTCAACCTGGCCACGGTGAACCCCGACGGCAACAGGCTGAACTTGACTTTGGATCGCTTTGCCGATATCATAACTGCCACAACAGACGAAAGGGTGGCATTTACGGCACCGGCTCACGGACTGTACCTTGTTTCTGTAGGCTACTAAGCGAAGGAACCGCTCCATGAAGTTTTTCATTGATACTGCTAACATCGATCAGATCAAAACCGCGGCCGCAATGGGCGTGCTTGACGGTGTAACAACGAATCCCTCTCTGGCGGCCAGGGAAAACGCCCCGTACCGGGAAATCCTGGCTGAAATCTGCAAGATTGTCCCCGGTCCGGTTTCGGCCGAGGTCCTGGCTACCGACAGCGAAGGGATGATAAAAGAAGCCCAAGAACTGACCCGCATCGCCGACAATATCGTCGTCAAAATTCCGACGATTCTTGAAGGTCTTAAAGCCATTAAAAGCCTTACTCAACAGGGTATTTCGACCAATGCCACGCTGGTTTTCAACCCCATGCAGGCACTGTTGGTGGCCAAGGCCGGGGCGACGTTTGTATCACCTTTCGTGGGACGGTTGGACGATATCTCTACCGATGGAATGAGCCTGGTGGCGGATATCGTTACTATCTACAGGAACTACAGCTATGACACCGAGGTGCTTGTCGCTTCGGTGCGGCATCCCATTCACGTGGTTGAAGCCGCCCGGATGGGGGCCGATGTGTGTACGATGCCGCTGAAAGTCATAGAGCATCTGATCAAGCATCCGTTGACCGATATCGGGCTGGAGAAGTTCATTGCCGATTTCAAGAAGGCGCAGAAGATCTGATGATAAAACGTTACACGTTGCCGGAAATGGGGGCGTTGTGGACTGACGAGGCCAAGTTTCAGTCGTGGCTGACCGTGGAGGTGGAAGCGGCCCGGGCTATGGCCCGGTACAAGATTATACCCGAAGAGGCGTTCAGGCAGATTGAAAAGAAGGCTCGTTTCGATATCAAGCGTATCGACGAGATCGAGAAGAAAGTCAATCACGATGTAATCGCTTTTCTCGAGTCGGTTTCCGAACAGGTGGGAGAAGCCGCCAAGTACCTTCACTACGGCATGACTTCTTCGGATGTACTCGACACCGCTCAGGGGCTTCGCTTGAAACAGGCGGCGGCCATTCTGGATAAAAAGATCATCGGTGCGCTTAGTCAAATCAAGCGACTGGCCCGCAAATACAAGAATACGCCGTGTATCGGTCGGACACACGGAATAGTGGCCGAACCGACGACGGTGGGGCTCAAGTTTGCCGTTTGGTACACGGAGTTGACGCGCCGAAGAGAGGCCTTTCGGGCGGCGGCCGAGAAAGTGGCCGTGGGGGCGATTTCCGGTGCGGTCGGCAACTATGCCAATCTCGATCCGCGCGTCGAGACAGCCGTGTGTCGCCGTCTGGGGCTGAAGCCGGCCGCGGTGTCGACCCAGGTAGTTCAGCGTGACCGGCACGCCGAGTTCGTTACGTCGCTGGCTCTGCTGGGCTCGTCGCTGGAAAAGTTCGCCACCGAGATCAGGAACCTTCAGCGCACCGAAATAGGCGAGATGGCCGAAGGATTTACGGAAGGGCAGAAGGGTTCCTCGGCTATGCCGCATAAGAAAAACCCCATTACGGCCGAGCGAGTAACCGGTATCGCGCGTCTTTTGCGGGGATATGCGCTTTCGTCGATGGAGAACGTGGCTTTGTGGCACGAGCGCGATATTGCCCATTCGTCGGTGGAACGGATAATTTTGCCCGATGCGACCATCGTTCTTGACTATGGTTTGTATAAATTTACCGGGATTCTCAAAGGGTTGGTGGTCAACCCGGAGAGAATGATGAAGAACATATATTACGGTGGCGGTCTGGTTTTTTCGCAGCGGCTCTTGCTCAAGCTGGCCGGCCCGCTGGGTTCGCGTGACCGGGCCTATCGTATCGTGCAGCGCAACGCTATGGCCGCCCACAAGGGGGAAGGGCTGTTCCGGGATCTGGTGACAAAGGACGAAGAGATAAGAAAATATCTGGATCAGAAAGAAATCGACGGTTGTTTCGAACTCGGATATTATGTCAAACACGTTGACCGGATTTTCAAACGGGTATTCGGACGATGATCGCTCGTGACGGCTGGCCGCTGATCATTATCGGGGTGGTCCTGACGGTTGTTCTTCTCTGGGGCGCGACTCGGTGGGATAACCTGTTGCTCTTTATTTTCAGTCTCTTGTTTGCCCTGTTAACTACCTTTACGGCTTTCTTTTTTCGTGACCCCGACCGGGTCGTGCCTCTGGAGACCAACGTGCTGGTAGCGCCCGCCGACGGTCGGGTGGTGGCCATCGACACGTTGCCGTCGCACGAGTACATCGGCGGTAAGACGATTCAGGTTTCGATATTCCTCTCGATTTTCGATGTCCACGTCAATCGTGCACCGGTCTCGGCGGCGGTTGAGCATGTGGTTTATCATCCCGGCAAGTTCCTCCCGGCCTACAGAGACAAAGCCTCGCTGGAAAACGAGCAGACCGAAATAGGTATGATAACCGAGCATGGCCAGCGCCTGATTGTCAAGCAGATCGCCGGCCTTATTGCTCGCCGTGTTGTCTGTCACCTTAAGCCCGGGGATACGGTAATGACAGGGCAGCGTTTTGGTATGATCCGTTTCGGGTCGCGTACCGATTTGCTGGTACCGGCCGACAGTCGTATTGATATTGGTTTGGGAGATCGGGTCTACGGTGGCCGGACAATTGTTGGTTACCTGAGCGGACTTGGCGCCGAAAGCCGCCCGGTAGAATCGCTCGAAGGAGACAATGCGAAGTTATAGAGGTATATTCCCCGGCACCTTCACGATGGGGAATGTCGTTTGCGGTTTTCTTTCTATTCTTTCCTCGTTCGAAGGTAATATCGTCGCGGCCTGCTGGTTCGTGATACTGGCCGGTTTTCTCGACGCGCTCGATGGCAAGGTAGCCCGTCTGAGCGGTACGACTTCTCAGTTCGGTGTCGAATTGGATTCACTGGCCGACTTTTTGTCTTTCGGTGTTGCCCCGGCCGTGATTGTGCATTCCATCGGACTCAGTTCGCTGGGGCGGTGGGGGTGGGTTATTTCCATTGTCTATATCATGGCGGCGGCTTATCGGCTGGCTCGCTATAACCTGATGGCCGAATCCGAAGAGAAAAAAGACTTCGTCGGTTTACCGGTGCCGACCGCGGCTTTCGGTTTGGTGTCTTACGTGATTTTCAGCTACAATCTCTGGGATGCGATAAAGTACCATGAACTGCTCATATCCATGATCATCGTGTTCGCTTTTCTTATGATTTCGCAGATACAATACGACGCCATCCCGGAACAATTCGGCACTGTGCAGGATCGAATCAAGCTGGCGGTGCTGTCGATGGCGGCTCTGGGCCTGGTGTTCCGTCCCAGACTTTTATTGTTTCCCTTAGTGGCTTTGTATATATTGTTCGGTATGTTACGCGAGGCGTACCGGTTGTTCTATCTGGGTATGGGCAAGGTGGCCGGCCGGCCTTACGGTCGACGCAAAGAGGATAAGGTAAAAGAAGATGGCCAAGACTAAAAAAGCCCTGGTTCATGTGCGGCTCAAGGAAGGAGTCCTTGACCCCCAGGGCGTGACGATCCAGAAAGCACTGGCCCAGATGGGTTATGAGGATATTCTCTCGGTGCGCTCCGGGAAATTCTTCGAGTTGGAGATCAACCCCGAGGCCACCGATATCGAGAACAAAATCGGCGAAGTGTGTTCGAAACTTCTGGCGAATCCCGTTATTGAAGACTTCGAGATCGAGCAGAGCTGATGAAAGTCGGCGTGGTAACATTTCCCGGTTCGAATTGTGACTACGACGCCTATGCCGCCGTCAGGCATATCATGCGTGAAGAGGTCACTTTTCTCTGGCACAAATCGTCCGATCTGGAGAACTGCGACGTTATCATACTCCCGGGGGGATTTTCGTATGGTGATTATCTTCGGGCCGGTGCGATTGCGCGCTTTTCTCCGATTATGCAGGAAGTGGTCCGGTTTGCCAACTCCGGCGGTCTGGTCATCGGCATTTGCAACGGCTTTCAGGTGTTGACCGAGGTTGGCCTTTTGCCGGGTGCTTTGATTCGAAATTCGCATCTTCGTTTCAGTTGTAAGCAGGTTTACCTGCGGGTCGAGAATAATACCTGTCCGTTTACTTTGTCCTGTCATAGCGGCGAAGTGCTTATGATTCCGATTGCCCACGGGGAAGGCAACTATTACGCTTTTGACGGGGATATCGAGGCGCTTGAGGATTCCGGCCGAGTGGTGTTTCGCTATGCGGATGCCGAAGGCCAAGTGACGGAAGCGGCTAATCCCAATGGATCCCGAAACAATATCGCGGGTATTATAAATTCTGAGGGAAACGTGCTGGGTATGATGCCGCACCCGGAACGGGCCGTCGAGCAGATCCTCGGTTCGACCGATGGTCTGAAGATTTTTGAATCAATCCGGCGAACTTGTCGTAATTCCAAACTGGCGGAGCAGACGTGAAGAGACGAGAACTGACTTTTCTCATAACGGCTCTTATCCTTGGGGCAGTGCTCGGTGGTCTGGTCGGAGATATCATTGCCACGTTTCTTCCGCCCGGAGCGGCCAAGACGGTTTTCTCTAAATCGATTCAGATCGGGTTCAGTCCCGCGCAGTTCGATTTCTACAGCATTGCTTTCACGGTAGGACTGAAGTTGAAGATCAATTTTATGTCGGTTCTGGTCGTCCTGCTGGTGATTGTTTATTTTCGCTGGTGGTATTTGTAGAGGAAGTTCTCCTCGGGAGGCGTATGTCATGTTTGGTTTAGGACCCTGGGAACTGCTGCTGGTCTTTTTGGCTATTCTCCTGTTGTTCGGAGCGAAGCGCCTGCCGGAAATCGCTCAGGGAATGGGCAAAGGAATCCGGGAATTCAAAAAGTCAATGAAAGACACCACCGACGAACTCAAAAACACTCTGGAAGACGATAGTCCGACCTCGGGTGGTTCCGGCGGAAAGTCCGATGATTCGGACAAGAAGCAGGCGTAGTGATATCATGAGCAGCGATATTACGAAAGAGAGCATTGACAAGATCGGTACTCTTCTGGGGGCGGAAAAGATATCTTTCGAGAAAGACCATTATCGTCTTAAGGTCACCAATCGCGAAGAGAAACGAATCCTGATCCTGGAAATATACCCCGAAACGGAACTGGGCAAGACACGCGGTATGCTGGTCGTGGTGTATACCGGGAATACTCATCTTCAGTTACACAACTGCACGGGCTATGTTGTCTCGGAGGAGTTGGGCGAGGTTACTTTTGTCGCGGAAACGTCGCGGCGTCTCTCCGGGCTGGTCGTGGAGCGAGGAGCGTCCTGTTCGCTGTACGCCGGGTTGAACCGTGAACTGATATCTACCGATTTTACCAAGCTCGGAGTCGAGGTAATGCTTTCGGGGGTGGCTCTTTCACTGGCCGAAGATATTCTGGATTCCGAAGGATCGGCCGACGATTAGAAATCGATCACGCCTTCCGTAGGGGAGGGCCATTCGTCAAATACAATCGCCGCGTCTTTTCAGGCGCGGCGATGATCTTTTGTTCCGTTTTACGATTACGTCGATTATCCGCTAACGGGCGAACGATTCCACGAAATCCTGAATGTCGGCGGTGATTTCCGAGGCCCGCTGATATCGCTGGGCGGGGTCTTTCTTGAGCGCCCGACCGATGATATGATCGAAGAGCAACGGTATTTGCGGGTTGACGCTCGACGGTTTTTCCGGCTCGTGATTCATGATCGAATACATCAGGGCCGTGATGTTTTCTCCTTTGAAAGGACGGCGCCCCAGCAGCATTTCGTACATGACTACGCCCAGCGAGAACAAATCGGCCCGCCGGTCGGTGGGCAGACCCTTGAGTTGTTCCGGTGAAATGTAGTTGGGCGTGCCCATGGCGATGCCCGTCTTGGTCATCGAGTTGGAATCGACACGGGCGATACCGTAATCCATGACCTTCACCCGGTAGTCGCTGAGGACCATTATATTGGCCGGTTTGATGTCGCGGTGAACAATCCCGCGCTCATGGGCGTATTCCAGGGCACTGCAGATTTGGGATATTATCTGCGCAATGATCCGGTAGTTGAAACGGACTTTCTTTTTGATCAGATTTTCCAGCGTCTGACCTTCGAGGAACTCCATGGCGATGTACTGCAGGCTGCCTTCGGAACCGAATTCGTAGATAGTTACGATGTTCGGATGTGACATCTTGCCGGCCGCCTGGGCTTCGCGATGGAGACGCTCTTTGAGTTCGGCCATTTCATCGGGATCGTTGACGAAATCCAGACGGATGGTCTTGAGAGCTACCGGGCGGTTGATAGCCGGGTCGATACCTTTGTATACCGTACCCATGGCACCCTTGCCCAGAACCCCGGTTACCTGATAACGACCGAGAGCTGACAATTGAGAGCCGTCGGTGTCGATTGTAATCCGTCCGCTTTCCGAGATCGACGTCCCCGACGAATCGATCTCACTCTGGTCGACCGGAATCTGATCGCTGTCGGTGATATAGTCGGCCCGCTCAATCGGCTCCTCCGGTGCGGGAACAGGCTTGCCGCCGGTTGAATGTCCGTCCTGTGCCGGGGTTGTTTTCTCGGCCGTCGGATAGTCTTCAAGGCTGATGGTCTGATGGTCGATAGCCGACGAATCCATCGCTGCCTGAATTGCCTGATTGGCAACGGCCTGGTCGGCGGAGGTGAGGGCCTTGGTGGCTATATTCATGGGATCGGCGGCACTTTCCCTGATCTCACGAGTGGGTACCTCAATAGGTTGGGGCGAGGCTTTTTTCGGTTTGGCCAGTACCGGGTGTGCTTTTGTTTTTTTCGCCTGGCCGGTAAATACCTGCCAGTCCAGCAAAGGTGACGCCGCCATGAAAAGGATCAACTCAAGGGCGATGTAGACCGTCTGGATTATCATCCGGTAAGATGAAAACAAAAGGTAATTTACATTGCCCAGAATAATGAGGGCACCGCCGAGGATGATCATGCGATGCATCATGTTTACCCGCGGCAGTATGAAAGCGCAAATGGCACCGAGAACGACCAGCACCAGCAGACTTAGCGAGGCCAGATCGTTTCTCACTACCAGCATATTATCATTGATGATATTCTCTACGATTGTGGCTTTGGTCAGAAGCTCCGTCGCCCCTTTTTGTACCGGCGTGGTATACGTTTCCTGTACCCCGTCGGTGAGACCGATCAACACGGCTTTATCTTTCAGTACACTCAGGTCGAAATCCGGGGCCAGGATATCAGCCGCGCTGTATTGTGCGAATGGGGTGCCCTTGGAGAAATTAACATAGAAATCACCCCGTTCGTTTATAGGTACGACCTGTTCCGTCCCGATCTGTATTTCCTTGCCTTCGATTATCTTGACCTGGTTTGTCGGCGTGTTCAGGTATACGGCCGCAGCCAGCAGACTGATCGATGGATAATAATAACCTTCGTAGAACATCGTCAGCGGTTGATGACGCAGAACGCGGTCTTCGTCCGGCCGATGGTAATCGAAGCCCAGGTAGGGATGGCTGGCCAACAGTTTTTCGGCGGGCAGAAATACTTTTCTGGTGAGCAGACTGGATTGTTCATCCAGTACCCCGAGCGGGTTGTCGGCTATAATAGAATTGTTGAACAGATACTCGGGGTTGTCGGTCCGGTCACTCCGAAAAGTGGCCAGGGCTATGTCGTAGGGCAGCACGGCCCGGTCGATCCAGTCAAGTTGTTCGGCCAGTATGTCGGTATAGCCGGCCGAATCCTGGGCGGCGTCTTCATAGAGCTCGATATCGAGGACAATCGCTCGTGGCTGGCCCGAAGCCGTAGCGGCCGTCAGATCGGCGATGAGATCATTATGCCAGGGCCATTCTCCGTACTCGTTGAGTGCCCGGGCGTCGATAGTCACCAGCGCCACATTGGGGCGTGTGTCTTCGGTGGCCGTTATTCGGCACAGCATATCATCGACGGATCTCTGAAGATCCCGCATAGGTCCGAAATTATTAACGTACAGGATCACTATCAGGATCGAAATCAGTAAATACAGTATGTAGGGGGAGTACTTATTCATCAGCGCTTCCTCTATCGCCCGACTTCAAGTCTTTCGATGAGTTTGTCAGGCATCTGGGCGGCTTTCATCTTAATTTGGGTAGCCGCTATATCGTAAGCAACTCGACGATACGAGATTGACTTCATTTCAGTATCATACAGAACATAGCTGGCGCGGGCATCATGGTCGCGCGGCTGTCCGACCGATCCCACGTTTACCAGGTAACGAGCTTCTTCATCGGGGTCAAAATCATGACCGGTTTGGTGGCGTATCCGACCGTCCTGCGAAAGATTGTATATAGCGGGGACATGGGTATGTCCGAAAAAGCACAACGGTTCGTCGAAGTTTTCGAAAGCGACTGTGGCCTCGTCCATGGTGAGGATGTAGTGCCAGCGGTTGGGTTCGCAAGGTGAGGCATGCACCAGTCGACAACCGGGTCTCTGTGCTTCCATTTCGTAATCGGCTATCACGCTCAGTTCATGATCGCTTAGCTGGCCGATGGTCCAGTGCATTGATTCCCGGGCGAGTTGGTTCATGTTTTCATCACTCAGCAACCCCAGCACGGCGTATTCATGATTTCCCAGCAGCTTTACCTCGCAGAGCTCTCCGACCAGCTTCAGGCAGGCGACCGGATCGCACCCGTATCCGATGACATCGCCGAGACAATGAATCTCGTCTGCCTGTTGCGCCTCGATATCGCGAAGGACGGCTACCAGGGCTTCCAGGTTGGCGTGGATGTCCGATATCAGGGCGTATTTCATTATTGTTTGCCTTCGACGAATTTGAAGGTGGTCTTACCGACGGTCATCAGGTCGCCGTTTTTAAGTACGCATCGGTCGACCGGCTCGCCGTTTATTTTTGTGCGTCCGGTTTTGCCGAGATTCATAAAGGAATAGCCGTTGTTTTCTTTGACGATTTTCGCCTGAATGCCTGACAACAGAAAACCTTTGGCTTTGACATGTACGAACTTGGCTTTGCCTATCGTCGTAACATCGCGGTCGAGGCGATACTCGGCGAACTCGGTGTTTTCCTCGCCGATCAAAACGGAACCGCCATATTTGGCCACGATTTGGCGTTCGACCCGGTCATTCTCGAGCATTTTTTTCTGCTTCTTGGTACTAAGGACCATTGTGCCGTCCATGCCCGATAGGTCGTCCTGGGGAGTCGCCGACTGGGTGTGATAAATAAGGGAATACTTCCCGATAGTGACCACGTCGTCGTTTCTGAGCACTTCTTCGCTGATCTTGCGGTTGTTGACGAAGGTGCCGTTCAGGGATTCGTTGTCGATGATAACGGCGGCATTCTCGTTGAACTCAATCATGGCGTGTTTTCTTGAAACCGCCCGGTTCTCCAGAACGACGTCGTTTTCATTGGTGCGCCCGATGCTTATGCGCTTTTTCTCGGTGACAATCCGTTCGATAACCTTGTCTTCGAATTTCACGATTATCTCGGCCATACCAGAATCCTTTCGGTTTTGTGGTCTGCTGGTACCAGGCGATCCACAATCACAGCGGCGACAGAGAGAACTCTGCCATGACATTTTCGGGTTAAGGTTTATTCCCTTAATCTTCCTATATTGTCGGCAAGATAAGGGGGAAACTTAAACTGAGTGACCCCATGGTGTTCGGAGAGTTGCGGGTGATTTTTGGTGTTTTCTGCTCAGGTAGTTACGGCCGCTTGCGGAGGACCGAAATAGTGGTTGCCTGAGCTTTGCCGGGGACCTATATTCGGACTTAAACTGTTGACCATCATATAGGTGTGGGAATGAAGACGCTAATAGTCGGACTACAAAAGAACTCTCAATTGACCGCCGCTACTTATGAATTGATTACGGCTGCCCAGTCGCTCAACAGCGAGATAAGCAGCGCCGTTCTGGCCGCCGACGCCGGGGCGCTGGCCGCTGATCTGGCGGCTCGTGGTGGCGGAAAAGTGCTGGCGGTTTCTCATCCTGCCCTCGAATTCTTTAATGAAGAGGTCTATGCCAAGGTCCTCGCCGAACTGGTCAGGAAGTATTCTTTTGATCTGGTTCTCGGTCCGGCCTCGTTTTACGGCAAGGCTCTGTTCGGCCGTCTGGCCGGAATAATGGGCGGGACCATGACTTCCGAAGTGACCGGGCTGGCCCTGGATGGGGATAAAGTGGTGCTTACCCGTCCCTGCTATGGCGGTTCCGTAATCGCTTCCGTGGCGGCCAAATCACAGGATCAACCCTATTTCGTGACCGTTCGTCCGAAAATCTTCGCTGAATCCCGCGAAGGCGGCGGCGAAGTAGTCGAAGAAACCGTTTCGGATGCCTGTTTCGAGTCGCGGACGGTTGTCAGGGAAGTCAAGGCCGAGAGCGCCGGAGTGAAGAATCTGGCCGAGGCCGATGTGATTGTTTCGGCGGGCCGGGGGATCAAAGGACCCGAACATGTCCCCTTGGTTAAAGAGTTGGCCGATACTTTGGGGGCGGCTTTCGGGGCCTCGCGCGCCATAGTCGATGCCGGGTGGACGGAGTATTCCAATCAGGTCGGTCAGACCGGACGGACCGTTAATCCCAAGCTATATGTTGCCGTAGGTATCTCGGGGGCTATCCAGCATCTGGTCGGGATGCGCTCGTCTCAGTATATCGTGGCTGTTAACAAGGATAAAGATGCCCCTATTTTCAATATCGCCAGCTATGGTATCGTGGGTGATCTTTTCGAGGTGGTTCCGGCCCTGAGCAAGAAATTCAAGGAAGAACTGGCCTCGTAGTCGGTTGAATCAAAAAAACAGCAGGCCCGTCGTAATTACGGCGGGCCTTTCTTTTGTCTTTTTCGGATGGGGTGGACCGTCTACTCCTCGGCCGCACTGACTACTACCTCGAGCGTAAGAGTGTCCGGAGGACAGCCGTCGTTACTTACTATCAACCGGAGGGAGTACGTTCCTTCGTTTTCGTAGGTGTAGAATCCCTGGCGGAACTCGCTGGTACCACCGTCGCCGAAGCTCCAGTCGTAATTTTGAACATACCCGCTTGAGGCGCTGCCGTTATAGGTTATCGCCTGACCTGCCACCGGAGTCGTATCGGAGAGATCAAATTCCGCCACGGGTTCCTCGTGGATAAACAGGAAGTTCTCCAGTGTTTTGGTGTCACTGAGACCGTCACGCCTGACGGTCAACGATACGGTAAACGTATCCGCCTGTTCCTCGGTGGTGTATATGTGCGTTACCTCTATCGTGTCACCGGTCGTGTCGGCGTCGCCGTCGCCGTAGTTCCAGATGAGGGTGTCGGGACTTCCGAACGAAAGGTTGCTGAAAACAACTTCAAGTTCCGGGGTACAGCCGGACGTGTCACTGATACTGAAATCGGCCACCGGGCAGTCTGCGACTTTTATGGTGTCGTACATCGTATCGGCCGTTTCGCAGGAGTCATTGTATGCGATCAGGCGGACGATGTAGGTGCCCGGATTGTTGTAAGTGTGATAGGGATTCTGATACGTGGTCGTTTCCGGCGGGTCGGCGCTGGTGTCAAAATTCCATTCCCAGCGGGTCAGGTTGCGCACGAGGCTTATTTGAAACTGCACATCCAGAGGGGCGCAGCCGGAATCCTGGGAAACGTCGAAATCGGCTATTGCCTGATCGATCAGGACGCAATTCTTCTTGGTTTCGGTGTCGGTAGCTCCCAATGTATCGGTGACGGTCAGGGTAACGGTGAAGAACCCCGAGCTGTCATAAGTATGAGTCACGCCGTCTTTAACTTCAGTCGAGTCCACGGTTACCATGGAATCATCGGAATGATCACCGAAATTGAAGGTGAAACTGACGATAGGCCCGCTGGAACGTTCGCGGAAAGTCACTTCCAGACCGGCACAACCCCAGGTGGAATCGGGGTAGAAGTCGGCGGTGGGATAGCGTTCGATAGGTTGTGTAATGCGTTCGGTGACCAGGTCGTCACAGCCGGGTATAATCCAGATCAGCAGTGCCACGGCTGTCGCAAGGCCTATAATCAGTTTGTTTCTGAACATTAGCAGTACCCGTAATTAGCCGGTATAGAGTTTATACACCTTTATACCCTTCATCGGCCGTGCTGTCAAATCTTAATTCCGGCAGGAAGATACCAACCGGCTTCCGTTGAGTTTCGGGGAACCGTCGGAGCGTCCCGGATTATAATAGGAAAGAGCCAAAGGGTGGGTGCAAAACGATTGCCTTGCCTGCCTTATTTGGTTATGTTCCTCCGCAAAGGCAGAGTGTTTTTCGGCTCCGGGGGTAATTGCGGCCGGAATCTGCTGTGCCACGTAACTCAAAGATGAACGCACTGCGCGTATGGACAATCGTGTTGCCCCATGGCGGGCGTTTCTTTATCCGGGGTGAAGAGTGAATAAATGGCTATTGCCGCTTATTATGTGCGGCCTGCTGTCGGTTGGGGCAAACGCCCAGGTGGCAAAAACGTACGAGGTAGGCGCCGAACCGTCGACCGGGGTAGCTTCCGACGTTGCTGTGGACATAATCGCTCATGGCGATATGCCCAAAGGCGTCTGGCTGGTTACCGGTCGCGGGATTAATTACACCTTCGACGAGGGCCAGAGCTGGTATGTCCATAATGTCGCCAGCGGACTCCCGGCGGAAAACCTGTCGGCGGCTTTTTCCATCGGCGGGCGGCTATGGGTGGCGGCTAACCACAACGAGCTTGTTTCCAGTGAATTGCAGAGCCTCTCGGACGGGCTGACTTACAGCGATGACAACGGAGCCAGTTGGCATCAGATCAATTTCGGTTCCGACGGACTCGATATTTCGTTCGTCTGGGGGGGAGACCGCAATATCTATGATATCACCGGACATACCGACGAGGGTTTCTTCAGCCATAGAACGAATAATCGTGATGTCAACTGGCTGTTTTTCACTGCCTTTGCGGGCGGGCTTCTGGCCTCGCAGGACGGGGGGATGAACTGGCGGCGTATTTACGCTGAATCCGACGACAGTCTGAGCACCAGCGAGGAGCCGCCGGTGCGAGCCAGATACTTCTCGTGTGCGGCCGATACCTCGCATGGTGATACATTGTTCCTGTGGGCCGGGACAGCCGAAGGTGTGGTTCAGTTTCTTTTCGTTCCGCCTCGGGAAAAGCTCTATTTGCAACAGGTGAACTGTATTGCTTTCGGTGACAGTTCCCTGACCGGTGACACCGGTACTGTTTTTATCGGCGGTGAAATCGGACTGGCCCGCACCAGCACAGCCGGCGGGAAGATTGTTACCCGTTTCGAGAATGACGGTTTACCTGCTCCGGAAGTGACAGCCGTGACCAGTGTCGGCGATAATCTCCTCGTGGGGGTTGCTGATACAGTTACCGGGGCGGCCGGTCTTGCCTTGTCCGTTGATCGAGGGGAGACGTTCACGCCGCTTGTTCTTCCGATTGAGTTTACTTCGGCCGGACGTGTTTCCGCTTTCGGTTGCTGGCGCGACAGTCTTTTTATGGCCGGTGGGGAAGCGGGATTCTTTGTCTCACCGTCTGATCTTTCCGATGACTGGTCGCACCTTTACGTGGATACGGTCGATAGCAACGCAGCTACTAATCACGTGAATGCGATCGACGTTATCGGCGACACGATCCTGCTGGGGACCGATTCCGGATTGGTCGAATTATACATGGCGGCCGATGGTGCGATTGATTCCGTAATACATACTCCTTTCGCCGAGAGAGACAGCAGTTCCGCGAAGATTATCAAGGTTCGAACCCAGGTTATAACCAGCCTTGTCGACTCGGTCGTTGTCGTCGATTCCACTATCGTCTGGACAGTGCACCGTCCGATGACCGATGACGGGGAGCCCATGGTCGGTCGTCGTGGTTACATCATTGACACCCTGACGCTCGATCCGCTCACTACCGACACCGTCGAAAATTGGACTCATTTGCAGGTGCCGGCTATTACCTACGATGTCAATTTCTTCGATGACACTGCTTTTGTCGTTGGCACCAACGGTATCCGTTACACTACGCGCGGCACCAATCCGGCCAATTCGTTCGCGGTGCACGACACTTCCGGTAACGATCTGTTCGAGGACGATACGGTTACCGTTATGGAGATCAAGGGAGACACGGTTATATTCGGGAGTCTCAACGGTCTGGCCTTTTCCACTGATCGTGGTCGCTATTTCAGGGCTTATCGTCCCAATCTCGACACTCTGGCGTGGGATCGGCGCATTCGGCACACGTACCTTAACAGCATATTCAGACTGTATGGTGATTTTATCCCGGCCATGGACGTGCAATATCTTCCTTCTGGTCCGGCCCGGATTTGGGTTTCGACGCGGCCTGCCGAGGTCGGTCAAACGGGTATCTCGGTGGGTGAATACGATACCACTTCGGGACAGTTTGTCTGGCAACCGGTGCTCGATGACACCTTGTCGCCGGGTATAACCTGGAATTTCGCGTTTGTCGGCGATTCCGTATTCGCGGCCAACGATAACGGGTTGCTTCTGCATACCGGTGAGCGGGATGTCGACGACAAGTTCGTGACAACTTGGGATACCGTGCCGCTGATCGATTTTGTCAGCTCCGAGGTACTGGTGGATCCGGATGTGGGCGTTTACGGTGTGGCGGCTATCGACTCCTTCCTGTGGGTGGGAACGGACGACGGGACAGTGAAGATCAGTCTTGACGATCCCGACGCCAAAGAGCTTTACCAACGGGTCGACTCGGCTGCGGCGGCCGACGAGGTTTATGCTTTTCCGGTGCCGTTTGCTCCGCATCGTCATCGGGAGGTGAATTTCCATTTTGTCGTCGAGCAGCCCGGCTACGTTACTCTGGAGATATATGATTTTGCCATGAACCCGGTGGCCCGGCCGATTGATAATGAATATTACGAGGCCGGGATTTATCCCAGCGGTTCCAGTCAGGGGGTAAGCTGGGATGGTTACAACGGTAATGGTGATCAGGTAGCGGTGGGGGTGTATTATTTCAAAGTTGAAGTCAGTTCCGGTGAGACCCGGTGGGGCAAACTCGCGGTCATACCGTAGAGAGGAATAGTGATGAGAAAGCTCGTACTGCACGCGGTAATTCTGATGATAGCGGGGTGCTTTTCGATCCCGGTATTCGGCGGCGAGTTTGACGGCGGTTACGGCGGAGCGTTTTATCAGGTACCTATCGGGGCGCGACCGACCGCTCTGGGCGGAGCCTACCGGGCGGTTTCCGATGACGGTACGGCGCCTCTTTTTAACCCGGCCGGTATGGCCGGTCTGAAACGGCCCCTGCTCAGTTCATCTTATCGACTCATGCAGCTTGACCGCGTGATGGGCTACGCAGCCGCGGTGTTTCCCACTCGGGGACAGTCGGTCCTGGGGGTCAACTGGCTCTATGCCGGCAGCGGTTCGGTTGAAGCTCGTGATGTCGACGGTTACCTGTTGGGGCATGATTTTAGCCTGAATAATCACCAGTTCTCGGTGATTTTTGCCAAGCGCTTCGAGCATCTGATATCGGTCGGTGCCAATATAAGTTATTTGCAGTCCAATGGTCCGGAACTTGAGGCCTACAGCGTCGGTTTTGACCTTGGAGTGATGTTGTATATTGAACAATTGTTCGACCGTGACCAGCGTGATCTGTTGCCGGTGCGGGATATTCAGGTTGGTTTGACCGTCAAGCATATAGCCAAGGAGTACCGGTGGAGCAGTGAAAAATACGACCGGATATACACAACCTCCGGCGTGGGGGCCGAACAACATGACCGGGTACCGATAGAGTTCGGGATGGGCGTGTCGGCGCGTTTCTTTGAACGCCGACTGATGGTGACTTCTGACCTGGTAAAGAACGAGAAGCAGGGACCGGAATTTCACGCAGGTACGGAGTTTTTCCTCCGGCCCGAGTTTGCCCTTCGGGTCGGTTACGGTGATAGCCGTTTCACGGCCGGGACCGGTTACGTATTTACGATAGGCGAACACCAACTGGCTATAGACTATGCCTTCAGTACGGATAAGGCCGACGAAGGGTCGGAACACATTTTCTCATTTGATCTCTGGTTCTAAAAGGTGGTGCTCATGCTGCGCAATAGCCTTCTGTCGACTGTTATTTTCTGCCTCGTCGGTCTGACCGGGGCCTATGGTCAGGATGGTCTGGCCCTGATGAAAGTCGAAGCGGGGGCGAGGCCGGCCGGCATGGGCGGGGCTTTTGTCGCTGTCTCCGGGGATGCTAACTCCGGATACTATAATCCGGCCGGAGCCGTTGGTTCCGACGGGTTCGCGGCTTCTTTCGGATACAATACTTACTGGAGCGATATTCGCCTCGAAACCGCTTACTTCACGGCCAGTATGACCCGCCGTCTCTGGTTGCACGGTGGGATTCGATACGCCGCCGTTGAGAATCTGGAAAGTCGTACCGCTCCCACGGTCGATCCCGAGGCCATGTTCGATGCTCATGATATTTCATTCAAGGGTGGAATAGCCTACGAAATTACCGACCGGTTGACCGCCGGAGTTGCTATCGGCTGGTTTATCGAGAAGATCGACATCTATCGCGGTTCGGTGTTCAATACCGATCTTGGCCTCACTTATCGGGCTACCGATGAGCTTAGTCTCGGAGCGTCGGTGACAAATCTGGGGCCTGACTTTTCACTGGCCGTGGCCGGCAAACCGGGTTCGTCCGATATCGCACTGCCTACGACTTATCGTATCGGTGGGGCCTATCGATATGACCGGTTCATGGGCACGGCCGATCTGCTGTATCTCGATGAAGAACTCCACGGGCATATCGGGCTGGAAGGTTGGTTGCACGAATACGTCGCTTTGCGTTCGGGGTACATGCTGAATTATGACAGCAAGAATTTCACCGCCGGATTGTCCGTTGTCCGGAGGAATTTATCTATTGAATACGCTTTCGTGCCCTACTCCAACGATTTGGGCACTTCCCATTTATTCAACCTTAGTGTGACACTATAATTCGTAACCTCAGATCTGGATTACAGAAACAGGAGAAAAGAAATGGCGAAATACAAGATTGCCTGGCTGCCCGGCGACGGCGTGGGCAATGACGTCATGGAAGCGGCGAAGATCGTTCTGGACAAGATGGAACTCGACGCCGAGTATATTCACGGTGATATAGGCTGGGAATTCTGGCGAACCGAGGCCAACCCGTTGCCGGATCGCACCGTTGAACTCCTTAAACAGTGTGACTGCGCCCTTTTCGGCGCCATTACTTCCAAACCAAAAGAAGAAGCCGAGCGCGAACTGGCCCCGGAACTTCAGGGCAAGGGACATATTTACTCCTCGCCGATTGTCGGTCTGCGTCAGAAGTTCAACCTGCGCACCAACCTTCGTCCCTGCAAAGCATACGAAGGCAATCCGCTCAATTACAAAGACGGTATCGATATAGTCGTTTTCCGTGAGAATACCGAGGATCTTTATTCCGGGGTGGAATTTCACCCGGTGCCGGATGAAGTCCGCGACGTTCTGAAGAAATACAATAAGAAGATGGCTCGTTTCGATCACTCGGCCGGCAAAGACCTTGCGATTTCGCTTAGGATAATCAGTCGTCAGGCTTGTCGGAATATCATTACGGGTGCTTTCGAATGGGCCAGTAAAAACGGCCGCAAAAGCGTGACCGTGGTGGAAAAGCCGAACGTTATTCGGGAAACCTCGGGTTTGATGGTACGTACCGCTCGCGAGGTGGCCAAGGATTATCCCGGTGTCGAACTGTGGGAAACCAATATCGATGCCATGTGTATGTGGCTGATCAAAAACCCGCTGGACTACAGCGTGCTGGTAACTTCCAATCTGTTCGGTGATATCGTCTCCGATCTGTGCGCACAGCTCGTCGGCGGGCTGGGTTTTGCGGCCTCCGGTAATATCGGTGACGACCTCGCCGTTTTTGAACCGACCCACGGTTCCGCACCCAAATACGCTGGCAAGTATAAGGTCAACCCGATGGCCATGTTGCTGTCGACCAAGATGATGCTCGACTGGCTGGGTGAAACCGACAAGGGCATGGCTCTTGAGAATGCTATCGCTGCTATTATCAAAGAAGGCAAAGTTCGCACTTATGATATGGGTGGAAGCAGCACGACTCTTGAGGTTGCCGAAGCCGTGGCGGCACGTCTGTAGTCGCTTCAACTTTGAACGATACGTGAAGCGCGGTGTTTTCGAACGCCGCGCTTTCTTTTTGTTACTCAGTTTTCGGTTGTAGGTTCGAAGATGAATCAGTATATTATATATTCTCCCCAGAGCTGACGGATTGGCGCGTTTCATGGGGTAGTGTACTTTAACGAGTAAATCGAGTTCACTGGAACACCGTGTGGAGGAAACTACCCTCCCTCGATAGTTATTACATTATGGTAGAAAGGAGAGAGGATATGAAACGACTGTTCCTGGGCTTGGCGGTCTTACTGCTTCTGAGCGCGACAGGCTGCGACGATGATAACCCGGTCAACGATGACGCAGCACCATCTTCCCCGACGGCAGCGTTCGGTATTGTCGGCGATATGGGCGGATCGGACACTGATATCATGCTGCTTTGGGTGCCCAATACCGAGAGTGATATCGAAGGATATAACGTCTATGGTAAAACGACCGGGGGACTCCCTCCCGACGAAGATTACGAGAAGCTCAACGATGCCCTTATAGTAGGCGATGCAACCACGGGTTGTATCTATATTGATGACGGTTTTAATGAAGGAACCACGTCGACTTATTACTACTATGTTACGGCGGTTGACGAGGGGGGTAATGAGAGCCAGCCGTCGGCGGTAATCATGTGCGCTTCGGATGTGTATGACCATGATAATGATCTGGAAGTGGTAACGCCCCCCGACGGATCGGACGGTGTTTCCGCAGAGCCGGTCTTTATCTGGCTGACCCGGGCGAACGCCGATTCTTACTGTATTATTCTGCAACACGGTGCGGGTGCCGGAAACTCGCCCCTGTGGGTATGCCGCGGTACGGATACGAGCTTTACCTACGGAGACACCTCCGGCTATACCTATGTGACCCCGGCGTACGCTTTACTTCCGGACAGCACCTATCGGTGGCAATGTTTCGCGGTTAACGAGGATAATACGGCTTTTGCGGGACTGGAGGCTTATTTCGAGACCGGTCGTTGAGGTGACAATGCGCCGACTGGTTTTTCGATAAAGTAATGGAGAAGGGGGTATCTGAAGGTGCCGTCTTTTCCTTTGATCGGCGGAAGACGGCGGCACTGTTCAGAGTATGGGCAAGTGATGTCTTATACCGGGGCGTGAGAACGGATTCGGAGTTACTTCGGACCGGCCAGAGTATTGAGACGTTCGATGATCAGCGTGCGGGCTTCCTGTAGTGCCAGGCCACGATGACTGACCGAGTTCTTTTCTTCAAGGGTCATTTCTGAAAATCGTTTCCCTTTGTCGGGATAGTAGAAAACCGGATCATAGCCGAATCCCTGACTTTCGGCTATATCTTCGCTGATTATGCCTTCGGCTGTCCCCGCTACCGTCTGCAAGTCGTCCGGTGTCCAGGCGATAGCGATGATACAGCGAAAGCGAGCGGTGCGTTCTTCGACCGGTACTCCCTGCAACTCGCGCAGCAATTTCTCGTTGTTGTCGCGGTACGAACAGTCTTCACCGGCGTAACGAGAAGAGAACACCCCCGGTGCACCGTTGAGGGCGTCGACTTCAAGTCCGGAATCATCGGCCAGGGCCGGCAACTCGCAAAACTCACAGATGGCTCGTGCTTTTAGAATGGCGTTTTCTTCGAGTGTCGTGCCGGTTTCTTCCGGATCGGGGAATTCCATGAAATCATCGCCGGTGAGAACCGTCACCGGGAGATCATCCAGAAGGTGTCTGATTTCCCTGACTTTATCTTTGTTGTTCGTGGCCAGGACAAGTTGCATGATGACGCTTAGTACCTGTTGATATCCACACGGGTCGTTTTCTCGACCACACGGCCCAGGAATCGTCCGGCTACCTGCGAGAACTTCTCCGGAACGTCGGAGACAAAGAACTTCCGTTCGCCCTCGGGCGGTGGAGCGAGTGAGGCTCGCGAGTTGAGCAACCCGGTCTGGGTCAGGTGGCGATAAACCTCCCGCGCGGTTTCTTCACCGCTGTCGATCAGGGTCACGGCGTCGCCCATGACGTCGGCGATCACGTGTTTCAACAGCGGGTAGTGAGTGCAGCCGAGGATCAACGTATCGATCTCGACGTCCTGCATTGTCTTGAGGTAGTCCCGTGCGATAAGGTAAGTTGCTTCCTTGTCAATGTACCCTTCCTCGGCCAGCGGTACGAACAGGGGACAGGCGAGCGAAAATACTTTCAGGTCGTGGTTGATCTCGTGGATCGTTCGGGCGTAGGCGTTGGAATTGACCGTGGCATGGGTACCGATCACGCCGATGCGTCCGTTATGGGTTCTGGCAGCCGCGGCTTCCGCACCGGGACGGATTACGCCGATCATGCCGATCTTGTAGTTTCTGGAAATCTCGTCCAGAGCTACCGAGGAAGCCGAGTTGCAGGCGCAAATGATGAACTTGACATTTTGCTCTATCAGGAACGCTATGTCCTGGGAGGTGAATTTTATGATAATATCCTTGGACCGTCCGCCGTAGGGATAGCGGCCGACGTCGCCGAAGTAAATCACGTTTTCACTGGGCAGAATGTTGTAGATTTCCCGGGCAACGGTCAGGCCGCCCACGCCGGAATCGAAAATACCTATAGGTCTATCCATTATTTCCTCGGAATGTCGGGCCAAAACAGCCCTTTATTTTTGCTCGTACTTGGTTTTGAAACGTTTGATCGCTTCGTACAACCCTTCGGCTACTTTTTTCTGATACTTTTTGCTCTTGAGGAGCTTTTCCTCGGCCTTGTTGGAGATAAAAGCCGCTTCGATCAACACCGATGGCGTGAACACTTTGTTCAGCACGAAAAAACCGGCCTGGTCGACTCCCCGGGCCGGAGTTTCCAGACGGCGACGCAATTCACGGTCGGCCATCATGGCAAAATCATGCGACTCGGTCTGGAATTCGGTCATAATCATTTCATTGAGGATGTTCACCACCGGGTCTTCGGCCATGCTTCTTTGTGAGTCCGCTTCGTCGTACGATTGGGACCCGCTGGCTTCGCGCAGGAAGAAGCTGTTTTCGAGTTGCTCCACGGAGCGGGCGGAGTCGTTGAGGGCCGGGGCCAGGAAGAAGACATTCCAGCCCCGCACGTGCCGTTTGGGCGAAGCGTTGGCGTGAATGGATATGAACAAATCGGCGCCGGCTTTGTTGGCTATCTCGGCCCTCTCGGCCAGGGAGAGTGTTTTATCGCGGTCGCGCGTCATGATAACCTGGAACTGCTTATCTTTGCGGATCAACTTGGCCAGCCGTTTGGCGATATCCAAAACGACGTCTTTCTCGCGCGTACCGTCCTGCCCGACCGCCCCATAGTCTTTACCGCCGTGTCCGGGATCGATAACGATGACGTCGACTTTATCGTCCGGTCCGATCTCCGGCCGGGGAGTGGTGGTGTCCAGTTCGAAAGCGGCGTCGGTGATGGCTATCTGTATTCGGGTCGGGTCATATTCGAGCTTGTGGTGCCATTTCTCGGCGTTTCTCTTGAGTCGGAGAGAGATCTGTCCGGTGTTGTTCTCTACCTGGTGGACTTTGAGGTTATACATGAAGCGCGAATCTTTGCGCGCCAGTACCCGATTGCGGTTTATCCGGGCATCGCGGATAGAGATATTGAGCCAATTGCCTTCGGTGACAAAGACCTCGTAGGCCAGCGGCTGGGTAAGGTATATCTCGATCAGCAATCCGTTGGCTTTGGCCTGAACCGCCATGTCGGTGACGTTGAAGTATTCCGAGTCGACCTGAATTGTTTTGCGGTCGGGTATCCAGGTTAGTTTTTGTCCGGTCACGCGATCCAGAAACGGGAGGAAGGTGCTCACCGGCACGTAGAGCTGTCCCTCTCTCAGACGTGCGGTATAGGTCATGTTGTATACGGTATCATTGAGCACGAAGAATGGGGAGTCCAGCAGGAAAGAAAAGGCGAACGATTCCTCCCGGTAGGTTACTTTGTGTCCGACTGTCTCCCAGGAAAGAGTGCCGCCCATGATTTCGGCCAGTTCCGAAAGGGAGGCAAACACGACTTCGTCCTCCCGGAAAGAACCGATTTCGTCATAGCCGCCGGCGATGGATACCTTGATTTTGTCATCTGCGGCCAATGGGGCGACTGTTAGCACTATCGTCAGGACGATCAGTATGATATGGCGGTAATTCATACTTCAGTGGTCAGTGTCCCTTCTGACGGCCTGTTTCATTCGTCGTTCAGCTTCTTCCTTGGCTATGGCCTGACGTTTATCATACTTTTTACGTCCCGAGGCCAGGGCCAGTTCTATCTTGACCTGTTTCCCTTTGAAATATATGCTCAAAGGAATCAGAGTCATCCCGCGTTGCTGCGTTTTAACCCCGAGGCGGTATATCTCGCGCTTGTGCAGAAGCAATCGCCGCGGCCGCAACGGATCCAGAGGTTCCCCGGTAGCCATCTCATACGGCGAGATGTGCAGATTTTTCAGGTAAACCTCGCCGTTCTTGATCTCCGCATAGCTGTCGGCCAGGTTAATCTTGCCCTGCCGCACCGCCTTGACTTCATAGCCGAGTAGTTCAATACCCGCTTCAATGGTGGCGTTTATCTGATAGTCGTGGCGCGCCTTGCGATTTCGCGCAACTATCTGTATCTGTTTGGATTCCGCGGTCATCAGACCAAGGATAGAACGTTGCCCCGATGGGAGCAATCAAAAACAGGGTTTTGTCTTTCAAAGGACTTAACCTGTCCGGGGTGAAGATCGATACTATAAATATAGTGTCAAAGAGTCTGAACTCAATCGGTGCCGATGGTTCGGACCAAACATGATGAGGATATGGTGGACTCGAACAACGCCACAACCAATGCTGCCACCAAAGTCGCTACCATCCTGGTCGTTGATGATGAAGAAGTAATTGCGGGATTGCTGAAAAAGCTCCTGAGTAAAGCCGGACATACCGTATATACCGCGGCTACCGGAGCCGAGGCGCTGGAGTTGGCCCGGCAACATCAGCCCAAACTGATCCTTATGGATATCTCCATGCCGGAGATGGACGGTTACGAGGCCACGGCCCGAATCAAAGAAGATCCGGCTCTGGCCAATACCCCGGTGATTTTCCTTACCGGTAAATCGGCCGGCGAAGACGGTGGTCGAGCCTTTGCCAAGGGGGGCTTGACCTATATACGTAAGCCATTCAACAATCAACAGATACAGGACTTGGTAAATCTGGCGCTGCAATCGATTTGAAAGACGGAAACAGGCCGGTTAAGCTGCGGCGGCCCTTTGCCGATGTAATTGAATACGCAAGAGGATATAGCTACTTACTAACGGCATAGCAGGAAACTCGTGTCTTATAAGATTAAGATTCAGACAGCTCGAGTGCTGGTCATAGATGACGAGCCAGAGATAACGGACATTGTCGAGGCTTTTTTGACTGAGGCCGGTTACACGGTCGGGGTCGAAAACACGCCGACGAACGCCATTCAGAAGGCACGCGAATTTCATCCGGACGTCGTTCTGCTGGACATTATGATGCCCGGCGTCGACGGCTACGATATTTGCCAGGCGCTGAAGAAAGAGGAGCAACTGGCCCAGGTGCCGATCATTTTCCTGACCGGTAAAGATCGTGCCGACGATATGGGGCGTTCGTTTAAGGTCGGCGGTGACATGTTTATTAAGAAACCATTCTCCTGCGAGAGATTGCTGGAAATCGTCAATATCGTTGTCATGTCCGCCGGGGCACATTAACAGAAATTTGGCCGGGTCGGGGGGGGATCCGGTTTTTCTGTTGACAAATTTTGTGCGGTGCACTATAATTCTATAAGGAAACAATGAGAGTCATAAAACGTTACAGAAATCGACGCCTGTATGACACCGAATCCAGCCGGACCGTAACGCAGTTTGACGTTGCCAGAATGATCCGTGAAGGACATCAGGTCCAGGTGATTGACTCCGCAACCGGTGAGGACATTACCGTTTCGGTTCTGGGCCGGATCATGCAGTCGGAGGCTTCTCGTTGGGATGATATAGTAGAATCGAAAGAGTTGCTGCGAAAAATGATTATTGCCGGAGGTGAAAAGTCCATGTCCATTCTCAAGAACACCGTACTTGCTTCCATCGGCGCTTTGCAGGTAACCAAGACAAAGGCCGAGAAGATCATCGACGAGTTGATAAAGAAAGGCGAGCTGGATAAGTCGGATCGCAAGAAGGCCGTGATGGAGCTGCTGGAGAAGGCCGAAAAATCAACCAACCAGTGGCGGGAGAAGTTTATTAAAGAGGCCGAGAAAGCCCAGAAGAGCGCCAGGAAATTGACCTCCGGTCTGAACTGGGCGACTCAGGATGATCTCAGGAAACTTGAGCGGAAAGTCAACAAGCTGGCCAAAGAGCTCAAAGAACACAATCATTAGTGCTGTTGCGATTTCAGGAAATCATGGCCGTGAACTGGTCTTCGTCGATTATCTCGATGTCCAGTTTCGCGGCCTTGTCAGCTTTTGATCCGGGGTCGGTTCCGCAGAGCACATAGTCGGTAGCTTTTGACACCGATCCGGTTACTTTGCCGCCCATCTGTTCGATTAACCCTTTGAAGTAATTGCGGGGCTTGCTCAGGGTGCCCGTGATGACAAACGTCCGTCCGGACAATTTCCCTTCCGTTTCGGTGGCCGTATAGTCGGCGAAAACGACTCCGCCCCGGCGCATCTTGCGGATCATTTCCCGGTTGCCCTCGTTGACAAAAAAGTCCGCGACATTGCCCGCAATAATCGGTCCGAGACCGGGTATTTGCTCAATCGTCTCAGCCGGACTACTGCTCAAAGCGTCGAACGTACGGAAATATGACGCCAATAAACGAGCGGCCGATTCTCCCACGCCGCTTATGCCCAGCGCGAAGATGATCCGGGGAAGCTCTGCGGTTCGCGACCGATCGATGGCGTCCAGAAGATTCCCGGCTCGTTTTTCGGCCATCAGGTCCAGGGTAAGCAACTGGTCCCGGGTTAGGAAAAACAAGTCGGCCGGATCGGCGACCAGTTTTTCCGCGATAAGCTGTTGGGCCAGTTTGTCCCCGAGACCTTCTATATCGAAACCTCCCTTGGACGCGAAATGGAAAAGCCGGGCCTCAACCTGGGCCGGGCAGGCGGTGTTGATACAGCGATGGGCCGCCTCGCCCTCGGGACGAACAATCGGCTGACCGCAGGAAGGACAGTTTTTCGGGAAGCGGGCTTTTGGGGCACCTTGGGGCCGTCGGGCGATAATGACTTCCACAACTTCGGGTATTACGTCTCCGGCGCGTCGCACGACAACCGTGTCGCCGATTCTCACGTCCAGACGGTTAAGTTCATCTTCGTTGTGCAGCGAAGCATTGGATACCGTTACGCCTCCCACGCGCACCGGGACCAATCGGGCTACCGGTGTTATGGCTCCGGTACGGCCGACCGAAAACTCGACTCCCTCCAGTACGGTCTCGGCGGTTTCGGCGATGAATTTCCAGGCTACGGCCCAGCGGGGAGCGCGGGCAATCTGGCCCAACACGCGCTGGTCGGCGAAATCGTCGACTTTGGCAACCATGCCATCAATTTCATAGTCGAGGGTCGCCCTTGTTTCTTCCAGGGCGTTAAAACATGCGGCTACGCCCGCCGTTCCGATGGCTGGCCGGATCAGGTTATTAACCCGAAAGCCTTCGGCTTTGAGAAGATCAAACACCGCTTGTTGACTGGAAAGATCCGGGAGGGTCGTATCCGAAATACCGTAGGCATAGAAGATCAGCGGTCTTGAGGCGGTTACGGCAGGGTTTAACTGGCGAAGCGATCCGGCCGCACCGTTACGCGGATTGGCCAGCGGGGCGGAACCTTCTATTTCAAGACGCCGATTAAGTTTCTCAAGTGCCGAGCGGTTCATTATGACCTCACCCCGCACTTCCAGCAGGGGATATTTTCGGGCTGTTTTATCCGAGAGTTTCAGCGGAATGCTTCGGATAGTGCGCAGATTGGCCGTGACGTTTTCTCCGGTGGTGCCGTCGCCTCTCGTTGAGCCCAGCCTCAGGAGGCCGTTTTCATAAACCAGTTCCACCGCCAGACCGTCCAGTTTGGGTTCGGTTACATACTCCACCGAATCCGATTTCTCCAGGGCTTCGATCACTCGACGGTTGAATTCGGTGAACTCCTCGGCCGTGGTGACCTTCTGTAATGACAGCATGGGGACGCGGTGTCTGACCGGTTCGAATTTCTTTGAAGGTTGCGCACCGACGCGCTGACTGGGGGAATCAGGCGTGACTAACTGCGGGAATTCTCGTTCAATTGCCAGCAGACGGTCGAACAGGCGGTCATATTCGACGTCGGATACGGCCGGCCGATCCTCCACGTAATACAACCTGTTATGGCGTTCTATTTCCGCCTTGAGTTTTTCGTATTCCTTCAGGAGTGCGGTGTCCGGTGCGGCCATGGAGGGAAAGTACGGATTGCCGTTGGCGAGTGTCAACAATATACAGCGGATCGGGCCGTGTCTGGCGCATCGTCGTGTCGTGCGATTCGGTCGAGGTGGCGACGGTACGCCGCAAGCTCGCGACCGGCCAGATCGTCGACGATGTCATTTATCAGCACGCCGGTGACGTGACTATGCCGGTCGATCTGGAGCAGAACCGATTCCGCGATTTGTACCCAGGACCGGGAGTGGGAACGGTCGAAACACAGCCACAACAGGTCGCGGTTTCGATTGGTAAAAATCTCCGGCTCGGCCATGTCGGCCCGAAAGTCGAGCCAGCGAACGTCTGCGGTTTCAATGATCGGCGGAAGGTTGATTTCGTTACAAACCGACCAGCGGCGACGGGGATAATTCACTTCGATCATCATAAGGCGCCCGAACCGGTCGATATCGAAGCGAACATGCCGGGATTCGAGATAGGAGAAGAAACGGCGTTCGGGTCGGAAAAGCCCTGTCTGAACGTAGAGCGTATCCTCTTCGCATTGATAAAAACCCCGTCCGGGCGGAACCATCCCGGTCGGGGTTTTTATTTTTACCGTCAGCTTGCGGATGCTCACGAGGCTACATGTCCTTGAGGCGGTTAGCCGCCTGTTCAGCCTCCAGTGTCCCGGCGTATTCGTTGACAAGGCGTTCGAAGATCTTTTTTGCCTCGTCGGTTTTGCCCAGTTCCTGTTTGCACCGAGCGAGTTTATACAAGGCCCGTCCGAGGTTCGGGGAGGCGGGATAAGTATTCAGAAGATGATCGTATTCCTCGATAGCCTGTACATACTGCTCCTGGGAGAAGTAGCATTCTCCTATCCAGTAATAGGCGTTTTCGGCGTTTTCGTGATTCTCGCAGTCGGCGAGAAAAGCGCGAAAAGCGGTTATCGCGGCATCGTACTCGTTGCTCAAAACGAGCGTGAAGGCGTTATCGTAAGCGTCGATGCAGTCGGTATCCGTTTTGGGACCGGGGGGCGGGGTTTCGGCCTCACCACCGGTCGGTGTTTCCTGCTGAGCCCCCGGCGAACTCTTGGGCGGCAGGGTAATGACCTGCTGAGAGTTTAGCTGGTCGATTCGAGTCATCAGGTCGTTATAATTCTCCAGCAATTGGGTCATCTGAGCGACCAGTTCGTCGGTGGAGTAACGGATATCGTTCTGCAGTTTGCGATTGGACTCGGCCCCTGCGGTGATTACGGAATCCATCCTGGCCACTGAGGTCTGAGTGCGGATAGTATTCTCCTCAACGCGTGCGATACGGGCATTGATCTCGTCGATATCTCTTTTGGTGGCGCATCCGCTAAACAGTACGCCGATAAAGATAACCGCCATTATAGCAATGGCGGTTATCGATTTTGTCTCACAGCGGTTCATATGAATTATACCCGCTTGGTTTACTGTGAGATGACTTTGAATTCGCACCGACGGTTCTTGGACCAGGCCGCTTCATCATGGCCCTGGACAGCCGGTCTTTCTTTGCCGTACGATATTATGGAAAGCCGTGCCGGTTCAATACCCAACCCGGTCAGGTAATCCATGGCGGCTTTGGCCCGCTTTTCTCCAAGAGAGAGGTTATACTCAATGGTGCCGCGCTCGTCGCAGTGTCCCTCAATCTTAATGATCGCGTCCGGGAATTCCTTCAGCAACTCGTAGTTGGCATCCAGAGCGGTGCGCGCATCGGGCCGCAGGTTGTATTTGTCAAAATCAAAATAGGCCGTCGCGAATTGCGATTCCTTAAGCACCGGCGGCGGTGGCGGCGGTGGTGGCGGCGGCGGCGGCGGTGGTGGTTCTTCTACCACGGCCGGTGTAGTATCAACCGGCACTTCTTCCGGGACCTCTTTCGGTCCGCCGCACGCACCCAGCATTGAGGCGATCAGCAAACCGATTACCAGCAGGAATCCTAATCTCTTCATCGTTCTTTATTCCTCCCTGACAGGAGATGAAAGGCTTATATCATACCACGTACGACTTCTCGAATCTATGCAATCCCCCGATGCCGGTCAATAAAAAAAGGGGGTATTTCATCGCTCGCTACTTCTTGCCCGCAAACAACTTGCCCTGACCGGTGGGTCTTTCATCGAACAATTGTGCCGATTCAGCGAATCGGTCCCCAGGCAGGGTTGGAACAATTTCCCGAGCGGGTCAGCCGGCGCTGATTACGCCCGGTTAAGTCCATGGTATATATGTCACCGGCGCTGAGGCGAGTCGACGAAAATACGATATGTTTACCGTCGGGCGAGAAGTGAGGATTTTCGTTCATGCCAACCTCCGTAAGGATACGAAAATCGGTGCCCGATGTATCGATTGAAGCCAGGTCGAACCGTCGTCCCCGGGAGCGGCTGACAAACGTCACTCTGTCGCCGCGGGTCGACCAGATAGGGGAATCGTTGTAGTTGCCCAGGTACGTAAGACGGCGAACGTTGAGACCGTCGGCATCCATCAGATAAACCTGGGGGGCCCCGGTGCGGTCGGAACTGAAAGCGATCATGCGACCGTCGGGCGACCATGACGGAGCGGTATCGATGGCGCGGTGGTGCGTCAGGCGTTTGATAATGCGGCCGTTGATGTCCAGTACGTATATCTCGGAGTTGCCATCCTTGGATAAGACACAGGCGATCTTGTTGCCGTCCGGTGACAATGCGGGGGCCGCGACAATCCCGGGGAAATCGGCGACTTTGTTAACCTCACCGGTTTCAATCGACACTCTGTACAGATGGGGATCACCATCCAGATAACTGGTGAAATAAATCTCGTCTTTGTCGGGGGCAAACATGGGGGAGAGGTTGATCGAGCCGGTGTGGGTGAGTTGCCTTTCGTTGATTCCATCGTAATCCGATATGAAAATCTCCTTGGCTCCGTCGATTTTTTTGACGTAGGCGATTTTAGTGCGGAAAATACCCGCTTCTCCGGTCAGGGTGTGGACGATCTCATCGGCGACATCATGGGCCAACTCTCGCCAGTAGGCCCGATTGTATTCGAAACTGCCGTTGGCTATTTTGCGTTGAGTCGGAGTGTGATACAATCGCCAGAAGGCCCGAATGTTGCGTCCGGGAAATTCGGCTTCGAGTCGGACGATGAACTCCGCCCCGAGACGTTTCCAGCCGAAAAAGCTCAGGTCGGTAATCTCGTACGTTTTCAGGAAGAAACTGTCGATTAGTACCAAATCGAAATCGGCATAAAAATCGAGGTCCCGTCTCACGGTTTGGGTTACATAGCTCATGAGCACGGAGTCTTCGGCGGTAATATAGCGGTTGCCGACATAGACCATTTCATCTACGCCGATGGGTGTCGGTTCGAAGACACCGGTGACAGTATCGATTTTGAATTCCCTGATGTCCTGACCCTGGGCGGCCGCGGACGAGGCGAATGCGACGACGATAGCGAATATCAGCAGCAGGTGCAGCTTCATGCCGTTTCCTTGTCCCTCAATTGGTGAAGGTGATTGTGATACCGATGATTTCATCCAGGAACTCACGGGGCAGCGGCGGAAAAGGAGCGGAACGCTCCACCGCTCCGAGGCAGGCGTTGTCGAAAGCCGGGATGCCCGACGGGTTGGTGATTTTGCTCTTAACGACACGACCCGATTTGATAACCTGAAAATAGACATCACAGTATACTTGGCCATCAATGGCGACCGGAACGCGGAAATTCTGATTGATTTTATTCCAGGCCATGGTGAACCAGTAAGGGTAATTGAACGAGGCGTTGTCCACGGCCACGCCGGAGATAAGCGAACCGGTTCCGCCGGGGTTTTCGACCTCCGTCTGACCGTCGCGTGTTCCGGTTTGTGTTCGGTCGGAAGGCTGCGCGACCGTCGAGTGTTTCACCGTTTCCTTCTCCGGTGGCGGCTCATCGATCGGTTCCTCTTCCGGTTCGTCGATTTCGGCGGCCGGCCGGGTGGTGGGATCATCTATCGGGATTTCCGGGATTTCTTCCTGCAAGGCTCGGGGAACCTGGGGCTGGGGTGCAATGACCGCCTCCGGCTCGGCCGGGGCCAGGTCGGAGGCGCTGACGACATTAACGCGAATCACTTCGCCGTACTCCGGTTTCTGTCCGAAATCAAGAGGCGAAGACAAAAGAACGGCCGCGATAACGATCGCGTGCAACGCCACCGATAAGAGCAAATCCCTGTTCATGACATCTAATTCCCGGAACGACGGCCGGACGGTTTCTCTTCGTGTCCGGTCACGAGGCCGATAGCTTCGATGCCCATATCTTTCATGCGAGCGATAACGCCGATAGCTGTGCCGTAGGCTATCGTGGAATCACCTCGCAGATAAACCTCGTCGGTACGCTTCTTCTGCATGGCGTCGCGAAGATCACTTTCGAAATTTTCCAGGCGTGTCCATACGTCATTGACGTAAATACCGCCCTTGGCGTCAATCGTCACGACCACCCCCGTGACTTCACGGTCGAGAACCGCGGCCCGAGTTTTCGGCAAATCGACCTCGATACCGGATTGTAACAGGGGCGCCGAGATCATAAAAATAATCAACAGTACCAGAACGACGTCGACCAGGTTGGCGATGTTAATTTCGGCTACGGCCCGATATTGCCTGTTGCGGGGGCGGCGCATGATTACATCGCTTCCTTCCTGGCCTGTGAAATGAAGCCGAGAACGAAACCGGTGGCTTTATCGTAAGCACTCTTGATTCGATTGTTGGCCCAGTTGTATGCGATTACGGCGGGAATGGCCGCTCCCAGACCGACGATGGTGGCCAGCAGGGCTTCCGCAATACCAGGTGCGACCACCGCCAGTGATGCCGAACCTCGTTCCCCGATGGACCAGAACGACACCATAATGCCGACAACTGTTCCCAGCAAGCCCATGAACGGCGCCGAACTGGCCGTGGTGGCGAGGAAAATGACCTGTTTTTCCAGTTTGCCGATTTCCTCGGTGAGTGACCGCTCCATGGCCATCTCTACGATTTCGAAATCTTCGGAAGTGAGAGGAACCACCGAATCTCTCAGGCCGCCGGCCTCGTTGCGTTGTTCCTTGAGTGTACGCACTTCCTCCAGACCAGCCAGGTATATGCGGGCCAGAGTGGAATTGTGATACGATTTGGCCTGTCCGGCCGCTTCTTCCAGGCGTCGGGAACGCTGAAAGTGATGCATGAATTTCGTGTTGTCGGACCATACGGCCCTGAAATGACGGTATTTCCGGAAAATTATCATCCAGGAAATGAGCGACATAATCAGAAGAATGATAATAATTATCGCTCCGAATGCGGAGAGACTGCTGATGATTCGCCACAGGGAGCCGGAAAACACGCTGATCGCCAGTAATCGTAACATATTTGTTCTACAGTCACAAAGGTCTAAAGTTTGTATCCTGTCAAATCCTTCGTGGGAAAATATTTCCCGACGGGTCCAGCAACATATTTCTCTTCGATCTTCCGGTCAACAAAAACCGCTTAAAACGGCCGGGTCTTGCCCTTTCAGGCAATATTAAAACTTGACGCCGATGACGCTCGGTATATTTTGGGGGCCATGTAAACGGAATACCCAAAGACCTTGTGAGGGAGTGTGAAAAGATGAAGAAGATTATTGTACTGTTCATGTGTCTCTTGTTTGCTCTGTCGTGCATGTACGGATGTGGCAAGAAGGAAGAAGCTGTTCAGGATACTCAGCCGGCGGTAGGCACGCCCGAAGAAGTCGCGGACACGACGCGCATGGATTCGGCCGGTGTGGATACGCTTCTGGAAGAGGTGACGGCAGGAGCCGAGGAGACCGTGACCGAATAGGGCCGTTAAAGTCGTTAATTAAAAAGGCCTCCCGTTATCGGGAGGCCTTTTTTTGCGTTTATCACGATGACCGCAGATTAACTCTAACCCTCGATCATCTCGACATTGGCCCGCGGGACGATCGCCCGGGAACCGTCGTCAAATTCCACTTCAAGAACCCTGGCCTTGGATTCGGATTCGAGCACTTGCAGCGGCGACGGCAGTTCGGTTACTTTGCCGAGCTGTCCGAAATAAGGGTGTCGGATAACTCGTATCGGGGAACCGATAGCCAGTCCGCCGATTTCCGCCTGTACCACCTGCTCGCTTCCCTGGTCACCACTGGCCGGGATTACCACCTCGGGCCGGATAACTCCCGCTCGGATCTGGGTGGCTCCGTTCATACACGCCATCTGTCCTTCGTGGCGCTTGAGCAAATCGAAGGTTTTGGCGGCCATATTGATCTGTCCGAAACCCTCGGTCACAACCAGCGTTGTGGTCGTGTCTTCCGAACCGGTAATTGCGACACCGATATCGTAACCAAGGAAATCCCTGAGATCTTTGTCGTCGAAACCGCCCACGACGATTCCTCGTACTCCCACTTTGATCGCTTTCTTGAGAGCTCCCGCCGTTACCAATGACCCGCCCACGATGATTTTGTCCTTGTGGTTGTCATTGATCATATTCTCTTCGAGAACCGTGGAACTGTCATTGGCGGCTATTTTTATCTCGCCGTTGGTTTCACCGCCGATACCGAAAATTCCCTGGACAAAAGCACCAACACAGTCAACCTCGACGCCCTCGTTGGGAATAACTTCCGTTACCTCACCATCAAGATACGCTTTGACTTCGACGGGGGTCGGTTCGCCGCGCTGGAGAACCTGACCGGTAATGTTCGATATGGATTCCAGCGTGCCGTCACAGGTGGCGTTACAATAGTTCTTGAAAATGAACAGGGTCTTCGAAAGGGCAATCGGATCTCCTGTTTTAATGGGATCGCCGGCCTTCTTAAGCATGACCATGTCGATATCTTCCGGCGGCACGCCCAGTTTGTTGGCGACGTTGATCGGCACGACATTGCCCGGCAGGACGGTGCGCGCCACGACGTCGTTCGGTTTTACCCTGTCACCGACCTTAACGATTACGTCTCCCTTAAGAGGGAGAATACGACGTTTCCGGATTAAAAGACGGTCGGTTACTTTAAGTCCGGGAGTATATGCGTGACCCATACTGTTCCTCTTATATGCAAAACAAACTGCTTGCTGCTTATGCTCTTCTCTTTACGACCATGTAAGCAACGGCCGCAAGGACTATAATCAAACCTACTATCAGGGCGACGGAACCGCCCCCTCCGGAATCGCCGCGCCTCTTTTCGATGTCCGCAACCCTGGCCGGTTCGGAGTTCATGGCCTCATCGAGATTCTCGGTGGAGAAAGAAGCGAAAATCTGCTGGAAATCCGACAGGCTCGCTTCGAACAAAGAGTCCGGTGCGTAGAAATAGAACCCCGCAATTCCTTTCTCGTAGAATCTCAAGGCCATCAGGTTCATCTGCGACGATTCGCTGTTCTTGTTCGGTGCGCTGGCCACAGCCAGAATCTGCTGCTCCCGGTTGAAGGTGATGACCCGTTTACAGTCGGGAGAAATCAACGCTTCGGGCGCGACCTCGGATATGTCCCGTTTGAAACTCTTCTTCATTCCGGCCAGGACCGAATCCATCTGGGGGGCGGTCAGCGGGCCCGTCGTGTCAACCGTCAGGATAAGGTATTCACCCTGGAAAACCGGCCCCGAGTCTTTGGAGGCGAAAACCGCCTCGTAGTTGGCCTCGTTGCCCGCGCCGGAAATGAAGTAATCGGCGGTACGGTAGTCCACCTGCGACCATGGTTCCGGGTAAGAGATGCTGAACTCACCGGTGAAACTGACGTATGTGCCGGCCATGAGACCGGTCGGCAGCAGCGCCAGGGCAATCGGGACAATGATGGCAACCAGGCTCAGCTTTCGGATAACTTTCAAAGTCATCGGACAAAGCTCCTTCGGTTTACTTGTTCTCCAAAGCATCCACCGGGTAAATGTCAAGTTCGATCATCCACTTCTTAAGGTAGCTGACTCGATCCTCATCGCTCAGGGAGGAAAGGTCGAAGGGGCGACCACGGCCGTCCAGAATAATTCCGACCACTCCGCCTTCTATTTCCCGTTCCACTTTATTGCCATGGCCGGCGCCGACATCGTAGTGCCGTTCGGGCTCAAAAGTCGCCTTGACTTTCTTGGGCAGGCCGTTTTCCTGAACTCCGAGCTTGAACAGCTTCATTTCCAGGGAGTTGAGGGTGCCTGAAACCTTACCGTCGGGCAACTCAATGGTGTATTTCATGATCGGTCCCGGTTTCTTGCTCGTTCCGGCCGGCGCAATGCAGGTGCCCAGATGGATCAGGCAGTCTTTCTCGAAGACTTCGGTGGCGGCTTTGGGCTGGACCTCGGTAAGAACCCCGAGCTGCGGCATCATAAAGATTGAGTCAACCGCCAGGCGCGTGATGCCCTCCGGCATGAAAGCGTCGATCATCATCAGGGCTGACTGCTGTCGTCTCGGAGCATGGGAAAGAACACCGCCCGATCCGATCAGCATATCAAGACTCATCATGTTCACGATGGTCTGACCCGAGGCGCTTTGCTCGAAAGCGTCGGCGATTGTCCGCTGCTGCTGGACCCCTTTCAGCACGGTGGCAAAGGATTTATGCTGTTTGAAAGCGAGCCGCAGGGCCTCTTTGGCGATGGCCTGTTCGAAGATCAATTCTTCCATCGACTGAGGGATGGTCGTCGGCCTGATCATTTTGTTCTTCACCCGGTTGCGCAGGTCCCGTTCATCCATGTGGAATGGTACCCAGCGCATGACCATCGGCAGGGTGGCCTCGGCGAACACGTTCGAGACCGAGTATGACATACCCAGGTTGGCTGAAACCGTGCGGTTGAACTCCGGTGTCTGGCCGTCGGGCCGGAAAACCGAGAAAACGTCGGTCGTCGCACCACCGATGTCCACCCCGACCGCCTCAATATGGTACTGATCCGCGATGGTCTGGATTATGAGTCCAACCGCCCCGGGAGTCGGCATAATGGGGGCGTCGGTCCAGGACATTAGTTTGCCGTAACCCGGAGCCTGCGCCATTACGTGTTCCATGAACAATTCATGGATTTCCTCACGGGCCGGACCCAGGTTTTCACGCTCCAGTACGGGCCGAAGGTTGTCGACGGTGCGCAGGTCGACCTTGTCCGAAAGGGTCTTGGCGACCAGATCGGCGGCGTCTTTGTTCCCTGCGTAGATAATGGGCAATTTGTAACCGGACCCAAGACGGGGGCGCGGATCGGCGGCCGAGACGAGTTCGGCGATTTCAACTACGTGGGTTGTGGTCCCGCCGTCGATGCCTCCCGACAACAGGATCATGTCCGGACGAAGGTGCCGGATACGTTCGATTTGCTGATGGGGCAGCCGTTTGTCGTTTGAGGCAATGACGTCCATGACAATTGCCCCGGCCCCAAGAGCGGCCCGCTCAGCCGATTCGGCGGTCATGGACCGCACCACCCCGGCTACCATCATTTGGAGTCCACCCCCGGCCGACGAGGTAGAGATATAGACGTCGGTGCCAACTTTGCCGTTTGACGGGCTGATAAACTTGTCGTTCTCGTCGAGCAGCTTACGACCTGAAAGCTCCTCCAACTCGCCCACGGCGTTGAGGACCCCCATAGTGACGTCTTCAAAGGGTGCTTCTACCGTTGTAGGCGCTTCACCCCGTGACATCAGGCGGTACTCGCCATTCACATACTCAATAAGAATGGCTTTGGTGGTCGTCGAGCCACAGTCGGTCGCCACAATTACTTTAATATCATCTTGATTTTCGAACTTCGCCATGTTGCTCCCGCCTCAGGAAAAACAGTCAGTCTTGTCCCGCTGGTGTGCTACCCGGCAACGAATCTAATTCGCCAAGTTAACTGTCCGGCAAGGACTTCACATTTTAATCGCGGATTATACTAAAATATCCAGACCTTGTAAAGAGCCATTTTTTCCTGCATTTTGCCGGCGGTTGCATACAGTCGAGTGGTCGATGCGCTCATGCGTCCGATCATCCGGTCTTATGTTATTATGATGTCCTGAATTCCTTCCCTGATGTGATTAAAGGCCGATGTGTGAGTGATTATTATCCCCAATTGTGGCCGTTGCATGAGGCTGGCCGGGCTGGTGCCGCGCTTTTCGTATGCCTTGGCCCATAAAGGGTTTGGCGTGTCAGGGCCTTTTTGGGCTTGACTTGGTTCGGGCAGACGGGTAAATTGCAGCCCTTGTTCTGATGTTTCCTTCTGGGAAATCGCAGAAACCGGCCCTGCATCGCGACGGCCGAAGACATGATTTGACAAACCCCCGGGCTAAGTCGTCATTGGTACGACTACACAGTCGGGTAGCGACAGATAATCCGGGCTGCAGTTGGGAAAGAGGATTTGAAATTGCACGGTCAGATTTTTCCACGGGGTCGCTTTTCGGTTCTGTTTCTCGCCGTTGTTTTCGCAACTATTCTCTTGATTATTGGTACGGCGTCGGCTGATGAGTTGACGGTTCAAAGGGACACGCTCATCGGGGAAGACTCGGTTATTGAGGTCATCCCGCTTCGCCCCACACCGGAACTCGAAGTAAAGGACGCCCCCAATGACGAGGGCGGCTCGATAGATATCTTCTGGTCATTGTCGCCCGACGATGTGAAGGGCGGGATGGTCACGGGCTATCGCATTCTTCGGGCGGTTTTGTTCGAAGGTCAGCCGGGTGAGTTCGAGGAAGTGGGCGATGTGCCTTCGAAGGAGACCTTCTTCCGCGATGGTAATGTGATCAACGGTGTTGATTATGTGTATCGGGTCGCGACGATCGGTAAGCAGTTCTTGCATGGCGATACGGTGATGTCTACGGCGGAATCCCGGACGGTGGGTCCGGTGTCCTCCTCGGCTCAATGGTTTGATTTCCGACGTATCAATGTCTTTGTCGGTATCTTCCTGTTGAGCTTCTTTATTATATATATGATTATGCAGGCCAGGGCCGGCAAGCCGCTGTTCATTCGGAAAATAGCCGGGATGGAGGCAGTTGACGAAGCCGTGGGGCGTGCCACCGAAATGGGCCGCAAGATATTTTACATCCCCGGCATCAATGATATGGACAACGTCCAGACTATCGCCGGTATCACCATCCTGGGGCGTGTGGCGGAGCTGGCCGCCCAGTATGAGACCTGGCTTGAAGTGCCGGTGTGTCGGTCGCTGGTGCTGGTGACGGCCAAGGAAGTGGTCAAAAGCGCCTATACCAAAGCGGGACGGCCGGACGCTTTTCATGAAAATCAGGTGCACTACCTGACCGATGACCAGTTCGGTTATGCTGCGGCTATCGACGGTATGGTGGTGAGGGAGAAGCCGGCGACTATATTCTACATGGGGGCGTTTTTTGCCGAATCATTGATCCTTGCCGAGACGGGCAACGCCACCGGCGCAATCCAGATTGCCGGTACGGCTATGCCTTCGCAGTTGCCTTTCTTCGTGGCGGCCTGCGACTATACTCTTATCGGTGAGGAGCTTTTTGCCGCTTCCGCCTATCTGTCCAAAGAACCCATGCAGCTCGGTTCGTTGAAAGGACAGGATATGGGCAAAGCGGTTATTCTGGTGGCTATTATTCTGGGAATCGTATTGGAAACATTCGGGATCTGGGACCTTTCCAGCCTGTTTTCAGTGATTGAGTAGTTATGCGCAGAGAAATACCTCTTCTTATCACTACGATTGTCGGCGTTGCTTTCGTTATACAGTATTTCATTCCGCACTTCCCCTTTAACAAAATGAATGGATGGTTTTCCGACTGGTTCTCCATTGTGCAGGCCTGTGCCATTATTCTTGGTTCATTGAACCTGCTCATGATTTCGGGTCAGAAAATCATCAAGCGCAAGGACGACTGGGGTTATGCGGTAGTGATTATACTGTCCTTTTTGTTAATTACGATTATCGGTTTCGCCGGCGGCACCGGTTTCCGTGAATTGGGCACCGGTTTCGACTGGCTGTACAATTATATGTACATACCGTTGTCGGCGACCATGTACGCGATTCTGGCGTTCTTTGTCGCCTCCGCTTCGTACCGGGCCTTCAGAGCTCGTAACGCCGAAGCTACCCTGTTGCTTGTCGCGGCGCTTCTGGTTATGCTCGGACGGGTTCCGGTGGGCGATTTGCTCACTCAGTTTATGCCGGATGGGTATCGCCTGTCGAGCCTGGCTTCATGGGTGATGAACTTCCCCCAGACGGCCGGTCAGCGGGCCATTATGATAGGTATTGCGCTGGGTCTGGTGTCAACATCGCTGCGTATCATCCTGGGAATTGAACGTTCGCACCTGGGAGGAGGGGAGTAGATTATGAAAATCAGGCGCGGCGAACTTATCTTTCTGATCATACTGATAGTTTTCAGTGTTCTTGCCTACCTTGGCAAAGTGTTCGGCTGGCATCATGGTTTCCAGTTCTCGGGTGGTCTGTCATTCGTGATCATCGGTTTGCTGGCGCTGTCGTTGTTGTGGATTCTGGTGTTGACCGTCATGGGTAAGTTGATCGAACGTCGGATCGTATTTCTCTATGTCGGTATCGCGGTGGCCTTGCCGTTGCTGATGTCTCTTTCGCAGAACATCCCGGCATCCGAAGAAGTTCGGCAGGTCTACGACGAACTGCACCGCCTTTCGCCGGGTTCGAAAGTGCTCGTATCGTTCGACTACGACCCGGCCTCGGCGCCGGAGTTGCAACCGATGGCCGATGCCTTTATCAACGAATGTTTCGAACTCGGGCACAAGGTCATCGTTCTCGGGCTCTGGCCGCAGGGACCGCAGCAGGCCAATATGGCTATTGAGAAAGTTCTCAGTCGTCCCAGTATCAAGGAAAAGAACCTGAAGTACGGCGTTGACTATGTCAATCTCGGCTATCAGGCGGGCGGCGAGTTCGTTATCCAGAGAATGGGTTCGGATTTCAAGTCGATGTTTAAGACCGATTATAGCGGCCGACCCTATTCTGATCTTCCTCTTGTCAAAAATGTAAAGAACTTCTCCAATATAGATTATTCGTTCAATCTCTCGGCCGGGTTTGTGGGCACGGTCGAATGGGTGCAGGTGGCGGTTGACCGCTACGGTCTCAGGCTGGGAGCCGGCAACACGGCCGTTCAGGCCCCGACTATTTATCCGTACCTTCGTTCTAAGCAGGTCAGGGGTTTGCTTGGCGGCATGAGCGGTGCGGCGGAGTTCGAGCGTTTGACGGAGAATCAGGGGAAGGCGACTAAGTTCATGTTGTCGCAGTCGCTCTCGCATGTAATTGTCATCATGTTTATTATCATCGGAAACGTGGCTTTCTTTATGGGCGGCCGCAAATCGGCCTTGAAGGAATAGGACGGAGCAGTCGGTTATGGAGCATTTTGGAGTCTGGGTGGCTGCATTCCTCACGCTGGGAATCTACTCGTTTCTATATAGAGACAATCCCTGGTACAAACTTTCCGAGGCCATTTTCATCGGTCTCTCGGCCGGTTATTGGGTTGTAACACTGTTCTGGGATAATTTTTACGGCAAATTCTGGGTCGGGCACGGTGATGATCCCTGGCTGTGGGTGGGCGCGGTGCTCGGTTTCCTGATGTTGTTGCGTCTGGTGCCGAAGATAGGCTGGATCTCGCGCTGGCCCCTTTCTTTCATCGTGGGAGCGACCGCCGGCCTGTGGATGATGAACTACTTTTCTTCGAACGTCATGCTTCAGGTCAAAGACACCATCATGCCGCTTTTCGGGAAGGGCTATAGTGCTTCCATTTATGATATCATCGGCAACATTGTGATCGCCGTGGGGACATTCACGGGGCTGGTGTATTTCTTTTTCTCCAAGGAACACAAGGGTGCTTTCGGCCGGACGGCCCGGGTCGGCATCTTCTTTATAATGGTAACATTCGGTGCGTCCTTCGGTTACACCGTGATGAGCCGTATGTCTCTGCTTATCGGCCGCATTGATTTCCTGTTGAGCGACTGGCTGGGGTTGGTACAGTAGTGCGGATGCCCCGGGAGACATCCAGAACGTTGCCCACGGTCGCGCGTATCAGTCTGTTCTTATTCATATTTTCTCTGCTTTTGTCATCGGGTCTCCGGGCTCAGGAAGAGCCGATGATTTCGGCTGATACTTCCGGAGAAGAGTTGATCGAGATTGCCCCTCCCACGTCACTGATAGCCGAGGATTATGATTATGATAACGGCGAGGCGATCAACCTTTCCTGGGTACCTTCGATTGATGATCAGCTTGTAGACGGCAAGGTGATCCGGTATGAGCTTCTTCGCAGCGATAACGGCGGCGAAGAGGCGCTGGTTGCTACCCTTGTTCCGGGCACCGGTTTTTACTGCGACGAGACAGTGCGGAAGGACAACCGGTACGTTTATCGGCTGGTAGCGTATTCCCAAAATTCGAGCGCGACTTCGGTTGCAACAGCCCCCATAGAGCCGGAAGTCGAATGGATAGATCTGAAACGCGGTTGGCTCTTTTTGGTCGCGCTGTTTATATCGGCGGCCGTTATTTATTTCGTGGAAACGGCCCGGCGTGGGAAGCAGTTGTTCATTCGCAGGATCGCCGGTCTGGAGGCTATCGACGATGCCGTCGGGCGAGCCACTGAAATGGGACGCCCCGTCCTGTTTATTCCCGGTATTAACGATATGGACGATGTTCAGACGCTGGCGGCCCTGACTATTTTGGGCCGGGTGTCTCGGACTATTGCCGATTATGATACCCGAATCTTCATGCCGGTAGCTCGGTCTTTGGTTATGACCGCCGCCCGGGAGACGATAAAATCATCCTATCTGGCCGCCGGGCGCCCCGACGCCTATACGGATGATATGGTGTCTTATGTGACCGACGAACAGTTTGGGTATGTGGCGGCTGTCGATGGGGTGATGGTGCGGGAACGGCCGGCTACGGTATTTTTGCTGGGGGCTTTCTTCGCCGAGTCACTGATCCTGGCCGAGACCGGGAACTCGGTGGGGGCGATTCAGATTGCCGGTACTGCCCGGCCCGCCCAGTTGCCGTTTTTCATTGCAGCCTGCGATTTTACCCTGATCGGTGAAGAGCTTTTTGCCGCATCGGCCTATCTGTCCGGCGAACCCAAACAACTCGGTTCGCTCAAGGGGCAGGATGTGGGCAAAGCGATGGCGATGATTCTGCTTTTGCTGGGAGTGATAGCGGCTACTTTTTCCCAGGCCTGGCACTGGGGTTTCATGCAGGATGCGCACGAATTTTTACTGAGAATGTTGTCCAGTAACTGAGCGAGTATATGAAGAGAAACATACCGCTGTTCATTACGTTTTTTGTCGGGACACTGTTGATCGTGGCGGTGTTTATGCCGCCGTTCCATAATCTGGAGCGGGATTTCACGGTCTTTTTCGACATTATAGCGGTATTTGCTTTCTTCCTGGGTGGTGGAAACCTGTTGCGGGTGCATGTCACCAAGCTGGTGCGTCGTAAACCCGATTGGGGGTTTTCCATCGTCACGCTGGTTGGTTTTGCCGTAATGTTGGCGGCCGGTTTGTTCAAAATCAGCAATCCGGGCGGGATTTCCAGTGCGGTTGATGCCCCGGGATCATTGTTTTATGACATTTTCAATTCGGTGCTGGTGCCTTTGGGCTCGACCATGTATTCGCTGCTGGCCTTTTTCGTGGCCTCGGCGTCTTACCGGGCTTTCCGGGCCAAGAATCGCGAGGCCACCCTGCTGTTGATTGCGGCTTTCATTATTCTGCTCGGTCGCACGCCGTTCGGCACTATTCTTACCGCCTGGATTCCGGACTCTTTCTCGATTTTTCAGATACCCAACATGGCTATCTGGATCATGAACTCGCCTAACCTGGCCGGACAGCGGGCGATTATCATAGGTATCGGTCTCGGTGTGATTTCGATGTCATTGCGGCTGATTCTCGGTGTCGAGCGTTCATATCTGGGGGAGGATAATGCCTAGCATCGGTGTTTTCATTCTCCCGATCGTGATCGTGGGCGGCCTGGTTTGGCTGTTTATAAGAGCGGTCAAGGGTCGCGAGGTTGATCGCCGGATTATCTTTGTATTTATTTTTGTCGCCGTCTCGGCGCCGATTCTCTTTCCTATCACTTTCCAGGAAAAAGCTACCCCGGTGGTTAAAAAGCTTTTCGATTATATCGAGAATCTGCCCCCGGGCTCGAAGGTTCTGATTTCATTCGATTACGATCCGGCCATGGCTCCCGAAGTGCAGCCGATGGCCAACGCGATATCGCGGCATTGTCTGGAAAAGCAGCATGACGTGGTTTTCATGTGTCTCTGGGCGACCGGTCAAACCCTGCTCACTTCCACGTTGCGAGAAGTTATCCTTCCGGATTTCCCGGATATTGTCGACGGAACGGATTATATCAATATCGGTTACAAAGCGGGCAACGAGGGCGTGCTGAACGTGATCGTGTCCGATTTCAAGAAGATGTTCCCGACCGATGTCAACGGCCGACCACTGACCGACGCCCCCATATTCAATGATATTCGCTCCTGTAAAGATTTCGACCTGATTGTTGCCTTGGGAGGCGGGAGACCCGGGCCGAAGGAATGGGTGCTTTTCGTCGGTGATCCCGGAGATGTGCCTATCGGGGTAGGAGTGGCCGCGGTGGTAGCGCCTCAGTTGTATCCTTATTATCCGCAGCAGGTGGTGGGTATTCTGGGAGGGGTCAAAGGAGCGGCCGAGTATGAGTCGGAACTGACACACACCCACCAGCGCTTCGCCGGTATGGATACGCCCGGCCTGCGCATGATGGGACCGCAGACGCTGGCTCACGTGGTTATTATGGCCTTTATTATCATAGGCAATATCGCCTTCTTTGTGTCTCGTCGGAGGAAAGCCGAGTGAGACGTATTACATACATAATTACCGGGATAGCGGCGGTTCTGTTCCTCGTGAGCTGGGTCCTCAAGGCTATGGCTTATCGGGATACGATGGACAATAATATCGAACAGGGCTTCTATCTGACCCTGGCGGCGTTTCTCACTCTGGCGATTTTCTCGTTTTTGTACCAGGACAATCCTTTTTATAAATTTGCCGAGCATCTCTTCGTGGGTGTCTCGGCCGCGTTCTGGATGAGTCAGGGTTTCTGGTCGACTATCGTTGGCAACCTGATCCCCCGGGTCTCGGAAAGTCTGTCGCGTTTCTTCGAAGTGCCCTATCAGCCGAGTGAGTGGGGATGGCTGGCCTATTGGATTCCCGTGATTTTTGGTCTGCTTCTGTTGATGCGGCTGGCTCCCCGGGGGGGCTGGCTTTCCCGCTGGCCGCTGGCTTTTATCGTCGGGACCACGGCGGGGTTGAATTTTGTTCGTTATCTTCGCTCCGATTTCATCGTTCAGATTTCGTCGTCTTTTGTTCCGTTGCTGGGCGGACAGCCGCACGAATGGCGGGGGATAGGAGATTTCATATCGCATTTTGACTTCTCGGCCACCGGGCAGTTTGTGATGATACTGGCCAACTGGGTTATTTTCATCGGCGTGCTGTGCGGGTTGGTATATTTCTTCTTTTCGAAAGAACATACCGGCCTTTTCGGTCGGGCTTCGAGAGTAGGTATTTGGGTGTTGATGATCACGTTCGGCGCTTCCTTCGGGTACACGGTAATGGGGCGTATCTCATTGCTGGTCGGACGCCTGACGTTTTTATTCAGAGATTGGCTGGGTTTGATAACCTGACAATTATCCCCTCATTGATATTTGATATGGGAAGAGTCTATGAAGTACCTGTTAACAACATCTATGGTCGTGTTGCTGCTGTGTTCGGCAGGAGCGCTGGCCCAGTCAGATCCACCTCTTCCGGCGGATTCGACCGAGGTCACGCTGTTGCCGCCCGCACCGGTTTCTCTGCTTGAAGCGAAGGACTCGGACAACGATCATGGTCACGCCGTAAGTCTGACCTGGGAGTTATCGCCTGACGATGGCGTTGAGAATCCCGAGTCGGTCAGCCCGGTAGTCAGTTATGAGATTTTCCGATGGTATCCGTTTTTGATGGATACGGTGAACGTCGTACGTCATCAGGTAACCGGATTGCGGGACGAAATCATGTCCGCGAGCAAGGTGACCTCGGAAATGAAAAAACGCCGGGACGAAAAGAGAAAGATCTTCAAGGTCCTGGTAAAACGGCTTCCCGAAGCTCATGCTCAGTACCCGGAAGCGGGTGAGTGGCGGTCGGTCGGTGTGGTCGGTGCCGGTATCGGAAAGTTCCAGGATTTGGGAACCAAAGATCCGTTGTCCACCGAATACATACCGGATTACTCCGATTTGTACTACCGGGTCGACGCGGTAACCGTTATTGATACCGTGCGAGCCGCTTCGCCCGTGACTGGTCCGGTTCAGAGTTACGGGCAGTGGTTCAATACCGGACGGATTCCCGTTTTCTGCGCCGTCCTGATTTTCGGAGCTTTGGTTATCATCTTCGTCCGGGCCGCGCGCAAGGGAGCGGAACTTTATGTCCGTCCGCTCGCGGGTATCGGGGCGGTTGACGATGCCATCGGTCGGGCTACCGAGATGGGTCGTCCGATCCTTTACGTGATGGGTCTGGGGTCGGCGGCCGATGTGGCCACGATTGCTTCCTTTACTATTCTGGGACGGGTGGCCAAGCGAGTGGCCGAGTATCAGACGGCGCTTCTGGTCCCGACCTACGATCCCATTGTCATGACCGTGGCCCAGGAAGTGGTCAAATCGTCCTATCTCGACGCCGGTCGCCCCGACGACTATAAAGAAGACACGGTGCACTTCGTTACCCAGTCTCAGTTCGCTTACGTGGCGGCCGTCAACGGTATCATGCTGCGGGAGTTGCCTGCGACTTGTGTTTACATGGGCAAGTTCTTCGCGGAGTCGCTGCTCCTTGCGGAAACGGGCGCATTGGCCGGTTCTATTCAGATTGCCGGTACCGATGAAATCGCTCAGATTCCGTTCTTTATCGTTGCCTGCGATTATACCCTGATCGGCGAGGAGTTGTATGCGGCTTCGGCCTATCTGGGACGCGAGCCGATCCTGCTGGGGTCTTTGAAGGCTCAGGACTATGCCAAGGCCGCCTTTATCGTTTGTGCGATCCTTGGTCTACTTGCAGCAAACTTTGGCTGGACGGCGTTTTCCGACCTGTTCCAGGTGACGAATTAGGAGGAGGTGACGCATGAAAAGACAAGTCCCTCTGATTTTCGTGTTCATCTTCGGACTGTTCATGATCTTTCAGTATTTCGTACCTCATGAAACGTCCGAATGGATTTATGAATTCCTTCTCGACTGGATTCTGGTTATCGGCATCTTTGCCCTGGCTTTGGGTATCTGGTCGCTGTATCGCGTGTCGGTCGATAAAATCGCCGCCCGAAAGGAGAGTTGGGGGTATTCCTATATTACTCTCGCCGGGTTATTCGTGATGGTGATATTCGGCTTTACGGCCAAGACCGGGGATTCCTGGGGTTGGTATTTCGTGTTTGTCGCTTCACTGCTGCTGACTATCGGTATGCTGATTCAGGCGATGATTGCGAAGAGTTCCAAGGGGCTGTACCTGCTTCTCTCGGTCGTGTTTTTGATCATCACGATACTGGTGGCCGTTTTCGATAACGCCTGGGGATTCTACTTCATGACCGCAGAAGGTTTGGAGAATCCGATGTTCCGGATATTCTTCGACCACGTTATGATGCCTATCCTGGCGACCATGTTCTCGCTGCTGGCGTTTTTCATCGCTTCGGCGGCCTATCGCGCTTTCCGCGCCCGTAATCTTCTGGCTTCGCTTCTTCTGATTGCGGCGTTGATCGTGATGCTCAGGTTTAATCCGTTTCTTTCACCCATCTTCGGCGACTATGTGGCCCGGTTGTCCAACTGGCTCATGAACGTGCCGAACCTCGCCGCCCAGCGCGCTATTGTGATCGGCATCGGTCTGGGAATCGTCTCTACCGCGCTCAAGGTGGTTTTGGGGATTGAACGCGGGTATATGGGGAAAGGATAAGGAGACCGGTTATGAACACTCTTGACAAACTCATGAAGCTTGACCGGCGGTGGATCTTTCTTTTCCTCGTGGTTGTTTGTGTGGTCGCTTATGCTCTGCCGTTCGAGGTTCCCATTCTGGTTGAGCAAGAGACCCGCAACATCTATGAGTTCATAGACAGCCTGCCGCCCGGCGATATCGTAATGGTGGCGATCGACTACGATCCCAACAACCTCGCTGAGCTGCACCCTATGGCTTATGCTGTGATCGAACATTGCTGGCGCAAAAATCTCAAAGTAATAATGACGGCGCTCTCGCAAAATGGTCCCGGTATGGCCGATCAGGCCATTCGTGAGATCAGCGATTCACTCCGGCAGGATGCAACCTACAACGGTGAATTCTTCCCCGGGCGTGAAATCGTGCGTGGTGTCGACTACTGCTTCCTCGGTTACAAGCCGTATTTTGCCTTGGTGATTCTGGGTATGGGGCAGGATTTCCGTCTGCCGTTCCCGATGGATTACTATGGTCAACCGCTGGATTCTCTGCCTATGATGCAGGGTGTTATCAACTACGACCAGGTGGCCTGCGTAATTGATCTCTCCGGTGGTAACATCACCGATGCCTGGATTTCCTACGGCCAGGGGCGGTTCAACTTCCCGCTGGCTCTGGGGTTGACCGGTGTTATGACGGCTCAGTACTACCCGTTCCTTGGTTCCGGGCAGGTGTTCGGAATCATGGGTGGTTTGCTCGGGGCTGCTCAGTACGAAGAGATGGCCGACAATCCGGGATTAGCCAAAGACGGTATGCGAGTGCAACTGTATGCCCACATGGTCATAATCCTGTTTATCGTGCTGGGTAATATCGGTTATTTCATGGACCGGTACCGACTCAGGAAAATGGAGGGAGGTAGGTAGTTATGGATTTCTCGACTTTTTTGTGGACGACCTTCGCCGTTTTCGTGACGTTGGGCACATTCTCCTTCTTGTACAAGGATAATCCCTTCTATAAGTTTGCCGAACATCTGGTTGTCGGTGTGTCGGCCGGTTACTTTGTAATCATCCTCTGGCATAACGGGTTGGTTCCTAACCTTTTCCAGAGGCTGGCTGACGGTGATTGGTATTTTCTGTGGCTCAATTCATCGAACCCCTGGTATATCGTTCCGGCGATTCTGGGTGTGCTTATGTGGACGCGCTTTTCCAAGAAGTGGGGTTGGGTTTCGCGCTGGCCGATGTCGTTGTACATCGGTATCGCCGTGGGTATCGCTATCCCGCTGGAAATGTCCAACCGCGTCAACAAGCAGCTCTATGCTACCATGGTTAAGATAGACTGGGCCAATTTCTTCGGTCACGGCGGTTTCAACCTGCTTGATCCGTTCTCCGGTTTGGCGCAGGTGATTATTTTTATCGGGGCCATATCGGCACTGATTTATTTCTTCTTCTCCAAGGCGCACACCGGTTCGTTTGGGGCTGTTGCCACTTTCGGCATCTGGATCCTGATGATCGGTTTCGGCGCTTCCTTCGGATACACGGTCATGGCTCGTATCTCACTCTTTGTGCAGCGAGTGCAGTTCATTGATCAGGACTGGATTCAAACAGCCTGGGATTCGAGTAATGAGCATTATCATTGGGGATTTCCACTTGTTTTCTTCTTATTGATCTTGCTTATTGTAGTGTATAGTATATATGAGTTCGTCAGTTACCTGAAGAGGGGACCGGAGAAGAAGGCACCGGCTGCTTAACAGCGCCATAGTCTGATATTTGAGAGAATCCCGCCCGTTTTCGGGCGGGATTCTTTGTTTAGGCGATTTTTGGTCAACTGCGGGGGCAGCTTCTGCGTACAATAAAGTGGTGGAGGAAGGCGGGCGTGTTTGCTATCGCTTCGTCTAATTGGTTGTATTTTAATGAGTTGTAGGGAGGTGGCAGATTCGAAAGGGTATTCGCCGGAAGTGTCGGGGTAGCATTGGGTTGCGGAATCTTTAGATTTCTGACAATCTTAACTTCCGTATAACCTTAAGGTTAAGAGCACTTTTTTCGAAACAACAAAAACTTTTTCTTGACATACAGGTAATATTTTCCTATGCTTTCGGGTGAGGGGAACGATTCTCCTGCGCAAACATGATGTAAGAGGGTAGCAACGTCAACACAGGGAAAGTGAGGTGGCGTAATGGCTCGGACCGGGAAAGGAGCCCAAGCCGAAAGCAAAACCGAAATTACCGCCAAGAGAGAGGAGCAGCCTAAGAAGCAAGATCAGGCTTCGACCAAATCTAAACTCTCGACAGCCGAGGCGCGCCGCGACTATCAGCGGAAATACTACCAAATGCACAAGGAAAAAGCTAAGGAGTATCAGCGCCAGTATAACCTGACTCACAAGAAGAAGGCCCGGGCCGGACGAGGGAAATCCAACGTCACAGCGGCCCGCGAGGTGGTAAGAACGACCTTCAACACGTCGGATATCATGCACGCTCCGGTTGAAAAAACGCTCAAGATGCTTGAGAAAATCATTAGGGGAGAGCGTCTGTTTACGATGTAGGTCTGTTCGTAAGTCTCCAAAAGGCATGAGGCGGTCCGGATATAGCCGGGCCGCCTTTTATGTTGCGCCCCAATAAAAAAGTGCTTATCTATGCATTCGGTAAAAATTCGACTTTGATGGCGTAAGCTCTTGTTACGTAAGGAGATATTATGTCGGCAAAAAAGGCTGTAGCAGCCCAGAAAAAGACTTCTGAAAAGACCAAATCGGTCAAAAAAACCAGCAAGACTACAAAGCCCAAAAGCGCAGGCAAGAGTGTGGTGAAAACAGACAAGTATTACTATTTCTTTGGGGGCGGCAAGGCTGACGGCAGTGCCGACATGAAGGACCTTCTGGGAGGGAAAGGCGCCAACCTGGCTGAGATGACCAACGCGGGTGTGCCTGTCCCGCCGGGGTTTACCATAACCACCGAGGTCTGCACGCTGTTCTACGAAAACAACATGGCCATACCCAAGGCGATTGACAAAGAACTGGAGAAGCAAGTTGCCGCCCTGGAAAAAGCCACAGGTAAGAAATTCGGTGATCCGGACGATCCTCTTCTGGTTTCCGTTCGCTCCGGGGCCAAGTTCTCCATGCCCGGTATGATGGACACTATCCTCAATCTGGGACTGAATGAAACAACCCTGAAGGGTATTGCCGCCAAGACCGGTGACGAGCGTTTCGCCCTGGATAACTATCGTCGTTTCATTCAGATGTTCGGTAACGTCGTGCTGGGGATCGATAAAGATCAGTTCGAAGACATCATAACGAAGAAGAAGAAAGACCGTCGGATCAAGCAGGACAGCTCGTTACAGCCGACCGATCTGAAGGATATTATCAAGAAGTATAAGCAGATCATAAAACGCAAGTCCGGTGAGACTTTCCCCGATGATCCGATGATACAACTGCGCATGGCCCGCGATGCTGTCTTTCGCAGTTGGAACAATCCCCGGGCTATCACTTATCGTCGTTTGAACGGTATTCCGTCCGATCTGGGTACGGCCGTTAACGTGCAGGCGATGGTCTTCGGCAATATGGGCAACAATTCCGGTACGGGGGTCGGGTTCACGCGCAATCCCGCCACCGGTGAGAAAGAGTTCTACGGCGAGTTTTTGATCAATGCCCAGGGTGAAGACGTGGTGGCGGGGGTTCGCACACCACAACCGATTGCCGAACTGAACACCGAAATGCCCGCCGCATACAAGCAGCTCAAGGACATTACCACCAGCCTCGAGAAACACTACCGCGATGTACAGGACTTCGAGTTTACCATCCAGGAAGGTGAGCTTTTCATGCTCCAGACAAGGACCGGTAAACGTACGGCCCAGGCGGCTATCAAGATCGCGGTTGACATGGTCAAGGAACAGTTGATCACCAAGGAAGAAGCCCTGATGCGTATCGATCCTTCCCAACTGGATCAATTGCTGCATCCGCGCCTTGATCCTTCGGTCGAGTATGACGTTATCGTCAAGGGGCTGGCGGCGTCTCCGGGGGCGGCCTCGGGTAAAGTGTACTTTACGGCCGAGGATGTGGTCAGGGTTGGTGGCAAACAAAACGCCATTCTGGTGCGTGAAGAGACCAATCCGGATGATATCGAGGGGATGAATGCGGCGGTCGGTATTCTCACGGCTCGGGGAGGGATGACCTCGCACGCGGCCGTAGTTGCCCGCGGTATGGGGAAGTGCTGCGTCAGCGGGGCCGAAGCGGTCCGTGTCAATGCCGCCAAGAAGCAGTTCCAGGTAGGTCGTTTGACGATCAAAGAGGGAGAGATCATAACCGTTAACGGCACCACCGGCGAAGTTATCCTGGGCGAGGTGCCGACAATTGAAGCCGAGTTGTCGGGTGAGTTTTCCGACCTGATGAAATGGGCCGACGAGGCTCGGGTGCTACGGGTGCGGGCCAACGCCGATATCCCGCGCGACGCCAAGCAGGCGATAGAGTTCGGCGCCGAGGGTATCGGGCTGTGTCGCACCGAGCATATGTTCTTCGATGAGAGCCGTATCCCGATCGTGCAGCGGATGATTTTGGCCGACACGACCGAAGAAAGGCAGGAAGCCTTAGACAAACTGCTGCCGTTCCAGAAGAAGGACTTCAAGGGACTTTTCGACGTTATGCAGGGCCTGCCGGTGACTATTCGGACGCTGGATCCGCCTCTTCACGAGTTCCTGCCTGACAAAGAAGAGATCGAGAAGAAGCTCAAAGAACTGGACCCCAAGAGCGACGATTACGAAGAAGAACAGGAAGCGCTTGAGAAAACCCTTAAACGGATTCAGGAACTTACCGAACAAAACCCGATGCTGGGTCATCGGGGCTGCCGGCTGGGCATTGTATACCCGGAAATAACTGAAATGCAGGTTCGGGCTATTCTGACAGCGGCCTGTGAGTTGCACAAGCAGAAGAAGAAAGTATGTCCGGAGATCATGATACCGCTGGTCGGTCATGTCAACGAGTTCAGGAATCAGAAAGAGCTGGTTGATCGCATCGCCCGTGAGGTTATGGCCAAGCAGCGGGTCAAAGACCTTACTTACAAGGTCGGGACCATGATTGAGGTCCCTCGAGCGGCTCTGACCGCCGATGAAATTGCCACCGAAGCCGTGTTCTTCAGTTTCGGCACCAATGACCTGACACAGATGACCATGGGATTCTCTCGGGATGATGCCGGGAAATTCCTGCGGCCCTATGTGAGTATGGGGATCCTCCCGTACGATCCGTTCGTGTCGCTTGACACCGCGGGGGTCGGGCAACTGGTGAGAATGGGCAAGGAAAAAGGGCGCTCCGTGCGGAGTGATCTCAAGGTCGGCATATGCGGTGAACACGGCGGCGATCCGGCTTCTATTCATTTCTGTCATGAGGTAGGGTTGGATTATGTTTCCTGTTCGCCGTTCCGGGTGCCTATCGCGCGCCTGGCTGCAGCGCAGGCGGCAATCGCGGAAAAAGAAAACCCGGGGGCCAAGCCCCATCGGAGCCGGGCAAAGAGCAAGAAATAGACCGGGAGGTCAATAACTGAGATCGGGAAGGCCGTTGCCCGCCGGGCAGCGGCCTTCTGTGTGCGAAGGGAGGTCAGGTTTCGCTTGACTTTCAAAAGACGATCTATTGATTCGAGATAAGCCCCAGCCGGTAGGCAAAACTTGATTAATTCAGTCTAAATTTGTCGCTCTGTGCAACAGCCGGCTATTCCACAGTCCGATTTGACAAAAGGATGCGACACATCGGCATGAAACAACAGTTAGACGCTATTTTCGTTCCCGGTTCAGTGGCTGTTATTGGCGCCTCGGCTCGCCCGGGGGCTGTTGGACGAGAGGTCCTTCGCAATCTTTTTCGCGCCGAATTCAACGGCAAAGTATTCCCTGTCAATCCCGGTCATCAGGTCCTCCACTCGGCTAAGTGTTATCCTTCCGTTCTGGATATACCCGACGCGGTGGATCTGGCGGTAATCATTGTGCCCAAGGGACTCGTCGCCGAAACGGTGGGGCAATGCGGCGAAAAAGGTATCAAGGCCGTGGTGGTGATTTCTTCCGGGTTTTCGGAGGTGGGCTCGGAAGGTAAAGTACGCGAGAACGAGGTAGTGAAGGTTTGTCAGCAATACGGTATCCGCATGATCGGTCCCAATTGCTTCGGTGTTGTGAACACCGACCCGAATATCAGACTCAACGCGACCTTCGGTAAAATCTTTCCGCATCATGGTAATGTCGGTTTTATTACCCAGTCCGGGGCGATGAGTGAAGCGATCATGAATCAGGCCGGCGAACTGGGCCTTGGCTTCAGTAAAATTGCCTCAATTGGCAACAAGGCCGACATCTCGTCAAACGATGTCCTGGCGTATCTCAAGGACGATCCGCAGACCGATGTTATCCTGATGTATATGGAAAATTTCGGTAATCCCCGCAATTTCACGTCGATAGCCCGGGAGGTTTCGCGTGTCAAACCGATCGTGGCGGTCAAGTCCGGTCGGACGCAGTTGGGAGCCAAAGCGGCGTCGTCGCACACCGGAGCGCTGGCGGGGCTTGATGTGGGCGTGGATGCGCTTTTCGAGCAGACCGGGGTTATGCGTGTGGATACGACCGAGGAACTTTTCGACGTGGCGGCGGCTCTGTCGTTTCAGAAAGTCCCTCGCGGCAATCGCGTGATGGTTGTGACCAACGCCGGGGGGCCCGGAGTGCTGGCTACCGATGCGCTGATCAATTACGGTATGGAGATGCCGTCACTGGCTCGGTCGACAGTAGCCGAACTTAAGACGTTTCTAAGCGCCAATGCTTCTTTTTCCAATCCGATGGATATGGCGTCCGGAGCCGGGGGAAAGGAGTTTTATCAGACTCTCAACGCGGTCAAAAAAGATAAGCGCTATGATACTATCCTGACCTTGTTCGTGCCGCCGATAACGATCGATTCAATGGATGTGGCCCGGAAGATTTGTCAGGCGGTGAAGGATACCGACAAGGTAGTGTTGACTTCTTTAATGGGAGTCGTGGAAAATACCGAATCCATCGACTATCTCAGGAAGGAACACCTTCCCGTGTACATTTTCCCGGAGGCTGCGGCCAAGGCGCTGGCGACGATAGACGGTTATCGGAAGTGGCTGGCTCGACCCAAAGGGAAATTGAGACACTTCAAAGTGGATAAGAAACGGGTCGAGGCCATTATCGATCAAAACGTGCGCGACGGGTCGGGTTCTATTATCGGTCGGGACGCTATTGCTGTTCTGGAAGCCTACGGTATTCCGGCCGCCGAGTACGAATACGCCTTCAGCGCCCGCGAGGCCGTAACCGTGGCCCGTCGGATGGAGTACCCGGTTGTTCTCAAAGTCAATACGCCGCGAGTGCTTCACAAAACCGAGATGGGAGGAGTGCTGGTCGATCTGCGTTCCGATGCCGAGGTGCGCAAGGGTTTCGAGACCCTGCACAAGCGGGTCGGGCGTCTGAAAAAAGGCGAGGAATTCTCAGTCGTGGTCCAGCGGATGGTTACGGGTACGGCGGAGACGGTTATCGGTATGACCACCGATCCGTCGTTTGGTCCGCTTCTGATGTTCGGCCTGGGCGGTATTTATGTCGAGGTGATGAAAGATGTGGCTTTTCGGATAAATCCGCTTACCGATCAGGCCGCCCGCGCTATGATACAGTCGCTCAAATCGTATCCGCTGCTCACCGGTTTCCGCGGCGCGCCTCCGGTGGATCTGGATATTCTGGAAGAAACGCTGCTGAGAGTCTCGCAACTGGTGCGGGATTTCTCCTGCCTTGCGGAAATCGATATCAATCCTTTCATTGTATCAGACGACCGGAACAAATGCCGGGCGGTTGATGCTCGCTTCATCATCAAACCGGAGTGCGCATGAACCGGGGGGATACTTTAACAGGACGGGAGATACCAGCAGGGGGAAATTATGCGGTATGAAATCAAATCAATCGGTGTCTGGGCTTTTGTCAAAGTAGCCTTTTTTGTGAATCTGGTGTTCGGGTTTCTGATCGGGCTTTTCTACGCCCTGTTGATCCCCATGTTTCTGCTGCCCCTGGGTGGAATGATGCCGACATCTCAGTTCGATTTCGGCGGGGTATCCATGGCTGTCCTTCTGATTGTTTTGCCGATAGTTTTTGCCGTCTGTGCGGCGGTATTTCAAACCCTTCTCGGGGTTGTCCTGGTTCTGGTTTATAACGTGGTGGCTCGTCTGGTAGGCGGAATAGAGTTGAACTTGAAAAATCAGGCGTCGGATTCTTATGTAGCGCCTCCGCCTCGACCTTCCGTGCCCCCGCCGCCGCCTCGGCCGAGCGCACCGTTGCCGGGACCGGAGAAACCGCAGGATGAAAATCAATAACAGTGCAGGAGCCGAACATCATGACTAACAGCACCGTAAAGGTTCGTATCGCACCTTCTCCGACCGGTTACCTTCATGTCGGTACCGCTCGGACGGCGCTTTTCAATTATCTCTTCGCGCGTCACGAAGGCGGCAAGTTCGTCCTTCGCATTGAAGATACCGATCTGGAACGCTCCCGCCCGGAATATATAGATCCCATTATCGATGCTCTCAAGTGGCTGGGGCTGGATTGGGACGATGAGATTGTCTATCAGTCCAAACGGTCCGGACTGTATGCCGAATATCTGCAGAAATTCATCGATTCGGGACACGCCTATTATTGTTTCTGTACACCGCAGGAGCTTGAGGCCGAACGGGTCAGGGCGCGGGCCGAAAAACGCCCTTTGAAATATAGCCGGAAATGTCTGGCTCTGTCCCACGATGAAGTGCGACGACGCCTGGAAGCCGGGGAAAAAGCGGCGGTTCGTTTGCGTATTCCCGACGGAGAAACATCGTATGACGACATGGTCTCCGGGAAACTGACCCGGCAGAACGAGGAGATAGAGGATTTCATCGTAGCTCGTTCCGACGGTTCGGTGACTTACAATTTTGCGGTGGTGGTTGACGATCATGAAATGGGTATTACCCATATTATTCGCGGCAATGATCATATCACCAATACGTTCAAGCAGGTGATTCTGTATCGTGCTCTGGGTTTGGAAGTACCGGTTTTCGGACACGTGCCATTGATTCTCCGCCCCGACAAAAAGAAAGTGTCCAAGCGGCTGGGCGATAAAGACGTGGGAGAATACCGCCACGACGGTATTTTGCCCGAAGCGATGGTGAACTACCTGTCGTTGCTGGGCTGGTCGCCCAAATCGGATCGGGAGATCTATACGCTCGGGGAATTGGTAAGTATATTCGATCCGAAAAACCTCAATGCGGCGAACGCCGTTTTCGACGAGGAAAAGCTGATCGCTTTTAACCGCGAACACATCCAGACCAAATCCGATCACGAACTGGCTGTTCTGGTTGCTCCGTTGTTGGTCGAGGCCGGTCTGAGTACCAAGTATTGGCTGGAGACCCGCTGGGATTATCTTCGCCGGGTTATCACGCTACTTAAGGAGCGGGTGCGGCTCATATCCGATTTTGTCGAGCAGGGCAGTTACTTCTTCAGTTTTGACGAGAAATACGACGCCAAGGCGGCCGGGAAATACTTTACGCCGGAGTCCGCCGGATGGCTGGAGGAACTGGCCGGTCGTTTCGAATCGCTGGATCAGTTCACTCATGAGACAACCGAGGCCACCCTGTCGGCTCTGGCCGAGGAGAAGGGAATAAAACGGGCCGGTATAATCCACCCTACCCGGTTAGCCGTTTCGGGAAGACCCGCCGGGCCGGGTTTGTATGATCTTCTTATCACTTTGGGTAAACCCGTGGTCGTTGAACGTATGCGAAAAGCGGTTGCCCATATTCGTGCGACACGATAGAACATCATGAGTTACAGGAGATAAGGCATGACGGATTCCAAACAGCAAATTGCGGACATGCTCCGCCAGGCCATTCGCGGAGAGATCGAAGGTTCCGAGTTTTACGGTATTGCCGCCGGGAAAGCCACTAACGCCGAAGCCCGCCGCAAACTTGAAGGCTTGCGCGACGACGAGATCAGGCACCGCCAAACGCTGGAAGAGTTGTTCAGGCAACATGTCGGCAATGAGATCGGCGAACTTCCACCCAAAGGACTGAGTGTTTTGTCGGAGATTTTTGCCCGGGGTCGGGTCGAACATTTAAGGACCGAGATGGAATTTGTCAATCTGGCCATTGATGCGGAACTGGCGTCGGTGAAGTTTTATCAGGAACGACGCAATCTTGTCAGCGACGGGGAATTCGGGCAGGTTCTGAAGCAATTGGCCGATGAGGAATACAGTCATTTCGAGTTGCTTCAGGCGGAGAAAAACGCTCTCGGTGGTAACTACAACTGGTTTGGGTATAATAATTCCGCCCCGATGGAAGATTGACGATACGAGTGCTCGAAAATTAACCCGGAGGCGAATACAACCGAGACCGGCAGGCAGACCATGAACAAAAACAAAGAGCTCAAAGCAGGTGATCCGGCCCCGGACTTTACCCTTCGAACGCACAATGAAGGGGAATTAAATCTGGCGTGGTATCAGGGCCGGAAAAATGTGGTGCTGGCTTTTTATCCCGGGGATTTCACGCCCGTCTGTGCCACCCAGATTCCGGGTTTCCGTCCGCTGATGGATAAATTCGAACAGTATAACTGTCAGTTGCTCGGTATTTCGGTAGACTCGGTCGCCTGTCACATGGCATGGGACAAAGCCTTGGGTGGTTTGCCGTTTCCACTCATGTCGGATTATTATCCGCATGGTCGGGTCGCGCAAATGTATGGTGTGCTGAATGCCCGGGGATTCGCCGAACGGGCCGTATTTCTGATAGACAAGTCGGGTATTATTTGTTACGTAGAGAAAGTTGCACCGGCCGATATGCCGGACAACGATGCGCTTCTGGCTGCTCTGGCCAGGGTTGCGGAGCGGCAAAAGACGGACGACAACGAGCCGGGGCCGTTTTAGGAACGGCGGCGGGCACTTCCGGATAGTTTCGGTTGTTTTTTTTTACCGGGAAGCGGCCGGGCGGAAAATTCGGGCGTGTGGTCGCCGGACCCGGAAGGATCGACGGACGTGATAAACTACACTTTACCCGCGGAATATCGCGGGGCCGACATAAACGAGCTTGAGCGGAGAATAGAAGCCGTACGGGAAAAGCTCGGCAAGCGGCTGTTTATTCTCACCCACCATTACCAGCGTGTCGAAGTGATCGAACATGGTGATCGTGTCGGTGACAGTTACGATTTGTCCAAACATGCCGCGGCGCAAAAGGAAGCCGACCGCATTGTTTTCTGTGGTGTGCATTTCATGGCCGAGGCCGCGGATATTCTCACCAGAGACAACCAGCGGGTGTATATGCCGAATCCGCTGGCTGGCTGTCCCATGGCCGACATGGCTGACATGGCCGATGTTATGGAGGCATGGGAATATCTCAAGCCTTACGGTGGTGCCGAGAAGATAATGCCCATTTCGTACATGAATACAGCCGCCAGTCTCAAGGCTTTCACCGGCCGGCACGGCGGTTTGATTTGCACTTCGTCCAATGCCCCCGCCGCTTTGCGGTGGGCTTTCGCTAAACGCGAGAAAGTGTTCTTCTTCCCCGACGAAAATCTGGGCCGAAACACCGCCATCGGGATGGGAATAGCTCCCGATCAGATTGTCCTGTGGGATTTCACCCGCGATCACGGCGGACTTAACGAAGAACAACTGGACCGCGCCCGAGTCATTCTCTGGAAAGGTCACTGTCACGTTCATACCAATTTTACGGTGCAACAAGTGGCCGAAGTTCGCAAAAAATACCCCGGGGTCAAGGTCATCGTTCACCCGGAATGTGTTCAGGATGTTGTCGCGCAGGCTGATGCTGCCGGATCGACACGCTTTATCGTGGAGTATTGCGAGGCGGCGCCCCCCGGATCGGCAATAGCCATCGGGACCGAGATAAACCTGATCAACCGGATGGCTCGACAATATCCCGACAAGACCATTATTGAACTGTCCGGGGAAACCTGCCCTGTCTGCATGAATATGTACCGGACAACCCTCAACGATCTGGCTTACTGCCTGGAAAATCTCGACAGCATCCGGCCTGTTGTCGTGGATGAGCCCGTGCGTAGCGAAGCTCTTCTGGCCCTTGAGCGCATGCTTGAGGTCCGATGAGAAGGTGAGGGGATACGGTGGCCGAAGCGTCGACAACGAGCGGTGGGGAAGACGGACTGGCGCAGACAATCGATAACAGGAATATCGCCGCCGGTGCGGTTGTTGTCTACGCCCTGGTGTTGGCTTCTTTTTTGGTGGCGGCCTTCTTTCCACAGGCACGGTTTTGGGGGATCAACTGGTATGCGTATTTTCCGTGGCCGTACGCTGCCGGTGCTGCCATAGTCGGGATTATCGCAGCCGTGGTGTTGTTGCGATACCGCGACCTGAACGGGGTTGTCGCGACAGACAAACACAACTCGATCCCCTGTTTTGTCTCGTCCCTTTTGTTGATCGCAATTCTCGCCGCAGCTTTCTATTTTTTTCAGGTACGCTCGCATTTTCTGGGCGATGGTTATCTTCTCCTGACAAAACTTATGGGCACCACCTCGCTGTTTCAGCCCTGGCAGACCGGACCATTTGCTGTTCAGCAATGGCTGTACGAACTTCTGAATAAACCGGGGCCGGCCGGGGCCGGGCTCACTTTTCAGATCATTTCCTGGGGTAGTGGAATACTCTTCGCCGCCGCGACGATGTTGGTGGCCGGTCTTCTTTTTGCCCGTAATTCGGATCGTCTTATCTTCTCGCTCGGTGTCCTCACGGGCGGTTATATGCTACTGTTCTTTGGCTATGTCGAGAACTACCCGCTTTTCGTTCTGAGCGTGGCCTTGTTCATGTTGGTTGGTCTATTGATCACCCTTCGTGGACTTAACCGATGGTATATATTGCCTCCTCTTCTGCTGGCGGCTGTTTTTCATCCCTTTGCAATAGCGCTGTTGCCGGGTGCGGCCTATTTGTTTTTCGCCGGTACGCCGGTGGGCCTCAGGATACGTCGAATCGCTTCGGTTGGTCGAGGTGTTATCGTTTGGGCGACAGCGGCCGTGCTGGTCGCGGTTTTTGTCTGGGCATATCTGAACGATTACTCCGTGCGTCTGGCTTTGGTGCCGCTGGTCCCGGACCGGCTGACGGTCGACGGGTACTGGCTGTTTTCCGACAAGCATGTTCTGGATTATTTGAATCTTCTGATGCTTCTTCTGCCCGGACTTCCCTTGTTGGTGATATTGTTACTGAAGGTGCCCCTGCGACGCATGATGCGGGAGCCGGAATACCGTTTCATGATTCTGACGGTCGTGCCGTCGCTCGTGCTTGTCGGTTTGTTCGATCCTAAACTCGGGATGGGGCGTGATTGGGATCTTATGTCTTTTGCGGGCGTGCCGTTGGTGTGTTTTTTCTATCGGTTGGCTCTGGACCGCAGGTTTCGGCCCGGCGGCTATCGTGTGACGGCCGGACTGGCAATCGTTCTGAGCGTGCTGTTATTGATCCCCCGGGTGGCCACTCAGGTGGTGCAGGAAAAAGGCATTGCGGTCTATGACAATCTGGTGCATCTAGACAAGAAGAGAAATCGAACCGCCCGTTTCGTGCTTTACAATTACCTGACCGATCATGGTCGAGAGGCGGAGGTGCAGAGCCGTATCGCGGATTACGAGGCCGAGCTGCCCTATGAGCGCTGGGCGGGAGAAGCCGTTTATTACGGACTACAGGGTAAACCTCGTGCGGCCATAATAAGACTGCGTGACGTTGTGGCGACCGCCCCGCATTTCAGTGCCGCCTGGACAGAGTTGGGTGTTTCTTATTCGCAACTGGAGCAATACGACAGCGCCATGGCCTGTTTGAGGATTGCCGACGCGCTCAATCCCAGGAATCACACCGTGTATAACAATTTCGGAAAAGTTTATTATGCCAGGGGTGATTTGGCTCGGGCCGAGGAATACTGGAACAAAGCCATCCAATTCAAAGAAGATGTTTTCGATCCCTACGGTAACCTTCTCCTGCTGTATACCCGACAGGGACGCGATGCGGATTACGCTCGTTTGCTTACTCTCATAAGTGAGCGTGCAACGAACTCGGTTGAATTTGAAACTGACCTGGCTGAGTTTTACCTCGAACGCAACGAGATACAGCAGGCGGCCTCCGCTTATAGTCGCGCCCTGGCCAAGGGGCTCGATAGTGCCGTGGTGAAAGCGGCGATGGACAAATACCCCGAACTGCGTTTGCCGGATACGGAACGCTAAGATTCCTCGACCGGTTTGCCGGTACGGCTGCGCCGGCGCTGAACGATGTAGATAACCAACCCCAGAATGAACAGAGTCAGGGCCACGACCTGATTATAAGTCGGATGCAATCCCCACAGCTCGAACCACATTTCTTTTTCGTAGTAGCGGACGTACTCGATTAAAAAACGGAAAAACGCTTCAGCCATGAAAGTTACCCCTACCAGCTCGCCATCGAATTTCTTGTGTTTGAGCATGTAGTGCAGAAGTATGAACAAGCCGAAGCCGTACAGTGAACTGTAGAGTTGAGCGGGATGGATAGGCTGGGAACCGTAGACAGTGTAAGGAATCGATCCGACGGGAAACTCTACGGCCCAGGGAAGATTACAGGGGGTGCCGAAACAGCAGCCATTGAGAAAACAACCGATCCGGCTGATGCCGATACCGAGGGCGAGGGTGGGCGCGAAATAGTCGAACACTTCCAGGACGGAAAGTTTGGTCAGGCGACAATAGACCCATGATCCCCCGATGGCCAGAAGTACACCACCGTAAAGATTAAGCCCGGCGATACCGAACTGTCCCGAATGGAACGGATTGATGATGGCGATCAGATTATCGGAAAAGTCTGACCAGTGAAGGGCCACGTACGACAATCGGGCTCCCACCACTCCGCCGATTATCATAATATAGGCAATGGTTAGAAACGGCTCGAATGACTTCCCGTCGCGGCGAGTGACGGCTCGCACATAATAAACGCCGCACAGAAAAGCCAGGGCCAGCATCACTCCCCAGGACCTGATCGGTATGGGGCCGATATGAAAAAGCTCAGGATACATGGTGTGTACTCAACTCCATTTGAGTTTCGTCGGGTATATCTCGGTTCGGCAACGGCCGATAGTACTTAAACACCAGAGCAATCGAAAAGACGCCGATGAGTGCTCCTATTATCACGTCGGTGACGTAGTGAAAGCGTCCCCAAACCGTTCCCAGAGACAGACCGATTATGACCGGCACTAACAGCCGGCCGGCCCGGCGATAATAGCGCAGGCAAAATATCATAATGACCAGGGCAACCCCGGTATGTGATGACGGCATGGCCCCTCCTCGCACGGCACCGTTGTCGATTACAAACTCGACCAGCGGTCGAAATACGGGCCCCGTAACCTCATTAAGATACTGTTCCGCAAAATACCAGCGGGGACCCTCGACAGGGTATAGTGAAAAGAGCAGATAGGAAACAAAAAAGGTCAGACAAACAGCCGTCAGGAACTGTTTGAGCACGGTGTAATCTTTCCTGATAAACACCGGCAGGAGAAAACCGGGCAGCAGGAGATAATAACTGAAATAGCAGAAAGACAAAACTTCCGTCACCGTGGTGTTGAGCAGGTGGGTGTCGATGTACAAAGTCGGGTTTGCGCCAAGGATGATCTTTTCAAACGTCGCCAACTGCCAGTCGAAAAAGCCGTCAAAAAACAGAAACATCAGGCCGCCCGTTTCCCCGTAGAAGAAGGTGAACATCAGAGCGGGATAAAGCAGCCGGAAAAACGCCTGGACCCGTCCGTTTGTCTCGTCGGTGTAACGAATGATCAGAGCGGCCAGCGCCGCCATGCCACAGTAGAAGGCGATTTCGTCGAGGTAGCGGTTCAGCGGTCGACCGAAGCAGGCAATCAGGAGTATCATCAGCAGGCAGTATCCGATTACCAGAACATCAAACGGATACAGCGTTACTGCTTTTCCTGATTTTTGATCAGTCATCAATTTCTTTTCTCTGTTTGCGGGTCAGGCCGGCTACGGTCAGGACGATCTCTCCTTTGATACTCCGTTTCGAAGTCTCGGCGACGAGAAATTCAAGCGGGCCGCGGAGGTGTTCTTCGAATTTCTTGCTTATTTCCCGGGAGAGACAGGCCGGGCGGTTGCCCAAAACCGACAACATATCGGTCAGAGTTTTCTGTACCCGGTGGGGAGACTCGTAGAACACCAGGGTGTGTTCATAAGTGGCCAGTGTTTCCAGACGCTTGCGGCGAGCGGCTGATTTGACCGGCAGGAAGCCTTCGAAAAAGAACCGATCGGTCGGCAGCCCCGAGGCCGTAAGGGCCGGAATAAGCGCCGTAGCCCCGGGCAACGGGATCAGGTCGATGCCGTTCTCGACAGCCGCCTTGACTATGCGGTAAGCCGGGTCGGAGATACCGGGGGAGCCGGCGTCGGTAATAACAGCGATATTTTGACCGTCGCGTACTTGTCGTATCAACTGCGCGGCGCGTTCCGCTTCGTTGAAATCATGATAGCTGATAAGTCTCTTTTTGAGCCCCAGCTTTTTCAGCAAGTTGCCGCTGACCCGCGTATCCTCGCATGCAACCATATCGACCGCCGAAAGCACATCAATCGCCCGCTGAGTGAGGTCAGCCAGGTTGCCGATAGGGGTGGGGACGAGATATATCCTGCCGGGATTTTCCGTCATAGGGATCCCGTTAATCTGTCAATGCAATACGCTCTGGAATGGATGGCCGACCGAGCGAGGCAATGGGCGGCGTAGTGCGTTTGAAAGCATTGCGATTCATGAGAGCGATCACCTGTCCGACATGTTGTGGATTCAACCCGGCTTTTTCCAGAGTCGAAAGCGATTTGATGTCTTCGTCGACGATTTTCTGCAGGATGGTGTCGATCTCTTCGTAGCTTACCCCGATTTCACCTTCATCCGTCTGATCCGTCCACAGATCCGCCGACGGCGGCTTGACGATTATAGATTCCGGTGTGTGCAGAAGTCCGGCCAGACAGCGGACCTGCGATTTGTAAAGCTCGCCCAGGGGAGCGACCGAGCAGGCGGAGTCGCCGTACCAGGTCGTGTACCCGAGACAGATTTCAGTGCGGTTGCCCGTGCCCAGGACCAGTCGGCCGGTTTCGTGGGCCAGGTCGAACAGAACCGACATGCGCTCGCGGGCCATTTTGTTGCCGGCTCTTATGCGCATAGACTCGTCGATCCGACCGTAGTAGGCATCGATCATGGGGGAGATATCCACCAGCTTGTGGTCAACGCCGAGTTGTTCCACCACTTTCATGGCGTCGGTCGTGGAGTCGGGGGAGGAACTACGATAAGGCATCAACACGGCGAGAACATTGTCACAACCGACGGCGCCAACCGCCAGGGCGGTAGCAACGGCCGAATCGATACCGCCGGAAAGGCCAACCACGAAGCCGGAATGGCCGCTGTCGGCGAGATAACGCTTGAGGAATTGCTCTAAGGCAGTAATAGTTTCCTGAGGATCAAAAGGAACAGTCATTGGTCACACTCCGTTACAAGACGCTACGATAGCATATGCCCTCCGGTGTATCAAGTGAAATATCCCCGGCCCTTGACGGCCGTCGGAGGGGGAGTTATATTCACGCATTAGCTTAGAGGGAGAGCGGATACATGAGTGTGAACAAGGTTATTTTGATTGGGCGGCTGGGCAAAGATCCCGAGTTGCGTTATACCCCGTCGGGTAAAGCGGTCGCTTCGTTTTCGCTGGCTACCAGTGAGCGCTGGACCGGTCAGGACGGACAGAAGAACGAATCGACAACCTGGCACAACATCGTGGCCTGGGGAAAGCAGGCCGAGTTGATGAAAGAGTATCTGCGCAAGGGTCGCGAAGTGTACATTGAGGGTCGTATTGACAATCGTACTTACGACAAGAAGGACGGCAGCGGCAAAGGCTATATCTCCGAAGTCGTCGTTCAGAGTTTTCAGTTCATCGGTTCCCGAGCTGAGGCCGGTGATACAGCCCCGGCTCCACCACCGGACCAGGTCCCGCCGGCGGGCGAGGCCGGTGGCGACGATGACGACCTGCCTTTCTGATCAGATTCCGAGCAAATAAGCTTCAAAAGCCCCCGACGCGGGGCTTTTTGCTTTGTGCGTAATTCGCACAGAAGTGACAAAAGTCATACTAAGATTTCGTTATCCCGATGTCGAGCTCTGTATATGCAGGGGGTATTGTATCTGCCGCGAGAGAATACGGTTTGGAGCGTAAGGAGACAGGTTCATGAGCGATCATGTGTTAACGGGGACATCGGCGCTGGAGAAGTACCGTCTTTATCGAACAACCATTTTCATGGGTTTGTCGACGGTGCTGGTTTCGGCCGCCTTTATCAGCTACTGCAACAGTATCGTGTCCAACGTCGTGACAGAGAGCGTGTATGACAGTTTCCAGTTGGCTGTTCTGACCCTTATGCCATACATGATATCGGCGGTGATTGCGGCTATTACGGCGGTCGGTATGATGACTATTCTGCCGGCCACCCGCGTTGCCGATCCGGCCAGGGAACTGGAAGCACAACTGCGGGAAGTGGCGGCGGGAGATCTGACGGTCAGGGTGACATTGCACGCCGGCGATCCCCTCCGGGGAGTAGGCAATGCTTTCAACGGGACGGTCGCGACATTGAGTGACCAGATTGCCGCCTGGAAAGTGATCAATCGTCAGCAGTGGGGCGTTTTGTGCCGGATACGTCAGGCGGTCGAGGAAGGCAACTGCACCGAGGCTGTCCGCTTCATGGACGAGATGGAACAAAACTGGGACCGCATAGCGGAAATCGAGCAGCGTTTAATCACTTGATTTGTCGCCTATCGCTTGTTCCAGTTTCCGTACCCGTCGGAGAAGTTCCGGCAGACGTGTCGAGGCGGCGAAGATGCGTTGTGTTTGCTGAATGTCACGCGCGGGATAACCGAATACGATTTTTCCCGCCTCGATTGAAGAGTTTACCCCCGACTGGGCGGCAACGGTTACGTTGTCACCGATCTTGAGGTGCCCGGCTATGCCGACTTGTCCGGCCAGAATGACCCGGTTACCCAGGTGGGTGGACCCGGAGATACCGACCTGGGATACGATGAGGCAGTGCTCACCGATCTGAACATTGTGTCCGATCTGCACGAGGTTGTCGATTTTGGTACGGTAACCTATTCTGGTCGGGCCGATAGCTCCCCGGTCGACAGTCGAATTAGCGCCAATCTCCACCTCGTCAGCTACTTCTACCCAGCCGATCTGTTTAATCTTCACGGCTCCTTCGTCCGATTGCGCAAAACCAAAACCGTCTGAACCGATGACTACCCCGGAGTGAAGAATGACGTCTTTGCCTATGCGGCAGTCACGCATGATCGATACCCCGGGATAAAGCAGGCAGTTTTCACCGACAGAGACATCTTCGCCGACGAAAACCGACGAGACCAACTGCGTTGCGGCCCCGATGTGGGCACCCCTGCACACATGGCACAGGGGACCAACCGCGGCCGAGGGGTGGATGACAGCCCCCTGTTCGACTACGGCCGATTCGTGGATACCGGCCGGGACCAGAGGCTGTTCGGGATTCAATAAAGCTACCGCGCAGGCATAAGCCAGGTACGGATTGTTATGGCGGAGTACCGGGACCCGGTCGCACGCCACCCCGGGTGCAAGTATCAGGGCTGACGCCGACGTGGTTGCAATGTACCGGGTGTACTTTTGTCCGGCCACAAAGCTCAGGTCTCCGGCCTCGGCCGTCTGGATGGGGGCGATATTGCGTATCAGAGTCTGATCGTCACCTTCGACGCTCGCGCCGATAGCGGCCGCTATTTCGGCCAGGCGAAACTTCGGACTACTGATCGAGTTTTTCAAGTTGATCCAGAACCTTGTCCGTTATGTCGAGCGTTTCCTTAATGTATCCGAGACCGGATTGTAAGGTGAAAACAACGTCATAGTTGCCTTCCACCGCTACCATTTCGATGGCCCTGTTGACGTTTTCGAGCAGTGGTTCGAGCAACTCCATCTGTTTTCGCTCGGCTGTGCCGCCCGGGCCGTATATCTGTCGCGTGTAAGCATCGAGAGCGTCACGTTTGGTGCGGATGGCGGCTTCCCGTTCCTGTTTCTTTTCTTCCGAAAGGATAAGCTTCTGCTTGTCGTATTCATCGACCAGTTCATCGAGTTCCTGCTGCATGGTTTCGGCCTCGTCGTCCCAGGCTTTCCGTTCGATTTCCCATTGTTCCTGAGCACGTTGCCAGTCTTTGTAGGACGTTTTGACCCGTTCGTCGTCGATAAACCCGACCTTGAGTCCCTGGGCGTTTGAGGTGTTGGCGAAAGCCGCCAGCAGTAACAGCGCGGCACCTGCCGTAAGTACCGTTTTGATCGCAATACGCATACGGTTATCTCCCTGATTTATTGTATGGTCGTTCCAATCTGGAAATGCGGCTGCCAGGAGCGATCATCCCCGTTGGGTGGATCGTCCAGAGGATACCCGAAATCGAACCCGATTGTGCCGACCCCCGGCACCGCGATTCTAAAACCTACACCGACTCCCTTATATAGCCCGGTGATCGGTTTAATGTCATTGAAATGAAGCCAGGAATTCCCGGCGTCAAAGAAGGCCAGAGCGTATATCTGACCCTGGGATATCGGAAATTGCAGTTCGAAATTGCCTACTATCATGTGCTTGCCGCGGACACGGGTGGTGAAAGCCGACGATACCACCAGCGAATCCGGGGTGTCCACTCCCGCATTGACCGAATCGGGATCGGAGTAATAGTAATAGTCGAGGTCACTGCCCGAGACGGAAGAGTCCGGTGTCAGGGAGCCGTCTTCGTAGCCCCGTACCGTGCCGTCGTATGCCGTGCCGCCCGGGTTGAACCTGTCTGAGACCAGAATCCGACGGTCATCGGGATCGCTGGATGATCCCACTATCGCCCCATACTGGACCTTGGCGGCCAGTGCGAAATTCCAGATCAGCGGGATGTACTTGGCCACCGAGATGCGGTGTCGCTGGTATTTCCAGAAGCCACCCAAGGGGCCACCCGTATTTTCAAAGGTGTACGAGAACTGCGATCCCTTGGTGGCGAACTCGGGGAGGTTCCGCGAGTCGCGCGAGAGGGTAAACGCAAGGCGTGAGGCGGTGTGCCATTCTTCGTTGTAGGCCACAATAGAGCCGGGCAACGCTTCACCGATCAGTTCCGAATCCACCGAATTGTAGATTACCCGCAGGCTGTCGTCTTCTTCTACCAATTCACTCCAGCGGTAGTGATAAGTCGTATTGGCCGAACACAAGGCTTCATAATCTTCATCGTAGTCGTAGAATCGGTTGCGTTCGATGCGATACGACGCGTACACCCGGAAGTAGTTGTCCGGCCAGCGCAGGCGTCGGCCCAGTCGCAGAGAGCCACCCTGGCGACCCTCGGTATATTCATCGTACCAGCGGCGGTTGATGGAAAAGAGATCGGCGCCCAGCAGGGTGGACCGTCCGAACAGCCATGGTTCGGTGAAGGAGAGCGAAAGAGAATTGCGATTGGAGCCGAACTCGACGTTGAACGAGAGAGACTGTCCGTTTCCGAACAGATTGGGAATGCCCATGCCGAACGATCCGACCAGTTTGTCGGTGTTGTTGTACCCTGCGCCCGCCTGAACCTGAGCGGTTTGTTTTTCTTCTACCTTGAATTCGATATCGACGTCCCCGTTGGGCAAATCGATGGGGATAGGTTCCACGTTGGAAAAATAGTTCAGAGCCATAATCTCGCGTACCGAACGAATCAGCAGCGAGCGGTTGAACACCTGACCTGGGTGCAGTTTGGTCTCGCGCCGGATCACTTTGTCCTTGGTGTGATAATTGCCGGTTATCTTGACCAGGTTAATATGTGATGGCTGGCCCTCGGAAATGGTGTACGCGATGTCGATAATCGAGTCGGTCCGGGTATTCTTCTCGTCTAAAATGCGAACGTGCAGGTGTCCGATCTCCTGATATGCGGTGTAAAGATTGAACACCGACTCATCGTATTTTTCGTCGTCGAAAACGTCCAGGGCTTTGAACTTCAGACCATTGCGGAGGGCGTCGTCGGGGAGGGCCTCGTTGCCTTCGAAAGAAACATCCCCGAAATAGTACAGGGGGCCTTCGTATACCTCCAGGAAAATGGTCATGCGGTTGCTTGCGGTATCAATAGAGGTCGAGTCGGAGATGACAAAGGCGTCGATGAAACCGCGCTTGCGATATTCCTGTACGATTTTTTCCAAGTCTTCCTGATACTTTTCCTGAGCGAAATCGGAACTGCGCAGAAAACCCCGCTTGCGGTTACGCATTTTCCCGATCAGTTTGTCCGCCGGCACCCGCACGTTGCCGGTCATGACGACTTTTTCCACTTTGACCTTGGATTTCTCTTCGACCCGATATTCGAGTGCCGCCTCGGTCGAGTCCTCATTATATGTCAGGAGCGGGGAGACGCGGGCCTGAAAGTAGCCCTTTTCGGCGTAGAGGTCGAGAATCTGCTGTTCCTTCTCGTGTATCAGGTAAGGAGAGACATAACCGCCCACCCCCAGGCCGAGTTTGTCTTTGAGATCCTTCGATTTAATCTTGTCGTTTCCGGAAAACTTGAGGCCGGCCAGTTTGGGCAACTCTTTGACGACGATATATACCTTCAGCCCGCCCGATACCTCCTCCGCTTCAAGGCGTACATCGGAGAAGATCCCCAGTCCGTAAAGGCGGTGGATCGTGTTCTGAATAATCGTGGGGGTAAGAGGGGACCCTTTGGCTATCGATGACACCCCCAAGACGAGTGAGGAAGTGGCGATACGGTTGCCCACGACCTCGACATCCACCACGACATAATTCGACTGGCCGACAATCGAGCCGGTCAGTACGAAGGTCAGACAGAGGATGATTAGAGCCGTCCGTGCTCTAAGCGGCATCAAGACTCCTGAAAAATTCCGGTTTTACGGTGCGACGATCTTCTTGATTTTGATTTGCGAGTAACCCTGACGGTGTCCCTGGGTGCGGCGATACTTGGTGCGTCGCTTGTATTTGTAAACCAGGACTTTATCGTCGAGCTTATGTCCGATCACCTCGGCCTCGATTTTGGCGCCTTCTATTGTGGGCGTGCCCACGGCGGTGCTATCACTGCCCTTAACGAGCAGGACGTTGTCGATATCAAACGATTCGCCGGCCGCCGTTGTCTGGCGAGGTACGTTAACGACAGCTCCTTCTTCGGCGCTGAACTGGAAACCGGACAACTGAAAAACAGCGTACATTCTTATCCTTTCGAACAAACATCAAGTTGTTTGCCAGTTTAGAGTTAAGCCCAATAAAGTAACTTTTCTCGCCTTCAAGTCAAGTGCAATTTTGCATCGGCGGACTTCCGGCAGAACCAATGTACTCCTTTACACCGATATTGCCCATAAATGTTCCCGTAATGTTCCCGTTGAACTCCACCCATGAGGCGGTGCCGGGGGCAGGGAATGTGATTGCTCGGCCTCCGGGTTTGGTTATATTGTCTGCTTGTACCATAACAGGTTGGTTGCATGACAATCCGGGCAAATAAGCAACAGCAAGACGGGGTGGAGTTCCAGCTTCGGGCCGATTTCCCGCCTCGGGGAGATCAACCCCGGGCTATCGAGGAACTGATCGCGGGGCTGGAGAGCGGGCGCCGACATCAGACGCTTCTGGGGGTAACCGGTTCCGGCAAGACTTTCACCATCGCCAACGTCATTGCCCGGTATGGCAAACCTACCCTGGTGATCTCTCATAATAAGACCCTGGCCGCTCAGCTCTACGGTGAATTGAAGGCTTTTTTCCCGTATAACGCGGTCGAGTTCTTCATCAGTTATTACGACTATTATCAGCCGGAAGCGTATATCCCGACTACTGATACCTATATCGAGAAAGATACGAGCCTGAACGAAGATATCGACCGGCTCCGCCTGCGGGCCACCGCTTCCCTTTTGGAACGGCGGGATGTTATCATCGTGGCCTCGGTCTCCTGTATTTATGGTATCGGTTCCCCCGAGGAATACAAACGGCAGATGTTCCTGTTTGAGACCGGTATGGAGATCGACCGCGATGACGCTATCCGAAAGCTCATTGCGGTGCATTATAATCGTAACGATATCGATTTCAGCCGCGGTAATTTCCGGGTGCGCGGGGATACGATTGAGTTGATCCCGGCTTATCGCGAAACGGCCCTGCGGGTTGAATTCTTTGGCGATACGATTGAGCGAATCACCGAAATCGACCCTTTGACCGGGGAGATCATCACCGAACGATCCCGGGTCGCCGTATATCCGGCCAAGCATTTCGTTACCTCGCGGCCGACTCTGGAGAGCGCCATCGGCGGCATAGAGCGGGAATTGAAGGAGCAGTTGGAACACTTCCGTCGCGAGGACAAGCTGCTGGAAGCCCAGCGACTGGAGATGCGGACCAAGTATGATCTGGAGATGCTCAGGGAAATCGGGTATTGTGCGGGAATAGAAAACTACTCCCGATATCTTACCGGTCGGCAGGCGGGGGAGAGGCCGAAAACTCTGATTGACTTTTTCGAGGGTGATTTTATTACGATCATCGACGAATCGCACCAGACTGTGCCACAGGTGCGGGCGATGTATGCCGGGGATCGCAACCGCAAGGAAACGCTGGTGGCCCACGGTTTTCGTCTGCCTTCCGCTCTGGATAACCGGCCGCTGTATTTCGACGAATTCGAGTCTTTGCAGAAGAATGTCATCTACGTTTCGGCTACGCCCGCCGAATACGAGTTGGAAAAATCGGAAGGCGTTATCGTGGAGCAGGTTATCCGCCCTACCGGACTTCTCGATCCGATGATTACGCTCAAGCCGCTGCGCACCCAGGTGGATGATTTGTTGGAACAGGTGAAAGTCCGGGCCGCTCAAGGAGAGCGGGTTCTGGTGACCACCCTGACCAAACGGATGAGCGAGGACCTGACTGAATACATGAAGAAAGCGGGCGTTCGGGTGCGATACCTGCACAGCGAGGTTGACGCCATAGACCGCACCGAGATTATCCGGGGGCTGCGGTTGCATGAGTTCGATGTGCTGGTCGGGGTGAATCTTCTGCGCGAGGGTCTGGATCTGCCGGAGGTTTCGCTGGTGGCTATTATGGATGCGGACAAGGAAGGTTTCCTGCGCTCGGAACGTTCGCTGATTCAAACCGCGGGGCGTGCCGCCCGGAACAAGAACGGCGAGGTTATTTTCTACGCCGACAAAGTGACCGATTCGATGCGCAAAGCCATCGATGAAACCCAGCGCCGCCGGGCCAGACAGGAAGCTTACAATCGCGAAAACAATATCAACCCGGAAACCATCTATAAGACACGTGATGAGATTATTCGGTCAACCAGTTTTGCCGACAGCCGGACCACCGAGGTGGCGGCGTTCGAGAAACCGAAACAGTTTGAGATGATGTCCCGGGAGGATCAACTCAGTTTCATGCTGGAAGCCATGAAAAAGGCTGCGGAGAATCTTGATTTCGAGACGGCTATTATGATCCGCGATGAGGTCAAAGAACTCAAGGACCGGATGAAAAAACATAAAACAAAACGACGGCTCTAACGGTTTATAAAACGGGTACGGTGTGATGAAGATGAAGACAATGTGTCGGCACATGCGCGTAATGGCGATTATGACGTTGGTCGCGGTTGCTCTCGGGGCGGGTTTCTTCGGCTGCGAGGAAAAGGACGTGCCGTACGTGATCGACGAGGATGAACTGATAGCTTTTGTCCTCGAGACCGCCGAGGGAAAAGATCTTTTTCGTACCGACGGTTTGATCAATCCTGATGCCTACACGGTTCCGTTTGAAGATGCCGTCTATCGGGATTCGGTGCTTTCGGTAAAGAGAAGTTTCGAAGTCAGTTTGGTTCCGCTGCGTATTCCCGATCCGGATCCCGGGGCGCGTTCGGGCGACAGCATAACCAACGAGAAAGCCTGGGTTGATTATGGTTATCTCGGTGAGTTGCGGGAAGCCCTGGTGCAGGTCGTCGACGAATTTACGGTGCAAACGGCTCGGGAGTTCGAAGATACGACCCGCTATGATACGACCACCCGCCAGTTGACGCGGTACGGTTTCTTCCTGAAACTTGGTGACGATGCCCGACCCTATGTCGGCTGGTCGTTATGGGGCTTTAACGGGCTGGGAACGTCGGCCCCACCGGTTGAGGTACGGGTGGAGCGCTACGACGGTTCCAATTTCCCCGGGGATATGTCGTTATATCGCAACGTGCCTCTTTCGCAATGGTCCACTTTTCCCCGGGTCCCGTATGTCAAGTTAACGGATATTGATACGGTGGTGGTGGCCAGCCGGGTGCGTATTTACACGGCGAAAGTCAGTTCCTCGGTTACGCCGACTTACCAGTTGCTTTCCGACTACACCGACAGCGGGGTCTTTACGAGCAAGATGTTTCGCTACGACGGCATCAATTATTACGACAGTCTGTCGTACAAGATTCAACGCGATGGTTCCCGTCTTTACGATTTCATGTTCATGCAGTCGTTCAATGACGACCGCTTCCGCTACGTGCGGGGGTGGTGTATACCTTATCGCGACTAACCGGTTGCACGGTTGCCGCTTTCGCATGATCGGTCTGTTTCGGCAGAGACCGGCCCGGGCTGGCAGTTTTTGTTGGACAGGCAGCGTTTCCGCCGATAAATTACCCGATGTGTCCGCCAAGGTGCGGGAATCCATACGAAATCAAGGAGGAGCTATGATTTCCAAGAGGGCTAAGGAATTGCCGTTGTTGCTGATCGTCGTTATCGCCCTGACTCTGATCGGGTGCGGAACGCAGATATCGTCGGGACACCGCGGTGTTTTCTATTACAAATTCGGCGACGGTACGGAAATGGGTCGGATTTACCCGGAGGGCTTCACCTGGCACTTGCCGTGGAACTCCATCTTCGTCTATAAGGTACAGGTTCAGGAACGCAAAGAATCGCTTACCGTGCTATCCTCCGACGGTGCGACAATTAAGATGGAAATGTCCATTTTGTACCGTCCGGACATTCCCAAGCTGGATTCTCTTCAGATAACAATCGGGGCGGATTATTACGATGTGGCCGTGGCGCCTAATATCCGGGGGATTGCGCGCAGTGTTGCCGGTCAATATAAACCGGAGGAGATATATTCCACCAAGCGCGAGCAGATCAATGCCGAAATCCGGGACGGGCTGGCGAGAGAGATGGCCAACAAGTTCATAATCGTGGAGAACGTACTGGTGCGCGACGTGGTCATCCCGGCCAAGATATCCGAGGCGATCAACTTCAAACTTACCGCCGACCAGGAAGCCCAGCGGATGCAATTTACCATCGAAAAAGAGCGGCTGGAGGCGGAACGCAAGAGAATCGAGGCGCGAGGCATTGCTGATTTTCAGAAGATTGTCTCCGACGGACTGACCCCGTCGTATCTCAAATGGAAAGGGATTGAGGCGACTCAGAAGATCGCCGAATCGCCCAATAGTAAGGTGATCGTGGTGGGCAACGGTTCGGGTGATCTGCCGATTATTCTCGGGGGCGACAAGTAGGTAAATTGTCGTCGGGACTCCTGAGGTCGAGTTTCGGGTAAAATCAATATCCGGAACTCGACCGGTCGATCCCGGAACAGCCGGATTGTCAGGGCTGAGTCGGGAAGAGGTCATAGGGCAAAAAGACGCATATCCTGCGTGTTTCCGAGCCTTAGTATCCGGTCTTATCTGTCAGTTTCTGTCTCTGTTCTTCGTGAAATCATGATTAGTCACCTGGATTTCTGTTGTTTTCTCCAGATATATCTATTCGTTCTGTATTGCTTTGGGCTGTCGTTGATTGCGCAAGTCGAGTCATACCTATGTCCAGCCGGTTTCACATAAAGGCAACCTTTCTGCAGGTCTGATCAGAGAGGCCAAATAACAGGTGGGTTTGCAGGGGGTTATAGGTTGGCCTGATTCTTGCATTGAAGCGGGAAGCTGGTTGATCTTCTTGACTTGCGGGCAGAAAATGGTATATTGGGGTGCCCGTCTAAGACGGGCAAAATGCTATTTTTACTGCTCGACGGTCACGCTGGAGAAGATCTCTGCCAGGTAACATTTGAATAGATTCGTTAGGGGATTGTTACTTAGCAGAGAGACTGATCGCCCATGGCGCGCCCACCGTGTGCTGTCTTTTGAGGGTAAACAGTCTCTCGTTGGAGGAAAGATGAATAGGAGAGGGTCAGTTTATAGCCTTCTGGTTCTCACGGTTCTTTATACTCTTTTCGTAAGCTCGACAGCTTTTGCCGGACGGGTCGGCGGTCCCGCGGCCGAGACGATGGCAACGTCCAGCAATCCTCTCTGGGCACCTGATCTTAATCTGCCCGATGATTCTCTGGTTGTTGCCTGTGTCGCCGATTCGATCTGCTTCGAGGTTAGCGGGGTGGACCCGGATCCGAGCGATAGTTTGCAGTTGGCTCTTATCAGCGGGCCGATTGACTTTCAGACTCGGGTATTCGGTTACCAATTCAGCACCGACGTGTGTTTCTTTGCCGATACGTCCGGAGTTTACACCTTCGTTTGGGAGCTGACCGATAAGCAGTACCACAAGGTGAGAGATTCGGTGAGCTTTACCCTTGATTTGGGAATGCCGCCGGTTGTGGAGGATCAGTACTTCTACGCCGAACTCTGTGACCTTCGCGAGGAACGCTTCCTGCAGATTGAGGCCGACGACGGCGGGGCGGACCTTACTTTCGAACTTGTTTCCGGTCCCGGCTCGATTGACCCGCAAAGCGGCCTGATCACTTACCAGCCCGACACTTCGGGCCTTTTCACTTTTCTTGTAGCCGTTTCCAACGAGTGCGGACACGACACGGCCACGATTACCGATGAACTCGTGCTCAATCAGCCGCCGTATGTTTTCGGTTTCGATTCGACGGTTTACCTTTGTGATCCCGAGGAGATTTGTTTCAACGTCTATGGTTTCGATCCGGAAGGGGACGAAATTACCATAACGATGCTGGAAGGACTGGGGAGTTTTTCCCAGACCTCGGATACGTCCGGAACGGCCTGTTTTATTCCGGCCGATATATCTTATTCCTGTTACGAGTTCGTTTTTCATTCGGCCGACAGTTGTGTATCGTCGCACGACGACGATCTGACGGGGAAGGACCCGCAGTGTTGTCTGGATACCGTCAATATCTGCGTTTACATCACCCAGTCGGGAGAGCTTAGTTGTCCGGCTGATACCGTGATAGATTTGTGTATTCCGCCCGACGAACTGCCCGGCGAGATTTGCCTTCCGGGTTTCATGAGTACCTGGGAAATGACCACCGCTTCCATCGGCACGATTGTCGACGGTAATCTCTGCTTTACGCCGGATCGGCTGGGCGAGTTCGAAATAACGGTCATCGGTTCCGACAGTTGTGATCATGCTGACACCTGCACTACGCTGATTACCCTCAGGGGCAACAATGTTCCTCAGGTTGTCACGGCGGAAGATTTTGAGGTCAGTTACTGCTGGCCGGAGACGATCTGTTTCGACGCTTCGGTCGAAGACACCGACAATGACATCGTCTCGATAGTTTCCAGCTATGGGACTTACGACAGTGTCGCCGGTCAGGTTTGTTTCGACGCCGATTCTTCCGGTGTTTATACGGTTATTCTGACCGCGACCGACGCCTGCGGTGTTTCGGCTGTCGATACCACGGTGGTGACGGTGGAACTTAACGAGCCGCCGGTGGTGTCGCTGGGTGAGGATCGCCGGATAGATTTGTGCGATCCTGAAGAGGTATGTGTGGATGCTGTCGTTACCGGTAGCTCCATTACCTACATTACTTCGAATATCGGAACTTATGACTCGCTGACCAACCAGATCTGTTTCACTCCGGAAAGCTCGGGCCGCTACGAGATCATTCTCGAGGCCGGCGATGTCTGCGATAACGTTGTGACCGATACGGCGGTTATCGATGTCGCCCTGAACAGCCTTCCGGTGATATCGGGTCTTAAGGATACAAGTATCTATCTGTGTTATCCTGAGGAGATTTGTCTGGATGTCGATATCTCCGATCCCGATGATGATATAGAGAGTATCAACGTAACCGGGGGCACCTATGCCGACGGTCAGATCTGCTTCGTGCCTTACAACGGTCAGAATTACGAGATTACGGTTACGGTGACCGATAGCTGTGGTCATGTCGTCGAAAAGACGGCCGTGATTACCGTTCAGACCGACCAGGGCGTGACGATTGAATGTCCCGGCGATACCACGGTATTCCTGTGCGAGCCGGACACGCTGTGCTTCCCGATAGTTCTGGGTGAATTGCCCCCGGGCGCCGAGATATCCGTCGATGGTATCGGTGCCTGGTGGAACGAGGAAACGGAATCGATCTGTTTCTTCTCCGACTGCTGTCTGGAGAATACCCTCAGCGTGAGTGTTACGACTATCTGCGGTACGTATAGTTGCGAGTTTACGGTTTACGTTCAGACCAACAGCGATCCGCTTATCATGCTGCCCGTCGATACGACCGTGCTTCTGTGCGATGACGAGATGATCTGTCTGCCGGTGGGTATCAGCGATATTGACGGTAATATCGCCGACGTTTTTGTCGATGGTGGAACTTACGACGCCTATGACGGTTTGGTTTGTTTTGAATCCGACGGTCCCGGGGAGTATGCTCTTGGCGTAACCGTTGTCGACTCATGCGGAGCTTCGCGTACCGACAGTATGGTCGTGACGGTGGTGCTCAATTCACCTCCCCAGTTGATCAGCCTCGTTGAGGATTCGGTTTTCGGGTTGTGTGAAATCGAGCCCGTGTCGCTGTTATTCACGTATCAGGATGTCGATTTCAATATCGATTCGATTTATTCTCCGGACGGCGAGATAATGTTCTCTGACAGCGGTAATATGGGTGTCCTGCAATACGAGGCGCCGGGTTTCGGATATCAGTGTGCGAACATAATAGCGGTTGATAAGTGCGGTGCCGCCGACACTCTCGAAATATGTATAACCCTGGAGCAGCCGCCGCTGGTGTCTATCGATTGTCCGGAGCCGAGCGGCACTGTTATCTGCGGACCGGGTGAGGTTTGTTTCCCGGTGACTATTGAAGGTGACCCCATCGAGGTTATCACCAGTGCCGGGACATGGGCCAACGGTGAATTGTGTATTCATAGCGACGAGATACCGTTTAATCCGATTACCATTATAGCCGTGGGTGAATGTAACAGCGACACCTGCGTGACGGAGTTCCAGATCGATGTCGCCGAACCGCCGGTGGTCGAATGCCCCGGTGATACGACCGTGTTTCTCTGCGGCCCCGATACTCTGGTGTTCGAGGTGATGACGTCGGGTGGTCACGGACCGACCGAGCAGCTCAGTGCCGAGCCTCCGGCCTGGATTACCCGGACTACGGAAGGTGACTTTGTTAACCTGCCGGTTTATGAAAGCGGCGAACAGCTCGTGACCGTGATATATTCCAACCCGCCGTGTGAGCCTGACAGTTGTTCGTTTACGGTTACGGCCGAGTTCAACAGTCCGCCGGTGGTGGATATCGAAGGTTTGGAGCGGGAAGCCTGTGAATTGGAAGAAGTTTGTGTCCCGTTCTGGATCAGTGATATAGATAACAATATAGATACGATTTTCAGTTCGGTCGGTACGATTGAGCAGTCTTTCAGAAGTACTGGGTCCGGTGTCCTGGCGAGAACCGACATGTTTGACGATGAATTCCGTCGGCCGGGAGAGGAGCCGAGCGGTTATGTCTGCTTCACGCCCGATTCTTTCGGCAGTCACGAGATTGTTTTGACGGTCCGCGATGACTGCGGGGCCGAAGATTCCAAAACCGTAACCGTGACTATCACCGAGGGTGGCTGGGCTGAGATCGCCTGTCCGGACATTTCGAGTCCGATAACATATTGTGATCCGGGATCGCACTGCATAGACCTGGTAATAACGGGTCATGATTTCACCGTCAGCACGAATTACGGAACCTGGGCGGACAATCAACTCTGTTTCGATCTGGACACGGCCGGTGTATATGAAATTACCACCGTGGCCGAAGCCGAGTGCGGGGTCGATACGTGCACGATGCAGTTTGCCCTGATAGCTCCCGCCGAGGTGGTTTGCGGAGTCGCCGACACGAATATATTCCTCTGTGAAGAAGAGTCGCAGTTGGTCAGGATTCCGGTAGAGATTTATGGTGACAATGTCGAAGTGACGGTGAGCCCCGACAATGCCGAGTTGGTTGACGGTTTTGTCGAAGTTCCGGTCAGTGAAGCCGGTGTCATTCAGGTGCTCGTTGAGGTTAGCAATGAGTGCAGCGAAGACGCCTGTTCGTTTACCATTACGGTTGAAACCAATACGCCTCCGCAGTTGACTCTGGGGGACGACGTTGTAACCACCGCCTGCGAACCTGAACAGATTTGTGTCCCGTACAGTGTGGCCGACGCCAATAATAATGTCGTTGAAATTCGCTCCACGCTGGGGATAATAAACGATTCGATGGTCTGTTACACGCCGCCGGATTTCGGTGAATACGAAATCGTGGTTACTGTTACCGATTCCTGTGGTGCCTGGGATAAGGATACTGTTCACATCACCGTTGAGCCGGGTCAGTACGTAACCATGACTTGCCCGGATACGCTGATGTCCGTAGCCGTGGATGTTCCGGATACGGTTCGTATCCCGGTGGGGATCGATCCGGTCGATGTCGACGTGACGGTTGCGCCGTCCGGCTATTTCGATGCCGGTACCGGTGAAGTGGTCGTTTATATCGAGTCTACCGGTCGTCACACTTTCGAAATTACGGCGACCGCGGAATGTAATGTCGAGATTTGTGAATTTACGCTGGATGTCGGTCAGTATATACCGCCGATGGTCGATTGTATCAGTACCCTGGATACGGTTCTGTGTCTGGTCGGGGTGGATACTCTCTGCGTGCCGGTCGAAATATACGGATCTGATATCCAGGTGGAAGTTACCGAGCCCGCCTGGTACGCCGACGGTTTTGTTTGTCTGCCGGTGGAAGAGGCCGGGGAGTACGTGGTTGATATTATCGCCTTCAACGATCGCGATACGGCCAGTTGTACCTCGACTCTGGTCGTCACCGGTGGTAACCCGCCGGTCGTGGAGATGCCGGAAAGTTTGTCCGCCAACCTGTGCGAGCCGGGAGAGATTTGCTTTGAGATTACCGTAGAAGATACCGATTTCGATATCGTAAGCATGGAGCCGAGCTACGGCGTGTATGATCCGGAGTCCGGGACCATTTGTTTTGAAGCCGACACCACCGGAGTCTACGTGATCAGCTTTACGGTCGTAGATGAGTGTGGCAACGAGGTTTCCGATGAGACCCGCTATACCGTCGATTTGAATGCTGCCCCGGTTGTCGATCTGGGTGATGACATCGCGCTGTTTATCTGCGAGACCGAAGAGGTTTGCGTAAACGTTGGCCTTACCAACGACGACGATGAAGCGGTAACCGTCAATTCGAATATCGGTCTGTGGTCGGAAGCGACCTCCGAGGTCTGTTTCACGGCCGATATGAGTGGTACATATACGCTGATAGTTTCGGCGACCGATTACTGCGGACTGACCTCGGCCGATACGCTGTTGGTCGATGTCGACGTGAACGAACCGCCTGTCGTGAGTATGCCGGCCGATTCGAGTGTTTACCTGTGTTATCCCCGGGAAATCTGCATCAATGTCGGGGCGTCTGATCCTGATAATAACCTGACCGATTTCACCGTGACCGGTGGCGATTACTCCGACGGTCAGGTCTGTTTCGTCCCGTATAATCAGGGGACGTACGAGATAATCGGGACAGCCGTGGACGAATGTGGTGCTACGACCGTAGATACTACTATTATCACCGTTGAGACGGACCAGGCCATAGTGCTGGAATGTCCGGGCGATACGACCGTTTTCCTCTGCGAGCCCGACACGGTATGTTTCCCGGTGCATATTGAGGGGCTGCCGGAAGGTGCTGAAGTCGAAGTCGGCGGTATCGGAACCTGGTGGGATGCCGAGACCGAGTCGATTTGTTTCTTCTCCGACTGCTGTCTGGAAAATAACCTGTCCGTTACGGTCAACACCGTCTGCGGTTCCTACAATTGCGAGTTCACGGTTTCGATTCAGACGAACAGTCGCCCGCTGGTTCTGCTGCCGAAGGATACTACTATAGTGCAGTGTGAACTTGCCGAGGTGTGCGTGCCGGTCGGTATTTCCGATATCGATGGCAATGTAATGAACGTTACCGCTGAAGGCGGAACGTACGATGATTATCGTAGCGAGGTCTGCTTCGTTCCCGATACATCCGGTGTCTACACGATTACCGTGACGGCCGAGGATTCTTGCTACGCTTACTATACCGATACGGCTTTCGTGACGATTACGGTTAACCAGCCGCCGGTTATTTCTTACACTCCGATTGATACGGTTTATCGGCAGTGTGAACCGACGGAGATTTGTCTGCCGGTCGATATCAGCGATCCCGACAACAATCTGACCGGTGTTGAGGTTGAAGGCGGATGGTACGATGCCGAGGCCGGGCTGGTCTGTCTGACCCCGGACGGTATCGGCACCTTCTGCGTTACCGTGACGGCTACTGATATCTGTGGCTTGACCGACGTGCGGGAAATCTGTGTCGAAACGGCCGAAGGCTACTACGTCCAGATGACCTGTCCGGAGCCGTTCGAGGAAGAGATCCTCTGCGAGCCGGCCGAGGTTTGCCTGCCGCTTGAGATTATCGGCGAGCAGTTCGTCGTGTTCACCGATTACGGTCAGTGGGCCGACAACGAATTGTGCTTTATGGTCGACACGACCGGTTTGTATACGATCACGGTAACCGCGGAGGCGCAGTGTAATACCGAGGTCTGCGTTGTTACGATCCCGATCAATATCCCTGAGCCGATCAGTCTGACCTGTCCGGAAAACGACGAGGCCTTCGTCTGTGGCCCGGATACGCTTTGTTACGAATTCTTCTATGCTCCGGCTTCGGCCGACGTTGCCGTCAGCGAACCGGCTTTCCTGAGCGAAGGACATATATGTGTGCCGGTGCTGGAACCGGGTAGCATAACTGTTGATATAATCGTGTCCAATGTCTGCGACGCCGATACCTGCAGCTTCACGGTTACCGCTGCTTTCAACAGTCCGCCGGTCGTCGTGATGGGTGACGATGTCAACCTGACCGAATGCAGCCTTCACGATATCTGTATTCCGGTCACGCTAATCGCCGACCCGGATGGCAACCTCGCTTCAATAACTGTTTCGCACGGGGCTCTGGATGACGATATGCTGCTCTGTTTCACCCCGCCGGATTACGGGCAATATGAGATTGTCGTTACGGCCGTCGACGAATGTGAAGCGGTGGGCGCGGATACGGTTGTGGTGACCATTACCGAAGGTGGCTACGCTGAGATCGATTGCCCCGACGGTACGCAGTACGCTTCGGTCTGTGGTGCTGACAGTGTTTGCCTCCAGGTGTCGGTCAGTCCGGATGATGCCGATGTTACGGTATTGCCGAACGGTTCATATAACCACGAGACGCACGAAATCTGTATCTGGATTAGCGAAGGTGGCACGCAGGAAATAACGGTTATTGCCGCCGCCCAATGCGGTTCGGATACCTGTATTTTCGACCTGGCCGTTGACTTCGGTATCCCGCCGGAGATCGTCTGTCCGGGCGAAATCGATACGGTGCTGTGCCTCGTCGAGGAAGACACCCTGCGTTATCCTATCACCGTTACCGGAACGGGCGTGAACGTAAATGTTAACCCGATAGGTTTCTATTCTTCGGGGGTGGTGTCGGTACCGATATCCGAGCCCGGCGAATATGAGATCGAAGTCATTGCCTTCGGTGCCTGCGGTGCGGACACGTGCGTGACTCTGATAACGGTCAACCCCGACCTGCCGCCGGAACTCATCGTTCCCGAATATCTGACTTTCGAGCGTTGTCCCGACGACACCGATGTAATCTGCATCGACGGTATTTATGTCAGCGATACGGAGTCGGATGATGTGGTCGTGAGCATGGTTTGTGGTCCGGGAGAATTTACCCCTCCGGGTGACAACAGCGGTAAGGTCTGTTTCCTGCCCGATTCTTTCGGAGAGTTCCTGTTCTGTTTCGAGGCCGACGACGGTTGTCACGTTGTCCCTGATACGATGATTGTCGAAATTACGATGGCTGACGACTGTGATGTTTGTCTTTCGCTTTCGATTGACGGCGGTTCCTGCACCCCGGTTGGTTTGCGCAAAGAGGTCGCGCTTAACATAGAAACGAATGACCGCATTGGCGGTTTTGATATCCTTCTCAGTTACGACGCTTCGGCTCTTTCCTTCCAGAATGCCACCATGGACAACGGGGCGGGGGAAAGCTGGGAGTACTTCACCTGGAGTCTCAATGCCGTGTCGACCGGAACGGTCCGTTTTGTGGGTATCGCCGACCGCAACAATGGCGGGGCCCATCCGCCGGATTCGGCCTATGATCCCGACGGTACGCTTATCTTCATCGAGTTCCAGGTAGCCAACGACCAGAATCTCGGAGGAGTATTCGTCCCGATCAACTTCGTCTGGTACGATTGTACCGACAATAGTTTCTCCGATCCCAGTGGCAGTGTCCTGTTTATCGACAGCCGTATCTATTCGGCCGAGGAAGAGCTTATCTGGGATGAGTTCGATGACGTGGCTTATCCCGACGAAGATCGCCCCTTCGGTATGGGCGCGCCGGATTCGTGTATTGTCGAAACCGAGAAGACCGAGCCGCTGCGCTGTATCGAGTTTGTCAACGGCGGTATCTGCATTATCGATCCCGATTCGATTGACGCTCGCGGCGATATTAACCTGAACGGTCTTTCCTATGAGATCGCCGACGCCGTCGTATTTACGAACTATTTCATCAAGGGCATGAGCGCGTTCTCTATCAGCATGGCGGGACAGATTGCCGCGACCGACGTTAATGCCGACGGTCTTACTCTGACCGTGGCCGATCTCGCCCTTCTGATCCGGGTGATCGTGGGAGACGCCGACCCGGTGCCCAAGACGACGCCGTACGCCGATCAGGCTTCCGTGTATACGAGCTTTGCCGATGGTGAACTGACTATCGGAGCGGAGACGGTTGATAATCTCGGCACCGCCTATTTCATCTTCGATATAGATCCGTCGTTGACTTTCGGGTTGCCCGAGGCTACCGAAGCGACGGCCGGTTTCGATATCGAGGCGGGTGTGCTTGACGGTCAGTTGAGAGTGTTGATGTACGATATCGGTACTTCAGTGGTCGAATCCGGTCGCCATGATCTGATCACGCTTCCGGTTCACGGTGAAGGTGATATTCGTCTGGTGCATTCCGAACTCGTGGACTATCACGGTCAGCCGTATCAGTCGAGCGGAGTGGCTATGCTGCCTGCGGAATTCGCTCTGGAGCAGAACTACCCGAACCCGTTCAATCCGACCACGACCATCGGGTTTGCTATGCCGCAGGCGGGCGCCTGGACTCTCCGGATTTACAACGTGACCGGCGCACTGGTCTGGGAAACCAGCGGTAGTTCGGCGGGAGGTCGCGAGGAGGTAATCTGGGATGGTCGCAACGCCAACGGTGAGACCACGGCTTCGGGCGTGTATTTCTATCGTCTCGACGCCAGCGCCTTCAGCGAGACCAAGAAGATGATATTGCTCAAATAAGATAACCCCTTTCTATCTTTCCTCTATGGCGTCTGAGTACATAAGTGCTCGGGCGCCATTTTTTTATTTATGGTATGAGCTACCCCGGAGAATGGAAAAGGCGCGGTAAAGCTGTTCCAACAGAATGGGTCTCACCAGTTGATGAGAGAAAGTCATAGGGGAAAGAGAAAGGATCAAATCGGCCCTGTCGGTGATTCTCTTGTCCAGTCCCCACGGTCCCCCGATGATAAACGTGAGGCTGCCGCCGGACTGGGTTTCGAGCCTCTCCAGCATGCGGGCGAAGCCGGTGGAATCGGCTCGAGCTCCGTTGTCGCTGAGAGCTACCGTGTAAGCTTTGGGCAGATGTTTTTCCAAAACCCGGGCTTCTTCGGCTTTGATCTCGCCGGGCGAAAGGTTACTCGTGCCTTTCGGAGCCGGCAGAGCGATTATTTCCGCGGAAGCGTATCGGGAAAGCAGTTTGGAATAATGGTTACAGGCTTCACTGATCCATGGCGCCTTGTCTTTGCCGACGCTGATAATACGGATTTTAAGCAAAGCGTTCCACTTTCACGATCAGACGGCGAGAACGCGGGCCGTCGAACTCACAAAAGTATACCCCTTGCCAGGTGCCCAGTATCAAGCGTCGATTTTCAAAGAGTATCGACAGCGAGAAACCCATCAAAGAGGCCTTGAGGTGGGCGTCGGAGTTTCCCTCCGCGTGGTGGTAACCATCGTTCTGCGGAATCTCTTTGCCGAGTTTGTAAAGGATGTCTCGGCGAACGTCGGGATCGGCATTTTCGTTGATAGTGATACCGGCCGTGGTGTGGGGGACGAAGCAAAAGACCACGCCGGAGTCGAAATTACTCTCCGTTATCGCCTGCTCGAGGAGGTGAGTGATATCGATCAGCTCTTCACGCTGGCCGGTTTTGACCGTAAACGTCTGCATCAGGCGAACAGGGCGTCGGCGAACTGACGGGCGTCGAATTTCTGGATGTCGTCTATTTGCTCGCCCAGCCCGACGAAGTCAACCGGGACTCCCAACTCCTCTGCCACGGCGATAACAACCCCGCCTTTGGCGGTGCCGTCGAGTTTGGTGATGATAAGCCCGTCGCAGCCCACGGCGTCGGTGAACGTCCGTACCTGCGAAAGGACGTTCTGTCCCGTGTTGCCGTCGATGATCAGTTTGCTAAGGACGGTTGCTTCGGGGGTGGCTTTTTGAACCACGCGCTTTATTTTTTTGAGTTCTTCCATGAGGTTCGACTTGGTATGCAGTCGTCCGGCCGTATCGATCAACAGGAGATCCGCGTTTCGTGCTCTGGCGGCGCTGGCGGCATCGAAAGCCACGGCCGCCGGGTCGGCTGATTCGTGCGAACGGACCATGTGCACACCGCTGCGCTCGGCCCAGATGGCAACCTGATCGATAGCGGCGGCCCGGAAAGTGTCGCAGGCACCGATCATGACTTTTTTACCCTGACGGGCAAAATAGGTGGCCAGTTTGCCGATGGTGGTCGTTTTACCGACGCCATTAACGCCGGTTATCAACCATATGACCGGACGCGGCGCGTCGGCGGGGAAGATGTCTCCTTCGTTTCCCGAGAGGATTGTCGCGATTTCTTCTTTCAGCAGCGCTATGACTTCGTCACCCTCGGAGATTTTTTTCTCCGCGGCTTTTTCCCTCAGGGTGTCGATCAGTTTCATGCTGGCCTGAACGCCGACATCCGCCTGCAGCAGAATCTCTTCTATTTCATCCAGCAGATCGTCGTCGATTTTGCGACGGCTCACCACCTGGGAAATTTTACCCAGAAGGTTATCCTTGGTTTTGGCCAGGGATTGTCTCAGTTTGTCGAAAGAAGGCAGCATATTGGACAGTAGCCTATTGTTCTTCGTTGGGGCCGACCGTGACATCGGAAGACAGCCGTTCACGGATACTTTCCGGGAGTTCCTCTTTGATCTCCACGAGATCACCGTTGCCGCTGTCGGAGAAACGTACCGCCACCAGTTTCGACACGCCCGCTTGTTCCATGGTGACACCGTACAGGTTATTTGAGGCCTGCATGGTGATCTTGTTGTGGGTGATAGTGATGAACTGGGTTTGTGACGAGAAATTCCTGATAATAGTCAGGAAACGATGACAATTGGCATCGTCGAGCGGGGCATCTATTTCATCCAGAATACAGAACGGTGACGGCTTGACCAAATAGAGCGAGAACAACAGCGAGATAGCTGTCAGGGCGCGCTCGCCACCGGAGAGGATGGTGATAGGAAGAAGTTTCTTGCCGCCGGGACGAGCCGTGATGTCGATGTGCGACTCCAGCGGGTCGTCCGGATCCACCAGGCTGATATCCGCCTCGCCGCCGTTGAACAATTCCACGAAAAGCTTCTGGAAATTTTTGCGGACTTTTTCGAACGTTTCGTTGAACAGTTGACGGGCGGTCTGGTTAATTCTGGTAATGGTCGATTTCAACTCGTTCTTGGCGGTGGTCAGATCGGCCAGTTGTTCGTTGAGGAATTTTTCCCGCTCGGCGGCGACTTCGTATTCCTCCAGAGCCAGGAGATTGACGGCGCCGAAAGAACGGAGTTTTTCTTTGTTCGAGGCCAGAAGTTCCACCGCCTGCTCCGGCGTGACGTTTTCGTCGGGGCAGACAATTTCGACATTGGCGATATCGATCTCGTATTCGTCGCGCATCTTGTCGGTCAGGGCGTTGGTCTCCGACTCAATCGTGGTCAGGCGAATCTCGGCCTGGTGCAATTGTTCAGCTACGGTGTCTTTTTGCTGACGGAGATCTTTGGTCTGATTTTCCTGAACAGTGGTGCGCTCGGCCAGTTGGGATTGTACTTCCCTCAGTTCTTCCTGCCGGGACGATTTGCCGTCGCGTCGCTCGAAGCATTCCTTCAGGCGCGATTCCAGTGTTGCCGTTGTTTCTTCGGCGTTATTAATGTCTTTTTCGGCCTGTTCTATTTCGGCCAGACCGGCTTCTCGCGAGTGTCTGATCTCCTGGTCGATTTCCTTTATGTGATTGATGCGGCTTTCGGTTTGTTCAAGGCGACTGCGCGCCTCAATGGCCGCAACCTGAAGACGAGAGACATTCTCCGCCGCTGCCGTGGCGGTTTGTTCCAGATTTTCGAGTTGGTTGCCGGCCTGATTCATGTTGGCCACCAGTGTTTCTTTCTGAAGGGCCAGTTCGTTGAAATCAAGACCAAGGGTATACTGCTGGTGGCGGATTTGTTCCAGTCGTTCCTGGAAACTCTGTTTCTCCCGATTGAAGCGCTGGAATTCGGCCGTCATGCTGCGTTGTTCGAACTCACACTCGCTCAGCTTGTTTCTTGTCTCGGTAAGTTCTTCGTCAATCGATTCAATGGCCGAGTTCAACTCGCCCGATTCGGCACGCAGGGCTCCGATTTGGGCGGTGTTGCGATTTTTCTGAAGCTGTACTTCTTCCAGTTTGTCGTTCAGTTTTTCCCGAAGCGCTTCCTGTTCGGCCAGTTTCTCCTTACGTCGGAAAAGCGGGAAGCGGTCGTCGGAACCGCCGGAGATGACGTTTTTGCCGTATAGCACCCCGTCGGTGCTGACGGCGGCGAAACCGTAGGGGAGATGCTCGAGAATCGCATCGGGTGCGCTGCCGGCTTCGAAAACAAGCGTCCGCGAGAGAACCGCTTCCATCAGCGGCCGCAGGTTTTCGTCGGTCGAGACGTAGCTGTCAAGCCAGCCGATCACTCCCGGCATTTCCATGGGCGGTCGTTTGACTGCGGGGGTGATGGTCCCGCTGTGCGGGACTAAGATACCGGTTCTTCCCTTGCCTTCGGTTTTGAGATAGTCGATGACACTCTCCGCCGTCGGGCGGTCGTAACAAATCAGGAAGCGCGCGATTTCTCCCAGGGCCGCCTCGAGCACAGTTTCCATTCCCTCAACCGGGACAAACTTGTCCGCAACCGTCCCGGCCACGGCGGGCCAGCGTTCTTTCACTTCCATGGCCGCGACCACGCCGGATTCGTGCCCTTCGTACTGGAGCATCATTTCTTCGAGCAAACGACGACGGGCCTCGCAGGCTTCAATGGAAGCCGTAACGTTGGAAATTTCCAGGGCCAGTTCTTCACCGCTTTCGAGCCGTCGGTCCATCTCGGCCACGGCTTCGTTTAGACGCTTTTCCTTGTTCGTTCTGGCGGCTGTTTGTTCGGCCAGTTCGCCACGCAGTTTTTCTATTTGTTCCAGCAGGGTCTTTTGCCGGGGCAGGTTTTGCTCGATTTCTTTTTCGATAGCCGTGATCGATTCCGAAAATTCGGTTTGCTGCCGGCGGAGATTGCTTTCTTCCGTTTTACCCGAAGATAACCGGCCTTCGAGATGCAGGAGTTTCTGGCTCTTGTCCTCACGGGCCATACGTGCGGCCAGCAGTTGCTGATCGGCGGCGGCATGTTCCGTTTGGGCATCCTTCAAGCGGACGTTTGATTCCTCCAGTTCCTGTCTCTGGCGTTCCAGCTCTTCATGGGCTTCTTTCAACTGATTTTCAATCGTTGCGGTCCGTGCCTCGAGTCCTTTGATGTCGACCCGGTTGCGCTCAATCAGTGTTCCGGCGTTGGCTTTCTTTTCCCTGAGTACGGATATCTGTCGTTCTATTTCGTGGGCTTCGTCACTGACAGACATCAATTCCGTGCCCAGTTCGGTAAGCTGGTGTTCGATTTCGACGAGTTCTTTGCGGTCGCTTTCGAGTCGGGCATAAGCCTGATCCAGCGCGGTTTGACGTCCGCTCTTTTGATCCGAGAGAGATTCCGTCTGGGCCCGGAGTTCTCGTCTTTCGTTTTCCACTCGGCGGAGACGTGTGGCTCCAAGATAGACCTCCCAGGCTTTTATCTCGTCGGCCAGTTTTTTATAGCGCTCCGCTTTCTTGTGCTGGCGATAAAGCGAATTGACCCGGGTCTTGACCTCGGCATAGACATCTTTGAGGCGCAGGAAATCGTTCTCGGTCGCTTCGAGTTTGCGCAGGGCTGCCTTGCGCCGCTGCTTGTACTTGGTGATACCGGCGGCTTCTTCGAAAAGGAAGCGGCGTTCCTCGGCCTTGTCGGATATCACCGAGTCGATCATGTGTTGCTGAATAACCGAATACGAGTGTGCTCCCACGCCGGTGTTGGCGAACATATCGGTAATGTCTTTCAGGCGGCAGGGGACCTTGTTGATGAGATACTCGGACTCGCCACTGCGGAAAAGACGTCGGGTTATCTGTAGCTCGTGATATTCGGTGGGAAGGATGCCGTGGTCATTGATAATGGTCAGGGTGACTTCGGCCATCCCCAGCGGTTTCATGTCGCGGGTGCCGTTGAATATGACCTCTTCCATTTTGCTGCCGCGCAGGAAAGTCGGCTTCTGCTCCCCGAGCACCCAGCGCAGGGCGTCGAGGATGTTCGTTTTACCGCAACCGTTGGGACCGACGATGGACGTCACGCCGTTGGCGAAATCGATTGTCGTTTTGTTGGCAAAGGATTTGAAACCGAGTATGTCTATTCGTTTAAGGTGCACGGAACCTCCGGATACTAATTGGTCGCGGCGGAAGTGTTTCCGCTGACCGGCTTGTTCATGATCGCGCCCAGTGTCTCGAGAAGAGAACGATAAATGTTTCTCTCGTCGCGGAGATACTTGGTTTTGATCTCAAGGTTGTAGAACGGGTCCCCGAGATGGTTCCCCCGTCCAATCCGAACGGCGTCGGGAAAATTCAGCAGGACGGTGGAGGTAAAGAAAGATGTCTCGAGGTTCAAATCGAGGATCATATCGAACTTCTGATCCGTCAGAGATTTCAGGTATGTCTTCTTGGGCAGGCCGGCCCAGGTCAACTGATCCGTAGCGGGGGTGAGAATCTGAAAGCCCTTGCGGGGATAAATGTCATGCAGCTTGATACCCGGCACGGCCAGCAGGGTAACATCGGCCGGTTTGAATAACTGGTTGATGGTGGGCAGGAACTGCTTGATCATGGTCAACTCCCGAAGACTGCCGGGCAGGCAGACCAGAATATGCCGAGGCTTCATCAAAGCAGCCGGGAATTGCACCTGGCCGCTCTGCATGTGCTTACGGGCATGATTAAGTTGCAGAGTCGCGAAGAAGTTCTTCAACCCCATGATCGTTCTCGTTTTGTTGCCGGACGGTGTCGACCGTCGCAGTATCGCCTGACTGTCGTGGTTTTTCGGAGACAGTCGGGGCGGTTTTCGGTGTTGCCTGTGGCCTCTCGGGAGGCGTGCGGCTGAATTCGTCCTTATTGACCTGATTGATTTCCACCCGCGAAATTCGACCGGTCTCGGCCGAGGCCAGATACAGAAGCTCTCCGTTGAGTTTTGTTTCCACTACCCGGGGAATACCGATAGACACCAGCAGGCGATATTGAGCTCCCACCACATACTCGCGCCACGGTGTCAGGGTCTGATACAGAACCGTGTCACCGTCGGCTAACACGGTGGCCCAACTCTGCTCGCGGGCGGTGAGGGAGAGGGTCAGGCTGTCGGGCCGGCCGGTTTCAGGTGTGCCCCACACATACTTCGCCAAAGCGGTATCGGCTTCAGTCGGTGTGTCCTGTTGGCCGGTGGTTAGTGCCTTGTCGGAAAAATCCGAATTCTCTTCGTCTTTCCCTTCAAGGAACAATTTGTAAATAGCCAGGAATCCCGCAAAGGCTACGATAATAATGACACCAAGAATAATAAGCCTTTTGAAAAACCGTCTGGACTCGGTGTTCTCTACGGTTTCTTCCTTGTCGGTTTTGTCACCCTCGGCTTTTGTCCCGGTGGTTTTAGTTCCGATCTCTGGTTCCTGCTCCAGCTCACCGAGGTCCTCTTTGATAGCCTCAATCGTTTTGGCGTAGTCGATACCGAGGAACTCGGCATAGGACTTGGCAAAGAGTTGGTAATAAAGCTCCGCCGGCATGCCGGAGGGGTCACCTTCTTCGATGCTCTGGAGATTTGATTCGGATATTTTCAACTCACTGGACAGGTCAGCCAGTGCGAGGCCGCGCCGTTCTCGCTCCATTTGGAGCAAAGCGCCAAATTTTTTCTGTAACTCACTCATTCACAATCAGTAGCATGCCCGAGTCGAGGTAGTATTTCGCCCGCCAAATGGTTGAGCAATGTTCTTGGCAGACCGACGACATTATCAAGATTACCCACTATTCTGTCAACTAAAAAAGCCCCCATTCCCTGTATACCGTAGGCTCCCGCCTTGTCCATGGGTTCTTTGGTGCGGATGTATTCCCAGATGCGCTCGGCCGATATGTCATTGAACACGACGGTTGTTTTTTCCGACCCGTATGCAAGCAGGCCACTTCGGTCGGCCAGGGCCAGCGCCGTACACACCACATGTTGTTGCGCCGCCAGTTGGGAAAGAATTGCGAAGGCTTCTTCTTCGGTCGAAGGTTTTCCCAGGATTTGCTTGCCGAGCACGACCACCGTATCACCGGCCAGAACTATCTCGCCCCGGTTGCTTTCACCGACGCCCCAGGTTGCTTTTTCCCGCGCCAGACGCTCGGCGAAGTCGTAAGGGGCTTCGTTCGGTTGAGCCGTTTCCGGAACCTGCGGGACGATCTGACGGAACTTGATTCCCAGTTGTTCCAGCAAGTATTTACGTCGCGGAGAACCGGACGCCAGGACCAGATTGCAGTGCCGGGTCAAGACTGTCAGGGCTTTATACATCGTGCTCCAGAAGGATCGTGACCGGGCCGTGGTTGGTAAATCGCACGTTCATTTTCGCTCCGAAAATGCCGCTTTGGGTAACAAGGCCGGTGGCCGCTACCTGACGGATGAAGATCTCATAAAGCCGTTCGGCTTCGACCGGTTCCATGGCCTCGGTGAAAGCGGGGCGCCGTCCTTTGCGTGTGTCGGCGTAGAGAGTAAACTGCGAGACAATCATAATCTCCGCCCCGACATCGAGAGCCGAGAGATTCATTTTGCCCTCGGTGTCTTCGAAGATTCTCAGATTGACGACCTTGTCGGCCAGATAGCGGCATGATTCCTCACTGTCGCCGGTTCTGGTACCGAACAGGACCAGCAGGCCGGGACCGGTGGCACTGTGCCGTTGGTTATTTATCCAGACCTCGGTTCCTTCGGTGCGCTGTATCAGGGCTCGCATAGTTCCTTCTCCGAATGAAGCGGGAATATAAGCACTCGATTCTCCGGCTCCAAGCTAAACCCGGTCCCGGGTCGGACAGCCTCTCGGATGTCGGTCGATTTCCGCTTGAACGGTTTCTGGTTCGGGACTATATTGATTTAGCCGGTCAGGGGCCGGTTAAACTGTCAGGGGCACTCGACATTCTCGGTTGGAAATGGAACTCTGGGGTGTTCTTTTTGTTTGAGCGTGGTAGAGCAGTAAAAACCAGTTGCAAATATCGGAGGAACTACTGATGAGCAATGCAATCCCTATCACCGATGACACCTTTGATGCGGAAGTACTGCAATCGGATAAGACGGTGGTGGTCGATTTGTGGGCTACATGGTGCGGGCCGTGCAAAATGATAGCGCCTATTCTCGATGAGGTAGCCGCGGAACTCGACGGCAAGGTGAAAGTGGTAAAACTTGACGTCGACGCCAACAACAAGACAGCCGGCAAGTATAACGTGATGTCGATACCGACCCTGCTCTTTTTCAAAAACGGTCAATTGGTCGACCAGGTCGTGGGAGCGATTCCCAAGGCTCAGTTGATGGCCCGTTTGGATAAGATTCTGGAATAGTTATTTTGCGATAATCCGGCCACCGGATCGACTGGTCCGGTGGTTCCGGGTCGATGGCGACGGATCGGTCCGGGAGTTATCCCGTAAGAATCCGTTTTTTACATTTGCCCGGTGGTGCGGGGAGCTGTTGATTTCAACCGTGTCGCGGCATTTGTGTACAAATGAAGGAAGCGCGAGGTCGCTTCCTGCCGGGTAAGAAACATAATCAGGGGTGTATGGCCATAAGTTGGCAAGGTATAGTAGTGGCGGCCGGCTTGCTTCTGGGTTGGTATCTGCTGGCGGCCAAAATACTCCCCCGATTTGGTGTCAGGACCTGACTTGTTCGCAAGTGTTGTCTTCCGTCGGAAGATACAGACAGAAAGGGCCACGGCCAAGATTAGCGGTATATAGTAGTCAGGTATATTCAGGTATATGCCGATAAACAGGTTTATATGAGATATTATCAGCAGCAAGGGCCGGTTAATGGCCGTTCCGTGGGGTTTGGGCCCCGCTCTGTCTCTCCTTTTATCAAGTGGATGCTGATTATCAATGTCGGCGTCTTGGTATTTCAGTACCTGATACCGGGCCTGACCTGGTCTCTGGGATTGACCCCTCGGCGTTTCTTCAACGAGTTCCCGAATCTGTTCTATCAGATTTTCACGTACATGTTTCTGCACTCGCCGAGTCATTTTACTCATATCATGTTCAATATGTTCGCCTTGTGGATGTTCGGCACCGAGATCGAATATCTCTGGGGGAGCAAGTCGTTCGCGAAGTTCTATTTCCTCTGCGGTATTGCCGGAGCCGTGGCTACCCTGATCGCGTATCCGTCTCAGTCGGTTCCGATGATCGGTGCCTCGGCGGCGATTTACGGCGTTCTGGTGGCCTACTGGGTTATGTTTCCCCATCGCATGCTGTACATATATTTCCTGTTCCCGATAAAGGTCAAATGGGCTATCCCCGGTATGATGTTGCTTGGTTTCCTGTTCTCGGGTGGTAATGTTGCCCATGTGGCTCATTTGGGAGGGGCGTTGTTCGGGCTGGCTTATCTCAAGCTGGACTGGCGCGCCTTGGCTCTCGCCAAAAAATTCAAAAGCTTGAAACGGCAGCATCAGGAAGATAAATTACAGAAACGACGAGCCGAGGCTGAAGATGTAATGAAGCGTATTGATGCTATTTTGGATAAGATCAACGACGTCGGTATTGAGAATCTGACCAGAAGCGAGCGTAAGTTTCTTGAAGAGGCATCCTCGGAATTGTCTGGCGAGAAAGACAAAACGGGGAAGGGCCGGTAATCCATGCGGAAGAAAGTCCTTGTTGCCGAGGCTGTTGATACCGTAAGGTCGGTTGCCGAAACGGTTCTGCGTCAGAACGGTTATGAAGTAATCGCAGTATCCGAACCGCGGCAGATAAAAGACGTGCTGGAATTTTCCCGGCCCGATCTCATTATCATCAGCGCCGATATGAAAGCCGACGATCAGACCCCATACTACGAAGTAATCCGCGGGGACAGCCGGAGCAGCAATCTGCCCCTGCTTTTGTTCGAACCGAGCGACAAGAGCGATGTCGGTTTTCCTCAGGAAGTGGTCATTCCGAGGCCGTTCGATCCTAAAGAGTTCCTTTCCAAGGTTGCGGTTTTTCTCGGTCAGGTCGAAAATCATTCTTCCGGGGATCATCATCCCCTTGGTGTTCCCGAAGTTGACGACGAATTTCTGGACGCCGCCCTGGGGCTGGACCGGATTGATGTCACCAATTCCGAGATTATGGATAAAACCTCGACCGGGTTGCGCGTAGATAGTCTGAAAGACGGCCCGCAGCATACAATCGGCATGGAAGGGCAGGTGGAGGATTCCGGGCCGGATTATTCCAAGGTAGAGTCACTGATGATTCGCGACGAGGTCGCCCCGATACAGCACCAGTCGTCCCAACCTTCACCATCAATCGAAGGCAGCGGCAAGCTGGAGATACTCAACGACCAGTATGGGCTTAGTGAGGCCGGGAAACTAAAAGCTGAGCCGGAAGATCAAGTTCATGATTACGACTGGTTCGTCAACACCATGCGAGACGAAGCTCAGGCCAAGTCGGCCGAGCCACCATCGCCACCCGCACAGTCCGATGTCGACAAACTGACCTTTACCGATCCGGCCGCTGTCGTGAACCCGGTAACACCGGGACCGGATGAGCAGGAGCCTCCTTCTGACACCAAAGGTCCGGCCAGGGCCTCCGGAGTGGAGAAATTTATCGACGAGTTCAAGCGAGAGATCGAACAACTACGGGCCGGAGAACCGGACGATCTGATGGAGACCTCGTCGGAGACGAAACCGGGTGACGCCAAGGCGGAAATGGTCTGGGATGAGAAGCTCGAAGCCGTAACTTCCGAGCAGGTGGCCATTTTCACGCAAGAGTTTGCCCGTGAGCTCGGGGCCAGGGTGGCCGAGACGATTGTTGCAAAGATAGATTCAGAGAAGCTGCTTCGCATGGTCAAGAATGAGCTTGTCCAGCGTATCCAGAAAAAAAGATAATTCAGCGGATCCCTTGCGGATTCCTCTTTGTTCAAATTCACCGGATATGGTCGAGCGGTATGGTTCGGGATATCGCCGTAGGTACAACCCTCGGGAGGCGAGCGATTTGCCGTTTGCGTTTCCCCCGGCTTTGTGCGTATCATCTTATTTTGGTGCAGGCAAGGAGAGATAAATTTCATGGTTGAATACTTCCGACCCGTTTTGCGGCGGGCAATGCTGATCGTGGCGTTGTCGGTGTTGGTGGCAGGTTTGGTGTTACCTGCCGTGGCGCAGGTGAATCCGTTCGGTGAGGTGAAAACGCCCGAAAAGGCACAGGATCCCATTACCGGGTTTTCGGGAGTCATGTCGATATCTTCTGCCGAGCCCGGGAAAACGTATACCGCCGCCGCTGTGCTCAAGATACGTGCGGGCTGGCATATCAATTCAGCATCGCCCTACCAGAGTTATCTGATTCCGGCCGAACTGTCATTTATCGATACGGACGGATTCCATGCCCACAGTATTCAGTATCCCGAAGGGCATGACGTTCTTATGGATGATCAGACACTGTCCGTATATGATGGTCGTGTCATTATCCATTTTCAGGTGACCGTCGACGAGGATATGGAGCCGGGCGAGTATGTGCTTCCCATCAGTTTTACCGGGCAGCCGTGTAACGATCGGGAATGTCTGCCGCCGCGCACGGAAGAGGCCGATCTGAATGTTAAGGTCGGTCCCGAGGGTCACCCGATCTTTGCCGAGATGTTCACCCGGATCAAGACGTCGGAACCTGAACCGTCGGAGTCTGAACTGTCGGAAACCGAATCGACCGGGCAGGAATCGGAACTGTCTCGTTTGATCAGTGAGTACGGTTTCTGGGGATATTTTCTGGCTTTGGGGCTGGCTTTCGTGACCGGTTTGCTTCTGTCTTTTTCTCCCTGTACTTACCCTATGATACCGATAACGGTTAGTATTTTCGCGGGTCAGGAGCGCAGTATCGGTCGGGGCTTCTTTCTTTCCCTTATTTATGTCGGGACCATGGCCGTAATGTATGGTATCATGGGCCTGATTGTCTCTCTGGTCGGGGGAGTGTTCGGTGCCTGGCTGGCCAGTCCAGCCGTGGTAATAGGCATCGCGGTTGTTTTTGTCATATTCGCTTTGTCGATGTTCGGGCTGTATGACCTCAACGTGCCACAGTCTCTCCGACAAAAACTCGGTACGACTAAAACCGGCGGGGGCGTGGTCGGCTCGATTATTCTTGGAATTATCGCCGCTCTGGTGGTGTCGCCCTGTGTGGGACCGTTCGTCGCCGGTATTCTGCTTTATGTGGCAACTCACGGTTCGCCGTTGATAGGTTTCCTGGTGCTCTTCGTGTTTGCCCTGGGGCTGGGGACATTATACGTGATTGTAGGTACTTTTTCGACGGCGGTGAATGCCCTGCCCGGTTCCGGTGAATGGATGGAAACGATCAAGAAATTCTTCGGTTTTGTCCTGCTGGTGATGGCGCTGTATTTCCTGCGCACGATTATCTCACCGACTTTGATTGCCATACTTGCCGGTCTGCTTCTGATTTCTTTCGCCGTTTTCGGTGGCGCTCTGGACAGGCTCACGCCGGAGGCAAAGTTCTTCCTGCGTTTGAAGAAACTGGTCGGTCTTCTGGCTCTCCTGATGGGGATATATCTGCTGATGGGTACGGTTATCATGCAGGGTGTTATCCTTCCGCCCGCGTCCCAATGGTTGCCCGTATCCGCCGGCGGGGAAGAGGCCGAGGCGGTATCTCTTATTCCATGGGAGACCGATCTGCAGGCGGGGCTGGATCGAGCCGGGGCCGAAGGGAAACCGGTGCTGATAGACACCTGGGCCACCTGGTGTGTGAATTGCAAGGTGCTGGATAAAAAGACATTCGGTCATGCCGGTGTGGCCGCGGAGGCGGCACGGTTCGTTCCGTTGAAGGTACAGTTGGAGTCGGCCCAAACTCCCGTCGCTCAGGACTTCATGCAGCGCTTCGGGTTAAAACATTATTCCCTGCCTACTACGTTACTTCTGGATTCATCGGGCAAGGTTGCTCGCATCCTTCAGGGGGTGGTCAATCCGGAAGACATGATCGCCGAACTGCGTCGTATTCATTAGCTTAATGCCGCGCGTCGGGATAACGCCGGGGGGCGCAATCACCGCTACACTATAGGTCGGTATGCGTAGACCGGCGGTATGTTTTCTTGTCGTAGATGGTGCCTGTTATTAATCACTTACATTTGCCGGTGCCCATTTTTTGTTTGCTCTCCCGCTTGACGACCTGTGAGCGGACGTTTATATTCGTTCACAGTCAGGATAACTCACCGTTGGGATGATATGACGGCTAAAAAGACAAAGAAATCGGCAATCGCCATTTGCATTCAGGAACCGGCGGAAGATGGTTCTAAAATGGATTTCGGAGCCATTGTCGGAGATGAAATCCGCTTCCTTCATCAGGCATTCATAACCGATACGATCTGTAATGCTTTGCAGGTTCCCTCGACAGACGTGCGTCTGTATTATATCGACTGTCCGGAAAGAAAACGACTGGTCGGTATTGTCACGGAGTATCTTACCAAGAAATTGGACGGTAAATTGGCCGACAATTTCAAGAGTGGTTTTTCCGTGCACGAACAACCACGAGATCGCTGGGGAATTCGAATCGAAGATGTCTTTGAAGACTGCTTCAAAGCCGGGTACAAAAACGTACTCGTTCCCGGGTCTCGAACACCCACCATTACGGCGCATATGTTCAAAACGGCCCTGCGCATGCTGGAGAAATCGGACGCTATCTTCGGTCCTACGCCGGAAGGTCGGTACTATATTATCGGTATGTCGGGAGCCTATCACATCAAGCTCTCGGATTTCGACTGGAAATCTCCCTCTATATATTCTGAGGTAGCCAACGCTTTCACCGAGAAGGCGCTGAGTTGGTCCGAACTCGAAATATGGTATGCCGTTGAAAGCTCCGAGGAACTGGAACTCATGGCGCGGGATATCAATCAGTACCGTTTCGAGGGCGATGAAACAACGGCCCGGGAAACGGAACTGGTCATGGAACGTCTTATCTCGAAGCTGGAGCCATAGGTGGAACGTCGACTGCAAAAATTGAACTGGATGACGGTGCGGGATCTTGTACCCGGGAAAATCGATACCGTGTTGTTTCCCGTGGGCACGGTGGAGGCTCACGGTAGTGCCTGTCTGGGGACCGACAATTATATCCCCGAGACAATCGCCGACGGTTTGGCCGAGCGGCTTAACGCCTTGGTCGCTCCAATCGTTAACTACGGAGTGACCCATTCTCTGTATCGTTATAACGGCTCAGCGACCGTTAAGGCAGAACATCTTAAGTTGTATGTTCGCGATATTCTCAATTCTTTCGTCGATATAGGTTTTCACAATGTGATTTTGCTCAATGGGCATGGTGGTAACAACGCGTCTCTGAAGGCGGCGGCGCTGGAGTTTCACGCCGAGCGTAAAGCTAATATCGCCGTCATTCACTGGTGGGAGCTTTGCGGTGATATGACCGAAGAATTTTTCGGTCATACCGGCGGCCATGCCGGCACCGACGAAGTTGCCATGGTTCAGGCTATCGATCCATCACTGGCCGGCGAGAAGGACTACGATCCGGGACTGGCCTATTATGTCCGTCGGGGGGCTGATGTCTACCCGGTGCCGGGCTCTATTTTGCTTTATCGGGAAAACGAGGGCTACCCGGAATTCGATTCGGGAAAAGCTACCCGCTTTCGTGAAAAGGTCATCGACACGGTAGGTGAGTTCGCCGAGATGGTGCTTGCCCGCTGGCGTAAGTTCGGTCTGTGATCTGTATCTCGACCCTTCCGGGTCTCAATCTTCTCCGAAGCTGTTAGAAGCTGTCAATGTACAGTATCCGTACGCCGCGGCTGAATGTATCCGATTCCCGGCGGTTGACTAAGAGATCTTTGCAAAGGAATTCCAACTCAAGATTCTCGGTGAAAAGCCATTTGATCGAAAGATTGAGATATCCCCGACCTTTACCGGCAATCTCCGGATATTCACCGCGATCATCGTTGAGGGCGATGTCGTATTCCATCAGGAAGGCCAGATTGTAGTTGAAGGTGGCGTCGAAACCGAGATACACGTTGATGTCGTTGTCACCGTCTCCATCGTCTTCCAGCGAGTAATTGACACCACCGTGCCAACTGGCGGTCCATTTGTAGAAATAGAAACTGCGACTCAATACCCCGTAGAAACCGCGCGATTTGTACACGTAGCGGTCCCATTCGGTGCTGTGGGGGCCGAAACCCTGATCGGTAAAGCCGATGGCTACGGCCGGGAAATACTCCATCTCGTCGATCATGCGGAACTTAAGACTGAAACCGATGTGGTCGTTCCAGTCGGGATCGGTGTTCGAAACGATGCCGGTCCCGCCGTACGAAATGCCCAGCATGAAACGATTGGACAGGCCTATATCGGTATAGCCCAGGGCGCCACCGTAGGGGAAAAGACGAACACCGATATTGAAGTAACCGCGCGGGAGCGTTCCGGCCGTAGGCATATCTACCAGAGTGCGCGGGGGTATGTCATATAACGTATGCTGGGGCTCGATCTGTTCCTGGGCGAAAGAACTGCTGCCTGTAAGAATCAGACCTGCCGCGAATATGAGCGCAATTGTTTTTCGCATTGTCCTATCCCTGACCATGCCTGTCACAAATCCGTTTGTCGTTTTATGATTATACCGGCGTTGGCATCGGTGAGTCAAAATAAAAACCGGCCGGGTCGGTCAGTATCGGACTTTCCGAACAAAGCGCTCGCGGAATGCCCGGGTCAATTCTCCCGGTGGGATAAGATATCTCTCGGTGCCCTGGGCGATTTCCGAAACACCCACCACCAGTTTCAGTGAGCTGGAGATGAAGATCTCGTCGGCTTTCAGGATTTCCGTCAGCGGGGCGGATTTCTCTTCAATCGTGATGCCCATGTTCGCGGCTTCGGTGAGGAGCGTTTTGCGGGTAACCCCCTCCAGGCAACCGGCCGAGAGCGGGGGAGTGAACACCCGACCTTGCCTGACCCAATAGATATTCGCGGAACTGACTTCAGCCACGTCGTTGTTCTGGTTGATCATCAGGGCGTCATCAAATCCGGCCTGCCGTGCCCTGAGAAGAGCCGCGGCGTGAATGGCGTACGAGATGGTTTTTATTTGTCTGAAAGCCGAGGCCTGGTCGACCTTCCATTCCGCCACTTGCAGTCGAAACGACTCTTCCGGGATCGTGTGCGGTGAGGCCGACAGGATCACCTGGGGGGAGCCTTGCACACCAACCCACCGGGCCGATTCCCCGGGCGTGATGGTCAAGCGGAGTTTTTTTATCCGGTCGGGATGAGCCTGAAGAGTGGTGGTCATCCAGTCCGCTAAGGTGGAACGATTGACCGGTACGGTAAGTCCGATCACCGCCGCTCCCCCGAAAAGTCTGTCCAGGTGCTCATCAATGAAAATGACCCGGTCATCAATAGCCAGAAAGGTCTCAAACAGGCCTTCGGCATATAGCAACGCATTGTCAAATACCGATATTCTGGCCTGAGAATCCGGGACTATCAGACCATTGATACTGGTAACTGTTTTGAATCGGTCAGCTTTCATGGTATGCCAAGCTATCCGGTTTGAAGGCGATGTCAAGCTTTCAGCAGCGAGGTATTGATGTTCCGGTGTCTATTTCTGACCCGGCCCGGTGTCGGCCGCCTCTCGGGTCGACTGTTTCTTCGTATCTTGTTGCCGGATAGGCGAGTATGCTAAATATCTAAATCTGTAGTTCTTTGCGTAACTATGCCGCGTCTGATGAGGGCCTGCTTATCGGGCCTTGGCATATTCGGTCTTTTGCCGTATCTTTAAGGGGAATGGTTCCTTTGCCACAAAGGGGCGTGTTCAGCGAAATTGGGCCGGGGTTGGCCGGGCTTTGGTCTTGTTTTGTATTGTCTTGTTGGACAAGGCCTTACAAAAAGTGTTGTGATTGTAATAATCGGGAACCAAAAGCTGCTTGCGGGGTATCATAGGTAGGAATAATTCAGCCAGGATATTGCATGGGTAAGCCAACCGACAAAGAGACAGATTTCATCCTGATGAGGGCTATCCAGAAGGGCGACATGGTGGCCTTTAACACCATGGTTGATCGATATAAGGATCGGCTGATGAACGTGATTGGCCGTATGCTTTCTTCTCAGGAAGAAGCTGAAGACATAGTTCAGGAGACATTCGTCAGGGTATATCAGCACCGACAATCGTTTAATTTCCAGCACTGTTTTTCGACCTGGATATATACGATTGGTCTGAATCTGGCCCGCAATGAGCTACGGAAGCGCAAACGGTTCAAATTTTACGATATTACGGAAATGCAGGGGAACGAGGCGGAGATTTCCGTCGATCCCAAACTGCCCAGTCGGCTCCCGGAGGTTCTTCACACCGCTGTCCAGGGTTTGCCGGAGAAGTATCGTACCGCCTTTCTCCTTCGGGACATTGAAGAGATGCCGTACGAGGAGGTGGCCAAAGTCCTTAGTGTGCCCCTCGGGACTGTTAAGTCTCGGGTGAACAGGGCCCGACTGATGCTTCGTGACAAGTTGAGACCGAGAATGGAGGAACAGAATGCGTTGTCGAAAGGTACGCTCCTTACTTGCAGCGTACTATAACGGTGAACTGACCGGTCGCCGGCAGCTTCTGATACGCGAGCATCTCGCTTCCTGTAGTGAGTGTCGCCGAGAAGCCGCCGTGTATGCGTCAATCCGCGAGGCAGGCAAAGCCCTGCCGCAGATGAAGGTGTCGGAGGATTTCAACACCTTGCTTCTGAACCGGGTGGCCAATGAGCGGTTCAACGAAACCAGGACCAAGGCATATCTCCCCAGGCGGGCGCCGGTTTTGTCGTGGCGTCTGGTTGCTCCGGCCGTGACCACGGCCGTTCTGGCGGTTCTGGTGATGGTGAATCTGGTTACGCCGCCCCATCAGGATATGACGATGGCCGTGGCCGATGTGGCCCGGACGACCGATGATTCGTATCGGGTCGTGCAGCCGCAGGACAATCCCAATATGACCGTGAACCTGCGGAAAGACTGGTCGCTGCAGCAGCAATTGGCCAAGGCGGAACGAATCAGCCGGATTTACGATTTTCTGACTGATCGCAGCGGCTTCAGTGATATGCATCTGACCAGCACACTCAGCCACTCGCAGACAGTGCCGCGCTCGGTGGCGCCGTACGGCCGGGGTTTCTTCAAGGTCCAGCCCGTGTACCGGGTCTATCAGGCTTCGGGTTCTTCCAGCACAGGGGAGGGCAACGGGATATATTAAAATGGTAACGCTTCGTTATAAGACCGCCACGAAGTTCAGTGTCATCTTCATTCTGGCGGTCTTTTTTTCTCTTCCCGCCAGAGGCGCCGACAGTTCTCTGCTTTCTCTCGAGAGCAGTCTCAGTGATTTGATTTATCGGCTTTCTCGTTCGGTGGTGACGGTAGAGGCTTCGCGGCGCATGCCGGTAGGTGGTTCGGTTGCAACCACTGAAGAAGCGGTCCGAAGCACGGTTGCCTCGGGTATAATTTGTGATACCTGCGGTCATGTGCTGGTGGCCGCCCGTTCGGTTGCCGACCATGATCGCGTTCTTGTGACTTTCGACAATAGGGTAGTGCCAGCTCGGGTGCGGGCCATTGATTACCAGAGTGAAATGGCTCTGCTGGAATGTTCTCCACTGGGAGGGCAACCGGCGGAGTTTTCCGATCTTCAGACCTGTGCCGGGCAGATGGTGGTGGCAATCGGCAACGCTCACGGTATTCGCTCGGCGCCGTCGCTCGGTTTTTGTGCCGGGGTCCGCGACGACGGTATGATGCAGTTTTCGCTGCCCGTGATTTCCGGGGCGGTGGGCGGCGGTATTTTCGATTTCGGCGGCCATCTGATCGGTATAATCGTCGGCGGTCTGGGCGATGATCGGGAAGTGACCCTGGCCCTGCCGGCTTATCGTGTCCCCGGTATCGTGGAATTTCTCCTGACCTACGGTGATCGCAAGGCCGGTTTCATCGGTGTTACCACGCGGGAAATAGAAATCACGCCGGCTGTTCATATCGACGGGATATACGGTTCGGCCGACAGTCTGGGGCTGACTATCGAGCGGGGTGTTATTGTTACCTCGGTCGTTCCCTTGTCACCTGCCCATCGGTTCGGTCTGTCGGTGGGCGATCTCATTTTCGCTTTCGACGATGTGGCGGTGAACTCGGCGGTGGGGCTGGCTTCGCTGATACGCCGGAGTCGTCCGCACAGCAGCGTGCGGGTTGAGCTGCTACGTCACAATAAACCTCTCGCCCTGCCGGTGGAAGTCGGTAGTCTGGAAAACTGGTCCGGACTCAATCGACAGGTACGGACGCTTGAGCAAGATTCCGACTATGGCCGGTATGTTGACTCGTTAAAACATAGTCTGGATCAACTCAGGGACGAGATTTCGCGTATCGAACGCCGCCTGTACCGTCTCGACTAACTTTAGAATTGCTAATCACTGACGCTTGGTTGTAGATTCTCACAATGAGTTGTGCCCGAGAATCGAACCGCTTCTTAGATCGTGTCGCAAGGTTTCGACCCGAGGTTATGGTCGGGCCGCGATCTCTGGCGTTGTTCTCCGCGGCTGTGGCGCTGGCCGATAAAGAATCTATCAGGGCGGCCATACGCGTCGCGCGGCAGGCGGGCGCTACCACGAAGCAGATGTACGAAACAATGCTTCAGTCATATCTCTTCCTGGGTTTTCCCCGTATGCTGACGGCCGCGGCCTGTCTCAGGGAAGAAATCGCTGCGGCTGTTTCGGCCGACGGGGACGAACCGATCAAGGCAGAGGAAGTGCGGCAGTGGTACGATGACGGCCTTGGGTTGTGTAAAAAAGTTTACGGTGAGAAATACGAGTTGCTCCGGCAGCGGATTGCCGATTATTCTCCGGACATTTTTCGCTGGATGATTCTCGAGGGTTACGGCAAGGTGCTGTCGCGGCCCGGGTTGGATGTCGTTACTCGTGAGTTGTGCAGTATAGCGTATCTCATGATGGACAACAGGGGCGAGCAATTGTATGCGCATATCAGGGGCGCTCGCAATGTCGGGGCTTCCGATGAACTCATCAGAATGGTAGTTGAAGACATAGGTGATGCGGCCGGCGAAGGTTATGCCGTCGCAATCAAACTCGTGTCGTAGCTGGGTTATCTTTTGATGCGACTGTGGAAACGAAGTCTGGTCGTAACGCTGGGCGTTATTTTAGTCGCTCTGGTGGGAGTGTATTTATACTTCTTTGAGCTGGGCGGACTGGAACGGGTGGCCATCGGTCAACTCAAAGGACTTCTTGATCAGGATAAACGGTTTACGATTTCGGTAGGTGAAGTCGACGGGACTCTGATCAGCGGCATCATTCTCAGGGACGTCACCATTCATTACGCGGACTCGACGCGTGAATTCACTCCATTGTACATCAGTCAGCTTACGGCTCGTTATTCTCTGTCCGACCTGTTGAACAAGCAATACCTCTTCGAGGAAATGCACATAGACAGTCTTGACCTGATTCTTGTGGAAAGTGACAGCGGCCGCTGGATCCTGCCGGGGTATCTGTCCGGGGACGGGGACTCTCGGACCGGCACATCGTCGGACACTTCCTCCGCGACTTCATTGCTGCTGGCCGTAGACCAGTTGATTCTCGGTCATGGGCGGGTGCGTCTGATGCGGCGCGATACGCTGGAGATCGACGATTTGACACTCGCGGCGTCGGTGCGGGTCGAGGATGGTACTTATGCCGCCGAGGTGTCGAGTCTGAGTTTCACCCCCAGGCCGATGTTCGATCAGATGACCACGTTTGTCGGAAAAGCGACTTATTCTCTGGGCAACCTGGCTTTTCAGGATGTCCAGATAAGTCAGGGCGCCACTCGTATCAAGGCAAGCGGAACTCTTAACCCGAAAGAGCAGGGCGGGGCCGCGGAAGTGGCGATTGATAACCTTGACCTGGCTGAGGTAAGTTCCCTTCTCGGCGGTAAGCTCAGCGGAGTTATGGACGTTAATGGTCGGGTGGCTTTTGTCGACCGGCAGCTAAGAGGGCAACTGTCGTTGGGTGGTGATTTCCTGCTGGCGGCTTTTGATAATCTTTATACCGACTTCACTTTCAGTGACAGGAAACTGAGACTCGATACGCTGTACGGGACTATTCTCGGCAATTGCGGTATAGATGGACGCGGTGAAGTTGATTTCACCGGGTCGACCGAGACGTATCGACTCTATGCCGACATTCGCAATTTCGATCTTAAACAGTTGCTCGAAGGGACCTTCCAATCCGACTTGTCCGGGTCGATGGAATTGTCCGGCCAGTCATTCAGCAATGATAATATGCTGTTGTGTCTTGATGTCGATTTGTACGAATCGGCTTTTGACGAATACCCCCTGCATCGGGCTCGGGGCGAGCTGGAAATTACCACCGACTCGATTCGGTTCGTGGATGGTTTTCAGGTGGATTATTTCGAGAACTCGTTCTATGCCGACGGGGTCATAGATTACGATGAGAACATGTATCTGGAAGTCACGGCCGATCTGCGTAATCTCGATCGCTACCGCGGCAAATTGTTCATCGATCAGCCGGGCGGGCGGGCTCGGGGGGTGGTCACGCTTTCGGGTCGAAGCAACGATCCCGATTTGCGGGGTCATCTGACGTCCGATTCGCTCTGGGTATACGGGTTGTATACCACCGGTGCCCATGCGGAGTTTGACATTGCGCGTTTCCTGACCGGTCGTCGGGGCTGGGTGACCGCCGATCTGGATCACGGCGCGGCCTGGAGTATGCCCTACGACAGCGGGGCGGGTGTGATCAGGCTGGACTCTAATCTCATCCGGATTGACACCGTCGGATTAAACAACGAGTATGCCGACATTTCGGCTTGCGGCACACTTGACCAGGGACAATATCCGTGGGTGCTGACGCTGGATCGTTTCGATCTGACATTGCTGGAGCGTCGTTTTTCCAACACCGCCGATCTTCACGTGAACATAGATACCCTGGGGTTTGATTTCCTCGAAACTTCAATCGGGCAGGGGGCAGCGGCCCTGACGGTTGACGGTCGGATTAACTACGATGAGTCGATGGCGCTGACTCTGGGGGTGGCCGGAGTGCCGATCCGATCCTGGCTTGGTTTGATAGATCAGGAACTTGAAGTCGACGGGTTTCTTTCGGGTCGGGCTGATCTGTTCGGGACATTTATGAGTCCGGCTTTCGTGCTGGAGAGTTCGATAGATTCGCTTACCTACGAGAACGTGGTTTTGGGTGATGTCATTGTAAGTGCGCGCTATCGGGACAGCCTGGTCACTATCGACAGTCTGGAAATTCTGGCGCCAGGGGGCGACTATAAAGCCAACGGCTATTTCTACGCCGATCTGGCCTTCACGGCGGACGAACGACAGCTTTTCCCCGATCTGCCGTTCGATCTCAGTGTGGCCGCCACCGACAATCGCTTTGACCTGGTAAGTGTGTTGCTTCCGTCGGTAGAGAATCTTGAGGGTGATTTATATGCCGACTTTCGACTCGACGGAACACCCGCCGAACCGCACCTGAGCGGCAGCGCCTTTCTTCGAGACGGCCGTTTGAAATACTTCGATCTGGCTGACACACTCAAGACCGATTCGGCCGGTCTGATTATGCGCGACAATCAGATTGTGATGGATGATATCGAGGTGTACGTATACGACCGGCGCAAGAACAGAAACAGCTATGTCGTCGTTGACGGTGTCCTTACGGTCAAGAGTCTCGACACACTGCATTACGATCTCGATATCACTATTCCCAAAGAGTTTCCTTTCAAGTACGAGCTTGACGATATCGAAGGCGTGGTCGAGGGGGATGTGCATGTGTACGGCGATACGCCGCCGACCGTTACCGGTGATCTTACGCTGATTTCCGCCCGCTATAACGTCGAGTTCTCTTCGGAAGATGAAGGTTCGCCCCTGATGACGGCACTGTCGGGCGAGAATACCTGGGATCTGGATCTCAATATCGACGTTTTGTCCAACCTGTGGATAAAAAACCAGGATATCGATGCCGAGCTTTCGGGTTATATGAATCTCATTCGGGAGGACGGTCGGTATCGCTTCATCGGTGAGCTGGAGATATTGAAGGGGAAGGGGTATCTCTTCGACAAAACTTTCCGTATCGAATCCGGGAGTACGGTGACTTTCGAAGATATAGAACATCCCAATCCAGAGCTGGACATAACGGCTACGACTCGCATACCGGTTGTGTACTTCGAGGAGGAAACGTCGCACAGCCAGGTCGAGGAACTGAGTATCAATATCACCGGTACGCTGGAGAATCCCGAGTTCGATACGGTGGAGGACGACACGACCTTCACGAAGGAAGATATTTTGCCCCTGATCGTGGCCAATTACTACGGTTCCGGTTCCGACCCGACCGGTGCGGGCAGACTGGAACAGCGTCTTTCGCAATTTATCTCGTCGAAGGTTTCGCAGATCGGGTCGCGGCAACTGGGGGTGGAGACTTTTGAGATCGACCCGGCCTACGAAGGGGAGCTTAACTTATCCAGCACACGTGTCACGCTTGGTGTTTATACCACCAGCAGTCTTTATCTTTATGGTCGATCCGCTGTATCGTTTGACCATGGTCAGGAAGTCGGGTTTGAATATCATTTCAACAAAGATTTCATGCTTGAAGGTCGGCGCGACGAGAGCGATTTGTATCATGTCAACGTGAAGCTGCACTGGGAGTTTTGAGAATGCGTCGTCTGTTGTTCACGGTTTGTCTTCTGTTGCTGGTCTCACAGGAAGTGTCAGCCGTTGACAAAGCCGCGCTCAGATGGGCGCGCAGTCGGCCGCGAATAGATTCTATCGTTATTGAGGGCAACCACTATCTGAGCGATTCCGAGATTCGCGGTCATTTGTATTCGCGGGTGCGGAATCTCTGGCTGGCGGTCAAAGGTGATCGGCGCAGCCGCGTGCAGCGGGAAACCCTCGGGCGCGATACGCTGGAAGTCAAATATCTTTACCTGAGAAACGGTTTCCTCGGTGTGCGCGTGCAGCATTCCTATGAACCGGTCGGTCGCGACTCCACCGCGCTGGTGCGAATTGTCATTGACGAGGGGCGGCAGTTCAGGTATGGCGGGAAGACAGTTACCGGGTCATACGAGGAAGAATTCGGCTGGCGGCTCTCTGCCTTTGCCAATAAACTGGAGATGGGTGAGCCGGTTAATCCGTTTGGTATTAATGACATTAAGACCGAGACGAAGACTTTTCTGGCCAACCGGGGATACCCGTATGCGACGGTTGATATAAAAGTCGACACGACCGGTCCACCTGAACGCTGTCCCGTGGCGGTAAATGTTTTCTCTGATTCTCTGGTTCATTTCGGTGATGTGGTGGTCAAGGGGGCGGTCAACTATCCCGAGTACGTGGCCCTGCGTGAGCTTAAAATCGCTCCGGGAGGCGTATACCGTCGAGAAGATATTCTCGAATCGCAACGCCGATTGTTTGAGTCGGGGTATTACACGACCTTTCAGCTTCGGCGGGCCGAGCAGGTAAGTGATCGTCTTAATCCGGATTTCGTCTTGAGCCTGCGTGAGCGGAAGACCCGGCACATGACTTTCTCGGCTGGTGCCGGACAGTCAACCGTGAAGGACCTTTTGTGGGATGTCTCCGGCGCTTTCGGTCAGCGCAACTTCCTCGGATCCCGGCGGTACGAGTTGCTGGCCGACTATTCCTTTTCGTTCGGGCGCGATACTCGCCTGATTACGCACCGTTACCGCCTTCGCTACACCGAACCGTGGTTTCTGGGGGTGCGTATGCCTCTGGCGGTGACCGGTCAGTTTGAGCCCAGGATCAAAGATCCCGTACAGGAATTTGACAAATATACCTGGTCGGTTTCGGCTGTCGCTACGAAATGGTACGCGCAGAAAATAAAGGTTAGCCTCGGGTTGCAATACGAGAGCATCAATATCTCCGGGGCGTCGGACGAGATAGTGGCGTACGCCAAAACACTGGAAGGTAATTCGGAACGACGGAAGATTTATGCGATTTTTCGCCGTGACAGTCGCGATGATCTCTTCGTGCCGTCACGCGGTTCCGTTACCGAGTTTCAGGCCGATGTGTGGGGCGGTTTTCTGGGAGGGGACGACAGCTTTTTCAAACTGCAGGGTAGCTGGTCACGCTACCAGATTGTATGGCCGGGCTGGATTGCCGCTACCCGGTTGCAGGGGCGCTGGGCCGAGGAGTATGGGAAAACCGAATGTGTACCGCTGGACGAGGCGCTCTATGTCGGCGGAGCCAACACGGTAAGAGGTTTCGATGAAAACATGCTCGGGCCGCTGATCGATAAATCGACGCCGGCCGGGGCTCGTTACACGGTCGTTTTCAACCAGGAATTCAGATGGAAGACCGTTCAGATACATCAAGCTCTGCCGGTACTGGGTGGGCTTTTCAAATCGCTGCCGCTCTGGCAGTCGTTGTTCCTGGATATCGGCAATGGTTTCAGCGATACCCGGGAAATGCGTTTCGACAATCTGGCTATGACTTACGGTACCGGTCTTCAAATCATGTCACCCGCCGGTCCTATCAGGGTCGACTATGCCCGGGTTATAAAGACCGACAGATTCGATTTTGACTATCGCTGGCACTTCACTATATTATACGCGTTTTGATACCGAGAACCGGCGGGTAGAGGCTGTCACGGCATAACGAAGCCGATTACCCGACGAAAAAAGGACAAATAACGCGGTAATGGACCCGATATATCTTGATCATAACGCGACTACGCCGGTAGCTCCCGAGGTCATTGAGGCTATGCTGCCGTACTTGGGTGAACGATTCGGCAACGCCAGTTCCGTTCACCGGTTCGGTCGCGAAGCCCGACTTGCTCTGGATAACGCCCGCGAGCAAATTGCCGCCTTTATCAATTGTCAGCCGTCGGAGTTGTATTTTACTTCCGGCGGTACGGAGTCCGATAATATCGCTGTCATCGGTACCGCCCTGCAGTTATGCGACCGCAAGAACCACCTGATAATCGGAGCCACCGAACACCACGCCGTTTTGCGCCCGGCCGAGCATCTGGCTCAACAGGACTGCTTTGAACTGGATCTTCTGCCGGTCGACGCGGTCGGGGCATGTTCGGCGGATGCGCTGGAAAAACTCGTTACGGACAAAACGGCCCTGGTGTCTGTAATGCGGGCTAATCATGAAACGGGCGCAGTGCAGAATATCACGTCGCTGACCCGTGTTGCCCGTGATCGGGGAGTGCTGTTTCACTGCGACGCGGTGCAGGCGGTGGGGAAGATGCCGGTTGACGTTGATGCTCTGGGGGTCGATCTGCTGTCGTTGACGGCGCACAAGATATACGGTCCCAAGGGAATCGGCGCTCTTTATATTCGGCGGGGAGTTAAGCTGGTGCCGTTGTTCTATGGCGGTGTGCACGAGAAAAAACGTCGACCGGGAACGGAGAATGTCGCCGGGGCGGTGGGTTTTGCCAAGGCGCTGGAGATAGCCGGGCAACACATGCAAAAAGAGCAGGCTCGCATGGAGGAGCTGTCGGCGTACTTTATTGATCGTATCAGGGACGCGGTCCCCGACGTGGTGCTCAACGGTCCGCGCGATAACCGCATTCCGCAAACGGTTAACCTTTCGTTTGCCGGCATTGAGGCCGAGGCTGTTCTGTTTGCGCTTGACCAGGAGAATATCGCTTGCTCCGCCGGGTCCGCCTGTACTTCGGGCGCCGAAGGACCATCGCATGTTCTGATCGCCATGGGCATCTCCGATTTGCAGGCCAAAGGGGCGGTGCGTTTTTCGATGGGGCGTTCGACCACGCGGGAACAGCTTGATTATGTGCTGGCCAAGTTGCCGTCGATTGTAAGTCGTTTGCGCGATCTTTCCCCGTTGTATCGTCGGGACAAACAGGTCGGCTGAGCGATTGTCAGGAAGGGTGTGAAGGGCCGTTCCGACGGCCCTTTTGTTTTAATTATGTCTCGGAAGAAAGTTCTGGTCGCCATGTCCGGCGGTGTCGATTCTTCGGTAACCGCTCTCCTTCTGAAGGAACAGGGGTATGACGTGGTCGGTCTTTATATGAAGTTGTGGACCGGCACCGAACCGGATGGTGACGCTCGTTCCGGCGGTAGTGATTCGATTAACGATTGTCGCTTCGTTTGTGATCGTATCGCCGCACCTTTCTATGTGCAGGATCTTTCCGGGCTGTTTCGAGAAGAGATTATCGAAAACTTCGTCGCCGAATATAAGGCGGGGCGGACACCCAATCCGTGTGTCCGTTGCAACAGCGAGATAAAGTGGAAGGGATTGCTGGATAAGGCGTCCGAGATCGGTTGTGACTTCGTGGCCACCGGACACTTTGCCTTTGTCGAACACAACCGACAAGGTCGCTGGTATGTCCGTCGCGGGGATGATCGTTCCCGCGATCAATCGTACGTGTTGTGGAGACTTTCGCAGGAAGCTCTGAGCAGGACTCTTATGCCGCTCGGGGGAGTGAACAAGGATGAAGTCCGCGAAATTGCTCGTAGGAATCGTTTGGAAACCGCCGAGAAGAAAGAATCACGAGAGATTTGTTTTGTCGTCGATGACGATTACCGTCGTTTCCTTCGCCAGTGGGAGGAACGCAAGGGAGGTGCGCCGGAGCCGGGGGAGATAGTTCATGTCGACGGTCGTGTGCTCGGTCGTCACGAAGGAACCGCTTTTTATACGGTCGGTCAGCGCCGCGGGCTTGGTGTTGCCAATCCTGTCCCTTTGTATGTACAACGCATTGACGTGGCTAACAACCGGGTCATCGTGGGCGGCGAGGACACCCTGTACCGGTCGGAACTGACGGTCGAACGGGTCCGGTGGCAGGCGATGGTGCCCAACGCACAACCGTTTGAAGCGGCCGTTAAGATTCGCTATCGTCATTCCGCGGCGCGTGCGTGCGTTCGGCCTGTGTCGGAAAGTTGTGTCCATGTTATTTTCGAGGAGAAACAACGCGCCGTAACGCCGGGTCAGTCGGCTGTTTTCTACGATGGAGATATTCTTATCGGTGGTGGTATCATCGCGGAGGACATGCCTTGCGTCGGTGGTCAGCATTCTCGTTGACAGGTTTCGGGGGAGATGGTATCATGCAAAACATGCACGAATGAATAAGAAGACGTCAGGAGGGATTCATGGCAAAAGCAACGTTTTTGGGCCATGCCTGCGTGGTCGTCGAACACGGTGACCATCGGCTGATCATTGACCCGTTTCTGACCGGCAATCCGCAGGCGGCCTCACGGGCCGATGACATCGACGTGAGTTACGTTCTTCTTACGCACGGTCACGGTGATCACCTCGGCGATGCTGTCGCCATTGCGAAACGGTGCGGGGCTACCATTATTGCCAATTTCGAATTAGCCAACTACTGCGCCAGGGAAGGCGCGACGGTTCACCCGATGCATATCGGCGGTGCGCGGGAGTTCGATTTCGGTCGGGTTAAACTGACTATTGCTCACCACGGCGGCGGCGCGGGCGAGAACGCTTCGATTTACACCGGTCCGCCGGTTGGTTTTCTGATTACCACGGGAGGCAAAACCCTGTACCATTCCGGTGATACCGGCCTCTTCTACGATATGAAGTTGATCGGCGAGATGAACGCGATTGACCTGGCTTTTCTGCCTATCGGGGACAATTTTACGATGGGCATCGACGATGCCGTCAAGGCGGTGGAGTTTCTTAAGCCGAAGGTAGTGGTCCCGATGCACTACGATACTTTTGACGTAATTCAGGCGGATCCGAAAGTTTTCGCGGACCGGGTAACCGGAAGCAAGGTGCGGATTCTTAAGCCGGGAGAATCAATCGATTACTGATATTCGGGCGTCTGAGGCTGAACGGGCGGCAGGTGCGGGCAGTACCTGCCGCTTTTGGTTTTGGTGGGGCTGATTCGATGCGAAGGGTGACGGCCGGTCCGGGGTCGGTTTTTGTTGAAAACGCTGTTCGCATTTTCTACCGTGAAGGTGGTAAGTTATGAGGCAGGGTGTATAACGAGTATGAAACGATTGTTGAAAATTCTGGCATGGGTGGTCGGCATTCTGGTGGTGCTGATCATTGTGGCGGTTGTCGCCGCAAAGCTGTTTTTCCCGGTCGAAAAAGTCAAGGCACTGGCTGTCGAAAGAGGCAGTGCCATGCTCGGTCGCGACATTTCGGTCGAAGGTCTTGATATTTCGTTTTGGGGCGGTCTGGGCGTCGAGCTGCAGCAGGTGCAGATAGGCAACCCGCCGTCTGTCGAGGGGTCCCCTTTCATGACGGCCCGGAATATCGATCTCAAATTGCAGTTGTTGCCTCTTATTACCGGCGAGGTACGGGTGGATCGGCTGGTTATCGAGGACCCTCATATATACATGCACAAAACACCCGAAGGCTTGACGAATTACGCTTTTGAACCGGCTGATTCCGTCGTGCCACCGGAAGCGGCTGAGGTGAAGGAAAAGCTTGCCCCGGAAGCTCAGGCGGCCGCGGCCGCTATCTCGTTCGATAAACTTGAGATCGAAAATGGACTGATCGTATATCGCGACGACAGCACCGGGCTGACTTTTGAAACGGTTAATCTTGATCTGGCAACTTCTCTGGAGAACCCTCGCGACGGTTTCTATGCCTCGGCGGGCGAGGTGGCGATAGACAGTGTGAAAATAACGATGGACGAGACGTACCCGGTGTTTTCGCTCGGACTGGACTATCAGATCGGTTACGATTTGAACGAACGCCGGGTTGTGCTGGAACGGGCCGATGTTGAACTGGACGAACTGGATTTCCGAATAACCGGCGAGGTGATCGATCCTGTCGGGGAAATGTCGGCGACGGTGAATATCAAATCGGAACGTCTGACCGTTGCCGACTTGTTGCAGTTACTCCCGCCGGACCGGCTGAAATCGGCCGGTGATATCGACGTGGCTGGTGACTTCACGCTTGACGCCGATGTGGAGTACAACGCCGCCGATACGACCGCCCCGTTGCTGTACACGGGTACCGCGCTGTTGACCGACCTGAAAGCTTCCCGGAAAGATATCGACGGGGAACTGGCCATTGGACGCTGTGTGCTGGATTTCAAACCGGACAACCTGCGCTTTAACATTGAGGACGGGAGTTTTGACGGTCAGCCGTTCAAGGGGCATTTGCTCGCCGAGGATTTCTCGGATCCGAAAGTGAGTGGGGAGATGGCCGGTAGTTTCGATCTGGCTTTCGTGCAGCCGTTTCTTCCGTCCGACCCTGTTCATCATGTTGCCGGGGAGACCTGTTTCGACATTAAATTCTCCGGTCGTGTAAGTCGGCCCGAGGACATGACTTTTTCCGGGAACCTGTCGGTTCAGAACGGCAGTTATCGCTCGGAGTTGATACCGGAACCGATTGACAGTTTCGATGTCGATCTGTATTTCGACAATGATCTGGTGCATATTCGCCAGCTTTCCTGTCGGTTTCCGTCGGGTACGGTGGGCTTCAGCGGGCGGGTGAACGATCTTGCGGCTTATATGCTGGCCGACTCCGCGGTGTCTCCCCGGGTGGAAGGAAAGCTGTTGGGGCAACTCAATCTGTCGATGCTGAATCCGTTTCTGCCTGACAAAGGGCACCCGCGTTTGAGTGGTCATCTGGCGGCCGATCTGACGTTTGCCGGAGCGTTGACCGACCCGACGAGTTTTCGCCCGCATGGAAATATGTCCATTACCGAAGGCACGTACATGGACTCGTTGCTCCCCGAACCCGTGGAGGAATTCGAGGCCCTGATAGAGCTTGATCCGGATACGCTGACACTGTCCAGCACGCGTGTCAAGTTTGCTTCGTCCGATGTTGCTTTCTCCGGGCAATTGGCGAATCCTCTGCCGTATTTGCTGCCTGTCGAGGGGCTGGATCGATCCGGTATGAAGAGGCCGTTTTTCAATTTCTACCTGAGTTCTCATCGTTTCGATATAGACAAGCTCTTTCCCGAGGCGGTGCCCGGATCGGCTGAAGCCCCGACCGCCGTATCGGCCGATTCCGTTTCGTTGTTGATTCTTCCGGACATCGATGGTCGTGGTACGCTGCGGGCCGACACGGTGATATATTGCTCGGTCGAGTTTACCGCTCTTAATGGCAAGGTCAGAGTCCGTGATCGTAAGATCGAATGCTACGATGTGACGGCAGAAGTATATACCGGTAATGTTTCGGGTAATACGACCGTTGATTTGAACGATTTCGAGGACCCACATTACAGCGGCGAGTTTGCTGGCCAGCAGATAGAGGCCAATGATTTCATTAGTCGTTTTTCCGGTTTTGGCGGTCATCTCTACGGCAAGGCCAATCTGACCGGCAGCTACAGCGCGAACGGCTGGGAGCCCGATACTTTTCTCAATTCTCTTAGCATGAATGGCCACGCCGACATGCGCGAGGGAAAGCTGGTCACCTCCGGTACGGTGTACACTCTTCTGAACGGGCTGGCTGAAAAAACGGGGCAGTCGTTTGCCAAAGAACAGCCGATCAAAGCTCTTTCGACCGACATTGCCGTGGCCGACGGGCGGGTAAAGCTGGACAAGCTCCAGTCTTCGCTGGGCAATCTGGGTAAAATGGCCGTGGACGGTTACTATGGTTTCGACGGGTCTCTCGATTATACCGGGGAGCTGGAACTGAGCCGGAGTGCCTCCGAGAAACTGCTTTCCGGGGGCGGATTGCTTAGCAACGTATCGTCTCTGTTCGGGACTAAGGAAACGCAGCAACTGGTTCTTCCGCTGAAGGTAACCGGCACGGTTGACAACCCGAAAACGGAGATTGACTATTCTGCGCTGTCGAAAAACCTGAATGAGAATCTCAAGAATGAAGCCGGAGGGCTTCTCGATAAGCTTCTGAAGAAGTAACGGCCGATTCTGACAAGCGGCATGCACGCCGATACGGTCCGGCCCCGGTGTTATCCGGGGTTCTGCCGTGTCATACCGTATTGTTAGGATAATTATCCGCCGGGTCGTTTCGGTTGTCTCAAAATGCAAAGAAAAGTCCCTGTTCCGTATGGGAACATCTCAACGTTTTCTCTGTAAGTGCCGATAAATTAACATGAACGGGCCGTCCACCGGACGGTTCATGGGGGCCCGACAGGGTAACTTTTTCAGGTAATCCTACGGGTATACGTGTAACAGGTAACTGCCCGCGTGAGTGTGAAAAGCGTTCTATGACCGCGCAAGCAACTGATGTAAAGACGAGAGCAAGCCGGTGCGCCGTATGCAAAATAGACCGCAAAGGACGGTTCGTTTTTCTCGATGCCCAGACCGAGAAGCTCCTGGGGTTAACTCAGGTCGAGTTGTTCGGGCGTCCCCTCACGGATTTTCTTGACCCGGACGACCACGATGTCATCAGTCAGATAACCGGTCGATTCAATCATTATGAGACGTTTTTCGATGCCACGAAAGTAACCGTCATCGACAGCCACGGTAGTCGCATTCCCGTGGTGGCTGTTTGTTCGCTTAATTTCGACGCCGGCAGTCCGGTCAATATCCAGATCATTTTGAGTCGCGACGATCGGTTACAACCGGAGCCGTCCGAATCTCATGAGGTCCCTTCATCGTTTTCTCTGGCCAGCACTTTTTCGTCGGTCGATCTGCTGGGGCGTACGAATATCGGGGCTGTGCTGATCGGAGCTGATGGCACGATTATCGACCGCAACGATGCTTGTGAAGCCCTGCTGGGGGGACTTGCGGTCGGGACCGATGGGCAGCATCTGGCCGAACAACTGGCCATGGTCGATCCGGCTGTCGGTCCGATGGTTACCACTTATCTGGAAATCTGCGACAGGAACTCCGACCCTCCGCCTCTTTGTCTGTCAGTCGGGACTCCGACAGGCCGAAACGCGGCGGTGACCCTGGTCCGGTTGGCTCCCGGGAGCGAGGATCAAAGCGCTTTGCTCGTTGTTCAGGATACCGGGGTGGTTGGGCAGACGGGAATTAACGAGCGGTTCCTTGTCGCTGCGCTGGATCAGGTTCTTTCGGCTCTTAAGGCCGGTTGCTCGGCGGGGGAAAAGCTTGAGCATGAGTGTCACGAGGAATTAAGTCGGGACGGCGGTTTTTACCTGCAATGTCTCGGTAAGCACCTTGACAAAAGCGTCGGGATGCTGACCGATTTGCGACAACTGATCGGTCTTGACGATAAGGCGGAACAACCGACGCTGGTCGACCCGGGCCTTCTGTGTGAGCAGTCGGTGCGGGAAAGTATGGCGGCCAACCCGCACATATCTCTTGTGGTGAAAAACGGTAATTTACCGAAGGTCAACGCCTGTCGCGAGAAGTTGACCTTCATTATCAAGTCCGTTATAACCGTGGCCGCGCGCGCGGCCGATGGACAGTCGCTGAAATGTTCTCTCTCAGGTGGCGTGGAATCGGATCGATATCGACTTGAAATGTGTTTTCAGGGGGATGGTGCGTCGTCCGAAAAATTCCATCAGGCTTTCGATTATGCCCATGATGGCACGCCTCATGTTCTTCCGGCGCTGAGCGGTCACTTCTCGGATCTTGCTCTGGCCCGGGAACTTGCTCTTGCTATGGGAGGGGACCTGCGAGCGACAGTTACCGGCGGGAGTCCGCAGGTTATTATAAACATGACGTTTCCGGTTATGTCGGGTAAGCGAGGAGAGTTATGACAGACAGAATCCGTGTCATTCTGGTTGAACCCAATCGTTACCGGGCATTGCTGATCGAAAGGGAACTGACGGCCGCGTTTCCGTCGCTGGTCCTCGTAAGGTTTGATGAAGTCTCGGCGGCGGTGCAGGAGTTGGAACAGGCCGGTTATGATGTCGCGATAGTCAACGGTCATTTCCCGGAGTGGCAGTGCCGGCAGTTTCTCGATACCGCCCATTTGTCGCGTCCGTCAATGATGGTTATTCTGGTCGGCCGGTCGCAGAATTTTCCTTCGGATGGTACCGACGCGGACTGTCTGGCCGACGAGTACATTATCGACGAGAACACGGCGCATCTGGCGATACCTCGGCTTATTGAAATGTGGCTCCACCAGCCCCAGCCATCGACCTCTTGTCAGGTCAGTAAGAATCGATTGTCGGAGCAGACCGATGGAGATATTGTGAATCTGACTGTCGGAACTCTGGCCCACGAGATTAACAACCCGCTTATGACTATTCTTGGCGCAACCGAACTTTTGCTCAACGACGTCGAGCAGTTAAGATCCGACCAGTCGGGGAAAATTCGTGTTATTCGTGATTCGGCTCGCCGGATTGCCTATATTCTTTCTGATCTGACCAGTCTGGACAAGCCGGTAGTTCGGGATACACCATCCGGTCTGATAATCGACCGGGAACGCTCTGTCGTTCGGAACAGAACTTCCCGATAACGTCGAGTCCGAGAATATCGGTTGACATTTTCGATCCAGGCTCCTTTTTTCAGGCTTGTTTTCTTCGGGGATGTAATATGCACTCGATGACAGGCTTTGGCCGAGCGGAAAAAGACAGCAAACTGGGTAAACTCACGGTAGAGATCAGCAGTATCAACAGCCGGTTTCGCGAGTTATCGGTGCGTTTGCCTCGTTCTTTGTCGGCGCTGGAACCTCAGGTAAGAGAACAGCTTGCGGCGGATGTTAGCCGTGGCAAGGTGATTTTGGTGGCCAATCTTGAAGAGCCCGATGATTCGGCTGATCGGTTTACCATTAATAAGGTGGCGGCAAAGGCATATTATCGGCAGTTGAAGCAACTGCAAAAAGAGTTGAAGCTGAGCGGCGAGATTGCTATCAGCGATTTGCTGCAATTCCCCGATTTGGCAAAGCCGACCAGGGAAACCGTGGATCCGGAGAAATCCGGGGATGTTTTTTCCCAGGTTTGTGCCCTGGCTCTCAAGAGGATGCTGGCCATGCGGGCCAAAGAGGGTCAGGCCCTGGCCCGTGATATGAAACAACGGCTTCGTAAAATGTCGGCCCTGATAGGCGAAGTGGAGAAGTTAACGGTTGGGGCTGTAAAGATTTACGCCGAGAAACTGGCTGCTCGTATTGAAGAGTTGCTCGGTTCGGCCCGACGGGATTCCGCAAGACTGGAGGAAGAGATAGCCGTTTTTGCGGAACGTACGGATATCGCGGAAGAGTGTACCCGTTTCAGGAGTCATCTTGAGCAGTTCCGCGGTACTCTTCAGGACAAAGACGCCGTGGGGCGACGCCTTAATTTTATCCTTCAGGAAATGAATCGTGAAGTTAACACGATTGGTTCCAAATGTGCCGAGTTCGATATCTCGACGCATGTGATTTCCCTTAAGGAAGAAATCGAAAAGCTGCGCGAACAAGTGCAGAACGTGGAATAGAACGGCAGGAACGGGTTATACTTTGAACAAACCGGGCCGGATTGTCATAATTTCGTCTCCTTCGGGAGGCGGCAAGACCTCGATTTGCCGCAAGCTGCTCTCGTCGGCCAGACGGCGGGAGGGGTGGTCTTTTTCGATTTCTTACACGACCCGCGAAAGACGGGGAGGGGAGCGCGACGGACGCGAGTATTATTTCGTGAACGACGACAAGTTCGACCGACTGGTCGCGCAGGGCTTTTTTGTCGAACACTTCAAAGTTCATCTGTATAAGTATGGAACTCCTCGACGACCGCTGGAACAGGTTCGCCGGAAGGGGGGAGTGGTTCTGCTGGATATTGACGTTCAGGGGGCTAAGAAAGTTATAACCGATTTCCCTGACGCAATATCGATATTCGTTTTGCCGCCGTCCGTTGCCGAGCTTAAAAAGCGGCTGCGTGCCCGGGGAACGGAAACGCCTGCACAACTTGCGGTGCGCTCGCACAACGCTATACAGGAAATGCGGTCGTTCAAGGACTTCGGTTTCGAATATGTCGTTGTAAACGAGGAACTTGGAACGGCGGTCAGACAGGTGTTGAGTATCGTTGAGGCCCACGGTTGCCGTGTGGATACTTACGATAAGAAACAAATTCGGAAAATCACGGGTTAGACGAGAAAATACAGCGGAGGAAACCAGATGGGATATTTGCCGATTGATGGCCTTTCTAAAGTGACCAGGAACCGCTACGAGGCGGTTATTGTTGCCGCACAACACGCTCGTTATCTCAATGCTCGGCGCCTGGCCAAGCTGAAACAGATCGAAGACGGTATGACTGAGGTTGATATTGAAGCCCGGAAAATGACGGCTGTTGCCCTGCGCGAGTTAATTGAGGGTAAAGTTACCTTCGAACGTTCCGATACCGAATAACGTTACAGCAACTGCTCACACAGGAACAATAGATGGCCAAGAACCTCGTCATTGTCGAGTCTCCTGCAAAATCTCGCACGCTGACCCGATTCCTCGGCAAGGACTACGAAGTACTCTCCACCGTCGGTCACATCGTTGATCTTCCCAAGTCCAAACTGGGTGTGGACCCACAAAACGACTTCAAGCCCGATTATACCGTAATCCGGGGCAAAGAGAAGATCATTAAGGAGTTGAGGAAAGCGGCCAAGGGCGCGGAAACCGTTTACCTGGCGCCGGACCCTGATCGCGAGGGTGAGGCCATCGCCTGGCACGTGGCCGGTAAACTGGCTGATACCAAAGCCCGGTTGCTGCGTGTTACTTTCAACGAAATCACCAAATCGGCGGTATCTGAAAGCATCAAGAAGCCGCGCCAGATAAACATTGATCTGGTCAATGCTCAGCAGGCCCGACGGGTCCTTGATCGCCTTGTCGGGTATATGGTTTCGCCTGTTTTGTGGCAGACAGTGGCCCGCAATCTTTCGGCGGGACGAGTACAGTCGGTGGCTCTGCGGCTGGTCTGCGAGCGGGAACAGGAGATCGCAAGCTTCAAGCCCGAAGAATACTGGAAGATCAAGACTCTTCTGGCCACCGAGAATGAAGAGCAGTTTTCGGCCAATCTCTATAAAATCGACGGCCAGACAGTAGTCAAAGCAGGTGAGGCCGGGCGAAACAAGATCGTCATCGGGTCCGCCAAAGAGGCGAAAGCTATTGAAGCGACCCTCAAGAAAGCCTCGCTTGTTGTTGATAAAATCAAGAAAGCCACGCGCGAGCGGCATCCCTCGGCTCCTTTTATTACCTCAACTTTGCAGCAGGAGTCGGCCAAAGTATACGGTTTCTCTCCCAAACAGACTATGTCCATTGCTCAGAAGCTGTACGAGGGTTTGGAGATAGGATCGCAGGGACCGGTCGGGTTGATTACGTACATGCGTACCGATTCCACCCGAGTGGCCGGTGAAGCCATCCGGGCTGTCCGTGAGTATATCGGGGGAGAATTCGGCGATAAGTACCTGCCCGCCAAGCCCAATGTTTATGGGAAAAAGAAGCAGGCCCAGGATGCTCACGAAGCTATTCGCCCCACCTCTCTTGATCTGCCGCCCGAGAAGGTCAAAAAGTACCTGACCGCGCAGCAGTTCAAGCTTTACAGCCTGATCTGGAATCGATTCGTCGCTTCGCAGATGACAGACGCCAGATTCGATGTCGAGACTATTGATATCACCGCCGACAACTGCATCTTGCGTGCCTCTGCCCAGAAGCTGATTTTCGACGGTTTCCTCAGGCTGTATCACGAGCAGAAGGAAGCGGATGAAAACGGCGACGAAAACGGTGTCGAGAACCTTCCCGATCTGAAGGAAAAAGATGCTCTTACGCTGGTCAAGGTGATGCCAAACCAGTCGTTCACCAAACCGCCGGCCCGGTACTCCGAGGCCATGCTGGTCAAGCGTCTGGAGGCCGACGGTATCGGTCGACCGTCCACTTATGCCAGTATTATTTCCACCCTGAAAGACCGCAAATACGTCGATCTGATTGAGAAGAAACTCCGCCCCACCGATCTCGGTACGGCCGTCAGCGGTATACTTACTCAATACTTCCCGAATCTGTTCAATGTCGCTTTCACCGCCGAGATGGAGCGTGAACTCGATCTGGTCGAAAGCGGCAGTGATAACTGGGTGGAAGTCGTGGGTAGTTTTTATAAGCCGTTTGTGGAGACGATAGACTCGCTCAAAGGGAAGCTAAGTGAGATCAAGGCTTCCATGGTCGAAGAAACCGATATCAAGTGCGAGAAGTGCGGGCTGCCGATGGTCATCAAATGGGGGAGAAACGGAAGATTTCTGGCCTGTTCCGGGTGGCCGAAGTGCCGGAGCACGCGCCCTTTGCCGGAGGAAGAAGCCCGGAACAAGACCGACGAGAAATGCGACAAGTGCGGTGCCGACATGGTTGTCAAAACCGGTCGTTTCGGAAGGTTTCTGGCCTGCTCGAACTATCCCGAGTGTAAGAATACCAAGGCCCTGACTCTGGGGATCAAATGTCCGAAGGAAGGTTGTGACGGAGAGATTGTGGAGAAGACCACCCGGACCCGTCGCACGTTCTACGGTTGTACCAATTATCCCAAGTGTGACTTCGCGTCTTGGGATCGTCCTGTAAATACTCCCTGTCCGGTATGCAAACACCCGTTCATGCTACAGAAGCACTCCAAGGTGAAGGGTGATTATCTGCGCTGTCCTCAGTGTAAACACGAAGTGATCGAGGACAAAGCGAAGGAAAGCTCTACGGCGTAGTATTTGCAACGGCCGCCGTTTCCGGCGTGATTTTTATATCGTTACACCCGTTGGCTGTCTGTCCAATTCGTCGCGTACCGCTTTGCCGATAGTTCGACGAGTGTACGGTTTTCTTATATAAGCTCCGGCACCGATCTGCTTCATTTCCTCGACACGTTCAGTCTTCGAAAAGCCACTGACTATTACGGCTTTCTGCTGCGGGTATAATTTGAGAATGTGGCGATAGGTGTCAAGGCCGTCGAAATCACCCTGCAAAACCATGTCGATAACGACGATATCGACCGCTCGTCTCTGAATGAATTTCAAAGCTTCTTCGCCCGAGACAACGGTATAGACGTCGTAACCGAAGCTGGACAGAAGGCGTTTAGCCAGACGGCGCTGGTCCTCGACATCGTCCACGACCAAAATCGACTCGTTGCCGTTGCAGTTGGACAGATCGGGGGCGGTTTCTCTTGTGTTCTCTTCGCATTCCGGGAAAAACAACTGGAATTGGGTGCCCTGACCGACATCGGAGAGAATGTCGTAATAGCCCTTGTGGTCTTTGACAATGCCGTATACCACCGACAGGCCCAGGCCACTGCCGCTTCGTCCCATGGTTTTGGTGGAATAATATGGCTCGAATACTTTGCTGATGTTCTCCGGGGGAATGCCGACACCGCTGTCGCTTATTTCAAGCATGACGTAATCGCCGGGTTCGACCCGGCTGAATCCGCTGGAGAGCTGAGTGATATGCCGGCGAGAAACGGTGAGAGTAACCGTTCCGCTGACCTCGATGGCATCGAAGGCGTTGACGAAGAGATTCATTATGGCCTTGGAAAGATGCGTGGGCGAGCCCATGATTATGGTCGGGTCTTCGGGGAGATTTACGATCAGATCCACTTCGGGTTTTCGCTTCCTGGTGTCCCGAGCGCTGGGCGACTCGAGGTAATCTTTGACGGTTTGCACCAGGTCCAGCGGTTCCATTTCGTAACGACCGCGACGAGCCAGAGTAAGCAGATCCTGGATGACATTGGCCGCATCCGTGGCGGCCTTGCCGATTCTTTCGACGTCGGCCCTGATCGGGCTGTTTTCGTCCAGGCTCATGAGAATCAGCTCCGGGTAGGCGACGAGAGGCCCGAGCATATTGTTCAGGTCATGGGCCACCCCGCCGGCCAGAGCGCCGAGGGATTCCATCCGACGCGCCCGTTCCAGTTTTTGCTGAAGTTCATTCTGACGCCGGGAGGCGCGGTGCCGCTCCACGGCATACCTGATTGATCGTTCCAGTTGATAAGGGTCCAGCGATTCTTTGGTGAGATAGTCGGCGGCCCCCGTTTTGGTCGCCGCAATATCAACTTCGTGGTCGCCCTGGCCTGTCAGGAGAATGCAGGGAGCGGTGTGTCCATGGTCGCATTTCAACACTTTCCTGATCAGTTCCAGACCGTCGTGTTCGCCCAGGCGATAATCGACCAGATGTACGTCGTAACAGTCGGTAGCGATTGCATCGAGACCTTTCTCGTACGATCCCGCCCAATCGACTTTGAATGTTGCTCCCGGGACTTCGGAAAGAAGATCGTTCACGATCCGAAAATCATCTTCGTCGTCGTCGATCATCAGAACTCTAATCAGCGTATCGTACATCTTTTTCGCCTTTACTGATTGATGGCGGTTCGACTATTTCGAACCAGTACTTAGTCAGCGTTTGCATGGTATCGACAAGGGATTCGAACGACATGGGCTTGGTTATGAACGAATTGGCTCCAAGTTCATAACTCCGATTGATATCATCGTCGGTTTGTGACGTAGTAAGTACCACTATGGGAATACAACGCAGCCTGGGATCCCTTTTTATCTCAGCCAGAACTTCCCGCCCGTTCATGCGGGGCATGTTCAGATCCAACAGGATGAGACGGGGTGGCTCGACAGTATCCGCGTGGTCCTGTTGCTGTGTATGCCTGAGATAATTCAGCAGTTCTTCGCCATTGTCGACGATTGTCAGGCTTATTGTCAGTCGACAGTGATTAAGTGCCTCCTGAACCATCAGGGCGTCATCGGGGTCGTCCTCAGCCAACAGGATTGAGATCGGTTTGGACCGAATGCTCATAAGCGCTTCCTTCTTCCTGTTGCCGTACCGGCAGGAGCACGGTGAAAGTTGTACCGCAACCGGGCTGGCTGGTGACTGTTATCGTTCCCCCATGACGTTCGACGATCTTGCGGCAGACCGCCAGGCCGACCCCGGTGCCGTCGTATTGGTTGCGGCTGTGCAGGCGTTGAAATACCGCGAAAATCCGGTCGGAGTATTTTTCGTCGAAGCCTATCCCGTTGTCTCGAACGGTGAGCCGACAATACTCGCAATTTTCGCCGCAACATCCCGTCGGATCGACAGGGGATATGATGAAATCCGCGGATATCTCTACGACCGGTCGACGGTCCTGGTGATGGAATTTGAGGGCATTGCTGATGAGGTTTTGCAGCAACTGTCTCATTTGGGTCGGGTCGGCGTCGATAGTGGGCAACTCGCCGATATCAATCCGGCCCCGGGTTTGTTCAATCGCCACTTCCAGATCGGACAGGACGCCCTGCACCACGGCGTTGAGATCGGTCGGGGTGTATGGTTTTGCTCTTGTCGTTACCCGTGAAAAGGTCAGGAGATCGTTGACCAGGTTCTGCATACGTCGGGTGGCGTTTAGCATGCGCTCGAGATAATCACGAGGCTTTTCGTCCAGGGAATCTCCCAGAACCGAGGCCAGACGATTGCCGAAAGTCTGAACCTTCCGCAACGGTTCCTGCAGATCGTGCGAGGCCACCGAGGCGAAATCCTGAAGCTCGCGATTGCTGCGCTCCAGTTTGGCCATAAAGGTTTTCAGTTCCTGTTCGGCCCGGTGTCTTTCGGTGATGTCGAGATTGAGTTTGACCATACCGATCACGCGGTTGTTGTCGTCTCGTACCGGGTATCCCTGAGCATGGCAGAATCTTCCGTCGGGCGTATGCGTGTCCGAGAATTCCTGGTGACCGCTCTGGCGGGCGAGTATTACCGGACAATCGAGGCAAGGCTTTTCTCGGTTTCCCCAGGCCTTGTAGCATTTGCGACCGATTATATCCTTGCGCGTCGCCCCGAGAAATTCACAAGCGGTCCGATTAGCCCAGAGGATGTTCATTTTCAGATCCAGGTAAATAACCTGTTCGGCCAGAGAATCGAGAATCACCTGCTTCTCGGTTTCTGATTTCCTGAACGCTTCCTCGGCCTGTTTACGGGCCGTAACGTCGCTGTGGGTGCCGACCATACGTATGGCTTGTCCGTTATCATCCCAGGCAACCACTTTTCCCCGACTTTGTATGTATACCCATCGGCCGTCTTTGGCTCTCATGCGGAATTCGGTGAAGAGATCTTCACCGGTCTGGAGGGAGGTCTGAATTTTCGCTTCGGCGTTCGGGAGATCTTCCGGGTAAACCAGATAGGTCCAGTCCTTATAAAACCGGGATATTTCCCCGGGTCCATAGCCGAGCATGGTGAACCAGCGCGGGCTGAAATAACAGTCTCCCGTCTGTGGATTGAAATCCCACAGGCCATCATTGACCGCATCGAGAGCGAGATTGAGTCGCTCTTCGCTTTTTCTCAGGGCTTCTTCGGTCTGCTGTCCTCTTGTAATGCGCTCTTTAAGCTTTTTGTTGTATCTTCGCAGACCGATTGTTTTCTCCTCGACCAATTCTTGCAGGTGGTCACGCTGTATCTCCAGAAGCTGCCGGGTATGTTTGCGATTGACTACGAACAGGGTGATGAGTAGCCCGATTCCGAAGATACCCCACGGTTTCCAGGTTTTGCCTTCGGCTATGTACTCTTCACCGGCGGAACAGATAAGTGCCCACTGGCGGCCACCCACCTTGAGCTGATGGAGATACGCGAAGTCGTTTAACTGTTTGTCTTCATCGCTCAGCAGTTCGTTCGTCAGTTGGCGGGTCAGCAGTGTCTCATCTTCGGGTGTCGTGTCCTGCGACTGAGATAAATCGAGAATGGTGAGAGTGAAGGTGCTCAGACCGAGCTGTGCCAGGACGATATTGAGCACGTTTTCGATTCGATATCGGCCGGCTACGAAGCCCATTATATCCTGGTGACCTCTGGCCGCAGGTTCCACCGGGGCGTTTTTACGGTAAATCGGAAGAAAGGCGGTCAGGTCGGTAGGCAAGCCGTTTTGCAGCGAACGGAGAGTCCCGCCGGTAGCAGCGATTTTCCCGGAACGAGCAGCCCGGTCAAGGGCCTCTCGAAAGGCCGGATTGCTGGCCAGATCATATCCCGGTTCGTTTTTCATCCGCTCGATGGATTCGGAGTAAAGGACCGGGTAATATCTGTCGTGTGTCGCGGCCCTGACCAGACCTCTTTTCAGGTCATATTCCGTTATACGATAGTCCTTCAGGCCTTTCTGTCTGGCGGCGGATTCGAAAGCCTCCCGCTGGGAGTTTTTTACGACCGGTATCCATTGGACTTCCATAAGGCCGGGGCTGTTATCCAGCAGGTGGCGAACGAATACCCGGAACTCGCGCCGTTCCACCGTCTGCGAGGCGGCATAGATGCTACTGACATATTCCAGGTCGTCTATAAGATTGGTTATGGCTCTGTCGGAGGCGGAAATAACCTGGCTGGCGTCGGTGTAAAAATTGGCCGCGATTTCCCGGTGCTCAAGGTATCGTTGTAGGAACATAGCCAGCAGTGACAGGGTAAGCCCTATTCCGGCTAAGATAAGAACAGTTCGGGTCGAGGCTCGTCGTTTCGATACTATGCTCGGTTTGTTATTAACTGTGGACATCCTCATTGCTCTCCGAAAGATGGTCCTGTGGGTCTGTCTCTCCCTCAGCCCACCTTTGCTGTGAACAGCGATTCCAATGTCTCTTGCTGTCATTCGGTGGTATTCAGTCAGGAATGGCCGTCGGTCCGAATGACTTCCGATAACATGTTTGTCTTTATAATTGTCGGTTTGGTCCGTCTTTTTCTTTATTCCCTGAGGTGCTTGTCGCTGAACAACTTCGGGGTCAATCGAACCGTTTTAACCGGGGTCCGGTGACCGGGATAAAACACCGTGCAAGACAGACCGGCAACGTTCCGGACCACACCGGTGTGAAAGGCGTTGACCCCGATAGCCTTTTTGAATATCATGCGGCCATGTTGGAAAAGGCGCTGGAGGGGTTTCTTAAAGACCTTGTAGAAACCAGACATCGTTCGCCGCGGACTGTGGAAGCTTACCGTCGCGATCTGAAGCCGTGGACAGATTTCCTTGCCGAGCAATATGCCGCTCTTCCCGGTACTCCCCGTAACGATCCGCTTCTGCTGCGTCTGTACCTGCGGCAGCGATCCGAGGCCGGGGTGTCCAACCGGACTTTGGCACGATTCCTGTCGGCGCTGTCGAGCTTCCAGAGGTATCTTGTTACGGTTCCGGACGGTCGTTCTTATTTGTTCAAACTTCCCCGGATAAAGTTTACCCGAAAACTGCCGGGTTTTCTGCCCCAGCGCGAGGCCGCCCGGCTGTTTGAGCACGGCGGCGTTCGTACGGACAAGAACAGCTACGGTTACTGGCGTGATTATTTGATGATTGCACTTCTTTACGTTACGGGATTACGTCGCGAAGAACTGGCCGGTCTGGAAATGGGCGATGTCGATATGATCCGGGGAATGCTCAGGGTGGTCGGCAAAGGCAACAAAGAGCGGATAGTGCCGATAGGGGAAAAGACGATGGCGGACCTTCGGGAATACCTGAAACGGCGTGAAGATTTTATGGCCGAGAAAGAAGTGAAAAACGCCGCTATGTTTCTCAATCGTTCGGGCGGGGCGTTATCGGTGAGATCGGTTGATCGCTTAGTCAAAAAGTTCGGCCATGCGGAAGGGCTGGATTTCACGCCCCATACCCTGCGGCATTCGTTCGCCACCCATATGCTGGAAAACGGGGCCGATTTGATGCTCATTAAAGAGATTCTCGGGCATGCGTCGCTTTCGACGACTCAGAAGTACACTCACGTTACGGCCGGGACCATGAAAAAAGTATACCAGAGCGCCCATCCGCGTTCCGGTTCCGGGAACTGATGAGGGAACACATGAAAATACACGCCACGACCATTATAGGTCTGATCCATAACGGGAAGGCGGCCATGGCCGGCGATGGTCAGGTTTCTCTTGACGATACGGTGATGAAAGCGACGGCCACCAAGATACGTACGATGCATGAAGGTCGTATTTTGGCCGGGTTTGCCGGGGCTGCGGCTGATGCCCTGGCTTTGTTCGAGTTGTTCGAGAAGAAAATCGATGAGTATTCCGGGAACCTTTCGCGGGCTTCGGTGGAACTGGCCAAAGAATGGCGCACCGACAAAATGCTGCACCGTCTCGAGGCGGTTATCGCGGTCACCGACGGAGAACATATCTTTCTGATCAGCGGTACCGGAGACGTCATTGAACCCGATGACGGGATCGTGGCTATCGGTTCCGGCGGAACCTATGCACTCGCCGCCGCGCGGGCGTTTATACAGGCCAATCCCAAATTTTCCGCCGAGACTATTGCTCGCAAGGCTCTGGAAATCGCCGCCGACATTTGTATCTATACGAACTCGAATATCAACGTGGTAACGATCAAATGAAAAATAACTATCCTACGCCTAAGGAAATCGTTGCGCATCTGGACCGACATATCGTGGGTCAGGCCGAGGCCAAGAAATCGGTGGCGATAGCTCTGCGTAACCGCTGGCGGCGTCAAAACGCGCCCGACGAACTCCGGTCCGAAATCATGCCCAATAACATTATAATGATCGGTCCTACGGGCGTGGGGAAAACCGAAATCGCCCGCCGTTTGGCCGATCTGGCGGGAGCGCCTTTCATCAAGGTTGAGGCTTCCAAGTTTACCGAGGTCGGTTATGTGGGACGCGATGTGGAGTCAATGATCCGCGATTTGGTCGATATCGCCGTCAATATGGTCAAGCAGGAGCAATCGGTGCAGCAAAAGGCCAAGGCCGCCGAGGCTACGGTTGAGCGGCTTCTGGACCTTCTGATCGGTCCCCCGGTGAGAAAACCCCACTCCGGGGTCGACGAGGAGCCGTCCGATGATACCGTCGCCCGTACGCGGGAGAAGTTTCGGCGGATGCTCGAGGACGGCAAGCTCGACGAGCGCGAGGTGGAACTGGACGCGCCGCAGAAGCAATTCCCGGTTGTGGAGATATTTTCACCGATGGGCATGGAAGAGCTGGGGGTCAATTTTCAGGAGGTTTTCTCCGGGTTGTTGCCCAAGAAGACCAAGCGCCGGAAAATGACCATTAAGGAAGCGCGTCAATTTATCCTGAGTGAAGAGGTGGCCCGGCTGGTCAATATGGATGACGTAATCACGGAAGCTCTGGAAAGAGTGCAGGAATCGGGGATCGTGTTCATAGATGAGATCGACAAGATCGCCGGAGGCGATGCCAAAACCGGCCCGGACGTCTCGCGCGAAGGGGTGCAGCGCGATATCCTGCCGATAGTGGAGGGGTCGGCCGTGATGACGAAGTACGGTATGGTTCACTCCGACCACATTCTGTTCATTGCCGCCGGGGCTTTTCACGGCACCAATCCATCCGATCTTATTCCTGAGCTTCAGGGACGTTTTCCCATTAGGGTCGAGCTTGATTCTCTCGAGGCCGCCGATTTCGAGCGTATTCTCACCGAGCCGCGGGCGGCTTTAGTCAAGCAGTATCAGGCCCTGCTGGCCGCCGAAGGTATAACGCTGGAATTTACCGAAGACGCGATCGCGAGAATCGCGCAGATCGCCGAAGATGTCAACAGTCGGTCCGAGAACATCGGGGCCCGGCGGTTGCATACCGTTATGACCACTCTGCTGGAAGACACGCTGTACGACCCGCCCGAAAAGAAACGTAAAATCACTATCGGTGCCCGCGCCGTAGATAAAAAACTCTCCCGGATTATCGAAGACGAGGACCTCAGCAGGTATATTCTGTAAAAAGGGGTCGGTGGGAGTCCGTCTTATCCGGCGGCGTTACGATTAGACAACATAGATTCTGATGTCGCCAATGAAATAATTGATGGCGATATACAGCCTGTCCCGGTCGTTGCTGTAGTTGGCCGTTTGGGCTTCCAGATTATTGCCGAAACCGGATGTCTGTCGTCCGAAAAGCTCAATGTCACCGATGAAATTCGAGCATTGGGCGTAAACCGGCATGTCGTGAGGGACGAGGATTCTGACGTCGCCGACGAACCCGGAGATGACCATGCGATTGAGACCGTGCGCGAGTCGTCCTCCGTGCAGTTTTATCTCCACATCACCCAGGAATATGGAAACCTCGACATTTTGCAAATTAACATTATTGCAGTCGATGAACATGTCACCGAAGAATCTTTCGTATTTCACTTTACCCGAAGGACCGGTCCCCGGCATTTGAGACACTCGGCTGCTCTGGGGCGAGGGCTCGCCGGTGGTGTTGTCCCGGGCTTCGTCGCTCGGCTGTGCTGTCGATGCCGTTGCCGAAGGTGAGGGAGAAGCGTGGTAAGTGTGGTCGAACGGGGACGCATATGGGGAACGGTGGCGACGAGCTATCATCCACAGGCCGATAAGGATAAGCCCAAGCGGAAAAGCCAGAGTGATAAAATCCCCGAAGTTGAAGAACAGGATATTGAGACCTTTCAGGGTAAAAAGCACCCCAATCAGAATAAGAGCCAAGGCCAATAAAACCGTTCTATTTCTCATCGTTTGCGCTGTCTGTCAGGTTCGCTTTCACTACTTCATTATGAAGTACGTAATATTGTCAGGCAAGTTACAAGATGCAAGGGTTTTGCCTCAGGCGGGTTTGTTCCGAGATGCTTGACTTGGTTGTCCTTACGGATTTAATTCCACGGAAAAAACGGAAACGTAATCATACTTAATCTACAGGAGGCAGCATGGCCCGTTCGTTTTGTCAGATAACCGATTTCAGCGCCGAAGAAGTCGGTCAGGTTTTCGATCTCTGTCGTCAGATGAAGAGCAAAGAGAGCGCGCCCAAGCCGCTGGCGGGCAAATCGGTTGCCTGTATATTTACCAAGGCTTCCCTGCGTACCAGGGTATCGTTTGAGGTCGGTATCAGCGAATTGGGCGGCAACGCCTTGTACATAACCGACAATGAAATCAAACTGGGGCAGCGTGAATCGGTGGCCGATGCCGCCCGGGTTCTGTCGCGTTTTGTCGGTCTGATAATGATTCGCACTTTTGCCCACTCCGATGTCGAAGAACTCGCCAAATACGCCTCGGTGCCTGTCGTTAACGGTCTGACCGACCTGGTTCATCCCTGTCAGATTCTTGGGGATTATTATACGGTTACCGAGCACCTGGGGCCGAAAGACCGCTACCGTATTGCCTTTTTGGGCGATGGCAACAATATCGCCAACAGTTGGCTGAATCTGGCCTCGTTGCTTCCCATCGATCTGCGGATCGGCACTTCCAAGGATACGCCGCCGGATGCCGGGATTTTGGAGAAGGCCAAATCTAATCCCAGAAGTACAGTTCTCCTCACTGACGACCCTAAAGAAGCGGTTAGTGATGCCGATGTAGTCTATACAGATGTCTGGGCCTCTATGGGTCAGAAACATCTGGCTGAGGAAAAGGAAAGCAAACTAAGGAGATTTCAAGTAAATAGCGAACTGCTGGCAGGGGCCAATCCGCAGGCGATAGTGTTGCACTGTTTACCCGCAGAACGTGGTCGGGAAATCACCGACGAGGTGATGGACGGTCCGCAATCGGTGGTCTTTGACGAAGCGGAAAACAGGCTGCACATCCAGAAAGCGATAATGGCTTTTCTGCTCAAGTAACCTGGGCCTGGCGATTGATCCACCAGCGGGAGCTAGAGCAAACGAAAGGAGTCGCAGAATGCGTTTCCGCAATTCTCTTTTTCTGGTGGGTATAATTGCCCTGTGTACCGTCGGGCTGGTGCTGTTTGGGTGCTCCGACGACGACAATCCACCGACTATCAACAATAACAATGTTGTTGATTACGTGCTTGAAGCAGTCACGGCCCAGGTGAATGAACACCTCGATACCACTGTCGCCCGGTTCGACGCGGGCATCAGTGTTGCCGGGGTCACTTCCACTGACATTATCGATGACAGACTGCTGGGTCCATTGATTCCGGATTCATCGGTTGAAGTCGACAACTGGTTCGTCTGGTTCGCCAGCGATCTGGAGGCCGGGGTCGGTATTGCCATTATCGATTCGCTCCAGTATCTGTATCGCGGTGTGGCTCAGGCGGATGCGGTCGGGGCCGACGAGCTGACGTTTACTCACTATTACACCTGTACTCATGGTGACACGACCGTCAGCTATGCCAATACGAGCCTTCAGTCTGACCTTGACCTGACGAATATCGATAACGTTGCGGCTACCATTAATGGTAATGTCAATACGGATATTCACTCGAAGCTGGTCACCACGGACTCAACCGTCTGGGAAGACTGGACTATCGAGGCCGCCGTTAGTGAGGTCACGGTTCAGAAGAAAATCACCGGCTGGGATACCGGCTGTCCGGCTACCGGTACGGTTCAGGTGAATGTTACTTATACGCGTCAGAATGGCACCGCCAACCCGTCCTCCACGGAATGGGTCTTTACGGCGACCTTCGACGATGGCGTAGCCTCGGTTGACGTCACGAATACGGATGATCTGAGCACTTCCTACGAAGAGCAAGTCTGTAATCCGTAAGGTCGGAATCATTTACCTGTCGAAGACCACCGGGCCCGTCGTTATGGCGGGCCTTTTTTTTGGTCCGTTGACATCTTATCCGCAATTCCGTATTAAGAGCACATGGAAGAAATAGTCAAGTATAGCCGCTGCTTTGTCTGTGGTGACTGCAATGAGCACGGCCTTCAGGCCAGGTTCTTTTTCGATGGCGAGAAGGCAGTTTCTGAAATCGTAGCCCGGGACACATTCGAAGGCTATCGGGGCATTTACCACGGCGGAGTCATCTCAGCCATGCTGGACGAGGTGATGATAAAAGCCATTCTGGCCAAGGGAATTTATGCCGTTACCGCTGAAATGACCGTTCGTTTCCATCGCCCCGTTCCGACCGGTAAGCATCTGCGTTTCGTCGGCCGCCAGACTGCCGCCAGGGGGCGTATTTATCTGACGGAAGGAGAAGCAACAGGACCCGAGGGAGAAGTCTACGCCACGGCCAAAGGCAAGTATATCGAGGCTCGTCCGGAATTGAAAGCCAAGCTGAAGGAATCGGTGGAACAGGCATAGGTCCTTCGCTTTCAACTATCCTGAAAAAGAGCACCATCGCAGCTTTTTTCGACAGGGCTGACCCCTTCCGTAATCTATTGCTACAAAGCCGCTTAGCGTGACAATTCCGGCGCGGCATCGGACTTGCTCGCTTTACGGCTATGGAAAAGGTTACCAAACACCTTGATTGCCACATCGGGTCGCTCGTTCAACCTCATGAAGATCCCTATCTTGATTCTCACGGGTTCAGTCGGGGGATGATTCTGTTTGCCATCCCGTCGTATGGTATCCTTTTCAAATGCCGGGCCGAGGGAGAGGCGATAGATCTGGAGTTCGGGGCCTTTTTTGCGGTTCTTCAGTTCATCCGGGATTCTCTGGCCGAGCAGAAGATAAGGCAAGTGAGAATCAGTTCTTCCAATCCTCAGTTTATTTTCAGTATAATCAACAGGACGGCTTCGGTTGCGACAAATCCTCAGCGACAGAAGATACTGGCCGAGTATATGACTTTTTTTGAAGTAGCCCTGGCTTACGTTCCGGTGATGAAGAACAAGACCATGATTCCGCCCAATGAATATCCCAGCATGCCGCAGGGCCAAACGGCGCCCCTTTCAACTTCCCCGGCTGACTCCAAAGCTCAGTTTAAGCCCATTCAAAAAGGTATTTTCCTCTGAACATTTGAATCCTGAGGCGGTCGGCTTGCGGTGGCGGACGATCCCTCGCAGCCATGCCTTGCACTTTCGGATAACCGAGGTGTTGAACATATCGACGTCTCCTTCGTTATTTGAAGTAGGGAACACTCGGTTATTTGTCTGAAAGAGGGAAGGATGTTACGAACAGTGCGAGGTCTGTTGTGGGGGTGTGCTCTGTGCCTGACGTTTGCCGGGGCCGGGGCCGACGATATAGGGTGGATCGAGATCGACAATCAGTCTCAGGCTGAGACAGCCGAGAGCATATGCGATCATGCCTATGGCCGAATCGACAACCGATTTCTCGTGTCGGTAAGCCCGGCTGAGCGCGGAGCGCTGGCGGCAAAAGGCCTTGCCCCGGAAATCATTCTTGCCGACACCGACCCCGAACGGCTGTATTTCGTTATGCGCCCGCCGCATCCCGGACCGGCAGACCTGGTGGACTTGGAACAACTGGGGCTGGTGGTTCGATTGGACGCGGGTTTGCGATTAGTTTCGCTCAGTCAGACCGGGGCGAGGCTATTAGCCGACCGAAGCGGATTGAAAGTCGTGCCGCTGGCCGAAAGGACAATTCGTTTTCGTTACGTTGCACCTTCGGTCGGTGCGCCGGTGCCTGCCGCTTACCCCGCGGATACGCTGGCCGGTTTGGTCAGTCAGGATTCGATCTACGCTTTTAACAAGCGCCTTGAGGATTTCTATACCCGTTATATCTGGACTGATTCCATCGACCGGGCTCGGGACTGGCTGGTGCAGAAATTCACCGATTGGGGATATACCGACCTGACTACCCCCGCTTTCGAGTGGGATGGCGGGACTCATTATAATATAAAGGTGGTCAAGCCGGGTCTCAGTGAACCGGATAAGATAGTCGTAATAGGGGCCCATTATGATGCTATTACTCTGGTTGATCCCGGACCGATGGTCTACGCTCCCGGCTCCGACGACAACGGTTCCGGCACGGCTCTGGTTATGGAGGTGGCACGGGTACTGGCCGATGTGCCGTTGAGGAAGACCGTGGTGTTTATTCCTTTCTCGGCCGAGGAAGTCGGTCTGGTCGGTTCGGAAGCGGCGGCTGAGGCTTTTGCCGCCGAGGAGGCCGCGCTGGAGGTGATGTTCAACTACGATATGGTGGGATATACCGAAGACGACTACTGGAATTTCAATATCAGTGGTGGAAGCAACCTGGCATATCGCGATTTAATGTCGACAACCGCCGAACGGGTGAGTGATATCATTCCGGTTATTGCCAGCATGGGGGCCAGTTCCGATCATTACTCGTTTTACCGTCACGGTTTTAACGTTGTCAACAACATTGAAGGTGATTTCAACGACGACGGTTGGCATACCAACCTGGACCTGACCAGCCGTATGGATTTCCCGTACATGGCGGAGGTTGTCAAGGCCGCCCTGGTGTCGTTGGCCGTGACCGCCGAAACGGCCTATCCGGTGACGGTCGAGAATATAGTCGATGTGGGCGATGGTCAGTCGCTGGAAATACACTGGAGTGACCGCAGCGACGATTGTGTCTACCATTTGTACTGGGGTGTTTCACCGGGTGGGTACGACGACTCTGCGATGGTCCCGGCCGGGGATTCCGACTGGGTTGTCGAAGGTTTGTCCGAGGGGGTGCCTTATTATTTTCTCGCGATAGGTGAGACGCCCGATGGTTACCGTGCTCTGACCGGGGTAGAAGGCAGCGAGACGCCGCAACTCGTGCCCAGAGCACCCCGGAACGTTGTCGGTCAGAGCGGGCAGACGACGCTTTCGCTTTGCTGGTCGCCGTCTACCGAGGCGGACTTCTCACACTTCAATCTTTATCGCCGAATCGGTTCGCTGGACGGTTTTGGGCTTTACCAAACCGGAATAACCGACACGGCTTTTGTCGATCTCGGTGTTACCGCTCATGTCGGTTACACTTATCGTTTAACGGCGGTTGATGCCGATGGTTATGAGTCGGCTCCGTCCGATGAAGTGAGTCTTTTCCCCGTGAGTTTTGACGGTGGAATCGTGGTTGTCGACGAGTTCACCACCGAGGTAAGCTCACTGCCGGATCAACAGGCGCAGGAGGGGTATCTTGATACCATTTTTGCGGAGACAGGCTATGCTCTCGTGATTGCTGATAAACCGACTTCGCTGGTGACAGACGGGCAGGTGGGTCAGTACTCCTCGATTTTCTGGATTGATGATGACAACGCCACGAAAACTATCGGCAATAATGAAGAGTTGCTCCGGTGGTATCTGAGTTTCAATACCAACATGCTGGTGGCGGGATTCAGAACCGTACAAAACTGGAGCAGCCGGCCGATATCGACGGATCATATGCTTTTCGAGGAATTTCAGGTAAGCGATTACGCTATCTGGAGCACTCCGGATTTTCAGGGGGCGTTCGGTCAGGACGGCTGGCCCTCGATTCAGATCGATCCTTCACGCGGCCGGGCGGCTTTCAACGATATCGCCCGTCTTACCCCGCGACCGGAAGCGACGGTTATCTATACCTACGATTCAAAATACGACGATCCGAATACCGAAGGTGACCCCTGCGGGCTGGCTTACGACGGTCCCGGGGGCAAACGGGTAATTCTGGGTTTCCCGATCTACTATCTGAGTCCCGCTTCGGCCACGGCACTGGTGGCTAAGGTTGCCGAATTCTTCGGTGGCGGGTCCCAGGTGTTTACCCACGGTGATCTGGACCGGTCCGGGACGGTGGACATTTCCGACCTTATGCTTCTGGTCGAATATCTGTTCATTACGCTGGAACCGCCGACTTATCCTGAGCAGGCGGATATTGACGGTTATCCGGGCATTGATACGGGTGACCTTGTTTACTTTATTGAATATCTGTTCAGGAGCGGTCCGGCGCCGTCGCCGCCTCCCTCGGTGGAATAAGCCGGAAAAGGCACCGCCGCAGGTATCTTCGCTTGCATAATATGTGAAAATAGTCCTAACCGGTCGGACTGAGACCGGGCCGGGTTTTATATGTCCGAAGGGTATTTATCGGCTGCCGGAGGAAAAATGTGCCCGGGCTTCTTCGTTTATTCAGCGGGGCACAGGGCTTGCTTTAATTCCGGACGTGAGAGAGAATGTCTTTACTTGCGTTAGAATCCTCCCGGTTGAGCGAATCAGCCGGTTTGAGTGGGCCGAGCCGGACAATCCTTCCGGGACGGAGCAGGCATCGATTATCCGCCATCCTTTTCTGGTGACGGCCGACGATGAGGGCGACTATCTTCTGCTGGAACAGAGCGAGCTTTTCGAAGAACTCTGTCAAAATGGTTTGAGCCATGTCCCGGCTCAGGTTTGTTCCCGCGAGCGTCTGAAGCTGTCGGCGGATCGATTGAATCTTACCGGCCTGACCTCTCGCGATCTGGTCGGACTGACGGTCCAGCACGCCGACCAGTTTATTGTCGATAATGAAGAAAAGACCGCTCCGTCGGGGTATCTAACCGCCCGACTGGAATTCTGCGATCAGCGGACAGTCTTTTTGCATATGCGTCATTCCAGCCGTATCGGTTGTCCGGCTGCACTGGGTTTGTTGTTTCGGGCCATCAACCGGACCGGCGGTTATATACCGGCTTTGAGCAGCGGAGTTCGACCGAACACGCCATTGAAAGTGGCCTCGGTAACCGGCCGGCTGACCCTTCCTTCCTTCGATCTGCGGGATCTTGTCAGTGCCGCAGCTTCGGAACGTCTGTATCCGCCCAATTTGATCAGAGTGGCCAGCGACTGCCGCGTGCTCAATATCGATTTTCCGGTTTCCGTGCTGGCCTCGGAAAGTACGACGGAAGAAAAAGAGGCGTTCCTTCACGATTTGATTCTCTATCGCGAGCAGTCACGCCGCACGGCCGTTTTCGATGGCCAGGTCTATATCCTGAATCGCTAAAAAAATGGTTGTAAGCCGCCAGGGCCGCGGGTAGATTGGGAGCCGTGGTGTTAACGGTCCGTCGGCCTTGGTTGACGGGCAGCGAAAAACCCCGCGCTGTCGGCGCGGGGCGATGCTTTGACGGGGAAACCGGTGAGCGGCCTAACCAAGTTTCTGAACGTGTGTAGCCAGGCGAGACTTATTGCGATCCGCGTTGTTCTTGTGGATCAGACCATAGCCGGCGGCCTTGTCCAGAATAGAAGTAGCCGTTTTGAGCTTCTTAAGTGCTTCTTCTTTATTCGTTTCGTTGCGGACATCTTTAATGGCCGCGCGAAGCTGCGAACGGAATGCCCGATTACGTGTTCTCTCCAGTCCGGAGGTTTTGACGCGCTTAGCGCAGGACTTGTGGTTCGGCAATTGTTTTCCTTTCCGTATCCCCTCAAAAATTTAGCCTATAAATATAATCGGCGGCATGGCTTTGTCAACCAGTAAGGTAAAGAAAAGTTCCCTGACGGCTTCGGCCGGCCTGGTTTCTCTGGCCACCGCTTTTTCGCGTGTTTTCGGTCTCGTCCGCGAACAGACGATGGCTTATTTTTTCGGTGCCTCTATGGCTACCGATGCCTTCGTAACGGCTTTCCGTATCCCTAATTTGTTGCGTGACATGTTTGCCGAGGGGGCTTTGTCGTCGGCCTTCGTACCCGTGTTCAAAGAGAAGCTGGTCAGGGAAACGGAAGAGGACGCTTTCAGTCTGGCCCGGACCGTCATAACGGCTATTCTGGTCGTCGTGGGGGCAATTGTCCTGCTGGGTATAGTGGCTACCCCGGCCATCATATTTATTTCGGCTCATGGCTTCACGGCCGAACCGGCCAAGTTCGATCTGACGGTTGACCTGACGCAGTTCATGTTCGTCTACCTGCTGTTGGTTTCGCTGTCGGCAATGGTCATGGGGATGCTCAACTCTTTCGGTCGTTTCGGCATTCCGGCCATATCACCGGCCGTTTTCAACATTGGCATTATCGTATCGGTGGTCGCCCTGCATAGCGTGCTTGAAGTGCCGGTTTATGCTCTCGCTATCGGGGTGCTTGTGGGGGGAGTCGGGCAATTGGCCGTGCAATTGCCTCTTCTGTTGAAAATCGGTTTTCGGTTCCGTCTGCAATTCAATTTTCTCGATGAAAGCCTCAAGCGGGTGGTACGTCTGTTTGTGCCGATGGTTTTGGGCATGTCGGCCGGGCGTGTCAATATCCTGGTCAATACATTGCTGGCTTCTTTTATGATGGATGGGGCGATATCGTATCTGAGCTATTCGTATCGACTGATGCATTTCCCCCTGGGGGTTTTTGCCGTTGCTCTGGGGACGGTGGCTTTGCCCAGCGCTTCGGAGATAGCCGCCCGCGGAGATATGGAAGGACTGGGGAAGACATTTTCGGAAGCGATTAACCTGAACATGTTTCTCATTCTGCCCTCGGCGGTATTCCTGGCCGTAATCGGGCCGGACCTGGTGGCGCTTATTTATCAATGGGGAGCGTTCGACCAAACCGACGCTCACAACACCGCCCTGGCCCTGTTGCACTATTCCTACGGGTTGATCGGATTCGCGGCGGTGAGAGTAACGGTGCCGATGTTTTACGCTTTGAAAGATTCCGTACTGCCGATGAAGATATCCATCATTTCGGTGGTCATCAATCTGGTGTTGTATTTTCCGCTGATGGCCGTGCTGGATTTCGCCGGTCTGGCGGCGGCCACGTCGATTGCCAGCCTTGTCAATTTCGGTTTGCTGTTGTATTACCTGCCGTCGAGGAATGTTCCCGTCAAGTATGGTCCTTTGTTCCTCAATTTTCTGAGAATTGCCCTGGCTGCGGTGCTGGCGGTAACTCTGGCGCGGCTGGTGCCGGTTGATTTCTCGGAAGGATATAGCGAAGTGATGGGAAGAGCGCTGCGCCTTGCGGTGATGTTCGTCACGGCGGCGGTCGCTTATCTGGCTTTCTGTCTCGTCCTGCGGGTAAGGGAACTGTCGCTGATGTGGACGCGCTTAGTCAGTCGTCGTTCCCGGGGCTGACATGTTTCGGAAATATCCCAGTCTGTTTCTTCTGTTTTTTGTGATCGGCGGTATTGTCGTGGCCGACCGCCTGCGGCTGCCCTCGTGGCCGTTTCTGTTGGCTGCCCCGATCTGCCTTCTGGCGGCTTTGTATCTGCAACGGCGGAAAGCCGGGGCGGTAGTCGGGGTTTTGTTCGGTCTGACGATAGGTCTGATGTCGGCCTGTCATTTCAGTTTGAATTACGTCGATATCGGACCTTATCACCTCGGGCGCCTTTTTCCTCTCAAGCAAGCGGTACGAATTTGGGGGCGGGTGGCGGACTGGCCGGACCTGAAGAAAGACCGTACCGAAATACGCATTGCGCTCGATTCCCTCGGGGGTGATCTGCCTCGTCGGGTCGACGGGGCCATTCTGTTGAAGATAAGCGATACCACCACGGTTTTGCAAAGAGGGGACAGGGTGGCGTTTCTCGGTCGGATTTATCCTTTGCCCACCGGGGCAGCAACGGGTGATTTCGACTATGGACGCTTCCTTAATCTCAAGGGGGTGCATGGCATCGTATATCTGCCCACCGTTTTGGGTGTTCAGGTACAACGTCGTTCGGAACTGGGCTATCTCGGTTTGGTGGATTGGCTGCGAGCGGCTACCAGCGGCAGTCTGAAGCGAAACCTCGACGATGTTTCGGCCGCTCTGGCCAGTGGTTTTCTCATCGGGGAGACGCGAAATATCCCGACCGATGTCTATAGCATGTTCCGTGACAGCGGTACGCTGCACCTGCTGGCGGTCTCCGGTTCCAACGTGGCCCTGGTCTTGTTCTTTCTGGCTTTGCTGATGCGTCCGTTCAATCTCAAACCGCTGGTTCGTTCGGTCGTGTTGCTGGTGGTCATTGCCGTTTTTGCAGGTATGTCGTACGGGGAACCTTCGGTTATGCGGGCCGGTATCATGGCCGCGCTGGTGATCGCGTCGCGTCTGCTGCGGCGACCGCCCGATCTGAATAACATAATCGCTCTGACCGCTCTGATCATTCTGCTGATGGCACCAGCCCAGCTTTACGATGTCGGCTTCCAGCTTTCTTTCGTGACGGCCTGGGGGTTGATATTCTTTGTCCCGAAAGTGGGGCGATTGTTCGTCCGGTATCACAACACCCGCTGGTATCGATGGCTCGTGTTGCCGCTGCTTGTTTCTCTGATTGCCCAGATATGTTCGACGCCGGTGATAGCATACTACTTCGGACGTATCCCCCTGATCTCGGTACTGGCCAACCTGGTTATCGTACCGATGGTTTCGGTTGGCGTTATCGGCATTCTGGCGCTGTTGGCCGCTGATCTTATCTGGCCGATCTTTGGTTTGATGGTCGGATCGATAGTCAATATCTGGCTGAAATGGGTCGTGGTCGTGCTCACATGGTTTGGCGGTGACAATATCCCCGTGGTGGACGTTTCCGCTTTGTCGACGACCAAAGGCAGCGCGGCGGTGGTGATACTGATTTACACTTTGCTGGTTCTGGTCGGGTGGTCGTTTTCTTCACGACGCGCTCGTCGCTGGCTGGTGTTTGCGGTTCTGTTGATTGTTAACGCGGGGCTGATCACCGCGGCGGTCGGGGGGAGTAATCGGGAAACAGCCCGTGTCGAAATCGAATCGGTGCCCGGCGGGGTGGGGGCAATGGTTTATTGGCCCGGGACAGTGGCGCCCGATCTGATTCTGACCGGTCTGGATGCCCGGCGCTATGAACTGGATGAGAAGATACTCCTGCCCATGCTTCAGCGTCAGGGAGAGGCTTGCATAAATCGTTTATTCCTTCTCTCGGCCGACTACAACGCACTGGACGACGTCCTTCGGTTTGCTCAAACCACGCGGGCGGTCGCACTGTACGTCAACGCCGAACTTCGAAGCAGTATGGAAGACCAGCGGCGGAGCTATGGTTATCCGGCCGACACTTCCGCCATGAATTACTGGGGTTCCCGTGACGATTCGTGTGTTGCCCCGGGTTACTACCCGTCCGGCGGTTGTCTTTCATTGCGTTTTGATCGATCCCTGATACGTTTTGTGAATCGACGGTCGGATTTGTCCGCCGACCCGGGACCCGGTGCATCCGCAACTCTCGTCATCGGTACGCCCTGGCGAGGACGGCCCGATGATTGGATTGAACTGCACCGGGGCGGGTACGATAAAATCGTCTGTTCGAAAATTGCACAGTCACCCGGTTCGGCTTATTCTGAACCCGCCCGGGAAGCCGATAACGTGCCACCCGATTATCTTTACGATCTTTCCCAAAGCGGTCCATACACTTGCCTGTTGCCTTTTTCCCTCTGAGAAAACACCCTCCGGCAGTCGGTAATTGCCTTAAAGAAAAGACTTAACCGGCCCGATACTTATAGAGAAACGGTGGAAAAACAGAGAGACCGCCAATAACGTTGTGTCCGGAGTTATAAAGCTATGAGTTTGTCCGGCAATCTTAAGACAGTCTCCTTTCCGGATTTGCTGCAATTGTTGGCAACCGGCAAGAAGACTGGAGTACTGGAATGCAAAACAGCCACACGTCAAAAAGAAGTGGCTTTCAAGAATGGCAATATCCAGTATGCCTCATCGGTCAACAGTTCGGAGGATCTGCTCGGTAATATGCTTCTCAAGCGCGGCCGAATCTCCAAGGCCGACCTTGAGCGAGCCATCCAGTTGCATAAACAGACCGGGCGCCAGCTCGGGACCACGCTCATCGACATGGGACTCTTCGATAAGAATGAAATCGGCGAGTGTCTCAAACTGCAAATAGAAGAGATCGTTTACAATCTTTTCTCCTGGCAGGAAGGGGATTTTCTCTTCCACGAAAACGCCACGGCAAAGAACGCACCGTTTCTGATCGAACTTAACACCATGAACGTGATCATGGAGGGGACCCGACGCATCGATGAATGGATGGAGATTCAGAAAGTCCTGCCATCCGATGACGTGATACTGGAAATCGCCAAATCCCCCAAGGTAAACCGCGAGGAACTGGTTATATCGCTGGAAGAATTCCGGCTGCTCTCTTTGATCAACGGCGAGCGTACGCTGCCGGATTTGATTGCTCTTTCCCCGGTCGGTGAATTCGTGACCTGCCGCGCTTTGTATCGCCTGATCGTCAACAACCTGGTCGAGGTTGCGGGCAAGCGCGAGGCCGATGACGAAGCCCAGAACGAGGATGAAGAAGAAGTCGTGTTGTCGATCATCTTCAGGCTCTACAGCAATTGTTTTTACAAAATTCGGTCACACGTGCAGGAGCTTATCGGCGAACAGAACACCCGTTATCCCGCTTTTGCGGCCAAATACCGCAGCGGTTTACTTACCTTTTTCCCGGGGGTGGACCCCAAGTCGGATTTGATGCCGTCCTTTGAGAAGTTTCTGGCGGCTGTCCGAGCGGTGCCGGGACCGATCCGTTATCACACCCTGTTGGGCGGTCTGGAGAAGATGCTCTCCGAACAACTCCTTTACGTTTACCAGTTGCTAGGCATCAACACTTTCCGCGATACCGTCACCGGGGTCAAGAAGGAAATCGCCGAGCCACTGGCAACTCGGCGCGAACTGGTCAAAAGGTATCACATAGAAGACGATTTCTACGGGACGATTAAGAAGGCCGACAAAATGGTCAAGATGGTGCGAGGATAAACATGAGAAAGAATCTGTTTCTGACGGCTGTTTGTATCGTGGCGCTCTCCGGCCGGGCCGAAGCTGCCAACCTGGCCGTTATTACAAGCCCGCCGACGATTCTGAATACGCTGATTTTGTTGCTGGCCTGCGCCGCTGTCGCCGTCTGCATTCGTATTATGGCGGCGGTCAAGGGCGGATATTTGAGCAAGGCCTGGCAGGTGTTCGTTATCGGATTTGTGGTCCTGGCCATCAGCCAGATTGCCTCTCTGCTACAGACTTTCGAGGTGGTGGCGTTGCCTGGATGGGTTACTCCGGCCCTGATGGTTCTGTGGGCGGGCATCTTCTTTTACGGAGTGTTCGAGACGAAACGAATCCTGGGTTGATGTGCGATTTGAGTTGACATAACTGCATGTGAGATTTATAATTAAAGGCGTGAAAATATTACCGTCGCGTAACCGATTACTGTTAGGATCCTTAGCGAGAACCCCTTAATGACTGTCGCAGTGGAAATCGACGAGCGCATTGACAAATGCCGGAAGATCCTTGATTTGGATCCCAACTCGCAGATATTCGCCGCTCTGGCCGAGGCGTATCGCAAGAAGGGAGAACTGGATAAAGCCTTCCGGATATGCCAGAACGGTCTGAGAGTACACCCTTCTTATGGATCGGCCCATATCGTGATGGCCAAAATCAACCTTGATCGCGGGCTGTACGACTGGGCGGAAGTGGAAGTAAATAAGGCCATTGAGATCGACGGCAAAAGCCGGGCGATTGAACTTCTGCTGGCCGAAATTTTCCTGTACAAGCAGGATTATAGCGAAGCGGCCAAGTTGCTTAAGAAGCTTAAACAAATCGATCCCGACAACGAACATATCAGCAAGTTGCTTGATCTGGCTCTTAAGATTCCCGAAGAAGAAGTTGTCCGGCCAGCCCCGGTGTCGAGCGGGCGGGTTGCAGTCGAAGCCGAGCGGCAGTCTTCGTCTCCGGAACCGGAACCCCGGGCCGAACCGTCTCCGCTGGGAGCGGCCGAGCTTCTTCGCGAAGCCATGCTGATCCCCAATATCCAGGGTGGTCTTTTCATAAACGACGAGGGGTTGGTAATAGAATCCGAATGGGCAGCCGAGATGGATGCATCGGTGTGCGGGGCGGCGCTGGCTGAGGTGGACAGACATTCGGATCGGGAACTGGTCGAAGCATCGTTCGGACGGGTCAACACGGTGCTGATCGAAACCGGCGATTTCGTTTTTTATCTGCTGCATGTTGCCCGTGGTATGATATTGCTGGTGGGTGACAGCGGTCTGAATTTGGGTGGCCTGCGGATGAAGGTTCCCGGGTTGATAGAGCGTTATCGACCGAATTGAAAAGGGTAGACATGAAAACCAATGAACGAATCGGACTGCGCGTCACATTGCTTACTCTGGCCGCCCTTGTTGTGCCGATGATTGTATTCCCGGCGCAATTCGGTATGCAACTGGCCCGGGGATCATCTCTCGTCAACATTCTGTACGAACTGGTCTGGTACGCTGTGGCGATCTTCCTTCTCTACCGGCGGGGCGGGTTACTGCAATTGGTGCCGGCGGCGGGTGTCTGTCTGGTTTACCGGCTGGTTCTTGGAAGCGTGTTGGGTCTGATGATCAGTGGCATGTACTCTATGGGTCTCAAGGTGTCGATAACTCTGGCCGTCTTCAGTTATTTGCCGGCCGTCCTTTTCCATATTGCCGTTACACCGTTTATCCTCAAGCCGGTGGTGAATCGATTCTATCGGCGGGTACCATCGGGGACGACAATCGTGAAAACCCCGGTGTCTGATACGACCATGTCGGCAGCAGGTGAAGCCACGACCGAACCAATCGTCCCGCGGCGGGATAGCCGTCCGATAAGCGACCAGCCGGCGGCTTCTATTTACGATTCCCCGCGGCAAAAAACGGTGGAGACATCCCCGGCGGAACGGCAGAAAGGTTCGTTGATCGGTGATCTGAACGGGTTTGAAAGAGCAGTGCGGTATATAGGTGAACACGCTTCGGTACATTTGGCGGCGGTGGTCGATTATGAAGGGCTCCTTCTGGCCAATTACAAGCGCGGAGAGATCGATTCGGAAGAGTGGGCTCCTCTGGCCGGTCTGTTTTTCGAAGGGAACCGGCGGGTCCTGGAAAAGAGAGATTTGGGGACTCCGGAGAAGCTGGACCTTCTGCTGCAGGACAAGAGGGTGATAATTGCCCGCGATAACAATTGCGATTTGCTGGTCGTGGCCGAGCGGCAGAGTGACGATGTACTGAGTATACGGATCAATCAGGCTCTGGAGATGATCCGGAAGTATATGGCCGAGCGTTACGGCAACGAGTTGAACCCAAGCGCGGAGAGAATAAATGTATCAAGTACTGAATGACTTGAACAAAACGCCCGGTATTACCGGATCCATGGTGGTGGGCAATGATGGTATCGTCATTGCCGCCGATCTCAATACCGGTTTTGAGGGTGAGACCATCGGCGCCCTGGCGGCGTCCATTACCGCCAATATTCAGAAATCGCTGGACCGTCTGAATACCAGTCCCTGGGCGCAGGTGACCATTGAGGCCGATGAAGCCAAGCTTTTCTTTACCGATGCCGGCCTTGGTATTTTGGTGGTAACGACGGAAAAGGCCGTTAATATCGGGCTGGTGAGACTGGAGATCAAGAACGCGATAAGTCGACTTGAAGTAGCGGGTTGACAGTAACACCTGCTTGTATGGATTAGGAAGATATGGTTTCGATAAATTATTCCGCACGTGAGGTCTGTTGCAAGATCGTCTATTACGGTCCCGGTTTGTCCGGTAAGACGACCAACTTGCAGTATATTCATTCCAAGGTACCGCAGGATACCCGAGGTAAACTTATATCGCTGGCCACCGAGGCGGACAGGACGCTGTATTTCGACTTTCTGCCGATCAATATCGGGACGATCAATGGTTTTCAAGCCAAGTTCCAGTTGTACACCGTTCCGGGTCAGGTCTATTATAATGCGACCCGGAAACTCGTACTTCGCGGTGTCGACGGCGTGGTGTTCGTGGCCGACAGTCAGCCGGACAAAATGGATGAAAATATCGAGTCGCTGGCTAACCTTGAGGAGAACCTTCGGGAATACGGATACAGTCCGGATGATCTGCCGCTGGTACTTCAGTATAACAAGCGCGACCTTCCCGGCGTTATGTCCGTGGAAGACCTCAACGCTCAACTCAATCCGCAAGGCCGGCCGGTTTATGAAGCGTCGGCGACTTTGGGCAACGGTGTTTTCGACACCCTGAAACTGATCATAAAACTGGTTCTGGAGAAAGCCAAGTCGAGCAGCGCCTCGAAATTGTCCCCGGCGGCCACAAGTGTGGCGCCGACCCGGCCTCATGATTCGTCGCATGCCACCCCGTCGACCGGAGTTCCCGTGCCACCGCAACGGGTCCCGGTGGAACCGGTGCGTGCCGATCAGCCGGAAGTTCCGTCTGCCGAGGCGAATGTGGCGGTGCAAACGGCCCCGGCCGTAACCGCAGAGAGTTCCATGCCGGCGTACCGTCCTTATCCCGGTGGAGAAAGACGGGAAGCGGACAGGACAGCCCCACCGGTTGGATTCGGAAAACCGCAGCCGTCGGAGAAATCGGCTGCCGCACAGGGAGAGAGCCCGGAAGTAGACTCCGGGAGTGCACCGAGTGATAGTCCCGCGTCCATGTCATCGCCTCAGATGGCGCCGTCGCTGCGTCGTCGGGGGGGGAACAAAAAACGCGGTTTTCTGAAACGTCTGTTTGGAATAAGATAGTCAATCTGGAGGATTAGATGTCTGACGATAGCCTGATCATTTATGAGGAACAGGTCACCGAGATCAACGAGCGGCTCAAGAAAATGCTCAAGGGGGCGGAAGCCAAGTGTGCTTTGTTGGTCGATAAGGATGGTCACCTCATCACTCGCCAGGGATTCACTCACTCGTTGGACACGACGGCTCTGGCCGCTCTGCTGGCGGGTTCGTTCGCCTCGACCAAAGAGATTGCGAAGCTGGTGGGTGAGCCCGAGTTTTCGGTGTTGTTCCATCAGGGCAAGAAGGATCATATCCACATGTCCATCGTCGGCGAGCGATCCATTCTCGCCGTTATCTTCGACGACCGTACCACCATTGGCATGGTGAGGTTATATGCCCGGGAAACGGCGGCCGAACTGACCAAAATTTTCCAGGACATACAAACCCACAAACAGCCGGCAGCAGGTATCTCCGACGATTTCGCCGACATTGCCCGGGACAAGCTGGATGATATCTTTCAGGATTAGTCCTATTGGCAATCGACCGCCGGTTTGGAAACAGCATAGTCGGGCGCAAAGGATTTCGTTAGGGCTGGTGAGCTACGCATGTCTTCAGAACTTTGTGCAATTTTAGTAAAAGCGGGGAAGATAACCGAGGAACAGGCAACTGAGGCCCAGGAACGGGTTAAAAAGACCAAACAGTCCCTCAGCAAAGCCCTGGTTGAAATGGGCGCTGTTGCCTCGGAAGAAGAAATCTCCTCTTTTGTCGGAAAGCACCTCAAAATCGGAGCTTTGCGGCTTGGTGACGTGGAGTTGAATCCCGACGTTGTCAAGCTTATCCCGGTAGATATCGCCCGCAAATTCAAGGTCATCGCTATCAGTAAAATCGCCAAGACGTTGCTGGTGGCCATAAGTGATCCCAATAATATCTATGTCCTGGATGCCATCAAGTTCATCACCGGTTGTAATGTCCAGCCCGCCATAGCTCCGGCCGATGAGATTGAGGGGGCGATTGAGCAGTATTACTCAGAATCCGGGGCGCTGTCTGAAATCGTTAAGGGGCTTGAAGACGATCCTGATCTGGAAGTGGTGTCAGCCGAGGAGGGACCCTCCGAGACGGACCTGATGTCGCAGATTCAGGACAAGCCGCTGGTCAAACTGGTCGACTCGATTATCGGCGATGCCATTCGCATGGGGGCCTCCGATATTCACTTCGAGATGTATGAATCGCGGATAAGGGTCCGTTATCGAGTAGACGGCGAGTTGAGAGAAATGGCGCCTCTGCCGTTCAAGTATCGGGCGGCTATAGTTTCCCGTATCAAGATCATGGCGGACCTGGATATTTCCGAACGTCGTCTGCCGCAGGACGGTCGTATCAAGATCAAGATTGCCGGTCGTAAGGTCGACCTGCGTGTGTCCAGTCTGCCGACCATTTTCGGCGAGAAGGTGGTCATGCGTATTCTCGATCCCATGGCCCTGAAGATAGATATGACCAAACTGGGCTTTCGCTCGCCCGATCTGGCCAAGTTTCAGGAAAAAATTCACGTTCCTTACGGTATTATTCTGGTTACCGGGCCTACCGGTTCGGGTAAAACCACAACGTTGTACTCGGCCCTTCAGCAGATCAACACGGTCGATGTCAATATCATGACGGCCGAGGATCCGGTCGAGTTCAACTTCGAGGGTATCAACCAGGTGGCGGTGAAATCCGAAATCGGCCTGACTTTCGCCGCGGCCCTGCGTTCTTTCCTGCGACAGGACCCCGATATCGTTATGCTCGGTGAGATTCGTGACGGCGAGACAGCCGATATCGCTATTAAAGCGGCCCTGACCGGTCACCTTGTATTTTCCACCCTGCATACCAACGATGCCCCGTCGTCGATAACCCGACTGATGGATATGGGGGTGCCGAACTATCTGGTGGCTTCGGCTACTCAGCTCGTCATGGCTCAGCGTATGATGAAGAAAATTTGCCCCCGGTGTAAGGAGGAAGTCAACCTTACGGCGGAGCAGGTTGAATCGTTGCGCGTACCGCCGGAAGTACTCAAGGGCATCCGAGCTTTCCGGGGAAGAGGCTGCAACGCCTGCAACGAAACGGGCAAGGCGGGACGAACCGGTATTTATGAGGTTATGCCGATTTCGTCGACCATTCAGCAAATGATTCTTCAGAAAGCGCCCGATTCGGAGATTCGAAAAGTCGCTCTTGAGGAAGGTATGTTCTCCCTGCGCATGGCAGCTGTCGACAAGATGAAACAGGGTGTCGTGAGCATCGACGAGGTTTTTGCCGTTACCTCGGCCTGATCTTTTTCGGTTTCCGGTCCATTTGCACAATCCCTTGTCTGTCAGTCGTTTACCTTGTCGGATTAACGTTTTGACAGTCAAGAATCCACCCGAATTTCCGATATTACTTACGTAACGGCTACAGGTATATGTAAAGCGTTTGTAATCCACAGAGGTACAGGATGGTATCACTTCGCGAACTGCTGGAACAGATGGTACAGATGGATGCATCCGATTTGCATCTGACGGCGGGTTCACCGCCGGTGGTGCGTATCGACGGGAAGCTGCAACGCATGCAGTTCGATCCGCTTACCAGCGACCAGGTAAAAAAGATAGCATACTCCATGCTTAATGAAAAGCAGAGATTGAAATTCGAGCAGACCTGGGAGTTGGATTTCTCGTTCGGTATCGAGTCGATGAGCCGTTTTCGAGCCAACATTTTCATGCAGCGGGGTAACGCCGCCGTAGCGTTGCGGCAGATTCCATACAAGATCAAATCCTTTGAGGAACTCGGACTGCCCAAGGTTATCGCGGAATTCGCCAAGCTTCCGCGCGGTCTCGTGCTGGTGACCGGCCCGACCGGTTCCGGTAAGTCGACTTCTCTGGCGGCGGTTATCGACAAGATAAACAAGGAGCGCCCGGTCCATATCATAACTGTGGAAGACCCGATAGAATATCTCCACCGTCACCAGATGGCCGTGGTGAATCAGCGGGAAGTCTATTCCGACACACCGTCGTTTTCCTCGGCTCTCAAGTATGCCCTTCGTGAAGATCCCGATGTCGTTCTGATCGGTGAGATGCGCGATCTGGAGACGATTGAGGCGGCTCTGTCGATATCGGAGACCGGGCACCTGGCTTTTGCCACTCTGCATACGAATTCCTGTGCCGAAACGATCAACCGTATAGTCGATGTTTTTCCGTCGAACCAACAGGAACAGATTCGCATTGCGCTGTCGTTCACGCTTCAGGCGGTCGTTTCTCAGACTCTCATTCCGAAGATCGGCGGTGGTCGGGCTCTGGCTATGGAGATCATGATAGCCACCCCGGCTATTCGTGCTATCATTCGCGACGATAAGGTGCACCAGTTGTATTCGATGATACAGTCCGGCCAGAAGTACGGAATGAAAACCATGAATCAGTCGCTGGCCGATCTTTATCACAATGGCAAGATATCCCTGAACGATGCTATGAATTATTGCCATGATCCGCAGGAACTCAGTGAGATGATCTCGCGCCACAAAGCACCGGCGTTTTCGTAATGCCGTAACCGGGAAAGGAAAGAGCTGATGCCAGTCTTTGAGTACAAAGGCAAGACGCTGGCCGGGGCCGCCGTTCAGGGGACCATGAAGGCCAATAGTCGGGGTGACCTTGAGCGGGTGCTTCGGCAAAACCGCATTCTTGTCAAATCAATTACGAAAAAAGCCCCCGATATACAGATTAAGATCGGTACCGGCATCAAGAAGGTAGAGGTTTCCCGCTTCACGCGCCAGTTCGCTACGATGATCGGGGCCGGATTGCCCATGGTGCAGTGCCTGGACATTCTCTCTTCTCAGCTCGAGAACAAGGAGTTGTCGAAGGTGATCAACCAGGTTAAGGACGGAGTTCAGGGTGGTGCCACTCTTTCGGATGCCCTGAGACGCCATCCCAAAATTTTCGACGAACTTTATACGAACATGGTTGAGGCCGGTGAGGTCGGTGGTGCTCTGGATTCGATTCTGGTGCGGTTGGCCGGGTATCGAGAAAAATCCGATCAGTTGATAAGGAAAGTCAAGGGCGCTATGGTTTATCCCTCGGTGGTTATCGTTGTGGCCACCGGTGTGACTATCGGTATGCTTACCTTCATCGTGCCCGTGTTCGCCAAGATGTTCAGTGGCCTTGGTGCCGAACTGCCGGGTCCGACTCAGGTGGTTATGAACGTCTCGGATTTTCTTAAAGCTAACTTTCTCTATCTGTTAATAGGTCTGGCCGGTTTGGGCGCCGGGTTCGTGTGGTGGAAGAAAACCCCGACCGGAGCTCTGGTCTTCGACAAAGGGCTGCTTAATTTACCCGTTCTGGGTACGCTGGTGCGCAAGTCCAGTGTGGCCCGGTTTACACGGACTCTGGGAACGCTGCTGTCGTCGGGTGTATCCATTCTGGAGGCTCTGGAGATTACGGCTAAAACCGCCGGCAACCTGGTGGTGGCGAACGCCATCAACAGATCGGTGGTGGCTATTGCCGAGGGTGATACGATTACCGGACCGCTTAAAGCCACCGGTGTTTTTCCGCCCATGGTGATACAGATGATCGGTGTCGGTGAAAAGACCGGCGGTCTGGACGAAATGCTTAACAAGATCGCCGATTTCTATGACGAAGAAGTAGACGAAGCGGTCGGTGCGCTGACGTCGATTATCGAGCCGGTGATCATTGTGTTCATGGGTGTGGTGATAGGTGGTATCCTGATCGCCATGTACCTGCCGATGTTCGACATTATCGGCAAGTTCTAAAAACGCGGCCGGATTCGCGGTCGGCCCCGGCCGGTCGTAGCAGAAAAGTACAACCAAACGATGGGATACGACGGCACCGCATGGTGCCGTCGCGCATTATGGGACCACAACAGGATAAGAAGCGACTGGGCCTTTTTCTCCCTCTCAAGCTGGCTTCGTACGTCATTCTGATGCTGGTTGTCGTGTTGTGGATGAAAGATCCTGACTACCTGCATCACCCGATAATAATCTATTCCATTCTGACTTTGGCTTTCACGGTTTGTCTCAGTTTGGAGCGCCGTTTCACTCTTCATCGCGTTACATATATTCTGATAGGGTTGCAGTTTCTGGTCGAGATTTCCATCGAGGGCGGTGTAATATACGCCACCGGGAATGTGAACTCGCCCTTTTCCGCTCTGCTGGTTCTGACCATCGTTTCGGCGGCCCTGGCCTATCGAATGATCGGTACACTGGTGATCGCCTCTCTGGTATCGGTTGCCTATACCTTCATAATATGGCTGGGGTTGGCGAGCGCCGACGGCGATCTGAGCATGCAGGCCCTTGAGACGATCTTCTCGTCGCATGAGTCGGTTTTCTATTCTATTTTTCTGCACATTCTGATATTCTACCTCACTGCTTTCATGTCCGGCTATCTGGCCGAGCGGCTCAGCAGTCAGAACAGGCAGTTGGCCGATGCTTCACAGGCTCTTCGGCGCGCCCGGCTGGAAACCGACGATATCCTGAAACACCTCAATTCCGGACTGCTGACAATCGACGCCACCGGTAGCGTTATCTATTTCAACCGTGCGGCGGAAAGCATTCTGGGATATGACGAAGAAAAGGTTAAAGGAATGCCCTGTCGGGAGGTGTTCTCGGAACGCATGCCCGATCTGGTCGATTGCCTTCTTGTTGGTCTGACTTCCCGGGTAACTTTCCCGCGTAAAGAATTGCAAATCGTCAACCGGCAGCAGGAGACGGTGCCGCTGGGTTTGTCGACTTCCATATTGACGGAGGAAAGCGGGCAGCTTCGAGGCGTAATCGCTATTTTTTCCGATCTTACCGAGGCCAAGCGTCTCGAAAATAAAGTCCGTCTGAATGATCGCTTGGCGGCCGTGGGGGAATTGTCGGCATCTATCGCGCACGAAATCCGCAATCCGCTGGCGGCTATCTCCGGTTCGGTGGAGGTGTTGCAAAGTGAGCTGGAACTGACCGACCAGAACGCCCGCCTGATGGACCTGATTCTGAAAGAGTCACAACGTCTGAACAAGACGCTCAGCGATTTTCTGGCCTACGCTCGCATCAGCCGACCGTCGTATACCAAAGTGGAACTTCTGCACGTCGTCGGAGAAGTCCGGGATATTCTGCGAATGCACGAAAACATTCCGGATAATATAACGATCGGTCTCGAGAGCGATGAATCTATCGTGTACGTGGTCGGCGATGAGAACCTCATTACTCAACTTTTGATGAATCTCGTAATCAATGCCTGTGAAGCCTTTATGGGCGGTCCCGGCAGTATCAGTATTCGGGTTGAGGTTGACCCCGCGTCCGGTTCCGTGTTATTGCACGTTCGCGACAACGGCCCCGGGATCGATCCGGGGAACCTTGAAAAAATATACGAGCCTTTCTTCTCGACCAAGAAAGAGGGGACCGGTCTGGGGCTGGCTATTGTTCATCGTATTTGCGAGGCGCTGAATCTGACTCTTCACGTGGATTCGAAACCGGCCGCAGGTACCGTCTTTACCGTTTGTTTCCGCTCGTTTGCTCAGGTGGTTCCCGACCGCAGTACGGCGGCGGCCGGCTGCTGATTTTTTGGTCTTGCGTTCGCTTACCTTGTTTGTATAATGTGAAATTCGAGTTATGAGTTTTTAGTTTTGTATGGGGAATAGTATGCAATACGGTAAATATGCGGGCATTGGTTCGTTTCTTGTAATTCTGGTTCTTTTGGTCGGTTGTGGTAAGCCACCGGTGCTCAACAAGGAGAACATCGATAATTTCGATTTTGTCGTGGCTGAGTTCAAACCGGACTATAGCTTGACCGCCCCGGAGGTTTACGAAGATTTATACTACAGTCGCTATGCTCAGGGCGGCGGCCTGATTGACGAGGCGACAGTAGACAATTTTGTCGACAGCGTAGTCATCGACACTCTGGTAAGCCTTGAGTCGATGAAATTCGATCTGTCGAAGTATTTTTATGACTATCGCACGTTTCGAATCGCCTGGCATGATAAGCTGATTCGTCGATTCTGGGATGAGATGTTCCCTCCGGGTGGTATTACGGTCGATTCTCAGGAGGTTGTGGATTTCTTTAACCAGAATCCACAGCTTTTCAACGTTCATGAACAAGTTGATCTTTACCATATCCTAAGTAGCCCCTCGGCTTTTCTCTATTTGGCCGATTCGGCCCTGGCCCGCAAGATGACACGGGAAGAGCTTCAGGTGCTTGCCCGCGAATATGCCTTCAACATCTACCGGATGCTGCTTATGGGGGAGCCTTTCCAGAACCTGGCGTACGCCTTCTCTCACGACGTGACATCGAGAGAAGAGGGTGGCTATATGGGATGGGTTACCAAGGGATCCTATCGCGACCCGTTCGATTCGGTTGCTTTTGCGCTTGAGGCGGGCGAGTTCTCTAAGCCATACAAAGATGAAGACGGCTGGCATCTACTGTATATCGAGGGGCATTTGCCCAGCGGTCCGGTGCCGCTCGATTCTCCCAGTGTCTGGCAATCCGCGGTTAATTCGCTCATCACGGTCAAGAGAAACACTCGAACCGAAGAGATTATAGACAGCCTGCGACAGGGAACGGAAATAGTATACAACGACACGATCTTCAAAGTGGATGACGTGCTTTCTCTGGATGACTCGATGTGGGTGGCCGTGATCGACGGGCGCGACACCGCCGACGCCAAGTCGCTGAAGAGTCTGGAGACCAGTACGCGGGCGAGACGCGAAATCACGAATTCGACTCCGGACATGAGGCGAGAGATGGTGAACATAATAGCCAACCGTTTCAAGCTGGTTCAAGCCGCTGAGTCGCTCGGTCTGGACACTCTTCCGGATATGGCGGCGATTCGGCGAAACAGCCTGCTGGAAAAGAGCCGGTCGGTTATCTATGCCGGTATTCACGATGAGAGCTGGCGCCCCACTGACAGCATGGTCGAGAAATACTATAACGACCATATCGATGAATATGTGCCGTCGAAACCGTTTACGGTCAGACACCTTGTCGTTAAAGACAGGGAACTGGCTGATTTCCTCAGGGATCTGGCGATAGATGGCAATGACCTGGCCGATCTGGCCAAGAGTTTCGGTGAAGAGCAGGGCTTAGATGTTACTCTCGAGTATTTGGGCAACATCGGTCGGGAAGACGTTTCCGAAGAGTATTACAAGAAAGCCGAGGCGACCCTGAAGGGGAGAATAAGTCGCGTGGCGATCGAGGGGGATAAGTATTACATAATCGAAATGCTGGAACGCCGCGAGTCGATGTCTCTGGCCATGGCGCAGCCGTTCATCCGGACAAAGCTGGAGGAGGACCACCGGTGGATGGAATGGGAGGGATTCAGGGACGATCTCTTCAAAAAATACGGGGTCAGGATTCTTCGGCATGTGGGCGCTGTGGAGGTTCCCGCGCTGTCCGAGGGTCGTCGGCTCAGCCGGCCGACCAAAGCCAGACCCTGAGCAATGGAAGCTTGATGCCGTCCAATCAGGATATTCCTTTTTCCCAGGAGTTGCTGCGTAAGGGCACGCATACCTGTGCTCTGAGTATCCCAGTCGGTTATTGGATTCTGGGGCTCAGTAAGGTAGAAGCTCTTATTATCATGGTGCCGGTGAGCCTCCTGATGGTTTTCATTGACATCGCCAGACTGAGGGACTGGTCGCTGTGGCGGGATTTCTTCGGTCGACCGGCGGGCCGCATGATCCGCAATCACGAGGTGGCCGGAGATTTCACGGGGGCGACCTATATTCTGTTGTCGGCCTGTTTTACCATAGCTCTTTACAGCAAACCGGTAGCTATAGCGGCTCTGGCTTTTATTATAATCGGCGATATTCTGGCCGCTCTCATAGGGCGGAAATTCGGTCGGCATCGGTTCCTTGGTCGGAAATCATTCGAGGGCTCAGCGGCTTGTTTGGTCGGTTGTGTGCTGGTCGCTCTGTGGTCTCCCGGTTTGCCTTTCTCTGTCGCTTTGCTGGGAGCGATCACGGCAACTCTGACAGAGGCTCTTTCCACTCGGATTGATGACAATGTCTCGGTACCTATTATTTCCGGGCTGGTTATGACATTGTATCTCAGCATATCCAGCGCTCCTTGATATTTCCCCCGTTAGTTATTGTAATGATGTAAGTTACGCGCTGCGATGGTCGGTAGGTCAATCGCTAATGAGGATGAATTTGGTACGTTTTTTTGCCTCGGAAAAGAAGTTTTTGTAGTTGGAAAGAGGTAAGAGGCGTATAATAGAATAGGAATCAGAAACACAATCAGATGTATCCTCGCAGCATTTTGGAGGTGAATCTATGTGCAAAGGCAAAGTCAAGTACTTCAATGAGTACAAAGGCTGGGGAATTATCACCAGTTCCGAGAGGGATCAGGATGTCTATGTCCATTACACGGCCATAAAGATGGATGGCTATAAGACACTGCACGAAGGACAAGAGGTTCTGTACGATTTGATTCATGGCGAAGAAGGCCCCAGTGCTCGTAACGTGACTTTGACCAACTAATCTGGCATCTTTATCAGGTTTTGAAAGGTCCCCTGACGGCAGGGGACCTTTTTTGTGTCCGGGGGGTGATATTATTCTTTAACGGCCGGTTTGGGATTACCTATATTCGCGCCATGAAAGCAATCGATTTGCGCTCCGATACGATTACCCGACCTTCGGCGGATATGCGCAGGGCTATTGCCTCGGCCGAAGTCGGCGACGATGTCTTCCGGGACGATCCCACCGTCAACGAACTGGAGAGCTATGTTGCCGGTCTCTTTGAGAAAGAGGCCACCCTGTTCGTTCCGTCCGGTACCATGGGCAATCAGATTTCTTTGCGAGCCAACAGCCAACCGGGCTGGGAGTTGCTGTGTGATCGGGAATGCCATGTAGTGAATTACGAAGTGGCCGGGCCGGTTGTTCATTCGGGACTTCTGGTTAATTTGATCACGACCGAACGAGGTATGCTTAGCGCGGAGCAGATCCGCGAGTCGATTCGGCCTCGTAACGTGCATTGTCCCGAGACGAAGATGGTAGCGCTGGAAAATACGCATAACCGTCATGGGGGCACTATTCTGCCTCAGGACGAGGTGCTGCGGGTACGTGAGGTCTGCGACGAGTTTGGGCTTATTCTGCACCTTGACGGTGCCCGCATATGGAACGCCCATGTTGCCACCGGGCTGTCTCTGGCCGAGCTGACCCGGCCCTTTGACTCGGTTTCGGTTTGTTTGTCCAAAGGGCTCGGTGCTCCCGTGGGGTCGATGGTGCTCGGTTCGGCGGAGTTTATCGAGCGATGTCTGCGGCAGCGGAAGCTCTTCGGCGGAGCTATGCGCCAAGCGGGTATTATCGCCGCCGCCGGTCTTTATGCCGTGAAAAACAACATTCCGCGTCTGGCGGAAGATCACGCCAACGCGCGTCTGCTGGCCGAAGGGTTAGACGATACGCGGACTTTCAATGTGGATTTGAGCCGTGTTCAGACCAATATCGTTATTAGCAACATTGCGACCGGACAGTCGTCGGATGAGGTGACTGCCCGGCTCGCCGAGGTGGGTGTTCTGGGTATGCCGTTCGGGCCGACAAAGATCCGGTTCGTGACGCACCTTGATGTTGATCGGACCGACTGCGAAGAAGCCCTGAACAGGATCGGAAAAGCTCTGCCTTGACCGGTGGCACGCGCTGGCAACGGTCGAATCTATCTTGTCGCCGGGGGACGCATTTACTAATTTGGGCGCTGTCATGAGTGAAGTTTCTTTCACGATTCTGGGTTCATCGTCGGGGATGCCACAGCCGGACCGGGCTTGCTCCGGGTATCTTTTGCAGGTCGGTCGAAGCCTTAATCTTATCGACTGCGGGAGTGGTGTGACAGCTTCTTTCCTGCGTTGCGGATTCGACCCGCACGCTCTCGACCGCATTTTCGTGAGTCACTCGCATTCCGACCATACCAGTGACCTGCCCCTTATGATCCAGATGCTGCACGGTTTGCGGACCCAGCGTCGGCTTGAGCTGTTCCTGCCCCGGGAATTCGTGAAACCGTTTACGGATTACCTGTATGCCTGCTATCTGATCCCGGAGCGGCTGAAGTTGGATCTTGTCATCCGGGGGTACGACGCCGGCACGTTACACGACGACCGGTTCCATCTCCGGGCGATAGCCAATACGCACCATCGGGCGTTGGCTGATGACATAAGGCGCTTTGGCCTTAAGCACAGACTCGAAGCTTACAGTTTCCTGATTCAGGTTGATAGTGTGAAGCTGCTGTACTCGGCCGACCTCGGCAGTCTCGACGATATCAAACCGTATCTGGACGGGCTTGATGTCTTGATCGTCGAGACAACTCACATTGATTTGGACGACCTCCTGGAGAGGGTGCGCTCGGCCGGGATAGGCAAAACTGTCCTGACGCATCTTGGTGATCGGTTCGCCGTGAAGGAACTCCGGCGCCGAATACCGGGGGATAATTCCGATAAGATAGTGTTGGCTGCTGACGGGATGCGGCTGGAGTTGTAATCAATACGGGCAACGGTCGAAAAAACATAATGAAGCCCCGGTCTTCGGGCCGGGGCTTCTGCCTTTGGAGCACCAGAGTCGGGGAACTGTCCGCTCAGACTTTTTTGCTGGTAATTGCCTTAAAGAACTCGCGGTTCATTTTGGCAATCGTGCTCATGTCGATTTCCTTGGGGCAGACGGCCGAGCACTCGTACTGATTGGTGCAGTTGCCGAATCCCTCGATGTCCATCTGGGCCACCATGGACCGGGCTCTTTTCTCTCGTTCGACTTTTCCCTGTGGCAGGTAGGCGAACTGGGAGATCTTGGCCCCGACAAAAAGCATGGCCGAAGCGTTTTTGCAGGCCGCTACGCAGGCGCCGCAGCCGATACACGCGGCGGCATCCATCGCTTTCTCCGCATCGTGTTTGGGCACCGGGATAGCGTTGGCATCCGGTGCACCGCCGGTGTTGACACTGACATATCCGCCGGCCTGCATGACGCGGTCGAGAGCCGACCGGTCGACCATCAGGTCTTTAATGATCGGAAAAGCCCGAGCTCGAAATGGCTCGATAGTGACGGTATCACCATCTTTGAAATGACGCATGCGCAGTTCGCAGGTGGTCGTTGCTTTGTTGGGGCCGTGCGCTGTGCCATTGACAACCAGCGAACAGGCACCGCAAATGCCCTCGCGGCAGTCATGATCGAAATGGACAGGCTCTATGTTTTGCTCCGTGAGTTTCTCATTGAGCACGTCGAGCATTTCCAGGATGGACATGTCGGGGTTGACGTCCTCGGCCTGGTAGGTCTCCATTCGCCCCTTATCCCGGGCGCTCTTCTGGCGCCAGACTTTCAAGGTCAGGTTCATTATTTATAGCTCCTTGTCGCCAGTTCAACGTTTTCAAACACAAGGTCTTCCTTGTGGAGCTCCGGTTTCTTGCCGACCCCTTTATCTTCCCAGCAAGCGACGTAGGCGAACTTCTTGTCGTTTCGCAAGGCCTCACCATCGTCGGTCTGATGTTCTTCCCGGAAGTGCGCGCCGCACGATTCCTCGCGGTCGAGGGCGTCGTAACAGAAGACCTCCGCGAACTCTAAGAAATCGGCTACGCGGCTGGCTTTTTCCAGGGTCTGGTTCATCTCGTCGGGTTTACCAAGCACCCGAACGTCTTTCCAGAACTCGTCGCGCAACTGCGGAATTTCTTCAAGAGCTTCTTTCAAGTCCTTCTCATTGCGAGCCATGCCGGCTTTCTCCCACATTATCGTGCCAAGGCGTTTGTGGAAAGAATCGGCCGTTTGTTTGCCCTGAACCGCCAGGAGCTTGTTGATGCGGTCGGTGACTTCCTGCTCGGTTTGCCGGAACTCGGGTCGGTCGGTGGTGATGTTCTGTGCGCCAGCCCGGGCGAAATAGTCGCCGAGGGTGTACGGCAGAACGAAGTATCCGTCGGCCAGACCCTGCATGAGGGCCGAGGCGCCCAAACGGTTGGCCCCGTGGTCGGAGAAGTTCGCTTCGCCGATTACGTGCAAACCGGGGATGTTGCTCATCAGGTTATAGTCGACCCAGAGGCCACCCATCGTGTAGTGCGAGGCCGGGTAGATGCGCATCGGCACTTTGTACGGGTCCTCGTCGTTGATAAGCTCATACATTTCGAAGAGGTTACCGTAGCGTTCCTCGATAACGTTTTTGCCCAGCCGCTCGATGGCCTCGGAGAAATCCAGATACACGCCGTAGCCGGTAGGCCCGACGCCCCGGCCTTCGTCGCAGACTTCCTTGGCCGACCGCGAAGAAATATCACGCGGGGCCAGGTTGCCGAAACTGGGGTATTTGCGTTCCAGATAATAATCGCGCTCGTCCTCGGGGATGTCTCCCGGGGCACGTTTGTCGCCTTTCTTTTTGGGGACCCATATACGGCCGTCATTGCGCAGCGACTCCGACATGAGAGTCAGCTTGCTCTGATACTCTCCGGAATACGGGATACAGGTAGGATGAATCTGCGTGAAGCAGGGATTGGCGAACAAAGCCCCCCTCTTGTATGCCCGATAAGCGGCACTCACGTTACAGCCGAGACCCATCGTCGACAGATTGAACACCCGACCGTAGCCGCCGGTGCCGAGTACAACCGCGTCGGCGGCGTGTGACTCTATCTTGCCGGTGGCAAGGTTGCGCACCACGATTCCCTTGGCGTGACCGTCAATCAGCACCAGGTCCATCATTTCAGTGCGCGGGTACATATGAATTTTCCCGGCCGCAATCTGCCGCGACAGAGCGGAGTAGGCTCCCAGAAGCAACTGCTGGCCGGTTTGACCGCGAGCATAGAAAGTTCTTGAGACCTGAGCTCCGCCGAATGAGCGGTTGGCCAGGGTGCCGCCGTACTCTCGTGCGAAAGGCACGCCCTGGGCCGCACACTGATCGATGATGTCGTTGGACACCTGGGCCAGGCGGTATACGTTTGCTTCCCGGGAACGGAAGTCACCGCCCTTGATGGTGTCGAAAAACAGTCGCCAGATCGAATCGCCGTCATTCTGGTAGTTTTTGGCCGCGTTGATACCGCCCTGGGCGCCGATTGAGTGCGCCCGTCGGGGGCTGTCCTGGAAGCAGAAGCATTTCACATTGTAGCCAAGCTCGGCCAGACTGGCGGCGGCCGAAGCTCCCGCCAGACCGCTGCCGACCACGATAGCGCTGTATTTTCGTTTGTTGGCCGGGTTGACCAGCTTCATTTCGAATCTATGCTTGTCCCATTTTTCAGCCAACGGGCCGGATGGTACTTTCGAATCCAGTTTCATGTTATATTCCTCCTCCCGGCAGCGTGATCAGGTTCAGCATGACACTCACCGGTATTGCCGCATAGCCGACGAACAGGAAAATCGAGTATATCCAGGCGATGACGTCCAGTCGTTTTTGCCATTGAGGCGAATTAAAACCAAACGACTGAAACATACTGGCGAAGCCGTGAGTCAGATGATAAGTCAGCAAAGCTACGCCTATGATATAGAGTATCGATGCGAAATGGTTAGAGAACCCCACGATGACCATCGAGTAAACGTCGTGACGTCCCATGACATCGGGCATGTGGGCGAATTCCGGTTTGAGCACGCGAACCGTATAATGCAGCAGGTGCAAAACCACGAAGGTAAGAATCAGAAGCCCGGTCCAGATCATGGTCCTGGAGGATAAAGTGGCATCGATCGTGCTTGTTTTGTAATACCTGACAGGTCGGGCTCGCCAGTTCTCCAGTTTAAGCTGGATGGCGAACCAGACGTGAACAGCAAAGCAAATGAACAGAAAAGCACGGATAATCCAGAGTATCGGCCCCAGACTTTGCAAGCCGGCCGCATAGGTGTTGATCTGATCCTGTCCGATGAAAATCTGCAGATTCCCCAACATATGTCCCGTTACAAAACCAATCGTTACGAATCCGGTAATTGCCATGAGGATTTTTTTTCCGATTGATGTTGTAATGATCTGTGCGGGAAAACCAGCCGACAGGTTGGTTGCAGCAACAGTACTCATGCACATTCCTTTCCTGGCTTTCTAGCTTTCTCGGAGTGTGCCATTATACATCGGATAAGCCGCTCAGTCAATTGAAAAAGGCTTATTCGCCGGGACCGATGGTCGAGTGTGTTATTAATTTGTCGTGCTGATTCGTTTTTCCCTTCGGAGCTGCCGTGAGGTCGGACAAAAATATGGACGAAGAGGGTTTTCCGGGGAGTATAAGCGGAAAAACCGGCTCCGATGCGGCGCTCGGGAACGCACGTAAAAGCCTGGGAAACGGGACAAAAAAGGACGTCTGAATGCCGATTGACAACGTTGAGGCCGTTTTGTATGTTGAGAAAACCGCTAAGGTGTCGATAGAGTTACAAGCATGTACACAATATAATTTTGTTTGATTGGGAGATGGACATGAGCATTATGCGAATCCTTTCTATTGTCGCTGTGATCCTGTGTCTCGGGGCCGGGTTTGCCTTCGGTGCCACCGTTGACATGGAGATCTCGGGCAAGGGGGCGGTTAACGACAGTACGATCAAGGTCGGTGAACCGGTGTCCGTGGATATTTACTGGTCCAATGACAAGGACGGCCGTCGCGGATTCACTACGGGTTTCAGGGTTTTCTCTGACGATATTAACAAGGTCATCCATGTCTCCGATAGTGGCAACGGTTTGAACGACAACGGCGACATTAAGGGTCATAACGGCTGGGAAAATACCTCGGTGTGGGATTTCGCCGGAATCTGGACGGTTATGGTGGACTGGGACGGCGCTTTGCCGGACACCGTAGGCTTTGGCGGGGCTGTTATCAAGAACCGCTACGATAAGCACGAACGTGAAAAAGTTCTGTCATGGGATCTTATCATCCCCGAGGAAGGTACAATTACCATCGATTCCACGTTCTTCCGCACCGGCGGGTTCTGGAAGTTCGGTTCCGGTGAACAACCGGAATGGAAGGGGCCTTACACGTTCAAGGTGGTAAAGTAGTTTGACTGTGACAGGCTCGCCGCGAAGGCGGGCCTTTTTTTTGCCCGTTATGAAGCATCTCAGGTTTTCCATAAATCTTCTGTTGCTGTGTCTGGTCGCTACGGGGTGGTCCCGGGAATCGGATAGTGTGGACAACGGGGATACTCTCACCGATCCGTATATAGTCAGTATCGAACGGCTCACGGTGGATGATATGAAGCTGTACGATACTCTGGACGTAACGGTGGAATCATTCGGGCGGAGTCTGGCCGGTTTTCTTTTCAAGGTCGGTACTACCAGTTCTTTCGCTGAGATAGTCGAAATTCTTCCCGGTGAAGTAGCTGATTCCTGTGGTTGGGAATTCTTCCGGGCGTTACAGGTCAATACCATCGACCAGCCTGAACTCCCCCCGGATCTCTGGCGGGTAACGGCTCTGGCCAAGTTGTCGGCCGATACCACGCAGCCGCTGTGTTATGGCTTTGACCGGCCGGCCTCGCTTATGCGGCTGGTTGTATCGAGTGCCCATATGAGCCGGATACCCGACACGACCGCCCCTATTTTCTTCTTCTGGCAGGATTGTCGCGATAACGTTATTTCCGATGCTGCCGGGGATCACCTGTTTGTCTCGAAACGGGTTTTCGATTATTTTCCCGTCGATTTACCCTCCGAAAAAGATGTGTTCCCGACCCGTTTCGGGGCTCCTCATCAGTGTTTCAATCCCAACATCAAAAACGCTCCCCGTCGTCTGGTCGAGTTTCATAACGGGGGAGTCGAGTTCAAACTGGACCTCGGTCATGCGGCGGTGGATACGGTCGATATTGTTGATACCACCGGTGCAGAACCGGTTGAGAAGTAATCATTCCTGTTGACATAAGCGTCTCTGAAGCTACCTTTCGGGGCAGTATTTCGGGGACCGGTGTACAATTCCGATTCCGGACAAAGGATCAGCGTATGAGACTCTACGAATTCGAAGGCAAGCAGTTATTCAGGCAATATGGTATTCCCGTCCCGGAAGGCAAAGTCGTGACTTCGCCGGCCGAAGTGTACGACGTCGTACAGTCTTTCGCCGGACCGGTGGCTCTCAAGTCGCAGGTGCTTACCGGTGGGCGCGGTAAAGCGGGTGGAATCAAGCTGGCTGACGGTCCCAATCAGGCCCGGACTCTGGCCGAGGGGCTGTTTGAGCTGAAAATCAAAGGCTTTCCGGTCGAACGGCTCTTGATCGAACCCCGGCTGAACATTTTGCGTGAATACTATATCGGCGTGACTATTGATCGGGCCAAGTACAGGCTGGTGATTATCGGCTCCGGCGAGGGCGGCGTGGATATCGAACAGACGGCCGAGCAGGCGCCCGAGAAAATTGTCAGGAAATCTTTCAAGGTCGACGAGCCCCTTTACGGGTTTGACACTCTCGACCTTGCGAAAAAGATCGGTCTTCCGCAGGAACACATGAAAGCCGGAGCGGCTATTATCGGTCGACTGTTCCGTCTTTTCCGTGACTATGACGCGAAGCTGGTTGAGATAAACCCGCTGGTACTTACGGCCGAGGGCGAACTGATTGCGGCCGACAGCCGCATATCGCTCGATGATGACGCCCTGTTCCGCCACCCCGACCTTAAAGAGGCGGGCATCGAGAAGCGTCACGAGGAAGGCGAACTGACACCGCGCGAAAAACAGGCCACCGACTGGGGAATACCGTATCTCGATCTTGACGGCAATATCGGTATGTTTCCCGGAGGAGCCGGATTCGGCATAATGGGCAACGATTTCATTTACCATTACGGTGGGCGCCCGGCGAATTTCATGGATTCCGGCGGTGGTCCTTCGCCGGAGAGAATCGCCAAGATGCTGGTATTGCTCGACGAAAATCCCCAGGTCAAAGCTATTTTCGGGGCCCGTTTCGGCGGTATAAGCCGTTGTGACGATTTCGCCAAGGGCGTTATCATGTTTCTCAAAGATCACGGTCTTTCCAAGCCGATGGTCATGCGCATGACGGGAAACATGTGGCAGGAAGGTGTCCGATTGTTTGAAGAGGCCAGGAAAGAAGACCCATTACTCATGGAGAAAGTTGAGTTCCACGGTATTGAGACGCCGATTGAGGAAATATCAAAACGTGCGGTAGAACTTGCCCGGCAGCAGGAAGGGGGACACTGATGGCTATCCTGGTTGACAAAAACAGTAAGGTGATGGTTCAGGGGATAACCGGCGGAGCCGGAAAGTTTCACACCGAGCGCATGCTGGCTTACGGTACGAATATCGTCGGGGGTACTTCGCCGGGTAAAGGCGGGCAGAGCATACATGAACGGCCGGTTTTTGATACTGTCGAAGAATGCGTGACTGAAACCGGGGCCGATGTCTCCGTAATTTTCCTTCCGGCTCAGTTCGTCAAGGAAGCTGCTATCGAGGCTATTCGGGCCGGTATCAAATTTTTGGTGGTGATTCCCGAGCATATCCCCATTCACGATATGCTTTACGTGCGCGAGGAAGCGGTTGCCCACGAGGCGGTAGTCATCGGCGGCAACACGGCCGGGGTTATCAGTCCCGGTCAGGCCAATTTGGGTATTATGCCCGATATCGCTTTTTCGCCCGGCCGGGTGGGGACAGTTTCCCGCTCGGGTTCGATTACATACTACGTTGCCGATACCCTCAGCCGGACCAACTACGGTCAGACTACATGCGTGGGGTTGGGTGGTGATCCCGTTTTGGGGTCGACTTTTGCCGAGATCCTCTGGAAGTTCGAACAGGACGACAAGACCAGGGCGGTGGTGATGTGTGGGGAGATCGGGGGGGTGTATGAAGAACACGCCTGCGAGACTATTTCTAAGATGAAAACCCCGGTGCTGGCCATGATCGGCGGTATATATGCGCCGCCGGGGAAACGGATGGGGCATGCCGGGGCGATTGTCGAGGGCAAAATGGGCACGGCCCGGGAAAAGCTCGACCGGTTGGCTGCCGCCGGGGCGCATCCCTGCCGGACATTCACCGATATTCCGACCACGCTCAAGAAGCTGGGTGTATAGAGATCTCTGACCTCATCTCGGTTTTTATACTATGTGAGACTGGTGGGTCCATTTTTGAATCCGCCGCTTACGTCATTTGATAATCACAAATTTACCGATTTGGGTGCGGGAGTCGGACTCGACCACCCAGT
>DAISVY010000004.1:0-240207 GCA_036826635.1 Candidatus Zixiibacteriota bacterium
CCAGCCAGATCGTCGACCGTGTAACTCTCAAACACCACGTACGGCCCGGAAGGAGTGATAACAGGAATACTCGCTATGTAGGGCTGCGCGTTGAAAGCCGTCACGGTAAGCGTGACCGATTCACCAACCGGCAGTGCTTCCCCAAACGGAATCGTCGCCATGCCGCCGGCATTGGTGTACGCCGAGCCATAGAGCACGCCGTCCCGATAGATGGCACACAAAGCACCTTCGACGCCGTCAACCGTCACCTGAAAATCGGTGGCCGTCAACAGGATTGCCGAGGTATGATCCACAGACAAAATAGCGGGCGTGTCGGTCCGCACCAGAATGGAAGGATCACCGAAGACAATCCAGGTGTCGGAGGTCTTCACACCGTCGCCACCGGCATCGATCTCGATAGCCTTGGCGGCACCGTTAAAACACATGCCTCCGAAAGTCACCTTTTCTTCCGCCACCAACAGATCATTCGCCTCGTCCTGAGCATCCATCGGGGGCACCCATTCCTGACTGATCGAAGAACCATAAGTGGCAATCGCACCGGTAGGCTCGCCCCCGTTGGTGGCCCGCATCCATGATTCGCAGAAACAGATATTATAGTCGCTGTCGAATTCACCGACGTTGCAGGCTACGTGAATGATAAACGGCAGCATGTTATCGTTGGCCAGAGCATTGACGTTGCTGTTACTGAAACTGGTCGTGGACCAACCGGTGATACTGCCATGACCGCAATAGTTCAAAATGCTCCGACCGCTGTTCAGTGCGGTCGTAACATCGGAAGCGGAAGCACCGGGGGCATAAATCTCGTCGACGGAAGTATAGGTGAAAGCGAGCAGATCGTCGCGGATATAGCCCATATGCACATAGTCCGCTTCGTCGTTGTGCCCCTGTCCGGAACCCTGATCGGAAGCAATACCGACCCCTTGATGGAACCAGTCACCGGCGACAGGATTCTGTTCATACTCCAGGGTACGTTCGATCTGCGTTTCCAGATCGGCCAGCACCTCGGCCGAGAACCGACCGATAATAGCATCCGGGTAATCGTCGTCTCCCACCAGTTTGACATAGCTGGGATCCGAGGCACCGTAGGACTCCATGCTGGTTACCTGCGGCGCGTCGCCTACCAGCACCACCCAGGCCAGATCATTGTCCGGGTTATCGTAAAACGTCTGAATATAACTATCTATGGCCGAAGCCGTGTTGCCGATACTCGAGACATCGACGATTGTCGTTTTGATACCCTTCTGTCGTTTCCATTCGACAAAAGGCATAACGGCATCATGAAAATCGTCATAAGTAATCACCAGCATATCGCCGGATTCGATTACTTCATCATACTTCTGCCCCATACCGTAGTTCATAAAATGACGCCGATAGAGCAGATCGAAATCCGGCACCAGCTTGACCCGGTTGTCGGTTCTTTTGATAACGTTGATCTCACCGCCGTCTTCGTAGAAAACTTCCACCGTCACCGAGGTATAGACACGCAGGGTCTTATCGGCACCGTTGTATTGGAAGGGGTAAAGCTCAATAACCGTACCGCGATAATCGCGAAGGATAAACGGCTTGCGGACCTCGGTCAGTTCACTCGGATACCAGTCCGAGCTGCCGTAGATCGAACCGAACGTGTAAGGTACGTCGGCCGGATTTACCGAACGAGGCAGGTTTCCCTTGGACGGGACAACCGGCGTGTTGGGAAAGTCAACATATTCGGCCGCAAGGACTTTGACGCCAATCCGGGCATCGTCGGGGATTATGATACTGCGGCACATTCTCGGCAGCGCCGGATCGCCTTTCCGCAGCAATTCCCGTTCTTTACCACAGTTGATAGCGAAGTAAACCTCACCGTTGACATCAACCGCGTCTTTCTCGAAAGCACCGATATCAAAACGGACCACGGTCCGGGAAGCGTTGGATTCTTCGACAATAACGTTGACATCCTCACCGATAGTTCCCAACTCCACTCGCTCCGCGGTAGCCGTCACGGCGCCAAGAAGAATCAGGACCATCATCATTAGCAATAAATTACGCATTCAGGCCTTCCTCAGTTTGGTGTTACGACCAGACAATATGCAGACATTTGATGTGTATATGCGAATACGCCACAAAAGGGGTATGCTATGTATTTATGTACGGCTTAATATACTACAGATCAGCGACTTGCCAAGATAAAAAACACTCCCGGCCAGCTTTCCTCCCCTGTAGTCAAGACAAACCAGACCGTCAGTCACAGCTATAAATCGCTCGCAGAATATGCGGGCTTCCCGGTCAAAAAACCAGCCCGCCGCGAATAGTGCAAACAGCAAAAAACAGTCGAACCCTGCGCTCCTTCCCTTCGCCATTGAACCCCAACACATTAACGATTGCATTGTGGCCATCGGGCAGGTTGATAAGAACCCAGTCGCCCGGAACTATCTCGACCTGTTCGTTAATGGCTTCAATACCCGAACCGGATAACTGAGCCGCCACTTTATCATAATTATCGTGTCGATACGGCAATATCATCAGGTGATTGTCTTTCAAAAAACCATTAAGCCGTTTCGGGGAACAGAGGTAATCGACACCCTCTTTGGAGAAGAAGTACAGGTCATTTTCGACGTCATCGGCCGAAACATAACGATTACCGTTGAACGAATAGCCGTCCTCACCCCCCTGATAGCGAATACCCAGTTCTATCTCGCCACGGGGTCCGCATACGGCCAGCACCTCATTGGAAAACTTCGACATTAAACCATCGGGGAACACCACTCTCACCGACACATAGTAAACCACCCCGTTTTCCAAAGATCGGGCAACGAAATGCTCGATACCGTCATCGGGGTCAGTATCGCCCGGGAACGGAGTGGTGTTGATCGGCTCGGCCAGGGAAGAATCGAAAAGCGGTCCGGCCGAACTGACCAAAGAATGCTTCGAAACATAGATATTGTACCCCCCGATGGCCCCTTCCCCATGTTTTCTCCAGGAAACGGTCATTTCCCGATCATTTACCTCAACACGCACATCGTCGGCATAAATCGCCCGGGGCACTTCATCCACGACTTGTTTGGGGGCACACCCTGCAAAAATCACTCCGAGCAGCACGAACACGACCAGGTATCTCATTTAACCACCAACTCCCGTTGTCTGGGCGACAGGAAACGTCCCCCGTTTTCAGTCACAACGATATCTTCTTCAAGACCAACACAACCTATGCCGGGCAGCATTATCTCCAATTCCAGGGTCAGGACATTATTCGGCTCAAGCGGGATTCTCGGCGTACGCCCATAGCGCTCCCACCCGGGACCGAGTATTGCCCCGCCATCGTGCACCGACCGGCCGAGTTGATGTCCCAGGGCATGCTGATATTCCGGGTAGGCGCGTTCGGCAAGCATCGCCCTGGCGATTTCGTCTACCTCATATCCTTTTATTCCCGGTCGACAGGCCCGGGCCGCTGCCGTAATGATCTCATTAACCGTGTCAAAAGCGTCTCTCAGCTCCTCCGGTGGTTTCAACTCTCCGGGGCTCCGTATGTACATCAGACGTTGGATATCAGAACAGTACCCCCGCATGACAACACCGAAATCAACATGCAGGAGATCCCCCGGTTCAAGCACGAAGGCGGCCGGCCGCCCGTGGCCGGAAGCGGTCTTGTCGGCCGCGTTAACGATTGTCGGAAACGAGACAGCCCCGCCTAACCGTGCCACGTGACTGTCAATAACCCGGGCAATTTCGATTTCGGTAAAGCCCGGCTCGATCTCCCCTATGGCCTGCTGCCAGACCCGATCCGCGGCAACGGCGGCAGCCCCGAGCCGGTCGACCTCGGAGGCTGTTTTCCGACTGCGGAGTTTACTGACCAATGTTTCACCCGAAATCAAGCGCTGAAGGTACGGTGTGCCTTCCAAATAATCCCGAAGGAGAAGAAAAAGCCCATGAGTCAATCCGTCGGACACACAATCGTCGGTCGAGTAGTTAAGAGCAATACTCCGCGGATCGAATCGCTTCAGAATCCGGTTAATCGCTTCACGGGCCCCCTCGGTGTAAGTCACAACTTCGGAGAAACGTTGCGGTCGGGTGAATCGGTCCTGATCCAGATCACCCACCAGGGCCAGAGACTGCCCCGAACGAGAGTATACGAAGAACGACTGCCAGGTAACATCATCACCGGCAACCAGGGCCATAGCCGGATCGGCCTGCAAAGAACTCTCGCGGGCAAAAATGAGCCACAGGTCAATATCCAGCTCGTCAAGCAGACCACAAGCCTGAGCAATCTTTTCTTTCACAACATCCATAGCGCCGAAGGATACGCTACTGTCACCCTGTTTTCAACCTTTTAGTCGGTGGCAATGTCCCCCTCTGTTCTTGATCAGTTATTGGATCTACAGCGAGACACACACTAATACGCCCGGAAATCCATCGAGAATTTCCGGGCGTTGCTTAAAATAGCGGCAAATTGTCTACTTGATTTTTCGTTCCGCGGGTCCGTCGTATTCGAACGGCATAGGTCCGAGTTTCCGCATCGGTTTCTCGCGGGTGCGCTCTTCGTAGGCATGAGCGATCAGACCGGGAACCCTGGAAATGATAAAGAACCCTTTCCCGAGACGCCAGTCGAAACCCATATCCGAAATCACGGCCGCAATAGCACCGTCGACATTGATCGGCAAGGCACGTCCCAGACGCTCGCTGAGAACCTTCTGCAAAGCCTGGCACAACCCGATATGCTTGCCGCGATAACCGTAGCGTTCGGCGATCTCGAACAGCTTGGCCGTACGTGGATCGGCCGTATGCAAACGATGACCGAAACCCGGCATGCGCTTTCCCTGCTCCTTTAGCCAGTCGGCGATTTCACCGCAAACCTGCTCGACATTGTCGTTGTTCTCGTTCAGGCGAGCGGCGAATTCCTGCATGATTTTAGCGGCCTGTTCAATAGCTCCGCCATGCCAGTCACCGATCATCAGAACCCCGCCGGCGACGGCGGCATTCAGTGCATTACCACCCGAAACCACCGTACGAGCACCCAGAGCCGACGGCGGTGAAGCTCCGTGATCGACCGACGAAACCAAAATGGCGTTCATCAAAGCTGCTTCCGCCTTGCTCGGCAACTCTCCCTTGAGCAACAGGAAAACCGTTTCGGCGTAAGACAGGTTTTCCATGACATCGGCGATGTTATAACCTCTGACGGCAATTTTGTTCGGGCCGATGTCGGTTATAGCCGTCTTCCAGCGTTTATCATCCATTGTACTGCCTCTCGTAAATACTTGCTTGTTTCCGGTCCGGCGGGTAATCATCCGCCATATTATCGCAACGCCCGGCCGTCACGCTCCGATTACGATGATGTCGTATCAGGCGCATCCGGCGGGGTCAATGTCTTGATATATTTCAGCCAGTCGGTTTCAAGAGTCCCCAGATCGGTTTGCAGTAAATCCCCGACCGCCTGATCGAAACGTTCGGGCGACTCGTACAGCATTTTGAGACGGTCAAAGCCGTATGTCGTGGCTATATAAGCTACCAGCGAAGCCGCCTCGGCCGACTGGACTCGTTCCGAATCGCTCATGATAGTGGTATCAACGGCCAGTTCCGAAAGAGGCTCGAACGAACCATTGCCGATGATCTGCCTGGTCTCGGCGTGATAGTCCCTTCCCGTAAGGTCAAGCAGCACGCGCAGCCCATGCCAGGGCAGTCGGCCGGTTGCATCTACCGTACTCCAACGCTTGAGCAACAAGTCAGCGAGCGGCAGCCCCGGGTAACAGGGTTGCCAATAGTGTATTATCCCGCCCTCGGCGTGCGGCCACGGGTAACCGGTCAGTTCCCGCCCCTGCCCATAGCCGGTATAATAAACAACATATAGTGTGTCTTCGAACGGCGGCAACTGCAGACTTGCCGAGATACGGCGCGCCCCGCCCAGAAGATTCTGGCAGAAGCTGTCGAAAAGGGCAATGTGAAGGTGATCCGGCGGATAGAGCAGACGGACGTTTTTGTACGTATATATCTTCCAGTCCGCGTAAGCCGGCTTTTCCTGTAATTGTTCAAGCGGCCCCCGGGAGCCACAGCCGCCTCCCACAATCATGCAGATAACAACCCACAGGATGACAAACAAAAACCGTCGCCGGAATTCTTTCACTCTTGAGAAGACGGTGTTTTCATCCCGTACCCGTTCTCGAGGCATGCTACTGGCCCTCCATAACTTGCTACGAGTGAACAGAATAATTGCGCCCCCAGACTATGTCAATGACTAGTTTATAGTTCCCGATTTCACAATTCGGCTTGACTTTGCGCGGGAGGCTGTTCATATTCATCAGCAACGTAAGTTGCGTCTTTTTTTTGTGTTGGAGAGCGGTTTGGCGCAACGTCAGACCGTTTTTTTAAGTGCCGGTTGAGGCCGGATATTGGAAGATCACTTATGACGGACATTGCTGACTTCCTGTCGCCTGATTTCGAAAAGGGAATAATAGTAATCGTAGGTGGCTATGGAAGCGGCAAATCCGAAGTAGCGGTCAACCTGGCTCGCTATCTGGCGGCTAAACTCACCGAACCGGTGGCTATCGCCGACCTGGATATCGTCAATCCCTATTTCCGTTCCCGCGAAGCAGCCCAGGGGCTGGCCCGACTGGGAATAAAATCGCTGATTCCACCGGGACAATTGATATACGCCGAAATACCCATCATCATCCCGGAGATAAAAAGCTCGATCGAGCGAAGCGACGGCAAAGTCATTCTCGACGTGGGCGGAGATGAGGTTGGAGCCAAAGTACTCAGTTCGATACACGACGCATTCCGAGAAGACGATTACGAAATGTTGCTGACATTAAACGCCAACCGACCATTCACGGCCGATTTGGCCGGAACAACGAAAATAATGAGTGAGATCGAGGTATCCTCCGAGCTAAAGTTCACCGGTATCATTTCCAACACACACATGCTGGAACAGACCGAACCGAACGACGTGCTCCGGGGGCTGGAACTGGCCCGCCAGGTTAGTAATCATCGGGGAATACCGGTGTGTTTCGTCAGTGCCCTGACGGAGGTTCTGGAAAAAATGACCCGCCAGCAGATAAACTGCCCGGTGTTGCCGCTTCATCGCTCATTGCTTAAACCATGGGAGAGGGATTCCTCTGCCAATGCCATCTGAACATCGAGGTAACAGGTTATGCCAACTGTAACCATAGACAAGAATCACTGCAAAGGCTGCGAGCTTTGCATACGGGCCTGCCCCCAGCAAATTCTGTCTCTTTCCAAGGAGATTACGCTGCGGGGCTATTTCTATGCGAAGATGCACGACCCGTCACGGTGTATCGGCTGTCGAATCTGCGCCGTTACGTGCCCCGACTCAGCCATCACCGTGCATACCAACGGAACGCAGTTCGTACTGTTTGACTATTAACGAAGTCGGTAAGAACAGAGGAATTATAGCTGTGGCAAAAATACTGATGAAAGGTAACGAGGCTATCGCCGAGGCGGCTATACGGGCAGGAGCACGCAACTACTTCTGCTACCCGATCACACCGCAAACGGAGGTGGCCGAGTATCTGGCCAAACGAATGCCGGAAGTGGGCGGAGTATTCCTGCAGGCCGAGAGCGAGGTTGCCGTGGGTAACATCCTTTTCGGCGCCGCGGCGACCGGTAAGCGAGTTTTCACCTCGTCGTCAAGCCCCGGCATCAGCCTGATGCAGGAGGCTATCTCATATATCGCCGGAGCACAGCTCCCCTGCGTGCTCATCAATATCATGCGCGGTGGTCCCGGTCTGGGCGGAATTCTCCCGGCTCAGTCGGACTATTTCCAGGCCACCAAGGGCGGCGGACACGGCGATTATCGGCTGCTGGTTCTGGCCCCCTCGACCGTACAGGAAGCGGTCGATCTCACCATGCGGGCGTTCTACCTGGCCGACAAATACCGCAACCCGGTGATGATAATCGGCGACGGTATGATCGGCCAAATGATGGAACCGGTGGAGTTCCCCGACAATTACACCGAACCGGAACTACCACCCAAAGACTGGAAATGCGACGGGGCCAAGGATCGTCCGGCGCGACTGATCAAATCGCTCTTTCTCGATCCCCTGGCGCTTGAAGACAACAGTCACATTCTGTACGAAAAATATGAGCGGATGAAAAAAGAAGAAGTCCGCTATGAACTGTACAAGGTTTCGCCGAAGAATAAGATCCTGATCACCTCCTACGGCACCATGGCCCGCATCTGCCAGACCGTAATCGACGAGCTGGAAGAGGAAAACATCTCGGTCGGATTATTCCGACCCATCACCGTATTCCCATTCCCGGAAAAGGAGCTCAACAAAGAAGGCACGCGCTCCAATATCCAGGCAATACTTACGGTAGAGATGAGCATGGGCCAAATGGTAGAGGACGTTCAGAAGGCGATCCTGGGCGAGCGTCCGGTGTTGTTCTACGGTCGCACCGGCGGAGTGATTCCCACCCCGGACGAAGTCAAGGAGCAGATCAAACAATTGATCCGCAAGGAATCCACCCCTCGCCGCAAGTCGCCCAAGAAGAAAGGCTAATCGCAATGGCTGAACAGAATACAGCGATATTTTCTCGTCCCAGATCGTTGCGCGAAACGGTGACGCACTATTGCCCCGGTTGTACTCACGGCGTCATTCACCGCCTGGTTGCCGAGGTTCTGGACGAGTTAGGCATGCGCGAACGCACCCTGGGGGTTGCTCCGGTGGGTTGTTCGGTCTTTGCCTATAACTATATTGACACCGATTTCCTGGAGGCAGCCCACGGCCGCGCTCCCGCTTTCGCCACCGGCTTCAAGAGACTTCGTCCCGACATGATTGTCTTCACCTATCAGGGCGACGGCGATCTGGCCTCGATAGGCATGGGAGAAATCGTTCACGCCGCAAACCGGGGCGAGAAAATCACCACTATCTTCGTCAATAACGGGGTCTATGGAATGACCGGCGGTCAGATGGCTCCCACCACGCTGGAAGGTCAGCCAACCACTACCTGTCCGATGGGACGCGATGTCTCCCAGGTGGGAGAACCGATACGAATCGTCGAGCTGTTGTCCACGCTGGCTACCCCCTCCTATCTCGAACGAGTGGCCGTACACACGCCCTGGAATATCATTCAGGCCAAACGGGCCATCAGAAACGCTTTCCGGTTTCAGGAAGACAACCTCGGCTTCTCTTTGATCGAAGTTCTGTCGACCTGCCCGACCAACTGGGGCAAGACCCCCGGTGAAGCCGTCAAATGGGTGGAAGAACGCATGATTCCCTACTACCCGTTGGGCCTGTTTAAGGACTCCAGACAAGCGGGGGGTAACTGATGGGACAGTATGAAGTCATCTTCGCCGGCTTCGGCGGACAGGGTATCATGGTGGCCGGTCAGCTCCTGGCTTACACCGGAATCCGCGAAGGCAAGAACGTCTGCTGGATCCCGTCGTACGGACCGGAAATGCGCGGCGGTACCGCTTACTGCACGGTAGTCGTATCCGACAAGCGGATCGGCTCGCCCATCATGAATGTAGTTCAGGCCGTCTGCGTGTTTAATCGCCCTTCGTTCGACAAGTTCGTGCCTAAGGTCAAACCGGGCGGCTTGCTGCTGGTCAACTCTTCCCTGATCGACGTTACGACGGATCGGAAAGACATTACGCAAATCCTCGTGCCGGCCAACCAGATGGCTATTGAGGCCGGCAACGTCAGGGCGGCCAACGTGGTCATGCTGGGGGCATTCATTACCGCCGCCGGCATCGTCGATTACAAAGACGTCATAGCCACTATCAAAGATAAACTCGGCTACAAAAAGGCCATGCTGGAAATCAATTTGAAAGTGCTTAAGCAGGGCCATGAACTCGCCCTCAAGCAATTACAGCAGGGGCAGAAAGCATGAAGCAGAAGTTCGATAAACTCCCCGAAATCATTTCCCGACACCGGCAGGATGCGGAATCGTTGATTATGATCCTGCAGGATATCCAGAAAGAATACCGTTATCTACCGAATGAAGCCCTGGAACAGACAGCCGAGGCACTGAACGTGCCGCTGTCAAAGGTATATTCGGTAGCAACATTTTATAACTCGTTCAGCCTCACGCCGCGCGGGAAGAACGAAATCCGGGTGTGTGTGGGTACGGCCTGTCACATTCGCGGCTCCAAACTGATCCTGGAGCAGATAGAATCCATGCTCGGGATCAAAGCCGGTGAGACAACCAAGGACGGCGAATACACGCTGGAGTCGGTTGCCTGTGTAGGCGCCTGCGCCATGGCACCACTGGTCGTTGTCAATGACAAATACCACGGTTCGGTCAAAGTAAGCGGCTGCAAAAGACTGCTGGGGAAAAAGTAGCATGACGATAAAGAACCTCAAACAACTCAAAGAGCTTCAACAGCAGTTCAAGGCCGAGCGGAAAGACTTCCGCAAAAAAGTGATTATCTGCTGCGGAACGGGCTGCATGGCCAACGGCGCCCAGGGTATAGTGGACGAATTCGAAAAGGTCCTCAGCAAACGCACGGTCAAGAACTTCTCGATTGAAGCCGTCACCAAAACCGGCTGCCACGGATTCTGTGAACAGGGTCCGCTGGTCGTCATTGAGCCGGACGGCACTTTCTATACCAAGGTCAAAGTGAAGGACGTGCCCGAAATTATCGAGAAATCAATCGGCGGCGACGAAGTTATCCCTCGCCTGCTTTATTCCAACCCGACCAATGGCGAGAAAATCGAAAGTTATCACAACATCCCGTTTTTCTCCCATCAACGACGTATCGCCCTGCGCAATGTCGGTAATATCGCCGCTCATGACATTCGGGACTATATCGCGGTAGGCGGTTACCAGGCGTTACACAAGGCTGTTACGAAAATGACGCCGGACGAAATCATAACCGAAATAACCGATTCCGGCCTGCGCGGTCGTGGCGGCGGTGGTTTCCGGACCGGGCGAAAGTGGCGGACCTGCCGGGATGTCGAATCCGACACCCATTACGTGATCTGTAACGCTGACGAGGGTGACCCGGGGGCGTTCATGGACCGCAGTATCATGGAAGGCGACCCGCACGGTGTTCTCGAAGGTATGATGATCGCGGCTTATGCGGTCGGGGCCAACCAAGGATACATTTACGTGCGCGAGGAGTATCCGCTGGCCGTCAAGAACGTTCGGGCAGCCATTGATCAGTGCGAAGAATATGGTCTTCTGGGCGACAACATCCTGGGGACCGGATTTTCGTTCAACATACGCATTGCCCGCGGGGCCGGGGCTTTCGTGTGCGGTGAATCGTCGGCCCTGATGAAATCCGTGGCGGGTGAAGTCGGAGAGCCGCGCGCCAAGTATGTTCGGTCGGTCATTAAGGGATTGTATGATCAACCGACCGTCCTGAACAACGTCGAGACTTACATAAACGTCCCGGTCATTATCGACAAGGGAGCCAAATGGTTTGCCGGTATCGGCACGCGCAAGAGCACGGGCACCAAGGCCTTTTCCCTGGTCGGCAAAGTGCGCAACACCGGCCTGATCGAGGTGCCGATGGGCATCACCCTCAGGGAAATAATCTACGATATCGGCGGTGGTATTATCGACAACCGCCCCTTCAAAGCCGTCCAGACCGGCGGACCGTCGGGCGGTTGCCTTCCCGAATCAATGCTGGACGAACCGGTTGATTTCGACACCCTTACCAAGGCCGGCTCGATGATGGGTTCGGGTGGCATGATCGTCATGGACGACCGCACCTGCATGGTTGACGTCGCAAGGTATTTTCTGGAATTCTTAGTCAAGGAATCATGCGGCAAATGCGTGCCCTGCCGCGAAGGTCTGTACCAGTTGCACCGCCTGGCGGTAAAAATCACCGAGGGCAAAGGCACCGAGAAGGACCTGGATCGCATGGAGCAGTTGTCCAAAGTGATCGTCGAAGGATCGCTGTGCGGACTGGGGAAATCCGGACCAAACCCGTTTTTGAGCACCATCCGCTATTTCCGCGATGAATACCTGGCCCATATCCGGGATAAGCGCTGTCCGGCGGGGGTGTGCCGGGCTTTGATAACCTATGAGATTAACGATAAGTGTACGGGCTGCACGGCCTGTGTTCAGACCTGCGCGTACGGCGCTATAAGCGGGGAGAAAAAGAAACAGCATGTCATCGATAAAGACAAATGCACCCGGTGCGGCGCCTGTGTGGCGGTTTGTAATTTCGACGCTATCGACGTGTATTAGGAGAAAGCAATGGTAACGCTGACGATAAACGGCAAACTGGTCAGAGCGGAAGAGGGTGAAATGCTGCTGACCGTCATCAGACGACAGGATATTCCTGTCCCCTCCCCCTGTCATCACGAGGCGGTGGAACCTTACGGTGCCTGCCGTCTCTGCTCGGTCGAGATAACGAAGCCGGATTGGGGGGGCTGGAAAACTCTGGTGACGTCCTGCCTGTACCCGGTGGAAGAAGGACTTATTGTCACCACCGATTCACCCGACGTCATCGAACTGCGCAAGACCATTCTTGATTTGATGCTGGCCCGGTCTCCCGAAGCCAAACTGATCCAGGATCTGGCCGCCGAGTACGGTATTACCAAAAGCAGTTTCGACCTTGTCCCGGACGCCAACAACTGCATCCTGTGCGGCTTGTGCATCCGGGTTTGTGATCAGATGGGGTTTCATGCCATATCCTCGGTCAACCGCGGCCATGGTAAGGAAATAGCCCCTCCCCTGTTCAAAGCTCCGCCGGATTGTGTGGGGTGTCTGGCCTGCGCACAGGTATGCCCGACGAACTATATCGAATACTCCGACGACGGCAACACGCGAACAATCTGGGGACGCAAGTTCAAGATGCTCAAGTGCGAAGAGACCGGACAACCGACCGTCACGAAAGAATTCGCGGAGTTTCTCAGCAAACACCGGGAAATCCCGGAAGACTACTTCAAACGGGGTGATGCAAGTCACCGCCGGGAGCTGGCCGCGTCCATGGGCAAGATTGCTCTATGGGACCGACAGGAGGAAGTATGACACACCGTTTCATAGTCAATCCCGCTTTATGCATAGGCTGTCGTACCTGTGAGTTGGCTTGTTCGTTTGCACACGCGGCCGACGGCAAACCCGGCAGAAGTCGTATCCACCCGCTCGACGGGGGAGCTAAAGACCTCTGGGTGCCGGTGGTATGCCTGCAATGCGAAGAGGCCGCCTGCGCCAAGGTCTGCCTGGTCGGCGCTATCACACGTAACCCGGAAACCGGGGCCATGAATCTCGATGGGGATAAATGCGTCCGCTGCATGGCCTGCGTAGCCGCCTGTCCTTTCGGATGCTGCCTGCATGACAGTCTCCACAACTTGGTGGTGAAATGCGACCTGTGCGGCGGCGATCCCGTCTGCGCACACTTCTGTCCGACCAAAGCCCTTTCGTACCAGCCCATTGCCGAGGTAAAAACCAGGGCTAAAATAGCCTGATATTCGTTTTTCCGTAAGCTCAGGAGCGGCGGCAGACCCGCCGCTCTTTTTGTATCCTCAAGCGACGGCAGCGCTGCCGCGAACGGCGCCAAAAAGCCCTTGACTTACCGTCCAATTTCAAACTCATTAAAGACTTAGCAATAACAGCCCGCCGCCCGGGAGAACTCTCCAGGAGAGGGAAACCTGACCATAAAGATTGCGTAATTAACCATATAGTCGTCTGGAGGACGTAAGAGATGAAACTCAGCGACCGCGAGCAAAACGGGATTGTCATCCTTGAGCCCAGAGGTAAAATCATGGGAGGGCCGGATGCCAGCCTGTTGCACGATAAGCTCTATGAATGTATTGAAAATAACAAAAAACAGGTTGTCATTGACCTGGCCAAGGTTGACTGGATGAACTCCACCGGGCTCGGCATTCTCATCTCCAGCTATACTACCCTGAGAAATCACGAGGGCAATCTTAAGCTGGCCAATGTAACCGAGAAAATACAATCACTGCTGACTATTACCAAGTTGATAACCGTGTTCGAAACACATGATTCCGTGGAAGATGCCGTCAGCAGTTTCAAGTAAACAATGCCGCATTTGCAAGAGTAACTATTTTGCCGACAGGTGGACGTGGTCATGTCTGCCTGTTTTTTTGGAGTCATGACAGCATGAACAAGCCTACCATCTCGGGAAATACGATCCGGGTGCCGTCGGACCAGGTCTTTCTGCCGGCCGTCGACGACTTTCTGGAAAGTATCCTGAGGAATTCAAATGCCGAGGAATCGGTGATAGCCGACATCGCCATCTCCGTAACGGAGTTGGTCAACAACGCGATGATCCACGGCAACAAATCCTCACCCCACAAAACGGTCTCAGTAAAAGTCGAGATCAAGGGGAAGACGGTGATAATCACGGTCAGCGATCAGGGAGAAGGCTTCGACCCCAACGGAGTCGCCGACCCGCTGGCCGAGGAAAACCTCATGCGGGAGGTCGGCCGCGGCATTTTCATCGTCAGGTCGCTTATGGACAAGGTCGAAATCGACACTACCGAAAAAGGGACAACCGTCCACATTACCAAGGCGATCTGAATGTTTCCGTTCTCGGATTAAAACGGCATGAACACTGAGCTGGTACAATCGCTGATTTTTTTCCTGTCCGGTGGATTTCTGGTCTTTCTGGCTATTACTATCACGCGGGATAATTTCGCCAGTCGGGTCAATCGTATCACCGGTCTCATGCTTTTCTGCGCCGGACTGGGACCGCTGGCCCTGGCCCTGGGCTATATCATCAACGACAGTACCGCCGGTCCGTCCGAACTCAGTGAAACCGCTCTCTACAACCTGTACTATGTCTGGGAGTTCTTCTTCCCCGCTCTGCTCGCATTTTCCTGGGTGTTTCCGGTCGACCGCATCCGTCACTTCAAACGCCCCCGGCTTCGTCACCTGATCATAGTCCCGCAAGTCATGCACCTCGGACTTCTCCTGCTGTACGGACACATCGTCGAGGTGCTGAATAAACTGATCGAATATGCCGACAGCGAAGGCTTCGCCGGACTTTTGCTCAGACCATTCGGCTGGGTGTTTACCCAACTGCTCGTGCTCGTTTCTTACACGCGAACGAACGAGCAGATCATCTTCGGAGCTATCGACCTCAGTTACGTGCTGTTGGCCGTTTACTTCATCGAAATGGGCCGCCGCTACCTGACCAATCCGAGATTGCTCAGTCAGACACGTATCGTCAGTTGGGGGGTCCGTCTCGGCCTGGGCTTTTACGTTCTTTCTTTCTTCGCCTGGACTATCTGGCCGCATCCGGCCGCAGACGTGATCGGATCGTATCTTCTGATAGCCGCCTTATTCGCCGGCGCGGGCTTCTTTGCCTACGCCATCATAAGACATCAGTTTCTCAACGTGCAGCTTGTTTTTCGCCAATCGCTCATATACACCCTCTCGTCGGCCGTTTTGGTCGGCCTCTATGTTGTGCTGAGCATGCGGTCAGAGGAATTCCTGCGACCTATCTTCGGCGAACGCGCGCAGGTAGTCAGCTATGTCTTCATCCTGTTCATCCTGTTGTTGTTCCAGCCGATCAGCTACTGGGTTGACAACGTCATCCGTTCCATGTTCGTGCGCACACGCACCGACTATCGCAACATCATCGAACGCTTCTCCCGGCAGGTCATTTCGATCTTCGAGCCGGTCGAACTCAGAAGGACAATCGAAGAAACGCTGAAAACAGCCCTTCTGGTAGATCGCCTGTATTTTCTGCTCTATGACGACGGCGTCGGTGAATACGCACTCGTCAAAAGTGAAGATTACGACAAGCGGACGGTGATTGATCGCGAAGATTTGATGCTGCGCGGAATCAATCTGCTGGATACGCCGACCCGGTACGCCTCGCTGTCGGACTACGAAGAAGGCTCAAAACTGGCCGAACGCCTTACCGAACTCAACGTCCGGGTCATTCTGCCGCTCAAAGATGCGGAACACCTTCTGGGGTTCATTGCTCTCACATCCAAAGCGGCCGGATACAGATACACGGCCGAGGATTTCCATCTGCTGGGGGTGCTCTCGAACCAGATGGTCACAGCTTTGACCAACGCCCGTCTCTATGCCGACTCGCTGGAACGCATACGCCTGCAGGAAGAGGTCAACATGGCCCGGCAGATTCAGCTCGACCTGCTTCCTTCCCGACCGCCGGTTTTGCCGCACGCCGTCATTTCGGCCTCATCGACTCCGTCGAGAACGATAGGAGGAGACTATTACGATTTCATCGCGCTGAACGATCACAACCGCGTGGGCATCGTGATCGCCGACGCCTCGGGCAAAGGTATGCCGGCGGCGCTGCTGATCGCCCAGGTACAGGCCATCATTCGAAGCGAGGTGCTCAACGGGAACCCGATCCCGAAAGTCATGCAAAACATGAATCAGCACGTCGTCTCGTCCACCTCGGCGGAGAAATTTGTAACTCTCTTCTATGCCGAGCTCGATAAAAGCACCGGGGTCATGCACTACGCCAACGCCGGTCACAATTACCCGCTTCTGGTAAGATCGGACGGGAAGGTGGAACATCTCAAAGTCGGCGGACCGATCATCGGCGCTTTCCCCGGGGTAGATTACGAATCGTCCTCGGTTCAGCTTGCCCCCCGCGACCTGGTGTTCTTTTTCACCGACGGATTGTCCGAGGCAATGAACAGCAACGGGACGGAGTATGGCGAAAAACGCATTGCCGAGTTCGTCGTACAGCGACGCCACGAAAGTGCGCAGGCAATCCTCGATGAGATCCTCAGCGACGTGCGCCGGTTCGATCCCACCACACCACCGCAGGACGACACTACCATTATCACTCTAAAAATGACCGACGGGGAAACAAGACATGAATGACCACAACAAACACGCCCGTTTCGACGAAGATAAGTTATTCGAGAGAAAAAACCATCACTGCGGATATCGCTTCTGTCCCCTGTGCGCGCGACCACTGGTCGAAGGAAACCGGGAAGGCGGCAAACGACTCTACTGCCCCGACGAGAACTGCGGCTGGGTTTTCTATCAAAATCCCGTGCCGGCCGCCGGTGCCATCATCGTCGAAAACGACCGGGTCCTTCTGGTGAAACGGGCCGCTCCTCCCCGAATCGGCCAATGGTGTATTCCGGCCGGGTTCATGGAATGGCAAGAACACCCCGAACAAACCACCATTCGCGAACTCGAAGAAGAAACCGGTTTGAAAATTGAAATATCTTCGCTTTTCGAAGTATACAGCGGCCAGGACGATCCGAGATCAAACGCCATTCTCATACTCTACCTGGCCAAAATCGTCGGCGGCCACATGCAGGCCTCGGATGATGCCTCGGAGGTTCGCTTTTTCGGGCTTGACGATCTCCCCGGAGATATCGCTTTCGAGGCACACCGACAGGCTCTGGCCGACTACGACAGCCGCATGCGGACCTAAAACGGGAATGTCGGCATTCGAATGAAATCGTCTTTCCGCACCAGAATTTTCCAACTCCTGCTGCTTTTCGCCGTAATCCCAGCCGTGGTTCTGACTCTTTTCGGCTACTATCTGACCGTGAAATCGCCCCTCGGTACGGCGGCAACCGTCGGTACCAATCCCGCCGAACTGGCCGCGTACTATCATGCCCTGGTATACGAAGACCTGGAGCGGGCAACCGACGAATACCTGAAAACGGGCCGGATACCGAAACGAGCCGATTTTCTCCTGGTGATCGACGGTGAGACAACCACCACCATAGATTCAGGGGCGATTCTGACACCGGATGCCGTACAGTCTCTTCGCCGGGCCGTTCTCCAGAAAAAACAAGGGTTGGTCGACCTGAACGGTCGGTATGGCCAATACACGGGTCGTGAACTTGAAAAAGGACGGATCCTTCTGGCCGGACTGGTGCATGATTCCTCGTACACCGACATACTGGCCGGACTGGAACAGGCAACCGCTCGCCGCTCAACCGGCCGCCGCCTGTGGTCAAGCTACGTGGTGTTCATCGGCGGGCTGTTTCTAACGGTGACGCTGCTGACCATCATCGCCGCATATTTTTTCTCCTCGCGGGTGTCACGACGACTGGCCCGGCCTTTGACCGCTCTGAGCGACGCCTCACGGCGTATCGCCGCCGGTGATTTCAAACAGTCGGTGCCGGTTCAGGGTGATGGCGAAATAGCGATCCTGATCGAAAATTTCAATCGCATGGCATCAGAATTAGAAACCGCCACGACTCGTCTGGCCCAAACCGAACGAGTGGCCGCCTGGCGTCAGGTGGCCCGACGTTTCGCCCATGAATTGAAAAATCCCCTGCAGCCTATTCTTGTCTCGCTCTATCGCATCGAGAAACAAATAGCCGGGTCCGAAGCCTGGGAAGAGATAAAAGAGCCGCTGCGGGCCGCCTCCGAGGAAGTCAAACATCTGACCGACCTGGCTGAGCGTTTCTCCACTCTGGCCAGACTGCCCGAACCAAAACCGGAACCGGTGGATTTGGCCGATTTGATTCGGTCGGTGGTACGACTTTACGAAGAAAAATTGAAGATCTATCGCTTTCAAGTCATCCTGCCATCGGAAAAATCGCTCGCCCGAACCGATGCGTCGTACCTCCGCGAGGCCCTTCATAACCTCCTGCAGAACAGTATAGACGCCTGCAGCGAAGGTCAGCAGATCAGCCTTGAGTTGCGCTCGACACCCGACCGGGTCGACATTATCGTCAGCGACAGCGGCAAGGGCATGGATACCGGAACACTGGCGGCCGCCCGTCTCCCCTATTTTACCACCAAAGAAAAAGGTACCGGTCTGGGGCTGGCTATCGTAGAGAAATCGATCAGCGAACTCGGAGGCCAGTTGCAGGTAACATCACAACCCGGCCAGGGAACCCGTGTCACTATTTCGCTTCAGAAAGGAACCGAGGCATGAAAGCCCGGCTGCTCATAGTCGACGATGAAGCGAATATCCGTACTTCCTTTTCATCCCTGCTCACTGACGAAGGACACTCCCCGGTTGCGGTGGACACGGCGGAGGAAGCCGAGCGACTGTGTACGACGGAACAATTCGACCTGATTCTGCTCGATCTTCAGTTACCGGGCATATCGGGGCTGGAATTTCTCCGGCGGCTCAAAGATCACGCTCATCCTCCGCACGTACTGGTGATTTCAGGCCAGGCCGATATTCCCGATGCTCTCAACGCCGTGCGGCTGGGGGCAATTGATTTTCTGGAAAAACCGGTTCAGCCCGAAAAACTGATCGCGTCCGTTTCGGCCGCTTTGGCTCTGGCGAAAGTGGAGCGCCAGAGAAACATGATAGTAACCGAACTGGAACAGGGCTGTCGCATCATCGGAAAATCCCCGGCGATGACCAGGTTGCTTCAGACCATCGATCAAGTCGCCCCCACCGATACTACCGTGCTCATCACCGGGGAAAACGGAACCGGCAAAGAACTGGTCGCCACGCGACTGCACCTGACCGGTAATCGACGTGAGTATCCCTGTCTGAAAGTCAACTGTCCCGGTATTCCCGAAAGTCTGTTTGAATCGGAACTGTTCGGCCACACGAAGGGGGCTTTCACGGGGGCGGTGAGAGATTATCCCGGCAAGTTCGTTCAGGCCGACGGCGGCACGATATTCCTCGACGAGATCGGCGATTTGCCGCTGGCTTCACAGGCGAAGCTCCTGCGTGTTCTGGAAACGGGCGAGGTGGAAACGCTCGGTCGCGAGCAGGTTCGCAAGGTGGACGTGCGAGTTATCTGCGCCACCAATCGCGATTTGCAAAAACTCGTGAATGAAGGCAGATTCCGTCAGGATTTGTTCTATCGTATCTCGGTATTCGGTATCGAAGTACCGCCGCTGTCGAGACGACTGGACGATATTCCCCTGCTGGTGGGCGAGTTCCTCAGACGCTACGACCCGTCCGGACACACGCGCCTGTCGGCCGCCGCCGTGGCTTACCTGACAACTCTCCCTTACCCCGGCAATGTTCGACAACTCAAGAATATCATCGAACGGCTGACTATCGTCTTCGCCGGACGGACGGTTGAAGTCGACGATCTGGCCGCCGAGGTCGGGCACTCGCTCAAGGCAATACCGGAGAGCGAAAAAGACTCCTCGTTGACCGAACAGGTAAATCGTTTTGAACGCCAGCTAATCGAACAGACACTTAACTCCTGCCAGGGTAATATTTCAAAAGCAGCGCGTAAACTGCAGGTAGATCGAGCCAATCTGTCCCGAAAAATCAAAGAGTACGGGCTCAAGCCTCGCGACCATTAATTGTGCCCGGACGTGTCAGGGACACACACTTCCCCGAAAGATGACATCGTAAGGCCTTGTCAAATCACAACTTGACTTGTCGGCATAAAACTTGTTGTATGAACCGGGAAAACGGAGGATATATGATCAGCAAGCTTATCCCGATTTTAATCCCGGCCGTCATACTGCTGACTATACCGGTCATGGCCAACCCGCCGGATTACCCGGAATATAAATCCACCTTAACCCGGCAGGTGTATTTCGAACTTGGTTTCGACAAGGAAACCGTAGAGATCGTCATCCCGGGCGAACAGGAAACTATTCGCTGGCGATGCGACAGATCGGACTTGAAAGTAACCGACCGAAAGGTCAAAGCAGACGGGCGTGTCATCTTCGACAGTGAGACCATAACGATCGATAATGTCATACTGCCGTACGATGAAATCACGGATATCTATATCCGGGAAGAAAAAGGCCAATCCATAATCTCGTTTTCCACTCGCAGTACCGACGACCGCCGGCTCAGCCGTATTCGCCGCGGCAATATCATCGCACCGGTCGATAAAATCGTGATAGACGAAGACGAGTTCGTACGCGGGCTGGTCTTTTCCGTTACCGGAGATATCGAGGTTTACGGCGAGGTCAACAAGGACATAGTATCGTTGTTTGGTGATATCTATGTAGGACCGGACGCCGTGATCCGCGGCGATGTCGCGTCGGTTTCCGGACGTGTCGATGTGGCCCGCGACGCCTCAATATACGGCGAGATATTCTCGGGAGAGGAAGGACGAACAGCCCAACGTCACCGTTTCTATCGCCGCTATAATGAGATAAACATCGGCGGCGGAGCCCACTACAACCGGGTTGATGGTCTCAGCATCATTCCGAAAGTAGGCTACGACGATCCCGACTCCCTCCTCCCCAGTGTCTGGGTCAAAGGCGGGTATGCCTTCGAATCCGAGCGCTGGCGTTACGAAATCGGTCTGGAGCAAACCATATTGCGAAGCATGCCGCTGTCGGTCGGCGGCTCGGCTTTCCGGCAACTTGCTTCCGAAGACAACTGGCTTCTGAGACCGGCCGAGAACAACGCTTTTGCCGTGCTTTTTACCGAAGACTTCATGGATTACTATGAGGCGGAAGGTTTCGAGGCACATCTAAGGACGCGCCCGCTCCGGGATCTTACGTTCGAGGGAGGATATCGCTGGGAAGAAACGAAATGGCTGGACGCCGAGCGCGATTTGTGGTCACTGATCGGAGGAGACAAAAAATTCCCGGCCAATTTCTCCAGCGTCAGCTCGCCGTATCGCGAAATCGGCATAACTGAAATCGACACCTCCACCAACGGGTTCCTGTATGCCAAACTCGAATTCGACACGCGCGACAAAGATGATCCTTTCGACTATTCCGCCTGGGCGGTTACCGGCTCGGTCGAATGGGCTCATCCCGACCTCGAATCGGATTTCGACTACCGGCGCTACACGGTCAACGCCCGGCGTTATCAGAAGTTGAATCGGCGCCTGATGCTTCTGGTGCGATGCATCTACGGCGGCTCGGACGGATATCTGCCCATGCACAAGCGTTTCTATATAGGCGGTCTGGGCACGCTTCACGGGTACAAACACAAAGAACTCATGGGCACCCGGTTCTGGATGAGCAATGTCGAGTATCGCGTTGATTTCCCCGGTTCGGACCTGGCGGCCTCCCTGTCCTGGGACGCCGGTCAGATCAGCAACACCGAACGTTTCGACGCAGCAGCCGAAGTAAAACATGCCCTGGGAATTTCGGTCTATGTCGGCAATGATTTCAAAGTAACCGCGGCTAAGCGGCTGGACGGCGAGAGAGACGATGACCCGCGCTTCTATGTCCGTTTCGCTCACGTTTTCTAAACCGAAAATCCCGGTCCTGGAATAAGGTGATCATGAAAATTACCGGCCGCGCCTGGGTGGGATTGCTGGTGAGCATGCTGCTGGCCGCGTCGATCTCGGCCGATGATGACACGGACATCACCTACGATATATTCTATCGTGACAGCATCGTAACGGTTTGGGTCGATATGACCCGTTGTATCGACGCCGCCGCGATTGATGATCTCAAAGACGGGTTCGACCTGGTAATGCAGTGCCGAACCACGCTCGCCCGACCGCGGCGTTTTTTCGGCGACAAGAGAATTTGCCGCGGCCAGAGCACCTGTCGTCTGAGTTATCGCTCGGTAAGTGAAGATTACATTCTCACCTTGCTGACCGAGCCTTCAACCCCCGACCGCCAGTTCATCTCCCCGGCGGCTTTGCACCAGTTTCTTCATGATTCGATAGAGGTTACACTTCTTCCTCTCGATTCGCTCGACTTTCGCCATCGCTATACACTTGAGATCGATATTCGCTGTATCTCCCTGACCGACTTTAACCTGGCCCCGAATGACCTCGCTGAAAACGATAACAACTCTCCCCTGAAGTATCTGTTCAAACAATTTCTGGATTTGACCGGTTACGGCCGTAAAGAATACTCCGCTAAATCCCGCCCTTTTTCCCTGTCCGAACTTAAGAGCGAACCCTGAACAGCCTTTACGGATAACTGAAATCTCTCGGGCTATTTGTTCAAGCCATCCGCGCCATCAGCCGATAATTATTTCAAGTAGAACCGGTCGGCAAAGGCGGGCATGAAACCAACCAATCAATACAACGCGGACGGAACCTCTCCCTCCTCTATCCCCGATAAGCCGGAGCGCGAACAGACTTTCCGGCCCGATAACGCCCCGTACCCGGGACTTGCGGAGGCGGTAATACGGCAAACTCCGATAGGCGTATTGGTAATTGACAGCCACGGCCGCATTGCGATGCTGAACCCGTCCGCGCTGGAAGTTTTCGATCTGGACAGAGACAAGATCCATGAGACCTCCCGGGAGGGACAAGCGACGGTCTTTCTGGAAACGCTGGCCGAAGATATCCGGGATCGCTGGCAGGCGATGATAAACCTGGCGCTCGGTACGCAGCAACAGGTAACAGAATCCCGGTTTTACCACCATTCCCGGTATCTGGAAAAAGTCCTCTCTCTGAAGATTATTCCCCTGACCGTCCCGTCCGATGAGGCCGACGCCGTGTTGATCGTAGCCGAAGACATCACCGAAGAAGTAACCACCGAACAGTTCGTAATACTTTCAGAGAAGCTGGTGGCGCGAAAAGAAATGGCGGTGTCGATGGCACATAAGCTGAACAACCATCTGACCCTCATAGCCAACAATGCGGAGTTGATGGCGCTCAATATGGACCGCGAGAAATTCGATAAAGCGCGTTTCAATTCTCGTTCGATTATCGATAGTGTCTTCAAAGTCAAACGCTTCATCGAAAACATGGTGGGGTCGTTCCGGCCCGAGCCCGATTACATCAGCTATGACATCAGACGGTTGATCGACGATCTTCTCTTCTCGCTGCGGATTCAACCCTGCTTCAAGGCCGTACATTTTACCATCGATCTGCCCGAACAAATCCCCAACATAGAAATGGGCGTCGGTCTGATACAACAGGTGCTGCAGAACATTCTAACCAATGCCTCGGACGCCATCGAAGAAAAGGCCGCCCGGCAAGGCGGAACCGATGATTTCGTACGTCGGATAGGCATCAAAGCTTCACATGACAAGACGAATGAAACGGTCTCGGTAGAAATATCCGACAACGGCTGCGGCATGTCCGAAAAGACCCTGGGCAAGATATTCACCCTGCATTTCACCACCAAGAAAGGCGGCCACGGCCTCGGGTTGTATAACTGCCGAGCCATTGCCGAAGCTCACGGCGGCAGTCTGGCCGCACGCTCCATCGATGGTAAAGGGTCGATTTTTACTTTGACTCTCCCGCGCTTCCGAAAAAAGCCAAAGAGAAACAACCGATAATTCGGCATTTACGAACAATGGGATGATTTTCCGAAAAGTCGAAGACCGGGAATCGGCTATTGACGCAGCGTGTCGATAAGTCGCTTATTGTAATAACCCATCAGCTTCTCCCGCCGGACAACCCCCACGACCTTCATGGTCTCCTCGGATTCGACCACCGGAATCATTTGCGAACCGAGCTGATCCATTAAGCGGTAAGCCTGTTCCAAATCTTCTTTGGCCAGCAGAAACCGAACGTCCGGCCGCACCAAATCCTGGGCAATGACAAGATAGTCGAGCGTATGCTCGCTGAGAAGGTTGCGAATATCCTGAAAAGAAAGCACGCCTTTCATACGGCTCTGAGAATCGACGACTATGAAATTGCTCTCCTTGGAACACTCAATAATATGAAAAATACCGAAAAGAGTGGTTGAGGCCGGAATCGTCTCGAACTGCTCGTCCATCACCTCGCCGACCGTATGAGCCTTGAGAACATTGATGTCCTTACCCCCTTTAAGCTCAATCCCGCGCTTGGCCAGCTTGGCCGTGTAAATCGAATAGGGATAGAGCCACCGGGCGACAAGAGCGGAAAACACGACGGTTATCATCAGAGGCAGGATGATCCGATAGTCGGAAGTCATCTCGAAAATAATCAGCATAGCCGTCATGGGAGCGTGAGTCGACCCGGCCACCATCCCGGCCATACCCACCAAAGCATACGCCCCGGGTGTGGCCGTAATATCGGGAAAGAGATAATTTACCAGACAGCCGAAAGCTCCCCCGGCCACGGCCCCCATGAACAGGCTGGGCGCAAAGATACCGCCCGAGTTTCCCGATCCCAGGGTCAGCGAAGTCGCTATCAGTTTCATGAATATGAGTATGAGAAGAAGCCAGACGCCCATATTACCGTACAGAGTCAGCCCGATAGTCTTGTAACCGTCGGCCAGTATCTGCGGATAAAAAATGGCCAGTATACCGAGCAGCAAACCACCGACAGCCGGTTTGGTCCAATCCTTGATCTTCAGCTTGTCCGAAAAATCCTCGAAAGCGTCAAGCGTGAGGATAAACAGCACGGCCAGAGCACCCAGCGCGATCCCCATAACGACGTACATCGGAATCTCCCAACCGGAAACCAGGGAGTAACTGGGCACATCGAAAGCCGGATGGTTGCCGAGAAACGTCCGTATTACCATGGACGAAACGACCGACGAAATAATAACCGGCGCGAAAGTCTTGATAGTGTAATCGCCAAGGATGATTTCGAGAGAAAAAATGACACCGGCGATGGGGGCGTTAAAAACAGCCGATATCCCGGCCGCCGCACCACAGCCAACGAGAATTTTTACCCGCTCACCGGACATGCCGAAGAACTGACCGATGGTAGACCCGACAGCCGAACCGATCTGTACAATCGGGCCCTCACGGCCGGCCGAGCCACCCGAGCCGATGCAGATGGCCGAGGCTATCGTTTTGGCCGCCGCGACCCGGGGACGGATGATCCCGCCCAGTCGCGCCACCGCATTCATCACTTCCGGCACACCGTGGCCCTTGGCCTCGCGAGAAAAACCGTAGACAATCGGCCCTACCAGCAACCCGCCGAGCATCGGGATAACGGGGAACCACCATTTGTACCCCCCCCAGTTGGCAAAACCGACGGCGGTAGTCAGAATCTGATCGGTGAGGCCGAAAAACAAGCCGTTGCAATACTCGATCAGCCGGACGAAAGCAATCGCCCCAAAGCCGGTTGCCAGCCCCACACACACGGCCAGAATGATCAGGAGGTTAGTATCCGAGGGGTGAAATCTACTCAGTAGTCTGGTGGCCGGAAATCTGATCATAGCGCCTTGGAATCTACAGTTTTTTTGTTGCCTGACAACCGTTTTTGTCTCTCAGAAGAGAGTTTTTTATCCCTAAAGGGCTATTTGGCTTGACTTAAATGGCCAATTGGATACTTTTAACGGAAGATCTCGTATCTTCACCTTGTTGTCGGAAAGGATCTTACATGCACACACGAGCCGACGCTGTCATCATCGGTGGGGGTATCATCGGCACAGCGGTCGCCTTCCATCTCGCCCGAGAGAAATGCGGCGACATCGTCCTGCTGGAAAAGGAACCGTTCCTCGGTTCCTGGTCAACCTCCAAAGCAGCCGGAGGAATCCGGGCACAATTTACCAGTAAAATCAACATTCAAATGTCAATGATTTCGGAAGAGGCTTTTTGCCGTTTCAAGGAAGATACGGGTTCGGACGCTCTTTACGATCAGGTCGGGTATATGTTTTTGCTCTCACGAGACGAAGACATAGAGATATTTATGAGAGATGTCGAACTGCAACGTTCACTGGGTCTCGATGTCGAGATACTTAAACCCGAAGACATATCTCAATATGCCCCTCATGTTCGGACCGACGACATAAAGATGGCCACGTTCTGCAAAGCCGACGGTCTGGCCGATCCTCACGAGTTTCTCTCCGGATACGAGCACGCCGCGCGCGCGCATGGAGTGGAAATCGCCCTTGAAACGGAAGTCACCGGATTCACCATCAACAACGGTGCTATCAGCGAAGTGATTACCAATAAGGGCAAGATCGCCACCGGTACGGTTATCAACTCCGCCGGGGCCTTCTCCGGACTCATTGGCAAGATGGCCGGAGTCGAGGTGCCGGTACAACCTATTCGTCGGCAGTGCGTAACCACCGGCGAACTGGACTTCGTCAAACCCTTCTTCCCCATGATCGTGGATGTCGCCTCGGGTTTTTATTCGCACAAGGAATCCAAAGGTCTGCTGCTGGGATGGGCCGACCCGGAGGTTAAACCTTCGTTTGATATCTCCATAGACCCGGATTACACCGACGCCATTCTGGAGCGGGCACTTGATCGGATGCCTCAGCTCGAAACAGCCGAAGTTGCCAACCAATGGGCGGGCCTTTATGAAAGCACGCCGGACCATCGGGCCATTATCGGCTGGGACCCCAAAGTCAAAGGGCTTCTGCACTGTACCGGTTTTTCCGGCCACGGCCTGATGCATTCCCCGGCCGCCGGTCAGATCACGACACAGTTAATCAAAGGCGAAGAGCCTATGATAGACATCTCCGACTTGAGCCCTACGCGGTTCGAGTCCGGGGAATTGGTCCACGAAACAAACGTGATTTAATTCGGATTTTATACAGTCCAAAAAGAAAGCGGCGGCCATATGACCGTCGCTTGTTATTTCTATCTTCTCACGACCGGGGATGGCCGTACCGATTATGATTCAGGCTGGTCTTCTTCGGCCTCATCCTCCGAAAGATCAATCATATTCGTGCCTTCGTCATATCTTACCGACCTAGCCGAGGTAAGCCGCAGGAGTTTCTGGGTCACGTCCCTGATCTTGGTGGCCGACTGCTCGATCACGGCCAGCTTATTGCGCAACGGCTCATCCAGATCGTCACGTTGCATCAGAAGAAGTTGAACGTTGCCGAGAATAGCGGTCAGGGGATTATTGATCTCATGATTGACCGTGACGGCGGTTTCGACAATCGCGTTGAGCCTCTCTTTATCCAGAACGTCACGGGGAATCTCGGTCGCCCCGGATACCGCCATGGCATGAACGGCGAGAGCGGCAGTCAGGGCCTCCAGAAAAGCGTCTTCGGCCACAACCGTTCTCTTCTGACCCTGCTGAAGACCTATCACGGCTCCGAATATACGGTCACCCTGACGCAAAGGCAGAGTAAACGAATGGTACGGGGTCTCCCCGCCGAACGACAGATATGCCGAAACGAGATTTTTATCCTGTCGGAGAGAGCGAAAGAGATCATCTTCCAGTGAAAGCAATCTCTTGCGGGCCTGGTCGGAATCGGCATGGGTACAACTGACACTTACGGCCATCTGTTCGTTCCATACATAAAGAGCCGCGGCCGAGAGCCCAACTATCCGGGCCGCCTGAGACAGCGCCGCCCGGGCAGCGGTCTCAAGACTCTCACCATCGGCTCCGGCCATGGCCAGTGCCCGAAGAACATCGTATCTGCTTGTCTTATCGTTTTCCATGCGTCCGAAGACTATTCAGCAAAACGGATGCATTTGCCGCAAAAAAACGCCGAAACGCGAGTACGTCAGTGGTACGCCTGAAAGTACAATAAAACCAGCCGGTTATCCAGCCCTTTTACGTGTTCGATTTCTGAACAGCAACACCGACCGACCGATCTTCGGTGCATTCCGGTTCACATTTGTGAAGACAGACGCCCGAAATGAAAGCAGTTGACAAGCCTCTCGGGCGGACATAAGTTAGAGGTTTTTCTGACAGGAGGTCAGAGGCATACGCTTATGCTGGACGGGATGGTTCATGACAACTGCGGCGTTTTTGGTATCTACGGCCACAAACGGGCCGCTGATCTGACCTACCTTGGCCTTTATGCCCTGCAACATCGCGGGCAGGAATCGGCCGGCATCATCACCAGCGATAAAGGCACTTTTCAACTTCATAAGGGCATGGGACAGGTCTCCGATGTTTTCTCCGACCGGTCCAATATCGCCAAACTGACCGGACGACTGGCGGTCGGCCATACCCGCTACAGCACGACCGGGGCTTCTTCCCTGCTGAACATCCAACCGTTCATGATAACCAACCGGCGGGCCAGTCTGGCCGTGGCCCACAACGGCAATCTTACGAACGCTTTCGATTTGAAAAACCGCCTGGATTCCAAAGGTTCTATTTTTCAGACGACATCGGATACTGAAATAATCCTGCACCTAGCCGCGGTTTCCAACAAGAAAACGAAATTCGAGCGCATCTGCGATGCCCTGAAGAAAATTCGGGGGTCATATTCGCTGGTGTTCCTGACCGATGATTCGATAATTGCGGCCCGTGACCCTCAGGGATTTCGGCCGCTGGCCCTGGGCAAACTTCGCAACGCTTTTCTGGTAGCTTCCGAAACCTGCGCCTTTGACATCATCGGCGCCCGGTACATACGCGATATCGAACCCGGCGAGGTGGTAGAAATAGGCCGGAACGGTCTGACTTCGACTCAACTGTTCCGGAACCAACGCCACGCCTTCTGCATATTCGAATACATTTATTTCTCGCGCCCCGACTCGCGCATCTTCGGCGAAAATGTGGACAAAGTACGTCGCCGTCTCGGGCGGCTGTTAGCCCGCGAACACCCGGTAGACGCGGACATCGTCATCGGCATTCCGGATTCGGCCAATACGGCCACGCTGGGATACGCCGAGGAATCCGGGATTCCTTTCGAAATCGGCCTGATCCGAAATCACTACGTCGGCCGCACTTTCATCGACCCGCAGCAGAAAATCCGGGACCTGGACGTTAAACTGAAGTTCAACCCGGTCAAAGGCGTGCTGAAAGGCAAGCGCGTAATCGTCGTCGATGACTCCATCGTACGCGGCACCACGTCAAAGAAGATGGTTAAAATGATCCGTGAGGCCGGAGCCACCGAAGTCCATTTCCGGATTTCTTCGCCGCCGATCATCTCCCCGTGCTTTTTCGGTATCGATATGCCCACCCGCAAGGAACTGATCGCTTCCAACATGTCGGTCAAGCAGATCGAGAGTTTCCTGGGGGCTGATTCGCTTCGTTATCTCTCGCTCGAGGGGATGTTGTCCATGCCGTCGCTTCCCAATACGACTTTTTGCCACGGCTGTTTCTCCGGCAAGTATCCCATCAAGGTTCCGCCGATCAACGGCAAAGATCGCTTAGACACGCGCCAGAAAGACAGCGTGCTGTCCTGACGTTCTCTTCCCGCCACCGCACCGACGCTACATTATTAAACTGGTAAAAAGAAGAAAGCTACGGCAGTCCGAAAATGGCCGCCTGTGAAAGCTCAAGAAGCTGTTCGGGGAAAATACCCAACCCGAGAGTCCCGATTACCGCTATGGCCAGAGCGATAACAATCGAAGGGGTAAGACGAAGTGCCGACGCCGGCTCATCCGTTTTGTCGAAGAAACTGGTTTTGATAACCCGCAAGTAGTAGTAAACCGAAACGAACGAGTTCAGCACACCGATAACCGCCAGCCAAATAAAACCGGCCCGTACCGCCGCCGAGAAGATGTAGAATTTGCCGAAGAATCCGGCCGTAGGTGGAAAGCCCGACAGCGCAAACATAAACAAAGCCAATACCCCGGCCAAATACGGGTGGACTTCCGATAACCCGGCCAACTCCGAGAAGTCCGACCGGCAACCGGTGCGAGTCTCCAGAATAGTCACCACGGCAAAACCGCCGAGATTGAAAAACGTGTAAACGACCAGATAGAAAACGGCCGCCGAGACGGCATTGGGACCACCCACCACCAGCGCCACCAGAATGTAACCGGCATGGGAAATCGACGAATACGCCAGCATACGCTTGACGTTGTCCTGCCGGATCGCCAGAATGTTACCGACCGTCATCGTGAGCACCGCCAGCACCCAGAACACGACCGTCAGCACGGGAATATCGGCAAAACCGTAGATGAATATGCGCAGCATTACGGCGATACCAGCCGCCTTGGGCGCCACCGAGAAGAAAGCCGTAACAGGCGTCGGGGCACCCTGATACACGTCGGGCACCCAGGTGTGAAAAGGTACGGCCGCGATTTTGAAACCGAACCCGACCAAAACCAGAGCCACCCCGGCATACAGATAAACCGGCAGGTTGTTGGTTATATAATTGAAATCGGTAACGATGCGCCGAAGATTGGTCGTTTCCGCCGCCCCAAAAATGAAGGCAATGCCCATCAGCAAAAACGCGGTGGCAAAAGAGCCCAAAAGGAAATACTTGATACCGGCCTCGTTCGATTCTAAAGAACGACGATTAAAACCGGCCATCACATACAGCGGCACCGACATCACTTCCAGCCCGATAAACATGACCACCAGATCGGCCGTGTTGGCCATGACCATCATCCCCATAGTGGAAACCAGCAACAGGGCGTAATACTCCGGCCGGGCCAGATTCTTGACGGCAAAATAGCGATGACCGAGGAAAAGCGTAATCACGGAGGCCGTCAGGAAGATCATCTTAAACATGATCCCCAAATTGTCGCAGGTAATCATGTCGGCAAAACCGGCGGCCTGATGCTGCCATTGCCGGACGGCCATAAGAAACGCCAACAGCAGAGCCAACAGGGCCAGCGCAGGTGCAAACCGGTTCAATCGCCGGGAAAAAGCCGTCAGCAATATCACACTGGCCGCTACCAGCAGCGTGATCTCCGGATAGATCAGGCTAAGATCAATCGATAATGCCGAAACGTAGTCTACCATATTCCTCTTACATCAACGGCCGCGGCCGTCAGGGTGCGACATCACAGATCGAAACCCGTTTCATCTCAACTCCCTCAGTTCGTCGTGTCGGTCGAAACAGTTGTCGAAAAATCCCACCGCATAGGTCTGGTCGGGTACGATCCGAAAATCCCGATCAAGTTGCACGGTATTGGCGCGGCTGACATGAGTGAGCACTTGTTTGGCGGCCGGTTCTATCCTGTCCAAAAACGGTTTCGGATAAATTCCGATCCAGAAAATCATCAACACCAACGGCACAAGGACCAGTTTCTCGCGCAGAGTCAGGTCTTCCAAATCGGCGTTCTGCGGCTTGGTAACTTTTCCGAACACCACCCGCTGGTACATCCACAACATATAGCACGCGGCCAGAATGACACCGCTTGCCGCCACCACACCATAGACCGTATTGGCCTTAAATGATCCTAACAATATCAAAAACTCGCCGACAAAACCGTTGGTAAATGGCAGGCCTATCGACGACAGAATAACCACCATGAAAATAGTCGACCAGACAGGCATCACTTTGGCCAGCCCGCCGAAATCATCAATCATGCGGGTATGCCGCCGGTCGTAAATCATACCGACGATCAGAAACAGCGCGCCGGTGGAAACACCGTGGTTGACCATCTGGATAACCGAACCCTCGACACCCTGCAAATTGAGAGCAAACATGCCGAGCATCACGAAACCCATATGAGAAACCGAGGAATACGCCACCAGCGACTTGACGTCTCGCTGCACCATCGACACCAATGCACCGTAAATAATGGCTATGATCGCCAGAACACATATGTAAGGCATGAAAGCGATCGTGGCTTCCGGGAACAACGGCATACAAATTCTGAGAAAACCGTACGCACCCACCTTCAGCAGCACCCCGGCCAGGATGACCGAACCGACAGTCGGAGCCTCCACGTGTGCATCCGGCAACCACGTATGGAACGGCCACAGCGGTACTTTGATGGCGAAAGCAAGCGCGAAAGCCGCGAATAACCACATCTGCGGATGCACGGGCAACGACATGTTCATGATCTTGAGCAGGTCAAAAGTGTACTCGCCGGAGAAGGCCTGATATTCGAAATAGAGATACAGAAGCGCCACCAGCATGAGCACCGATCCGAACATGGTAAACAGCACAAACTTTATGGCTGCATAAATCCGGCGCGGCCCGCCCCACACCCCGATAATGAAGTACATCGGGATCAGCATCACTTCCCAGAAAACATAGAACAAAAACAGGTCAAGCGATACAAACACGCCGATGATACCGGTCGTCAACACCAACAGGGATATGTAAAAGCCTTTTACCCCGCGCGTTATCGATCTCCACGAGGCCAGCACACACAGAACGGTCAGCACGGTTGTCAGCGCGATAAGCAACAGCGAAATACCGTCGATACCGAGATGATAGTTGATCCCGAGTGACGTTATCCACGGTATGTTGATCTCAAATTGCATTCCGTTGGCCACCGGGTCGAACAACCGGTAGATGGCAAACGATATGAGCATGGTAATGAACGAAATAATCAGGCTGACGCCCTTGATGGTCGAACGCTGCTCCGACGGGACGAACAGCAACAGGAAAGCCCCCAGAGCCGGGAAAAATGTCACCAATGTCAGAAGCGTATTTTCCATCATTTACCCGAACAGAAAGTAGGCCACCAATACTATCACGCCCGCCACGAAGATGGTGGCGTAATTCCGCAGTTTGCCGGATTGCAAATGCCTGAGAGCATCCGAAAGGTCGCGCCAGATCACCGCGACACCGTTAATCGTACCGTCGATTATGATGACATCGAAAATCTTCCACAACAGAAGCGAGAAATAGACAACAGGACGGACCACCACCGCACCGTAGAACTCATCGACATAATACTTGTTGGCTAAGATCTTTTTCACGGTGGAGAATCTGGTCGCCAGCGAAGCCGCGGCCGCGGTGTTTTTGCGATAGTAATAATAAGCGGCGAATATAGCCACCAGAACCAGCACGACCGAGGCAAACATCAACAACCATTCGGTCGATACCGACCCGTGATCCATCGCGGCCAGCGCGTGGGCTGCTGCTTCCTGCGGCGGACCCGCCATTACCGGATGCAACCATTCTTCGAAGTAGTTCGTTACCCCGAAGATGTGCGGCACCCCCACGAAACCACCGATCACCGAAAAAACAGCCAATATCACCAGAGGAATGGTCATACTCCGCGGGGCTTCATGGATATGACTTTTCGTCTCGGCATCCATGCGCCCTTCACCGTAGAACGTCAGATAAACCAGACGGAACATGTAAAAAGCGGTCAGACCGGCCGTCAGAAAACCGACCACCCACAGCAACACATGTCCGTGTTGTTCGGATGAAAACGCCTTCCAGAGAATCTCATCCTTGGAGAAAAACCCCGAGAAACCGGGTATACCACAAATGGCCAGCGTGGCCAAAAGAAAAGTCCAGAAAGTAACAGGCAAATGTTTCTTCAGCCCGCCCATGCGCCGCATGTCCTGTTCGTCTGACATGGCATGAATGACCGACCCGGCTCCCAAAAACAGAAGAGCCTTGAAAAAGGCATGGGTCATAAGATGGAATATCCCGGCGGTAAAAGCCGCCACCCCGCAGGCCAGAAACATATAACCAAGCTGGCTAACGGTCGAATAGGCCAGCACCCGTTTAATATCATTTTGCGCCAGCCCGATTGTCCCGGCAAACATAGCCGTCGCCGCACCGATAATCGCCACGACAAGCATCGCGTCCGGAGCCAGCATATACAGCACGTTGGTACGGGCGATCATGTATACACCCGCCGTGACCATCGTAGCCGCGTGGATCAGAGCCGACACCGGCGTGGGTCCCTCCATCGCATCGGGCAGCCAGACATACAGAGGAATCTGCGCCGATTTACCGGTCGCCCCGAGGAAAAGAAGTAAACAAATGGCCGTGATCAATCCGCCACCGACCACGAACACCTCCGGTGCCCGCTCGGACAGAGTAACGAAATCCAGTGTACCCACAGACCAGAAAATAGCGAACATGGCGAGCAGAAAACCAAAATCGCCAATACGATTGACTATGAATGCCTTCTTGCCCGCATCGGAAGCGGACTTGCGTTCAAACCAGAACCCGATGAGCAGATATGAGCAAAGCCCCACCCCTTCCCAGCCTACAAACATGAACAGCAGATTGTCGGCCAGCACCAGGGTGAGCATGGCAAAAACGAACAGGTTCAGAAATGCAAAATACCGACCGTAGCCACCGTCGTGGGCCATGTATCCGATGGAGTAAACATGAATGAGGAAAGCAACCCCACTCACGACCAGTATCATTACCGCCGACAAAGGATCGAGCAGGAAACCGACATCCACATACATCCGACCGACCGATATCCACGGGAACAACGTCTGCTCAATAACGCGCGCCCCCGCCGGCAAAGCCCTGAGCTCGAAGAAAAACACGATTGACAGCAAGAACGACAGTCCCACCGAGCCACAGCCCACCAGTGAGATCAGCGATTTGGGCATCCGTCCGATCATCAACCCGTTGATCAAAAACCCGATCAGCGGGATGAGCGGAACCAGATACAAATAGTCGCTTGCCATCAGAGCCTTTCCCCTACCACTTCATCAAACTGAATCGATCTATGTTTATCGTATCACGGTTGCGATAAACCATGACTATCATCCCCAGACCGACCGCCGACTCGGCCGCGGCAACCGTCAGAGCCAGAAAAACAATCACGTGACCATCGGCCAGATTAAGCGCCTGCGAAAACGCGATCAGGGCAAGATTCGCGGCGTTGAGCATGAGTTCTATCGACATAAACATAACGATCATATTGCGCGATATCAGCACGCCGATAGCACCGATGCCGAACAACACCACCGCCAGAATCAAATATGCAGAAACCGGCACCATATCAACCAACCACGTCCTTTTCGGGTTTAGATCCCTTCGCCTGTCGGTCTTCCGCTCTTTCCGTTCTGGCTATCACCACCGCACCGACCACGGCGATCAGCATGAGCACGCCGGTCAATTCGAAGGGATACAGATAATCGGTGAACATCATCCGAGCCACCGACTCAACCGAACCGAAATCGGGAGCAGCTTTCTCGACCAACCCGGAGGCAACAGCCCGCAGAGGGGCAGCCTTGACCACGGAGAGCAATTCCACCGTAAGCAGAATTCCGAAAATATAGCGGGTAAACCGACTCACCGGTTTCGGGGCTTCACCGAGATCTTCGGAACCACGAAGATTCAGAAGCATGATAACGAACAGAAACAGCACCATTATGGCCCCGGCGTAGACCACTATGAGAATGGCCCCCATGAACAGAGCCCCCAACTGGACATAACAAACCGCCTGCGCCACGAGCGACAGGATAAGATACAGAACAGACGCCACGGGGTTGCGCTGGGCAATCATCATGGTCGCACCGAACACAGCCACGACGGCCGAAATAATGAATATCGCCATATCCAGGCTCATTGACTCGCCTCGGGTATACCGTAAACCTTGCGCACGCGGCGAATGATCCGCTTGAACGGATTGTCCTTTCGAGGGTGCGGCACGAGCATCTGTTCTTTCGTCCTAATAAAACTTGTCCGATTACCATCGGCAAATTCGTATTCACGTCCGAGGAAGATGGCTTCTTCGGGGCACGCTTCCTCGCAGTACCCGCAGAAAATACAACGAAGCGTATTGATTTCGTACACTTTCGAATAACGCTCCCCGCGTTCATTCTCGGCCGGTTCCATATATATGGCGTCAGCCGGACAGGAAGCGGCACACAAACCGCAACACACACATCGTTCGGAGCCGTCTTCGTATCGTTCCAGGTAGTGCAGCCCCCGATAGCGGGGCGCCATCGGCTCTCGCTTGCGCGGATAATCGAGCGTTACCGGCCGCTTGAACAAATGTTTGAAAGTAACGGCAAAACCGGCCGGCATTTTCAGCACGTTCCTGATTGTCTCCAGAACCGTTTTCATCTATCCACTACCCGGCACTTCCGGTCAACACCACCCACAATCCGGTGACCATGGTATTCAACACGGCCAGCGGGAACAACACTTTCCATCCAAAAGCCATCAACTGGTCATAGCGGAAACGCGGCAGCGTAGCCCGCACCCAGATATACACGAACATAAAAGCGAACACTTTGATGACAAACCACACAACAGGCGGCAGGAACGGACCCTGCCAACCGCCGAAGAAAAGCGTGGTGGCCACACAACTCACCGCTATCATATAAGCATACTCGGCGACAAAGAACGAAGCAAACCGCATCGAAGAATACTCGGTGTGGTATCCCGCCACCAGTTCCGACTCACACTCCGGCAAATCGAAGGGAGAACGGTTCGTTTCGGCGACAGCACATATGAAGTAAAGCACGAAACCCAGCGGTTGCCGCCAGATGTACCAATCCCAGACCGAAGCCTGTTGGGCCACTATCTCCGTCGTCGAAAGAGTATTTCCGATAATGATAATGCCGACAATAGACAAACCGTAGCTAAGTTCGTACGAAATCATCTGGGCCGTAGCACGAATCCCACCCAGCAGAGAGAACTTCGATCCCGAAGACCAGCCGGCCAATACGACACCATACACACCCAGCGAAGTAATCGCGAATATGTAAAGCACGGCGATATTGAGATCGGATATAATGCCGGTGATTTTATAGCCGAAGACAGTAAAGTCGTTAGAGAAAGGCACCACCGCAAAAGCGAGAAACGCCGGGATCAACGAAAGGATCGGAGCCAGAGTGTAGGTTATCTTCTCGGCCCTTTCCGGCACCAAGTCTTCTTTGAACATTAGTTTGACGGCATCGGCAACAGGCTGAAGCAAACCCCATGGTCCGGCATAGAGCGGACCGATACGGTGCTGCATAAAAGCCACCACCTTGCGTTCCATATAAGTGGCATAGGCGCACCCCCCGAGCATCACGCTCATCACCACGATGACCTTCAGCGAGCTTATGACGATCATTTCCAGCATTCGACTAACTTACGACTTTCGTAATCCTGACCCAGTCGACCCGTTGTTTCCGCATCAGCAACGACGTTACCGGCGTGGCCGAGAAATTCCTGGGAATGAAAACAACATCGTTTCTGATATACTCCGAAATTTTTACCGGCACAATGATTTTACCGACCTTCGATTCAACGCGCACGGAATCCCCGTTGTTCAACTCGTACCGACCGGCCATATCCGGAGACATTTCTATGTAGGCCTCACCCGAAAAGTTTACCAGAGAATTGGCTTTCTCGGTCAGGTGTCCGAAATGGTGCGGATCATCGCCGACGAACAGGGCCACCGGGTAATCCTCGTCCTTTTCCGGAGGGGCCGGCTTGACTTCCTGATATCCCCGGGGCCATGACAAATCCGGTTCCTGTGCGAGCACCTCGACAATCTGGTTACTACGCTCTTCATCCGAAGCGAACAGTGATGCGTCGAGTTGCGCGGCAATTAAATCGACTATCTCGTAGCCGGGTTTCGACTCAAAACACGGCTTAATGGCTCGGGCAGCTCGTTGATTGCGACCTTCGAGATTAACGTACCAACCGTCATATTCGGCCCAACTGCTGAGCGGCAGCACAACGTCGGCGATGGCCGTAGTTTCCGTTTCGAACAAATCGGACACGACCAGAAAATCCAGCCGCTCGAGACTTTCGCGGGCGAATTCACGATCGGGATAAAGCATCAGCGGGTTACAACCAAGAATAAGACACCCGTTGATCTCTTCTTTCTTCATATTGATAAGCATACCATCGGTGGAAAGCGGCTCCGTCTCCGGCCAGCCGCCCCACAGATCGGTCAGTTTGTCCCTGAGCGCAGGCGACGGTTCCGGCAAAACGCCCAGACGGGTGGCTCCGCAGGAATTGGCAAAACAGGCCAGAGTGGCAATCTGTCCTTTCTCATCGAGCCCGAACAGACCATTGAGATTGCACACGGCCGCGGCTATCAATTCTCGTTTGAGCGAGTGACTGATGATCTCCCCCATCAGGAACGAGACCTTTTTCCCTCTGGCCAGAGCGGCCGCAGTTTCCACAAGTTGCTCTCGTGTCACACCGCATTGCTTGGCCGCCTCGGCCGCCGTGGCCGGCTCGATTTTCGATTTCAGATCTCCCGCCCGCGACGAATCCACCAAGCCGTCTTCGATAGCCGCCAGACACAAACCGTTGATCAGCACTTCCTCGGTGCCGACGTTATAAACCAACTCGGCCCGTGCCACATCGGCCGCCTTGACCTGATACGGGTTAAGCGAGTACACCGCCGCACCGTTAAACAAGTAAGCCTTGCGAATTCTCAGATACTCGTTGCGGTGTTCCTTGAGCAGGTCGGTCCCCAGAGTAACTATCACGTCCGAGTCGTCGATATCGGCTATTTTGAACCGAGCCCCGGTAAGAATATCATAGCTCCCGTGGGGTGTTTTCGGAAGCATGCGATAGTCCGAGCGATAATCGATATTGTTGGAACCAAGCACGGTTCGAATTAGCCTGGAAAAACTGAACAGCGTATCATTATCCAGCGCCGCTGAAATGATTCCGCCAATACACACCCGTCCTTTTTTCTCCCTGATCTCACCGAAGCGTTTCCTGATTACCCCCAGAGCTTCGTCCCATGACGCCGGCACCTGTTTGCCGTCTTTCTTGACAAGGGGCGTTTGCAACCTGTCGGGAGAATTAACGATCTGGTAGCCGTAGCGAGTAACGTCGGGCAACCAGCCGTCATCTATATCGTCGTTACGCCGTGACGTCACCCGAAATATGCGCTGTTGATGGTCTTCTTTATAGAGAGTTATGTTGCTGCCGGACGACGAGAACGGACAGACGGAAGCCGTCGTCCGAGTAAGCCACACTCTTATCTTGTATCGCCAGTCGGTGTTGGTCAAAGCTCCGACCGGGCAAATTTCGACCAGGTTACCCGAGAACGGATTGTCGACCTGCTCGCCCGGGGCGGCATTGATCTCGGTGATACTGCCCCGTTCGAAAGCCCCAAGGTCATACTCGCCAAAAGCCTCCTTATTGGCGCGAACACACTTGTAACAACGAATGCAGCGATTGCGATTGAGCACAATTTCCGGACCGATACGAAGGTCATCGAAAGTCGACTCTCCGCCTTCGGGAGCGAACCGGCGCTTGCTGAAGTCAAAGCGGCTGTCATCGAAACCGTGCGCGAACGTCAGGTTCTGAAGGTCACACTCACCTCCTTTGTCACAGGTGGGACAATCCAGAGGATGGTTGAGAAGCGTAAATTCGATTATCGCCCGGCGCCCCTGCCTGACCAGATCGCTGTCGGTATGCACGACCATTCCGTCGACCGCTTCCGTAGCACAGGAAACCTGAAGCTTGGGCATTTTCTCTATTTCGACGTAACACATCCGACAGGCGCCGACCGGTTTCAGCTTGGGGTGCCAGCAAAAAGTGGGAATCTCAATGCCCATCGCTTTGGCCGCCTCAAGCACGGTAGTGCCCTTAGGAACGGTCGTTTCCCGACCATCGATAGTCAGGGTAACCGTCGGGGTCTGATCCGTGATTTTTTTGTCGGTCGAATCCGCCATGCTCTCACTCACGCAAACTCAGCCACTGTTTCTACCATGCACCGGCCGTGGTCGATATGATACTGCCATTCGTCACGCCAGTGTTTTATCGCCGACTGAATCGGCATCACCGCCGCATCTCCCAGCGGACAGATAGTGCGCCCGAGGATATTCTCACAAATGCTCTCGATTTTCTCGATATCTCCCGGCCGACCATGACCATGTTCAATGGCGCTGATGATTTGTTCCAGCCATCGGGTCCCCTCTCGACAGGGGGTACATTTGCCGCATGACTCGTGCCGGAAGAATTGGATCAACTTCAAGATGGCCCAGACAATGCAGGTGTCTTCGTGAAAAACTATAACCGCTCCCGAACCAAGCATCGACCCGACCTCGGTCAGCGATTCGTAATCAAGATTTACATCGATCAGATCGGGCGTGAGAAACGGCGTTGAAGCGCCACCGGGGATTACTCCCTTGAGCTTTTTGTCACCGAGAATACCACCACCGTAACGGGGATCATAAATCAGATCCCTGAGGCTAAAACCGAGCTCGACCTCGTAATTGCCCGGTTGCCTGACATGACCGCTGAGACTGAAAATTTTCGTGCCGGCCGATTTCTCGGTCCCCAGCGAATGATACCACTCGGCCCCGCGATTGATTATGTGCGGCACCGTGGTCAGTGATTCCACGTTATTAACGATAGTCGGACAGGCGTAAAGTCCCTCAATGGCCGGGAAAGGCGGTCGTATGCGCGAGAGTCCCCTGAATCCCTCAAGCGAATTCAGCAACGCCGTTTCCTCGCCGCAAATATATGCTCCGCCGCCGGTGTGAACCACCACGTCGAGATCATAACCGCTGCCGTAGATATTTTTGCCGAAATGCCCCTGACGATAAGCATCTTCGACCGCCTGCCGCATTACCCGGATACACTCGCCGAACTCACCACGGATGTAACAGAACATACGATGGCAACCGATAGCAAAAGCGGCAATAGCCATGCCTTCGAGCACTGCGTGCGGGTCGCGCTCCAGAATCACCCGGTCTTTACAGGTCCCCGGTTCCGACTCGTCAGCGTTACATATCAGATAACGCGGCTTGGGGGAATCTTTGGGCACGAAGCTCCATTTCAGACCGGTTGGGAACCCGGCCCCGCCGCGACCGCGCAAACCGGACGCCTTCACCTCTTCAATCACGGTCTCCGGCTTCATAGAAGTGACCACCTTGCGCCAGGCAACATAACCGCCATGAGCTTCGAACGTCTCGACCTTACGTTGCTCGGGGTCTTCGACGTACCTGAAGAGATGCAGCTTATCCGATTGGGCCGCTTCCCGAGCGTTGGTTCTGACCGGTGAGTAGAAATCCATAGTTAAGCTTCGTCCTGAGCTTTCTTCTTCAAATCTTCCAGTATCCGGTCAACTTTGGCCTTCGTAAGATTCTCGTAATAATCCTGGTTTATCTGCATCACGGGCGCCGTGGCACACGAACCGAGACATTCCACCGCTATTAACGTAAACAGATTGTCCGGGGTGGTCTCGCCCAGTCCGATTGCGAGTTTATCCTCCAGATAAGCGATAAGGCTGTCCGCCCCCAGCAATGCGCACGAGATATTGTGACAGACCTGAATCAGGTACTTCCCCACCGGATGCTTCGGAAACATCGTATAAAAAGTGGCCGCCTCGGCTATTTCCACGTATGGCACCCCGATGACCTCGGCTATTTCACGATAGATGTCCTCGTCAACATAACCGACCTGATGACAGGCGATAGTCAAAGCCGGAAGAATGGCCGACCGAGGCTCGGGATACTGGACCACGGCTTCTTTCATGCGCGCTATCGAAGCTTCAGTCAAAATCACCGGTCCACCTCCCCGAGTATGATGTCTATCGAACCGATAGCACACACCACGTCGGACAACAAAGAACCCTCGACCAGAGCGGGTAACGAAGCAAGATTAATAAAACACGGGGGCCGCACTCGTACCCGGTTCGGTTTGTTGGTGCCGTCGGAAGAAATAAAGAAGCCCAGCTCACCCTTGGGCGATTCCACGGCGTGATAAACCTGGCCCGGCGGCGACTTGAAGCCCTCGGTGATAATTTTGAAATGGAAAATCAACGACTCCATCTTATGGAGAACATCTTCCTTGGGCGGCAGAACCACTCCCGGCACATGCGCGCGATAAGGCCCCTCGGGCATACCGTCAACGGCCTGCCGAATAATGCGCAACGACTGGCGAATTTCTTCCAGTCGCAGCTTGAACCGGTCGTAAGCGTCGCCTTTCTCACCATAGGCGATATCGAAATCGAACTTCTCGTAACCGCTGTAGGGGTGGGCCTTGCGCAGGTCATACTTCACCCCGCTGCCGCGAAGCATCGGTCCGGAAAGAGACATATTGATCGCATCCTCGGCCGAAATCACCGCAACATCCCTGGTTCGCCCGATAAAAATCGGGTTATATGTAAGCAACCGGTCATAATCTTCAAGCCGTTCCGGCATAATTTTCAAAAAACGTCGCACCAGCTTATCGAAATCGGGCGGCAGATCGGCGGCCAATCCACCAATGCGGATATAGCTGGTCATCATCCGCTGACCGGCGCAGGCCTCATAGATATCGATGATCATCTCGCGTTCGCGGAAAGCATACAGCACCATCGACATCGCCCCCAGATCGAGGGCATGCGTCCCCACCCAGATCAGATGCGACATTATCCGGGTCAGTTCGGCCAGACACACCCGAGCCCATTGAACCCTGGCCGGAACTTCGATACCCATCAGTTTCTCAACAGCCAGACAGAACCCCAGGTTGTTCATCATCGGAGCCAGGTAGTCCATACGGTCGGTACAGGGAATCGCCTTATAGTACAGCTTCGACTCCATGGTCTTTTCGATGCCGGTGTGCAAATAGCCAATCACCGGACGCGCCTTAACGACCGTCTCCCCGTCCACTTCCAGCACCACTCGCAGAACGCCGTGGGTAGCCGGATGCTGCGGCCCCATGTTTATTTCCAGCGTCTTTTCGACCACTACTTGATCACCTCGGGTGGCTGATCCTTGTTCCAACTGAACTTCGGTTGTTCCCAGGTCAGGGGAAAATCACGTCGCAGCGGGTGCCCCTCGAATCCATCGGGTGTGAGAATCCGGGTAAGGTCGGGATGTCCCGTGAATTTGATGCCCATCATATCCCATATTTCCCTCTCCAGCCAGTTCGCACCGTCATACAGCGGCGTAAGAGAGGCAATTTCGGGATTCTCGGCCGGCAGCACAGCCTTCAACATAAACAAATGTTTCAAGGTAAGACTGCGCAGGATATAGATCACCTCGAACCGGCCGCCCTTTTCCCGTTCATGGCCCAGCCAGTCGACCGACGTTATGTCCGACAGATAATGAACATTGAGATCAACATCGTCCAGAAAAGCCTGACAAATACCGTAGACCGCCTCCGGCTGCACATGAAAAGCCTGCTGGTCACGGAAATTATCTTCGGCAATAATCGCCTCGGAGAAACGATCCCGCATAAATTCCCTGACTCTGTCGGCCGTTGTTATCTGCTTTTCCAAAATCAACCCGTCCATGTCGGCCCGACAATGCGAACCGGCGAAAAACGGAACGGTTTAAGGCCGTCCCCACTCGTCATGCTTGCTCTTGACCGATTCCTTTTCGATTTTCTCATACAGCTTGAGAATACCATCCATGAGTTGCTCGGGGCGCGGCGGACAACCCGGCACGTATATATCCACCGGAATCACCCGGTCGACACCCTGCACTACGGCGTAATTGTTAAACACCCCGCCACACGAAGCGCACGCGCCCATAGCAATAACCCACTTGGGATTGGGCATCTGCTCGTACAGCGTTCTGACCACCGGAGCCATCTTCACCGAAACGCGCCCGGCCACAATCATCAAATCCGACTGGCGCGGTGAAGGTCGAAAAACTTCCATGCCGTAGCGCGCCATGTCATATTTGGCCATGAACGTAGCCATCATCTCAATCGCACAACACGCCAGCCCGAAACTGAACGGCCACATGGACCTTTTACGTGCCCAGTTGACCATTTTATCCATGGTCGTAAGCATGATCGAATCGGGAATTTTCTCTTCTAATCCCACCGCAGGGCTCCACGACTGAGTTCATAAAAATAGCCAACAAGAATTATGACGACAAATACGGCTATCGCCACGAAACCAAAGATTCCGAGATCACGAGCCACGACCGCCCAGGGCAAAAGGAAAATAACTTCAATGTCGAACAAAATAAAAGATATGGCGATCATGTAGAACTTAACCGGGACCGGTTCTCGCGTCGTCCCGACCGGATCAACGCCGCATTCGTAAGCCTGCACCTTCTTACCCAGACGAGTGCGACGCCCGAAGAAAATAGACATGAGGGTAAACAATAAAGCCATTACGGTTGCAAAGGCGAGCAGGAACAGGATTGGATAGAAATCCTCGAACACGAAGCCTCCTCAATGCAACGGGACACCCGCAAAACTTCGCGCTATTTACCCATTGCGCGTTACAATGTCAACATATTTTTGAAAACCGCGATTTACCCACCGTCACCGGTCGGACAGTGCGTGCAATAACCAACCAGACCTACGGCGTGATGATTACCGTATAATCGCGAAAAGACGGAATCGCACCGACCAGATCGACGATACCTTCATCAGGAAACGAACCGTAGGCGCTCGACTGGCCGTAAATCTGCACACGTCGGGTTTTCCCATCTATATGCAGCATACCGCCGCCATCTATTTTCACGGTCGGATCGTATATCTCAACCAGATCAGGACGCCGCACCCACCCCGAAGGTATCTCGTAATCCCGGCAAAATCGCGCCACCAGATCGGCGTGGTACGGAAAGAGGTCGACCGTACCGACAACGAAGTACTTGCTGTCGGAATCCCGTATCAGCACGAACTTGCAATCCGACCCGGCATCATTCCGTTCTCCGCTCGGTGACAGAATATCAGTCGGGAGAAAACTGACGACGCGACCGATCAAAACCAACCTCCGAACTATTTTACCCCGATGCGAATATGATTAGAGAAAATCCAGCCGCGTTTTCCCTTCCAGGCCTCGACACGATAATGGCCGGGCCCGTCAACGGCATACTCCACACGATCCGACACCGTTTGCAGCACACCGACACCGTCGCGGATCAGCCTGATTCGCGCCCGCTCGGGCAGCTTGATGTGCAGCGTTACATCTTCATAGCCGTCAACGATATCACCAGACGTAAACGACTCCGAGTCACGCCGGGCGACAAACTCGAAACGATCAGCGATTCCCCAGCGCATATTCGAAATAAAGACGTGCGCCTCGGTCAACCCCCGATACAACTGCCGGCGGGCCGTCTCGAAATCTTTCGAGAGCGGCTCGCGTAGAACCAGATGAGTGCGCAAAGAGCGAAAATGAACTTTGTAAGGAAAAATCTCCACCGTAAAAGGCCAAAGATCGACGGGAAAAGCATGAGCGTCCGCCCCGGCTATCCCCACACAGCGACGGGTCCGATTAACTTCATCCCACACGCGGAGCACCTCATCGGTGGGCCCCACCATCGACTTACGCGGAGAAAAAACCATCGGCACCTTGTTGTACGGCCGCAGCTTTTCCATCCACTCCGACATTTGATTCCACAGCTCGATACCGTCGAAACCGTCAACATCCCACGAGGTCCACGGGTACGGTGGATACTTGCCTGTCGGACTTCGTTTTTCTATCGGATGCGCAATGATGCCAAGAGCCTTATCCCGGGCCGCCGCGGCCACATATTCCCGGGCCTCCATCTCATCCGGGTAAACACCGGGAGAACCGAATATCAGGTAGTGATTGACATCGTCCCGGTCGTTGTGTTCATAACCTATCACCACCAGCATATTCCCGTAGTAACCTTCCCGCCCGTCTTCACGGTTGATCAGATCCATGTGATCGGAGAACATCATGAAATCGAGCCCGGGCACCTGACGGCCGATAGCGACGATTTCATCGAGTGGCTTCGTCCCGTCCGAGCGCGTGGTGTGAATGTGCACCACCCCCGAATATTGATAAAAATCACCGATCTTGTTCACATTCCTCCAGACTGTGTGAACGAGGCACCTTGCGGAGAATACACAACCCCACCAACATGATACCCGCCAGAGCCAGCACGGCGGTTTTGTAAGGTAAGGCGAGAGCGCCGCTACTGTCAAGGTGCAACCACGACGCAAGCGCACGGCCCGGCAGCCGTGACGGCTGCATACTATAAACCGTAACCGTCCAGACCAAAGGACCCAGCACGGCGGCGGCCCGCCCGGAGAGAGCGAACAGACCGAAAAAACGGCCCAGTTCATCGCGCGGCACCAGTTCGGCCAGCAACGGCCTGGTGGTGGTCCACAGACCACCCAGAAGCACCCCGACTACAGAGCCTAACACCCAGGCCATCGTCAGACTGTCAACGAAAACAAAAACGATCAGCACCACGACCCAGGCCGCCACGATCAAAATCAGCAGGGCCTTCAGTGACCAGGCTCTGGCCACATAGCCTATCGCCAACGATCCGACCACCGCCGTAAGTGTTGAGACGATGAGAAATGTCGATATCTGGGTTTCGCCCATGGCCAGCACTACCGAACAGTATATACCGATATTGAGTATCACGGTGGCCACGGCATCTTCGATAAAAAAATCAGCGATCAAAAACCGCAGAACCCCGGGATATTTACGGGTAAGGCGCAACCCATCCCAGACGTCGCGATAAGCTTTACGAAAACTTGTCCGGACCGGTCCTCTGACCGGCTTCTCTCGCACCCACAGAAAAACTGGCAAGGCGAAGAGTATAAACAACACGGCCGTGGGCAAAAAAGCGGCCGTTTTGCCTCCGCCGGAAAGAAACGGTACACTAATACCGAAAAAAGACCCCGTAACGAAAGGCAACACCAGGGCCATCCCCACCACCGAGCCGACATAGCCGAGAGATACCCCGATACCGGAAACCAAACGCGCCTGCCTCCCGTCGGCAACGGAATACAACAGGGCATTGTAAAACGGCTGGCCGGCCTCGTACGAAAAATTAGCGATAACAAACAGCAACATCGTCAGACCGACAGCCCAAGTCGGCACCAGAGTCAGCAACCCGACCGCCGCACAGCAGCTTACGGTGAAAAGAAAAAGAAAGACCTTTTTCTTCGCAGCCTGATCGGATAATGCCCCCAGAGCGGGAAGCAACAGAGCGGCGATGAGCACCGAGATCGAAAAGGGAATATCGAAATAATGATCGCCCCGCCCCAGATCTTCAACAATGTGTCGCTTGAGATACAGCGACACGATATTCATCGAATAAATAGTGTTGGCGAAATCGTACAGCGACCAGCCGATGACATCACGTCGCCAGAGAGATGTCGACGGCGAATCGGTCACAATCCCAACTCGTCCGAGATTGTCATCATGCCGTCCCGTACCAGCATCAGAAAACTCCCCAGCTCGATGCCCAAATTAGAACAGGCGGCGATATTCTCACGGATCGCCCCGGCCGCAAAGCGTTTTTCCCGGAATCTCCGGAGCAGGAAATCTTCATCCAGAGCGGCCAGTTTCTTGCTCGGATGCATCAGGGCACACGCCACCAAAAAACCGGTCGCCGGGTCAACGGCATAAAGCGCCCAGTCCAGATGAGTACGACACGGAACATGACCCGGGTGAGCGTGGATAGCGTACAGCATTTCTTCGGGAAGATTATATTCGGCGAGCCATTTCTCGGTCACGTAGGTGTGTTTCGCGGCGTTGTCTTTAGTCTCGTTGTAATCAAGATCGTGCAGCAGACCGATAAGCCCCCAGTATTCGACATCCTCACCCAGATATTCGGCCAATCGGCGCATCCCGACCTCAACAGCCAGAATATGTTTGAGCAGATTATTGCGACCTATCTTTTGAATCACCAGGTCATAGGCCGCCTCACGTGACAATGCTAATTCCATAATCCCGACAATTAACTCCTTCCCCGCACCAAGTCAAGCCGACCGGAGGCAATACCGGGTCAATTTAGAAAATCCCAGGTGAAACCATACGAGTTGTAACGTCCGGGGAATTCGTAATACTCGCGCGAGGCATAAACATTGGAAAGAACGTTCTGTATCACCCAATGAAAACGAAAACGACTCATCCGAAACGACAATTTAACGTTGCACACGGCCTCTTTCCCCAGACCATCCTCAACATAACCGTGATACGGTCCGACATACACCACTTCACCGTAGGCCCAGAAGTCGATCAGCTTTTGCGGCCAATAGACATGCATCTCCAGCCCGGAAAAGACCTGGTACTCCGGGGTATATGCTTTACTCTCGAAATTGTCGTAATCGAGATAATGATAACTGCCGCCAGTCTTAAAATTCAAAAATTGCGACCAGCCACACCGCCCGCCAACCGTCAGCGTAGCGAAATCAATATCACCATTGGCCGGAGAGAAAACCGTCCGTGTGCCTTCCTCTTGTTGTATCCAGTCAATCCCCTTGAATATCCGCCCGCCGGTCAATTGCAGGCTTGCGTTGTTCCGTTGCGAACCCAGCTCCAGTTCGGCCGAGCCGATCAACTGCCGCTCGGAAGCCAGATTAGGATTGCCATGGTCGGTATAATCATACCCGGAAGAACCGTAAATCACGGCGGACTGTTCCGCCAGATACAGTTCGTGCAGCGATGGAGCCCGTTCGCTGTAGCCCACCGACAGCATCATGAAGGAATTTTTTCTCTCACGACTGATCATCCCGGACACCGCCGGAAGGAAACGATAGTTCTCCACCCACTGCTGACGCAAGTCAACAGCATAGCGATATGACCCGTCGAGTCGAGCCAGGGAGAATTCCGCCTCAGCGCTCGTGCGGGAATGTGATTCGATCCGATCATCGTATTCGAGGTAATCGCCCTTGAGTTGAGCACGAGCCAAAAACGGCCCCATGACCCATTCACGAGCCAGAAACAGACCATTGCCGGTATAATTGAACCGACCGCGATATCCTTCGTTGATACGAGAGGCCTGCCGCAGATGGCTGTAGCCTGCTTCTTCCTTAACGGTGTGTTCTTCGTTATGCCGCACCAGCGACAGACGACCCTTTCGGTCGATACGGTCGCGCAGTACCTGACCGTAACTCACATCCGGCCGGATCAACAGCGGACCGCGACGGTCATAAAGCCATCCGGTCGCTCTTACTCCGACATCACCTCGAACGGGGAAATAGAAATCCCCGGAATAGTGATAGGCATCGTCGTCCCGACCGTAAGCCGGACCGTCGGCATTACGGTACCCCACCGACATGTCTATCTTCCGCCCGGCCATAAAACGCTTGGAGTACCTGGCCCGGGCATAGGAATAACCGAACGATCCCTTATCCACGAGAAAAGTACTTTCCGACGACGACGAACTCGGCTCGGCCGGTCGCGTGAGCAGAGTTGCTGCGGCGTGACGCCCACCCAGCACCAAACCGACCGCCCCGGGCAAAATCGCCACCTGATCATTCAGAGCGGTGGGAATATCGTTCAAATCGGTGAGACCGTCGGGCTCAATAATGTGCTCAAACGGCGTCAGTTGCATGTCATTATAGAAGAATCCCAGACGGTCACCGGCCAAACCGTAGGGCTGTACCGTCTTGCGCATCGGTGTCACCTGATGCTCCAGGATGAAGAATCCGGGATCGGAACGGAAATAATCGCCGGCGTCGTGATAGAACGAACGATCTATGTCTTCGCGAAGATTCCAGCGAGAGCTGACCAGATAAACAGCCAGACTATCGAAATACGACAACTGGGCCGCGGCCCTCTCTCTCGGCTGACTCCTTTTGTGCAGTTCGTATCGGGTCTCGAATTCCAGCAACATCCGCTGAGCTTCGGTAAGCGTATCGGGGTCGATATCGGGATTCAACCACAGGATGGAATCCATAACAGTGAGATGATCTTCCGTTTGAACCGAGTCGTCCGGCAGGGTGGTACTGTCTTCGGGCACCGGGGCAAGGGAATCGACTCGCACAGAATCGGCCGGATCGGTTTGCGCCCCGACGGCAACCGAGAGAAGCCCGACCGCAACACATATAACGATGATTCGTACCGACATCAGAACCCGCTTTCCCGACTGTATATCTTCCGCGTAACATTGAACAACAGAGGGAAGATAACCAGATTAGCGACAAGCGAAAAGCCCATCCAGACCAGTCCGGTGTAAAAACGCGGCCAAAAAGGCCCGTAAACCCAGGCATCGGTCACCGAAACCGGGAGATAAAAAACCGCGGTACACAGCACGGCGGCGACTAAAAGCAACAACACCCGGCGCGGGCCGCTTTTCGGAAGGTCACTAAAAAATCGCCCGACCAACCCGCAAGCCGCCATACCGAGCACCTGAGCTATAAACACCGGCGGCGAAGCCGGCCCAACCGGGTTAAGGCCGCTCCAGAGCCCCATACCGATACCGCCGACAAGCAGACCGGGCAGCGCACCCCAGAGATAGCCCGCCGAAAAGGCAAGGAAGAAAGCCAGATTAACATTAGGAAAATAGGCCGTGGCCCAGGATAAGACATATATCAGAGCCGAGAAAAGAGCGATCCTGCTTATGAGCCTCGCTCTCGGGTTCATCGAATAACAGCCACCTTCACATGATCTTCGGCCAACAATTCATTTTTGTCCTGCCCCTCATACAGCCGCGCGTAAGCCACATAGACACCGGAAGCAACGTCTTTACCGGCGGAATTCTTCATATCCCAACCGGCTTCATATATGCCGTAGCGATGTGTCCCCGTGCGATCATCACCGGTAAACATGCCCGAAACCGTACTGACATATTCTCCGGCCACATTGTAAAGGTCCACCAGCAACAGGGCCTGAGAGTAAGTGGGATAGCTCGTCTCATCGGTGGGGGCCTGGAACCTGAAGGTCAACTGCGCACCGCCCATTTCATTAATTACCGCCGGGTTTGGATACGGTGTCAACACCGCCGCCGGAACATTCGCCAAAGCCGGGTCAACCGCACTCGTGTCACCGATGTTGTACCCCAGATTAACCACCGCCGTACCGGAATACAAATACGGATTAACCGTTGTCGGCGTAAAAATAAACGTCACCGAACGATAGTCCCTGACGTCGATAATACGTACCGTGTCGCCGTCACCGGTATCAACGGGCACCCCGACGAGATCATGCAGAAAACCGCCACTACCCCAGTCTGACACGTAAACCGTATTGACGAAATGCGAATCGGGGTCGTTCTTCATCTGATACACCGCCGAGACCCCCCACGCTCCGGCATTGATATCGTTACCGTAGACAAAAGCCGACAGGGCGGTGTCCAACACCTCGACCGAATCAACACAATTGCCCACGCTGTCGGTGTCCGCGCATTCCCAGTAATAAGTCAGAAGAGACTCCAGATTCTCCAGTCTCAGATAGCTGGCCCCGTTGGGCTGCGGTCGGTGGGTATTGTAACCGCTGGGAACGGTCACGGGATAAGTGCGGTGAAGGTCCATGCGATCAAGAGGAATGCTGGAGTAGTACTCGGCCTCGGAAAAACCGATACCGTTGGGAGCCTGTTGGGCGTATGGTCCGGTGAAAAAGTTCCACAGGGCAAACTCGGCGTGGGCACTGACGATATTCGCCGTGTGACCGCTGGCCGAATCGACTTTCAGATCAGCCGCCGCAAGATATTGCTGTCCCCGGCCGAGCGCCCCGGCCTCCATCCAAATCGCCTTGATAATGTCTACCCCGTACTTTTCCGAAAGATACAGCGGCCATATCATACACTGATAGTGATGATTGTTCAGAGTATCCTGTATCGAGCGCTCGGGATAGCTAAAGAACAGCGTGTCGTAGGTATAGTAATCGTTGATGTCGTCATATTGTTCCTCCTCCATCCACACCGCCGTCATTTCGAACCAGGCAATGGCTTCCGAGGCATCGAGAGTGAAATGGACCGTATGGAACAACTCATGCGCGAGGGTCACGCGGGCGGCATCCAGAGGACGTCCCACATACTCCGGAAGATGCTGAAAGTCATGGTCGATCACGACCCACGAAGGCGTATGGATGGAATCGGTCGCACAATCGTACTGCGGGTACGTCAGACCGTAGTAACCCAGATAGAGCGACATGAGGTAAACATCGATGCGGTTATCCTCTCCTCCCAAACAGGCACTGTCGGCCGCCGGCAGAGGATATCGCAAAACATTGATCATGTGATTGTAGCAGGAATCGGCAATCCGGCCCAGCGCCTCGACATAATCCGGCGTACCGTCGCCGTCGGTGTCGACATCGGCCTGCCAGACACGGTTCGTACCGAGTTTATCGTAATGAATTCTGATCCACCCGCGCGGGGAGTCATAGTAGTAATCCAGTTGCGGACGAGCCATATCCTGGGCACCGAGCGAATGTATCAGATGGCTGTCTAACCGGTCAAGATTGCGATAGTACCTAAGAATGGCCGGAGTCCCGCACTTAATGCGCCCCACAGGCTGATCGTCCTCCTGGGCCGCGCTGGCCGAAAGAGGGACCTTCTGACCGGTAGCGTACATGAACTCTTCGATAATGCGGCGCTGCTGTTCGAGCGACAGCTCTTCATCCTCGGCGAATCCGGACGTAGTGAAGAGCAGTGAAACGGCGGCGATGATTGCGAGTAACCTCACGCGGTGCCCCTAATGCTTTGTGCTTTTTGTTTGAGGCCGACCAATAAATCGGCCGGGACCTGCTGTGCTCCCACCTCGCCTTCGCGTTCATGACGGCCGTGATAATCGGACCCGCCGGAAAGAACCAGGCGATAACGGGCGCATAATTTTTTCAACCTCGAAATATCCTGTCGGTTATGTGCATAATGATAGACTTCCAAACCATCCAGCCCCAGATCAACCAGCTTTTCGACGTGACGGACCATATCACCTATACAGGGATGGGCCAGCACAGCGATACCGCCGGCGGCATGAATCAACTTTATCGTCTCCGCCGGGGTCATTTTGGTTTTCGGAACATAGGCAACGCAAGCGTTACCGATATACTTCCTGAACGCAACGTCGAAATGGTCTATTGCGCCAACGTCCAGCATCGCCTGAGCCACATGCGGTCGCCCCAGGGCCGGGCCTTTCCCCGCTTTCCGCACGTCTTCAAAAGTAATGTCGACGCCAAGACGGTTCAGCTTTTCAACCATCAGACGGACCCGCTGGTTCCGTTTATTCTGAAAATCCTGAAGTGAAGCCTTAAAAGCAGAATCTTCGGGGTCAAACAGATAAGCCAGCATATGCATATCATCGCCCTCGGCATCCACCGACAATTCCACCCCGGCAATAAGTTCCGGATCACCCTCGGTCAGCAGTTGCCTGACGGCCCGATAACCGTCGAGAGTATCATGATCGGTGATAGCAAAAGCCGCCAGCTTCTTTTTACGCACGATTTCGAGCAAATCGGCCGGAGCCAGGGCACCGTCAGAGCGGTCCGTATGCAAATGTAAATCAATGTAGCCCGACATGCACTACAGCTTAGCTTCGACGAGACGCTTTATGTCCGCAGCGACTTCCTCCGCCTCGCAACGTAATTTATCCGTTTCACCGGCCAGTTTCTTGACGAAATCCTTATCGTCAATCGATGTCAGATTTATCCGGACATTATATCCGGCCCCTTCAACCGCCGCTGCCCCCATCAAACCGGCCACCCCGGCGTCGGTAATGGAATTCTCGTTACCTTTTTCGGCCACGACATGGGCCAGTCGCATCGCCTCAAGCGATTTCCCCATCACTTCCAGAGGCACCGAAGCGGCGCCCCGGGTGGCCTCCTGGATGGCCTTGTTGCGAACTTCCTGTTGCTCCTCCGAGCCCTTGGGCAACTTGAAAGCATCCATAACGGCGTTGAACGCTTCCTTATCGGTATCGATCAGTTTAATCAGTTCCACACGCAGGGCGTCGGCCTTGTCTCTCACCTCGGCAAGTTCATCCTTAACCGCGGCATACTGCTTTTTACCCACCGTCAAACGGCAAACCATAGCCGCCAGAGAGGCCGCCAAAGCACCGGCCGAAGCCGACACCGAACCGCCCCCGGGCGCCGGCGATGATGACGCCACGTCGTCGTAAAAACTGGGCCCGGACGACGAACCGGAACCGACCGCAGCAAGTTTCTCTTCCAACACCTGTTCTTTGGAAAAGTTCTCAAGCCGCAGGTAAAAATCGGAAACATCGATCAGCGACTGGTTCGGCAAAAGTCCCACCACTTCCGAGGACATAACGTTTACACCATAGCGGGCCGCCTCGCTTTTGATCGTCTCAAAAACACGGAAAATCGGGGTTTTGGTGTAGTTAGTCAGGTTCATCGATATCTGAACCTGGTTCCGCTCTTTGATCTCAATGCCCATGGCTTTCACAAACCGATAACCGCCCTTCAGTGATCTTACGGCATCGGCGATCTTCTGAGCGATCTCAAGATTGCTCGAATCCAGATAAACATTGTAGGCAATCAGCGGGAAACGCACACCGATGGCCGTGGCCCCGGCCTTGAGGTTCATTTTGGCGGGACCGTAATCCGGTTTGCGGGAAGGATCGGTCTCTATGGCTTTGATCAGACCCTCATATTGACCCTGCCGTACATTGGCTAAGTTCTTGCGTTTGGGCGTAGTTGCGGCATCCTCATAGAGATAAACCGGCACCTGGAGTTCATCGCCAACCCGTTTGCCCAGCTTGTGAGCCAGTTCCACGGCATCTTCAACCGTCATCTCCCCGAGAGGAATAAAAGGGCAAACATCGCAGGCACCCATGCGGGGATGCCCCCCGGTATGCCTGGCCATATCGATTAACTCGCCGGCCTTTTTGATACCGCGAAAAGCGGCGTCCACGGCCAGTGCGGAATCACATACAAAAGTAACCACGGCGCGGTTGTGGTCGGCATCCATTTCCCGGTCGAGGAGAGTAACCCCGTCCTCGGACGTAATAGCATCGCAAATGGCGTCGATAACTTCGGGACGCCGACCTTCGGAGAAGTTGGGAACACATTCAACGATCTTTGCCATATCGAATAACTCCGTGAATCTCTAACCGCCGAAGCGGTCCTTAAGCACCCAGGCCAGCAGCGGAATCATGATTTCATGGTGGCCGATAAAAGAGAAGCCTTTACCCGCATTGAGAGTCGGCCGTGTCACTACGTTCACCCGGGGGCGGTAATGTTCTATCATGTCAAAATTGGCGGTCGTCAGCCGGCTTTTCCCTTTGCTCCTGTTGCGCGCCACGGTCAAAGCCTTGAGAAACACTTCCGGCAGAAGCACCGCCGAGCCAATATTAGCGGCAACACCGCCCCTGTCAAGGTCGGAGCAAACAGCGGCCATAATTCTGAAATCGATATGCGAGGCCCGGCCAACCGCGGCGGCGTCGAAATTCGGATGCTGGCAGACGATGTCGGTACCGATGCCAACATGCAAAGTAACCGGAAGCCCACAGCGATAGGCCATGGCAAAAACGGAAAGGGAGCGATAGGTCGCTCGCTGGTTCCAGATGAAACGTCCGGCGGCTTCCCCCAACCCCAGATCATTGGCCGCGGCCAGAGCAACCACCGCTGCATACAGCTCACCCGTTTCCCGAACCATACCGAAACTGCCATCGGCCAATCCCCGCTGCACGTCCTCGGACGTACCACCGAAAAAGGCCAACTCAAGATCGTGAATAAGTCCGGCCCCGTTGAACGACAGCCCCGTCACGATCCCGCTCTTCATCAGGTCTATAATGATCGGCGAAAGCCCCACCTTGATAGTATGAGCCCCCATAAGGAGATGAAAAGGCCGGTCCTTCTTCCGGGCGGCCACGACATGATCGACAAACTCCCTCAGATCGGCGGCCCGAAGAAAATCCGGCAGCGAGTCGAGAAATTTGCCTGCGCGCACCGAACGCGGCAACACTCGTGCCATTCCCTCGACACTCGTCTTATTGGCTCGTTCTGCTATGGAATATCGTTTGACCTGGTTCAGATCAACGCGCGGATACCGTTTTCCCTTGTCAGCCATGTCTTAGAATTCATCCATTCGACCAAGCTCGAAATCCACCAATTCGGCGGTGATGGACCCGACAATTATCTTCGATTTCATCATAACCGGCATGTGCAGATGATCGTCGGTCAGCCACACCTTCAACTGCCCATCGTGCTTGAACAGACCGACCGACTGAGTCAACGGCTCGACCACCACACAATCGAAAGTGCCCGCCTCGACCGTGACCGTCTCCTTCTTGAGCACTTTGGCTTCAAGATGCAACTGTCGCCCGTCGATGAAATTATCCAGATAAATCGACTGGCCGACCTCAAGGGGCTGCGTGCGAGCATAATAGAGAGTGGAAATAGCGTCCTGCACGTAAGGCGGTATCTCGGTCGTATCGCCCTTATACACCACGCGATGGTTGCGCTGATCGAAAGTGTACTGCCTGTCGGAACGGTAATTCCCTTCGCGCAGATTCTTCTCGAATCGCCAGCTAAATATACCCGTGGCATCCATGATCGATTCCACGCGGTCATCAACTTTGTAAAAGCTGGAGAAAAAGCTGCTCGAATAAGCCCGGGTTATGATCTGATAGCAGGGGCGGTTCTCGAATTCGACCAGCCCGACCACTTCGAGAGTCCCGGTACCGGCCGTAATGAAACCATACCCGATATCGAACGTCAGTTTCTCGCCTACCCCGAACGCACTGTTGTCGATGAAGCGATCCACCGCCCCGTTGATCGCCACTCCCGACGCTTCCGCTTCAGCCGACGCCTCGGTAACGCCCAACTCAACAATTGAAAAATAAAAAAACGGAAACAGCCCGGCCAAAACCAGCAGGGGAAACAAAAGTTTTGTGAACACGGCTTTCATAGGCCAATTACGTTTCGTCGATCCTTTGTATGATATCCAGAAGATGCCGACCCAGGTATTCCCCGATCTCAAGAAAAGTCCTGTTGTATTTTTCCAGGGACTGTCCAATCGGGTCCTCGACCTCTTCCCCGACCGGGGAATTGTCCGGGAAATTTTTCAGCAAATACGTCTTCCCGACCGCGGTCAGAGACAAATCGGTCACGGCACGATGGTGTTCCGGTGCCATGGCGAATATCAGGTCGGCCTTGTCCACCAACTCACGACTGATAGCCTGTGACTGATGAGCGGAAAGATCAAGATCCCATATTTTCGCTGCTTCGGCGGCGTACGCCGTGGCGGGAAAACCGTCGGCCGCCGCAACACCGGCCGAGGCCACTTCCGCCTGCCCCGGGCGTTCCTTTTCCAGCAACGAGCGCAGAGCATACTCCGCCATCGGCGACCGGCAGGTATTGCCGGTACACACGAAGAGGATAAAGAACTTGCCCTGGTCGTTCATGTCATTGACCCAACACGTCTCTTATTTTCTCCGCGCCGATAGCTCCCTCGCGCAGAATCTTTACGGCGGCACCGGTGCAATCGACCACGGTCGAGGGTCGACCGACAAGAGACCCGCCGTCCAGATACAAATCGATGCCGTCGGCGAACTCATCGACTATTCCCTGTACGCTGTCGTGCTCCGGCCGGCCCGAAAGATTCGCCGAGGTGGCACTGAGCGCAAAATCAACCGCATTCATCAAAGCCGCTATCAAAACCGCCGATGAACACCTGAGGCCTATCTTTCCGGCCACCACACAGGGCGGCGGCCAGGTCACAAGCGAGCGAAGCACCAGCGTAAGCGGCCCGGGAAGAAACGCCGCGGACAACAATTGTGCGGCCTCGTTCAGATGTCCCAACCGCCCGATATCGGCCGGTCGTCGGACAAACAGCGAAACAGGATTAGTCAACGCCCGTTCCTTGAGCCGACAAAGCCGGTCCAGAGATTCCTGGCGGTCCGCTCTCGTCAACAAACCGTAACGAGTTTCAGTGGGGGCCACCACGAGACCGCCATGGTCAAGAACTCCGGCCGCGCGGGCTATCACCTCGTCCGAGGGCCGATTGATATCAACGGTCAGGATCTTCAACCCGGCCATCGTCGGTTACCACCGTATCCTCAAGCACGGGAGAAACAGGCAGCAATACTCCATCCGCTTCATCATAGAGAGGTGCGGCTTCCCTGACTCCCACATTGACCATCACCACCCAGGCGTTGGTATATCCCGCACCTTTGGCTTTCTGCTGATATTCTTCAGCCGTTTCCCGGTCGGCAAAACTCCCTACCCTGACCTTGAAATACGGCACCTCATAGTCAACCACAACCGGTTGGTCGAATATCTCCTCGGCCACCCGGACAGCCTGCTGCGCCTCACCGTACAGCTTGCTGGTGAACAACTGTACGCGAAAAGCCTGATTATTGACACTGTCTACCGCCGGGGTATAGTTTTCCGGCCCGACCGACAGGCTATCTTCTTCGGTACCGACCGATTCGGTCCCAACCAGTTCCTGATGCCCGGTGATAACACCGTTGCGCGGGGATTGTACCGGTACGACTTCCCTGTCGCGGGGTAGTTCCAGCGGATCAAAACCGCGAGCATCGACAGTTTCTTCGGTCACAGCCTCGGGGCTCTCGTCGGCGGGTGGGGCCGGGGTTCCGCAGCCTTCCCACAGACAGACAATACCGCAAACCGACAGCAGGCTACAGATAATGACGTGTTTTCTCATTATCCCCGACTTTGGCCAGAAGATCCTTGATCTGCTCCAGCCTGGTCTTGTGAGCAACCAAAGTGATATTGGACGAACGAACGATCACCAGGTCGGAGACTCCCAGAGTCGCAATCAATCCCTCGGCGTCGTTGTATACGGTCGTCTCGAAAGTCTCCAGCGTCATCGTCTCACCGATCAGGACATTGTTGTCGCTGTCGAGTTCTTTATACCTTTCCAACGCCCCCCAACTGCCGACATCATCCCACACGATATCCGCCTTGATCGTCAGGACATCGCGGGCTTTCTCCAGAACGGCGTAGTCAACCGATATGGAAACCGCTTTCTGGTACAACTCTTCACGAGCGGCGTCCTGTTCCGGGGTACCGATAGCCTTACGGTAAGTGGCCAGAAGCTGAGCCATCTCGGGCTGGCATTGTTCAATCGCTTTGAGTATGGTCTTGGCCGACCAAATAAACATGCCGCTGTTCCACAAATACTTGCGGCTGTAATAATACTCTTGGGCAACCACGGCTTTGGGTTTCTCGGCGAAAGTGGCCACGTGATAGACCGAGTCTTTATCCTGTTCAGAGAATGGTTCGCCGAGCTTGATGTAACCGTAGGCGGTCTCCGGTCTGGTGGGGGCAATCCCAATCGTAATCAGGTGATCTTTCGACGCCGCAATAGCACAGCCTTTCTCGATCAAGGCACAGAGTTTCTCGGCGGGACGGATCAAATGATCGGCGGAGAGAACAACCATCACCGCCTCCGGATCATCCACGGTAAGATGCACCGCGGCCAGACCAATAGCCAGACAGGTATTGCGAGGATAAGGCTCGGTCAGAAGATTCTTACTACCGAGATATTTCGCCGAAGATAAAATAAGGTCCCGCATCGATTGTGCGGCCACAACATGAATCCGCTCCAGCGGGATAAGCGGTTTAACCCGGAGAATCGTCTCCTCCAGCATTGTCTTGTCTGAGGTTAACTTAAGAAATTGCTTGGGTTTGTCCTGACGAGACAAAGGCCAGAAACGCTCTCCCCGACCGCCGGCCAAGATTACACCATGTATCAACTCGTAGCCCTCTCTGCTAAAGCTGTTAGTCTATGGATAATACGGGTTTAAACGTCCCAGTCAAGAGAAGTTTGACCCCGGCCGTCTCTCCTTGTACAGTCCTTACTAACACCGTACGAAAAAAAACGGAACCCTTCCCCCCGGCCTTCCGTTATATACCGTAAAGAAAACTTTACATATTTGTAATGTTTAGATATCATGACTGTCGGTAAAAGGAAAAACGCGTGATTCTGATAATGTATAGCGAAGGTCGCCGATGAGATTGTCCGCCACTGAAAAGTATGGCCTGAGATGTCTGCTCACTTTGGCCAAACGGGGTCGGCACGAACAACTGACAATACCCGAGATCGCACAGATGGAAGGATTGTCAATACCGTACGCATCGAAGCTGCTGGCGGTTTTGCGCAAAGCTGGTCTGGTGGTTGCGGTGCGTGGTCGAAGTGGTGGTTTTACTATTGCCAGAAAGCCGGAAGAAATAACCCTCTACGAGGTTTTTCTGGCGCTGGGCGGTCCCCTGATAGATTCGCAACACTGCCAGCGCTTTGCGGGCCAGCTTGACCGTTGCGTTCACCTGAACCGATGTTCGGTACACGATACCCTGGCCTCACTGGCCGACCACATGCGCGGATTCATGATGGACACCACGCTGGATGACATGATCAACACCGAGAGCCACCCGGCAGAAAAACGTGTCGAGGAATCATCCGGACGAAAAAGACCGAACCGGTCCCGGTTGGAACAAAAATGACTTTCCCGCGGTCGAAGGCGGATAAACGAAACAGCTATGTAACGAGACATTCAATTTAATGAGGAAACCGCACAATGTCGCAGAATAAAGCTCTTTTCACATTTGATGATATCCACGTGTCCGTCGAAGGGAATGAAGTAGTCCGGGGGGTATCATTGACTATCGGGCCGGGCGAGACTCATGCCATCATGGGACCCAACGGCTCGGGCAAGTCATCCCTGTCCAACGCTCTGATGGGCCACCCGTCGTACGAGATCACCCGGGGCACGGCCGTTCTGGACGGGCGGGACCTGCTGGGCATGGAAGCTTATGAGCGTTCCCGGGCGGGGTTATTTCTGGCTTTCCAGTACCCGGTAGCCATTCCCGGGGTATCGGTGGCCAACTTCATGCGCTCGGCTCTTCAGGCTCACCGCGGTGAAGGTGCCGATATGTCGGATTTTCGCAAGTTGTTCAAAACGGAGATGAAAGCGCTCGGGGTCGACCCGGCTTTTGCCGCCCGGTATCTTAACGACGGTTTTTCCGGTGGTGAAAAGAAGCGGATCGAAATCCTGCAAATGGCCATGCTGCGCCCCCAAATGGCCATCCTGGACGAGACCGATTCCGGCCTTGATATCGACGCTCTCAAAACGGTTGCCGCAGGCATCAATCACTGTCACGATGAAACCAACGGGGTGCTTCTCGTCACACACTACCAGCGCCTGCTCAACTATGTGAAGCCCGATTTCGTTCACGTGATGATGAACGGCCGACTGGTTATGTCCGGCGGTCCGGAGCTTGCCCTCAAGCTTGAAGACCAGGGTTACGAGTGGGTGGAAGCTGAAACCGGCCGGGCCGCGGGGGTGTGATATGACCAACGACAACAATCAAAAAGCCGATCTGGCCCGACTCAACGAAGATTATGCCACCCGCTACGGGTTTCGCGACCCCGTGGATTATTTCCACCAAGGGGCTCGCGGCATCAATCACGAAGTTGTCGAAATGATCTCACGGATGAAGAAAGAACCGGCCTGGATGGCCCAACGCCGTCATGAGGCTCTTGACATCTTCCTGTCCAAACCCACACCTCTCTGGGCCAATACAACCGCGCTCGGCAATATCGATTTCGACCGCATCTATTATTTCATGAAACCGATTGAGCACCAGCAGACCAGTTGGGACGACGTACCGGAATATATCAAGAAGACCTTCGACAAACTCGGCATCCCGGAAGCCGAGCGTGATTTCCTCGGTGGTGTGTCCGCCCAGTACGAATCCGAAGTAGTATATCACTCGATGAAAGAAGAGCTAAAAAAACAAGGCATAATCTTTCTCGACATGGACTCCGGCCTTCGCGAACACGAGGACATCGTAGCCAAATACTTCGGCACCATCATACCATCGACCGACAACAAGTTCGCCGCTCTCAATACGGCGGTCTGGTCCGGGGGCTCTTTCATTTATGTACCGCCCGGGGTCGACGTCAAAATACCGCTTCAGGCGTATTTCCGAATCAACGCCGAAAACATGGGGCAATTCGAACGGACCCTGATAATCGCCGACAAGAACGCACGGGTGCATTACATAGAAGGATGTACGGCGCCGATTTACTCCTCCGATTCGCTGCATTCGGCGGTGGTGGAAGTGATCGCCATGGAAGGCGCTTCTATCCGTTACACGACGATCCAGAACTGGTCGCGCAATGTATTCAACCTGGTTACCAAACGGGCCTCGGCTCATAAAAACGCTACCGTGGAATGGGTCGATGGCAACCTTGGCTCGTGCCTGACGATGAAGTACCCCTGCATACAATTGATCGGCGAGGGAGCCCGGGGAGAAATCCTGTCGGTAGCTTTCGCCGGAACCGATCAGCATCAGGACGCAGGGGCCAAGGTGATTCACGCCGCGCCCAACACGTCGTCGCGGATAACCTCCAAATCGATTTCGAAAGATAACGGCCGGGCGTCATATCGCGGGCTGGCCAAAGTTCACAAACAGGCCGGCGGTTCCAAGATTTCGGTGGAGTGCGACGCCCTACTGATAGGTGAAGAAGCCCGCAGCGATACTTACCCGACCATGGAGATCGATAACGACCAGGTGCGGGTTGAACACGAAGCACGGGTTTCGAAAGTCGCCGAAGAGCAGCTCTTTTACCTGACCTCGCGCGGCTTGAATGAAGACCAGGCCCGTCTGCTGATCGTCAACGGCTTCATGGAGCCCTTCACCCGGGAGTTGCCGCTGGAATACGCGGTAGAACTCAACCGCCTGATAGAATTGGAAATGGAAAGCTCGATTGGATAATATGGACAACCTTAACACCGAATACCGCATTCCGGAAACCAGCCCGGAACTCGAACGCGGCCCCCGGTGGCTGCGCGAGAAAAGACACCTGGCCCGACAGAGTTTCAATGAATTGCCTCTGCCCCGCCGCGGTCTGCACCTGTGGCGTTACACCGACCCGGCCCGTTTCATGTTTGGACAGTCCCCCGCCAACACGCTCTTTTCCGACATCTTCAAACAAATCGAAACCGCCGAGCGACAGCGTGTCCACGAAGGCAGCCTGGCCGCCGTGGTATCGGACCTGGGCGGGTGCGAAATAGAAGTCGTGGCCAACCCGACCGTGAACGATTCGGGAGCGGTAATCACCTCGCTCTCGCACGCTGTCGACACCCATCTGGACCTGGTCCGGAAATACCTGTACGAACTGGTCAACGAAGCGACAGGCAAGTTCGAAGCAATGAACGGCGCCCTGTGGAACGATGGTCTTTTTGTCTATATCCCCGACAACATCACTATCGACCAACCGATACATCTGCTGCGCGAGGCCGGCCAGGCCGGCTCGACACAGTACCCGCGCCTACTGGTCATAGTGGGCCGAAACGCCGAGGTAACCATAATAGACGAATACGGCGGCGGTGCGAGCGATTCCACCCGGGGACAAACATACACCAACTCGGCGGTGGAGATATTCGGACTCGAAGACAGTCGGACTAATTACGTTTCGTTGCAACGACACGGGACAGGTACACACTCATACCTGACGCACCGGGCCAGAATCCTTCGCGGTGCCCGCATGGTGACTATCCCTCTCGTTTTCGGGTCCCTTATCTCAAAGCAGAATTTCGGTGTTATTCTGGACGGTCCGGGGGCTCAGAGCAATATGTACGGGCTTCTCTTCGGTTCGGCGCGCCAGCACCTGGACAATCACACTCTGCACCATCACACCCACGGACAAAGCCAGTCCAATATAGATTTCAAAGTGGTCCTTCGTGATCGTGCCCTGTCAGCGTACACCGGGCTTATCCGCATAGACAAAAACGCCCGGTCGTGCGAAGCTTACCAGGAAAACCGAAATTTGCTGTTAAATACCGGGACCAAAGCGGAGACCATCCCAGAACTGGAGATTCTTAACGATGACGTCAGTTGCTCACACGGAGCGACCGTGGGCCCCATCGACCCCGAAATACTCTTCTACCTCACCAGTCGGGGCATAGCGGACGAACAAGCGGTTAGAATGATCGTCTCCGGCTTCGTGAATGGGACACTGAACCTGGTTCCGGAAAACCTCCGACAGCGAATTTCCGATTCCGTAACCGCTCGCCTGAAAGGTATCTGACAATGTCCGAATACGTCAAAGTCGCTACCGTGGAAGAAATACCGCCGGGTACGATGAAAACTTTCGAGATGGGTTTCAATCGTTTTATCGTCGCACACACCGGGGAGGTATTTTTCGCCCTGGTCGACGAATGCAGCCACGACGGCGCCCCCATCGGCGACGGGGAATTGAAAGATCACGAAATAGTATGTCCCCGCCACGGCGCAAGGTTCGACATACGCACGGGAGAGGTAACCGCCCCGCCGGCACTGGTACCGGTGGACTGTCTTGACCTCAAAGTAAACGGTAACGATATTCTGGTCAGGCTGGAAGAAAATTGACGGAAGCGTGGTGAGAACGTATGCCTTCACAAACAGATAAACGGACGCTTTCGGAACCGGTAGCAAGGCTGGATGTCGAGAGCATCAAAGCCGACTTTCCTATTCTCGACGAAACGATCAACGGGCACCGCCTGATATATCTCGACAATGCGGCGTCATCGCAAAAACCGCAGGTTGTGGTGCACGCCCTCGCCCAATACTACCGCCATCAACACTCCAACGTCCATCGCGGTCTGCATACGCTGGCCGAGCGAGCCACGACCGCCTATGAAAATGCCCGCACGCACGTGGCCCGATTTCTCGGCGGGGTGCAAAGCGAGGAGATCATTTTCACACGCGGCGCCACCGAAGCAATTAACCTGGTCGCTTATACCTGGGGCGAAACCAATATCGGTCCCGGAGACGAAATCGTCGTTTCAGCCATGGAACATCACGCCAATTTGGTACCGTGGATCATGCTCGCCCAACGCAAGAAGGCCACCCTTCGCCAGATTCCCATCACCGTATGCGGCCATCTGGATTTGAGCCATATAGACGAATTGATAACCCCCCGAACCAAGCTGGTCGCACTTACCCATTGGTCCAACGTGCTGGGAACGATCAACCCGGTCAAGGAAATCACCGCAAAAGCTCACGACAACGGGGCCATCATCATGGTCGACGGAGCCCAGGCCGCTCCGCATGCCAGTGTAAACCTCAAGGCACTCGATGCCGATTTCTACGCCATATCGTCACACAAAATGCTCGGCCCGACCGGTCTGGGCGTTCTTTACGGTCGCCGCGAACTTCTCGAGGAAATGCCGCCGTTTAATTTCGGCGGTGAGATGATCAGGGAAGTGAGATTAGACAAAGTGACCTGGGCCGATTTGCCCCACAAGTTCGAGGCCGGCACCCCCAACATCGCCGACGTGGTCGCTTTCGACGCCGCTCTTACTTATCTCGAGCATCTCGGCATGGCCGCTATCCGTCGGCATGAAATCGAACTGACCGATTACGCCCTGAAGCGTCTCAGTGAACTGCCCGGTCTGGAGATTCAGGGGCCGCTCGACGCCCACCAGCGCAGCGGCGCTATCTCTTTTACCGATCCGAATATCCACCCCCACGATATCAGCACTTTTCTCGACTCGCGGGGAATCGCCATTCGGGCCGGACATCACTGCGCCCAGCCGCTGTTGCGTATTCTGGGCAAGGTTGCCACGGCGCGTGCTTCATTGTACATTTACAACGACCGCTCTGACATTGATCAATTGGTCCGGGCATTAATCGAAATGAGGACATATTTCGGCGTATGAACGAACCCCTGGATGATATGTATCGGGACATAATTCTCGATCACTACCGTTCCCCCCGAGGCAAACAACCGGTAGAGAGAGCCGATATAAGCTCCGACGGCATGAACCCCTCGTGCGGCGATGAAATCACTATCGACGTTGAAATGGACGACAACGTCCTCAAAGATGTTCACGTAGACTGCCGGGGATGCGCCATCTCCGTGGCTTCAGGCTCCATGCTGGCCGAAGCGGTCAAGGGTAAATCGTTCGAAGAAGTACGCAAAATGGCCGAGACGGTCCGCCGGATGCTGAAGGGAGAAACCGAGGATGTCCCGGAGGATTACGAAGATCTCGGGGCTCTCAAAGGCGTGCGCAAGTTTCCGGTTCGCATGAAATGTGCTCTCTTGGCCTGGGTAACACTGATTGAAGGAATGAAAAAGTACGAAGCCGGTCACCCCGGAGAAAAAACCACCGTTTCCACCGAAGATACCGATGATTAGCGAAGATACAGCCCAACCCGTCCCGCATGACCTGGCCGCAGCCGTAACAGAAGCTCTGCGCAAGGTGCACGACCCGGAGATGATGATCAGTATCGTCGACCTCGGGTTGATCTACGACGTGTTGGCCGATCAGAAGGGGAATATACATATCAAAATGACACTTACCACCCCCGCCTGCCCCTACGGGCCTCTGCTTCTGGAAAGCGCAAGTAAAGCGGCTCAGTCAGTTACGGGGGTCAGTAACGTCAAAATCGCTCTGGTTTGGGATCCTCCATGGGATCCGGCCGAGATGGCCTCCGACGAGGCCAAAGATCGACTGGGCCTCTGGTAGCCCTGAACGGAAAAAACGATCTTCTCCGGCAAACCCTCTTGCGCGAAACGGCAAAAGGCCGTACCCTACCATTCGTCTTCTTCAACCGGTAAGAAACAAGGCAGAAGAGCAGAGAAAACGTGAAAAAGCACAGTCGCAACAGAAACGAACAGAATCCCGATCTGCCCTGGTGGTCGTTTTTGAGCCGACGCTGGTTTCTGGCCCGAAAACCGTTGAAACGAGGCTCGCTTCCCGATCAGAACAGCAGAGTTTCCGGAGATGAAACCGTGCCGTACCAGAGTTGCCGACACGGTCGGCTGCGCAAAGCTGTCCATCAGGCAACCGCCCGCCTGCTCGGCAAAAACAGGCTCCAGCCAGACCTTCCCGGCCTCTGCCCCATCTGCGGCTTGTTCGCGGAACCTGATCGGGTAGTCAAATACGTGCTGACTCTCTGGTTCATCGATGACCGTGTTTGCGAGTACCATTTCATCGGACGTCGTCGCAACGACTGCTATCGAATAGACGAAAATTCCCTGCATGTGTATCTCAAGGATTCCGTCATGTCACACAGCCTGGACATGATATCGGCCATGAATTTCGGCCCGCGCGAAATCAAACCCGAATCGCCGGAGGTCATTGAGGCCGAGAGAATCCTTTCATCCAGAAAGACCGATTTCTAAAACGCCACTCGATCCCCCCGGCGGCTTGACTTCCCGCAACAGCCGCAATATAATAGCACAACCCCGCAAGTGGAGAATACGTGAACGGATTGTGCGTATGAAACCGGCCGGCTGCCGTACTATTGTCAGTATAGTAATTGCTCTTCTCTGTCTGCTTCCGGTCGGTGCGGCTTACTCCGCCGATGGTAACGACAGCGCCCATGTCCGCACCCCTCAGCCCCCCGAAAAATCATTTGGCAAAACAATTCTGGACGCGACCTCGACGGTCCTGAAACTTCCGTATTACCCGGTGAAAGGCATGGTTTACGGGGCCACCTGGACCGCGACCCGCAGTCCATTAAAAGATCTGTTTCGTTTCGAGTTGCCGGTCCGAGCCGCCTATCCGGTGATATCTTACGGTTCCAACCAGAGCCTGGCCGGGGGTCTGGGCTTCTATACCAAAAACAACTTTCACCACGATGACATCATTCAGTTGCGCGGGCAGTATTCCTTTGAAAATTACCAGGCTTATCGTTTCGCCTACAAAGACAGAAGCCTGTTCGGCGAACATCTCGGACTCAGAGTAAAAGCCGCCTATGACAAACGCACCCGGGAAAGCTTCTACGGTCTTGGCAATACTACCGAGGAAAGCGACGAAGTGGCCTATGGCATAGAAGAAAGCCGGTTCGAGATAGCTCTTCTCTGGCATTTTCGCCAAACAATAGAAGCCGAGTTCTTTGCCCAATACGACATTCATAACACTTTCGACGGCCAGAACGATGACCGCCCATCCGATCTGGACAGTATCGCCGAGAGGCTCAGCCTGGACATCAACGATTACCGCAGCAGTCACTACTGGATAGCGGGGGTCGAGTTTACCCATGACCGCCGCGACAATCCCGGACAGCCCAAACGGGGCGGACGACAAACAGTCCTGATAGCCTACGCCCACGGTACCGGCGCTTGTGACAGCCTGGAGTTTTACCATGTCCGTCTGGAATATGGACACTATTTCCAGTTGTTCGACAACCGTATTCTCATGGTTCGCACGACCTTCGAAAGATACGACCGCGACGAATCCGCCTGCTCGATCCCGTTTTATCTTCGCAGCGCTCTGGGAGGCAAAGAGGCTTTGCTGGGCTATCGTGCCTACCGCTTCGTGGACAACGACCTGGCTCTGGTGAGTCTGGAATACCGTTATCCCCTGTGGCGTGTTCTGGACGGGATCGTTTTCTTCGAAGAAGGCCGTGTTTTCAAATCGATAATAGACGACTTCGTGTTCAACGGATGGCGATACTCGCTCGGCATGGGCATACGAGCTTGGAACAAGAACGGTGAAATCGCCCGTCTTCTGGTGGCGGCCAGCCGCGAGGGGGCCCGTTTTTACCTGCAACTCGGCATGGACTGGTAGGTTGCTGTAATGATGTATCCCGGTCGCCGCTCAGTCAGTTTAGCACTCCCGCTCGCAATTTTCATGATAACGACGCTGGCCTCCTGCGGTGCTTATCGCGCCGATTATACTCCGGCCGATCCCTACTGGAAAGACAATGATACCCGGAACATTCCGGAACCGGGCGAACGCGACCCCATGTTGATCTGGCAGACTATTGAGCGGACCAGTTTCAAACAGGCCGATCAACTGCTCGACCTTGACCGTAGTTTTCGCAAGGTGTGCGGCCGCCCGGGCCAAGCCTGGAACATCAACAGTTTCGACGAAGTCCCCGACTGTGCCTGGTTCACCAACCGTCATCATCGCAAACGGCTATCGGCAGAACAACTGCGCCGTGGCCGTACTGTTACCGGGGGACCGGACACCAGCGACGTCTGGACCGTCTTTCGCCCGAAAGTCGGCGGTGTTACGGCCGGGTTCTGGATCAGGGATGCCCGCGGCAAGGCCTACATGATTAAGTTCGATCCTCCGGACAATCCGGAACTGGCCACGGCCGCTGCCGCCATAACGGGACGTTTCCTCTATGCCTGCGGCTACACGGTGCCCGAGGAAACGATTACCCACTTCCGTCCCGACCGGCTGCGTATCGGCGAGGGCGTCACCTACAAAGACCGGAATGACACGAAGAGACCTTTCACCCGCAAAGAACTAAACAAAATCCTGAGCAAGGCCCACCGAGAACCGGACGGCAGTTATCGTTGTCTGGCTTCTCTTGCCCTGCCGAATATAAAAGGACCGTTCAGTTTCGATGGCCGCCGCCGGGATGATCCCAACGACTGGTGCGATCACGAACACCGCCGCGAATTACGGGCGCTTTACGTGCTGTGTTCGTTTGTCAACCACTGGGACATCAAAGACGAGAACACCATGGATATATATACCGAGGAGGACGGCCGACAATTTCTCCGACATTGCCTGCTGGACTTCGGCTCCACGCTCGGGTCGGCCGGACACGGCCCCCAACTGGCGACTTCCGGCTACTGTAACTCCTTCGATTTACTGGACGCTCTGGTTTCGCTGGTCACGTTCGGTTTCAAAAGATGGCAGTGGGAAAAAGCTCAACCGTACGAATACTCATCGGTGGGTTATTTCGAATCGGAAATCTTCCATCCGGCCAAATGGGATCCCATTTACCCTATCCCGGCGTTCGAGAACATGACCAACCGCGACGCCTACTGGGGAGCCAAGATCGTCATGTCGTTTCGCGATGACGATTTGGAAGCACTCGTCGACGCCGGGCGACTTTCCGATCCCGAAGCCCGCGCATATCTCCTGAGAACCCTGATAAAACGACGAGACAAAATCGGACGTTACTGGTTCAACAAAGTCAACGCTCTCGACAATTTCTCGATCAACCAGTCCGCCAACGGTCTTTTGATAAAATTCGATGATCTGGCCGTGAAGTACGACCTGGCCAATTCCTCCCGGTCCGAATTCACCGTGGAATACAAAGGCCACAAGCTGATTGCAAAACGCGAAACAAGCAGCGCTTCGCTCCTGTTGTCGCCGGTCGATCTGGACGTCATGACCGCCGCTTACCGGCCCGAGAACAAACCCGATGACAACCTCTTCGGTATTCGGATAAAGACTTGCCGCGATGACGATCATTGGAGCAAACCCGTTTTGCTCTGGCTGTGGTATCATGTCGACCAAAGCCGCTTCCAGTTGGTCGGGATAGAGCATCTGGATTAAGGAGAAATACATGCGCGCATACCAAACGGCGCTGATGACCATACTGGCGGTAGTGATTGTTTTATCGACGGCTCTGCCGCTCGCCGCCGGACCGAATGATCCCATTACCGGAGAGGATTTCGATCGGCTGGTGGCCCGTCAGGATGTCCCTCTTCAAAACCGATTGCGCGAGATATTGCCGGAATCGCAGGGCTATTTCGTAACCGGACCGCTCCCGGAGATAAACACGGACGATCGCGACATAACCAAACTGTACCGCGCCGTGCGAATACTCTGCCCCGACCTCAATCTGCTGCGCGAGGCCATTGATATTCTCCAGAAAGATACAACGCTTGAAATCAACAAGGTCGAAACATGGCTGGATAAACCGTGTAAGAAAAACTTGTCGGGCTTTCGCGGGGCTTTCTTGACAATTGAGTGGGAAGGAACAGAACACACCGTGCGCCTGGTCACCCCGCAACAGGTTCGTTTCACGATCTGGGCCGCCCGACAGCAATTTCCAATGACAAAGGCAGTGCGTTCGTATGCTCTGGCCGTGTCGGATTACCTGAAAGCAATTGACAACGGAAATCTCGACGCCGCCGAGCCCAGGGCAACCGCTTTCGGCCTGCCGGACAGTGTTGATTTTTATGCCGAACCGCCCGACTACGTGATCGAGGGATACGACAACTACATGGCTTTCCTGTATAGTCATCGCCCGATCTACACGGACTTCTCTCAGGGCATCGAGGCGTTCATCCCGTCCGATTCCCTTCTTGAAGCCATCAAGGCCAAAGCTCCGGCCATCGCCTACCCGAACAAAGAATGGCCGATGCTTCAGCGCGAATACCGCAAATTCTTCGCCCGCGGTGGTGATATTCGAATTATGAATACGCTGACCGCGGCGGGTTTCGATACCCTCGGGCCCGGCGAACACTTCTACGTGGTCGGAGTCGACGGGAAGATTCGCTTCGGACGCGAATTACCCCGCGCCGAGGTGGACCGAATAGAGCAAGAAACCGGGCGTAAACTGGCTCGGGCCAACCACGCTTTTCTGCTGCCCGGCGAACCCGTCCTGACCTCCGGGGCTTTCTTCATTGAAATAAAAGACGGTCACCCCCGGCTGACCGCGGTCAATGCCCAGTCGGGGCATTATTTCTACAGCAACGTATCTTCGACCATACGCGAGGACATCGTGCAACGTTCCGATAAATATCTCATGACCCTGGGACACTTTTTCCTCAATCTTGACCGTTTGGGGATTTCTTACGACCGTGTTTTGATAAGTAAGTTCTGAAGGTAAACATGGCGGCTTTGATCAAGAGACTCTTCAACCTCGAGCGCGGGGAAATCGTCCGTGCCGTCCTGATGTTCCTCTATGCGTTTCTCTTGCTGAGCGCTTACCTGATTCTTAAACCTGTCCGCAATTCGCTTTTCCTGAACAAGTTCGGGGCCGACCAACTGGTCTACATGTACATGATAATAGCCGTAGCCGCAACCCCGGCCGCTTCCGTCTACGGCTGGATTGCCGACCGCACCAATTTGCCCCGCCTGGTCGGGGGCACCACGGTCTTCATCGTAATCAGCCTGGCCGCTTTCTGGTACCTGATAGGGGCCCAGTACGGTTGGCTGGTGTACGTGTTTTACGTGTGGGTTTCCCTTTTCGGTGTCTTCACGACTTCTCAGTTTTGGTTACTGGCCAACTATGTTTTCGATGCCCGCGAGGCCAAACGGGTCTTCCCCTTCATAGCGGCCGGGGCCATTGTCGGAGGCATGACCGGCAGCGCCCTGACCAATCTGCTGGCCGAACTGACCGGCACCGAAAACCTGCTGTGGATTTGTGTCCTGTTCATGCTCATTTGTTTCGGTCTTCTTCTGATCGTCTGGCGCATGCGGCGCGGTGACGAAACGAAAGAGGACAAGCTTCGTTCGCGCAAAGGTGACCTGAAGGGAATACTCCCGGTCATACGCAAATCCCGGCACCTGATACTGCTGACAATAATGATAGGTCTGACCGTCATGGTCTCGACCTTCGTCGATTTCCAGTTCAACAAGGTGGTCAACAATTCTTTCGACGACAAAGACAAGTTGACAGCCTTTTTCGGGGCCTTTTTCTTCAGTCTTTCTTTTCTGTCGCTCCTGTTGCAGTTGCTTTTCTCGTCGCGGATATTGAGACGCTTCGGGGTCGGCGCGGCCATTTTGTTTTTGCCTGTCGGTCTGCTTCTGGGCTCGGCGGCGATTTTTATCTACCCGGTGTTAGCCTCGGCCATTCTGGTAAAGCTCTCCGACGGATCTTTCCGCTACTCCATCAACAAAACCGGCCTGGAACTGCTTTATCTGCCTGTTCCCGTCGCGATAAAAAATCGCATCAAGGCTTTCATGGATGTGGTCGGCGACCGTTTCGCCCGTGGTATCGGTGGTGCTCTTCTGTACCTTGTCAGTACGGTTCTGGCCTGGCCCATTCAGTGGATATCGTTTCTAAGCGCCGGCCTGATCAGCATCTGGATTGCGGTGGCCATACTAATCAAACGCGAATATTCGCGCACTTTCCGTGCGGCGCTGGATACGCGCACGATTGACAGCGAGGAAATCAAAGTTCGCCTGCATGAAGCCGCTTCTATCGATATCCTGAGCCGGACATTCCGGGATGGTGACCGGAGACAGATCCTCTTTTCCCTGGGACTCACGGCCGAAGAACACGACCGACGACTGGCCGAACCGCTATGCCTCCTGCTGCGACACGAAGACAGCGCCATACGACAACGAGCCCTTAAACAACTGGCCGCAATCGACAACGGCACGATGGCCAAACAAGTAGAACCTCTGCTGAAAGATCCCGACGGAGACGTACGACTGGAAGCGGTGCGTTATTTTTGCCACGGCCGTGGTAATGATGCCGCAACCATCGTGGAAACTTATCTTAAAGATAAAGACCCCGTACTGAGAGCCACGGCGTGTCGATGCGTGTTCGAGGACAACCTTGCTCCGCGGGTACGAGCGATGATAACGGTGGAGTTCCTGGAAAATCTCCTTACACCGTCGGACGAAACCAACCGGCAAATAAAATACCAACTGGCCGAGGCCCTCCGGTTCGCTCGTGCCGACGACGCCCTGGGAAAATTGCTGTCGCGCTTTACAACCGACGAGGATCCCCGAATACGACGGGCGGCTTTCGTGGCAACGGCAAGGTTAAGCAAACGCGAGCATCTGCCGACGATCATCGGCTGTCTGGCGACCCCCGCCACACGTGAACCGGCCGAAGAAGCCTTGCTTTCTTTCGGCCCCGCTGTGCTCGGGACGCTTCGGGACAGTCTCATTAATACCGAAATCCCGTTGCCCGTGCGTCTGCGCATTCCGGGGGTTATAGCGAAAATCGCAAGTGAAGAGTCAGCCGACATCCTTCTGACCCAACTGAACGGCAAAAGCTCGCTGCTTCGTTATGCCACGATCAGGGCACTCAATCGCCTGAAACGCACTCTGGGCCACCTGCCGATCGAGAAATCGAAGCTGTCCGAACAGATACAAAACGAGGCCCGGGACTATTACACCGCAACTTTGTATTTGCAGTCACTTCAGTCGATCGAAAACGCTTCCGCTTCCGAAGGTCTCCTGCGACAGACACTGCACGACCGTCAACAGTTACATCTGGAACAGGCCTTTCGATTGGCCGGGCTGATATACTCGACCGATGACATGAATCTCGCCTATCTCGGGGTGATCAGCGAATCGAGTATCGTGAGAGCACGGGCCGTGGAATTCCTCGATACCGTGTGGGAACGGTCGGAAAAACAAATTTTGTTCCCTATTCTGGAAAGACAGGAAAATCTGACGAAAATCGCCCGAGGACTGACGGGTCTGACTTCCCTTTCGCGTGAGGAAACAATCGGGAAAATCCTCCGTGGCACCGATTCGTGGCTGGCGGCCTGTGCGGCGTATCTGGTCGGAACCGACAAACTGGAAACTTTCCGGGCGGATATCCAAAAACTAACCGAGGACCCCGACCCCGCTTTGAAGGAAACAGCCCGGTGGGCTCTTGCCCGTCTGAATGTGAAATAGCCGAGCACTATAAAAGGAGTGCCTATGACGATAATGGAAAAAGTTCTCGCCTTGCATGAAGTCGATCTGTTTACCTACATGGCAACCGAGGAACTGTCGATTCTGGCGGCAGTCGCCGAGGAAAACCAGTACGAGCGAGGCTCCGAGCTGTTTCGGCAAAACGAACCCGCCGACGCGCTCAACCTGATCGTCAGCGGCAAGGTCCGGGTTGTACGCGACGACGAGGAGATATTCGTAGCCGGGCCTCACGACGCGCTGGGCACTCTGTCCATGCTCGATGCCGAGCCCTGGCCGTTCAGGGCGGAAATAACCGAACCGACCCACGTGCTGCGTATCGACCGAGAGACGTTTATCGAAGTCATCGCCGACCATCCCAAAATAACCGAAGCCATATTGCGTTCATTGGTAAAAAAAGTGCGGCGCCTGGTCGACACCCCGCTGGGCTCACCATCCTCACAGTCACAGACGGAAACAGATTAAACCCGACGACAGATCGGGATATGCCCGAACCGATGAAACCGCTGAGACATAGCCTGATAGCGTGGACTTGTATCGTCGTGGTCGGCCTTGCCATCCTCGGCCCGTCAGCCGCCGCTCAGGACCGGGCCTATCTTTCGACAGAAGAAGTGGCCGCCATAAGCGGATTTTCTCTGACGACTCTTACCATCGGTCATCTGGCCAGCCGGATCGACTCCGGGAAAACACCGCTGTGGTCACGCCCTTTCGGTTTCGAACGAACCATCACCCGAAAACTCGGCGGTACCCCTCAGCTCGGTAAACGTAATTTTCTCGACGATAACTTCGGCGCCGCCGCAACCGCAATCGCAGCCGGAGCCGTACTATTCGCGGCCGATGAGGCCTATCCTTCCACCGACCGGACCAGGGACATTTTGCAGGATCAGTTTCTTTTCTTCTCCGGTCTGGCAACCGTATGGGGCATCACCGATCTGGCCAAAGGGCTGGTTGCTCGACCGCGACCGCTGGTTTATCTGGAACCGGAACTCGCCGCCACACGCCCCCACGCCGACTTCCGTTTTGACCACGGATCGTTCTTCTCCGGACACAGCGCGACGGCTTTTTTCAGCATGACTTATCTCAACCTTCGTATCCGCGATATAATGCGGCAGGAGATGTCTCCCGGGCAATATCGAAACTGGCGCTGGCTAAGTCCGACTCTCTCGTTCGGCTGGGCCAGTATCGTGGCGATCAGCCGCCTTCATGCCTATCGTCATTACCTGACCGATGTCGCCGCCGGGGCTCTGGTCGGGTTCGCCGCCGCAACGCTGTTTTATTCTCTGGGCGACGACCTGGCCACCGATTCCGACGCCGCTTCATCCTTCCGATTCCAAATCATACTCACATTCTGAGCACACCGAACCCGTGGCGTAATTTTCTCTACGAAAGAACCATTCTTTTTCCCAAACTTCAGTCTGTTGACGAACAAAAAGATCGATAATGACCCGCCCGCCTGTTGACAGAAACGCCAACGGTGCCTATTTTCCCCCGATAATGATCGGAAAGTCATTAAAGAAATAACGCTCAACGTCGGCCGAGCCCGGGGTTAGCACACCCTGAAACCGGATGTCGAGTCCGGCCCCAACGGCCGTCAAGAGGCTTCTATCTATGCTTTCGAACAGATTTGACGAAGTCTTCTGTAACCACATCAGAGTGAGGATCTGCCAGTGACCGAAGAACTATTCGTTTTCATACGATTCGGCGACCGCACCATGCTTCCTTCCGCCTCAACGGCACTCGATCAATTGGACGGCCTGTCCCGCTGGGACGCCGTCAACGGCTATTTCAACCTGGCCATCAAAATGACCGCTCCATCCGAAGAAAACTTTCAAAAGCTCCGGGCTCTTGAAGGAGCGGAGGAACTGGCGGTATGCAAGGTCGTTGACCACCCAAAGACCGAAAAAACATTCGATCCCGATCAGTGTCAGAGCTACCTTCTTTTGGAAACCGACGCGGATCAACGGGACGGGATTCAATCGGCCATCAGTGCCCATCGGGACGTTCTTTTCTGCCATCGCACCGACGGGCCGTACAATCTGGTGGCCGGGGTGCAAAGCCGCACTTTCGACGCTATCGACAACCTTGTCAAAGAACATATCCGCCCTCTTGACGGCATTCTGCGCCTCAAGCAGGACCGCATCATCAGCAGTAATGTAAGACAGGAGCAGTGAGCATGGCCCACAGAAGTGAACCGATGAGCAGCTTCACGACTGCCTTGTGGAAACATGAGGGTGACCCGGGGGCGCTTATTCCCCTGCTGCAATCGGCCCAGGACACCTACGGCTACATTTCGGAAAAGACCATCGACTATATCAGCCATGTCACGGGGATTCCGACCGCTGACATTTACGGCGTAGTCACGTTCTACGCGCAGTTCCGTACCCGACCGCTGGGTAAATACGTAATTCGGATCTGCAATGGCACCGCCTGCCATGTCAACGGGGCCAAAATGGTTTTCGACACGATTAACGACGAATTGAATATCAACTATGACGAGACAACCGAAGACGGCAAATTCAGCCTGCTCTCGGTTGCCTGCATCGGCTGCTGCTCACTGGCTCCGGTGATGACCATCAACGAAGAAACATTCGGGCGTCTTACCGCTCCCAAGCTGCGCAAGATCATTCGCCAGTTCAAACAGCGGGTCAAAAAGGAAGCTCAGGAAAGTAAGGAGTAAGACGAGCCCATGAAAACGGTAACTGTTGGACTTGCCACCTGCGGTGTCTCAGCCGGCGGGGGAAACGTTTATAAGGCTTTTCAGGAACAACTGAAAGACCACGCTGACGCTTTCGTGCTCAAAGAAACCGGCTGTATCGGGATGTGTTACCGGGAGGTCCTGGTAGAAGTTGCGGACGGCAACGGTACACGCCATCTCTACGGCGAAGTCACACCCGACAGAGTGGAACGAATCGTTCAGGAAGACGTGCTCGGCGACAAGGTAATCGATGAATGGCTGGTTTCGGGCGAAGGTAAAGAAGTCGGCTATTTCGAGAACCAGGTAAGAATCGTCCTGCGCAACGCGGGGATTATCGACCCCGGCTCTATCGACGAATACATCGCCAGGGACGGTTATATCGCCCTGGATAAAGCTCTCAAGCAGATGACGCCGGATGACGTTATCAAGGAGATATCCGATTCCGGGCTGCGCGGTCGTGGCGGCGGAGGGTTCCCCACCGGCATGAAGTGGAAATTCTGTCGCCAGGCCAAAGGAGATACGAAATACATTATCTGCAACGCCGACGAGGGTGACCCCGGCGCGTTCATGGACCGCTCCGTTCTGGAGTCGGACCCGCACGCCATGCTCGAAGGAATGATTATCGCCGGTTATGCTATCGGGGCGACGTTCGGATACATATACTGTCGAGCCGAATACCCGCGCGCTATTGCCCGCCTGCGCCAGGCTATTTCTCAGGCGCACAAGAAAGGCTTTTTGGGCAAGAACATCATGGGGACAGATTACAGTTTCGATATCAAGATCAAAGAAGGCGCGGGCGCGTTCGTGTGCGGTGAAGAAACGGCCCTCATCGCCTCAATCGAAGGTCGGCGCGGTATGCCTCGCTTCCGTCCCCCCTTCCCGGCTGCGTCCGGCCTCTGGGGAAAACCGACCAACATCAACAATGTCGAAACTTTCGCCAACGTTCCCTGGATAATCAGTCACGGCGCGGCGGCTTTCGCGGCTTATGGCACCGAGGACAGTAAAGGCACCAAAGTCTTCGCCATGGCCGGCAAAGTGCGACGGACCGGTCTGGTCGAAGTACCGATGGGGATTACCATCAACAAGATCATCTTCGACGTTTGCAACGGTATCGCCAACGACCGCAAATTCAAGGCGGTCCAGATGGGTGGTCCCTCGGGCGGATGTATCCCGGCTGAGATGTGTGATCTCCCCATCGACTACCAGCAGATCAATAAAACCGGGGCCATTATGGGTTCCGGCGGTTTGATCGTTATGGACGAAACCACCTGCATGGTCGATGTTTCCAAGTTCTTCCTTACCTTCACCCAGGCGGAGTCATGCGGCAAGTGCACCTTCTGCCGCATCGGCACCAAGCGCATGCTGGAGATCCTCGAGCGCATCACGGCCGGTGAAGGGACCATGGAAGATCTGGAAAAACTGGAAGACCTCAGCCATCAGATCAAGGAAAGCAGCCTGTGCGGCCTGGGCCAGACAGCACCTAATCCGGTTTTGACCACGCTGAAGTATTTCCGCGACGAGTACGTGGCGCACATCAAAGACAAGAAATGCCCGGCCCACGTTTGTCCGGCATTGCTGACATATACCGTCAATGACAATTGCACCGGTTGTACCGTCTGTGCCAACTCCTGCCCCACTAACGCCATTAGTGGTGAGAAAAAGGGAAAGCACGTCGTCGACCAGGATCTCTGTATCAAGTGTGGCAAGTGCTATACTGTTTGCCGCTTCGACGCCATCACGAAGGAATGAGGTCAGACCATGGTTAACCTTACAATAAACGGTCAGAAAATCGAGGCCCGCCCCGGCCAGACGATCCTTGAGGTTTGCCGCGAGCAAAAGCTGGATGATATCCCCACTCTTTGCTACGACGACAAACTCAAACCATTCGGCTCCTGTTTCCTCTGCGTGGTGGAGATCGAGGGTCAAAACAAGCTCTTTCCTTCCTGCTCCACCCAGGTAGCCGAAGGAATGGTCATACAGACCAAATCGGAACGGGTCAGACGCTCGCGCAAGACATGTCTTGAGCTGCTGCTGTCGGATCATTATGCCGACTGTTTCGGTCCCTGCCGGCTGGCCTGCCCGGCCGACGTTGACATTCAGGGCTATATGTCATTGGTCAATCTGGGCAAGTTCCACGAGGCGGTGGCTCTGATTAAAGAGAAGAACCCCCTGCCGTCGGTTTGCGGACGAGTCTGCACGCGCAAGTGCGAGCTCAACTGCCGCCGGGCCATCTCGGATCAGGCGGTGGGTATCGATTTCCTGAAACGCTACGCCGCGGATCAGGATATGGCGGACGAAATGTGGAAACCGGAAGTCAAGCCGAGCAACGATGTACCTATAGCCATCATCGGCGGCGGCCCCGCCGGTCTCACGGCCGCGTATTATCTCGTTACCGAAGGTTACCGGCCCACCATATTCGAGTCTTTGCCCAAACTGGGCGGCATGCTCCGCTATGGCATTCCGGAATATCGCCTGCCCAAAAAGGTTCTGGACAAAGAAATCAATTGGATCACGGATCTCGGGGTTGAAGTCAAAACCAACCAGAAACTGGGCCGTGATTTTACCATCGACGGTCTGTTCGAACAGGGTTTCAAGTCGGTTTTTATCGGTCTGGGAGCCCAACTCGGTAAAGGGATGCGCGTTGACAACGAGGATGCCGAGGGTATTCTCAGCGGCGTAGAATTTCTGCGTCAGGTGGAAATGAAGACTAACCCGCCTATCGCGGGCCGGGTGGTCGTGGTCGGCGGCGGTAACACGGCTATCGATGCCGCCCGGACATCGCTTCGACTGGGCGCCGATGAAGTCATTTTGCTGTATCGCCGCACGCGCAAAGAAATGCCGGCGAACAACATGGAAATCGACGCGGCCGAAGAAGAGGGCGTCAAGATGGAATTCCTGGCTGCCCCTGTCAATGTCAACGTCGACGATAAAGGTCGCATGGCATCCCTCACCTGCATTCGCATGGAACTGGGGGAACCGGACGAATCGGGACGTCGCCGTCCGGTCAAGATAGAAGGCTCCGATTACACGCTGGAATGCGACTGGGTCGTCTCGGCCATCGGCCAGGAACCTGATCTCGACGGCGTGGAGAGTGACAAGGCTATCAAGACCACTCGGTGGAAAACTATCGAGGCTTCCGACGGAACATTCCAGACTGATCATCCCGGCGTGTTCTCCGGCGGTGACGTGGTAACCGGCCCGGCCGACGCTATTGACGCTATTGCCGCCGGACGGATCGCCGCGCGGGCTATCGACAAATATATCAAAACAGGCGTGGCCGAACCGCTGGCCCCAAGATTCGAAAGTCGCCGCGACAATTTCCATAAGATCACGGCTGACGATCTGCCGGAGCTGCTGAAAGAAGAACGTCATGGCATGCCGGAGATGTCGGTCCAGAAGCGGATTCATACTTTCGAGGAAGTCGAACTCGGGTATGACGACAAAACGGCCAAAATCGAATCACTGCGGTGTGCCGAGTGCGGCTGTGATGTCGGCTTGTCCTGCACTCTTCAGGATTATTGTTCGGAATACGAAGTTGATCAGACCCGTTTCGTCGGCGACTTCAACCGCTACAAAGTGGATACCCGACATCCGTTCATCAAGATCGACTCCAACAAGTGCATCCGCTGCGGCCGTTGTGTGACCACCTGTTCCGAGATTCTGAACGTTTCGGCGCTCGGCTTCGTCAATCGGGGTTTCCGCACCATTGTCAAGCCGGCCCTGGAAAAAGCGTTGCAGGAAACCAATTGCGTTTCGTGCGGCAATTGTATCGACGTCTGCCCCACCGGGGCGTTGGTCGAAAAAATGCCGTTCCGCCGCTCCGGACCGTGGCACATGGATTCGGTTTATAACGTCTGCAACTACTGCTCGGTAGGCTGCAACCTGACCTTGAAAGTCAAGACACCCGATCTTTTCCACGTCGTGGGAGCGCTTCCGGACGAAGCCCCGAATTTCGGGGAACTCTGTGTACGGGGACGTTTTGGCTATCAGCACTATCTCGACGGTTCCCGGGTAACGACCCCGATGGTGCGCCGCGAGGGACAGTTGGTCGAAACCACCTGGGAGGAAGCTTTCAAGACTATCTCAGAAGGTTTGACTCGCGTGCGAGAGCAGCACAGCAGTGACAGCATTCTCGTAGCCGGGTCCCCGAAACTCACCGACGAAGAATTGTATCTGGCCGGACGGCTCGGACGGGCGGCTCTGGGAACGAATAACCTGGCTTCTTTCCAGATTCTTACCAGCGAGGCCGACTACCACGCCCTTGACGACATGCTGGGGACAACTTCGGCTACTGTTGGGAGCAAGGAAATCGGCGAAGCCGACTGTTATCTTTTCGTCGGTGGCGACCCGACCCGCGACAATCCGGTTTTGGGCTGGCAGATGAAGCGCCGCATGCGCAAAGGCACCCAGGCCGTCGTGGTCAACTCGGCCGCTATCGACCTGACGGATTACGCCAGCGTTTGGGCGGACGCCCGACGCGGCACCGCCACTCGTCTGCTCGACGGGATCATGAGCGAAATTATCGGGCAGGGCCGACTTGACCGAACTTTCCTTGACAAATACACGGCCGACTCACAGCAGATTATCGACCGGCTGTCGAAAGTCGATCTTGATGACGTCTGCTCGGTAACGGGAGTCAAAGTTGAGGCCATCAAACAGGCGGCCGAGCTTCTGAGCGATCCCAATAAGAAAGTAGTCGCTTGGTACAATCTTGACAGTCGCATCGACCGGGCCAATGGTGATCTTCAGGCTCTGGTTACCCTGCTGATGCTGTCGGGCAAACTGGGCAACGGTTCCGGTCTGGCCCTGATGACCAGCCAGTGTAACCACTACGGCATGCGTTTGGCCGGATTCTGCCAGCGTTTACTGCCGGGCGGTGCTCCGGTAACCGACCAACAGATGCTAAAAGCGGTAGACGCACAGTGGAAAACCGATCTGCAGGCGTTGATGAAGTCCGATTCCGCTTCGCTTCGCAGCAAGATTGCGGGTGACAAAATCCGGGCCGCTTTCATATTCGGTGAAAACCCGGCCGCGGCACCCGAATTCAACAGCTTCGTCGACAACCTGGAATTCAAGGTCGTCGGCGATTTGTGGCTTACCGAAACCGCTCAGATGGCCGATGTTTTCCTGCCGCTGTCAAGTTACCTTGAAACCAGCGGTCACATCACCAACTGGGCAGGCAACCGCCACCAGGTCAATCCTATCGGGACGCCTGTCTCGGGGATGAGCACGAGTGACATTATAAGAAAGATCGCCGATGTCGCCGGTGAGCCAATCGGGCCGAATACCGAGGTTGAAGTCTCCCGGGAACTTGACCAGTTGATGCGGAAACAGCAGGAAAGCAAAAAGGGCGATTTCGCCACGGCCGACGGCAAGGCTCATTTCGTGCTATATTCCGATTTGGTCGAGGCTACCAAAGCTGAGGTACCGTTAGTTCTCGAAACCGACGCCCGCATAGCCGCCCGGATAACCGACATCAAAGCCTGATTGTCCGGAATCGGAACAACGAAAACCCTCGGGACCGACTACGAAGTCGGTCCCGTTTTCTTATCCGTAAATCATAACCTCGATAAAAATACGGTCGATCCGAATCAAATGGCAAAAAGCAGCCCCGGCCGAGTTGACCGGGGCTGTTCTTTTATAATAGAAGTCTCGTTGAAACGGGGCTATCAGGCCCAGCCGCGAGCCTTGCAGGCATTCGCAACACGCTCGATGGCGATGACATAGGCGGCGTCGCGCATATACAACTTGCGCTGGCGAGCCAGCTTGCTTACCGCGATGAAAGCATCGGTCATCTTAGTATCCAGCTTCTGAAGCACTTCCTCGCGCGTCCAGAAATAGTTCATGTTGCACTGGACCTGCTCGAAATAGCTGCAGGTCACACCGCCGGCGTTGGCCAGGAAATCAGGAATGACAAATATCCCTTTCTTTTCCAGAATAACGTCGGCTTCGGGCGTGGTCGGACCATTGGCGCCTTCGGCCATCAGCTTCACCTTGTCGCTGATCTTCTGAGCCGATTCTTCGGTAACCTGGTGCTCCAGAGCACAAGGCAGCAAAATATCGACATCCTGTTCAATCCAGACATCACCCGGAAGGATCTCATAACCTTTATTCTTGGCCTTGGCTTTGTCAATACCGCCGAACTTGTCGGTAATGCTCAACAACTCGTCAAGGTCAATCCCGGAAGTCTTCTTGAACGTATACGCCGTCTGATCGGCCTGATCCCACGACGAACAGCACACTACCTTACCACCCAACTCATTGTAGAGTTTGATAGCATACTGAGCTACGTTACCGAAGCCCTGTACCGCGGCGGTCGTGTTGCTCAGCTTGATATCCATCTGTTTGAGGGCTTCCCGCACGGTGTAAATGACCCCGTAACCGGTGGCCTCGGTACGACCGAGCGATCCTCCCAGACCGACCGGCTTACCGGTAATAAAACCGGGATACTTACCGCCATGAATGTGTTCGAACTCGTCCAGCATCCAGAGCATATGCTGAGCGCTGGTCATAACATCGGGCGCCGGCACATCAGCCAGAGGGCCGACATTCTTGGCCAGTTGCCTGACCCAGCCACGGCAGATCTGTTCCTGCTCGCGCATGCTCAGGTTATGGGGATCACAAATAACGCCCCCTTTGCCGCCGCCGAGCGGGATATCAACGACCGAACATTTCCAGGTCATCCAGGTAGCCAACGCACGCACGGTGTCGATTGTCTCCTGGGGATGAAAACGAATACCGCCTTTCGCCGGTCCGCGAGCATCGTTGTGCTGAATGCGAAAACCGCGGAAAACCTTGAAAGTTCCGTCGTCCATTCGAACCGGGATAAGGAAATTGTACTCACGCAGCGGGTTTCTCAGAAGCTGACGCGTGCCCGAGTCCAGTTCGAGAATATCTGCTACTTTGTCGAATTGAGCCTGGGCCATTTCAAACGGATTAAAAGCTCCACTAGCCATAGCCTGACCTTTCATTAATCACAGCTCATATTAGTGACTGCAAAAGCGGAACCAGCCCTGAAGCCTGCCGCCTCTGCGACTTCGTTACTTTTTTCACAAACAGTCTACATCTTTTTCCCCGAAAGTCAACTCCTCTCCAATTATTTTTCCCTGTTTTTTCACCCTTTTCGACCGAATTCCGGCAGGCCAAACCGCCGCCCTTTCGGCCGGTGGGGCATCCTCCTGTCAGCCTTGATCTTATCGGGCTCCGCTCCACGGATCAGCCAAAGTCCCGATATTCCCGCGGCAACATGGCTGGTTAAAAATAGAATATCAAGAGCTATTCGTCGGTCACTATTCCGGCTGCCGACGGGCCGTTTTCTCGAAAGATCTGAAACGGTTGACACGTGAGCGGGGGCGCACTATCCTGTTGACCGACCGGTCGGTACTGAGTTTATAGGTAATATGACTCCTCGAACGACAGACAAAAAAAACAAGCGTGACCAAATCCTTCGCGCGGCCCTGGGCGTTTTCGCCGAACGTGGCGTCCATGATTTCAAGATGATCGACATCGCCCGGTCGTTGGGCATGGGCAAAGGAACATTGTACGAATACTTCCCGAGCAAAGAAGCGGTCATAACGGGGTCGCTGGAACTTTTCAGTGAAGACTGTGGCGAAGGCATTTCGACAAGTGCATGAAAAACACAACCGACGCGGCCGACTGGATAAAGCGATTTGTCGCGACCAGCTTCGACTTTTTTGCCCGGGAACAATGGCGACTGGATTTGCTGTTCGACCTCTGGTCAACCGGACTTCGCCACCGGGCACCGGCCCAGACACTGACCGGAGCAGGCGGTAAATATCGGGAATTGGTCAGTCGGATCGAAACCGTAATCCAACAGGGAATCGGACAAGGAATCTTTCGGACGGTCGACACCCGATCTGCGGCCTCCGCCCTGCTGGCCATGATGGATGGCTTGTTGATCCAGGCGGCGATGAGAGTAATTACGCTCGATTCAAACTCGACGGCTAAGAGAGTATGTCACATTTTCCTGGACGGAATTTGCCGATGAAAACCACTATCGTATACTGCACTCTCATGATGGGCCTGATGCTTTTCGCAAAAGGCACAGCGGCTCAGACCAGCGAGAACGATGAAACCCGGAAGATCATCAAAGAGATTGACGAGATGTACCGGAGCACGTCGAGCTACTCCGAGATTGTCATGGATATCGTCACCCCTCACTGGGAACGCACCCTGACCATGGTGGCCTGGACAGCCGGCATGGAAAAGACCTTCATTCGAATCGAGGAACCAAAAAAGGAAAAAGGCGTCGCCACGCTGCGTATCGAAAACGAGATGTGGAACTACCTGCCCAAGACAAACAAGGTTATCAAAATCCCGCCGTCGATGATGATGAGTGCCTGGATGGGTTCCGATTTCACCAATGACGATCTCGTCAAGGAATACTCTTTCTTCGATGACTACACATACGAGCGGACTACGGTTCCCGAACCGGATGACAGTCTGGTGTATATCAACTGTATACCCCGCGAGGACCTGGCTATCGTTTGGGGCAATGTCGTTATCGCCGCCCGAAAATCCGATCACATACCGGTCTGGCAGCATTATTACGACGAGAAGGGAAAGCTGATGCGAATCCTTCTATACAGCGACATCACAAACTTCGACGGACGCAAGATTCCGGCCACGATGGAGATGATCCCCCAGACCAAAGAAGGCCATAAAACGGTGATCAGCTACAAGAATCTGAAATTCAACATAGATATAGACAAAGACATATTTTCACTGCGGCACCTGCGCTCGCAGTGACAAGGCCGTCATGTTCAAGATCGCCTTTCGCAACATATTCCGGCAGCGACGGCGCAGCATTCTGACCATACTCACCATGCTGGGCGGGTTCTTCCTCTCGGCGGTTTCAATCGGCTGGTCGGACGGTACATATAATTATATAATCGACATGTTCACCCGCAATCAACTTGGTCATATACAGATTCACGCCCGGGGCTATCTTGACCGTCCCTCCCTTTACAAGAACATCGATAATTATCAGGACGTGGGACAAAAAATCGAACGGCTTAAGGGCGTAGACAACTGGACACCGCGACTGTATTCGGCCGGTCTGGCTTCGATTGGGGACAAATCGGCCGGGGTACAAATTAACGGAATCGATCCGCTACGTGAGAACCAGGCCACCCGCTTCGATAAAAAAGTAACCGCCGGACGGACCCTCAGCCCGAAAGCCTGTCATGAGGTACTTCTCGGCGAAGGTTTGGCCGTCATTCTCAAAGGCAAGATCGGCGATGAACTGGTCATCGTTTCGCAGGGGGCCGACGGTTCTATCGCCAACGACCTGTACACCGTTACCGGGTTGATTTCCAGCGGCAACAAATTAACCGATCAATCGGCCCTGTATCTTCATCTCGATGACGCCCAGGAATTGCTGGTGCTCCAAGGGCGGGTACACGAAATCGCCGTGGTGGCCGACGACCTTGACATCGTCGACGATCTGACCGAGGATATACGGACGGAGTTGAACAATCCTGACCTGACCGTAGCCGGCTGGAAAGAATTTGCCAAGGTGTTCTATCGCGCCATGAAGGCTGACCAGCAGGGGGCCTGGGTTATGCTGTTCGTGATCTTCCTGGTCGTGGCTGTCGGCGTATTGAACACCGTACTGATGACCGTACTGGAACGCACACGCGAATACGGCGTCATGCGAGCCATCGGCACATCGCCCGGTCAGGTATTTCGACTTGTTGTGACCGAGGTGTTTATCATGTCCGTCATCGGCATACTGGTAGGGGCGGCCCTGGCTTTGACAGCCAATTACCTGTTGTCCCTCCATGGTATCACCTATCCCCGACCGTTCACCTATGGTGGTATCGAGTTTTCGGCTATGTATAGTGAAATAAACGCTCGCAGCTTCTATATACCGGCGGTCTGCGTGATTGTCTCGGCCCTGCTGGTATCATGTTTCCCGGCGGCCAAGGCGGCCCGTATAGCTCCGGCCCGGGCCATGCGGACACATTAGGAGGAGGCAGGTGCTGTTATATATCAAACTGGCCTGGCGCAACATCTTTCGCAACAAGCGACGCACCTTCATTGCCGGAATCGCAATAGGTATCGGTCTGGCCGCCCTTATATTCACCGACGCCACGGTCATCGGCATGGGCGACAATATGATCGAATCGGCGACAGCATCGTATCTCGGAGAAGGACAGATACACCGAGCCGGATATCTCGACACGCACGAAATCGATCAGACCATCGTCCGGCCTGACAGCGTCATGGCCCGCCTGCGAAAGCAACCGAAAGTTGCAGCCTTCACCCCTCGTGTGATGAGCTTTGCCATGATTTCCTCCCCGGCCAACATGAGCGCGATCAGTCTGGTCGGTGTACAGCCGTCCACGGAGCGGGACCTGTCGCAAATCGATGACGCCATTATCGACGGGGCGTATTTCGAAGACGACGGCAATGAGCGAGAGGTCATCATCGGCACCAAACTGGCTGAGTTGCTCGAAGTTGAACTGGGGGATCGGGTGGTCCTTACCGCCGCTCAGGCCCACACCGGCGACCTGGCCCAGGAGATGTTCCGCATCTCGGGAATAGTTCTATTTAATGTCGATGATATCGACAAGGGGATGGCCTTCATTCGTTTGGGCAAAGCACAGACGATGCTTAATCTCACCGGCGAAATTCACGAGATCGCCCTGAAATTTACCGACCACAACGTGGCCAGAGATGAGAATCGACCTTTCTGGTCGAAATTTTCCACCGATGGAAACGAAGCGGTCGGCTGGCCGCTGTTGCTGCCGGAGCTGAGTGCCGCTCTCGAACTCACGCAGTTTTCAGCGATTCTCGTCGGTTTTATCCTTTTCGGCGTCGTGGCGCTGGGAATCGTCAACACTCTTTTCATGTCGCTGTACGAACGGATGTACGAGTTCGGCGTCATGCGTGCCGTGGGCACCCGACCGTTCGTGCTCGGCCGCTTAGTATTTTTCGAAGCCGGGGCGCTGGCCGCGATAAGCATCGTGCTGGGGATCATATTAGGGTTCGTGGTAACGGCCATCTGCGCCGCCACCGGTATCGATTATATCGGTATCGAGTTTGCCGGGGTAACTTTTCGGAAACTTCTCTACCCTGTCATGACCGTCAGCCAGTTTATTTATTATCCCATCGCCGTGTTTATCTTCACTTCCTTAATCAGCCTTTACCCCGCTCTCTACGCCGCCCGGCTGACCCCAGCGGAGGCAATGCGCAAGAGCCTTTAGGGAGAATTATGATGTCCGTAGATTTTGAAGGTCCGGTAATCAAAACGGAAGGGATCACCAAAAAATACACCGATAACAGTGTCCCGGTACATGCCCTTCGTGGTATCGATCTGGAGATAATGGCGGGAGAATTCACGGCCATCGTGGGACCATCGGGATCCGGTAAAACGACCTTCCTCAACGTCATCTCGGCCCTTGACACCGTTACCGAGGGGCGGGTCTGGCTGGCCGGAAAAGAGCTATCGGGCATGAGCGGCCGTGAGCTGTCGGATTTCCGTCGCGACAACATCGGTTTCATTTTCCAGGCCTATAATCTTATCCCGGTACTAACGGTGGAAGAAAACGTCGAGTACATAATGTTACTGCAGAGCGTTCCCAAAGAAGAGCGGCATGAGCGCGTGGCCGCGATCCTGAAAGAAGTCGGGCTCGAAGGTCTTGCCGGACGACGTCCGCCCCAACTCTCCGGCGGACAGCAACAGCGCGTGGCCGTGGCCCGAGCTATCGTATCGCAACCCAGACTGGTCCTGGCGGACGAACCGACCGCCAACCTCGATTCGACGACGGCCCTGGAACTGATCGACATGATGCGTGACCTCAACGAGAAACGGAACACCACGTTTGTTTTCTCGACGCACGACCAAAAAATTATGGAGCGAGCCCGAAGACTGGTGGTGTTAAAAGACGGGCGTATCGAAAGCGATGAGATTAAAAGCTAACTCTTTCGCCAGGTTGATCCTCGGCCTTGTCGCGTTTGTCATCGGGGCAGCCGGAGGTCTGTCGGCCTCGGAACGATTCGATCTCAGCGGCTATTGGAAAAGCTACAGCAGTGTTATCGACTATCCCGTGATCGAAACCAACTGGGGTACGGTTGAAGACTGGCCGCTTGAAGGTTCCCTTAGCAATCGCATGCGGCTCAATGCCCGCTGTCAAATTACCTCCTGGCTTACGTTCGCCGCGGCCTACAGCCTGGTCGGCCGGGTGCAGGACCCGACGCTTATCCAAACCGACACCCTGTTCACCGGGATCAGCGAGAACCGCTACCGCATAGACGATCTTAACGAACGCCTGTACCCCGACGAGATTAACCCGGACGGCAACGTCGCTCTTTTTCAGAATCTTGACAGAATCTTCCTTACCGCCTCCGCACCGGGCTTCGATATCATGATCGGTCGGCAGGCTATCGCCTGGGGATCGGCCCACGCCGTCAACCCCACGGACATCCTCGCTCCTTACATGTTCAACGAACTCGACACGGAGGACCGGCTTGGTGTCGATGCTGTTCGGATGCGCATCCCCATCGGCTTCATGGGTGAGATAGACGCCGGGTACGTGTCCGGTGAGAATGCCGACTTTGATCGAAGCGCTGTTTTCCTTCGCGGCAAGTACTACGCCTGGCGGACCGATCTCTCGGCCATGCTGGTTGGCTTTCGGGAAAACCTTATGCTGGGGTTCGACCTCACCCGCGCTGTCGGCGGAGCAGGCTTCTGGCTGGAAAGCGGCCATGTGCTGGTCGATGCTTTGGGCGAAGAGAGAAACGGCAGCGATGCGGATTATTTCCGTCTGTCCACCGGTCTTGACTACAGTTTTGGAAGCAAGACCTACGGCTTCATTGAATATCATTATAATTCGGCGGGACGCAATGACACCGATGAATACCCTGATATCCTGACAGAACCGGCTTACACCGAAGGCGCCGTATACCTGCTCGGCAAACATTACGTGATACCCGGAGTCAGCTACCAGCTCACCCCCCTGATCACGGCCGGAGGGCAGGCCCTGGTCAACTTGTCCGATGGTTCGGCACTTCTGGCTCCCAGCCTCGAATACAATATCGCCGAGAACATATATCTGGCGGGCGGGGCATACATAGGCGCAGGCAAAGCCCCGGACGCATACGTGAGATTTTTTCCGTCGAGCACCCGGCTGATTTTCAATTCCGAATTCGGGACCTACCCGGATCAGTATTTCGTTTCTTTTCGCCTGTATTTTTAACCAAACGGGGACAGCGACGCGGCTTGACAAACGGCCGGTTTCATCGGACATTGGGCTGTCCCGATTCTTTACCATTCGTGATGCGCGGAGATTCGTCTTCTTAATTGCGCGAAAGGAGTTGCCCGGTGAGGCCGCAAGTTCGCTTTCTTAGTGATGAATTGATCGAAAAAATCGTAGCCGAAGGACGCGAGTTGATCTGTCGGCTGGGTGTCGAAATACACAACGACAAAGTGGTCGCCATGCTGAGCGATCACGGAGCTACGGTCAACGAAGAAAAAGACCGTGTCTTCTTTACTCAGGACATGATCGACCGGGCACTCGCGGACGCTCCCGGAGCTTTCAAACTCTATGATTCCCGAGGCAACGAAGCTGTCGACCTGTCCGGTTTCAATGTTAATTTTACCCCCGGTTCGGCCGCTATCAACGTGCTCGATCACGCTACCAACAAAATTTCCAAACCATCGACGGCGGATTACGTTGCCTATGCAAAGCTGATGTGTCAAATGACGCACATTGCCTCGCAGGCAACCGCCCTGATTCCGGCCGATGTGCACCCCCGCATTTCCGACAGCTATCGTCTCTATTTGAGCCTGATGTTCTGTGAAAAACCGGTCGTAACCGGCACCTTTACGATTGAAGCCTTTCAGACCATGAAAGACCTGCAACTGGCCGTGCGGGGATCGAAAGAAGCATTGGCGGCCAAACCTCTTACCATTTTCTCGGCCTGTCCTACCGCGCCGATCAAGTGGAGCAAGGTGACCTCGCAAAACCTTCTCGACTGCGCCCAATACGCAATTCCCGTGGAATATATCTCCATGCCTTTGTCCGGTTTTATGGCTCCCGTGACTTTGGTCGGATCGCTGGTGCAGCACACGGCCGAAACCCTGAGCGGTTTGGTTATCAGTCAGTTGGCCAGACCCGGCACGCCGGTGCTGTACGGTGGCTCGCCGGCCATTTTCGACGTGCGCTACGAGACGACACCGATGGGTGCGATAGGCACCATGATGATCGACTGCGCATACAACGAAATTGGAAAATATCTCGGCCTTCCCACCCAGGCGTATATCGGCCTCAGCGACGCCAAACATCTCGATGCTCAGGCCGGTCTGGAAACAGCCATGGGGGCAACGCTGGCGGCTCTGTCGGGAATCAACAACCTTTCGGGACCGGGAATGCTCGACTTCGAAAGCTGCTTTTCTCTGGAAAAACTGGTCACAGACAACGAAATCTGCGGCATGCTTCACCGCATGCTGACCGGTATCGAACCGAAGGATGACTTCCCGGCCATGCCGCGATTCGAAGAGATGTTGCAAGAAGGACACCTGTTGATTTCCGAACACACACGACGCTATCTGCGCGAGGAGATTTACTTCCCGGGACCGGTCATCGACCGAGCCAACCGCTCACGCTGGCAGGAAGAAGGCAGCCATTCGCTGATGCAACGGGCTCACGCCGAAGTGGAACGAATCGTTGCCGCACATGAACCGGTGCGACTGACCGACGATATCAAAACGGAAATGACCCGACTGATGACCGCCGAAGCCCGACGTTTCGGCATGGATCGTCTACCCGAGATTGGCTGATGCACCGTATAGCCACAATGCAGATCGACCAGGTGATGCCATCGAAAACCGATGTGCTGCGCGCCCAGGGAGTGCCGACCGAACGCAACGGCAATCGCCGGAATCTCGACCTGGCCGCAAAAGCTCTCGCCGAGTATCGAAAACTCGCTCGACCACAGGGTATCATGATATCAATAGCACCGGATGATTTCACCGACGTCTACTGGGGGCGTGGTGACAACGCCGCCTTGACCCCCCTGGCGGGTATCTACCCGATGGCCGACAGCCTGGCCCTCTACGCCGTGACGGTCGGACAGGATGTTTGCGACGAGATTTCCCGTCTTTTCGATAGTCACGATTTCGCGGCCGGGACAATGCTCGATGCGGCAGCTTCCGAAGGTGCGGAACTGGCCGGACAGGCAATCACCGCGCAGTTTGTCGAATATCTCAAAGAAGAGAATCGGTTCCCCGAGTCCAGCGGTGCCCTTACTTTCAGCCCCGGTTACTGCGGCTGGCATGTAAGCGGACAGAAAGCACTGTTCGACTTTCTCATACCGGAGGAAATCGGCATTCAGCTTTCGGAAAGCTTTTTGATGCAACCGCTCAAATCGACCAGCGGAGTGATCGTTGCCGGCCCGCGAGAAATCTTCGCCTTTGACGACGATTTTCCCTTCTGTCGCGAGTGCCGAACACACTCCTGCCGAAAAAGGATCAGATCTCTTTGTGAACGATAACACATCTGTTACAGATCAGAGGATTGCGGAATGGAAATACTCAAACAGATATCCGAAAGTTTGCAGCGCGGCGACGCTGACCAGGTTGCACGGCTGACCACCGAAGCGGTCGATGAAAAACTCGACGCGAAGACGATTCTCGATGACGGCCTGATTGCGGGTATGACTATCATCGGCGACGAATTCAAGGCGCACCGTATATTCCTTCCCGACGTACTTATGGCCGCCAAAGCCATGTATGCCGGAATGGATATTCTCAAACCGATATTGGCCAGAGAAGGTATCCCGACGGTCGGGAAAGTCGTTATCGGCACGGTGCAGGGCGATCTGCACGATATCGGTAAGAATCTGGTCGGGATCATGCTAAAAGGCGCCGGGTTCGAAGTAATTGACCTGGGCAAAGATGTCCCCCCGGAGAAATTCCTGGACGCCGCCAGCGAAAACGATGCTCGCGTGGTCGGTCTGTCCGCTCTTCTTACCACCACCATGCCGGTCATGAAACAGGTTATCGATCTGGCCCGTGAACGCGGCGTATACAACAAGATCAAGTTCATCGTCGGCGGAGCACCGCTGTCGGCCGAGTATGCCGAACAGATCGGTGCGCATGCCTATTGTTTCGATGGAGTCAACGCCGTCGACTGTGTCAAGGCGTTTATCGGAGCGGCCTGATATGCACCCGCTATTGCAACGGATCAAAGACGGCGAAGTGCTGGTCGGCGACGGGGCCATGGGGACCATGTTGCTGCAGCGCGGCCTTACGACGGGTGACTGCCCCGAAATCTGGAATCTTACCCGCCCGGAAGTTCTTGAGGAAATCGCCCGGTTATATCACCACGCCGGCGCGGATATCGTCCAGACCAATACTTTCGGCGGTTCGCCTCTCAAACTTGCCCAGTACGACCTTGATGATAAGACCGAAGAGATCAACGCCGCGGCGGTTCGAGCGGCAAGAAAAGCCGTCGGCGACACGGCCTTCGTCTCGGCCTCGTGCGGGCCCTGCGGGAGAATACTCAAGCCCTACGGTGACACCGAGCCTGAGGAGATCGACCGGTCGTTTCAACGCCAGATCCGAGCGGTAGTCGAAGCGGGAGCCGACCTGGTATGTATCGAAACCATGACCGATCTCAACGAAGCGACCATAGCCGTCCGGGCAGCCAGAGAGATCGCGCCGGACATACCGATAGCCGCAACCATGACGTTCGACACCACGCCCGACGGTTTCTTCACTATCATGGGAGTCACCGTTGAACAGGCGGCCGCCGGACTGGCCGCGGCCGGGGCGGATATAGTCGGTTCCAACTGCGGCAACGGAATAGAGAACATGGTCCGCATCGCCGCCGAGTTCAAAGAACATACTTCTCTGCCCATCCTTATCCAGTCCAACGCCGGTCTTCCCCGCATGGAAGGCAACGTTATTGTCTATGCGGAGACGCCGGAATTTATGGCTGACAAATGCCGGACGCTGCTCGATTTGGGTGTTAACATCATCGGCGGTTGTTGCGGCACCACCCCGGAGCATATTGCCGCCATCAGGAAGCTCGCAGACAATTATCGACGGGCGTAATGCCGCTTCACTCTCCGGATAACTGGATATTCCGCAAAACACTGTCGGCCGCGGTAGTTTCACGCACACAGCGATAACCATGACGTGGATTGCCCCAGCGCTTGGGCTGGTGCCACACACCGCTCCCGACGTAATTCACATAGTATGCGTTGACGGAATCATATTCATCCGCCGACCAATAATACACCGGAGGCTGATCGGGTGCCCACAACGGCGTCTCTTTATCCGGAGTTACCCGACAGACAGCGTGTGAAGACGTGCCGTCCCAAGTACACCCGGCGTTCTCACCATGCAAACACAGCGAACGGATAATCTCATCGGTGGTGGGAAGTCGCCAGATATGCTGAGGTTCATCCATCAGGGTCTTACCATCTTCACTAAGATAAGCACAAAGACAATACTCCCGCATATCATCGGGGGTGGCATTGAGACTGTCGTATCCCGGCTTGTGCTCCAGCCCCACCGGCGGCAGACCGTACCGGGCCAGGCTGTTCCACGACGGATACCCACCGAAGGACTGTTTCCAGTTCCACCCCGGACCTTCGGGCGCCCACACCAGCGCAACACCGTTGCCTTCGATGAGTCGGGCTCCGCGGTAACCGTCGTCTTCGCGCGCCAGGATATACGAAAGATTCGAAACGGCGGTGCCGACGCCGACCAGCAGAGGAATACCCAGCGCTATGACATACCGGATATTGCGCCGCAGCCATTTCGTCGGCGGTGTCCATCCTTCCGCACGCAATCGTCGACGAAACCGGGCTTCATAGAGAAACAACAAGCCGGTCAATACGAGCATACCGGAAAGCGGGAACATTGAGAGCAACCCGGTCCAACTCCACACCCCACTGGCAATCCGTCCCCAAAACCAGTGCGCGGTAAACCCACCGCCCATGATAATTATCAGCCAGCCTCCGAAAGCCGGCCAGCGAAGAACAACCAGAGTAAGGACGAGACAAATCGCCCCCGGGACAAGGTAGGCCAACGGCCCAGGGAACGACTGCCCCCAGCCTTCGTAGAATAACTCTGCCGTTCCCCAGAAGACCCAAAGACCGGTCGTAACGGTTATCAGAGCGATACCGATCCAGCCGGGAAGTCTTTGCTTGCTGTCCTTTGTCATTGCTACCGTCGTCCCACTGCGGACATCACTGTATCGTTGAACAACCTGTCGTGATGGTTGCTTTCATTCGGTCGACCCGGCTTAGCTTTTCCCGCACGCTTTTGTAACCGTAATAAACAGTCACGCCTCTGTCACGAAGTTGACGCATGTAGTCTTGCTGCTGCTCATCGTCAAGAGAATTGCCCGTAACATCAACCACATCACCCGAATCGAGACCGGCATTCTGAACCAGCGGATAGATATCGGTTACCTGATTATAGCTCACGTCCAGTTCTCCGAGACTCGTCACCCCGGTCAGCGGGGTAAGATCGCTAACCTGATTCTGATAGAGACTGAGTTGCCACAGATCAGTCAGACCGGCAACAGGGCTTATGTTATCGATCTCGTTGTCATCAAGAACCAAATACCAAAGGCCGCGCAAACCGGCCAGGACATTTATATCCGTGATATTATTATGCCTGAGGTTCAGTTCGTATAGCATGGTCATGTCGGCAAGCGGTCCGATATCGACAATCTCGTTGTAATACAAATCAAGGGTCCGTAAACCGATCAAACCGGATAGCGGCAATATGTCCGTTATATGCTCGCCTTCAAGAGTCAGCCACTCCAACCGATGAAGCGCGGCCAGAGGAGTCAAATCACTCAGGGTCCCGTTGTAGGCCATGGACAAACCCTCAAGATTGACCATGTACTCCATACCGGTAAGATCAGAGAAGGAGTATTCATCGCCCACGGAGAAGTATTCGAGGGTTAACAAGGTATCCAGCATAATGGTCTCGCCCCCATCCATCCCCAGAGCATCCCAGATCGCCGCGCGAAGGCCCGAATCCGGGAATACCACGGCTACGTCCGTGCGCGGGGTGAGGGTGATCTCCGCCGTTTCGACATGCAGGTCCGCCGATGGTGGATACGATGTATCAACTTCGATCAATTCAATATCACCGAAAGTAATCTCCGTGACTATTTCGTCACCGGTGAAAGCCTCGGCGGTGAAAAACAGGCGGGCAATGGCCCCGTTACCATCGGAATCTACTATAGACGCCCCGGAGGTGTCGGCGCGCACTATTTCAAAGGCCATGGCGTCATCGACTTCCTCCGCATGGAAATACTCATGCTCCCCGAGGTCATCAATCGGTATAGCGCCGGCCGGCTGCAACAGCGTATAATCGTAATCCAGAACCACCCGCAAACCGGGCAACGTCGTCATGTTGTAGGCCATGATATCAAGCGTGAAGAGTTCACCCGAAGGCGCCGTAATCCAGCGCGGTGTAAACTTGAGTGTGGGCACTACCGGGGCCAAATCGATTTCAAGCGTCAGGACCACTTCAGGCTCGACCGCACTCACCGTTACCCCGCGATACACGACTACCGTATCTTCATCACCTCCGACGGGACTGACCTGGATTTCTTCAGCCTGAAGCACGAAGCGCCGGTCACGTCCCACCGGCACCAGCACCTCACCGGTAATGTAACGACCGTCGAATTCCAGCAGGGTTTCTATTCGATCCATCTGCGGTCCGGTGACGATAAGACGAAACAGATCGATCTGTTCGGCCCCGGCACCGCCGGACAACCTGGCTCTGAGTTCCACGTTACCTTCGACCGACGACCCACTGTTTGCGGCTCTATCGCTGCAACTCCATCCGGCCAGAGCGATGGTCAAAGCAACCAGAGCGGGGAACAAGCATCTTTTGCCTCTCATCTTCCGTCCCTTCCTACATTGAAGCCGTCAGACCGAAGGTTAACTGATAACCGCTAACGTCCAGATCCCCGCCGTCGGCACTTCCCGTGTACAATTTGAACCCACCGACAGCGTTAACGTTGTGCCGCAACCGGTAGCTCACCGAACCGCCACCACCGTAAATGGTCGAGTTGTCGAAATCAACGTCGTTGCCGCCGATCAAACGAAGATCCACCGACGGCGTGACCGTCCAGAGATCACCAAGGGCCCAGCCAAGCGCCGCCCGCATCGAGAACTCATCACCGTAGAGGCGATAGGGTTCCAATTCGACACCGGTCGAATCGTACAGCTTGTTGTCACCGCGGATTACATATCGCACGGAACCGCTGAAACTCGTATTTTCACCGGCGTAACTTCCGGCCACCCGCACATCGAATTGATTGCTTTGCCGAAATGTCTTCACATCGTCAAGCTTATCGGTAAAGAACGTCGTCCATACCGCGTCAGCCGCAATGAGCAAAGGTCCTCGTTCCCAGTCGACACCGGCGTTTAACGACACGATGTCCCCGGGATTATAGTCTTCATAGTCCTCGTAAGGTTCATAAGAACCGGTATACTGGTATCTTATGCCAGCGCCGCCGCGTACGTTTTCAGCCAGTTCGGCCGCACCGCCGAAGAAAGCGTTCATCCCCAGCCCTTCGCCGAGATGTCGCACGGGAAAATCGAAATAGTTGTACGAAAGCGCCTGAAGCACCTGCCATTCTTCCGCAAAGTCGAGAGCTTTCTTCCCGGTGGGCAGAGTGAGGCCGACACTAAGAAGCAATTGATCCCCGGCAAAGGAACGGTTACCCTGCACATACACGTCACTGAAACCGTTGAGAGAATACTCACCGACCGGGTTATCGAGATCACAGGCGGCATTGGCCGCGAAAAAAGTAATATCGAAATTATCCTGCACGGCAAGGAAACCGCTGACCGGGAACATCAACTGACTTACCGTCGTTTCATCACCCCCGTCGTCTTCGGTTGTCCAACTACTGTAGACAACATCAAGGTTACCGGATGTCGGTTGACCGTAGATAACCTGGGCCGCAGCCGGAGTATGGAAAAGAACCGCCCCCATCACCAACAGCCCTGACAATATGTAAAGCTTAGTTCGCATCGAGGTCCCCCCTTATCCTGACTGTTGCCGTAAGGTCGACGGTTGGCGGCGAGGTTACCGCTCCGGATTGGGACAGGTCGGGCGAGCGATCGCTGCTCTGCGCCGTACGCACCAGCCGACTGTCCAGACCTCCGCCGGACTCCGAAGTTCCGTCCAGTCTTTCCGCCGAAGCTTCCAGATCGGACAGAGAAACGTCACCACCGCCGACCGACAGATCGGCCGAAACCGTCCGACCTCGAGTCCGAGCGTCTCCGAAACCCGGATCTTCCTTTGCCGCCTGATCAAACGCCGCCCGGGCTTCGGTCAGGAGACCCTGCCGCTGCATTTGCAAACCGCGGGAGTAAGCCAGAAAAGCCAGATAAGATTCGGTGGGAACCTCACTGATAGCGTCTCGCTCCTCGACAGTCAGAGTGATTCCCAAACTGTCGAGCACACCGAATACGAGCGCTTTTTCTACCTGAAAGAATTTCTGCAACTCACCGTGGTACGGCTCGGTCAAAGCAGAGGAACTGTCAATCGTATTGACAATGACACCATCGAGACGAAGCTCCGTTTCCCCCACTCCCAATACCGTCCCGGTCACCAGATGTCGACTGCCCAGAAGTCGTCCCATGCGAGGGGCGGTAGTCTGGTCAACCATTCCCGAACGGCTCAACTCCAACTCATCCAGAATAGCATCGATCTTGAGGCGGTCAACCACCCGTAGCGATTTCACCTTAGCCAGATCAATGGCGGTGAACTCCGCCAACCCCGTGGCCAGGGGCTGCATGGCCGGATCAAGATACGAAGCATCGAAATCCATCACCGCCACCGTGTTTTCCGGAACATCCGCAACATTGATAGCGGCCTCGTTTTCCAGAGCCGTCGTTACTTCCTGTCGCACTTTGCGACCGATCAAATGGTCCAGATGCGCGCGAATCATGCGACTGGTTTCGCCCCGGGGCCTGAGACTCAGGGACGAACGGTAGGCCTCTATCGCCGGGTCGTACAATTGTTGTTTCTCGAAAACAAGACCGAGATACAAACTCCCACGAGCATCGGGCCTGATTGCGCTTGCCTGCTTGAGCGCGTCCTCGGCCTTTACCAAATCGCCCTTCTCGTAAAACGCCACGCCCAGTTCGCGCCACGCCGCCGCGCTCTGGGGATTGACGGCAATTTCCCGATAGAAGGCATCTATTGCCCGGTCATATTCGCCCTGCTCGACCGCTCGCCGCCCCTGCCCATAGAATCCCGGGGCGCAGCCGACCAGCAGCAACAGAACGAGCGGCAAGAACTTCCTGATCATATATGCCTCTCTCCTAACGACAGCGGATCGCTCCCTGCCACAGCTAACCGACCAAAGGCTGGTAAATTTCCATCTTGCGTTTGGCTTCGGTGAAACTCTCATCCATTTCGTAGGCTTTTTTGAAATACTCATACGCCTGCTTGTAATTGTACTTGTCCATGTACTCCAGACCGGTGGCGTATAGCTGAGTAGCGTCGTCCGAATCGGTACCACCTTCATCGAGCAGAGTCAGCGTCGGCTCGTCAAGTTTCACCTCCAGTTTCTCGGAGAGTTCCCTGACGATTTCCTTTTCCATTTTGGCGTATTCCGGTTTACCCTCCTTGTCGACCCAGGCGATGATTTCCGATGTTTCCACATCAACCACCCGGACCACCATGCGGGTCTGACGATAGTCCAGTTGGGTGATACTCCCGAACACCATATATCGTGCCCCGAGAATCTTACCCACCTGAACGGCCGTAGCGCGGTCAACCGCCCCGGACTGTTGCAACTCGATCTCTTTGAGGATGAAGTCTATCTTATCGCGCTCGACCACCTTAAAGGAACTAATCCTGGCAAAATCGAAAGCGAAGAAATCGGCCAGACCCTTGCTGATCAAACCCAGTTTTTCCTGATATTCGCCGGACGAGAAATTATCGAACCGCATAATAGCAATCGTCTTCACGTCCGATTTTTTCTCATCACATATCAGCGAACCTTTTGCCTTCAAAATCTGGTACCAGCGATCACGCAGTTCCTGGGGCCAGATATCACGCGGCAAAGGAACCACGCACGGGCCGATTTTTGATATCTTGTCGAGATAGTTCAATGCTTCCTGAAAATATGTTTCACCTTTGGCGTAGGTTATGATACTGAAAACTTCGTATATGGCCGCGCTGTCGTGTGCGGTCAGATCGGAACGTTTCAGCAAACCACTGGCCAGTTCCAGACCTTTATCGAATTCCAGTTCGTTATAAAAACCAAGTGCTTCGGAAAGAACTTCGGCCACCGCCACTTCCTGCGCCGCGGCGGAAGCGGGTAACACCACGGCTGTCGACAGCACCATTACAAACGCCGGCAGCAAATAAACCGACTGTCTTAACCACCTCATAGTAACTCCTTTACATATAAGGTTTGCTATTTACCATTTTTTATGACTGACCGGGATCACTTGAAAAAAACAAATCACGGTCCAAAATCGAATATCTTCTTCGAGATGCTGTCGGAAAAGACCCTGACTGTATCCACCTGTTCGATTTCCTCGCCCCCGCGCTCAAGAACAACCTTAACCTCCCGACGACCGGGCCGGACCTCGAAGGTATTGATCGTCCTGAATCTTTGCAGTTCGCCGTCGATGTACACCTTCGCCCCGGCCGGTCTTGAACCGACCCTGATCCTGCCAAGCGGGTCTTTCGCCGATGGCGACGGCACGTTCTGCTGCCTCTCCGCCGGTTGGGTCACCAATTGAGATGGTCGGGGACTCTTGTCCGATACGACCGTCGCAGCCACACCGTTTTCAATCGAATCCTGCTCAGACACGGCGGCGATAGTAAAAGAAAAGTGGCCCGAGGCCTCACCGTGCACGCCGTTTCTTGAAACCGGGGTGACTCGCCAGAAATACCGCCCGCCTTCCGGTGTCTCTTCGAACGAGTAGCGTGGAAACTCCACGTCCGGTATGATCTCCGGCGCGGTGAAGAGAGAATCCTCGGCCAACTCCAACGTATACGTCCCCCCAGGACCGGCCGTGCCCTCCCATGACAACGCGAACCTGTCCCCTGCGGCGAACAAGGCGCCATCGGCCGGGGCGTACAACGTAACCGGTTTCGGCAGCTCCGACTCTCCGCCGGGACTCAACGCGAGATAAACCGCCAGAGCCGCCACCACAACGACCACGACCCCGATAACAACAGGTACAACGGGACGACGACGGCGAACCTCGGAAACCATTACGTGGTTGGCCCGGGTACTTTCGTCAGCGGTCGTATCGTTTGCGATCACCTTAAGAATAGCCTGTCGCATTTCCGAAGTCGACTGGTAACGCCTGGCCGGGTCACGATCAATCGCTTTGAGGACTATTTTCTCCAGTTCTTTCGATATACCCGGATTCAGCGAACGCGGCCGGGGCGGATCGCTGGACAATTTGGCGTCGCGCAGCACGAATTCGTTTTCGCCCGTAAACGGAAGCTCACCGGTGAGCATGCGAAAAAGCATGGTTCCCGCGGCATAGATATCCACGAGGGCAAAATCAGTATCTCCGGTGCAACTGAACTGTTCGGGCGCCATGTATGTCGGCGTGCCACAGATAGCCCCGGCCGTGGTCAGGTCGGGGTCGTTCTCCCCCTTGGCAATACCGAAATCGATTATCTTGACCCGACCGGTCTTGTCGATCATCACGTTGCTTGGCTTTATGTCACGATGACAGATACCCCGCTCGTGCGCGAAGCTCAGAATATCCAGCACCTCGGCGGTAATGTTGAGCGCCTCCGTTACGGGAATGCGCCCCTCGGCCTTGAGACGCTGATCCAGCGACTCACCGTCGATGAACTCCATCGCGATAACGGTGTCGTCGCCGTGAGTAAAATAGTCCTTTATTCGGCAGATACTGGGATGCCCGTCCAGCACGGCCAATTTCTCGGCCTCCTGTCGGAAACGGTCGGCCAGTCGCTGATCGGAGAGAATTTTCAGGATGACTCTGAGGCTGGGGACCTCCCGATGCACGCCCAAGTATACCTTGGCCGTGCCGCCCGCCCCAATCTTTTTGAGCACCCGGTAATTACCTATCAGCTGCTCGGTCATGGGCAGATAATAGCGCTTTGATCACGGCCGCGCAACATTATTACTACGACACCACACCTTCGACCGTCAGATCACCGCCCATCCGCAAACAACTATCAAGACGGTTTCTGAAGCACCCCCACGGCTTTGTCTATATCCGCGTTCATCAAAATCTTGAGAATGCGGCCGTTGGCACTACCGGGGACATCAATGACCCTGATGGTGTCGGCCAACTCGGCGTACTCCGGCACCAACCGGGCGAAGATGTTCAGGGAATTAAGCAGGAACGGCTCGTTGAAGACAATCCCGTCGTCGTCGGGATACAGCGGCAGGTAGCGGATTTCAGCCTCCACCAAATCCTGGAAGAAATGAGTGCCAAAAGAAAGATCGGGAACGTAGTTACCCTTCTTGCGGGCTACCTCGATCAACACCGCGGTATTGCTGATATCGGCATAGGTCACACTGACCCCGAGCTTAATATCCCCGCGGCTCCCCCACCGTCCCGGTCCCATGAGTATGAATTGGCGGCGAGGCAGGGTCTGATTGAGTGCCCCCACAGCCCGCCCGATAGCCACCAACGTTGATTGATCGGCCACCTCGGCGTACTTGTGCGGGTCTACGTACACGATATGCGTAATATCGGGTACCCGCCCGTTCGAAATGTATTTCCTGGCCGAGAAAATGATATCCTCGGCTCGCAAATTATCGGGAATATGAGCAGGGGCGCTTTCGTAATAGTAACTCTGGGGACGGCACTGCAAAAGGTAGAACGAAGTCCCGTCGTGAGCGAATTCAATATCCACCGGCACACCCTGAGCCGCCTCGAGCGCCTGAAGTATGGCGCGGACCCGCTCCACGAACTTCGTATCGCTAATCAACCCTTCGAAATTGGCCACCAGCACGTCGGACTCGAAATCAATGCTCATCCCGATAGGTTTCTGAAGATGCTGATCCCGATAAACCGAAACCATTCTCTTCACGGCCGGTAATTCGTAACCGACCTCCCGAAGGAAACCGTCCAGTTCAATCGTTTCGAGTTTGTTTTCCTTGAGGTTAATAACGTCAAGGAACCGCGGCGAATAGCGCAGGGCCGCCTGTGGTTCGGTATTGACGCGCAGACCGGGCTGACCCGGCGCCACCAGCACCGGGTAATCGTCGCTTAACCTGTCGACCGCGCGTGTGCCCAGACCGGGGACCAAACGAACCAAACCGTCCTCGCGCTTGATCCGGGATGACCAGCGAAACTCGTTGGAAGAAAAGGCTACCCCCGCAAAAGTGGGCGTGAAGTATTTCCCGACCCGGTTCCCCACCACTTCCTGAATGATAATCCCCATCTCCTCGCCGTAGTCCAGCAGGCCTCTTTCGGCTCGGTATTCGACGGGATCAGGGCTGAAAGTAGAGGCGTATACTTCGGCAATCGCATCCATAAGCGCCTGCAAACGCATTTGCTTACTGCCCTGATTGGCCAAAAACAGGCTTTTGTACTTCCCGGAAAAAGCCGAGCCCAGACGGTCTTCCAACAAACTGGAACTCCGCACGATCAGGGGCTTGTCACCCAGATCGTCCAGAGCCACCGACAGGCCCTTGACTATGTCGGCCGGGAAAGGAGAGCTTTTGAAAGTGTAGACAACGTGCGGATACTCCAGTGCCACCTGGTTCAGAGGCTTGTACTTCTGTTCTACCACGTGGTCAAAATCATTGTAATGCATGAAGTGCAACAACACGTCGGAAGTAACATGCCAGGTACGCGGGATCTTCACGTTGGCCAGGAGTTCCGATTCTTTACCTCTCTTGCGAAGAACCTGTGCGGCCAGATACAGACCGGCGCTCTTGCCGCCCAGCTTGCCGTGGCTTTCGGCACTGAAAATGACTTTCTTGAGAAGGTTATAGAAATCCCTTATTTCAATGAAGTTCTTGGCAACATTGATATATTGCAACTGGTCGGACAGAAACCGCCGGATAAGCGAAACCTGAATGCCGCGTTCACTCGCCGACGGAACCCGGGATTCATCCGGCGCCAGATGGTGATAACGACGGATAGCGTCGGCCACTTCGGACAGCGACAAGTTGCGGTTGACCACCTGAACAATGAAACTCAGCTTGTCTTCCTGCATCCACCAACGGATCAGGCGAAGGATCTCTTCGTCGCTCAGATATTTCTCCGCAATGCTGAAAGCGGCCGTGCTGAATTCGGGCGACAGATCCACCGGAGGACGACTGTGGGGTCGATTCCAGTCGATCAGGAGATCTTTCTCCAGCGCTTTCTGGTCCATACCGAAGGAAATGTAGAGCTGTTCCGCCTCCTTGATCCCATTCCAGCACAATTGGTTGAGCATCTTGCGCGATATGCTCAGGTATAAATAACGATCCGTTTCTTTGAGCAATTCCAGCACGATTCGCCATTGACCGGCCGCCTTGAGGACACCTTCCTTTCGAGTCGAGTCGACCTGCTGAACGGCTTCGCGCATGGCCCGGTACATAACGAAATGACCGAAACGCCGGGCAATCGATTTTATCAGTTTTACCTCTTCCTTCAGAAAAGGCCCATCGTCGGCATCCGGCATCTCTTCCCGGTAAGAGACACTGACCGTTCCCACCACCGATTCCTGCACCAGAATATCGGCTGTCTGCACCCAGGGAGTGTCTACGAAATTGGGAGTGGAATAAGTGGTCTCGCCGAGGATTATCTTCACCTGGCAAATATCGGCATGCTGCCAGCCGGACGGGATTTCCTCAATCATCCGCTCACACACGGAATTAAGCGATTGATCCGGATCGTTGAGTACTTCCTCGATGGCATAGAGGCAATCAAGTTCTTTGGCCCGCTCTTCCAGAGAGCCGACCAGTTTATCTATAGCTGACTTCCGATTCTTCATTTTTTACTATTCCTCAATTTATCCTGTGGAGCCCCTCAACGGACCGCCAACGGGAAATTATGTCGGGTAATCCGACATCACACAAGGCTTTTCTCTACCCTGACAGCAACAGATATCAGAACGTGATTGCCCTCCGAACAAAGATTCAGAATCGAAGGATGTAAACCAACCGCTTGTCACAACGTGACCGCCGCACCATATGTTAGCAGCACTAACCATAGTGCCTGTTTAATGTTGGATTACATGTCGATGTCCTGTATACTCGGGTGAAAATTGCAGACCGTGGTATACGATGCCCTTTTTTGCTCGATCCTTGCCGCATAAGACAAGAAAAGAACAACACAGATTTACTGTATACATCGGCGTACTTCCATGACTAAACTATTTTGCAGACAATTCGCGGTCACCGCGTGCCTGGTCCTGGCCTTCGTGCTACCGACAGCATCGGTCTCCGGCGCCAAAGAGTCTTCCCGGGAACAACTTGATGTCGCTGAAAACGACTTCAACCGGGCCAAAGGACTGACCCTGGCTATTCTTCGCCGGGTAAAACAGATCGACCAGCAATACCGAACTTCGTCGGGGGAACCGCTCGAAGAACTGGCCTCGGCCGCCCGACACGATCTGGCCACGGTCAAGCTGCTGTTGGTTTCCTTTCGGGATATCAGCGAATCGCTCGGAAGTCGGCTGGACGAACTGGCCACCGTTCTTCCTGACGAGAAATCGCGACTTGAAGAAATGAGACGCAACCTCAGGAAGTACCAACGGACGGTGGATAAGGTATACAACCGCGCCGTGGCCGATTTCGGCGAACCAACACCGCAGGAAGCACACACGGTCGGTCTTCAACCCGGCAGCAAGCTGGCTATCAGCGGCGAGGTCTCGGCCCTTCTCGGCAAAGCTTCCTACAAACGCCCCAACACAAATCCGGTAATCGATCAGTCCTCGGCCGATTTCGGTCTGGGCGCCAACGCGAAGTGGATACCGAACAACAAACTCAACTTCAACGGCAAATTCTCCCGGCGCTCTACGGTACAGCAACAGGAAATAGGACTTACCGATTTCGGTCTCGGCGGAGCGTGGAACATGTCGCGTCGGGCGGTGCTCTCGTTCGGACTGGACAAATCGTGGTACTCCGAAAACGACTCCGATGTCAATGATTTCTCCGATTTCGGTCTTTTCGGCCGCCTTGATTTACAGGGCCCGCGCTTTCGTTTCAACACCACTCTGCGGCAAGAATCGCGCTCCTATGATGAAGAAACGATCATTGCGGCCGACTATACCACCACCAGCCTGATCAGCAACGCGACACTGCCGTTCGGGCGCGGCAACCTCAAGCTCGGGCTGCGCTATCTCAAAAAGGGGCACGACGACACCGAATGGCTCGACTACAAAGAGCTCACCCCCAGCGCCGTGTGGGAACTGATTCCCGGTGGTACCGAACTGGCTGTTAGCTATCAGAAGCTGAGCCACCCCGAAATAGATGACGATCCCCGCGATGTGGGTCGTCTGAAAGCCGGCCTGATCTTCAAAAAACGCTATGGCGCCACGGGACGCACCGAATGGGGACCGGCCATCGCTCGGTACAGCTATCCCAACGCCGATGACAATAACTATACCGACCTCAAGCTCACTTATCGCAAACAATCGGCCGACGACGGCCTGAGAATGGCTTCGCTGGATGTCGTTTACCGCCTTTACTCCGGTGACAGCCAATACGATTTCGCGCAGTTCCGCTGGCAGAAAACCAGCAACCCCGATGGTTCCGGACGGTATGGCAACCTGAACCTGTCGGTCCGTGTTTATACCGAAGCCTCGGACGAAGACGATCCTCTTCGCTATGCCAATCTGTGCCCGCCGCACACCGTGGATTTCCTGTGGCGTTTCGGCTGGTCACGCTCCGGCCTGGCCGTGCTGAGGAACTTCTCTATCGGGCCGATCATCGGGGCCCGGGCTTATATCGACACGGAACGCCACGAGGTGTTCGACGAAGATCTTCTGGATGTCGATTTCCTGTGGCGCAACCCGCAGAACAATATCCGGGCCGGTGTTGACTGCAAAGCCAACCTTATCACCTACACCGGGATCACCATCGACGGCGAAATAAAATACGAGCGGAGCTTCCTTTACAACGCCGACCCAACTCGCAGTACCGGCGTGCTGACTTTCCAGACCCGAGCCGGTTACCGGATAAACTCACAGCTTATCATCGATGGCGAGGCCAACCTGCACCGAACCAGGGCAAGCATCGACTCATATTCCGATCTTAACAAAACCGGGGTACGCTTCCAACTGCGTTACCTTTTCGACGTACAGCGGTAAGCCCGTAGCGAGACGGAGATAAAATGATGATACAACGAAACGCCACCCGATCAATACTGCTGCTGGCCGTCCTGTTTACGGCCCTGCCGCTTTTCACTCTCTTCTTCACTTCCGATGTGCAGGCCGACTGCTTCGAAGACGAGGAGTACGAAGAAGCCCTGAAGGCAACCGAAGACGAGTGGAAAGCCACTCGCGAAACCATGCAGCAGGCCAGCGCCAAGTTCAAAGAATTCAAAGGCAAATATCAGGAATACGAAGATCTGTTCTTTAACCAGGGTTGGGAAAAGGGCATCAAGAAAGCCTCCGAGATATTCGGTTTCGACCCCAGCGACGAGCAACTGGCCAAGCAGTACATCAACGACATACGGGAGATGTTTAACAGCATCGACCGGGCAGGGCTCAAGACCAAACTTGAGAGTCTCGCCAATGGCCTTGAGACGGCCGATAAAGTGGCCGGCGAGGTAGACAATGCTTTTCAGTTCGCCAAAAAGTATGACCCGGCACACGCCAAGGACAACCCCACGTATGGCTTGCGGTTGATCGGTACCACCCTCACCGAAAGCGCGGAGAAACTGAACGAGATCCCTCTGGTGGGACAAATTCTCGGCAAGTGGGTAGCCGCATACGGCGAGGTGGCGGGCGATTTCGCCAACGCTCTGGACCGGCTATCGAAGAAAATCAAGGATTTCCGACAGGGGTCGCTGTGCGCTCAGTTCGGCACCAATACCGACGCCCGGCAGGCGTTCGACGATGCCGCCAAGACCTCGTCGGCCTACGACGGCGAGACATGTTTGACTTTCTTCCCGACCGGGGCATTCAGACGCATGCGCGGGCTGGCTTTCGAAGGCGGAACTACTTATTTCCTGTTTGACCCGCGTGGCTGTCGGGGGTATTTCTCACCCAAGGCCGCTACCAATAAAGTCTACGACTGGCACGCTCTCCTTCTGGAACCAAAGGCCCTCGATCCCGACTGGTTGGCCGACCGCGCTACTTCGCTCAAATCGGACGTCGAAAGTCGCGCTCGCAGGTACTACACCATGTTCTCCGGATGGTACAGTAAAAGCGACAAGGGTTGGGTGATTATCGAAGCTATCGGCAGTCCGTGGTCGGGGCATGTTGATTTCTACGGAAAACTGGACGAAGAGACTTTCGTCGCCAATTACATTATTGCCACCAATCATCACGACCGTATCGAGAGTGTTGTCACCGAATACGAGAAATACTGTTTCGCCTCCGGCACCGTGCACGCCGAAACAGATGGTGGGAAGAAACCCATAAGCGGTGCCACGGTCGAAATGTCTCTCAGCGGCAAAACAGCTTCGACCACCACCGACGCGAACGGCTCCTACGATCTGTTGCTGACCGGCCAACCCGGTAATGCCGTCAACGGCAAAGTGTCGGCGGAAGGATTCGACGACTACGCCATAGACGGCCGTTTCCCCGAAAGGGTGCTTCTGGACTTCAATTTCACGCTGGGTCAGGAAACCGCAACGTTCACCATCACCGGCATCGTAACCGATGTAAGTCAGGACCCGGCCGTACCCATGGCCGGAGCGACGGTCACCGCAAGCGGGGCGAACGAACTGCAGGTGGCTTCAGCAACCACCGGGGCCGACGGATCATACACTCTGTCCGTAACTTCTCCCCAAGGCGTTACAATATCGGTCACCGCCACTAACGAAGAGGTGTCGGGCAGTGCTTCCGTCGTTGCCGACGGACAGTCCCATACGGGAGTTGATATCAGTCTCGACATGAGCAAAACGGACGAGACCGCCCCGGAATGGACGATAAGCGTCGATGTCAAGGACGCCGACGGCAAACCTGTTGAAGGTGCCGCCGTAACCGGTGGTCCGACGACTGTGGCCACGAACGCCGCAGGCACGGCCGTAGTCGGCCCTGTCGCTGTCACCAAACATACCGAAGAAGAACCGTTCTCAATCACTCTCACCGCCACTCTGGCCGTTGAGGGTGGCAAATCGGAAGCCAGCAGCCCGGTAACCGTAACTTACGCCGGGGAACCGACCTCGGCCGTATCGCTGATCATTCAGGTACAGCGGGCGGTTGATGTCACCATCGGCGGGGCCGTAGTCGACGTCAACGGCATCGGTGTAGACGGGGCCACGGTTACCACCGACGCCGGAGCCACGGCCACAACGGCGGGCGGCGGCAGGTTCAGTCTGGGACCTCTTCAAATGTTCCCCGACCAGGCAGTCAATATCAGCGCCGCGATGAGTGACGGCACCAATCAATACGCGGCCGGGCCGGTGACCGTGACGTACGACGGTCAGCAAACATCATACTCCGTCAGTCTGACTTTCAACCTGGCCCAGTCGGTCGGTGTGACCATCACCGGTCGCGTGATGGATACCGACAGCAAACCGATTGCCGGGGCAACCATAACCGCCGGCGGACAAACGACCATCTCGGAAGCATCCGGCGAATTCACGCTTCCGGAATTCCCTCACGAACTGGGCACACCGGTCACCGTATCGGCCAGCGTGACCGTGCACGGAGGAGGCACAATCGGGGGACAAACAACCGTCACCCCAAAGGCATCCATCGGCACCTACGCGGCGATTACCGTTGAGGTCGAGCAGGTACCGGAGGTTACCATTTCAGGAACGGTTTCCACGACCGATGGTAACGCCATCGGCGGCGCCACTGTTACCGCGGAAGGCCAGTCCACCGTCAGTGACGGCGGCGGCGGTTTCACCCTGCCACCCTTTCCGCTCAAGGAAGGTGCATCGGTAACCGTGTCGGCCAGTGTAACACGCGACGATGGCAGCACGGCCTCGGGGCAGGCCTCGGTAACCCCGGGAGCCGACGGCACCGGAAATGTCAACATTACAATCGACCTCGCCCGGACATCCGACGAAGACAATGACGAAGGTGACGATGTCGATGAGTTAATCGATGAACTTGAAGAGGACCTCGGGAACGGCAATTACGCATCCCTGCTCGCCGAGTTCCGGTTGCTTGTATCACAACTCGACGGCATAGCAATTGATTTCAACAGTGATATCGATTATTTCGATCAACGCCTGCGCGAGTTGCGCGAAGCTGCCTGCAACGCCTCCGACGTCTCGGCCTCTTTAAGCTCGGCTGATCTTCAACTTGCTCTTTACGATGCCTCACTCGGTCTGGTCCCGGCCCTGTACGGTGATATCGTGGCCGCTTCTCCGACCGAACCCGACGCCGACGACTTCTTCTCCGTCGAAGGCGAACTGGCACGTGTGGTGACGCAGGGCGATGAAATGCAGGGACACTACAACACCAGCCTGGCGGCCTACGGCATGTATGAATGCGACAAGGACGATTCCGATGTCGACGCCGATCAACGAGCCGACCAGGAAAGCGATCCCGATGACGTCGAGTCCGGAGCGGAGGGCGGCGGCGGGGTTGAAGTCTGCGGCGATCAGGTAGATAATGATGGCGACGGTGAAATCGACGAGTGCGATGCCGGATGCTGCGAAAAAACGGTTCAGATCACCGTGTCGGATTGCGGCTCCGCGGCCGACGACATTTTCGAGTTCCGCCTCAACGGATCGTACATCGGTACTACTCCGAAGGGTTACCATAACACGGTTGATCTCAAACTCGATCCCGGCAACTACACGGTTACGATCATTTGTCTTGACGACGGTAGCGATCCCCCCGGTAACGATATCGGAACGGCCTGTGTTGAGGTGGTTGTGTACGGTGAAGATTCGCCTGTCGGCGGAGCCGGATCGGCTCCGGAAATCCCATATCTGGGCTCAGCGGCGGTGACGTTCAACGTTCCGTCGGGACCGGGTACCCCCACTGTCCCGCCGTCGGCCGATGGTTCCGGCCATCGGGCTAAGGGACTGAGGTAAATTCGTTACGATCAGTTTTGCCAAAACGAAAGCCCGGCGGGTTCGACACCCCCGGGCTTTTTCTTATCAATAAAGAGACAGAATAAAAGAACCGCCTAAAATCCGACGCGCAGCCGGACCGAATAATTATAATCACCGTCAAGTCCGGGTGAGGTACTCCGCTCGAAACCATAGATAGCGGCATCGAGTTTGACAATAGCCAGATTGATGCCCGCTCCGACCGAAGGGTAACCCTGCCCCACGCCGCCACGCAGGAACAGCACTCTCCCCACGTTCAACTCCGCACCGAAATAGAGACGATTGAAGGCATTGTTTTCATAGTGCGCCAAAACATCGTGATAATCGGCGGCCAGCACCAGCCGACCGTAATGATAAGAAAAACCGGCATTGACTAAGGTCGGCATACTTTCGCCGTCCAGATCGGACATGAAATCGACAATCGTAACACCAAGCCTTGCTCGTTGCGGCTTCAACTCATAAAGCAAACCCAAGTCCACACTGTAACCGTTGACAGCGTTTTCCTTCAGACTGTCGAGCGCCGTATCGAAGTCGGCATCCGACGCTTTCACTTCCATCACCACCTCGCGCCGTTCGATCAGTTTGAGAGCCGCCCCGGCGTAGAGGTTGTTAGGCAAAATGAAATCATGCAGCGACTTGGGAAGTGTCAGCGCCAGACCTCCCGTTATCACACGATCCGCATACGCTTCCATGAAAATGCGTGGTTCGAATATACCTTTGTCCAAACGAAAATCCACTCGCCCGCTGCCGTACACGCCCACCGCAAAATGCGGGACTATCAAACCAACCGCAGGATACGCATTGACCCCCATCCAGTTCTCGTCGTACTCGGTAATCCCGTCGAGGAGTTCGTTCTGAGCTTCCTCGGTAGTGTCCGTAAAGTTCTCGAATAAATCCTGATTATCGTCGATGAACTTAAGCAGATCAATTATGTCCCTGGCCATACCGGCCTGAACACTGGCCAGATCGAGGCTGGTCCGGGCCTTGGCAATCGAAGCCGGATTGTACACGACAGCGCTGAAATTGTCCAGCAAAGTCAGCCCCGCCCCGCCCATACCCTGGGCTCTGATATCCTCGAAAATTATGCTCCGGGCCACATCGTCGGCATACCCCGTCCCGCAAAGTCCCCAGAGGGCAAGCCCGGCAATCAACAATATCGAACTCAATCTTTTCATCTCACTTGCTCCTGTCCTGACACGAAAAAAAACAGCACCCACCGTTTATCACGGATAATGACTGTCCTCATCATAGAGGTGATCGCCGTCATCATCCCGGGCGTTGATGACTTCTTCGTCCACCCGGAAGTCACCATCGTTGTCCACCGCATCATTGATCTTATAGTAGTGCGCCGTATTGACAACGCGGTCGAGTATTTCTTCGATATCATCCAGGTCAAGTCCGACATCCTCCGAGAGAATACCGACGATGATGTCATACGACCGCTCGACAATCACGGCCGCACTGTCGAGCATGGTGTTAAACAGGACAATAAGAGAATCAGTAGACACCGCCGATGAAGCCCCGAAAGCATACTTGGCCCCGCCCGGAGCGCTCCGCTCGAGATACTCCGGCAGGTTCATAACAGTGAACACACCATTTTGGGAATAATTGATATTAAAGTCGAAATCCTGCTCGTCGATATAACCGTCGAGGTCGGTGTCGCGCCAGAACAACATACCGTCAATGCCCATCGCAATGCCGTAATCCAGCGCAATATCGCTGCTGTCGAATGTGCCGTGTGTCCGCCCTTCGTATATCGGGGTCAGGTCCTCGACAACCGTCTGCATAACCTGGTTCAGTTGGTCGGCTTTTGCAACCGGCCATTCCGAACCGGAGAACGGCATCGATTTACCTTCTTCGAAATCAATATCACTGAGAATCGTTCCCAGTGTCAGAGCGTTGTACCCGGAGCCGTGAACCACGGCTTTGGCATGCAGGTAGCGTGCCTCGGAATCAGCCGGATCTTGCTCCATAGCTTCGGCAAAAGCCGCTGCCGCCTGTGCATACTCCCCTTCCCGCAGAAAGTCACGCCCGCGATCGATTGCCGACTCATCGTCGTTGGAACTGACCCAATCGAAGAGATTACACCCACACAGAATGAACCCGAGCAGGAACGCAAGAGTAACTACAGGTATAACTACCCGTCTCATTCCTCCTCCTTCCCCAAAATTATAATAGTAGAGATACTTACAGTCGCAAGATGTCGTATATTTAATTGTACATGATGAAGAGCCCGCCCACCGGTGTGCTCCATTGTCAGGACAGTGTGCGAACCCTCGAACCCACGCGACTTAACGTGTAATAATATATACTACCGACACGCCGATTGTCAAGCCATATCTCCGCAGGCGACAGCCATCGCCACTTCAGAGACCGACATTCCGATGAAAAGGCCGATAACATTCCCAACAGCTTTTTGTGGCGCTGGCCCGCAAAATGTCGTAACATTAGTTGTTATAACATAAAGATCCGCAAAACCGAGGTATGAGCCGATGAGGGACGACCAACTCGTCATCCACAACGGCCACCGTCGCGCGGCATCCCGGATAATCACACAGGTTCGGCCATTAATCGAAAAATCGGGCGGGAGGTACACGATCACCGTCGCTGGCGAATCCGGCAGCGGCAAGTCCGAGATCGCCGCCTGCCTGAGTGAGGAACTGGCCCGACATGACCTCAAAGCCGTGATTCTGCAACAGGACGACTATCTCCTCTTCCCGCCCAAGACCAACGCCGAGATGCGCCGCAAAGACATCGACCATGTCGGCGTATCCGAAGTGCGCATCGACGTGCTCGATCAGAACCTGGCCGATTTCAAAGACGGCAAAACGACAATCAAAAAGCCATTGGTGATTTTCGAGGAAAACCGTATCACATCAGAAACCGTTGCTCTCGGTGATGTTCAGGTAGTTATCGCCGAAGGCACTTATACCACCATGCTGATAAATGTCGACCGCCATATCTTCATCGACCGCCCTTACGAAAACACTAAGGAAGCGCGGACAGAACAAGTTTCGGAAATGCAGGACGATTTCCTTGAACGAGTTCTCACCGCGGAACACAGGATCATATCCGGGCACAAAGACCATGCCCACATCATAATTTCCAAAGACTACGAAGTGGAAACCTGAGCAATAACAACGCTCAATCGGCCGGACCTTGCAATCCCGCCAATGAAAATTCTGGTAGGGCGGGTTCGCCTTTGTCTGCAAACCCGCCGGTGATATCTAAGATGGCGGATTCGAAGACAGATCCGCCCTACAAGAGCCACCGACCAATCGTAGGGCAGGACCGTCCGCGATCCTGCCAAGGGCATTTCCGGCGAATTCTAATCCACCAACTCCGATTCGGGTTTGACCGTGTCTTTGACCGGCAACAAGAACTGATCGGGGCGGCTCTCCACCACTTTGTGAAGCCAACTGTCCGGGTAACCCTTCTGCTCCGGCCAGCCCTCCTCGTTCTTCACGTAACCATCATTGTATTTCGTCAACAGGTACTCGCCCAATTCACGCCAGCGCTTGACCGTCAACTCGGCGTGAGTAACCGAATAATCGGTCAGATATCGGACCATCAACTCCGGGTTGGTCTCGGCAAGTTGCCCGGCTGTTTTCTCCACCACCGGTTGCAGAGCGATAAGGTTACCCTCAAGTTCGCTCTGTACAGCCTGAATGTCCGGCAACATGTCCGCATATCTGAGATTGGCGATATTGGCCACGAAATTGAAAACCCACCAGGCCGACTCCCAGGAAAACTTCCCCAACTCTCCGACAGTAAACGACTCCGGCAACTCATCGATGCAACAATACAACGGAAAATAACAGGTCGTATAAGTATCATCCACACCGTACCAGAGCACGCCGCCAATACCATCGGGCAACCATGAACGCGATTGCGAGACAAACGAAAAACCGGTCTGCTGCGTCGATATCGGTCGCTCCCATGAATACTCCACGCTGTCGACCATCCAGTGTATCGGTCGCCAACGGTTGGGCGTACCGTACGGTCCGGCGTCGACCCCCTGAGTCATATCCCAGTCGGTGCCCTCGTAATGGTCCCGCATCAACGCAAACACATCGGCCGACGAGAGTTTTTTGTCGGGCTTAATCCAGAGCGGGTACGGCTCGGCACCTTCGACCGCCCGGTGATAATCCGGCGAGAGATTCAGCGACGGTGCAGCGCGGCGAAACATGCTCCACACCCGGGCGTCGGCATAACGCCGGTTCTTGGGCGTGGTGGGACAATAAGCCTCGCAGAATTGAAACGGCTGACCGGAATTGGGATCATAGTAACCATTCTCGACAGCGAACTTCTCGACATCTTTCGAGTACCGACAATTATCAGGATCGTTACGGGGGAATTCACCTATCCGGGCCTTATTGGCATGAGCGGCAATATATCCGTCGGGCACCCGCACAGCCACCCAGTGCGCACCACGGCCACCCTCGCCGGGACCGATCATTTCCATTATCCAGGTTTCCTCGGTATCGGCAATCGAAAACGTCTCCCCGGTCGAACAGTAACCATACTCCGCCACCAGGTCGGTCATCACGGTGATAGCCTCACGGGCAGTGCGTGCCCGCTGGAGAGCCAGGTCTATCAGATCCCAATAGTGCAACAGGCCTTTTTCGTTCTGAAGTTCCTTGCGACCATCGAAAGTCGTCTCGGATATGGCCAACTGGTGCTCGTTGATCATACCCACCACGGCGTAAGTGTGCGGCACCTGTTTTATCCAGCCTCGGACATCGTCGGACCAATCCTTGATGGCCAGCGAGTCGCCCGGTTCATGATCGGCCGCCGGTTCATAGCCCAGATGCGGGTGAAATTCACCATCGCAGGTATAGGTAATCATCACCGCACCATCGACCGACGCTCCTTTCGTAACGAGAAGACTGGTGCAAGCCGAAGCCGAAACCGCCGCGAATACCACCATTGTCGCAAGATACAGCCAAGTCAAAATCGCCAGCTTTTTCATTATATCACTCCATTATTGGTCTGACACATTTTTCCAACTGATCATTCATGGCATCCTTATGCACCATGAAACAGAGCATTTTCAAACGTACATAATCTCCGCGATAGAAGAAATAACCGTAGTAGTGACCATGCCGTCCCCGGCTGGAGGAATCCTTTATCAGGAACCAGTCGTATCCCTTGATCTTTTTGTAACCCACGACATGAATACCGTGATCGTCACGAGTCGTTTTGTTGTAGATACGATACTCGCGCGCCTCCTGATTGATATACTTAACGGGAATATCACACTCGGGCACCACGGCGGCATCTTCGAATCCCACATACCCGGGTTCGGTGATGTCACCGCCGAAGATTACCGAATAACCGGCCCGGATGGCATCCTTTATAACGCCATACCAGTCGTCGAGAGGAAGATTGCAGCAGGTGCTGTCCTGGCGCCAGTTGTCCCAGACATCCCACACCGTTTGCGTGTAAAACGGCGCTGACATGGTCGATATAGCCGTGACATAATCGTCGGGCCGGATTTTCAACACGTCGTTGGCGAACTGAAACGGCGTTACGGTTTCTCCCTCGAATTCGAACGCCGGCGGCGGCGTCCCCATGTATTTATCGAGAATTATCCGCACATGGGCTACCGCATCGGCCTCATCCCACAGATCGCAGTCTTTGACATGGGCCAGATAACTGCGAACCTCCCGCGCCATTTCCTCATGATCAATCCGCTCGTCTTGCGCGTGTCCCGGGTAAACGCTCTGTGGCACGATACCGTACTTGCTTATAATATCAGTCACGGCGTCGCTGATCGACCCTTCGCTCACATAGAAATCCCCCCGCCGGGCCACGAAGGCGCGCGTCTTTTCGATGTACTCGAAATAGACTATATACAATTCCGAAAGCTTAACTTTCCGCCCCGTGATCCGAAAAATTTCCGATTCGATAAACGAAATGCCGGAGAACGACCAGCAAGTTCCGCTGCGATCTTGCGAAAGCGGCGGCTGATGGAATACCGCCTCGAAAACATCCGGGGAAGCGGGCTTGTCCACATCGGAAAAATCAACACGCAGGACACCTTTGCTTTCCTCGTACGTTTTCTCGGCCTCATGCTGCTGTTCGCGAATTGCGGCAGTGACGCTGTCACGCCGGGCTTTGGCGGCGTTCGCCTTCTCCTCGATCTCTTTGAGCACGGGGTCTTCGTATCCGGGTTCGTAATTGATTTTGTTTTGGGCCGCAAGACCGGAGTATAACAACAGGGGCAAAGTAAAGATCAGCAGAAGCAATGTGTGTGTCTTCATAAAAAGTCCTCCCATGTGCTCATAAGGATCATCACCCGGCGACCCCCCCGAACACAGCGACCTGACGTGTTGTGATTATAGCCGGGACGAGCCGACGGATCGAACCCGGCGTACGCTCAGGAAACGATAGTGAACTTAACCGTTTTAGACAAGCTTCTAACTGATCCCTATTCACCCGCGGTTGCGGATCGTTCGGTCACCGACAGCCGTTCGAAGGCCGGGGTTCTTTTCTCCACGAAACCGTCGTCGGTGTGAATCATCAACAACGCGGCCAATCCCTGCCGAACGGCCAAATCGTAACCTTCGTCCGGTCCAAGAACGTTAATCGCCGTCGCCATCGCATCGGCCACACAGCAACTCTCGTGAATAACCGTTACCGACGCCAACCGGTGCGATATGGGGTAACCCGTACGCGGATCAATAGTATGCGAATAGCGTTTCCCCCCTTCATCGAAGTAAATGCGATAGTCACCCGACGTCGCCATGGCGGCGGAGTCCAAAGCGACGACAAGCTCCACTCCCAACGTCTCCCGTGGCATGGCGATACCGATTTGCCAGAGAGCCCCACGGTCGTTTCTTCCCCGGGTCCTTACTTCGCCACCTATTTCGACGCAGTAGTTATTTATCCCGCCGGAGTCGAGATATTCAGCGATCCGATCCACCCCGAAACCCTTGGCAATCCCGGCCAGATCGCAGTAAATTCCGGGCATCACCTTCCTGAGAGCTGGCGGGGACATACGTACATCCAGATAATGATACCCGACCATCTCCCTGACCCGCGCTATTTGCTCCTCGGTCGGCACACGGGCCGTATCCGATTCCGCACCAAACCCCCAGAGATTAACAAGCGGCCCCACGGTGATATCGAAAGCCCCCCCCGAAATCGCACTGACCTCCAGAGCCCGGTTGACCACCTCGGCCGTGGCTTCGGAAACGGCAAACCAATTGCTGTCACGAAAGGCGTTGAAGCAGGAAATCTCGGAGCTGTCCAAGTAGGTTGACATCTGTTGATTGACCGCCGTCAATCTATTTTCGATATCGGAGGCGATATGCTCGACCTGTTTGGTATCCGGAACCGGGGAGGTGATCTTGACGGTGTACGTCGTCCCCATGGTGTGGCCTCGAATCACGGCGGGCCCGTCACTCATAGAACCGGTTGAGCAGGCCGCCAGCAAACAGACTATCACACTCGCCGTCCACCAGACAGTTATTCGCCCTAACCGAAACGGCATCAAAATAACTCCGGGGCGTGTATATTTTCCAAAATCCGAACTCATCGCGAGTTTCCTCACCGCAAGTATGGTTGATTCATGCTTTCGGGCTCAATATACACAAGCGAAACAAACGAAACCAGCAGGAAGAAATAACACCGAAAACCACGTTACCGCCGACAACGCAAACGCGCCGAACGTAAACAACCTCAACATTGACCTTCGTTGTTACAATTAAATGCTTCGACTTCCCAAAATATAATGGACATAATTCGAGATTATTGCCATACTCTTTATTGATCTCTCGCCTTGAGTCAAAACAGAACCGGGGCTTCCAATGTGACCAGGAACAAAGATTTCACCATGGAATTTCTGCACACCGAACCGCCGATTGAGGCCCGTCAAAAAGACTTCATCCTCCGATACGACAAGAGGCCCTGTATATTAACAGGGCCTCTCGTTCTGTCCGCCGATGAGGATAAATAGCAGGATATCGGCGGGCTTTCAAAAACCAACGGAGGAGGGATCCTGCCGAGGTGGAGGTGGCGGGCGGTGAGGGGATCCATCGTCAGGGAAACGGCGCAACCTCTCCGCCTGTTCTTTTAATCTCTTTTGTTGTTCTTCCGTAAGCAGCGGCATCAACTCCGTATGCATAGAATCCATCAGAGCTTTCATCTGAGCACCATGCTTTTCGAACAAAGCCTGCTGCCGGGCGGCATATCGCCCGATAACCTCATGAATCGTATCCCGCTGTGCTGCGTCCGGCTCGATCCAGCGATCCATAACCTGTTCAAACCGTTCGCCGAATTTGTCGCCCTGGAAATCCCGAGGACGGCGATGCATCATAGCCCCACCCCCCAGCACTCCCAGCACCATACCGATTACCAGCGTAATCACGATAATCAGGGTTGTTTTTATCTTAACACTCATAAGATCACTCCAACACGGAAACCACGGGAGACTCCAGAATTTCCTCGATTGTTATCTCCGGTTCTCCCAGCGCGGCCGAGAACGACAAACTCCCGCCAACATGCAAATTGTACGCAAGCATCAGAGCGGCGACAATAGTTCCCACCAGCGCCACCCGGCGAAAAACGAACAACAGGGAAGCGAAAAATGACTCCAGAGCTCCGTTGTGAGCAGTTTCCAAGCCCAGTCGTTGCATCACCCGAGCGGAGAAAAACGGCTTGAATTGGCCACCACTGCGAGAGACAGTCGCCCTCATAGCGACTATCCGTTCACGCTCGGCCCTCAACTCGGCCGAAACAGCCATAGCGGCCTCCAGACGTTCCCGCTCGTTCGGTGTCAGTGTATCATCAAACGAACGATATAACAATGTCAATATCTCTTCATCCATATCACACATCTCCAAAAACCGGCGCCAATACTTCTCTGAGTTTTCTCTGCCCTCTCGTAAGCCGGGACAACACCGTACCCTGTGGAATACCCAGAATCTCGGCTGTCTCTTCGGTAGAATAGCCGTTCAATAAACGCAACACGATCACACTACGAAAATCCGGACTAATTTGCTGCAAACCCCAATGAACCAGTTCACTGTCGTCTTCGGCTGTTTCTGATTTGCGACGGTCCGGCATATCCGCCGCCTCCTCGGTATCCAGCGAAAAGAACCGGGACAAACGTCGCCTGCGTCTCTTGAGTTCATTCAGCGAAAGGTTGATAGCGATACGGGTAAGGTAGGTCCCGATGCTGGCGTCGCCCCGGAAATCGCCCAGAGCCCGATAAAATCTGATAAACGTCTCCTGTCCGATATCGTCGGTTTCGGCACAATTACCCAGCATTCCAATCACGGTTCCTGCCACTTTAGACTCATACCGCCGGATCAACTCTTCAAAGGCTTTTTTGTCGCCTTTCCGCGCAGCCTCGATTGCCTGCTCGTCAGTGATTCCGGTCACGTTACCTGCTTCTATTAATTTCGACAAGGGCAATTTCCCCTTGATTCCCGCTTTTTCAACAAATATCACGGTGCATCCGGCAAGTTTTTCCCCAACAAAAAACTAAGCCAGGGCGAAGCCGCCACAGACGCTCGCGGCGGCTTACACCCTGGTGGGGGGAGGTTGCAAGGGGTAAATTGTTCTACCAGCTCGGACGTCCGCCGCCCGGAGGGCCTCCGCCTCCCGGAGGTCCTCCATCCGGGGGACCTCCCTCAGGACGTCTTTGTTGTCGTTCCTCGTCGCGTTCTTTTTTGTACTCCTTGTACTCTTTCTTCTGCTCGTCAGTCAGTATTTTCTCGATCTGTTTATCTAGATCATCCTGTAAAGACTGCATGGCCTCCATGTTCTTCATCATCTCATCGCGATCACCACCACGACCTGGGCCGGAATTCTGCCGCAGTTTTTGCATTTCCTCCCCATTTTGGGTCATTATCTGCTCCAACTGCTCTGTCTGCTCCGCGCTGAGCTTCAACCTGGACGCCAGAACCTCAACTTCCCCTTGCATAGGATTCTGTGCCCGGTTTTCTTTGTTCTCGAGGTAGATCTCTTTCTGCTCGTCGGTCAGAACTTCCAGTATCTGCTCATCGATCATTTCCTGTCTTTCTTTGGCCGCTTCGCTGAGCGCGTCGGCGTCGTCAGCATACCGGCTGCGGTCGATCTCGGCCAATTGCTGGCCGCCCTGAATAATCTCTCGTACCTTGGTAACCTGGTCAGAGGTCAGATCGAGTTGCTTTTGAAGCCGCTCAACCAGAAAATCAAGGCCTTTCTGATCCTGGGCCATGGCCGGACCGGAAAAAACGACGAGTAACAGAAGTGCTGTTATAAAGGACGAGAATTTTATCACGTGCTTTTCTCCTCGTGTCTGCGTTCACGTACTTGAATTAGACAACCGGGGATACTTCGAAATTCCCTGGTTATTGGAAATCATCCAGCCGAACCGTCCAAACTCGAAGGGAACAGAAACAGAAAAAAACCCGAAGATGCGAGCACACCGACACCTCCGGGTTTCAGCATAAGACCGAGTATATATTACCGGCAGACATCGTTCCCCCTTACGGTTCTCTCCCCGGTACGGCCTTGGCTTGACATATCTATAGTCAAATACCGTGCCCGGGCTCGAACACTCCGACTAAAACATAAGTTGTTGTCTGACAGAACAATAACGAGCCAAGACGGACCCCTCCGGCCTGACGTGTGAAAATCGACCACAATATCCCGACTAAAAGTAAGGCAAATTAACCCCGTCAGGTCCCAACAGAGGACGGCTCGCGACGCAAAGCCGCCATATCTATATTGTGAGCCTTTATTTTCTTTTGAAGATTGGAACGGTCAACATGCAGCAGCTTGGCGGCGGCACTGATGTTATACCCGGCCTCGGTAAGTGCCCCGACGATAAGCGTACGCTCGACTTCCTTAAGACGAATCGAAAGAGCCTTTGGCTCAACGGAGGTGACGGACTCAGCATTGAGATACTTTCTCACGTCATCGCCAAAGACGATATCGGAATCGATAAGGACAATAAGCGACTCCACCGTCTCCAGCAATTGCCTGACATTGCCCCGCCACTCATACTCAATCAAGGCATTGACGGCGGTGGTATCGAAAATCTTGGGGGGAAGACCGCGCTCAACCGTGAAGCGGGAAGCGAATTTTTCTACCAGCACGGGGATATCTTCCTTGCGCCGTCGCAGGGGGGGTAACGTAATGGTGATGCCTTTCAAACGGAAGAAGAGATCTTCGCGGAAAACGCCGGCATCGACCAGCCCTTTCAAATCCCGATGGGTAGCGCAGATAATACGAACGTCGGAATGTCTTATTTCCGGAGAACCCAGTTTCTGATATTCTCCCGTCTCCAGAACGCGCAGAAGTTTGATCTGCGTATCGACATCCAGATCCCCTATCTCGTCCAGAAACACCGTACCGCTGTCGGCATATTCGAACAGACCGATACGGTCTACCGTAGCTCCGGTATAGGACCCTTTCAGACTCCCGAACAGCTCCGCCTGAACCAGATCCGAAGATTTATGATTGCAGTTAAGTATGGCAAAGCGGTTCTCCGCACGCTTGCTGCACGTGTGGATCGCCCGAGCCACCAGTTCCTTGCCGGTGCCGGACTCACCCAGAATCATGACTTTGTTGTCGCTTCCGGCTACCCGATGGATAACACGGAAAACCTCCTGCATAGCCGAAGACCGTCCCACCATGCCATAGACGGATTCCGCAACGTGAGTAAGTCGGCGAGTGTTTAACCGAAGGTTGTAAGCTTCGACCGCGTTTCGAACCGACCTGATCAGTTTGGGGATAGACTTTCCTTTTTGGATATAATCAAACGGCTTTTCCGCCTCGTCTATCATCTGCTCATCGTATTCGCCGGGATAGCCGGTGTGAAATATAATGGGTGTCCCCGGACGCACTTCCCGCACGTGTCGGGCAGCAGTGATACCGTCCATGCCGGCCATTTTAATATCCATGACTATGGTCGCCAGATCGCCATGCTGCTTGGCCAGACGTACCGCCTCTTCACCGCCGGTCGCCGTAAGAATTTCATAGTCCCTGGCAAAGATATCCTTGAGCATGTCCAATACCGGCGGGTCGTCATCGACCAGCAGTATTTTCCGAGACGCTTTTTCGACCATGATTACACCAATCCCCCGTCACTTTTCTGACCATTCATCCGAACAACCGCCCTGAACCGCACGTAAAACCGAGTCCATTTACCGTACTCGCTCTCAACGCGAATATCCCCTCCGTACATCTCGACGATTTTCCTGGCCATTGACAGGCCAAGACCCGTTCCTCGGTTTGGTTTTAACGAAAAGAAAGTATCAAAGACTTTTGGTTGATCGTCTTCGGAAATGCCGCAACCGTTGTCGAAGTGTGAAAGAGTTACCCAGACAGCATTACTTTCTACATTAATAATTATAGTCGCTTCGGGACGAGCCGTCAAGGCATCCAGTGAATTAAGCAACAAATTGTTAAAGACCATGAAGATCTGCTGTCGGTTCGACTCAACGATGGCATCCGTATCAAAATTGACCTCAACTTTCACGTTCTGGTCTTCGATGCGTATCCTGTTGGCCTCCACGACTTCCCGAATAACGTCGCGAAGTGTAACGGACTCAGGAAGATACTCCGAATCCAGCCGGGTATACAGGGAGATCAGTTCGGTGGTCTCGATAGCCCGTGCGATGGCTTCATCGGCCGTTTCAATGTAACGATCACCGACGGCGGCGGGTTCAGCCGTGGCGGCGGTCATCTGTTTCAGGCGCAGTATGGCCGCTTCCGCCGGAAAAAGCGCATTGCGAATCTCATGAGCGAACCCCCCGGCAATCTGTTTGGCCTGCCGGTATCGCTCCCGCTGACTTTCCAGTGCTTTTGCCTCGGCCAGTTTCCTTCCGGTGATATCGGTATCGGTACCGATCATTCTTACGGCCTCGCCCTCATCGTTGCGAATCACCATACCCTGAACCAGAATCCATCGAATGGAACCGTCTTTGTGCACCATGCGATATTCACAGCGAAATTCGGGACTGCGCCCCTCCAGATACTCCCGGGCGGCCTTCATGACAAACTCCCGATCATCCGGATGCGCACAGTTGATCCAGGCCTCCAGATTTTTGGGGATCTCATCGTTCTGATATCCCAGGTTCTCTTTGAGAATGGGATCAAGATAGAACTCACCGGTCTTCAGGTTCCAGTCCCACACCCCGACATTGGCGGCGGCGGTAGCCAGGGTATAGCGTTGCTCGCTTATTTCCAGGGCCTGTTGGGCTTCCTTTTGCGGGGTAATATCGCGCACACTACCGATAACGAACTCCGGCTGTCCGGTACTATCGCAAATCAGCGCACAACTGTCGCTCAGCCAGTGATAGCTGCCGTCTTTGCATCGAAAACGGTATTCCGCTATTAAACTGGATGGTTCACCGGTGGCCGAACGGCCCAAACGCTCACGGTAATCACCGTTTTGCCGCCGATCATCCGGGTGCATCAACGAGCGCAAGGTCTCCCGTTTCAAATAGAGCAATTCTTCAGGTTTATAACCGATAATTTGCTCCACCGAGGCACTGACATAATCATATCTGCCGCTGTTCAGATTCAACCGATACAGAATGTCCAGCGAATGATCGAGCACCTGCTTGAAGCGTATTTCGCTCTCTTTCAGAGCCATCTCCGCCTTTTTCCGTTCGGTAATATCCTGTCCCACGGCGATAGCCGTCAGTTCGTCGGAATCTTCCGTGAAAACAGCCGTATTGGACCATAATACCGTTCTGATCTCGCCTGATTTCGTAACCAGCGGTCCCTCGTAAACATCCTGAGGATGCGCCCGGACCCAAACCGCGAAGTTATCGATCGCGTGACGACGATGGTCCGAAGGAAGAAATATGTCGGGCCAGCTCTTCCCTAAAACTTCCTCACGACTGTAACCGGTTACTTTTTCCATTTCACGATTGAATATCGTAATGCTCGCGTGCGCATCCAGACAGACAACCAGGCTATTGGCTGTCTCAAGAAGCGATCTTACGAAACTGCGTTCCTCGTCAAGCTGCCGCCGGGCCTGCCAGCTTTCCGTTATATCCTGTGCGATACACAGTACACTGGTCATCTCACCGTATGCGTTTCTTATCGGCTGCATACTCGTCCGATAGCGACACGGCTCACCGGACAGATCGACCGTGGTTTCGATGATCTCTCTTTGTCCACCGGTGAAAACACGACGCAACCGCTCCGTATCGATACCGACAGCTCGACACAACATGATTTCTTCGACGGTCTTATCCATGATGTTTTCCGGGGACCCGCCGATTCTGTCAATCGCGACACTGTTGGCAAAGAGTACCCGACCGTTGCGGTCGAGCGTAAAAATACTTTCTCCCGCCCCTTCCACCAACTGGCGATACCGCGCTTCACTTTCGCTAAGGGCCTGCTCGACTTTCTTGCGCTCGGTCATATCGCGGAGAATGCCTTCTATTCCCGCGGTTCGGCCTGCGCTGTCCTGAAAGAAACCGGCACTGGAGCTGACGAACACCCGGCTCCCGTCACCATGTTGAACCTCGATTTCGTAATCGGTCACCCGCCCCTGTTCGGACATCTTCCTTACGAAATCGTCCCGCTTCGCCGGGTCAGCATAGAACTCTCTGACGTTGCGCCCGGCTAATTCGTCAGTGGACGCACATCCGAGAATGCGAAGGACCGACGCGGAAAACCATAAGATATTGCCGTCAAGGTCCGTGCGATAGAAACCATCCTGCACGTTTTCGAGGACCGATGACAATTGACGCTCGCTTTCGATCAAACGTCGAGCGGCCCGCTGACGCAGACTGTTGACCGTCACGAGGGCAAGAACAAAAACCAGCAATACTATCAGGACATAACTTTGATGTCGAACCAGAAATATAGAAAGCAGAGACAACCAAGACCGCTTGATCACCCCTCCGGTGGCATAACGATTGCCGGTACCGATAGCCAGATTAACGGCTTTTCCGTCGGAATCAAGGGCCAGTGCTCCGCAATAGTTGCACATAAACGGAAACACGAGCAGTTGCTCCAGATTACGAGAATACAGACCGTCGGCAAACACCCACACGGAATCGTCGTAACCGGCCAGGGTCAACACACCCAGATACTCACCCAGTCTGGTAGGATCAGACTCGGCCAGCAGAACCAGGGCCGTATCATACACCTGCAAACGTTGCCCGACCAGATGAACATATAACCGGGGCGGACCACCGGAAGGCTGCCGCATCAACCAAAGATCGCGAACCGCCTCGGTCAGGTCCGCTCGGGCCGACACCTCTCCACGAGAGTTGATCTTGGAAAGATGATAAAAGGGCGATATCTCGCCGGAAAAACCGGACGGTTCGACCAGGTCGGTTTCGTGGGCCAGATAGAACCGGTCGGCGCTCTCGGCCGGAATCAAATACATACCGCCGTGACGCGACGCCACTATGCGGTTATAAACGACCTTCCCCTTTCGATCAACGACCGTCAGGTAACCCCAGCGATCATCGAAACAGCTATCCGTTATGCCGTGCTTGGGATTGTAAGATGCGAACATGACCGCCGGATTCAGGGAATCGCCGATACAATAAAACCAGCGGTCATTCAGTGAAGACGCTACCGGAAGGGACCATTCCACGCGCAACGATTCCATCTCAACACAGAACAGCTCGCGGGGCGTTTTTTCTCGCATCGAGTTCACGTAGAAAAACGCTTCGTTATAGCCGTCCCAATCGTAATCATTAACGAGAAGAACCGATATATTGGGATCCCACACGCCATCCCCGGTGGCGTCACTGCCGCGACACAGGAAAACCCGATCATATTTCTCAGTAACAGGATCGAAACAAAAAGCCCAGGCGGAATCGCGCTTGTAACCGGCGGCCGCGATAGTGCGATGACCGGTGTTCTTATCGTCGTAAAGTTGCCAGTCATTCACGATCAGGCGCACCGGGCTGTCGTCGATAATCCAGGACGGATAGGTATAGAAGCTGAAAATAGCCGGGTTGTCGATATTCAGAGCCGGGTTATAGGCGCAGACAACTGCCCCCTCAGGACCTCCCAGGCGGTGTGGCTCGTACACCCGGACAGGATGTCGCTGTTCTTTGGCGAGAGCGCCCCGCTTACCCTCTCTCAAGACCGACAGCCGATAAGTCAGATAGGTGGTATCGCGATCATTCGGAACAGGAATCCGCTCTGCTGTCAGCCCCGCTTCGCACAGCAGCAAAACCGACACCAGGACAAGACGGGCTGTCAATCCCATAATTGCGGGCATAAAAACGAACTCACATATTGTTCCGGGCGAAAACGGGCAGACCTCAACTCCCGCATACGGGGCATTACTATTAGAAGATATCGTTTCGGGAGAGCCTTGTCAACGCGCAGCCACCAACCGGGATACCGACCCGCAACGGCAACATTCGGCGACCCGACCGGAATCGGACCCTGAAAAGAAGATTTTGTTTTGGTCCGGATTAGACATAATCGGTCAGGACTTTTGTATGGTTTCCGTGAACAGATAGTGTTACCATACGGTTATTCGGATAAATCGGGCGGTGAACAGTGGCCGGTAAAACAAAAATCCTCGTTGTAGAAGATGAACGTGATATCGCCGAACTGATCGCATACAACCTTGAGCGAGAAGGCTTTCAGGTTGAGGCGGTCTTCTCCGGTGAAGACGGTCTGAGCAGAGCCAGACGGAATCACCCCGATCTGATCGTGCTGGATATCATGCTTCCCGAAATGAACGGCCTTGATGTTTGCCGTGCTCTCCGGTCGGATGGGGACACTCACGGGATTCCGATTATCATGCTGACCGCTCGTGACGAGGACATCGACGTCGTAACCGGTCTGGAAGTGGGAGCGGACGATTACATCACCAAACCCTTCAGCCCGAGAGTTCTTATTGCCCGTATCAGATCGGTGCTGCGCCGCTATGGGGAATCGGCCGAGCCGGGCTCCGAAAGCCTCAAGTTGGGCGAGCTTACGATTGACCGGGGCAAGCGCAAGGTGAGTGTGTCCGGTTCACCGATCAAACTTACCCATACCGAGTTCGAGCTTCTTTATACGCTCGCCAGTCGCCCCGGCTGGGTTTTCAGCCGGACCCAATTGATAGACTCCCTTCGAGACGGACAGCTCGTCATAACGGACCGGGCTATTGACGTTCAGGTAGCCAATCTCAGGAAGAAACTGGCCGCCTGCGGAAACTATATCGAGACGGTCAGGGGGGTCGGTTATCGAATGACGGAGACAACATGAAACGTCGCCCCCTGTTCTGGAGAGTTTACCCTTACTACTTTTTCGTAATTCTCATATCACTGATGCTGGTTGCCGTCTATGGCGCCAGTGAGATGAAATCGCTGTATATGCACCAGGTCTCCGGTACGCTTGAAGCGCGCGCCAGAGTTGCCGAACGACTGCTGAGACCTTTCCTGGCCACGGGTGATACCGTTTCGCTGAACCGGGAATGTCACGAAATAGCCCAAATCTCCGACACCCGGATAACGGTTATAGATGCCCGCGGCTCCGTGCTGGGTGATTCCCACGAAGACCCGCATTTGATGGAAAATCACGGCATGCGACCGGAAATAGTCATGGCCTACAGCGGCAAAGTTGGCGTAAAAACCCGCTACAGCAACACCCTGCAGGCCAATCTGTTGTACGTGGCTATCCCCGTCAGGCAGGACGACCACGTCACCGCGGTCGTGCGGGCGGCCGTTCCTCTGTCAGAGGCCGAAAGTGCTCTGGCTTCATTCTATCGAAACATCACCATTGGCGGGGCTATCGTAGTCGTGTTTGCGGCCCTGGTCAGTATCGTGGTGCTAAAACGCCTGACCGATCCTCTCAGGGAACTGCGCAACGCCGCGGGGCGCTTTGCCGCGGGAGATCTTGACGCCCGATTGCCGGTTCCGGTAACCGAAGAGATAGCCGATCTGTCCGAATCGATGAACAGAATGGCCGAGCAGCTTGATTTGCGAATAAAAACAATCGCCCAGCAGCGCAACGAGCGAGAAGCGATTCTGTCCAGCATGTCCGGGGGTATTCTGGCTCTCGACGCCGACGAGAGAATCGTCGCTCTCAACCGGGCGGCGGCGGATTTTCTCGATCTGGACATTGCACAATCGCACGGCAAACCATTTTACGAAGTGATCAGAGTTTCGCCGGTGCTGGAATTTATCGAAAAAGCCTGGCAAAACCCCGATATCACCGAAACCGAAATCGCCATGCCGGGGACGACCGATAAGTATCTCCAGGCGAGAGCGGCTGCACTCACCGACAGTTCCGGGGAAAGAGTCGGCATTGTTGTTGTCTTTAACGACATTACCCGACTAAAAAAACTGGAAAGCATACGCCGTGATTTCGTGGCCAATGTCTCTCACGAACTGAGGACCCCGATCACGGCCATAACCGGCTCCGTGGAAACCCTGCTTGACGGGGCCGCGGACAATGAGAACGACAGACGACGCTTTCTCGAAATAATCGCAAGACACTCCGACCGCCTGAACAGCCTGATCGAGGACCTTCTGTCACTGGCCCAGATTGAGAGTACCAACGAACAGACAGGCACGAAACTTACGAGAGGCAATCTTAACGGAATCGTGCAAGCATCCATCATGGCCTGCGAAGAGAAAGCCCGACAAAGACAGGTGCAGCTTTCCTGTTCCTGTGACGAAAATCTGGAAGCAAACATGAACGAGGGCCAACTGGAACAGGCAATAACCAACCTGATAGTCAACGCCATCAAATACAGTGACCCGGGGGCGACGGTTGCGGTCAACGTAACTTCCGATGGTGACGATATCGTAATTTCGGTTCACGATGACGGGGTGGGAATCGCCGCGGAACATCTGCCCCGCCTGTTCGAGCGGTTCTACCGCGTGGATGAAGCCAGGGGTCGAGACGCCGGTGGAACCGGTTTGGGCCTGGCTATCGTAAAACATGTCGCCGCCGCCCATCGCGGACATGTCAGTGTCGACAGCACCCTCGGCCAGGGAAGCACCTTCCGCATTCACCTTCCCGGAATACAACAGGCTACGTAATCCGCGCACAATCCTTCCGCCCGCCTTGTCCCTCCGGGGAATATACAAATATCTAACTTTTCCTTAATGAAATCTTAACATCCGATTCGTTCCCGTGGTACGAGCAATATGCCGAGGCCAACCGGAAAGCTGGAAGGAATGACGGAAAAAATACTCGTGAACCGACGCCCTGCCGACCCCTGTGTCGAGTGCGGACCCGGCTACCGATGGCCATGCAACGCCGAGACAAACCATAATAGTATCGATATCAACTTAACTTTGAAATCATCAAAACCGGAAGGAAATAGCAGGAGGTTACAATGAAGAAGGTTCTGTTCTTCGCGGTGGTTATCGCAGCGATAGCCGGGATGGTCTATGCCGGCAGTACGGTGACTATCAAGGGTTCGGACACCCTGGTCAGACTGGGTCAGCGCTGGGCTGAAGAGTACATGAAACACAACCCGGATATTGTCATTCAGGTTTCCGGCGGCGGTTCGGGAACCGGCATAGCCGCGTTGCTCAACGGTACGACCGATATCTGCGAAGCCTCGCGTGACATGAAAGAAAAGGAATACAAACTGGCCGAAGAGAAAGGTATCAAACCGTACCGCGTTTCCGTAGCGCTCGACGGTATTGCCGTATTCCTGCACGAGAAGAACCCGGTGACCAAGCTCACCATAGCTCAATTGAAAGGGATGTATACCGGCGCCATTACCAACTGGAAGGAAGTCGGTGGACCGGACGCCCATATCATTCTTTACGGTCGTGAAAACAATTCCGGCACCTACTCCTTCTTCAAAGAGCACGTACTCGACAAGGAAGATTATTCTGATTACACCCAGACCCTTCCCGGGACGGCCGCAGTCGTGAACGCCGTGGCCAAGGATCCCCACGGAATCGGTTACGGTGGTCTGGCCTGGGCGAAGGGCGTGAAATTCGCCGGGGTAATGACCACTGACGACGCCGCGGCCGTGCTGCCGAGTGTGGAAACCGTTTCCAACGGCACCTACCCTATCTCTCGGGAGTTGTACTGGTTCTTCAACGGCAAGCCGACCGGCGAATTGCAGAAGCTCGTCAACTGGGCTTTGTCCGAAGAAGGCCAGAAGATCGCCGAGGAAATCGACTACGTTCCGCTGTCGAAAGAAGGCGCCCAGGCCAACATGATCAAGTAGGCCTCCATACAATTGAGCGACCTTGTATAACATGAATCGAACGAAGTTCAGACCCAAATCCCGGATCAGGGAATTTCTCGGTGAGAAACTGATCGCTATCAACGCTCTGACGGCGTTGGTAGCGATTGTCCTGATTTTCGCCTTCATCTTCAAGGAGGCGATCCCCATCTTCACCGACGACGAAATAAAGAAAGAAGCCAGCGTCGATAAGATGATCTTCAAACAGGAGTTCTACGAGGGGCGCGACCCGAAATGGTCATGGCAGCCTAATTCGGAAGTCCCTAAGTACTCCGTCCTTCCGCTCATGATCGGCAGCCTGAAAGCCGCCCTGGTGGCCATGCTGCTGGCCATTCCGCTCGGTGTCGGGGCGGCCATTTTCTCGGCGGAATTTGCTTCACGACGATGGAGGGAAATAATCAAACCTTCCATAGAAATGCTGGCGGGGATTCCGTCGGTGGTATTGGGCTTTTTCGCCCTGATTGTCCTGGCCACTGTCATGCAGAACATATTCGGCTTCCTCTTCAGGCTCAACGCCGTTACTTCCGGTATCGCTCTGGGTCTGGCGGTAATCCCCATCGTATTCACCGTTGCCGAGGACGCCATGACATCGGTGCCGTCGTCGCTGCGTGATGCCGGACTGGCCCTGGGAGCCAATCGCTGGCAGGTATCGTTGACGGTGGTTTTACCCGCCGCTCTGCCGGGTATTGCCGCCGGCGTGGTCCTGGGATTCGGTCGAGCCATCGGCGAAACAATGATCGTCCTGATGGCCTCGGGCAATGCGGCCATCATCAGCGTGAGTCTGACCGATTCTATCCGAACCATCTCCGCCTCCATCGCCGCCGAACTGGCCGAGGTTGTGTTCGGCAGTGCTCATTATAGTGTTCTTTTCTTCCTTGGCACCCTGCTCTTCGTTTTCACCTTCTTGATCAACCTGAGCGGCGAATTGGTCGTAACGCGCCTGAAACAGCGACTGCAGGGGAAACTATCATGACCACCTCAGCCCCCGCCACGGTCGAAACCGCCACGTCCGGCAAGCTGGTGTTCAAACCCAAGTCACGGGGTTTGATCCCGAAAGGTCTTTGCCTGCTGGCTTCGCTGTTGATCATCTTCATGCTCGTCGTTATTCTCGGCAACATCATCATCGGTGGGGCTGGTATGATTTCCTGGGACTTTCTCACCAGTCCCCCGGAAAACGGCATGGAATCCGGCGGTATTTTCCCGGCTATTTTCGGTACCGTGGCACTGGTCCTTTTGATGACTATCGCTGTCGTCCCGGTAGGAGTTTTCACCGCCGTTTATCTGCAGGAATACACCCGTCCCGATGCTCCCCTTACCCGCATGATACGTCTGGCGGTTAACAATCTGGCCGGTGTGCCGTCGATAGTTTTCGGTCTGTTCGGACTGGGCTTTTTTGTAGGATTTATCGGCACCGGTATCGACAGCCTGTTCTTCCGGTCGGAGGGTCCCGTGTGGGGTCAGCCGGCCATTATCTGGGCTTCTCTGACACTGGCCGTCCTAACCCTCCCGGTGGTTATCGTTTCGACCGAGGAATCCCTGCGCACTATCCCGCGCGAACTGAAAGAGGCGAGCTATGCGCTGGGCGCCACCAAACTTCAGACCATCTGGAGAGTGATCCTGCCACAGGCAATGCCCGGTATTCTGACCGGGGCAATTCTGGCGGTCAGCCGGGGGGCCGGTGAAGTTGCCCCGATAATGTTCACCGGTGCGGCCTATTATCTGCCTTATCTTCCCAGCGCCCTGAATGATCAGTTCATGGAACTGGGTTATCATATATATGTAATGGCGACACAATCACCGGATGTGGAAGCTACTTTGCCGATCCTTTACGGTACGGTGCTGGTGCTGCTGGTGCTGACCTTCGCTCTCAACTTTGTAGCCATCCTCATCCGCTCACGTTTGAGATCACGGCGGATCAATGCCTGACAACAATATGGAAACAACAGTCACCGGCGACAAGAAACGTGCCACTCTGATGCCGCAACCGATCTCCCCGGCACGACACCCGGAGAAACCGACAAAACCGGCCCGGATCAAAATGTCGGTACGCGATGTCGACTTTTTCTACGGCGAGAAACAAGCCCTCTACAAAGTATCGATAGACATATCGGCCAATCGGGTAACGGCCCTGATCGGACCATCCGGCTGTGGCAAATCGACTTTTCTACGCACGCTTAACCGGATGAACGACACGATTGCCGGTACGCGCATGACGGGGACGGTCGAACTGGACGGCGCCGATGTTTACAAGTCAATAGCGGACGTGTCAACTCTGCGCACCCGGGTGGGTATGGTCTTTCAGAAATCCAACCCTTTCCCCAAGTCAATCTTCGACAACGTGGCCTACGGCCTTCGGGTCAACGGCATAAGGAATAAGGACCTGATTGCCCACACGGTCGAGCAAACGCTTAAAAAGGCCTTCCTGTGGGAAGAGGTTAAAGACATAATGGACAACAGCGCTCTGGCTCTTTCCGGCGGTCAGCAGCAGCGCCTTTGCATTGCCCGGGCTCTTGCGGTGGAGCCGGAGGTTATCCTGATGGACGAACCGGCCTCGGCGCTTGACCCGATATCGACTACGAAGATAGAAGATCTCATCGACGAGCTTAAGAGAAATTACACGATTGTAATCGTTACTCATAATATGCAGCAGGCCGCGCGGGTTTCGGATACCACGGCTTTCTTTTTCGAAGGCGTGCTTATCGAACACGGCCCCACCAAACAATTATTCACCAAACCAGATAAGAAGAAAACCGAGGATTATATCACCGGTAGATTCGGATAAGCGACTGGATTCATGACCAAACATTTCCTGACCCAAACCGAGGTCCTCAAGAAGAAGATCCTTCACCTGACCGCAATGGTCGAGGACAACCTCCGAGACGCGGTTCAATCCGTGGTTACGCGCGACGCCGAACTGGCCTCGAAAGTCGTGGCGACCGATGAGAAGATAGACCTGTATGAGGTCGAGGTGGAAGAAGAATGTCTGAAAACACTGGCCCTGTATCAGCCGGTGGCGATTGATCTGCGCTTTATAGTGGCGGCTCTCAAGATCAACAATGATCTCGAACGAATCGGCGATCTGGCCACCAATATCGCCGAGCGGGCGCGCAACCTGATCCAGTATCCCCCGGCCCATGTCCCCTTTGACCTCGACACCATGTTGATGAGAACCATGTCTATGGTCAAAACCAGCGCGGACGCCCTGGTAGCCAGAGACGCCACTCTGGCCAGACAGGTTTGTCAGGACGACGAGAAGGTCGACCGCATCCACAGGGACGCTTTCGACAAAGTTCAGAAAGAAATCCGTTCCGATCCGAACCTGGTCGAATACTATGTCAGCCTGTTGAGTGTCTCACGCAATCTGGAGCGTATTGCCGACCACGCAACCAATATCGCCGAGGATGTTATCTATATGGTCGAGGGAGAAATCGTCCGGCACTCCGGCGGCGAAAACAACCTGAGCAACGGCACCGGAAACAAGAAGACCTGACCTGTCCGCACTGCTTCCCCTGGCCGCGTTACGATACCGGAGACCGGGGTGCGCTCGCGCGGTTAATTCGCTCTTGTATCAGCAGTAATCAACACCCAGAGACTGCACATTTCCGTGTATGGTTCCGCCGATGCTTCCCGATTAAGGGCAAGGCGGCAACGGGTTCAGGCTGATGAATAGATGATCGATGAGTACCGTCAGGTCGCCCATATCGACGCACTGCGGATGATTTTCAGGATCAGGTTGGCCGGACAGATCAACGTCCCCTTCCGCCACACAACATAACGGAGCCAGACTGATGAACAGGTGGTCGATCAGAATCGTAAGATCACCCATATCGACAATCCCCGGTATGCAATCCATGTTGCCGACTGTCTCCCCCTCACAACAGCCCGCACCTCCACTGAAATCCTGCCAAAATCCATGCCCGAGACCGTAGTTTAATGACGCGCCGGGGCCTACCGCAGTCTGACCAATGGTACCGTTCAGGTAATACCCCCCGTCAGTGCCTCTCGTCCCGCCGGACGATAACACTTGCCAGTTAATCTCCCCACTGTCCCTGACCGCCGGAGTGCCAACAGTACCGAGTGCGAGCGATAGCACTATCACGCATATATATCTCACTGTTCGTCTCCTGCCCCGGGCTGTCATTTCAATTCGAATTTATCGAGCTGTAATTGATATCTATGATTGTACAGATATGCCGATCTTATTGCTCTTTGATGCCGGCGTTATCAATTTGCTGTTGTATAACCTCAATTTTAGCCTTCATCGCGGCCAATTCTCGTTCAAGTCGTGCAACATCCAGCGTTTCCGGTTTTGCCTGCCCGGCGTCGACCGCTACTTCTGTCAAACCTTCCAGCCGACCGGGACCATCACCATCAGATAACTTAACCGGGGGAGGCACAGGATCCACGGCTCCATAAGCGGTTGGAAAATAAACCAGATTAAATTGCATATCGGCTACAGATACCGAACCCGAGTATCCATAAGCTAAATAGTAATACGTGTAAGTACCGGAAGTCGGAACTTCGAACATACTGGTCATACCGAAGGGAATAGAGTATACCCCGGACGGGGCGGCACTATCGATACAGTAATCAAGATCCTGATTCCCCGGCAGGTAAGTTGGATTATCAGAAATGCCAACAACAGCATATGAATCGGTACCCATGGAATGTTGCGGCAAAGTTGCGATCCGGCCATGAGCTATGGCCATGACGTACCCTTCAGCAGGACAAGTAACGGTCAGACTACAGAGGGTCGTATAAGCCGAATCGGCCAGGTACACATAATAAGCACCACTGTACGCCGCCACACCGGGTTCATTGAGGATATTCTCCGATTGAACACTCCCGACCATGAAAGCATACGGTACCGTGTTAAGTTGCGTACGTGGAGTTATTTCCGGGTCGGCATCAACCGTAATTCCCAGCCAGCACTCGGCATGGTTGAAGACATCGGCCGTCAGCGGCGATCCGTTGGAACCAAGCTGTACCGTAAACAGTCCATTGATCGTGGTTATAGTATGTAATTCTTCCCATCGAACCATGTCGGTTTCGTCATATATTTTGAACGACACGTTGTGGGAACTGTCTGACACCGGATTGTTATTGTTGTCAGTCAGAAGTCCCTGGTAGTTCATCGTGCCAGGGACCTCGGCTCTGACGGGTACCATAACAAAAACGAGTAACAGAGTTATTAACGATAGCGTAGCGCTTTTAAGCGAAACCACCTTATACCCCGATTGCTTTATTACTTAACCATTCGCCATACATTATTATAATCTATAATCTTTGATATCGTCAAAAAATCAGGTTTTGTCGACCGTCCCCGCGACCACAGTAAGTTTCCCTTTCAACGGCCGCATAATCAGCTCCGGGGCGGCTTCCTCTCCGGGTTGTTATAACGGGTAGAAATCTGGTCTACTTTCATGGCATACAATACCTCCTTCAAGGTGATTATATGTCAAGGTGTAAACCATCTGCACGGAATGAACTGTAAAGGATGTGCCCGGAATATACCCAAAAAAGCGGAGAGGCAGGGATTCGAACCCTGGATAGAGGTGTTACCCCTATAACGGATTAGCAATCCGCCGCCTTCAGCCTCTCGGCCACCTCTCCGAATCGAATGCAGGCCTCAATATAGTCCGTTGGTTCTGCAGGGCAAGAGTTTTTCGAAAAGCCGCCGCAAGGGCATGCGGGGCTTAAACTTGGCCGGCCAGGCAAAGCTCGCTGCCGGCTATGGTCGGGGATGATCAATCGGGCTTGAATTTCGAGGCATGCACCTTACCCGCCTCCAGAGTCAGTTCGGTGTGCCTCATCTCATCAACAATGTCAAGATAGATAATCCCGAAGGAAGCTTTGACCCCGGGATAGATGGTATTATCACCAACGATACTGGCGCCCTTCATCTTGAGCATGACTTTTTCCAGTTCGGCCTTTTCTTCATTGAGCTTCCCGAGACTTTCCGGCAGTTGCTCCCGGAAGGCCTCCAGCTTGGCCATGGCGGCTTTTTTGTCGGGCGAGAGTTCACCGTCCATCTGTGCCCGGTACAAACCGTACAGGCCTTCTTTCACTCTCTCGCCATCCTCTTCCAATCGTCCCAGTTCTTTTACAACCTCGACATAGCGCGTCATTGTCTTGTGATCATAACCAGCCATCAACTGCGTGCGAGTACCGGCATCCGCGCCCAGAATAGCGGCCCGTATCCCCTTGCCTGCCCGGATTTGACCGCCCACTATCTTGCCTCGGCGACCTTTCACCCATACCCGGCCGCCCGCCGTAACCGTGCAGTTGATCATCTCCGCCCCGATTTCGACATTGGAACCGGCAAGCAAACGCTGTCCCTCGGCGTACTTGACCGTGATATCACCGGCGGCCCGCATCTTACCGGTACCTTCACCGAAGAATCCACCCTTGACATAGATGTTACCATCAACTGAGATGTCACTATCCTCGACATTCCCGTCGACTTCCAGATCGCCATCGATCTTAAGAGTAAAGCCGGCTCTTACATGTCCCCGAACGTGCACCGAACCGCGGCAATCGATATTACCCACCGAATGGTCGACATCTCCGGATATCACGATGACATCGCTGACCGAAACCTTGTTGTTCTTGAACTGGATAACACCGCTGGCCGCGGCGATAAGCTGGGTTTCGTCATCGCTGATTCGGGTATTGGTCCCGTAATTGAACTGAAGGTCGCGCCCCGGCAAACTGGCGATTTCCTTGCCATGCACCGACATGCCCGGTTTACCGGGCGTTGCGGGTATCTTGGTCACCAACAACGCATCCTTCTCGGTATTCTGAATGAAATTTATGTCCCGGTAATCAATATGCCCATACTCATCTTCTTTTGGTTTCAGGTTAGCATGGGTTGCAAAGTGGTATTCGAAACGGGCATTATCGCCCCGCTGAGGTTTCGTACCGGAAGCAACATAAATCGGGGTGTTGTATCGTCTTTCCTGAATGGCTTTTTCGATAGCGGCGTGATCGATACCGAAAACCACCCCGGCTCTTTGCAACTCGTCCATCACCTCTTCGACAGCGAGAGAAGATTCTCTATCGACGGGCCCCCGAAGCAGCATGGATGCCGTCATGGAATCCTTACTAACGGTGATTTTGACTCTGGTCCGCTGACCGGATGTGGCCTGATCCACTGTTACCCCTTTATTCCACTTCCCGGGGAACCCTGTCACGTGCCGACAGTATTCGCCAATACGCCCGTTCCACGACCAGTGCGATTTCAAAGCTCTTGAAAGGCTTGGTAATGTACTCGTCCGCGCCGAGGAGCAAAGCGTCTTTCACCGTATAGGTATCACCATGGGCCGTCATCATTATTACCCCGACATGCGGATAGTTCTGCTTTACCACCTTGAGCAGTTCAAAACCGTCGAGCCCGGGCATTTTGAAATCGGCAATGACGATATCAATAGACTCGTTATCCAGCATTGCCAGAGCGGCGTCGCCGTCTTCAGCCGTGAATACATTATATCCTTCACGAGCGAGAATCTTGACGAGCATCTCCCGCATCGCGATCTCGTCATCGACGGCCAGAATCGATATCGAACTTTTCATCCCTTTGGTCCCCTGCCCTTTTTTTCTTCGCTTCTCCGCGGTCCCCCCTTCTCTGCATCCGGGTCTCCGCGGAAAAGCTTCTATCTGACCAGCGCCGAGGTCAGTTCCGAAATGAAATCTTCCAGCCGGATTGGCTTGTACATTACCTTGCACGCGCCCAGCACCCCCGCCTGATTGACCAGTTTGTCGGTGGCGTTACCCGTGATGACGACGACCGGGACCTTCGGCGAAGACTTTTTTATTGCCGAAAGAGCCTCCAAACCGGACATCTCCGGCATTATCAGATCCATGGTTATCAAGTCGTACGTGTTACTGCCGGCCATCTGGACGGCTTCGGCACCATTGGCGGCCATATCGACGTTGAAAGCGTCGGTAAGCTTACAAAAATCCTTGAAAACCTCCCTTACCCACTGTTCATCGTCAACAATGAGTATTCTGAAAGGTTCGCCACGCTCCCTGGCTTTTTGAGTAACTGTTTCGAGATTCATTTGTGTCATATTGTGCCTCTCTGGTCCCGCTTTTTCCATAAATCATCAGCAAGATCGAGAAGATGCGATACCCCGTATATCAAAGTTATCGACCACCTTAAGGGGTTTCTCCAGCCCCGGGGCGGCTCCTCGCGATCCTGCCGGCAACAGAGTTGCCGGGTTGGGCAAGTTAATGTCATATTACTATATCTCTTAAACCGGCCAGTTCCGCCATTATCCTGTTGCACTGCTGAACAATGGACTCGAGCCTGGCTTCGATATGATCCTTGACCGGCTGGCCGGTGGGCAATTCATATATCATTTTCTCCTGATCTTTGGCCGCATTCAGTATTACAGTCAGTTCCTGAACAACTTTAACCGCACCGTTAACCAGACGGACGAATTCCGGTTCCAGACGATTGAGACGTTCGGCGTTTCCCCGAGCTTTTGCCTTAGCCAAATACAGAGCAAGATTGAGAGCCAGATCTTTGGTCTCCTCCGACAGAGCGTCGACCGTTTCGACAAGCTCCAAATTCTTGTTCCTTTTCATGTCATTCATTTCCGCCACAGGTACACCTCAAGCGTGCTTTTGTCATCACGGCACCGATTCATACTGACAGACCTCTCTGTCACCCGGTGAGTCTTCGGCCACGATTGACTCAATTCCCAACAGGCTGCGATTAATCTCACTAATCCTCATCGCCGATCTCTCGATTCGTCTGAGGCGATCGGCCGTTTCCTTGTCGATCCCATCCATTTTCATTAACAGGTACTGAACATGACCAACGATCACCGACAGAGGGTTGTTGATCTCGTGGTTGATGGATGCCGCCAACTCGACAACCGCCGACAGTTTCTCGTGAGCGATAATTCGTTTCTGAGCGGCTTTGAGCCTGGCATGAGCCTGCTCAAGGGCCTTGTTTTTGGCTTCAATCTGGGCCATGTAGTTGAGTCGTTCGAGCGATACGGCCACCTGGTCGGCTATGACATGCATCAGTTTGATGTGCTTTTTTCGTATCATACCGACGGCAAATGCGCCCGAGGCCAAAACACCTATGGCTTCTTCACCAACGAGCAGCGGTACTACCATCAGGGTATCGAAAGGACAATCGGGTCCGAAATCGCGCTGGCTTTCCTCGCCGGTATACAGCAGCGCCTTCGTATCCCGGGAGGCCCAGTGTTTCAACGGCTGATCGGAGGCTTCGGCAAGAAACGAAGGCAACGGGACCGTTTCGGCCAGACAGGCCAGCACCTTAAGCCCGCGACCATCGTCCCGGCGCACGTAAATCGTGGCGGCATCGAACGGGACCATCGTCTGTATCAGTTGCAACACGTCCACAAAAGAAGAACCGTCCGGTCTGGGGCGGCGACACAGAGATGATATCTCGGCAATCAGATTGATTTTCTCCCAGAACCGAGTCGGCGGTCCTTCGTCTGTTTGTGTGCTGTTCTGCCAAATCACACTATCGTCCCCCGGTTAATTTGGTAATTCTTGTCACCAAGTGATCGGCCAGTTTATCTTCGAGACGTTCGAAGAACACGCTTTTGTCGGAGGCCGTAATATGAAGCCCCGGATCGTTCCGGTTTTCGTCGCACGGTCCCTGGAACTGCCTTGGTCCGCCGAGTTCGGTGACAAACGGCTCGGCCGCCAACAAACGATTCTTCTGCAAATCCAGAAGTCTCATCTCCCCCCTGATAACCCCGACCGTTTCATACTTGTGTACGAACAAAGGAATACTGAACGACTTGCGTCTCTCCAATCGTTCGTCGTTGATCGCCACGAGCAACAAATACCGACCGCCCATCTCGCGTCCCCAATCGACCAGGCTGTCCAGATTGTAATGATCTTCCGGAAAAGCCGGCTGGTCCGACATGGCCGATGTCGAATGAACCCGCAGATCGGGATTGCGACTCAGAGCGGTGTTTATTTTGTTCTCCAGCATACACTGGCCCCAGGCGAGGGGGGGTGATTCGATCTGAAGCAACAACTTACGAGCCGCGCCCTGAGCCGGCACCGCAAAGGCAACAAGCGGAATCAGCAACCATAAACCATATTTGCGCAGCATCAGCATCACTTCCCTTCCGCCGCGACTCTCTCGCGGTAGACATACTTATTCAGCAACCGACGAACCGATTCATCGAAATGAACGTGTTCCTCGCTCAGTATGTCCACCTCGGCATTGGTGAAGCAATCGGCGAGTCTGGCGCGCGAAATGAACTCGATACCGGCTATGAATCCTTCCTGATCCGAATCAACGCGCTTGACAAAGCCCAGAACGTGATCCAGACCTTCAACGTCCTGAAGAGTGAAATGCATGGAAACCACATCCCCCTCGTTCACGGCCTGATCCACTTCAACCAGAACACCACCGGCCGAGATGTTCAGCACGGTACCGTTGATCACGTGCCAGTCACCTTCGGGCCAGAAGTTGCCGGCCAGGTCTTTTATCTTCTGCAGCGACATCGGCGCGGCTATCTCCAGACGAATATACCGACGTCGATTTTCAGCCTCGACTCGAAGCGGCTTCCGTGCCGCCATTTCTTCCCCCTCGGCATAATTGTCGCGGGCGTGTTCGACTTTTTCGTTAGTCTTCATGGACAAGCTCCTATCTTGAACTGCTTTTTCTTTTCGTATCCCAGTCGATCAATTGTTTGTTGAGTTCGGCCCGTTGCATGGCGGTATATTGAAACAAGCACGGTGGCATTGTTTTCCTGTGCACTTCGGAGAACATCTTCTCCAGAGTTCCTTTGAGAACGAATTCCACCCCGGCCTGAAAATGACGATCATCATACTGATGACAGTGACAAACTTTGCAGAGGACCAACGACGGAAATTCGTAGATATCAAAATCGATATTCATGAGCAAAAAGACGTTCGACGAAAGCATCGACGGCACTTTCACCAGCACGCCCCCGCCGGAGAAATTGATCGTTTCCGATTCCAGCCAGCGCAGACGTTCAAGCGATGTTTTCCGCGAACCGATCACGGGGTACGGGGCCATGCGCACGGTCAGATCCATCGGCACACGTCGAAAACGACGCTGGGTTAACGGGGTGGCGTGATCGGCCAGCAACAGCGAACAATGGCCGCCGACCGTGCGCTTGACGACGGCTTTGACCGCGATAACCTGACCACGATAAGGGAACTGAATAACGACTTCCTGGCGGTTGACCAGATTGTCGATAGTATCGTGATGCCCCCCGCTCTCGACCAGCAACTGTTCCTCCGTAACCGCCACCACTTTGCTGCTCAGCGGCTTACCGGGAAACTGGTGAGAGTAGACATCGATATTCCGCCCTACCAGCGCTGACACGTCCAGTTGCTTGACCGCAAAATCATAGGTCCCTCCGCTGTATGTCCCGGGAGTTTTCGCCACCTCAGATCAACCCCTTTCGCCTGAGCTCTATTTGTTCGTTGAAAAGGAAAGTGACCAGCTTGTCCTGGTCTTTCCGGCCGAATTGGCGGAACGCCGGCGGTATAAAATCGAGAGCCTTGCCCTTGACATTTTCGCGCAGTCCCTCGGCCAGCAGAAACTTCACCCCGGCGTATGTCTCACCCTCTTCCCTGATCGTTCGATAGCATTTACCCAGGATCAGTCTGGAAGAATGAATTTTCTCGAACATCTCGATATCCATGGCGAGGAGGGCGCCGGACTCAATCGGCTCAACCAGCCTCAGCAGAATACCTCCCCCGCTTATATCGCGGGTGTACGAATGGTTCCAGTGCAGCCTGGTCATAAAATCGGTCCAGTCGGTATCGTCGTCGACCAGAGCGTAACGCACGTGTACGGATAGTTCGACGCGCACGAACAACCGGCGCTGAACTCTCTGCGTTCGCCGCGGCGGTGAGAGAATCACCCGCCTGGTCCCATTAAGAACCTGCACCCGAATTCGCGATTCAAACTCATAGGCGGCATCGGTTCGCGTCATCTGCACCCTGACCATCATACCGTGGCGAAGCAGAGTTTTGCCACCGACCAGCTCCGGGTTGGTAACCATAACTCCGCCATTGATCACGTCCTCGACGCGGGCCTCGTAATATCCGGCTTCCGGTCCGTCGCCGGCCACGATTCTGATCTTCTCCCAGATTCTCAGATCAAGAGTGTTGTCATGCTTAACCGACTGCACACCTACTATCCTTCAATCGCTCAGGCCGTTTCGGCTGCCTGTAGATTCGTTCGTCCCTGTTCAATCGCCAATTCCAGAATCTTCCTGGCCAGTACGGTGCGTGAACGGTCGCGACGGTGCTCGTATATGAACTCCTGACCCGACTTGATCGTGCTGGCGAAGAAACGTTTGGCCTCGTCATGGTCACCGATACGACGCGACAGCTCGGCGATCAGATAGGCCGCCTGAATCTGCTGCGCTCCGGCGGCGATGTCCCGCCCGCTGGAATAAGCTTCCTTGTAAAAACGGATCGCATGTTCCAGGGCCTCGCGCTCACTCGTGACGACACCGTCCCAGGTACGCTGAAGCTGCAAAAGGTAATCGGTAAAAGAACTGCACTCGGCGAATGGCACCTGTCCGTCGACTTGCTGACCGCCGAGAACGTCGGTGCGATATTCGTCCAGCAGCGACTTGAATTGTTCCAGTTTGGTCTCGGTCGACCCGACGGTTTCATTTATGGTCGCTAATTCGCTTTCGAAACGATCCCGATGACTGAACATGCGTGATTGTATCTCGGCGGGAATCTGAGCGGCCTCGAACTGAGCTGTCACACTCGCGTTCAGTTCGTCCAGACTCTGGCGGGAGTTTTCCACCGCCTGTGCAAGCCCGCAATACCGGCTGTTCATTTCTCGAAGAAGACTGTTCAGAAGTGTCTGACCGGGGTTTTCACCCTTGTTCAGATCCCTGAAAACCCAGGCGATGCGCAGATAATACCGCCCCAGATCAAGGTTGCTGACGTGATCGCTCAACTGTTCATCGAAAACCGCCAGATGCAGTTTGATAATAGCAGATTCATTGTGGTGCCGCTGAGTGTCAATAACCTCGCCAAACCGCTTGAGAATCGAATCGGCCGTCGAAAGCTGCTCAAGGTGCTTGGTCTTGATCGTCTTGAGCCGGTAAGTGCGGAAGGTGTTATCGTTCTTCCACTCTTTGTAGTTGTTCGTGAACTCGCGAGTGTAATAGCAGTTGCTACAGGTGGCGGTAAAATACAACAGAGGATTCTGCGCCTGATACCTGGGATAACGCCAGGTTATATTCACCGGGCAGAAATCCGTATCTCGAGACTCTTCGGTGTATGCGCCAACCTTTATCTGCTCAAACTCGTTAATGGTCTTGCAGATCGGGCATTCGACCTTGAATAACAGAAACGGGCTCTCACTTGGCATGTTTATCTCCGATTTACTGTCGATTGTTTCCTGTCCGCAAAAGGGCCAGTTCGCCGTCGGTAATGGGCAGCGTGCGCTTGATCATCTCGTGAGGCGTTCCGGCTTTAATCATCTCCCGCGCCAGACGAACGATTTCGGTCCGATCACGACGGCCGGTCCCGGCGGATGACGCCGATCCGACGTTGCCGGACGAACTTCGTGCCGCTCGGGAACTGTCACTACTGAGCAAGTTGATGAACTCTACTTTTTTATCCTGTGTTTTTTTGGTCGGCTGCGGTTGAGGCTGCGACTCGGTGCCGACTGCCTGTACGGCGGGCACCCGACGACGGCTCCGGAACACCGAATAAACAAGCATGCCCAACCCTCCGGCCACGAGGTAACCCAGAGCGTTCAAACCCGCATCCATCAATTGTTCGGAAATAACGTCCATGTCACTTCTCCTTTCGAACTACGCCTTGACGTCGATGTGTTGCAAGTCAGAGGAATCGCTATCGTCGTCTCCCGTCGGTTCGTCTTCGTCTCCCTGTAATTCGATCTCGACCTCCGGCTCTTCATCTTCTTCATCTTCTTCATCTGCTTCATCTTCTTCATCTGCTTCATCTGCTTCATCTGCCGTCGCTTCATCTTCCTCCGGCTCGGACTCCGGGTCGTCTGAACGTTGCCCGTCGATAATCAATGCGTCGTCAGTCCGTCGCTTCCTTTCCTCGTCCAGTTCTTCTTCCATTTTTTCCCTGAGAGCCCGGGCGAACTGTTCCCTTTTGTCCTTATTCGAATGCTGTGCCTGATGCACTCGGTCGGAAGGACCGCGCATTATTCTGTCTACGCCGTCAGGTCCGTCCATATGTCCTGCTCCCGTTTGCCCGGGGATCGGCCTCAGCCGGTCAGAGCGAATTTATCTCTGACCATGCCTCGGAGTTTCTTCACCGCGCGGGTGTGAATTTGTGAAACGCGCGACTCCGAGATCACCATCACCTCGCCGATCTCCTTCAGGGTCAATTCCTCAAAATAGTACAGCGAAATTACCAGCTTCTCCTGTTCGGTCAGGTTACCGATGGCCGTGACGAGAAAACAATGCAACTCGCCTTTCTCGATCATACCCAACACGCTCAGACTGCTGTGATCCGAAACCGTCTCGATACGTGGCACCTGCCGGTTGTCATCCTCCGGATATATGATCTCATCCAGCGAGAGGATATTGGTGCAGGAAACATCATCGAGAGCGTGATGCAACTCTTCCTCCGTCAGTTTCAGATGTCTGGCCAATTCGCTTTTCTCCGGTTGACGGCCCAGACGGTTTTCCAAATGCGTCAGGGCTCGATCTATCTCACGTGATCTGGCCCGGGTCGAACGAGGCACCCAGTCCAGAGCCCGCAGTTCATCCAAAATGGCACCGCGTATGCGGGGTACGGCATAGGTCTCGAATTTGACCCCGCGCTCGGGGTCAAAATTCCCGAACGCCTCGACCAAACCAATAGCTCCGGTATTCACCAGGTCCGTCAGTTCCACGGAGCGCGGGAAGCCCATGGCCATGCGTGCGGCCACGTTACGCACCAATGGCAGATACTTGTTCAGAAGCCGCTGGCGGAGTTCCGGTGTCGGGTTCTTCTGATAACGAGACCAGTCCCGCGCCGTGACTTCCCATCTTTTTGTGCGTGACTCGACCGCCGCTCTGGTCATAGCCTTGGGCTGGTCCTTACGCCCATGCTTCTTCGGAGCCTTTGCTGTCGTAACCATATGAATGCTATCCCCTTATATCGGCTATCGCCGCGTCATTATTTACCGTTTGTAATCCGAGAGCCGGCTTAACCCCGACCAATTCAGAGATCAGGGCTGCGGCCAAATAGTTAAGTTGTTGAAATACGGAAGATTCCCCGTCAAGCCGGGCTATCGGGCACTGGGCGGCAATAGAACGAAGAACCGCCTTATCCTCCGGGAAAAAGCCCGCAAACCGTGGCTGCCAATTGAGAAACCGGTCCATAATCGCGCCAAGCTTGGTCCGGACATATTGCGCTTCCTCGTTTGAATTCACCCGGTTGAGCAACAGACGACATTCAACTGACGGATTCGATTTGTGGAGATATTTGCACAAACCGTAACCGTCGGATATCGACGTCAACTCCGGGATCAAAACGATTATGTTGATATCGGAAGCGCTGGCCAGCACCGTGGCCGGATTGGATACCCCGGAGCTGTGGTCAAACACGATCAGATCGTAATTCGACGCCTGCTGTCGCAGGTTCGCGGCCAACCGAGCCGCCGCGGTGACATTATGAAGCGATGACACATCGCCTGTTCGCACCGACGGAAGAATATCCAGGTCGGAAGAATAGCTTATCACCGCCTCGGCCAGTGACAGTTTCCCGCCACCGAATTCTTCGACTCCGTAGTCAGACGATGTATTGGCCAGCAGGTGAATATTGCCGCAATTGAAATCGGCATCGACCAACAAAACCCGCACCCCGCCGGCAGCAAGACGCTCGGCCAGATTGAAGGCAATAACGGACTTGCCCACTCCTCCCTTGCCCGAAAGCACGGAGATAATCCTGACCCCGGTCCTGCCCGATGGCGACATAGCGGCAGTCACACGCTGACGTCTATCCACGTGTCACCTCCTCACCCAACAAGTGGGCAACAAGAGAAGACACGTCGGGAACAACGACCTGTCCCGCACCACTGGACGCATCGGTCGACCAGGCCAGTTTAAGTCCTCCCGCCTCGCAAGCGGCCAGAATGCCGCCCCAGGAAGGAGTCAAATCAGTCATCGTAAGAACCAGATGAGTCACCCCCATAGCGGAGGCCTGACGAGCCCATGACGCGATATCGGCCGAGCGCATGGTAGCCGACAGCACAGCCAGACGGACCGTGGGCCTTACCTGATTCAAATGTTCGGCAAATGACCCCGCCTTATCCGTGTCCACGGACATAGCGCCGGTATCGATCAGCACCACCCGGTGGTCATCGTCCGGTCCACTTATAACCGTGCTCTGGTCGGTCACGTCGACACCCAGAAGCTCGCCGTAGCTTTCCACCTCATCAAGAGCCCCGACCTTGGAAGCATCGAGCATTACCAGGGTAACCGTCTGTTTGTCTTCGAGCACGAGACGTGAAGCCAGTTTACCGACTACCGACGTCTTACCGGCACCGGCCGGCCCGACAAAAACAACGCGATCACCGGCCCGGAAGGCACTCAACGGCTCGACTATCGTTTCTATATGCTGCCGGAGTTGCTCACGGATAACCTCATCGGTAATCTCTCGTTTCGGATCGGACTCGCGCAGATTTTGAAAAAACGAACGGACAAACGTCTCGGGCACATCCGCTGCTTTCATAGCACGGATAGCTTCGCCGATAGGACCATTGTCTTCAGCGGGCAACGGCGGCTCCGTCGTTTGATCGGCCCGGAGCAACCGCTCGAGTTTTTCTTCGATGCCCGCCAGACGTTTCTCCAGAGAGCTTTCGGACACCGTATTGCCGTTTACGACCGGCGTCTCCACTGATACGGCCGACGGCTGACCGGTCGCCACCCGAGGAACTGCCTTTGGTTTCGGCGACGTCTTTACGGGGGACTGCGGCGACGGTCCGGCGGCCCGACGATTGGTCAGAACCGTTGTCGCCTGACCGGCGGTCGGCTTGTCCAGACAGGCGGTAACTTCGAAACGGCCGCCTTCGTCATTCTCGGACAAACGACGGGTTTTCAAAACCACCGCCTCGCCACCCATCTGCGAGCGTACATCCTTAAGCGCCCCCGCTACGGATTCCGCCACGAACGATCTAATTATCATCCTGTAACCTCACCATGCCGCTTGACACGATTTCCACATTCGGCAGGACTTCGTTGTATGAGATTATGGCCTGCTGTGGCTGGGAAACTTCAACGAGGCGACGCAGAGCCAGTCGTACATTAGGTGAACAGATACACAGCGGCGTCAGACCGGCCGCCTGCATTTTATCACCTTCCTGGCTGATCCTCTCGAGAAGTTTCTCGGTCATAGCCGGATCAAGCACCAGCATTAATCCCTGCTTGGTATTTTGCACCGATTCGGCCAGTTGCTGTTCGAGCGCCGGATCGATAGTGAACACGTTTATCTTGCCGGAGTTATCTTTGTAAAGTTGTGTGATCTGTCTTTTCAGAGCCATGCGTACGTATTCGGCGATGACGTCGGGCTCCTTGGTCGTATGAATGTAATCCGAGGCCGTCTCGACGATAGTCGCCATATCTCTAATGGGAACACGCTCGCGCAGGAGAGACTGAAGCACCTTATGCAGCGTCCCGAGCGGCAGTACTTCCGGAATAATCGAATCCACAAGGGCCGGATAATCTTCCTTGAGCGTATCGACCAAATGCTGAACATCCTGCCGACTGAGAATCTCGGCGGCCGCATCACGGATCACTTCGGTCAGATGGGTAGCCAGCACAGCCGATGGTTCGACCACCGTGAAGTTCTTGGCCTCCGCCACTTCCTTGAGATTGGGAATGATCCAGGTAGCCTTGAGTCCGAAGGCCGGTTCTTTAACGTCGAACCCGTTGAGCTTGTCTTTGACGAAACCGGGATTGATGGCCAGAGTATGGTCAAGCATCAGTTCCCAACCGGCTACCCGAATGCCTTTTATCTTGATCTGGTATTCGTTCGGTTTGAGTTGCACGTTGTCGCGGATACGCACCGAGGGCACGATGATCCCCAGTTCGGTAGCCAGTTGCTTGCGGATCGTGGCTATTCGCTGAAGCAGGTCGCCTCCCTGGTTGGCGTCAACGAGCGGAATAAGACCGTAACCGATTTCCAACCCGATGGCATCGACCTTGAGAAGATCTTCGGTTCGCTCGCGTGGTGCGGTCTGTTCTTTCTTGGACGCCTTGGCCTTGTTCTCTTCCGCCTGGACTTTAGCCTTCTGGCTTTCCTTGGTCATGTAACCGACCGCGCCGATGGCCAAACCAAGCAGCACAAACGTGAGAGTCGGCATACCCGGAACCAAACCGAAAAGAATCAACACTACCGCCGAAACGAGAATTGCGCGCGGCTGCCGGGTAAGCTGCCGGGCCAGGTCCGACCCCATATTCGAGGTAGCGGCGGCCCGGGTTACGATCACACCGGAAGCGGTCGACACCAACAGGGCGGGGATCTGCGTCACCAGACCATCACCGATCGACAGCAGCGTGTAAGTGCGCAGCGCCTCGGTCATCGACATACCGTTCATCGCCGCCCCGATAACGAAACCGCCGATGATGTTGATAACCGTGATGAGAATACCGGCGATGGCGTCACCACGCACGAACTTGGAAGCACCGTCCATAGCGCCGTAGAAATCGGCTTCCCGGGAAATGACCTCACGACGACTGCGGGCCTCGGTATCGGAAATGATTCCCGCATTGAGGTCGGCGTCGATAGCCATTTGTTTGCCGGGCATAGCGTCCAGAGTAAAGCGGGCGGCCACTTCCGAGATGCGCCCCGCTCCCTTGGTTATGACAACAAACTGAATGATGACAAGAATGACGAAGACAATGAACCCGACCACGTAATTGCCCTGCACTACGAAGCTACCGAATGACTCGATAACCTCTCCGGCATATGCCTGACCGAGAATGAGTCGGGTGGAGGCTACGTTAAGAGACAACCGCATCAGCGTAACCACCAGCAGCATCCCCGGGAACACCGACAAATCGAGCGGCCGGGTGACATAGAGCGTACTCAACAACACCACCAGAGAAAAAGTGATGTTGAAAGCGAGAGCGAAGTCGAGCAACGCCGGCGGCAACGGAATAACCAGCACGGTGATAATCGCGACCACGCCGACAGCCAGCACGATATCGGACCGCGTGGCCAGACTGCCGAGGATATTGTTGCGTCGCTGCGCCATATCTATCTAACCTTCCTGCCCTGAACGCGGTAGATGTGAGCCAATACCTCGGCCACCGCCCGGTACAGACTGGCCGGAACCATTTGACCGACCTCGCACATTTTCAGCAGGGCTCGGGCCAGCGGTTTATCCTCGACTATCGGAATACCGTGCTTGCGTGCGATCTCCTTGATCTTCTGAGCCACCAAACGTTGTCCCTTGGCCACCACAACCGGCGCTTGCATCGCCTGGGCGTCGTATTTCAGTGCCACCGCCACCTCGGTCGGGTTCGTCACGACCACATCGGCCGTAGGCACGGCGGACATCATTCGCCGTCTCGACGCCGCACGCTGAATCTGTCGGATACGTGATTTGGTTTGAGGAGAACCTTCGGTGTTCTTCATCTCATCCTTGATTTCCTGCTTGGACATCCGGATGGATTTCTCGAATTCATAACGTTGATAGAGGAAATCGATGATAGCGATCACCAGAATAGCCACGCCGATCTTAAGAGCGGTAGTCACCACCAGTCGACCGATGGTCGCACCCAACTGGGCCGGGCTCATGTCGGCAAGAGTGAAGAAGCCATCGAACTCGCTGCGAAGAACGAAATAAGCCACCACTGCCACCAGCAGCAGTTTTAACGGATCACGCACCAGTTGCACGGCGGACTTCATCGAAAACAGCTTCTTCAATCCGCTGATCACGTTCAGCTTTTCGAAATTCGGTTCCAGCGACTTGGTACTGATCTTGAAACCGACCTGCAGAACGTTGACACTGACCCCGATAACGATCATGGCCAGAAACACGGGAATGACGGTCAGCATGAAACTTGAGAGATAACGACCGAACACGGTGTAAAACGTACTGTCGGACGACGCTATGGTCGGCGCATTGGCCATGGTGTAACTCATGGTGTCCATCACGCGCCCCACCACCATCGGGCCGAGAGCAAACAAAGCCGTGAAGCCCAGGCAAATAACGACCGCAGCATTGAGATCCGGCGACTTGGCTACCTGACCCCGCTCGCGTGCCTGCTCCCGTCGTTTGGGAGTAGCTTTCTCTGTTCTTTCCTGGAAACTGTCGTCGGCCATGCGGGATCACACCCTTCCCATCGACAGAAGCAACTCTGTTACCGAATTGTTGAGATAAACCGTCGACTTTTCCAGGACGTACGAGAAGATGGGCAGCGACAACGCCACCACCATCAGCCCCAAACCTACCTTGAGAGGAAAACCGACGACGAAAACGTTCATGGTCGGCATCAGCTTGGATATCGTCCCGAGTGTGACATCGGTAAGCACCAATGTTACTATCACCGGCGAGGCAATTTTGATGGCCAGCACGAGCACATAGGCCGAATAGACTATCATCATCTCGGCCGTTCCCGCCTGAACCTGCATCTGACCCGGGGGAATAACCGTAAGACTGTCGTTGAAAGCCCGAATGACAAGGTGGTGACCGTTGATGGCCAGAAATATGAGGCTGGCCATAAGAATCCAGAAACGGCCGATAATGGCCACCTGGCCATCGGCATTGGGATCAAAAGCCTGAGCGATGACCAGCCCGATCTGAAAACCGGTAATCGCACCCGCCATCTCGGCGGCCTTGAACAACAGCCGAAAGAAAAAGCCGATCAGAATACCTACCATGAGTTCCCGCAACACCATCCCCGCCAGCGTGCCGAGATCGGCAGCCATCGGGACACTCTCGGGCGGCACGGACGGCATCGCCACAAGCGCAAACAGAATCACCAAACCGACTTTGATCTTGTTGGGAATCTGGCTGTGCCCGAGAACGGGAGCCGTCAGAAGCAGGCCTGAAGCTCGAATAAGAAGCATCAGGAAAACCTGCAACTCTGCGGTACCGTAGGTGATGAAATCAAACAACTCGTAATCCTTACATTCTGGGCTTATCGACACTTGAGCTATTTCAAGCCTTGTGCCGAAATGAAACGATTAAACCCACTAACGTAAGGCGTTGCCACCCCGCAAGTTACGATAACACTAAAAGGAGGGCCGGGCGAAGAAAGCCCGAGCAAAGGAAATTATTGCCGCGGCTGTTGGAAAAATGTTCACGACTGGTCAGAGAGAGGACAGAACCGCTCAACCGACAAGAGTGGGGATTAGCTCGAACATATGGCGGGCGAAATCGGTCAGTTTGTTTATCATCCAGGGCAGAAAAACCAGCAGAGCCAGCCCCACGGCGAGGATTTTGGGGACGAAAGTCAAAGTCATTTCGTTGATCTGTGTCACGGCCTGAAAAATGGAGATTATCAAACCGATTATCAGTCCGAACGCCAGCATCGGTCCGGCGACCAAAAGAGTAATGGTAAGAGCCTCACGGCCTATAGCTACGACCATTTGCGGTGTCACGATTTCGTCTCCTTTTCCAACCTATACCTGGAATGACTGAACCAGCGATTTAACCAGCAGATACCAACCGTCCACGAGTACGAACAGAAGAATCTTGAACGGCAACGACACGATGATCGGCGGCAGCATCATCATACCCATCGACATGAGGACCGAAGCTACGACCATATCGATCACCAGGAAGGGGATAAAGATGACAAAACCGATCTGGAAAGCGGTGGTCAGCTCGGAGATAACAAAGGCCGGCACGACCACATGCAACGGCACGGCGTCGGCATTTTCGGGGGCTTCCAGTCCGGCGATATCGACGAACAGGGCCAGGTCACGTTCCCGCGTCTGAGCCAGCATAAAATCACGGAATGGCGCCACCGCTTTATCGTAGGCCTCTTCCCCCGAAATTTGTTCTTCCATGTACGGTTTGATACCCTCGGTATAGGCTTTGTCGGCCACCGGTGTCATGATGAAAAACGTCAGGATCAAGGCTAAACCCACCAGCAACTGATTCGGCGGCATCTGACTCGCCCCCATGGCATTGCGAAGAAACGACAATACCACGGTCATGCGAATGAACGATGTAACCATGATCAGCAGAGACGGAGCCAGAGCCAGCACCGTAAGAAGCAGGACGATTTGCAAAGTCGTGGAAAGATCGGAGGGATCGGTGGCTTCCCCTACTTCCACGGAAACCTTGGGCAGCGTTTGCGCGGCAAGATTGGTGCTCAACAGCACACAGATGCCCGCGCCGGATGCGATTAGTCTAAGCAGTTTTTTCATATCCTATATGCTCTTTGCTGGCAACGGCGGCAACTTCCCTGTCACGCGCCGGTTCTCGGGTCACTCGTAAGCGACTCGATTGCCGGGATTTACGATTCCAGAACCGTACCCTTCCTTCTCAGGTTCAGTCGGCCTATTTTGGCCGAAGCCGTTTTCAAAACATGTCCGAAGCTCTCGAAGCTCTCGGCCCTCGGAGTTTCCGACGTTGTCGCCAACGCCCGGGCGGTTTCCTCGGCATCGAGTTCGGTCAACATCGATACCTGATGGTCGGTAACGCCCACCAGTACGGAACGATCAGCCACCTTTATCAGTGAGACGGTCTTACGCGGCCCCAGATACACGGTCTTAAGCACTTCCAGCGCGTCCTCGCAACTGACCCCCCCGTGACGGCGGTTCATCAACCGTTTGAGCAGGTACAACCCAGCATAAACGGCCACCAGCACCAACACCAGGGCACTGACCATCTTGACCATTGCTCCGAAAACACCACTCTCGGTCTTCGCATTATCCGTCAGGCTACCCGGCGTCGCTGATCCCGACTCCATGTCAGTGATCTGTCCCACCGGATTACGGTCAGCCTGAGCCTGCTGGACGTTGATCGCAAACAAACCCACAATAGCCAGACCGACAATGGCGACCAGCATGATGAGCAGGCGACGATTCTGTTTTCTATTCTTCAGCAAGGGATTTCAGCCTTTCTTCCGGGGTCATCAACTGAGTGACGCGCAGGCCGAAGTTTTCATCGACCACAACCACCTCACCCCTGGCCACCACCTTGTAGTTGACCAACAGGTCGACCGGTTCGCCGGCCAGTTTGTTCAACTCCACGACCGACCCGGGACCAAGCGCCAGGATATCGGATATGGACATTTTGGTCCGCCCGAGTTCAATCGATATCGGCAGGTCAACGTCCATCAACAAATCTATATTCCGAGGCTCGTTACTGCCGGCCGGATCCTGCAGATGCTGAAACTCCGCTCTGGAAACCGAAGCCGATCCGAAATTAATATCATCCAGGCTGGCCGAAGACTCGTCGTTCGGCAACCCTTCGAGCATTTTCATCATGGCCGCTTCGGCGTCTTCTTCACCGACATCACCTTCGTTGACGACTTTTAATTCGTCTTCCGAAGCCGCTTCTCCCGAGAGTTCTTCCATATTTTCCGATTCGGCCTCTTCGGGCGTCGCCTCAGCCGCTTCTTCGGCGGCCGCATCTACCTCGACATCGGCGGCCTGAACCGCTTCGTTCTGTTCCTGTGAAGCTTCGTTCTCGTCCGGAACGTCCATGTTCTTTTCGTCAGTCATTTTTGCTCTCCTCTGCGACCGTATCCCGCACGCTCAACACTTGAAAAGCGCGCTTCTTACCGGAAAGTCCCGGACGGCCGGTGTATTTCTGACGTCGGTTGACGGTAATGGCTATCGGCATGTCTATCTTTTTCTCCGAGGGTACGATATCCCCCACCTTGAGCATCAGGAAATCACGCATCTTGATACGGGAATTAAGAAGCACCGCGGCCACGTTGGCTTCCACACGCTTGACGTTGTGGCTGTTGATGGCGCGGTCTTCATCCATATTTTTCTTTTTGGTGGCGTCGATCCAGTTCTGAGCCGACAGCTTGGTCACAATCGGCTCCAGCGAAACGTAGGGGTAACAAATCGTCAACAACCCGGTTGCCTGGAACAGCTTGACCTGGAACGATATCACCACGACCGTTTCGCCGGGTGGTACGATCTGAATGAATTGCGGGTTATTCTCGTAGCTTTTCTGGTCAATATCGATCCTGACCAGGTGTTCCCACGATTTCGTCAACTCCAGATACAAACGCTGCACGAGCGTGGCCATAACCGACCGCTCGATACCGGTCAGCTCGCGCTCCGTTTCCATGATTTTACCGTGTCCGCCGAACATCCGATCGATGATGGAGAATGTCAGGGCGGGGTTGAAATCCACCAGACAGACACCATCCAGAGGCGGGGCGGAAAAAGTATACGTGCACGACGGCGACACCAAAGACATGATGAATTCGGAGTACGTAATCTGGTCGACCGACACCAGATCAACGTCGGCGATAGTACGAAGGATCGTCGACAGCGCCGAACCGAAATGGCCGGCGAAGTTGTCGTGCATGTTTTCCAGCGTACGTATTTGATCTTTGGAAACGCGGTTGGGGTGCTTGAAGTCGTAGGCGACTACGGAACGCAGACGTTCGTCTTCGAACTCCCCGGCTTCGGCTTCCAGATCGCCGCTGGTGACGGTTGTCAACAGAGCATCAATTTCATCCTGTGAGAGAATCTTAGCCACCGCAACCCGTCCCTACTGCAAAACGAAATCCGTGTAGTATACGCCGGATATCTCATCGGTATGCAAAAGCTTCGAGAGACGCCGCTTCACCTGATAACGAACGATCTCCTTCTGTCTGGCATCCGTCAATTCGGCCACTGTCTTGGACGAAAGAATCGTGATCAGGGCATCCCTGACCAGGGGCTCGCGTTCTTCGAACTCACTCGCGAGTTCCGGTGAACCGAGCTCGAAACCGAAAGACACGGACAAAAAGCGTGTCCCCCCGGTTCCGGCCGGGTTGACCACGATATCCTTAACGGCATAAAGCAGAGATGTCTCCGCACCGCCTTTTTCCTTGTCCGCTTTTTTCTCGGCATGGTTATCGGTCTCTTCGGTTGTCGCCTGGCCGCCGTCCGAACCTGACATCATAGGTTTAAGAACGAACAGCGCCAGCACCACGCCAATAACAAGGACACCCAGACCGATACCTCCGAAGAGGATAAGTTTCTTCGATCCCCCGGAAGCTTTCTTTTCTTCGGTCCCGGCATCTTCTCCGACCTGAGCCGTGGTCTTCTCTTCATCCTGTGCCATGGTCATCTCCCGTCAGAGTAACTGCCGCTGTCCGGCTCAACGACCCGGACAGCGGACAATCTCTTAAAACCGGCCACCCTATGGATGACCTCATCGATAGACTCCTTGACCATGATCTTCTTGCCGGTAGTCAGCGATATCATGGTGTCGGGAATCGCCTCAACGAACTCGATGAGATCGGCGTTTATGACCAGTTCCTGGTCGTTTATCCTGGTGACCTTTATCATCTAACAAACTATCTCTTAAGGTTTACGAGTTCTTCCAGCATCGCGTCCGACGTGGTGATAATCCGGGAGTTGGCCTGGAACCCGCGCTGGGTTGTGATCATACTCGTGAATTCCTCGGCGATATCAACCGACGATGACTCCAGAGCACCTGAAGTTATCGTTCCGGAAATCGTCGCACCGGCGATACCTTCCACCGCTTCACCGGAGTTCGGCGAGACCTGATACATCGAGTTACCGGCCTTCCGCAGACCTTGCTGGTTGTTGAAATCAGCCATCATGATCTGAGCCAGAACGCGCGTCACACCGTTAGAGAAAATCCCCGAGATGTTACCGGCCTGATCGATGGATATCTCATCCAGAATACCGAGACCGTAACCATCCTGACTGACAATCGATGCCGAGTGACTACCCCCGCCCGAGAAACCGGTCAGACCGTCGAAATCGCCTATCGTACCGACATCAAAGGCTATCTGCATGACGGATGCCCCGTTGTTGGGATCGATAGTCACCCCCGAAGCTCCGCCGAAATAATCAAAAGTGTTCAGAGAACCATCGGAGTTGAACAACACATACCCCGACTGACCGGCCGTGATTTCTTCTACGCCGGTGGTCGTGACATTCCATTCCCAGCGGTTCGATACGACCGATTTGAAGAATTCGACGGTCATGGTGTGACGACTACCCTGTGAATCGTAGATATTGATCGAAGTCGCGTGCAGAGTCGGTTCGGTGTCAATCACCAGCGGGCTGCCACCCGTGGCTTCCAGGCCGTCGGTCCCGGTAGTAATATCGATACCGCCGCCACCCACACCGTCCAGACCTACCACCATACCGGTACGGTCGTCAAAAACCAGATCCAGAATGGTCGTAACAGGACCGGCCGCGGCTCCAAAACCGCGATCAGGCGTGAATACATCGGTAGCCACGTAAGTGGTTGCCGCGCCGCCGGCCGAGGTGAAACTGGCCCCGTCAAGGCCGAAGATAACACCAACGATATTACCTGCAACCGCACCGCCTCCGACTCCGGTGGTAACCGAACCGGCACTCGATGAGAAGAAGTAATCAGCATTGTCACCGGCTTTATCGCGCATGATTTTGACTTCACCGCCATCCAGTTCCGCCGTGATACCGTCGATCTGGTTAATGGCGTTGATCAGGTCCTGTATCGTGGAACCGGCGTTCAAACCGGCGATTACCTGACTGGAGCCACCATCAACGGAAATACCGAAATCGTCGAAAACAGTTACGCCAAGTTCTCCCAGCGTCATGCTGCTACCCAACGCTCCGACCAAATCGTCACCGCCCAACCCGTCGTTACCGAGGTTCGAACCGGTGAACCCGGCCTGAACCGCCTGATTACCGGTGATGGAAATCGTGTGGGTACCCCCCACGCCATCCACCGCGGTGCCACTGACAGCCACGACATTCGAGTTACCGGCTGAAGTAAGCGATGCCGCGGAATCGGACGCCGAAATATCGATGTTGTTGGCCATCCTTATAAGCGAGGTTGCGTTGGCCGGATCCTGCTGACCGAATGGCAGCGTGATGTTGCCCGTGGTGGCCAGTGATGAAATCTCACCGGTGCTGTCGGCCATTCTGCCCTGGACGAACAGACCGGTGGCCGGATCGACCATGTTGGAATCGGCGTCAAAACCGAACGCTCCCGCTCTCGTGTAGTAAGTATTACCGTTGTGGTCGGCCAGAATGAAGAATCCCGACCCCTGAATCGCCAGGTCGGTTATCTGACCCGTGGTCTCCAGTCCGCCCTGCTGGAACAGGTTGTCAACCGTGGATACCTGCATCCCCAGACCTAACTGGACGGGGTTGGTACCACCGGAAACGGAACTGGGTCGACCGGCACCCTTGTACGTTTGCACCAGGGCTTCCTGAAAATTGACCCGACCGGCTTTATATCCGATCGTGTTGACGTTGGCGATGTTGTTGCCAATCACGTTCATCTTGGTCTGGTGATTTTTCAATCCGGTCACACCAGAAAACAGTGATGCCATCATGGTACATCTACCTCCTTGCGTACCCGCAAGGTCTCCCCATCTATAATGGGGTCCAACCTTGATTCGAGTTTCTTTCGTTTATCCTCAAACATATCTCGTTCCTACAGAATCACGGCCGAATCAATCGAGGTCACCACGCCTTCGCGGAGATTCTCTCGATCAAACGCCGTTATTACCGTCCGGTTCGCGACCGAAACGACCAGGGCCGTTTCATCGGTAAGGATCAACGTTTCTTTCGACCCTTTGGCTTCGGCTTTGTCCAGCGCCTCGGCTACACGGGTCAGTTGTTCGTCGGAAAACTCTATCCCGCGGGAATACAACCGCTCCCTGGCGTGACGAGAGAAAACAACTCCGCGCGAATCGGCCAGTTCCCGTGAGAACATCTCTTTGAATGTCCCCTCGGTATTTTCCGAACGGTCGAGTTTCGTTTTCCCGCGACTAACGACCTCCGACAAGTCGAACGGGCGTTGATAATTGTTGATCCTCACTGCGTTCCCCGTGCTCATCTCACCCTCTCCTTCTCTCCTCTTCTCCCTTTTAACTCTCACTGAACGTACCCGGCTCACCAATACCGGCCACGTTGCCCAACGCCACTTCCGTACCGTCGATAACCAGATACGCCGCACCGTCGCGGTAAACGACCGAATCTACTATACCCACCAGAGACAGAGTGGGCGTGAACGTACTGCCCGAAGGCGTGGTGGCGGTTACTTCTACCGTGTAATAACCCTCGGCTACCGTGTTGCCGAGATCATCTTTGCCGTCCCACGTGAACGTATTAGTTCCGGCCCCGATGTCGCTTTCCGTAATCGTGGCGACGATGTTGTCGTCCTCGTCGCGGACCACGAACTTGATCTCCGAGGCAAACTCGGTAGTCGTGTATGAAATACTGGGCTGACTGGAATCATCCACCCAGAACCCATCGTATTCCGCCTTGATTTCCTTGCCGATGAAACCCGAAGCCATGACGTTGTTCATGGATTGCATCTGCAGGTAATCCCACTCGTTGGAAGTCTCGATGCCATCGGCGATATTGCTCATCTGTTCCAGACTCGAGAACTGGGCCAATTGGGCGATGAAATCTTCGTCATCTGTCGGGTCAAGCGGGTCCTGATATTGCAGCTTGGTCACCAGCAACTCCAGGAAGTCATCCTTCCCCAGAGTTTGCAGGCTTCCCGTGGCTACGGCATCGCCGTTTGAATCGGTGGCAACCGGTGATATGAATCCCATGGTCTTTCTCCTACGCTAACAGGTTGACGCCGTCGGCCCGCAAGTACTCTTGGGTTGAAGGCGAAATAACGGGCGACGGCGCCACCTGTCCAAGTTCCTGTTCCAAATCGAAACGCGGCTGTCGAATGCGACGTGATCCCGACCATTCCGACTGACGGTCGAACTGCTGTTGTCCGGCATTCTCTCCCGACAACGCTACTTCGATGCGATCCACCTGAACGCCGGCGCGCGCAAGTTGATTGGAAAGTTGATCGAGAGAATGCTCCACGGCCACTTTGGCCAGGGAGTTGTCGACCACCACGCGCGCGGTCAAAGCGTCGTTGCGCATGGTCAAATGTAAACGCGCCGGGCCCAACTGCTCCGGCTCGATTTTTATCATTATTGACTGATTACCGGGCAGAGACGGCTTGGCTATCATATCCGGCAGGGTGAAACGAACGTTCGGCAGATTAACTCGTGTCTCTTCGGCCAGAACCGAAGTTTTCCCGGACACGGACTGATCGACCGAAGGATTTTGCTCAACCAGCGGATCGACTTTCTGGGCCGCCAGACGCTCGGCCAGATCGAAAGTTATCGATTGACGAGAGCTTGTCGCATCCGGCGTAACGGCATGCACGAACCGAGTCGGCTTGACCGCGTTAGCTTCCATCTCCACGGTAGCCGAGGGCTCGTCGGCTGCGGTTTCCGCCGTCGCCAGCCTGGTCGAAGCGGCAGACCGAGAGATCGTTTTAACCGATATTTCCTGCCGGGACAGTTCCGCCTTGAGGACCAGTGGCTGCCCGCCCTTTTCGCCCACCAAGCGGACCTTAACCGGATCTTTTTCGACCGCTTCCGATTGCGCGGAGGATTCGCGCTGAACCTCAATCGCCTTTAGATTAAGTTCGCTCAGGAGCTTTTCCAATCGGGTCGTCTCGCTAAGCGACTGGTCATTCAGCGGTGTTAAAGTTTTCGGAACCGTCGCTGTAGCCTTCGTTGTCGCCTCCGACACCACCCGCACCCGCGATTCGGACTCCGTCGAACTCTCCACCTCCGAGAACGATTCCACCGGGATTGTCACTTTCACCGGTTGAGTTTGTTTTTCTTCGGCTGCGACCGTTATCTCAACTTGTCCGTCCGCAATTCGGGAGGCCATCACCCGATAGGTGGCCGGCTCCAGACCATCCGGCACGAACGTTGTCAACTCTTCATTCATCAACAGCGCGCATTGCGACCGTTGGGGGAGCAAAGAAACCGGGTTCTCTGTCTGCACCGGCATCTCCGGGCCGGCAACAACTGTCGCCGTCATTCCAGGATCAAGCGCTACCGCCAGAGCACTCACCAGATCGACCGGGACGGCTGTTTCCGCCTCGGTTTGTAACAACAATTCAGAAAATGGCCGATTGGTTTCGTTCGATTCAAGCCCGGGCAATTCCACCTGCGGCCCAGTTTCTTCACCGGCAACCATAAGAGACAGCAGATCGCCGAAGGCATTGCCATCAGCTTCGGTCGCAACCGGCCCTCCGCTCGGTGATGATGGGTTTACCCCGATACCACCCGGCAGAAGGTTCATTATGTTGGCCGAATCCGGTGTCACTGTTTATTTCTCCGCAATCGTAATCATCTGTTTGGACAGTTTGGCGGCTCTTTTGGCCGGCATCAGTGAAAGCACCTGTGAGGCATTCTTCGACTTCATGCGCGGCAAAATAGAAACCACCGTATTATCATCCAGATTCGCCATTAACCGGGCCACGGCCTGAGCTTCCATACCGTCGTAGAGTTTGGCTAATTGGGCTATGCGGGCCGATTCGGCCTGGTCAAGGCGAAGAATCTTCTGCGATACTTTTTTATCGAGGGCGTTGAGTTCTTCCTCGCGTGAATTCAGCGCTTTTTCACGGGCAGCCAGAGTGTTTTTCTCTTTCTCCAGCCAGTTCACCTGTTTGATGGAATCCTCGGCGGCCTTCTTATCCTGCCCCACCTCATCCAGATCATCAAATTCATCCAGCTCTGCCGCCTCCGGAGCGTAATCGAGTTCTTCCAGATTCTTTATGATTTCATCGATAACCGACACACTGTCATTTTCCAGCAAGGCCAGAATAGAATCATCGGCTGACTCGATTGCTTCATAATGTTCATGTTCGCCGGACTCGGTCTCGACCGTATCACTCACGGGCGCCTGCTGATCCGAGGCGGTCTCTACCGAAGAATCCCCGCCGATCAGCATCAGAGTACCGAAAGCGACCACAACGATAACAACCACCCCTCCGAGCCCGAACAGGACATATTTCAACAGGCCCTTTTGGGGGGCTTTGGCCTGACTTTCGGTCTCTTCCGGTTTTGCTTGCTCGTTTATTTGCTTCTCATCAGCCATAGCTACACTCCGGGATCCAGTATTATCCCGCTGGACATTGAGCAAGCCGGATGCCAACTTTGATCGTTTAGTTGTAAGTAGTTGCGGCAACGTGTGTTGCGCTTACGTGCGAACCGCACGGGCACAATCTGCTACCGCCATGCGAGGAATAATTTTCCGAATGAAGAGGAAAGAAATGAGCGAAAAACAGTCAGCCTGTCAAATCGCCCTCGACATACTTCTCCCGGGCGCCGGTAACACGCACCTGAACAATGCCACGCCCGCCCGCATAGTCATCGGGCAAACGCACCCTTATATAATTGTCGGAGATACCGCAAAACTCGGCCTTATCCGGCCGTTTGTGCTCGGCAATCACCCCCAGCACCTCGCCTATCTGACGTTTATAGGCTCTGGCGCGAAGCTGTCTGGAAACATCAATCAGGACTCCCGCCCGCTGTTTGATAACTTCGGGATTGACCTTGTCAGGGAATTCCGCAGCCGCGGTGCCCGGACGGTCCGAATAGCTGAAAACATGCAGATAATCAAGCAAACCGGACAGCGCTACTTCCCGAGAACGGGCGAAATCGTCATCGGTTTCTCCGGGAAAACCAACTATAAGGTCGGTGCCTATCGTAGCTTTCGGCTCCGTTTTTCTCACCGCCTGCACACGGCGGAAATAATCGTCACAGTCATACGGACGCCGCATCGCTTTCAAAAGCCGATCGGACCCCGATTGGAGCGGCATGTGAAGATGGCGGCACATACGATCCCCAAAATCGGTAAAAATTCCGAGAAGCTCATCGTCAACCGTCTGCGGCTCAATTGAAGAAAGGCGGATACGCCGAAGGTCTGTTTCGGCCAGAATCAAACGGCACAGGGAGGCCAGATTGGGAATCCGCGGTTCAGCGTCCGGATTGGCATAAAGCCCCAGATGCAGGCCGGTCAGGGCCACCTCGTTAAACCCCTTGGCGGTCAATCCGTTGATCTCGTCGACGATCTCCCGGGCCGGCCGGTTGACAAGCCGGCCTCGCACCCGTGGCAGGATGCAAAAAGCACACCACTGGTTACAGCCGTCCGACACCTTGACCCAGGAACGGTTGTATCGTTCGAAAGCGGCCACGGAAGGTGTTGTGGCAGGCTGAAAATCACTATCGAATAAATCCGGCAAATGCTCGCGTAGAATTTCGATCAGGTGTGGTTTATCGCTATTGCCAAGCGTCAGGGTCACGGCCGGCATGGCCGCCACTCGCTCCGGTTCCCCGTCGACATAACACCCCACCACCACAATCGGGGCGGACGGGTTCTCTCGCGCCGCCCGATTGATCAGGTAGCGATTGGAGGAATCGGCGCGATGGGTAACGGTACATGTATTAATAATGTAGAGATCAGCCACTTCTCCGGGACGTACCCGACGGAAACCACAGCGGAAAAGATCGGCGGCCATTTTTTCGGTCTCATATTGATTCAGCCGACAGCCCACCGTTTGCAGGGATACCGTTTTCAGTGACTGTTCTTTCATAGACAGAAATATAACGAATCTCCGCCGGGCCGGTTCAGATTTCTCCGAAACCGAGACCGCGACACAGACTTGTTGTAACAGATCGTCAAGACGACATACCGTAGCGGGAGCGGAAAGATTCGATGGCCGCCGTGACGTCCTCGGGCGAATTGACATTTTGAAGGAGAACACGCAGTTCCCTGGCCCCGGTGAAACCGGAAGCATACGCCATGAGATGTCGGCGCATCATGATGAATCTCTTGGCCTCGGCAAACACCTGTTTAAACAACAAGGCGTGTTCCTGCATGATTTTCAGACGTTCGTTCAGATCAATATCGTCGACCGAGCGTTTCGGATCGAACAGCCAGGGATTGCCGAAAGCGGCTCGTCCCATCATAACACCGTCGGCCCCGGTTTCGGCGGCCAGTTCACGCGCCTGAGATAGCGACCGCACGTCGCCGTTGCCGATCACCAGAACACCTGTCCCGCGAGCCATGGCAACCAGTTCCGGCATGACTTCCCAATGCGCCGGGGGTTTATACATCTCTTTTTTCGTGCGCAGATGAAAGACAATTGCGGCCGGTCGGGCCTCGATCAACGGCTTGGCCCACTGCTCCAGTGTTATCCCGGTATAACCTATCCGGGTTTTAACCGACACCGGTAGTTCCCCGGCCCCTTCGATTGTGGCCTGGACAATTTCGACCGCCAGAGACGGGTCGCTCATAAGTGCAGCCCCGGCGCCCTGTTTGCATATGACTTTTACGGGGCATCCCATATTAATGTCCACCCCGTCGAACCCAAGTTCCCCGGCCAGGGCTGCACACTCGCGGAAATGCTCCGGTTTACTACCGAAAAACTGAGCCACCACAGGGCGTTCACTCCGATCAAACCGAAGATGCCGCAGCAAGTGTTCCCGACCGGGGCTGCATAAACCGTCGACCGACACGAACTCGGTATACATGACGTCCGGCTTACCCAGACGGGCGATCAGAAGCCGAAACGCGGCATCGGTGATATCGGCGACCGGGGCCAGGGCTATAACAGGCCTGGGCAGCTCGGCCCAAAATCCTCGACTACTGGACAGTATACTCATGGCGGGACCTATGGTAACACAATAACATGGCGGTTTCAACCGGTAGCTACCAAACAGCCTGACAAAAAAATAGGCGGCCGGGCTACCGACCGCCTGTTCGATTATATAAAAGACTATTCCTCTTTTTCTTCGGACGCATCGCTCTCGGGTTCAGCCGCCGGGGTCTCCGGTTCGGCTGTCTCTGAGCTCGGCTCCGCAGTGGCTTCGGCAGATTCGGCCGGGGCGGATTCTTCACCCTCAGCCTTGAGCGCCTCGGGCATAGCCTCAGCGATAGCAGACGGCGCTTCGCCGGTATGCTGCGCGAGATACTCCTCGAACTCCGCTCGCTCGCGACTCTTATAGTACGCGGCTACCGAAAGCACCACCTTGTGCTGATTCTGATCGAACTCTATAACGGACAAAGGAATCTGCTCACCTTCCTGGAAGAAACCGGTCGGGTCGGATATATCTTTCTTCCCCAACTGGCTGGTCGGCACAAAGCCCTCGACCCCATCGCCCAGATCGACCACAACACCGCGATCCAGCACCTTGACGATAGTTCCAAGACACTCCGACCCGATAGCCAGCTTCTTGGCGAGTTCCGGCCAGGGATCATCGGTAAGTTGTTTATAGCCGAGAGAGATTCGTCGGTTTTCATGATCGATCTTGATGACCTTAACCTGAATCGTGTCGCCCTTCTTGATGATCTCCGAAGGGTGCTGGATTCGCCGTGTCCAGGACATATCGGAAATATGCACCAGACCGTCGATTCCCTCTTCCAATTCCACGAAAGCGCCAAAGGCCGTCAGGTTTCGCACCTTGCCACTGATCACTTTGCCGATAGGATATTTACCCTCGATAGTAAGCCACGGATCCGGTTCCATTTGCTTGATGCCGAGGGATATCTTCTCATTCTCCTTATCCACCGAAAGAACGACGGCGTCGACTTCATCGTTGACGCTCATAATCTTGGACGGATGCTTGATATGCTGCGTCCAGGACATCTCCGATATGTGAATAAGGCCTTCAATGCCTTTCTCCAATTCAACGAACGCACCGTAATCGGTAATCGAGACCACTCGCCCGGTGACCTTCTTGTTGATCGGATACTTCTCTTCGATGTTCTCCCACGGATAGGGGGTCATCTGCTTGAGACCGAGAGATATACGGGTGGTTCTTTCATCGAAATCAAGAATCTTGACATCGATCTTGTCACCCAGGGAGACCATTTCCGAAGGATGCCGTACCCGGCCCCAGGACATATCGGTAATGTGCAACAGTCCGTCCACACCGCCCATATCGATGAAAACACCGAAATCGGTGATGTTTTTGACCACGCCCTGTCGAACCTGACCGACCTCAATCTCCCGCAGCAGGTCTTCGCGCATCGATTCGCGCTCTCGTTCCAGCACGACCCGTCGCGAGACGACTATATTTCGACGGCTCTTGTTCAGCTTGATGATTTTCACGTCCATCATCTGACCGATGAGAGCGTCAAAATCGGGAACCTGGCGCAGCGAAATCTGCGAACCGGGTAGGAAGGCATCGACGCCCATGATATCCACGATAACTCCGCCCTTGATACGACGGCTGATCTTCCCTTCGATAGTTTCTCCGGCATCGTGCACATCGCGAATCCGGTCCCAGACGCGCATGAAGTCCGCTTTCTGTTTGGACAAAAGCAACTGCCCGTTGGAATCCTCGATCTGCTCGAGATATACGTCTATCTCTTCGCCGACCTGGATATTAAGCGGCCTGGGAAATTCGTTGAGCGGAATAATACCTTCGGACTTGAACCCGACATCCACGATGACATCATCAGGATTGACACCGATCACGGTACCATGAACGATCTCACCCTCTTTGATATCTTTGATGGTGGAATCGTACATTTCTACCATGGCGTCATATTCCGCCTTGTCGTAGACAACTCCCGAAACGTCGGTGATTTTCACCGCCTCGACCTCAACCGGTTCGGCCAATGTCGGTTCTTCAATTGTCCTGGTCTTGGCTTTTTCGACCACCCTCTGACGCCGGGGGGTCATAACCAGTTTTTCAACTGATTCTTCCGGCGCAGCCGCCTCGATTTGCTCGACTGCCGCGATCTCTTCCGCCGTAATTTTGGTTTTTACCTTAGCGGTTTTCTTGCCACTGGTCGCTTTGCGTTTTGACGTCTTGCTGGTGATTTTAGCGGCTTTGGTGTTTTGGGTTGTACTGGTGGTTCTTGTGGTTTTTTTGGCTTCGGCCATTGATCGAAAACTACCTCCTAACGAATGCCCGGCGATTTTGAATTTTTCCCGAGGGAAAACCGCCGAACTCTCTTTACCCCATCATATTTACAGATCGGGCAGAGTTTTGCTATATAATCAAAACTCCCGGAAATCCAAGTGAATTCTGGCCTTATCGACCGTTTTCTAATCTGTTCGACAGCCGCCTAATTTGCCTTAACCCCGATAACTTTCTTTCTGAGTTCGGCAATGCGGCCCATAACGCTGTCGGCAACCTGCTGATAACCCGCACGCCCGGCCGGAAGCGACCGCACCCATTCCGCACTGAACGGCTCGGAAAAACGGATAATAAGCCGCTCCCGTCCCAGCAGACAGCTCTTAAGTCTATTGCTCCCATGTAGATAAGCAGGGACAACAGGACAGCCCGCCCGCATGGCAATCAGACCTACACCGGGAAGAGCAGACAAAAACTCACCGGTGCGAGAACGAGTACCTTCGGGGAAAACCACCAGCCCCAACCCGTTGCGAATTTTCTCTACCGAGATTGAAATGGCCTGTCGATCAATGGTCCCGCGCCTGACCGGAAGAGCATTAACCCGACGCAGAAGCGCACCAAACCAGAAACTGTGGAACAACTCGCTTTTGGCAAAGAAACAGGTTTCACGAAGCATGGCGCTGCCGACCAAAGGCGGATCGGCATAGGCCTGATGATTGCAGGCCACGATGAAACCACCCGTGCGGGGGATATTCTCGGTCCCCTGTATTTTTATACGGAAAAAAACAACGCTGATGCACCGAGTCAGCAGCCAGCCCAACCAGTACAGAATCTTGATTCTCACTTCAGTACGGTCTTAAGAACTGACATGACGCGCTCGACCTGTTCTTCGATTGTGACATTGGTCGTATCAATCACGATAGCATCGCGCGCTCGTTTAAGCGGGGAATGAGTCCGCGTGGTATCGTATTTGTCCCGCCGCTCTATATCCGCGATCAATTCCTCCAGAGTGGTCGAGACGCCCATCTTAACCAGGTCGATAAGCCGCCGCTCAGCTCGTGTTCTGACTGACGCATCCAGGTAAATTTTGGCATCGGCATCGGGAAAAACCACCGTTGTAGTATCGCGACCTTCGGCGACTATCGCCCCTTCCTTGCCCAGCTCTTTCTGCTTTTTCACCATGGCTCGTCGGACACCGGGGTGAGCCGAGACCTCCGAAACTTTCGCGGTGACTTCCACTCCCCGGATTTCTTTGGTCACGTCTTCGCCGTTGATGAAAACCAGGTTGACGTCTTCGTGTGTTTCGAAATCAATAGACACCGACTCGGCCAGGACTCTCAGTTTTTCCCCGTCGGAAGGAGCAACACCGTGCTTCATGGCGAACCATGTCAGGGCGCGATACATCGCCCCGGTATCAAGGTAGCGATAACCCAAGCGGGCGGCCACCAGCTTGGCCGTCGTGGATTTCCCGCTACCGGCGGGACCATCAATAGCGACTACCCGATTGGCCAGTTTTGAGAGTTTATACTTCTGCGACACCATCGTGACAAATCTATGCAAAGGCCCGACGGTGAGCAACTTGAATTTATCGGCCGGATCGACTACGCCGCGCCGCCGGAATCAGCCACCGGCAAATCCAAAGGCGGATATGAAAACCATTTCATATGCAGGGATTCATACCGGCCATCCCCGAACAGAAGGGCCAGAGCGTGGTTAATCTCCCTCAGCCGCGGCAAATCGTCGAGGCGCACGGCCACCCCGTAATACTCGGCCTTGACAGCCGCCTTTACGATTCTGGCCCCGTCGTGGCGGCCCATGAACTCCCGCACCGCGGGCAGATCGTTCACCACGGCATCCAGTTCCCCCGCAAGCAAAGCAAGAAAAGCCGCCTCGGCCGTTTTGAACGAATATACCAGAGCACCGTCGGTACGTTTGGCCAAATCCTGACCGGTGCTCTGGCTTTGCACGCCGACCCGCTTGCCCCGAAGATCCGCCAGTCCGGCGGTAACGCTGTCCTGCTCCGGGACGACAATGCACTGCCCGGCCAGATAGTAGGGATCGCTGAAAGCCACCTGCACTTTCCGCTGCGGCGTAATGGTCAAAGCCCCGATAGCCAGATCAAACCGCTTCTCGACCAGCCCGGAGATAAGCTCCTGAAAAGGCGTCGGAATAAATTCGTATTGCCAGTCATTAATACGACATATCTCGGTTATCAGATCGATATCGAATCCGTCCAGTTGGCCGGTCGCGCTATCGACGAATTCAAACGGGCGGTAAGTCGAATCAACACCGATACGAACGACCCCCGGATCGGTCGGCACTGATTCCTGTTTCTGTGCACAGCCCGCCAGAACAGCGAGAACAAGAACGATTATGACGAAATTTCTGACCATTGCACAAATCACCCCAAGTCTTGAATGATAGTCAATGGATGCGTGAAAACAACCCTTTAACAGTCGTAACGCACAAAAACAAACCGGCCCGCCACGAATAGCGGACCGGTGTGCTACTGGAGGAAGAGATTGTCAATAGTAATCTATTGACAAAGATCGGAAACGGTCATCCAAATCGACCTCAATGCGCTGATTCAAAGAATCGAATCCCTCGTTGACAAACCCGTCATCTTGTTCCGTAAGACCGACCTCATGCAAATAAACGTCATCGTCCACACCTTTCACGCGCAACCCGGATTCATGGGGCACGCGCAGACGCAGATTGGAATCGTAACCGGACACCTCAACCTGAACTTCGGGCTCCACATTGCCCAGTTTGAGATATATCTCGGCATCGTCAGCTTCGAGACGAAGCATACGCAGAGGCGTGGTAGAGAGATTCAAATGGATATCCGCATCATCGCCGTAACATTCCAGCTCAAGCGGTATGAATTTCGAGAACGACAGATACCAGTCGTCCGGTTCATTGGTATTAATGTGCACCAGTCCCCCCCAGATGCGCCCCGAACGGTTGAGCAATTCGATTTTCGCGCGTGAGCCGTGAACATCGTAGTTGTATCGAGGCTTGTAGCTGTACTGACGGAATCGGCCATAGAACAAATCATCGGTTGCATCGCGCACCGTCAAATCGCCGTCCCCCAGCCGCAGCACCGCCTGGATCACCTCCAGATTCGGGTCGGCCTCCTGGCGGATAACCTGGGATTCGAAGAAACCGGCGCCGGACGACGAATGCCCCCGGTCGACAGCCACGTATATTACGACTACCACCAGCAGTACGGGCGCGGCATACGAAATAAACTCGAGACGTGAACGAGTGAAGATCTTCTCGATACCGATAGCGATAAGCAAAAGCGGAAACAGGGTTATGATGTCCAGCCAGACATCACCGCTAATTACATCCATCTTGTCCAGAAGAACCAGCACCCCGAACATGATAAACAGCAGGCCCCATCTGAGTCGTGCCGGAGTCATGATGTTTGCTCCCCGTTGTTACCGTTGATTGAATTAACCTTTCCCTGATGCTCGTGACCGACCGAAGGCGCGGAGTCCGACGAACGAGTCGAAGAATAAACAATCAGCAACACCCCGCCCAAAATCAGCAGAAACGGCCAGAACTGTCCGAAATGAACCCAGTAGAAGTATTCCCGAGCCAGCATAAACAGCCCCAAGCCGATCAACAAAAGACCCGGCAGATAGCGATGCCAGAACGGCGACGGTCTCCCATCGGAAGAACGCCGTTCGCGCGGTTCGCTCTCGTAATCATGATCGGGCAGGGGTATAATAATCCACGCCGCAAGATAGGCCAGAGACACCAATCCCCAACTGGCGAAAAAAGCAATGACGGTAATTACACGGACCAGATTCGGGTCGAGATCGAAATACTCCCCGACACCACCGCAAACACCGCCGAAGACATTACTGGAAGTTGAACGATATATCCGCCTGGCCACAATGACTCCTTTCCCGGGCAATCTTCTGCCTGGCCATATATACGCAACGGCTACGGAAAAGTTCAGGCCTTTTGCCCCCACCGAAAAGCGATCAGCGACGCCCCAGCCGACGCAAAGAACTGACGGCCTGGGCCTGGCAAGTAGATGCGGAATCGGCCGCGATTTCGTTCAGATAGTCAACCCCCGTTTGCACCTCGACCGAATCGGCGCTCAATTGACAGACCCGGAACCAGGCCTCGACCAGTTGCGTCTGCACCGCCTCGGTCGAAACCGAATCGTTCCCGGCTTGTAACGAGTCCCGGCGACCGCGCCAGAAGGCCAGTTCTTCTGTAACCAACTGCTCGGTTTCGGACACACCGTAGAGCCGCGATCCTTCCGCAGGCTGAACCGAGGTCGCCCGGGCATCATCGGATTCCGTATATATCATCTGCTGTGTTTTTTTCTTATAATCTCCGCCCTTGTCCGTCAGGGTGTCTTCCAGAATCTGGTCGGGGATGGTCACCGACGGCCGATATCTCACCCGATTGGGGTCAATCTGGATCGGCGCAGTAGCAGCATCGGTTGACCGACCTGACCGCACAAAGATTCGCGATGAAGAGTCCTCGGTCTCCGGCCGGACATCATCCGTTGCCATCTGAAGTTCGTGCCTCTCCTCGCTCTCTTCCGCCACACCTTCCGCCGCTTCGATCCTGACCGGCTGTTCGTTGACTACCGATGGAGCACTCGGTGACGGCATGGATTTGGCTTGGGAAGTCCCAAGAGTCACGATCTCGGCTTGCATCTCTTCCCTATCGCCCACAATCAGCGCCGGGGTATCGGACTGTTTCTCTTCAATAACTTCCGGCATCGGTTTCACCGATTCATTCCTGATGGCCGACCCGCGAAAGATGTCGCTCTGATGCAAACCGATAAACGCGAGGATAGCCACCGACGCGGCTATGGCGGGAATCTTCCAGCCCAAACCACTCCACTGCCGCCGGCCGCTTTGTCGTATATCCGTCACGTCTGCCTGAGCAAAACCGAGGCGTTCCTCGATCTTCCGGGCCGATTGCTCCCAGTACTCATCTCCGTCGAGTTGGCTGTGTTCGTCCACTATCCGGTCGATCTGACGCAACCGTTGCAGCTCCCGGCGACATGATTCGCACTGCTCAAGGTGCCGCCGGACCGCTTCCTGCTGTTCGGGCGTAAGTTCGTTGTCGAGGTAAGCCGACAGCAAATCCTGGAAATAAGAATGGTCCATTTTCCTTCAGTCGATTGCTGCTTGTCTATTCCAGCAGGTCTTTCAACTCCTCCAGCAACATTTTCCGCGCCCGGTAAAGGCGAGAGTTCACCGTCCCGGGTGGGATTTTCAAATAGCTTCCGATCTGATTGTAATCCATATCTTCAAAGTGTCTCAGCACAAACACCGCACGATATTGACCCGGCAACTTCCTGAGAGCCGCATAGAAACGCTTGTTGCCAATGGAATCGAGCAGCCGGTCCATCGGCCCCAACTCCGGCGAAGCCCGGTCGAACCCCTTGTCGGCCAAACGGTCAAGAGATTCCATCTTGTCTTCGCGGGCAATCTGGTTGTAAGCCAGGTTGCGAGCGATAGTCGAAAGCCAGGGGTAAAAATCGCGGCCGACCTGAAAAGTGTCAATAGCCCCGTAAGCCCGAACAAACGCTTCCTGCACAATATCCTCGGTTTGGTCAAAGGAGCCGGTCAAACCGTAGACAAACCGAAACAGGCGCTTCTGGTGAATTCGGATAAGCTGACCGAACGCCTTCTTATCGCCGTCAATAACGGCCTCAACCAACCTGCGCTCCGTTGACCGAAGCTGCTCTTTTTCTACCGGGAGGATTTGTGTTTCTTCCAGTCTTTTTCTGGCCATAGACGATTTTCAGTTCGGCATCAGCTTTACAATCAACTGCTCCAGCAGCAATTCGGGCTTTACGCTGGAACGACGCATCTGGCTGTCCGCCCGGGCAATTTCCAGAATGATCGATTCCAACTGCTCGCTTTTGTACCTATCGGCCTGCTCCCGGAATTTCCCTCTAAGCCATCGCCGGTTCGCCTCCAGCGGACGCCCGTTTTTGAAAAGATACAACGTGATGAAATGCTGACCGAGAAAATAGAGTATGCCCGTCGGAGAATTACCACCGGCCATCAAGCGCTCGATCTCGTGCAGAACTTTCACCCTGTCCCCGGCTATGACATCGTCAGCGAGCCGGAAAACGTTGTGAACCTGAAAACCGGCGGCTATTTGCCCCACGTCATCGGAGGTCACGGCCTGACCCGCCTCCTTGTAATCGATCAGCTTACCGAGTTCCGCCTCCGCCGCGCCCCGGTTCCCATCGAGCAATTCGACCATCAAATCCAGTGCGTCCGGCTCAATGGTCATCTGAGCCTTGCCGAGCCGAGCCACAATCGTGCGCCGCATCTCCTCCGGCATCAGTCTCTTAAACTCCACGCTCTCGGCCGTTGCGGCAATTTTTCTCAGAAAGGCCGATTTCGATTTGGGCGCCTTGGTCGACGGAGAACTAAAAATAACAACCCGATTGGGATCCGGCGGGCTAAGCAGCTTGAGTATCCGGTCGATCTCGGTCGGTTTATAGCTCTGGAAATCGGTCACCGCCACTACCTGACGCTCGCCCAGCATCGGGTACACCGACAACTCAGCGATTACATCAGCACAACTGGTCCTCTTGCCATCGATTCGACGATAATTCACGGAGACCTGTGGACGGGGCAGAAACTGGTGTGCTATATACTTCTCGGCCTCGACAATCCGGAAATCCTCCGAGCCGAAGAAATAGTAAACAGGCTTAAAGTGGCCGCTTGAGATGTCAGCAAACAGCTTTTGAGGGGTCATGCCGGTATTATACCAGCCGCCCGAAAGGGGATCAATCTAAAAGGGAATCGAAGGCGGAGTTCTCTTTGCTGGACACCCATTCCAGCGAATAGCGGTACTTTTTGCGATACCCGACGGCCTTCTGCAACAGATGTTCGAATTCCCGCCGAATCCCGACCTGACCGTTGATCTGGTTGATAATACTCAGGTTGTTCCCGTAAAGCTCGAAGGTATTGTTCGAAAAATACTTCTGGTTGGAGTCGATAAACTCCAGCAGGGCCAGCAGCGAAGCCAGATCACTGTGGTCCTGATCCACTCCGGCAAACGGGGCTTTGAAACGGATTCCCACATCGGGGATATAGAACATCACTACCGTCGATTTTCCGTCAACGGTCTGTTCCGGCAGGTTGCACGCACCAAAGTAGCATTCCATACCGGCAGATATGGCAAGAGTCATGCCTTGCCGCAAGATATCGGGAATGTTTACCTAACGTCTTCCCTGTCAATCGGTTAACCGGAATATCGATTCGGCACGAGATGAGCAGGTTGCAACCGCCTTCACAAATCCGGGAACCGGGAAGCTACAAAAGAGCCCGGGACCGCAGAAAAAGCAACGCCCGGCCAAAAGAGAAGCCGCCCTCGGGCGGCTTCAAAATCATTTCGACAATCGTTGTTTTAGCTACTGGCAGGGTGGCAATGGATCCAGAGAGATAAACAGGTGATCGATCAGTGCGGTTAAATCTCCCATGTCAATTGGCAGGCCCCCGCTTCCGTCGCAATCAGCCTCCGTCGGACAGCACAGCGGAGCCAAAGAAATAAACAGATGATCGATCAATACCGTGAGATCGCCCATATCCACGATTTCGGACTCCCCGCAATCGACATTACCCACCAGACCGACACAGCAACCTTCGCAGGCATCCCCGACACCGTTGCTGTCGGCATCGAGCTGATCCGGATTGTAAACTCCGGGACAATTGTCGATATCGCCGCAGACACTATCCCCATCATAGTCATTGAAATAATCGAACGGGCAGAAATCACAACTGTCACCCAACCCGTCGGCATCACTGTCTTCCTGCAGGGGGTTATAATAGTCCGGGCAATTGTCGCAAGTCGTACCCACGTAGTCCCCATCGGGGTCTTCCTGAAGCGGATTGTATATGTCAGGGCAGTTATCTTCATCGGCGCAAAAACCATCGCCGTCGGCATCGTCGTAAGGATCGAAAGGACAGACGTCGCAACTGTCACCTTGTTCGTCGGAATCGTAATCTTCCTGCAAGGGGTTGAATATACCCAAGCAGTTGTCTATCGAATCGCAAACCCCGTCTTCATCCATATCAAGACAGTCACCGGTAACAAGGGCCACGAAAGCATCACCGGCCCCGGCGCTACTACCCTGCAACGGCCGTTTGAGAGGAAAATCGTCGGACTCAGTAAGGCCGGTCAGATAGGCGTATCCACAACTGTCGTCCGCCACCATATCATAAGCTTCATCACCGACCAGACCGCCCAGGAATGTACTGTAATCGAGTTGATCGAGAGCCGCGTTGATGCGAACAACGATAACGTCGTTGTCCCCGGCATTTTCAGACTGAAAAGCGTTAAGGTCGGGGAAATTCGTGGAATTCGTATTGCCGGTGATAAAAACGCGGTTGCTGTCATCGACAGCTATTCCCCCGGCATACTCGTCCTCGGTCCCGCCGAGATATGTCGAAAACAACAAAGCAGAACCGGTAGCGTTAAATTTCGCTATGAACAAGTCGGAATTACCTTTCAAATCGACTTGCAGCGGATTAACGGTAGGAAAATCATACGACATCGTTCGACCGGCAATATAGATAGAACCATCGCGGCCAACCACGATATCGTACCCAAGATCACTCTTGATACCACCCAGATAAGTACTGAATATAAGCGCCGTCCCGAACGAGTTCAGACGCGACACAAACATGTCGGGTCGGTTCCTTGTCGCTAAATTTCCCTGGTAGGGATTGACCGTGGGATACTGCTCAGAGGTCGTATACCCCGTGATATACGCTCTCCCGGAACCATCCACTTCGATCCCCTGGCCGATATCCATGCCTTCGCCGCCGATATAAGTGCTGTAAACCAGGGAACTGCCGGAACTGCTTATTTTACTGATGAAAACATCGTAACTACCGCCCAGAGTATCCTGAAACGCGCCGACCGTCGGGAAATCCGTAGACAGCGTGTACCCGATAACATAAGCATTGCCGGCCGCATCGACGTCGATATCCCAACCCAGGTCCGAACCGGAACCGCCCAGGTAAGTGCTGTAGATCAGCGTGCTGCCATCGCCCGACAGCTTGGTCACAAAAGCATCGGCCGCCGAATCCGCCTCCTGAATCGGACTGACCGTCGGGAAATCGAGCGAGGAGGTTCTCCCCACCAGATAGATGGAACCGGCCGTGTCAACTTCTACCGAGTAAGCGTAGTCGGCACCGGTGCCACCCAGATAACTGCTGTACAAAACACTGTCACCGCCGGGCGCATACTTGACAACAAAGGCATCCCAGTCACCACCGGCCATGCTGCCCTGATAGGCATTCGTATCGGGGAAATCGGTCGAGGCGGTAGCCCCGGCGACGTAAATATAGTTCTCATCATCGACAACGATCCCGTAACCGGCATCGGTTGAACCGCCGCCCAGATACGTGGAGAACGACAGAACAGGATCAATAACCAGCGGAAGCTCCGGGCGATAATCGCCGATCAGATTAAAACCGAAGCTGCTATCGGGATACAACTCAAACTCGGCCTGAATAGTCTTCTCGATATTCCCGACCTGCTGATACACGACCGGTCGCTGCTCGACAATCTCACCCCAGGCCGTAGTAACCACCATATCGCCGCTGGCATTTACGTTTACCGATTCTATTCCGTCATAGCGAATGCGGATCTGGGAAAAATCGGCCCCGGCAGCCACCTGAAAATCATATTCCAGATGATGCGGGGCACCGTAGAAACGGACATCGATACCGGGATAAATACCTTCGTGGATGATCGCGGCGTAACGGGGCACGTCGTGATACCAGTTTTCCGTCCCGGCTCCCTCGAAGTAATTGGAATATGCTCTCGGCATACCGCTGGAGACCATACCGGCAGAAGCCGCAGCCCCTACAAAACTTACCTTCACCATCAGGTAATCAACCTGATCGGGATTGTCGGCCCCGGCCACGACCGGAACAAAATCTTCGTCGACCCGCACCGCCGACGGAGCCGATGGTTGCCGATAAAAAACGGAATAAAATCCGGCATCGGTAAACCAAAGAGTGGTGCCGCTTCCCTCGGCTCTAAACCGGACATTCTGATCCCACTGACCTTCGTTCTGAGTAAACAGAATACGCCCGGGGGTAACAACCGTTACCGGAGAACCGTCAAAATTATTCAGAACTGGAAGAGACGATGCGGGTGGCTCGTCGCTGCTCCGGATGGCCACCGCCAAGCATACAAGTGTAATGACCACCAAAATGGCCACAGCTAAAGACAAAGATGTCGTTTTCATCTACACTCTGTAAATCAAGCCGAGTCGGACTTAAGATGCGTACCGAGTCAGTTCCTGCCCTCTTGTATAGCGAATATAACGGATCAGTCGCACTATGTCAAGACTTTCACTCTCTGACAGGTTACCAACGCAGTCAAAACCGCTTCTGCGCACCGGGTTGCACACACGCAGACCATCGCATTACAACCCTAAATGGATAACCATAACTATTTTCGATACTACCTCTGACCCGACGTGAGGCCTGCCTACACCGCAGGCGGCGAAGACCAAAAGGCGCGCACGACGGTACAGATTTTCTCTTTCGATAGTTATCGGTTTCGGAGAGAATAAGTTAAGTCCTCCGTTGCCGATATGCAACGTGCACCAGTACCGTCGCCACGGCCACGGCGGCCGAACTCAGCAGGGAGGCTTCAAAGCCGAATTGCCCGCCCGTTAACAACTTATGACCGGTGACTTCGACTTCCAGAAGGCTGGGAAAACTGACTCCACTGACCGGTATGCCATAGACCGCCCCCTGAAAGAAGTTCCAGGTCAAATGCAGGCCGATGGGAAACCAGAGATTCCGGCGGTGTACGTAGTATATCCCTAGCAGCAGCCCGGCCAGAACGATATTAAGCAGACCGGCGACCGAAAGGTTGGGGTTCAACGCGTGAAAAAGAGCAAAAAGAACACTCACGGCCAGAAGAGACAGGTACTTGTTGGCCGACGTTAACAGGTTGTTGAGAAGATAACCGCGAAAGACAATTTCCTCCTGCGAACCCACGATAAAACAAAACAGGAAGAGCATCGCCAGATCACCAATCGGCCAGTGGACACTCTGAATATGGATACATCCCAGAAGATACAGAATCCAGAACACCGCAGACATCAGGACTATCCCGCTCGCCAGACCAGCCAGAAAATCCCGCCACATGCCTCGTCCCAAAGAGAACCCCAGGGAGACAAGCGAACGACGGTCGACCAGACGCCGGAACATCAAAACCGCCAGGAAAGACGACGCAAGAATGACCGCCTGCATGATAAGCTCATCGGTGGTGCCGGCAATCCGGGTGAGAGACGAGGTCTCGGGCATCCCCACGGCAGCCCAACCGATAAATCCGCCTACCGATACGAATATAAAATAAACGACCAGAAAAAGCAGACACCTGAGCCAGCCGGCTTTGATAAGAGGTTCCGACCGGGGAACCGCCTCGGGTCGGACCGCCGCATTGTCGGTCGATAACCGCTCGTTCATACCAACCTCCCTGTTTTTATTGAGTCTCAGACCGACTCTCATCCCCCCAGTTCGTCACATAGTCTCCTGGCAAAGCGGTCCGTCATTCCAGCTATATAATCCGCCACCACAATTTCGATTTTCCCCTGGTCGAGCATTTTCTGAAATCTCGGTGGCATGAGTTTCGGCTGTTCGATAAGCCGTTCAAAAAGTATCCGAATAATAACCCCGGCCTGTTCGGTGTGACTCCGCAGACGCGGATGATGGTACAACCGATGGTTCAAAAAAAACTTGAGTTCATCCACCCGGGGAGAGATACCGTCGGAGTATGCACACAATCGGCAGGGAGCATCGCGCAGAGAACTCAAATCCTCGATATCATAGATGCAAAGGCGCCGGTCGGTTTCATTCAACAGGTCGGTGGCAATACAATCGATCAGGTATCGCACGAGCTGCCTGCGCTTCTGATCATCGTCCAGCCCGACCAGACGTCGTGATTCGAAATCGAATCCATCCGAGACCGCCGACGGGTGCCAGACAGAGAGTTCGCGAAGATCATCCAGTGTTATCAACCCCGAACTGAGGCCATCGTCAATATCGTGAGCATTATAAGCTATTTCATCCGCCATATCCACCAGCGAGGCTTCAAGGGTCGGCCAGCGATGATCGGCAAACTCCTCGCGGACAATCTTGACTTTGGTCTCGTGTTTGGCGATACCCTCGCGCACCTCGTAGGTAAGGTTCAGCCCGGGATGTTCAGGATAGCGTTGCTCAAGAAGCTCGACCACCCGCAGGGATTGCCGATTATGATTGAATCCGCCGAACTCGGCCAGCAATTCGTCCAGAACATCTTCCCCGGCATGTCCGAAGGGAGTATGGCCGACATCATGAACCAGGGCTATCGCCTCGGTAAGGTCCTCGTTAAGACGCAGGTTACGGGCCAGCGTGCGGGCCACCTGAGCAACCTCGACCGTATGAGTAAGACGGGTACGAAAATGATCCGCCTCATGCGGCAAAAACACCTGTGTCTTGTATTCCATCCTTCGGAAAGCCGCCGAATGTACGATCCGGTCACGATCCCGCTGGAAGGCCGTGCGCAGGGGGTGTTCTTCCTGGGGATAGACACGTCCCCGGGATTCCGCGGCCCGGGCGGCGTAGCTTGCCAAAGCATGATACTCGGCTTTCTCAATGTCAACGCGGCTATTCAAAATCATCACCTTTCGAAGGATGCACCGTCGAACCGTAAGTAAACGAAACCGTGTGGGAAAATCCCAGCACCGGGTGGACCGACGTCGCATAACTGATCGTACCGGACCGGACACTGATTTCGATTCCACCCCCGTATTCCAGAGGTTCGGTTCCCACCCCCCAGAAGAAAGAACTGCGTCCCGAAAGACGTATCAACTGCCCCAGCGAGAATTGCGGTTTCTGGAGTTTTTCCACTCGTATCCGACCGGTGATAGAATAAGAATCATAGCGGGCCATTTCGGCATGGAGAGAATAAACAGGCTGTATCTTGCGGCTGTTCTCGGTCAAAGCCGGGCCGGTCAGATTATCGGCCGTCAGCACGATTTGCCCCAGACGAGTCCGCCACGAGGCCCCCAGTCCCACCGTCGCCGCCCGAAGAGTGCCGTAGTTATTACCGATCTGTACCTGCATAGCCGAGAGCATAACCCCGGCCGTCAGAGAATCGTATCGACAGGCCAGCGACCCTTTCAGCAGTTGTTCGGCGTACAAATCGGTCTTGCCGAACTGCGAGGCACCCATCGCCACGGTCAGGTTGCGCCAGCGGACCGCCCCGGCCAAAAAGACCTGATCCAGATCGGCCAGTTCGAACCGTCGGTTGTAACCCCCTTCAAGCCGCCATCCTCCCGGCTCCAGACCACCGCAGGGAAGATTAACCAAAGTCGCGGCCGAGGCCCGAGAAACGACACTCGTCCGTCCCATCCCGATAGCATGGCCGTTCATCAGGTCGAAACCGACGACGTTCGCCGTCAGCATCAACAGGGAAAGCAGGCTTGCGATTAAAACAGTTCGCATAATCTACCGGGCGATTACCAGTGTTTTCTTTATAGATTCCACCCCGGAGGCCTCGAAGTATAAAATGTACAACCCGATTGGCAGCCGTTCCCCACTCCGGCCGATTCCGCACCGACCGTACCAGACATACTGCTCGCTAAGGTACGGGGAATCATCCTCAAACTCGACCACCTGACGCCCGTTGCTATCGTATATTCGCAGGGTGAAAGCGGAAGCTTCCGGTGCCTGTACGCTGATTATCGTGGAATCGTCCCGACCGTCACCGTCGGGAGAAAATATGCGCGGCTCGATACTCACTTCCAGACTGTTGTGACCTTCTTCGGAAAAGCGAACCTCGTTTTTACAACCCGGGGTTCCTCCCGACTCGGTCGATTTTCCCCAGTCGTCGCGGCGTTCTTCCGATTCCCCCCGACACCAGGTGTAGTTGTCATCGAAAGCACTGCTGTAGGTATGACGGTCGGCTTCAAGGCCGAAGCTGTCGGTCAGAGTGATAACATCGCCGCCATCGTTCAGTTCACGCCACGAAGAAGGCCGCCGCAGAAGGCTGTCGAATTCGGTATAGAAAGCAACGAAATCGAGTGAATCCTGAACCAGGACGATATACTGACCGGAATCCAGCCACAGCGAGCCGGATGAAATCGTCGCGCTTCCGAGTAAATCACCGAGCTTCCACCCGGCCAGATCGACGGGTTCCGCACTCACGTTTTTCAACTCCACCCATTCACTGTTCAACGTCCCCCGCGGCATGGCCTGAAACTCGGATAGAACCACCGGCGGGTAATCTTCACCGACCGCCATGAAATCACGCCGGTTATTGGCCACCCGGTCATCATTGTCCAGAACGGCAATCAACTCGCAATAAACACCGGGCAAACGATACTGCCCGACCAGATAAACAGTCACGCCGCTGTCAATCGTGCCGACCGATTCCGAGGCTATCAACTCGCCGATTTCATCGGGGGCGCCGTCATCATGATAATACAAACGCAGGGTATCGTTGCTGATCGTCGTCCGACCGCGATTAACGAGAGTGAAAACGACCGTAGTGAGTCCGTCCTGAGCGGTTACCGAAGCCCCTTCCAGGGCCAGATCGTACGGCATAACTGTCACGGAATTGATTCCGCCCGGTGTGGAGCCTTGCACCGCCACCGACTGCTCGACCGGATCTGCTTTCGGATCCACGCGTTCCCAGGAGTAACCGTCCCGACCGCTTTCGGTCCAGGTCAAAACCGACACCAAGTTGCCGAGCCGGCTTAGAGCAACGCCTCCGGAACCATTCTCCAGTTCCATCGCCGCCTCATACAGGGAATAGTTCTCCGAAGCCGCGTCCCCCCACGTCCCGGAACCGTCACCCCAGGTTTCTTCGAAACGCACGGCATTGCGACATACAACCATGTAACCGTAAGGTCCAAGGCTCCCTGACAAAGTGCTGCCAACGGTGTCTTCGAGCGAGTAGATATCGAACACATAAAAATCGAGCGAGGCAGTGGTCGCCGCATCGTTGTACAGCTCGAACCATTCCAGAGTGGTTTGCCCGCCGGGTTCGTTTGCCAGGACCTCATTTACAACCACACCACCCTGCGACTCAAGATGAAACAGGAGGATAAGACCCAGGCTGTAAAGAATCGAACGGATCATAGGTCAGCGCTCAACTCAAATGAAATGGTCACGAGGGTCTTGTTATCACTGCTGCGTCGATACCGATGAGTCAGTTTGACAGCAGCGTCGAGATTACCGGCCAGCCGCTGTAAACCGCGGACATACGCATACGAGTATTGCAAACCGTCGGCGGTCACCTGTCCCAGATTCACCCAGACCTCCAAACGTGCTTCCGTATCGAGTCCATACTTCGCGGTAGTGAAAAGCGAAGCGTGACCTTCTTCTTCGTTCTCCGCATCATAGGCAATATAACTCCTGCCGGTGAGTTTGGCAGCGGAGAATCTTCCCTGCAGTTTCAGGCCATGTCGGGTCCGAACATCGGGGACACCGGTCGATTGCCGCCGGCGTTCTTTGAATATATATTCCAATTCCAATTGAAAACCACGACTGCAACGGTGAATCAATCCGCTGGCAAACTGCAAATTGGCGTTGTCGCTCCCGCGCCCGGTGTATATCAGAGCATTCGAGAATTCAAAATTGGAGCGCAGCAACACGACGGTTTTCAGTAAAACGCCTTTCTGTCCGGCTCGCTTGTTGGAATACTCGAATTCTACCGGAGTAATGCCGGACGTCTGCGTAAGATTCCCGGCCTTGCTGCCCGCGGTCAGATCGATAAAATCGTCCCCGTAGACCCAGCCGGAATAGCGCAGTTCCGCTTTCCCAAAACAGTGGCGTCCTTCGACCACGGCGGCCGGGGCATCGGATTGTTCACCGGTCTGTCGGCTCACTTCCGCAGCACAGTAACCCCGGTCATAGTCGTACTGACCGAACAGCCCCAGTGACACCATCTCGGCCGCTGCACCGGAGGTTCGATTGACCAGACGGTTATAACCGACAATTACACCCGGCCTCATATCACCTCGCTGCAAACCGGCGAAGAAACCGAGCGACGTCAGGCGGTGCGTGCTGTCACGATTGAGCGAGGCCAGCGCCTCGGTCGACAGGCAACCGGACTGCGCACGAAGATGCAATCCGTTGTAGCCTCCGTAGTCAGGGTACAGCAGTGACTCCCGATCGATGCTCTGCGAATAATCCAGCGCCTTACCCGCATATCCGAAGATAGTCCCCAAACCGAGCCGGGCGGTGTAGCTGCCTGCGGTAAGCTCGCGCAATGTACCGGTGCGGCTGCAATACGACAACTCCCGACCGACAAATCGTTCCCGGCCGCTGGTTTCTTTATTTATGCGAAAACCTACGCGATATTTCTCGGCAATGCAGATATCGCCGCGGCTGCGATACCACGATGTCTCGGCTTCTTCCAGTCGCTGATAGTAACGATAAGAAAAATTACCGCTAATCGGAGCAAGAACAGACGAGGACGCATGTTCATGAGTAAGAAACGGCTCACGTTGATCCCGTTCCAATGGGGCAACGAGCGAGTCTTCCACCCGTCGAAAAAAAGACAGGTTGGGAATCTCATCGAGCAAATACGAAGTGCCGGAATCAATACCATAGCTGAATATCTCCTCAAGGGTAAGATATTGCGGCCAGGAGATCAGATCGGATTCAAGAGCCTCGCGCAGTTCATCTTCCGACGGAAAAACACACGTCGACAACTCCTGAGACGCCACTCCGGCGACCAGGATAAGGCTCAGAACGACAAGAAGTACGATCCAAAGATGCGGCAAAAAGTTGTTCAGCTAAGATTGTATTTGTTCAGTTTGCGATATAATGTTCTTTCGCCTATACCCAACAGCCGGGCGGTTTCCTTACGATTACCGCCGGTCTTCTTTAGCATTTTTTCTATGAGCGCCTTTTCCATCTCTTCCATGGTGGAACCTTCGACCGACACCGCAGCCGGGACTTCGCGCGGGCCCGCCGATCCTTCCCCGGGCAAATTGGCCATGATAAGATTTCGCAGGACACGAATCTCGTTGCCCAGCGACAGAATCGCCCGGTAGATCAACTCCTGACCGGCTTCCTCAACCGTGCGACCGGTGTAAACGGGAAGATGAGTGGCGCTGGCATGCTGTTCGTCAAGAAATCTGTCCACGTCCTCGGCCTCGACAAGCCCCTCGGGTTTCAGGGCCGTCATGCGCGAGGCGAAATTGCGCAACTGGCGAACGTTCCCCGGCCAGTCATAACGCATAAGTTTATCCAAAGCCGTATCGGCGTAATCAAGGTTATCATGCCCCTTCCAGAAATACTGCAACAGGGGCTGAATATCACCACGTCGGTCCATCAACGGCGGCACAACCAGCTTCACCACGCTTATACGGAAATACAAATCTTCGCGGAATTCTCTCTCTGCGATAGCCTCGGTCAGATCCCGATTGGTCGCGGCGATTACCCGCACGTCCACTCGTGAAGGCACCGATGAACCGACCGGGTAATAGGTCCCGTCTTCGAGCACCCGCAATAACTTGACCTGCATGTTTGGTTTGGTTTCACCGATTTCATCGAGAAAGATCGTACCGCCTTCGGCCTTGCGGAATAAACCCTCATGCCTGCTCACCGAACCGGTGAAAGCGCCTCGTTCGTGACCGAAAAGCTCGGATTCCAGCACACCCTCGGCCAGGGCACCACAATTGACAGCGACAAAAGGACGATTGGACCGCGCCGAATCGGTATGAAGAGCCCGGGCCACCAGTTCCTTGCCCGAACCCGATGGTCCCACGATCAGCACCGAGACATCGGTCGGCGCCACCCGAGCGACCGACCGGACAAGAGCTTTCATCCCGGCCGAACGAGCGACAATACCATAATGGTCAAGCAGTTCCTTCTCCTCCAGAATCTGCCTGATTTTCTTGAAAATCCCCTGTTGACCGAGCGTAAGTGCAATCGCCCCGTCGAAATACGACTCGACGGGACCGGACGGAAACTCGTCGGAGGTCAGTCGCCACAATTCCGTCAGGCCGTTGTGACGCCGAATCCTGGTAGCCACGGCCTGAGTGACATCATGCCGGTACTCAGCCACCAAAATCAGATCGATACGACGTTCCTTGACCACCTGGTATAACTGGGGAATATCGTTTACCACCACGCCCGCTTTTTCCCAGGCGATCCGGCGACCGGAACGCTGTTCCGAATCGATAAGGACAACTACGTTGTTAACCATGTTTCGATCACCCCCGGATATCAGCTTCGTTTCTTTTTGCGACGACGGCCTCGGCGATGGTGACTGTCGGCGTCTTTCTTCCTGCGCTGTTGTTTTTCCGCCACCAGGAACAGATCCAGTTCGTTGCGCACCGTATCCACGCGCAGCACTCCCACTCGCACGCTGTCACCGAGACGGAAGGCTCTCTTGTTGCGACGACCGACAATGCGATAGTTGGCCTCGTCATGCTGGTAGTAATCATCATCTATCGATGATACCCGCACCATACCCTCGACACCCATATTGTCTAACCGCACGAAGAAGCCCTGAGGAATCACGCCGCTGATAATACCGTCGTATTCCTCGCCCACCTGTTTGGCCATGAACGCTATCTGCTTGACCTTGACCGCCTGACGTTCGGCCGCCTCGGCCACCCGCTCGGTTTCGCTGCAATGGGCCCCGACATGATCGATAGCCACGGACACGCGCTTGGCAAACGCCACCGGGTAGCGCCCGCCTTTGAGCTTGCGCAACAGACGGTGCACGAGAAGATCGGGATAACGTCTTATGGGCGAGGTGAAATGCGCATAGTGTTTGAAAGCCAGACCAAAATGGCCGATATTGTTCCGTTGATATACCGCTTTCTGCATCGAGCGAAGCATCAGTTCGTTGATAAATTCCGCCTCGGGTGCGTCTTTTATTCCCTCGAGAAAACGAGCGAACTGAAGCGGCCTGATGTTTTTTGATACCGGGAAATGATAACCCAGACGCTCCATCATAGCCGAAAAAGCCGTCAGTTTCTCTATGTCCGGACGGTCGTGCACCCGGTATAAAAACGGCTGAGCGGCCCGAAAAGCTTCAAGAGCCACCGCCCGATTGGCAGCCAGCATGAATTCCTCGACCAAACGATGGGCCTCCAACCGCACCCGCAAGCCCAGCTCAAGCACCTCTCCTTTGTCATTGAGAATAATCTTGGATTCGGGCAGATCAAAATCGAGCGAGCCCTGAGCAAAACGACGCTTGCTCAGAAGAGAAGCCAGTTCGCGGGCCAGGGCCAGATTGTCCGCGACCCGTTTCACCCGAGGATTCGTGGTTTCACCGTCGAAAAACGACTGCACTTCTTCGTAAGTAAGGCGGGCGCGTGATTTGATAATAGTGTCGGCCAGTCTCCAGCCGGTCATTTTGCCTGTTTTGTCGAAATCAATGAAAACCGAATGGGCCAGCCGGCGACGATTGGGCTTAAGCGAACAAACATCGTTGGACAAAACTTCGGGAAGCATCGGAATCACCATGCCGGGCAAGTAAACCGAGTTGCCGCGCGTGAACGCTTCCGTATCCAGCGCCGAGCCGGCATCGACATAATACGACACGTCGGCAATATGCACCCCCAGGCGATATCCCGCGGCTGTTCTTTCCACTCCCACGGCGTCATCGAAATCTTTGGCGTCGGTGGGATCAATAGTGTAAATGCATTCCCCCGTGCAATCTTCGCGGGGCAGTTTCTTTTGATCGGCCAGACGTGTGGAGACCCGCTCGGCTTCGGACAACACCTCTGCGGGAAATTCTTCGGGCAGATTGAACGATTTTATCACCGTCAGCATGTCCACCCCGGGATCACCGGGGTAGCCCAACCGCTCGATCACTTTCCCTTCGGGATTCAAATGCGGATCGTCCCAGACAGTCAGCTTAACCACCACTCGTTCGCCTTCGCGAGCGTCGAGGCTGAGCTTCTTCGGAATGTAAATATCCCGATGGATTCGCGGATTATCCGGCGTCACCGAAAAGAAATTTCTCTCCCTGCGGAACAGCCCCACGATATTGCGATCGGAGCGTTCCAGCACCCGGATAACCGATCCGGCTTCACGACCGCGCACCTGTCCCCGCAACCGCACCATCACCCGGTCGCCGTCGAGCGCCGTCAACAGATCGTGCGACGGGATCATGATGTCTTCACTCTCCCCCTCTCGCACGAGAAAGCCGGTGCCGGCCCGATTGATCGACAACACCCCCACCGCTATGCCCATCTGGTCGGCCAGTCCAACCCGTCCGCGTTTAAGCCGCACCAGTTCTCCACCATCAAGGAGAGTCTTCAGGCTGCGGCGAAACTTGCGATACTCCGTCTGATCGACCTCCAGAGCTTTAGCCAGTTCCTTGGGCTTCATGGGGCGATCAGCTTTCGACTGGATGAAACGGAGAATTTGTTCAGGATTCATTGTCATGCAATAAGATAGGCGTGCGGGAGGAAAAAAGTCAAGCTTATTTGGCATAATTATGTCAATATGGCAGGGGAACATGGACATGGACAACGGCCACAGCGAACAATCATGATTTACTCAGACTGGTAATACTAACCCGACCTAAATAAAATGGGCCCACCAAAAGGCAGGCCCGTTGTGACGTCTATTGACTATTCTACCGGTTTACCGTCGACCTCTGTTGAATTTTCCGCCGCCCATGCCGGGGCGTGCATCGGCATCCTCCGGACTTCTTTCACGACGTTCCAGCCTCAACTGCTCCAGCTTCTCCTTCTGGGCATCGGTCAAAACGTTGCTCATAGCCCGTTGGTGAGAATAGCGGTCTTTCTGCATCTGTCCCTTTATCTGGCTGACCCGGTCAATCTGTTGCAAAACTTCCCGCTCGCCAGCCTCGTCGCGCATAAGATTGCGAAGCTCCAGTTCGGCCTTTTCCAGTTCGGCCCGAGCGTCGATCCGCCCCATCTGAAACTGATGGCGCATATTATCGAGTTGTTCCTGCTGGGCATCGGTCAAGCCGAGCTCTTCGGCCATAGCCATCAAACCATGGCCACGGAAATCGCCCCGCCCGAAACAACCAAGACCATCACCGGGGCCGCGGGAACCAGCCTCCAAACCGGAATACCCCCAGGGGCAGTCTCTGTCTCCGCCTCGATTGTTGAACCCGGGATCGGCCAGCAAACTGAACGGTACGGCCAGGGTCAAAACCATCAGAATTGCAATTGTCTTTTTCATCTTGTGTACTCCTTTTTCTTATCGCTTCACGTTTTTTCTCATCATCCTGTCATCACTCGTCACCCGATGGAGACCAGGCCCCGGAACGCCGACCCTGACGGCGAAATTCGCGCACCTGCTCAAGCAGTTCCATCTCAAAGCGTTCCTGGAAAATGATCAACCGGCCCATCTGTGCCGGGGTCAACAAATCGGTTACCTTTTCCATAAACATTTCGGTTTGCCGATACTGGGATTGTTTGATCTCGCGCATCTCATGTATCAGCGAGTCAATTACTCCGGAATCGGGTTCCGACGCCTCAAGTGCCCCGCTGAGAGCGGTCAAAGTCTGCTGCCTGGCCGTATTCAGTTCTCCCAGATCGCACCGCAACGAACGGTAAGCGGTCAGAAACGGCACTTCCTGATCATCGCCAAGGTCAAGCATCTCGAGCAATTTGAGCAGGCGCAATTGCTCAAGGTGTTTGCGCCGCTGTCCTTCCCGCTTACCGGCCGAGGCCATTTGCCCCCGACCGGGACGCCTTCCCTGCATTCCGGAGAAATCGTCCTCGGCCAACTGAGCCAACTCCGGGGACAGAGCATCATAGCCGGCATAGCCGCCGTCCCCGGGGCTTTTCGCAAAACAGCCATGCCCCCGAGAATCGGTTTCTCTCGCCGACAACGGCAGGGCAGTCACCCCGAACAACGTTATCAAAATCAAAATTCCGAGTAGTCTTCGGCTCACAACATATCCCCCACCGTCAAATTATCTTCAAGGTACTTCATCTCTTCATCTGAGAGATCGTCCAGCAACGCTTCATCGGCTCCGAAAAACCTGCCGTCGCTGAAATCCTCTATGAGAACACTTACCAGCTCGTCGTCCATTTCGTTGAATTCGTCCGTGCCGTCAGTCGTAGCCACAAGAGCAGATTCTCCCGGCGACGCGACGTTAGCGGAAAGGTCCACCGTCCGGTGTTTCCCGATCAGGTAACCGCCCAGCAGCGCTCCCGTAACGACCAGCACAGCCGCAACACCGGCAAGCCGACGCACCCAGTTGATCGACGTTATGGCGGGAGGCAACACTGTGTCCAGACGATTCTCGACCTCGCTGACGGCCGCTTCGATTTCCGCCGACGAGAAAGCCGGATCGCCGCCCTGACCGCACGTTTCGACCAGACCGGCCAGTTCGTCGGCATAGGCCCGACAGGCAGGACAAGCCTGCAAATGTTTCAGGACATCGGCCGGGAAATCGGACGAACCAAAACTCAGTTCAATCTGCTCGCGGCATTGTTCACAGGTCATGACCGCCATCCTTCCGCCTCAGCCGCTTCTCGCAGCTTTCTAACTGCCTCGCGATAGCCTGTCTTGACCGTTCCTTCCGCCCGACCGAGCGTTTCGGCAATCTCACGAAACGACAACTGATGATAAAAACGCAGGTTGAATATCGCCCGCTGCTGATCAGGCAGGGAAGCCATGAAAGTCAGAACCCGACCGGCCAGTTCTTTCTGCAGGAATTCTTTTTCCGGATTGCCCACCGCAACCAATTGGTCGACATTCTCCGGGGACTGCATCCGACGAGAGGCTTTGAGATAATTGAGCGACTTGTTGACGGCAATACGATAGAGCCAACCGGAAAAACCGGCGTCCCGACGGAATGTTGCGAGATTCTCCCAGGCCGAAACGAAGGTTTCCTGAGCCAGATCAAGGGCTGACTCTCTCTCACCCGTCATTCTATATGTCAAGGCGGCTACTTGTGGCATCATTGCGCTCACAATTGCGGAAAAGGCTTGTCGGTCACCACCAACGGCCCTATCCACCAGTTGTTCAATGAGCTCTCCGGTCGGTTTGTTCATGTCTCTTCGTTCTGCTACTAAGACAACCTAAACCGCCAAAAGACTAACGCGGGTTCCAAAAAGACTAAGAAAAAAACTGATTTTATTGGGGGACAGAGTGTTAGCGAACGTTCGCCGATTAATCGCGGCGGCTTTTTTCAAGCACTTTGGTGTACTTGGTGAAATCCTCGATCACCTTCCCGGTGCCGCGCACCACGCACGACAAAGGATCATCGGCGATATTTACCGGCAGATTGGTTTCCTGCCGTAAACGCTTGTCCAAACCGCGCAACATGGCCCCCCCGCCGGTCAGAACAATACCCCGCTCAAGAATATCGGAAGCCAGTTCCGGAGGGGTCTGTTCCAAAGCCTGGCGAACCGCCTCAACCACGATATCCAGCGTCTCCGAAAGAGCTTCTCGTATCTGGACCGAAGAAATCTTGAGATTCTTGGGCACTCCGGCAACCAAATCGCGACCTTTGATCTCCATGGACAGCTCTTTTTCGAGGGCAAAGGCTGAGCCGATCTGTATTTTTATCGTCTCGGCAGTCAACTCGCCGATAAGAAGGTTATAATTCTTCTTGAGATAACTGATAATCGCATCATTGAACTCGTCGCCCGCCACCCGTATCGAAGTGTCGTTGACGATACCGTTAAGAGCAATCACGGCGATTTCCGAGGTACCACCACCGATGTCGATTATCATAATGCCGGTCGGTTGATCCACGGCCAGACCAACACCGATTGCGGCGGCCATTGGTTCCTGAATCAGGTACACTTCGCGAGCCCCGGCGTTTTCGGCCGAGTCACGCACCGCTCGCTTTTCGACTTCGGTAATACCCGACGGGACCGAAATGACAATCCGGGGCTTCATCAGGTATTTGTGCTTGACCACCCGGCGAATGAAATCGGCGATCAACTTTTCCGACATCTCAAAATCGGCGATAACACCGTCCTTGAGCGGTCGAATAGCCTCGATACCACCGGGAGTACGGCCCGTCATTTCCTTGGCGGCCGAACCGATAGCCAGAATTTTACCGGTGCTCTTCTCAACCGCCACCACCGACGGTTCATTGAGAACGATTCCCTGATTGCGAACATATACCAGCGTGTTGGCCGTACCGAGGTCGATGCCGATATCGTTGGAAAGAAGGTCCAGAAAGCCCAAGTCAAGTCCCTTTTACCGTCTATACTAATCCCTTGCCGGGCACGCCCAACCGCACGTAAACCGGATTCCAATACTGTCTATCGATAAAAATCGTCATAAGTTTACCTGCTGTAAGCCGTCGGAGCAAGAAAAAAGAAAACTATGCCACGTCACGCCGTACCGGTGACGCCCAAAGCACCGAAAAAGACACGGATAAATCAACGGGCAGACATGCTCACCGGGCGGCTTACGGACTCTCGACTCGGTCCAGATGAGCCAGAACAGCCGCAAAATCAGCCGGCAAAGGAGCATCGAAAACCATCTTCTGAAACGTGTGCGGGTGGCTGAATTCGAGTCGCCGGGCGTGCAGGGCCTGACGCGTGATGAGCCCGAGCAACTGTCTGGCCGCTGGCCGGTCCGGTCCGAACATGCCCCGGACCCATTTCTCACGACCGCCATAATCAGGATCGCCGAACACCGGATGACCCAGATGCGACAGATGCACACGGATCTGATGGGTTCGACCGGTCAACAGAGAAACATCCAGCAAATCGTACTGGCGATAACGCCGCAGGAGTCGATATTCGGTGACGGCCTGACGGGCGGCCGTGCCGGTGACGCTCATATGAGTACGGTCTTTCAGCGAACGACCGATGGGCAAATCGATAGTCCCCTGCTCTTCTTTCAAATGACCGCACACCAGGGCCAGATAGGTCCGTTTAAGTTCCCGGCTCTGGATAGCCTTCTGCAAAGCCGCGTAGGTCGCGTCGTTGCGAGCGACCACCAGAAGTCCGGAAGTCTCTTTGTCTAACCGGTGGACAATGCCGGGACGGTCGTGCCCCGCTTTTGAAGATAATTGCTTGAAATGGTACACCAGGGCATTGACCAGCGTGCCGGTGCGATTTCCCACTCCCGGATGGGTTACCAGACCGGTCGGCTTGTTAACCACAACCAGATCTTCATCCTGATAGCGGATATCGAGAGGGATGTTTTCACCGCTGATGTCAGTCGAAGGTTCGGGCGGTACGGTGATTTCGATATTCTCGCCGCCAGTCAGGTTGTATTTGGTCGCTACCGTCTCACCGTTCACGGTAATCAACCCCCCGGCGATCAATTTCTGGATTTTGGTTCGGGACAGACCCAACTCGTCAAGTGTGCCCAGGTACTTGTCAAGACGTTCACCGGCGGCGGTGGGAGAAACCGCGACAGAAATTGTTTCGCCCCGGTCGGCCTCACGTTCGGGCATGCCGGTTCCCTCTTCAGACCCGTTCACTGCGCAGGAGCGTCAGCATATCGGCCACGGCGCGTTCCAACCCGCACAGGACGGCTCGGGCGACGATTGCATGACCGACGAAAAACTCATCGATCAGCTTCAACTCCTGGAGAGCCACCACATTCTTATAATCGACCCCGCGACCGGCATACACGGTCACATCCGCCTTGGACGCTGCCTGAGCGGCGGCATCGATACGGTCGAGTTCCCGCTGGGCTTCTTCCAATGTGTGCGCCTGCGTAAAACCGGCGCAACTCAGCAACACCGCGTCGCCCCCCGCACGACTGGCCCCCTTGACCGAGTCGACCTCCGGCTCAATCAGGAAACACACCGCTACCCCGGCCCCGTGAAAACGCACCGCGATATCGGAAAAGTCAAGCGGCGCTTTCGTGAAGTCGATCCCCGACACGGGAGCATCGACATCGGCATGATCCGCGACCAGCGTGACCATGGCGGGTTTTACTTCAAGAACCCGGTCGATGATATCTTCGGTCGGCGGGATTTCAATCGTCAGCCTGGTCTTGACCAATTCCCGAAGAATGTACAAATCGCGGTCGCGAACATACTTGCGATCCCGCCGCAGTTGAATGGCCACACCGTCGGCGCCTGCCAGCTCGGCCAGCACGGCAGCCTGGGCCGGGTCCGGTTCCTTTAGCCGCCGCGCCTCTCGCAGCACAGCGATTTCATCCAGATTAACCGATAACAAAGCCACGGGACTACCCTCGCATATTTTCAGATCTTGCCGTCAGATGACTTTTATACACGATGTTTACTATAACAGCTTACTCTCGCGCAAATAATTAGTCAAATTCAAAAAACGCTCAATCGACATTTGCTCGGCTCGGCAGTCCGGATCAATACCAAGCTCATCAAAAATCATCCGGGCAACATCGGCCGAAGGCACAACTTCCGGGACAAGATTGTTGATCAGGGTCTTGCGTCGGTGCACAAACGCCGCCCGTACGAGTTGGTCGAATCCCGACGGCGCGGCCATGGACCTTTCGTGCGGAGTCAGCACCACGACAGCCGAGGTGACTTTGGGAGCAGGCCGAAAACTCGACGGAGGTACCCGGAAACAATTCTCCACGGAAAAACACCGTTGAGTCAGGATCGACAGGGGTGACCAGTCGCGGCTCCCGGGCTGTGCGGCCAGGCGTGCAGCCAGTTCCTGCTGGACCATAAATACGGCCCGCTTGATCTGCCCGGCGTATTTCACACACCAGTCAATCACCGGAGAAGTGATATTGAAAGGAAGGTTTCCCGTCAGAACGAAGCATGGCCAGCTCTCCGGATCGGGTTGAAACGTGAGAAAATCGGCATGGCAAACCTCCGCGTTCTCATAGTTACGAAGAAGCTTGCGAAGATAACCGATCAGGTCGCGGTCGAATTCGATCGCCAGAATATCCGCCCCGGATTCGGCCAAAGGAAGAGTAAGAGCCCCGCGTCCCGGTCCGATCTCTATGACCTTCAATCCCGGTCGGGGAGCTATTTGCTCTATGATTCCGGTAATAATCGCTTCGGAGATCAGGAAATTTTGTCCTAATCGCTTCTTGGCGTGATAGCCCGCCATGGCCTCAGCCCTCGAACGTTTCGGCCAGACGATACAGTTTGCGGCAGGTACGGTCGGTTGTTCTCTCCACCTCATCCGGGCTGATGTTCTGCAATTCGGCCAGCTTGTCACGCACACAGATCACGTAAGCCGGACGATTGGTTTTACCCCGGTGCGGTGTCGGTGTCAAAAAAGGGGCGTCGGTTTCAATGACAATGCGATCCAGCGGCACCTCGGCCGCGGTGGTAGCCATGCGGGAATTCTTGTAAGTAATAACACCGCCGAATCCCAGCACAAACCCCATATCCATCACCCGATACGCTTCATCGACAGTCCCGGGAAAACAATGAAAAACGCCCCCGGGCAGATCGCCCGCGTAATCCCTGATGATCTCCAGCGTTTCGGCAAAAGCCTCGCGCGTATGAATCACCACCGGCATGTTGAATTCCACGGCGAGTTCCAGTTGTTTCACGAACGCCTTTTTCTGGACGGGACGCGGTGAAAAATTGCGGTAGTAATCGAGTCCGATTTCACCGATAGCCACCACCCGATCATGGCCGGCCAAATCTTTTATCCGGTTCAGCGTGTCGGCGTTCAGAGCTTTGGCGTCATGGGGATGCACACCGACCGTGGCATAAATCATCTTGTGAGATTCGGCCAGTTCGACCGAACGAAGCGAAGTATTCAGATCCGCCCCGATATTAACAAGTGTATGCACACCGGCCCGGACAGCTTCATCGATGACTTCCTCGCGGATATCGTCGAATTCCGGAAGATCAAGATGACAATGCGAGTCGATCATCAACCAACCCTGGCGCCCGGCGGCAAATCACCATCGAGCGTCAGCAAACAGAGCTTCTTGCCCTTCTTGGCCGCCAGCAGCATGCCGTTGGAAGCGACACCGCGAATAACGGCCGGTTTGAGATTAGTAACCACGATGATATTTCGCCCGGTGATCTGTTCCGGCGTATAGTATTCGGCCACACCGGCTATGATCTGTCTTTTTTCGTCGCCCAGATCAATCTGGAGCTTCAACAGTTTATCGGCCCCTTCAACCCGCTCGGCCGAAAGCACCCGCGCCACTTTCATCTCAGCACGAGCGAATTCAGCAATATCCAGCAGAGCGGCTTCATCCCCCTTGTCTTTCTCTGTGGGAGCCTGGGCCGGTTTCCGAACTTTTTCCAAACGCGGGAATACCGCCCGGTCGAATTTAACCGTACTGCCCGGAACCATCCGGGAAAAGACCCGGGCGTTGTCCAGCGTCAGATCGTCGTCAGTCAAACCCAACAACGTGCGCACCTCCCGCATTTTGTCCGGCATAATCGGGAAGAGCAGAACGGAAGCAATGCGAATAACCTCACAGCAGGCATAAAGAATACCGCCCAGCTTCTCCTTCTCCCCCTTCCTGGCCAGTATCCAGGGAGCGGCATCATTGAAAAACTTATTGGTTGCCCTGATCAGGTTCATCACCTCGGTGATGGCATGAGTAAGACGGAAGTGAGTGATGTGTTCAAACACCGCCCCGGGCAACTTGTCCGCCTCGTCCATGAGTTCCTTCAGACCATCAATATCGTCGTACGGTTCGGGCAAACGACCATTACAATTGACCATGATCATTTTGCCAACCCGCGAAATGAGATTACCCAGGTCATTGGCCAGATCGGAGTTGTATTGCTGCACGAAGCGGTCCGCCTGAATATCGCCGTCCTGACCGAAAGGATACTGGGTCAACAGCAGATATCTCGTCCCGCCGGGGCCGAACTGGGCCACCATCTCACCGGGATCGATCTGATTACCCAGCGACTTCGACATCTTCTCGCCGTTCACGGTGAAGAAACCGTGCAGAAACAGCGTCTTCGGAGTCGGCAACCCGACCGCCATAAGCATGGCCGGCCAGTACAGACAATGAAACTTGAGTATATCCTTGGCCATCAGATGGGTCACGTCGGCCTGACACCACCATTTGTCGAACTGCGCCGGGTCATCACCGTATCCCACCGCCGTCAGATAATTCGACAAAGCATCGACCCATACATAGGCGACTTGTGTCTCGTCGAAAGGTAGCGATATTCCCCACTCGACCCGCTCGCGCGAGAGCGAGAAATCGGGAAGGTCCTGGTTGATCAAACCGAGCACCTCGCGACGCCGCTCTTCCGGAAGAATCTGCATCTCGCCCGATTCTATCTTCTGTCGAATCTTATCCGCAAAAGCCGTCAGGCGGAAGAAGTAATTCTTTTCGCGAACTTTCTCCGGGACTTTTTTGTGATCGGGACACTGACCGTTAACCAGTTCCTTCTCCGTGATGAATTTCTCGCAGCCGGTGCAGTACAGACCTTCGTAATAATCCGAGTATACGACATCCTGACCATCGTCGGTCTTGGCCGTACGCAGTTGCTCGAGCACCTTGCGCACACACGCCTCGTGACGGGCGGAAGTGGTCCTGATGAAATCGTCGTATTCTATGTCCAGTTCTTTCCAGGCGCTTTTGAAACGCTGTACGATTTTATCGCAGAACTGCTGGGGAGACATACCGGCGGCCCGGGCCGCCTCGGCAATCTTCGTCCCGTGTTCGTCGGTGCCTGTAACATAGTAGGCTTCGCGTCCGGCCAGACGGTAAAATCGAGCCAGCACATCGGCCGCGATAGTCGTATAAGCATGCCCTATATGGGGGACATCGTTTACGTAGTATATCGGCGTGGTAATATAAAACGGTTTCAACTGATCATCTCTCCGTACAATAAGCCTGTCCCCCGGCGGCTACTTTTCATCTTCAAGCCGCTTGAGTTCGGCTTCATCCTCACGACTGACTTCTTCCCCGCGGGGCTCCGGTCGCCCCCGGTGTCCGCGTTTCTGCTCGACGATACCCGTTATTTCGTCCGCTCCGACACGGCACAACACGTCGTCCTCGTTAAAAAACAGAGCTTCTTCCCTGAAAACATCTATTCGGTTGATCGAACCCGATCCTTTGGCCGTTTTGATCATTGTTCCGACCGATGGGAATTTCTCTTTAACCGCCTGATAAAGATCCAATTCATACCGCAAACAGCACAGCAACCGGCCGCAGTTACCGGAAATCTTGGTCGGATTAAGCGAGAGGTCCTGCTCGCGAGCATGCTGTGTCGAGATAGGGACAAAATCGCACACCGACCCGTTGCAGCACTGACGTCGCCCACAGATACCGTAACCGTCGATCCGCCGGGCCTCGTCTCTGACGCCGATCTGACGTAATTCTATGCGAGTTCGATAGCGGGCGGCCAGATCACGCACCAGGGCCCGGAAATCGACCCGGTGATCGGCCGTGAAATAGAACGTAATCTTGCTGCCGTCGAACTGGCATTCCACGTCGACGATTTTCATCACCAGGCCATGCTTACCGACCAGCCGGATGACTTCCTGCTTATATGTAACCTCGTTGGCCTTAAGCTTCTCGAATCGAGCCAAATCGTCGGCACCGGCCGGACGAAGAATGGAGCGCGGCTGTGCCGTTCCGGAAAAATCAAGTTCCGCTTCTATCTTCTTGGTCAGTTGTCCCATGTCTTCGCCCTGCTCGACCTGCGTGATGACATAATCGCCGAGCTTGAGCGAATGGTGAAACTTATTGTAGAAGAATTCCCTGCGGGAACCTTTGAATTCAATCTGAAACAACTCAGCCAAAAGTCGCCTCCCGAGCGGTATTTCCTCCGGTTGTCGCCATGTTCGTTTTAAGTTCAAGAACCATAGCGACTAAAGCTGCCTGAATATGCACGTTCCGCCGAAAATCGGCAAGCGTATTCTTGATTGCGGTCACCATCCGCTGCACCGTTGCGGCATCATCGAAAAGATGCACGACCCGTTCGATATCAACAACGAAATCAACGTTGATAAGACCGTCCTCGTCCCCCGTCCGAGCATACCAGACACAGTCGCGTATCAACGACTGCCAGAGATGCAACAGGTTCTCCACCTCACGCACATCTCGGAAATTGATCATATCGGTCATACGTCCGACAACGGTCGGAGCCGGTTCATGACAAAGCGATTTGAACAAAAGCAAACCGACCGCCCGGTAATTGGCTTCATCCGAATCTTCATCCTGAACCATTTCAAGCGCGCGCCCGAGAATACCGTCGGACACCCGGGCCAGCAAATGCGCCCGGCTCTCAGACAGCCCGCTGACACGCAACAGGTAATCCACAACCGTATCTTCGGACAGTCTTTCCAACCGAATCTTCTGCGCCCGGGACTGGATAGTAGGCAGAAGGTCCTCGGGACGTTCGGCGGTCAGAATAATAACGGTATCGGGAGGCGGTTCCTCGATAAGCTTGAGCAGAGCGTCGGCCGAGGAAACCCGCATACGGTCCATCCGGTAAAAAACAACCACGCGGGTAACACCGGGATCACTGCGCACCGACAAATGTCTTTTGGCCTCGCGTGCCATGCTGATCGGAATGTTGACCGACCGTGAAGACCCGACCAAAGCAAACGGTTCACGGCGTTTTATCTCAAGGACTTCGTTGGTCAGATCGACGGCTTCCCCGGAATTTTTCGCAGACGGTATCGGTACGACAAACTGCAAGCCCTCGAAATTCAGGGCGTGGATAGACCGGCAGCTTCGGCATTCACCACAGGGTCGAGGAAGAGCGGATTCGTCGGTGCCTGTCTGCGGCTGTTCGCAATTGAGCAACGCGGCGAACTCTACCGCCAAAGGCCACTGACCGATCCCTTCGCGGCCGTAAAAAAGATAGGTCGACGCCACCCGCCCGGATCGGTGTGCTCGGGCCAGAATCGACCAGGCCCTGGCTTGGGCCCTGGTAATATCAAAGCGACTCAATGTTTATCCATTCAACCGGGTCAAGCGATTCCCGCCCCCGGCGCAACTCGAATTTGATGACCCCGTCGGCCGCCGAGGTCCCAAGTCTGGTCCTGACCTGAAGGTACTGATTCTCCGAGACTTCAATCTTCCCCAGTCCGGCGTAGGTTGTATAGTACTGGTGATCATGGCGAATTATAACGAAATTACCGTAGCCGCGCAAATTCCCGGCATAGGCAACGGTTCCCGAAGCTACGGCATAAACCGCCCGGCCGGCTTTTCCCTCTATCGTAATGCCCGGAGAAAACGACTTCAACCGCGTTATCGGATCGATATGCTCCCCAAAACCAAGCACGATTTTACCCCGGTAGGGCGATGGCAATTGCCGTTTCAGGCTGGCAAAAACGGACGGACCGGTTTCGGCCGGACCGGTCCGGGTAGCCATGGCGCGTTCCTCTTCCAGTCGCGCCACCAGAGCGGTCATTTCTTCGGCCGCTTTCTCCAGTGTAATAATCCGGTCGGCCTCGACCATGCTTTTGCGCTTCAACTGGTCCAGGCTCTTTTGTTTCAACGTCTTTTGTGACGACCCCAGAGCGTACGAAGTCTCCCGCTTTTTCTTCAGACCGTCGATCATCTTGCGCTGACCGGTGAGTCCCTCGAGCTCTTCCGCCGACTGGCCCAGCAGACGGGAAGCTTCGTCCACGCTGGCCGACTCGAAATTAGCCAAAGCCGCCAGATAGGTGACCTTACGATGCAGTTTCAGTTCCTCGTTGGGATCATCGGTCAGTGTCCACAGCGGTTGTTGAGCGATCATGTAGAAATAACGAAGACTGCCCAGATATCGGCGGTCGGCTCTCTCGTAGCGTTGCTGACGGGTAAGCAACAGTGAATCGGCCTGGGTGATGTCTTTCCTGAGACCGTCCAGTTGGTTATTGAGACGGCGGATCACCTGACGGTCGGACGCTATCTTCTGATCGTAATCGCTTATCTGTTTCTGAATTTCCCGCTGTTCGCCCTGCAACGAATCAAGACGCTGACGCCCCTGCTTTACGTCGCTTTCCAGCCGCTCCAGCTCTTTCTTCTGATCGACAAAACTCTCATCATCGGTGGTCGCCGCAAAAGCGACTAACGAACAACAGAGTGAAATCATGATGGCCAGTGTGGCGGCTCTCATGTCATTCCCTCAGCATGCGACGTAAACCCAGCAGACCGCTGATGGCCCCGAGAAGAGCGGTAATAAGACAGAATAAAGCGATTTCATCCCGGGTCGGGAAAACGATCTCCAACTGCGAAAACTGAACCCTGGTGCGACCGTACCAGATAATCAGCCAGCCCAGAAGAGCGGACAAACCGCCCAGGAGAAAACTCTCGATGAGAAACGGAAAGGCGACAAAGAAGCGCCCGGCCCCCTGAAGGAACATCTGGCGAAACCCCACTGCTCGCGCCCGAGTCATCAACCGGATATTATTGGCCGAACTTACCAGAGCCGTAGCCAGAATCAGTATGCCCAGAGCCAAACCGATCTGTAGGATAACCGACCGCGTCTCTTCGGCTTTTTCCAGCCACCCCCGGGAATAATATACGTCGGCCACCCCTCCGCCGGCCCGAATCTCGCTCTCAATACGATCAAGCTGCGTTGAATTCAAACAGTCATCGTCGACCGTCAGAACAAACGACCGCGGCAACGGGTTGTCTTCTTCGTAACCGATCAGCAGATCGCTGCCGACCAGATCGGCCAGTCGCTGACGGGCCTGCTCGCGAGAGACATACTCGGCCTCAAGAACCCCCTCGATACCGGTGAATCGGTCGGCCAGATTGGTGGCAATGGAGTCGGGCACTTCCTCGTTAAGAAATACTTCCACCCGCAACTCCGAGAGCAGGTCCCGATAGAAGCGGTGCGATGTCCCGGCCGCCACCCAGAAAATATCAAAAAGCAGAAACAGAAGGGTCAGCGACAACAACGAAGCCAGGGCCGTACCGGGATTGCGACAGAGATTACGCCCCAACTCCCGGACAACGTGAATGATACGTATCATTCCAGAACCCCTCCGACCAGACGATAGAAATCACTTTCGGGAATGCTCGCCCCGAGTTCCTGAGAGGACAAAATGAGCATGGACCGGCCCGACAATGCGACCCTGACAAGCGATTCGTGTACCCGTTCATAGGTCTTGTGGTCGAGTCCCGCCGAAGGTTCGTCAATGATAACCAGTGGTTGATTGGCCACCGTGGCGCGCGCAAACTGCACCAGCGAGTTTTCCACGCGGGTCAGGTGCCGGGGATATTTGCCGGCCAGTTTGAGCAACGAAAATTCCGAAAGCGCTTTCAGGAGTCTTTCGCGCTGGAGTTTGCGACGTGCCCCGGCTATAACCAGAGGGAAAGTAATGTTCTCCGCCACCGTAAAAGAAGGAATCAGACCGAACGGTTCACCGATCCCGCCGATCTTACGGCGTACCCGGCGAATGACCCGGCGACGGCGACGCATGGGCATACCGAAAAGATACACCGAACCCTTTTCGGCAAAACGCAGACCGATCAGCAACTCGGTCAACAAAGTCTTGCCGGAACCGGAAGAACCGATAATGACCGCCGAACGGCCGGGTTGCAGAACCAGATTCAGATTCTGAAACACATAGCCGCCCCGATCGGTTTTAAGCTGAACATCCGTCAGTTCAATAATCGGTTCTTTCATACACCTCGTGACCACCTCAGCGGAGACATACCCACGCAGAATTGTCAGTACGCATCGATCTTCGCAACTCGATACTTCATCCCTAAGGTTGGTCAAAGAAACCATCGGGAACAATTAAAAACAGCCCGACCCGAAGATAAACAAAAGCGGCCCCGCAGGGGGCCGCTGAAAATCCGACTGCCGGAAGACCCGGCAACGCCGCCATAAACAGCGGGGTCAGTCTTTCATCGAAGCCAGGAATTTCTTGTTGTTCTTCGTCTTTTTCATTCGGTCGACCAGGAATTCCATACCCTCGATGGGATTCATCTCGGCCAGGAACTTGCGCAGTATCCAAATCTTGGTCAGAACGTCCTGACTCTGGAGCAACTCCTCTTTTCGAGTGGACGAACGATTGATATCCATAGCCGGGAATATCCGCCGGTCGGACAGGCGACGATCAAGCACCAGTTCCATGTTGCCGGTGCCTTTAAACTCCTCGAAAATCACTTCGTCCATGCGCGAGCCGGTCTCGATCAGGGCGGTAGCGATAACCGTGAGCGAACCGCCTTCCTCGATATTGCGAGCCGCACCGAAGAAACGCTTGGGCATATGCAAAGCGTTGGAATCAACACCGCCCGAGAGAATCTTACCCGAATGCGGCACCACGGCGTTGTGAGCCCGGGCCAGTCGCGTGATGGAATCCAGCAGAATAACCACGTCCTGCTTGTGTTCGACCAGCCGTTTGGCTTTTTCCAGCACCATCTTAGCCACCTGGACATGCCGCTCCGCGGGCTCATCAAACGTGGACGATATCACTTCACCATCGACGGAACGCCGCATGTCGGTCACTTCCTCCGGGCGTTCATCGATCAACAACACGATCAGTTTTACTTTTGGATGATTGGCCGTAATCGACTGAGCTATTTTTTGCAGAATGATAGTCTTACCGGCCTTCGGCGGCGAGGTTATCAGCGCCCGCTGTCCCTTGCCAATCGGGCACATCAAGTCAATGATTCGTGTCGTGAGTTCGTCGGGGTTCAACTCGAGCGTGAACGGCTCCTGGGGATACAACGGGGTGAGGTTGTCGAACAACGTCTTATGCTTGGCCACTTCCGGATCGTCGAAATTGACCGCCTCAATTTTCAGCAATGCGAAATAGCGCTCGTTGTCCTTGGGAGGGCGCACCTGTCCCGAAATGGTGTCGCCGGTACGAAGATCGAACCGCTTGATCTGCGAAGGCGAAACATAGATGTCATCCTGACCGGGCAGATAGTTGTAATCAGGAGAGCGCAGAAAGCCGTAACCCTCGTCCATAATTTCCAGCACGCCCTCGGCGAAAATCATTCCCTCACCAGCCGTCTGGCTTTCCATAACCTTGTAGATAAGCTCAGATTTCCGCAGCCCGGACACACCGGGAATGTCGAGACTTTCGGCAATCCCGAGCAGTTCAGCGATGGTTTTCTGCTTTAATTCAGCGAGTTCCATCGGCTTTCCTGTATCAGTTGTTTTTACCATCTTTTCGCCTTTTTATCTATGTTCTCTCAATCGTCAGACAATTCCTCGGTCGGGGCATCTCCCCACAACTTCTCCAGCGCGTAGAATCGCCGGGTCGGTTCGTAAAAGACATGAACCACGACATCTATGTAATCCAGCAGTATCCAGTTGCCCTCGTTAACTCCCTCTCGATACACCGGCTTGTGCCCCCGTTTCATCAGCCCGTCATAAACCGCTTCGGCAATTGCCTTCACCTGCACATCCGCTTCCCCCGACGCGATTACGAAATAATCACATATTGAAGATATCCCTTTTAGCTTGAGGATGCGGACATCAAAGCCTTTTTTCTCCAGGGCCAGACGTCCGGCCGCGCGGGCCAGCGCGAGTGCGGATAGTTTCTCAGACAAGTTCTTTTTCAGTTTTCTCTGACCTCGTACTCTCCCATTAACAGTGTCTTCGCATCTTCTCCCAACACCATGGTAACAGTCACATGCTGTTCGTTATGCTCCAATGGCTGATAGACAATTTCGCCGGGGTCCAGTCCCACCCGTTCGGCCAACAACCGGGCCGCTGCCGGGTCCTCCTGACGGGCAATAATAAAGGAACGCGGGACCCGACGCAAATCAAACCGCGAAATTTCTACCACCTGAATATCCAGTTCCATATCCGACAGAGCTTCCAGTTTCGGGGCGGTTCGAGACGCCACACCGCTCTCCCCGGTGCCGTTGATCACCTGGACTCGCACGCTATACTGCGGTACCGACTGCGTACAGGAATAACCGGTGGATACTCTGACCACCAGCATACCCAGATATATCAATACCGCCGCCGATAATCCCAAAAGGAAAAAATCCAGCAGCCTGCGGATTAACGCTCGCCCCGGCCAGCGAGCCTTCGGTCCGGTGATTGAAGCCATACGGCCGCTCGTTAAATGAAACCTAAACATGCAAACGGGAAGGAGAAAAACTCAACCACAACCGTGCAGCTCTGTTTCCTCAGTATGTCAGCAGCGGGCTGTACAAAGATCGATACCCCGGCCTGTAATACGAAGAATAATACCAGGGACACTGCTGAACACTCAGCGACATAAACACTTTATCCGAGGGGCGATAATCGAGACGGAAGCCGGGAAACAGCGACGCCTGAGTATCACCGTTCCCCCATAATGCACCGGGATTGTGCACCACACCCAGGTTGAACGTCAGGGACAACTTGGAGGATATCGGATAGAACATCGAAGAAGTAAGCATCCCCACCGAGCTACCGTGGTTCCCGCCCGAAAAATACGAAACCGAATAGCTGTGCGACCAGCGTATCCGGGAGAGGTCAATCAACGAGAAAGGCGATGATGCCGGCTGTACGCCGATACCTGAAGCGGCAGTGGCAGACTTCAGCGTCGCTACATCAGCCTGCTGGGCTATGCCCGTAGTGCTGCCCAACAACAGCACGATACCAATTATCAACAGGGTTCGCTTCATTGTCCTATCCCACACTCTCACTTGAATTTACATGCCAGAATCGATAACGTCAACCAAAAAAGAGAGACACGTTCTCATCAATAATATCGGCCGAGGCTTATAAGCACTATATGCTTATAACGTTTCAGAAAGCCCAAAGTTGATTCAATTCCGGCTAATCGCTCTCGGCAAATTTCTTGGCAAGCGAAGCAAGCTGTTCGGCGGAATTTATCCCCCGGACCTCGTCGGGATTCTCCGCTGTTACCACCGAAACACGTAATCCCTTGCTATAGAGAACCTTAACGGCGTCAGTCAGATAGTATTCCGCCTGAGCGTTGTCATTGCCAATCTCCTCAATGGCCTCAAACAGTCGCCGATTATCGAAACAGAAAGTCCCGGTGTTGATCTCCCTGATCGCCCGAATTTCATCCGAGGCATCTTTGTGCTCCACTATCGCTTTCAGCGTGTCACCGTTGTCGCCTCGGATAATCCGGCCGTAACCGGTGGGATCGTCGAACACGGCCGAAAGGCACGTCGCCACCGCTTTCGTCTCACTATGAACGGCGAAAAGCCGTTCCACCGCCGCCACCGACAGAAACGGCACATCCCCGGCAGCCACAAGCGTAACGCCGTCAAAATCGGCCAGCACCGGACGAGCCATCATAACGGCATGACCGGTGCCAAGCTGCTCTCGCTGCCAGACGAATTCCACCGGATAGTCGGCCAAGGCCTGTCGGACCAATTCTCCCCGATGCCCGATGACCATGACTACCTTCTCGAACGACAGAGGCAAAAGACGATCAAGCAGCAGCTTTATCATCGGTCGCCCGTGTATCTCGTGCAGGACTTTCGGCAAATCGGATTTCATCCGCTTTCCCTTACCGGCGGCAAGGATAATAGCGGCTTTTGGCTGGGTATTCATGATATAGATTGGTTCCGAAATGACACCGGCAAACCGTGCCCGAATCTATTTGCGTATCGGTCGGTTCTGTTTATCGACACAGACTATAGCCGGTTTGAAGGTGGCGGCCTCTTCTCTGTCCATCAGGCCATAGGCGATAATAATGATCATATCACCTTTTTCCCCCAAGCGAGCGGCCGCGCCATTGAGTGAAATGACCCCGCTACCCGCCTCGCCCTTTATAACATACGTTTCAAAGCGCTGCCCGTTGGTGATGTTGGCCACCATGATTTTCTCGTACTCGATCAACTCGGCCGCTTTCATCAGATCTTCGTCGATCGTCAGCGAACCGGCATAGTCAATACTGCGGTCAGTTACCGTAGCACGATGAATCTTCGATTTACAAACAACTATCTGCATGGTTAGTATGCTCTGAGAGCTTTCTTACTCAACCTGAAATATACGCTATTCTCTGCCCCCGACAAGTCCTGTTACCAACCTTTCCTGCCCACAAGCAAACAAGACCAAAACAATCCCGCGACTACGCTACAATCTCATCTCGCGAAAACACCGCTCGTCAAGGTAGCAAATAACGCTAACCCGTCAAGGAGAAAATGGTTCCCGTAAATCCCGTCTGCACGGCTCTTTTGAACACGCAACCAACCGCACAGAACCGGGCACCGCAGGCCATCACAGGAGCTTCAGGTTATCAATAAGACGTACCCCATGCACTCGTACCGCCAGCGAACAAACCGTCCCCGGCCGGATACGTCCGAGCGGTACCAGGGTATTAAAATCGGTAAAAGCAATGTAGTCGATTGCCGCCGTCGGGCAGGTGGCTGCGATTACCTCCCGCATTTCCTTCTCGATCCGTCTGCTTGATCTTACCCCCGCCCGGGCCATCGCCCTGGCCGTTTTAAGCGCGTAATAAAGGCAGACCGCCTCAGCCCGAGCGGAAACATCGAAATAGGCGTTCCGCGAAGACATGGCCAGACCGTCTTTTTCCCGAACCGTGGCCGCGATTATATATTTGATGGGATAACCCAAATCGCGCGTCATCTGCTTCAGAACCACGGCCTGCTGGTAATCTTTCATGCCGAACACCGCCACATCGGGCCGCGCCAGATTAAACAGTTTGGCAACAATGGTTGCCACCCCTCTGAAATGCGTCGGCCGCGCGGCTCCTTCCAGTGTTCGGGTTAGCTCCCCAACCGTGACCCAGGTCTGGAAACCCTCGGGATATACCTCCTCCGCTTTGGGGATAAAGACAATCCCGTCCGACCCTGCCTGCTCCAGCGCTTCCCGGACAGCCCGGATATCGTTCTTCTCGCGACGGGGATATTTGCGAAGATCTTCCCCGGGGCCGAACTGGGCCGGATTAACGAATATACTAACGATGACCACGTCGGCTTCTTTGGCCGCGCGACGTACCAGCGCAAGATGTCCCCGGTGCAGCGCTCCCATCGTGGGGACCAGAGCGATGCTTTTCCCTTCGGCCGCCATTCGACGCGACGCGATTTGTATCTTCCTGACAGACCTGATAACCTGCATAAAACCGTTATTAACTCCCTCCTTATTCAACGCCCATTCCGGGTTGAAGTAATCTTGAGAATTTCGTCGGGCGAGGTAGTGACAGGAATACCTGACTTAATATCCTGCTCGAAGGGGCTTATCATCCGCATTCGCCTGCAATTTCGCTCCCATCAATTACCAGGGAACCCCGGTGTCTTCAGCCGATGTCGCGCTTTCTTCTTCATCCACCGGCTCGTTGATCGGCTGGTCTTCGAAGAACAGCGAAGGCTCATCGGCCAGGCTGTAACCGTCTTTCATATGTCGCAGGGCCACATAACCGTGGGCCTGACCTGCCGCCACGACAGCCAGCATATAACCGAGAATCGAAGTAAAAATCAAAAACAGCATGAAAGCCATCAGGTGCGAAAGAACAGCGTTCGACTGATAACCGACATGACGCAGCAAATCCACACCAAACGGTACCCCGGGAAAAAGATTGAACGTCTCCCGGACCAAATCGGAGCGCACCGGCAAATGGCTCAGACCCGACCGGACCAGCCGGGTAATATCGCGACCTCCGCCCAGCGAGGTCGACCAGGTCAAAAATTGCACCGCCCGGTAGGCGAAATAGGCGTAGATGAATCCGCACACTTTAGCCGCCACCACGGCGTAGAGAGTATAACCTGCCCAGCGGAAGGGCTGGAGGATAATAGTCGAAAAAGTCTCCAGTATGGCGGTGAAGGTCTCACCATGACGCTCGGCCGCCGCTACCGCCGGCAGCAACAGCACCGTCAGCGTAAAGACAAACACGGTGAATACGGACAGCAGAGCGATAATGAAATTGGGCACGGCGAACAGGAGAACATATATCCAGTCACCTATAACCGGAATCCGACTTATCAAACCCAGCAGGAAGAAGACAAAGACAATGAAAATAACGAAAACGGCGATGGATAACTCGGCGAGAAATATCTGCCGCAGACGCTGAAAAGAGAACCTGATCGCCTGCCGGGCCGACAGAAAACGATGCCCCCGAATGGCTTCGATATTAATCGCCGCCACCCCGCAGAAACCGGCCATAAGAATAAGAACAGCCAGCCCCACTCCGACACCGTACAACAAGAGCGGCCAGAAAGAATGAAAATCGGCATAGCTGAAGGGGAAAAAGCCATAGGCATCGAAGACCAGCGACAAACGTTCCCCCTGAGCGGCGTAGGCCAGATAGGTAAACAAATCGTAGACAACCAGCGACCCGATCAGGAAAAGCGTCATTACCAAAATCTGCTTGGCCGACAAAGCCGATGCCGGGGCACGAAGGACATCTCTGAAATTGAAATGGGGGGGATTCTCCATGCCGCTAAGGTGCGCTTTACAGACCGCCAAAGTCAAGCCCAAATTAACCGCCATCAAATGTGGAATTCGATGATATCGCCGTCGCACAGACCGTAGTCGCCGTTGACCCGTTGACCGTCGAATTTACCCCGCCCCCAGATTTTGGCAAACTTAAGTTTATAACCGAAATCCTTGTGGATAGCGTTGGCCGCCTCCTGCACGGTGCCGCCCGTCTTCAGAATAACCGGATCGACCAGTTCAACTTCCTTACCGATGTGCTTGGTGTATATACGGATTATTCCCAGGGCCTCAAAAAGCGCCCGCTTGAGCTGACCCAAGCTGTCGTCGTCGATTATGGAAGTGAACAACACGCGGAAACCGGGAAAACGATTCTCAAGCTTGGCCTGACGTTCCCCGAATTCATCATCGTGCATTTTATGACCGCAGATCAGGGCCTTCTGAACTCGAAAGCGCGGATCTTCCGGCTGTTCGTCGGTCTGCGGACTTAAACTGATGCGCTTTTCATCGAGGCGTTCAAGAACACAGTTCACTCGAGTGAGCATATTCGGATCCGACAGATCACACACAAACAGAACCAAATCGGCGTTGCGCACCAAATTACTCATGTAATTTTCGTATATCTGATCCGAAACAGGCGGCGTATCGATCAATTGAATCTGGATCGTCTCGAAATCCATCATGCCGGCCATCGGTTCGCGCGTCGAGTACGGATAGTCGGCCACCAGCGGCTTGGCATTGGTCAGGCTTTCCAGAAGCGAAGATTTCCCGGAATTGGGTGGTCCGATAAGAACAATCTGCCCGGCCCCCTCTCTTTCCACGAAATCAACCGACGTCTGCCGCGCCCCGCTTCCCTTCCCGCCCGGCTCCAGTTGTTTCTTGAGCTTGGAGATTTTCGCCTTCATATCGGCCTGGAGTTTATCGGTGCCCTTATGCTTGGGCATCATTCGCAACAACTCCTGGGCCAGACGCAGCTTCTCGCGGGGATCCCGCTCGTGCCGGAACTCCCGCTCCAGCTCGTAGTATTGCGGTGGCAAATTGGCGGGCATGATATATTAATATACGAAAAATACCCGCAAGACAAGTATGCCGTCACACTTTTGCGACAGCAGAACTCCGACCGCTACCGGCCGTAACGCTCGACAATACGAGCGATCTGCTCGCAGATATAGTCCACGTCGTCAAGCTTCAGCCCGGGGTACATCGGCAGTGTCACCACCCTCCGCCCGGCATAGGTGGCGTTGGGGAAATACTGCGAAGAAAGCCCCGACTGTTTGTAAAAGCTCATTTCGAAAATCGGCTTGTAATGAACTCCGCACCCTATCCCGGCCTTATCCATAAGAGCTATAAAACGATTCCGATCGATACTGAGCCGGGAAAGATGCAGACGAATAAGGAACAAATGCCAGGCATGAACAAAACCCGGGGCCGTGTGGGGAGTCTCGACGTAATCGGCCAAAGGCGCCAGGTGCTTAAGATAGCGTTTGGCCACCCGCGACCGCCGGGCCTGCTCCTTGTCGAAAACCGCAAGCTGACCCAGACCGATGGCCGCGTGCACGTCGGACATGTTCCCCTTGTTACCGAGAGAAACCACGTCGTATTCCCAGCGGTTGGTAACACGGCGCTGATAACCGCTGGACGTCATCGCGTGCAGCGACATAAGCCGGATACGGTCGGTAATAACCTTATGCCGGGAAAGAACAATCCCGCCCTCGCCGGTCGTAAGATTTTTAGTGGCATGACACGAATGTACGGCGGCATCGGCCAGCCGGGCGGTTGACTTATTGCGACAGACCGCCCCGAACGAATGCGAAGCATCGGCGATCAAAGGTAACCCGTGCTTGTTGCAAATCGTGCGCAAAGCCGAATAATCGGCCTGGTGACCGGCAATATCAATCGGGACCACACAGACCGTGTGACGGGTGATTTTGCGGGCCACCTCATCCGGATCAATGTTGAGCGTAACCGGATCAATATCGGCCATGATCGGCATGGCCCCGGTGCGAAGGATCGCTTCCACCGTCGCTACGAAAGTGTACGGGCTGGTAATTACCTGTCCGCCCGGCCCGGCTCCCACCGCCTCTAAGGCAAGCTGCAACCCGATAGTCGCCGAACTGACGGCGGCACCATAACGCACTCCGGCGTAGGCGGCCACGGCCTTTTCGAATTCAGCGACTTTCGGCCCGGTGGTCAACCACCCGCTTTTGAGCACCGCGTTGACTTTTCTGATCGTCCCGGAGGCCAACGCAACACGATATAGGGGAATTCTACGTTTTTTCATACAGCAACCGTTCATATAAAGCCGACATCATATCCAGAGAACGAGCCCACGAATAGTTATCCTCAGCATACCGATGTCCGGCCCGACCCATTGTCTGCCTCAGTCTTTCGTCCCGCGCCAGTTCGACAACAGCGTCGGCCAGCGCCTCCACGTCGTCAGGCGGTACCAACACGCCCGTGTCCCGATCCGATACGACCTCGGGAATTCCCCCCACCCGGGTCGCGATAACCGGACGGGCACACGCTGCCGCTTCAAGAACGGCTACCCCGAAAGCTTCCCGCCGCGACGGCATCACCATAATATGACTGTTTTCAAGCAGCCTGTAAACCCCTGCCTGATCCAACCGACCGACGAAATCAACCCGGCCATTGAGTTTCAGTTGCACCGCCAGCGCCTTAAGTCCGGCTGTCTCCGGTCCGCTTCCGGCCATGCTCAAGTGAACATCACAACCGCGGTCCAGGACTTCTCTAAGCGCTTTCAGAAGTACATCGGGACCGTATACCTGCTTATGGGCTTTGATATAACACAACCGCACGGGAGGTGCGGGCGGAGGCGAGACGATTTCCCGGCGGGAATCGACCCCGAAAGGGATCACGCTCATATTGGACGGACGATCCTTCATCAGGGCGCCGACTGTCGTCTCCAGGTATCGGCTGGTGGCCGTAATCCAGTCTGCACTCCTGAGAACTTTGCGAATAAACTGTCGCGCAAACAGGTTGGAAGGAAAATCAACCACGTCGGAACCCCATACCGAAACAACCGTCGGATGGATTTTCGTTCTGATCGCCCAGAGACCGAAAGCGCTGGCATAGTGGGCATGGACGATGTGCGGTCGGAAGCGGTGCGCCATCCGGGCAGCCTGCGCAGCCACTCTTAGATAGCTGGACCGTCCCGTCCGAGGAAGCACGATGGTCTCGACATTATCGACCGGCGCTCCTCCCGAAGAGATCACAAGCGGCTGAAAGCCCCGACTCTTCAGCCCGACAGCCCAGCGACAAATGTGAGCCGATTCCGCCCACCCGAATATGACTACTCGTATCGGTTCCAACCTGGGAGACTTCCGCCCGTTGACCGCCTAAGCGATCAGCCGTCGCACGGTGTCAATCACCTCCTGCTGCTCGTCGTCGGTCAGTTCCGGAAATACCGGAATGGAAACTACCTCGGCGGCCGCCCGGTTCGAAACGGGGAATTCCTCGGGGGCATAACCGAGCGAGGAAAAACACGGCTGACAATGAAACGGCAACGGGTAATATATGCAATGGCCGATCCTGGCCTGTTTCAGACCGTCGATCAATTTATCCCGCTGCGGGGTGGCCACGGTATATTGGTTATAAATATGGAAAGTGCTGTAATCCCTGACCGCCGGCGTGGTCACACCGGACACATCCGCCAGAGCTTCATCGTATTTGCGGGCGTGTTCTCTCCGTTTCTCCGACCAGGCGCGAAGATGTGGCAACTTGACCAGGAGTATCGCCGCCTGCAGAGAATCAAGGCGCGAGTTGTAACCCACCGTCTGGTGATAATACTTGGGATTCTCGCCGTGGGCTCGCAGGGAACGACAGGCCGCTTCCATTTCATCGCTGTTCGTAACGATCATCCCCCCGTCGCCGCCACCGCCGAGATTTTTCGAAGGATAGAAAGAAAAACAACCAAGGTCACCGAATGACCCGGCCGGTTTTCCCTTGTATTCGGCGCCGACCGCCTGAGCGGCATCTTCGACCACCTTCAACTTGTGCTCACGGGCGATGGACATGACCGCATCCATATCAGCCACCTGCCCGAACAGATGTACGGGGACAATCGCTTTGGTACGAGGCGTCACCGCCGCCTCAATAAGAGCGGGATCGATATTGTACGTGTCCGGCTCGATATCCACAAAAACCGGTGTAGCTCCAAGACGGGTAATCACTCCCGCCGTGGCGAAAAACGAAAAATCGGTAGTTATAACTTCGTCGCCGGGTTCAACGCCGACAGCGCGAAGAGCCACGAGCAGAGCATCCGTACCCGACGCCACTCCGATACCATACCTGACCCCACTCAAACGGGCCAGTTCCTGCTCGAGGCGCGTGACCTCTTTGCCCAAAACAAAACCACAGCTCTCAAGTACGCCGAGAACGGCTTTGTCCATCTCCGGTTTCAGATATTCGTACTGACGATGCAGGTCCAGAAGGGGAATCGCCATATTGCCACCTCAGTCTTTCCAGTTCTGATTTTTCAAAAGTTGTTCCTCCGGCACATCGCGGAACACTTTGGCCGGTATTCCGGCTACTATCTTCCCGGCCGGGGCATCTTTGGTCAACAGCGCTCCCGCCGCCACCAAGCTGTCCTCACCGACGGTTATCCCGGGCAGAATGGTCGCGTTGACACCTATGCGGCCGCCTTTCCTGACCGTCACCCCCCTGAAGTGTTTGAAGCGTTCCTCGGTCCGTCCGATGTAGTTATCGTTCGATGTCGCGGTGCATGGGGCCACGAACACCCGATCTTCAAGGTCCGAATAAGCCGTTATATACACATTGGTCTCCAGTTTGACATAACGACCGATATTGCAGAAATTTTCAATCGCCACCCCGCGACCGACAATAGTGAAATCGCCGATAGCCACATTTTCGCGCACCGTTGACAGATCGGCGACCAGAACTTTCTGCCCTATTCGGCACCCTCGATAGATCACCACGTGGGTCCCGACAATACAGCCCGCACCGATAATCGTCCCCGGCAGGTCCTGCTCTTTGGTCACGGCCGTATTGGCCGCCCGCATGGGACGTTTGCCGATCACGGCACCGTCGTCTATCCGCACGCTGTCACCGATAGTCGTACCGTCGTGAATGACCACGTGATTACCTATCTCGCAGTCCTTACCGATGCGGACATTCTGACCAAAACGGCAAAACTCGCCGTAATGCGTACCCGCACCTATGTTCGCCGAACCGGCGACGATGGTTGTTGTCATATATCCTGACCTCGCATGAGTGAATTGTCTATTGTACACACAAAGGGAAGAAACGGATGATCGGCCCGGCCGTCAACCCATCGCCCGACCTCAAAGCCGAACCCGGCCCGAATGATCAGGAACGTCGCCGCGCCGCTTTCTTTACCCCCGGCAGCCAGCCGAAAAAGGCCGCCGAAAACGACATCAGACGGCGGTAGTCATCGGGCTGCCGCTGCCGCATACGGCCGACATACTCCAGCACCGCCGCCAGCAACAGGGCCACGATCAACGAACAAACAAACGTCCCCAATACGATAACACTGCGTTGCGGACGACTGCGCAGATCGGGCACGGTCGGCCAGTCCAGCACGGCGATAGTGGGAGTGCTTTCCTTTTCCTGTATCCGGGCCTGTTCGTATAACTCGTACAGCGTTTCGTACAGCGCCTCGTCGACCTCCAGCCGACCCGTAAGAGCCTCGTACTGACTGCGCAAACCCGGTATGGACGCTATCGGAAGCGATAGAAACGAACTGCTGTCCTGACCCGTTTCCAACTGCCGGAGTTGTTCTTTGACAACACGCAGTTGATTCTCCAGGTCGATCAATTCCGGATTGTCATCGGTCAGGGCCTGACGGGCAACCTGGACCTCGAACTCCAAATCCGCCTCGTTCACTTTCAGACCGATAGCCTGGTCTATAGCCAGACGAGTCTGCTCGTTGAAATCGACCGCGTGGTTATCAACCTGAAACTGTTTTAGTTCCTCGCGCGTGGAATCCAGCCTGTTTTTCGTCTCTTCCAGTCGGGCCTCGATAAATCCCCGTTTCTCGCTGGCCGCCTCGGAACGAAGATCCCGGTTGAGTTCGATCAATTCCTCGACATAAGCCGTCGCTATATCAGCAGCCGACTGAGCCGTGCGATCTTCCACCGACAAACTTAACAGCCCTTCGTCGGTGACACGAATATCGGTGTGCTCGCCGAGCCATTCATAAAGAGCCGTACGGCCCGCCCCGGAGAAACGTTTCTTCAGATCGAAACGTTCTATGATCCGGTCGGACATCGTGTGACTTTTGAGCATGCGAGCGTAGACGTCGTTCTGGGTAATCATCCCGGGCAGGCGTGTCTCGCCGGTAAACGCTCTGACCTGGGCCAGTTGAGCCAGACCTCCGCCGCCGGGTTCTGCCGGAGGCGGAAAAAGCAGCGCCGAAGCCTTGTACCACTGCGGCAGAAGCAGCGCCACCACCACCGAGACAGCCGTAGCCAGCACGACCAGACCGATAATAAGCCCGCGACGGCGGGTCAATATCTCAAGAAACGACCACAGGTTGGATGAGGGTTGTTCGTTCATTCGTTCCATCCCCGTCTGCTCACAATAACCCGGTCACCATCACCGACAAGCTCGCCGTTATTCGCCCGATGTGTCAACTGCGAAACCCGGTCGAAAATTTCGATTATCGCATCCTCGGCCGGCTCCTGAAGCCCCCCGGCCAGACGAAGATAAAAGCCGACATTTTCACCGGCCACATACGGATAAAGACCCGGTCTGGCCACCACTCCGCTTATCTGAACGAAACCGGTCCGGTCCGGCACGAACACCGAATCGGAAGGCCAGAGAGTGAAACCGGACACCATCGTCCCTCCCGCGTAGATGGGATACCTCCCCGCTACCTGCAAAGCCGAATTTCTGTCGGATGCTATTCTGAACAAGGTGACCCGTGAAGCATTGGCCGACCGGTTGTATCCGCCGGCCTGATCAATGAGCTCGCTCAACTTCATGTTCTCGTGATAGGTATAACGACCGGGGCGCTCGACCGCACCGAACACGACCACCCGGGAATCACCACCCGCGGCGGCCGACCGGGGGACGACGATTATGTCACCACTGCGAATGTTACCCGGCTGCTGCGGATCGCGAGTGGAATCGTTCCTGATATAGACCGAAGCCGGGTCAGCCGAAGGCCTGAGACCTCCGGCCAGAGAAATAAGCGTTTCCAGATCGTCACCGGCCAACAACTCCACTGTCCGGGGGCAACCCACTTCGCCCACGATCTGCACGGCCTCATCCGACCGGTACGGCACATGGACAGTATGACCACAATAAAGATTGGGGTTAGCCTCGGCATCACCGGCGAAAAAGGCTCGGTCGAGGTCCGCGGTTACAGTCACCGGACCACCACTGAACTCGATAGCGCGGTTCGAGGCGTCACCGGTCAGACCACCGGCGGAATCTATCACATCGGCCACTGTCTGTGCCGTCCAGGCGAAATACCGCCCCGGTTTCTTTACCGCCCCGGTGACATAAATCGGAACGGTGTGAACAGACTCGACGGTAATGACGATATCTTCGGCCTTATACAAACGTGCCAAAAACGGCCGCAGTACTTCCCGAGCCTGGGTCAATGTCAGACCGGACAGATCCACAACGCCGAACCCAGGATGAACAACATGACCCTCGACATCAAGAGTCAGATATTGATTGGGCAGTTGAGCGTTAACGAAAGTCAGGGTCAGCATCTCACCGGGCCGAATGAGATACCGGTCGGGGTCAATCGGTCGGTCGAACGTTAGCTGCCACAGGACATCCTGATTCGACATCTGCCCCGATCGAGCCCGGTTACCCAGGGAATCCGGTGAAATCGATACCTGAGCGGTCAGTTCCCCGGCAACAGCCAAAGCGACGGCCAACACGACAAGAACGGTTATAACTGTCTTCAAGCTACAACTTCCTCAAGGTAACACAGGAAACGGCCAAGGATAGTTTATCGCCGCCCAAAAGTCAACCGGCGGTGTTCCGATGTCCTTTCCGGCCCGAAGGCAGGCCCTTTCCCGACGGCTCTATTCATTCACCTCGGTGAATTCATCGGATTGCTGCGGGGTTTCCTCCGACCGCAACGACTCGTCCCGGTTATGTGCCACCGCGGCGCGGACAAACTCGCGGAAAAGCGGATGCGGGTTGATTAACCGCGACTTGAGTTCCGGATGGAACTGAACCGCCACAAACCACGGATGGTCGGGAATTTCCACAATCTCGACCAGACGTCCGTCCGGCGACAAACCGGCCAGCACCAAACCATGTTCGGTAAGCATCTCCCGATAGGCATTGTTAAGTTCATAGCGGTGACGGTGCCTTTCGGATATCTTGCGTTCTCCATAAGCCTCCAGGCTCCGCGATCCTTCCGCAAGAACACAGGGATAGGCACCCAGGCGCATGGTTCCGCCCAATTCGGTCACCCCCTCCTGATCGGCCATGAGATGAATGATCGGATGTTTCAGATCCCGGTAAAATTCGTAACTGTGAGCATCTTTCAGACCGCACACGTTTCGGGCGAACTCGATCACGGCACAGTGCATCCCCAGACATATTCCAAGGAAAGGAATCTTGCTTTCCCGGGCATAGCGAATAGCCTCGATCTTGCCCTCTACCCCGCGCTCGCCGAACCCGCCGGGAATCAGAAGACCGTCAATATCGTGCAGGTACTTGGCCGCACCACCCTTCTTGATGTCCTCCGAACTGACCCAGACCAGGTTAACTTCGGCGTCACTGTAAACACCGGCATGAACAAAAGCTTCGATTATCGATTTATAGGCATCCTTGAGCTTCACATACTTGCCGCAGATACCGATTTTCACGCGATGTTTCGGGTGCATGATCCTGTCGACCAACCCTTCCCACTGCGTCAGATCGGGCTCGGGCACATCCAGACCGAAATGCTCACAGACAATCCGATCCAGTTTCTGCTCGTGATATTTCAACGGTACTTCATAGATGGTCGAAACATCCACGCCCTCGATGACGTGGCGAACCGGAACGGAACAGAACAAAGCGATCTTCTGCTTAAGCGAATCGGCCAGCGGCCGTTCCGACCGGCACAGCAAAACCTGCGGCTGGATACCGATCTCCCGCAGTGCTCGCACCGAGTGCTGGGTCGGTTTGGTCTTGAACTCGCCGGCCGTGTCGATGAAAGGCACCAGCGTCAGATGTATGAACATAACATTCTGGGGACCTTCTTCCAGACCCATCTGACGGATGGCCTCCAGAAACGGCTGCGATTCGATATCACCCACGGTGCCGCCGATTTCCACGATGATCACGTCCGGTTGGTCATCGGGGTTAAGCTGCTTGCGCATGCGGCTCTTGATCTCTTCGGTGACGTGAGGAATTACCTGAACGGTAGCCCCGAGGTAGTCACCGCGCCGTTCCCGCGTAATGATAGTATTATATATCTGGCCGGTGGTGACATTATTCCCTTTGCTCAGTGAGACATTGAGGAAACGCTCGTAGTGTCCCAGATCAAGGTCGGTCTCCGAACCGTCGTCGAGCACGAAAACCTCGCCGTGCTGGAAAGGGTTCATAGTGCCCGGGTCGACGTTCAGATACGGATCGAACTTCATGTTCTGGACCTTGAGTCCGCGCCGTTGCAGCAGCAGGCCGAGCGATGAGGCGGCAATACCCTTACCCAGGGCAGAAACCACCCCGCCGGTAATAAATATGTACTTGGTTGGTATACGATCTGACATGATACAGCCCTATTTTGGAAAACCCGCTATCTTCTTCAAATCTTCGGGCCGGTCAATCGACACCGACCCGGTTCTCGTCCTGAAAACATCTATCCGGCCGCCGTTTTCCAGAATCCGCAACTGCTCCAGCGACTCCGCCTTTTCCAGCGGACCGCGCGGCCAGCGTGCAAACGCCTCCAGCGCCCGGCGCCGGAAAAAGTATACCCCGACATGCGCCAAAAATCGAAACTGACCGGCACGCGCTGTCTCCCGGGCATGCTGAAGGTACGGGAGAGGAAACCGTGAAAACCACAAAGCGCGACCATCGGCCGCCGTTATGACTTTAACAACACCGGGATCGAAAAGCTCCGCGTCGGAGGTGATCGGTCGAGCGAGGGTGGCATATTTAATCGCCGGTTCGGCCAGCATAAGACCGATAGCGCGATCAAGAGCCGCCGGGCTAAGACCGAAATTATCGCCCTGTACGTTCAGCAGAATATCACCCGGAAGCTTCCCGGCCGCTTCGGCCACCCGGTCTGACCCGGTGCGGTGGCGTTTGGACGTCATAACGACCTCGATATCAAACGCCTCGACCGCCCGTGCAACCATGCGGCTATCGGTAGCCACGGCCAGACGGTCGATACTGCGAACTTTTTTGAGACGCTCAACAAGATGATAAACGAGCGGCTTCCCTTGATAGGGATAAAGCACCTTGCCGGAAAACCGCCGGGAACCCATCCTGGCCGGAACTATAGCCACCACCCTGTTTTTCATAAATCGATAACCCTGGGTATCACAAAGAATTCCCCGTCGTGCCCGGGGGCATTCCGCAAAGCTTCGCGGACAGGAAGCGAGGCCGTTACCTGATCCTCACGAAAGACGTTTTCAGCCGTCGCGAATCGTCGCGTTTGCGGCTCAACTCCTTCGGTATCAAGGGACTGCACCTGACTGAAATAAGCCAGAATTGCCTCCAGTTCGGAGGTGAATTCATCAATCTCGGCTGGGGTCAGTCGAAGGCGGGATAAAAGAGCAATCCGTTCAAGCTGTTGCTCTGATAGCGGCATAGGTAAAGATATGCCCAACCCGTGTCGCCGTCAAGCCTGAAAAGATGACCCGCGCGAACCGATGGAACAAAACCCGTGACAATGCATGCTAAAGTGTTCTGCCGCGGAACCGATCAAATCAATAGGATGTGCCAAATTGAAACAGGAGCAAACCGTGCACAAAAAAGAGTTTCAGGTTGAACCGACGGAGCGTGCCGGAATAAACCAATCGGAACGGAATCGACTGAGCCGCTGCTTAAGCGGTGATCAAACCGAACCGGCTATTCAGTCCCTCCTGATTGCCCTTCGTTTCCGCGACTGGTTGTGCAACAGCGAAAGAAACCTTCTGGACCTGTTGATGCCGGAACCATCGGTAACCTTTCTCATCCGCGACGGCCGTTATCTTCACCCGGCCGATGTCGAACTTTTCCCTCCCGACCTTATCGACCAATCGGTCAATCGTTCCGACGGAGCCGTATTCGTCAACCGTTACCGACAAACGAACAGCCTTGACTGTCGCGCCTGCAGCATTCACACGGCGGATATCAGTTCCGAGGGCGGCCGACTGATCCTGGGGATGTTCGGACCGGACCAGTATTCACACCCAAGCGAGGCATACACGCAATTCAGCCGTCTGGCAACTCGTTTCCGCGAGGCCTGGAAAAAAACCGCGGCCCTGGCCGAAACACTGAGCGGCAAATATACGGAAAAGACCCCGAGCATGGTCATCAACCGGGCTTCCGGCCGGATTTTCATAGCCAACGCCGCCCTTGCGGAAATGATGCACATGGAGCCGGCCGCCCTGGTCGACAGCGAATATTCACAGGTGGCGGAACAATTGCGTCAGGCCGCCCGCGGCTGTCGCATGCGTCTGGAAAATATCAACGGGGACGACATCCACCTGTGCATAACGTCCCTGCTGCCGGAACAGCGAATGATCAAAACATCGAACCAGGATACCTTTCTGTCCGAATTCTTCGTTCACACCCTTCGTAACAAACTCTCGGCTATTATAGCGGCGACCGGTCATCTCAACGAAATCAGTAACGACAACGCCCCGATGGAACAGAAAGAACTCACGGACATCGTTCTTAACGAAGCCGCCGGCCTCGACCGCCACCTGAATCGCCTCAGTTTGCTTCTCAATCCCTCGGGCCTTCGCCCCGGCCCCACCGGCCTTGCTCAAAGCCTGTGCGCAGCCGAGGAACGACTGAACCGACAGTACAAAGATCAGGTGACGATCACGGTTGAACCGCCCGGTACCGAACGAACAGTTCAGGCATCACCGTCGGGGCTGACGACCCTTCTCGAGGCCGTTTTGTTGTCGCAGCGGGTCGATACGGCCGAAGCCGACATCACCAGCGTGGCCTTTCTCGATGAAACGGATCACACGGTCGTGAAAATCGATACCCGGCACAAGTTGTCGACCCAGCCACCGGCCTTCAATCGCAATTGGTGTGAATATGCGCAGCGTCTGGCCGACACCATGCAATTACGGACCGAAACCCGGTGTGAACCGGACAAGCACTGCCTGACAACCACCCTTTATATCCCGACAAGTAACAGGTAAATGAAATATGACCGTAGAATCACCGGACAAACAGACATTCATCCTCATAGTCGATGACGACGAAGCTATTCGGCATACTCTGAGCATTCTGTTGAATAAGCCCGAATATGTTCTGAAGGAAGCAATCTCCGTTGCCGAGGCCTCCAAAATCCTCAGCGAAAACACCATCGACCTGGCCATCGTCGATCTGCGCATCGGCGACGACAACGGCATTGATCTCATCCACCTGATCGAGAATTCCTATCCGGATACCGAATCCATTCTGCTGACCGCCTTCGGCTCGATTGAGGGCTCGGTCGAGGCAATGCAGGCGGGAGCTTTCGATTATATCACCAAACCCTTCTCGAATCATGAGCTGCTGTTGCGGGTTTCCAAGGCGCTGGAACGCAAGAAAATGAAAGAGGAGATCGTTACTCTCCGACAACACGTGGCCATGACTTACGGCTTCGATAATATCGTCGGCATCTCCAAAGCTCTCGCCCAGGTCAAGGAAACCGCCAAGCGGATCGCCCCAACCGACATCACCGTGCTGATAACGGGAGCGTCCGGGACCGGCAAAGAACTGTTCGCCCGAGCCATTCACCATCATTCACACCGACGGACCGGACCGTTCATTGCCATCGACTGCAGCGCCATTCCCGAAACTCTGTTGGAATCGGAACTCTTCGGCCACACCAAGGGGTCGTATACTTCAGCCAGTCATAACGCGAAGGGGCTGCTGGAAGCGGCCGACGGCGGCACCGTCTTTCTCGACGAGGTCAGCAACATGCCCGCCTCGATCCAGGTGAAACTCCTGCGTTTTCTCCAGGATTCCGAAGTCAGGCAGATCGGCTCCGCGGTCAGTCGAAAGGTAAACACCAGAGTAATAGCGGCCACCAATCGGGATCTGGCCAACATGGTTGCCCAGGGAGACTTTCGCGAAGATCTGTATTACCGCCTGAACGTCATCCCCCTGAACCTGCCGACCCTGATGGAACGCGCCGAGGACATAGAAATCCTGACGGAGTATTTCCTTCGGAAGATCTCCAATGAAATAAATAAACCCTCGCTCAGCATCAGCCGGGAAGCTGTCGACAGGCTCCTTGCCCACCGTTGGCCGGGTAATGTAAGAGAACTGGAGAATACGCTCAAGCGAGGGGCGGCACTGTGTACGAGTAACCGCCTTGAGGTTGGTGACATCATGTTCATCGCCAGCGACAACGGCGACACCCCCGAACCCGCCCCGCATACCCGGGTTACTCTGCAACTGAAAGGACGTCTGCTGGATGACAGCCAGCGCTCGCTGATCGTAAAGGCCCTTGATGACAACAACTGGAACTATACGAAAACAGCGGCCGAGCTGGGCATCGGACGAACGACTCTGTGGCGCAAGATCAGGAAGTACAACCTGAAACGAGAAACGGTAACCTCTTGATCGGGGAAAAGGGATAATGGGCAAGACCGATAACACCGACGGTTTTACCGATGGCCTGACCGGCCACGGCAAACTGCTTGAACATCTGGATAGCGTTCTGCAAACGCAGGAAAGTCCCCAGAAGATTTTCTCCGAATTGACCAATATCCTCCAGCGGAAATATGACATCCGCAAAGGTATGCTTGCGCTGCGCCATGGGGATCAAACACAGTTCCTGGCCGTGGCTACGTGGAATCGAGGAAAATCGAAGAAGAATCTCTCGCTGAGACTTCCCACCCGTGCCTCCCTGTTCGAAAAAGTGGCCGAGCACGGCCAGATCTACTCCGAGACGTTCGCGGAACTTTTCGACGGTAACCTTATCGAAAAACATTTGTTGCTGGATGACGAAACCCAGTCGTTCGTCCTGCGACCGCTCAAACACGAAGCACAGGTGGTGGCCCTGCTGGGATATTCCTCGGATAATCCGAACGCTTTCGTAACTTTCGAGGAAGGTTTTCCGGATCCGTTCATCGAGCGCTTCGCCGCCCTCATCGCCCGCAATCAGATGCACGAAGACCGTGCCTGATCCCGACCGGTATCGTGATCAACGTTCTTTCAACGCTCGCTTGATATCATATCGCGCTCGGTTGTGTTCGGCATTGGTGCACGAGAAACGGTGCCGTCCGCTGCCGTCGGCCACGAAATACAGATAATCGGTATTCGCCGGATGAAGAGTCGCTTCAATCGCCGCCAAACCCGGCGAGTTAATGGGTGTCGGCGGCAATCCTTTGATCCGGTAGGTATTGTAGCGCGTTTTTTTTTGCAGATCCCGACGGTTGAGCGGACGGTCCAGCCCGCCCAGACCATAGATCACGGTCGGGTCGGCGTCGAGGCGCATCCGCCGACGAAGGCGATTCTGATAAACCGAGGCTATAATCGGTTTCTCCTCGTCCAGCAACGCCTCGGCTTCCACAATCGAAGCCAGTACGATTATTTCCTCGGGTGAAAGACCGTTGATAATCGTATCCGGCCAGATATTAACCGTCTGTGCCCGGTACATTGCCACCATATCCGACAGTATTTTTTTCAACCCCGTGCCCCAGGGGAAAAAATACGTCTCCGGGAACAGGTAACCCTCAAGACAAGGTACGCCCAACTCGTTCAGGAACGCCGAATCGCTGTTGAGAGCCACGACCTCGGCCGAATCGACCTCCAGTTTCTCGGCCAGCAGCGAAGCCGCTTTCCAGATGGGTGCCCCTTCCCACAGAGTCACCTTGATGATTGCAAAATCGCCCCGTTCAAGTTTATCCAACACACCATGACAAGAATTGCGACCGGTAAAATCATACCGGCCCGGAATAAGTTTTTTGTCGAGCCCCCGCCAGCGGGCCGGATAAAAGAGCATCGGTCGCGAGCGCACCACTCCTTCTTTCAACAACTCATGGCCGATTTTCCTGAAACTGTCGCCCGGCCGAATGACAACGGAGACGGTCTTATCCCCCAGATCAACCGGGCAGAAATAAGCCCCCATAAAATACGCCGCTACCAGTATCACGATCCCGACGATGACTATGACGATTCGCTTTATCATTCCGTTATGCCCGTTTGGCGGCCTCGTCAGTTTTTTCACCAGCCCGAAAACACCCGACACCACACCGGTCAACAGCAATACGATTGTAACCAGCCAGTACCACGGGTACTCCCACAGGCGACAACCGGGTTCAGAATCGCGGCGTTTCATCGAGGAACCGCTGCAAAATGACCACCGCCGCCAGACGGTCGAGTCGTTTCTTGTCTTTGCCCACCCGCTTGCCGTGGGCGTGGACGACATCGGCCGCCTCGCCGGAGGACCCGTATTCATCCACCCGGTGGACAGGACCGTTGTAAACCGTTTGCAGTCTCTCGATAAACCGGTCCACCTCGCGACACATGTCGCTCTTTTCCCCGGATTCGTGCAGCGGGTAACCTATCACCACCGCGGCAGGCTGATATTCCCGAATGATACGCGACAGTTCGTCGACAGCTTGCTCAACCGAACGAACCTCAAGCGTGTCCAGAGCCGAAGCTATCAGACCGGTCGGATCGGATTTGGCCAGACCGATCCGCCGTCGACCGTAATCAATGGCGATGATTGTCCTGTCAACGGGCGCTTTCATGCGACAAACCTACAGGACCGGCCGCACGATGTCAAAAACAAACAGCCTTTCGCCGGAGCAACAGACACCCGCATTCCGTCCGTATCAGGTTTTGCGCTCTTTCTTTTTGGCCGCGGGGAAAAGGATATTGTTCAGAATCAATCGATAACCGGGCGAGTTCTTGTGCAGGGATAGGTCGGTCGGCGGGTCGTTGACCATGTGTCGATAATCCTCGGGATCATGACCGGCCAGGAAAGTGAAAGTCCCCCGGCCCAGATTGCCGTGGATATATCGGACTTCGTCATAGTTATCCGGCTGACCCAACACCGTGACATACTTCTTCAACAATGACTTGCGGAACCCGGACACCTGCCCCATGAACCCGTTGACGGTGTTAGTGTGACACTGTACCAGCATCGTCGGCACCGGATCCAGCTTGGCCGAAAATTCGAACAGATAGAAAAAGTCATCGGCGGCGCTGGGAAAACGGGCCATCCGATCAGGATAGGTATCGATGTTGGAGCGGCGATACAAAAGAGGGTCCAGACAAACCTCGAAATTCTCGAAAGCAAACGTCTTGGAATAGTCCAGCTTTTCCTGAACCCCGGGATCAGGCGGATCGCCGTCGAGTTCGGTCGGCACAATATCGAGACCATCGGCGGCCAGGGCGCAGTCAATCGTCTCGGGGGCCGAGCACATGGAAAAGAAGAAACCGCCGCGACGGACATAGTCGTAAATCGTCCGAGCGACATCGAGTTTCATTTGGGAAACTTTTGCATAACCCAGCTTCCGGGCCATCTCTTCGTTGGTCCGCACGTCCACCTGGTACCACAATTCGTTACGAAAAGCGGCGTAGAATTTCCCGTACTGCCCGGTATAATCCTCGTGATGCGAATGCAGCCAGTCGTAATCATCCAGGGCTCCCGACAACACCTCTTCATCCCACACGATATCGTATTTTATCTCGGCGTAGTTCAGCACCAGAGTTACGGCATCGTCCCAGGGCTGAGCCGTAGGCGGGGAGTACACGGCGATAGACGGAGCTTTCTCCAACTCAACCCGTTCCATGTTCTCGACTTCGATCTGGCGATAAATATCGGCGACCTGACCCGAAGTGATCCGCTCGTAGGTTACACCCATAACCAGGCACAGGTCGGCCACTTCGTCGGTTGATTCCACCAGAAAAGAGCCACCGCGATAGTTGAGCAACCACTCGGCCTGGTAACCCTTGTCCAATGATTTATAAACCACACCATAGGCTTTCAGATGGTCCGCCTGAACGTCATCCATCGGTATCAGAATCGACGCGGCCGACAGACAAGCCGGCGAGAACAAAGCGAGTATGAGCAAAAGAAAAGCGCGCATGGTCACAGTATTAAACGATCTTGCCCCTCATTGGTTCATTGCCGGTTGTCGGTTTTATCCCCGGTTTTGTTTACCGTCCTTTTTTTTCGGGAAGCCTGGCGAAACTGCCGGTATTTGCGAAGGTACTCGGCCATACGGGCTTCCCGTCCGACTTCACGAGGTCGATAATACTGCCGCCCAACCAATTCCTCGGGGAAATGCTCCTGATCGACCAGGGCTTCTTCGTAATCGTGGGCGTACCGGTAGTCCTCACCATAACCGAGATCTTTCATCAGATTGGTCGGGGCGTTGCGCAACCAGAGAGGAACCGGCAGAGACCCCAGACGGGCAACATCGGCCCGGGCCTGGCCAAAAGCGGTATAGGCCGAGTTTGATTTGGGCGTGCAGGCAAGATAAATGACAAGCTGGGCTATGGCCAGTTCGCCCTCGGGTGAACCGAGAAAGTGATAGGTATCGCGGGCGCTGACCGCAAACGTGAGGGCAAACGGATCGGCCAACCCCACGTCCTCACTGGCAAACCGAATCAGGCGACGAATGATATAAAGCGGTTCCTCGCCGGCCTCCAGCATCCGGGCCAGCCAATACAGAGCGGCATCCGGGTCACCATCGCGGATGGTTTTGTGCAACGCGGAAATAAGATTGTAATGCTCTTCGCCCGCCTTGTCATAAACCAAAGTCCCTTTTTGATGAACATCGCGCACCAGGTCAACCGTAACCTTCGCATCCTTGCCCACATAAGCCGCAACGGCTTCCAGCAACGACAGTCCGCGACGAGCATCACCGTCCGCCGCCGTGGCGATAAACTCGCCGACCCCGGGCTCGACCTCAAGATTCATCCCCGCCAGACCGCGCGTCTCATCGGTCAGGGCCGCCGTGACGACTTTCAGAATGTCCTCGCACGCGAGTCGCTCAAGCACATAAACCCGCATACGTGAAAGCAGGGCCGAGTTGACCTCGAACGACGGGTTCTCGGTGGTGGCCCCGATCAGGACAATATCCCCCCGCTCTACCCACGGCAGAAAAGCGTCCTGCTGGGCTTTGTTGAAGCGGTGTATTTCGTCGACGAACACGTAAGTCCGGCGACCGGACAACTTGTAGTAATCCCCCGCCTTGGAGATAAGCTGTTTGATCTCTTTAATCCCGGAAGTCACGGCCGAATATGGGACAAACTGGCCGCGCGTGGAATTGGCTATCAGCCGGGCGAGAGTTGTCTTGCCGGTTCCGGGAGGCCCCCATAAGATAATCGACGGCACCCGGTCTTCATCGATAGCTTTGCGCAACGGTGTGCCCGGACCGACGATCTTTTGCTGACCGACGAACTCAGCAAACGACAGCGGCCGCATACGATCCGCCAGAGGAGCGACATTCTGCCGGTCGGCCTTGGTCGGTCCCGATCCCGACCCCGATTCTCCCGCCTCAAAGAAATCCATAAAGAGCAATATACGACTGTCTCTGAAGGGGGCAATCACAAATGGACAGAGATTCTCAGCGCAGCAAACGTCGCGTGATTTCGTCGGCCAGAAGGAAACCCTGATCGCTCAAGCGGAGGCAATCGCCGTCGCGCATCAGGTGCCCGGATTCGATCAGCCGGGCATATTGGTCATCGCACAGGCAGTCCTCAAGGGCACGACCGAACTTCCGGGAGAATTTCACGCGGTCGATCCCCCGGGCGGTCCGCAAACCGAGCATAATGGCTTCGGTCATCCGTTGTTCGAGACCGGATTCGTCAACTATCAGGGGGCGTTCTCTTTTCGACAGGGTTTGTTTGTATTCGGCCAGATCGGAAACATTGGCATATCGTCGCCCCTTTACGAACGAATGAGCCGACGGCCCCAAGCCCAGATAATCGTCACCTTCCCAATACCTCAGATTGTGGCGGCATTCGTGACCCGGCCGGGCAAACGAAGACACTTCGTAACGGACATAACCCGCTTCGGCCAGTCTTTCGCAACCGCCCCGATACATGGCGCAAAGTAATTCCTCTTCAGGCAGGGTCAGAGAACCGTCGGCAATCCGTCGGGCAAGGCGCGTGCCCGGCTCCACCGTCAGTTGATAAAAAGAAATATGCGGCGGTTCCAGATCCACGAGTTGATCCAGATCGGCCGACAGCATTTTCCCGCTCTGCCCCGGGAGACCGAATATCATATCCGCCCCGAAAGTTTCAAAACCGAGAGCGTTGGCCAGATAAACCGACTGATGGGAATCGTGAACACAATGTCTTCGATTAAGAAGACTCAGCAGTTGCAAATCGAACGACTGCACACCGAATACCGGACGGGTCACCCCCAGTTCTTTGAGTTCCTCCAGCAGTTCACGCGTTACCGTTTCCGGGTTACATTCGAAAGAGAATTCCAGGTCGGAGGAGATATCGAAAAGCTCCCGCACCTGAACAAGCCACTTCCCGAGCAAGCCCGTGTTCACCAGCGAAGGCGTGCCTCCCCCGATATAGATCGTTTCGATACGGGCATGGGTATCGCACTCTTCGGCGACAAGTTCGGTCTCCGTCGCCAGGGCGGCGAAGAAACCGGTCTCACGATCGGGGTCGTATATTTCCTTGTAAAAATCGCAATAGGCGCACCGATTGCGACAGAAGGGATAATGCAGATATAGTCCGAAAGACATCGCTTAGATGACAGTACCGATTCGGTCCCACCGGACATGGGTCGGGAAATTGTAAATCCCGTGACCAACCCAGCGAACCAGATCGATTATGTATGGAAAATCCCATCCCGGCGGATTGTCGGTCGGCGCCCACGAGTAGTATACAAAGATGGCCTTGCCTTTGATATAGTCTCGCGAAACCGCTCCCCAGAAGCGACTGTCCCGGCTGTCATCGCGGTTGTCTCCCACCACGAAATACTGATCCGGCGGCACCACGTAAGGCCCGAAATTATCCCGAAACGAAAGATCGCCCGGAATAATCCGTTTGTCGATATGCTTCGAGTCTTCCGGAATCGCGGCCACCTCGCCGTCGACATACAGCACCTTGTCAGCCACCTGGACAGTCTGGTTCGGCCCGGCCACGATCCGCTTGATGAAATCCTTGTCGGGATTATTGGGATATTTGAAGACGATAATATCGCCGGTTTTCGGATCGCTGCCGAAATCGTAGGCGAGCTTGTTGACGAAAATGTAATCTCCGGTCAACAGCGTGTCTTCCATCGAGGCGGAGTTAACCCGATAGGCCGAAACGACGAAAATCCGAAGCAACACCGCAGCTACCAGAGCAATAACAGCAGTCTCCAGATATTCGCGCCAGAGCGGCTTGCGCTCTTTTTTACGCAGAACTTTGCGAGCCTCGCGTTGGCTCTCGATCTGCCTGTGCTCCTGAATGAGGAAGTCTTGATCCATACGTTTAAGGTTATCGGTTTTTTCCTACACTAACTTAACGAGAAAAGCCGCATACTCGAGGTTAATATACGAAACCGAGACAGACCGGGAGAAACAGGCGGATACCGATTCCCCGGCCCCGTATCAGGCCTCGGGTATAATCACGCGGGGGCGCCGGACCCCGGCCCTCAGTTGGGTAACCGGATCAAGAGCCACCAGTCGTCCGGGCGGGAGATCGAGTATTCCCTTAAGCTCGGCGGGCCAGTTCTGCGAACCGAAACCACGAAGCACAACAACCGCAAACGACAATTCCGCCGCATCAACATCGCCAAAATGTAATCCCGCACAGACCAGACCGACAGCCCGACCGGATCGGCAGAGTTCAAGGTCGGCCGACTCGGCAGTCTCCCTGATAACCACGCTGCCGGGGGTAACGTCATCACCGGCCACGGGTCCGGCCACCGGGTCACCGCCCCCCCAGACTCCCGGTATCAGAGTCCCGCGGGTAACAATCTCGGCTCCTTTTTCGGTAATTGCCTCCACCCGCCCCGGCAACCAGGCGGAAAGTTGAAGCTCCTCAAGCAACGGCTCGATAATTACCACCCCGTATTCCATGTTGATTTCTTTGATTCTCCCCCGGGCGGGCGACTTGCACGCGGTCGGATCACCCGGCAGACCCTTTCGTGCGACTACCTGACCTTTCTCCACGTCCTGCCCGACTTCGCAAACCAAAAACGGTTTGATCTGCTCGGGGTGCATATCATAATGTTTCGCCACATTGACCGAATACAGCTTGGCTGCTCTTTCCGCTTTCTCCCGCACGACCACCGTACCGGTCGGAAGAATCTTCTCGATAGTACCGGAAACCTGCGAACTATATGTTCTCACATTGAGCGGGTTCTTCTTTTGCACCAGTTTGCCGACTCCGAACATCTTAAACGTCCGCAGGGCCGGCCCGCTCGGAGTGAACAGCGGTAACTTGCGCTGGGCCAGCAGTTCTCCCTTGGTAACCTCGTCTCCCACTTTCTTGTGAAAATACCGGGGTAATTCCTCGGGAGAGATTTTCAATCCCTCGGCAACATTGAGAAAAAACGGCCGTCGGAAAGAGCGCGTGCTTTTGGCTATGATGTCCTGTGGCGCCACGGTATCACCGACCTTAACGAAGACCTCACCGGGAATAGCCAGCTCGCGTCGCTCGCGTATTTCTCCGCGCCGAACAGTACCGGCCGGGCCGGCCTCGGCCTCCCGCTTCGGCGGCAGATCGGCTTCGTCAATGAAGAAACCCGATTGCAAATCCCCCTGTCGCGTGCGCACATCCACGATCAGCCCGCAGCAGGAATCGTCGAACTCCACCCTTCGTTCTTCCAGCTTAAGTTTCCTGACGTCGATATCGACCGATGCTCGCTCTCCCGGATTCAGCTTGATGAATTTCAACTCACCGTAGGCGACCGTTTCATCGATTGCCCGCTTCGCGTCGGTGCCGCCCGTAACTTTCACCACCGACTTGCCGGGTTTGGCCGTCCCCGATGGCGCGACCACCGTACCAAGGCGAATTAACCCCAGCTCATAGAAAAGTTCCAGAGCCAAATCTTTGTCAAGTTGCGAAAGTGCCCCCAGATGAGGAAACATGAAAGCGCTGTCGACGGCCAGGTCCAGAACACCATGGGGAAGCAGAGCGTTGAGCAACATCATAGCCGCCGTCGGACGGGGCGAGTGCGACAGTTTGCCGCCGCTTCCTATCACCATGTCGTAATCGTCAAGGGTGGGACGGTTATCTTTGCGCTTCTTTCCCCTGCGGCTTTTTTTGAAATCGCTCCATCCCAGGTCTTCCTCACTCAAACTGAGCGCAATACCGTAAAGAACGTCGAAGTGCTGCCGGACAGCCTCACGGATAGCCACCGATGCCACCGCGCATTCGATTTTGGTTTGTTCGACGTCTTCGGGAAGAGTGGTCGGACGAAGATACTTGTTACCGATGCGATCCAGAAGCTCACTGTCGCTGATCTGAAAATCGAGCAACTCTTTGATCGCGTTCAGCCCGCCTTGCCTGACCACGTTCAGAATGCTGTAGCTCATGCCCAGATTGGCACTGACCGTGCGAAACACACGACCGTTGGCCGCGGTGAAAACGTCGGTAGTGGCGCCGCCGATGTCTATCACCAGCAGCTTGCCGCTCATCTCTTTCGAGACTAAGGCGAGTATTTTTTCCATCGCCGCCGGAGTGGGAAGAATAGGCGCCGACACCCAGGTCTTGTATTTGTCATAGCCCGGTGCGCGTGACATGACATGATCCATAAAAACGTCGTGGATGGCGTCGCGGGCCGGTTCCAAGTTCTCGCGGTTGCTCGATGGCCGGATGTTCGGCTGACCGATGTACATGAAGCGCTCGGTGAGGGTTTGTTCGACGTACTTACTGGCGGCCTGATTGCCGGCGAATATGACGGGGAGTTTCAGATCGCGGCTGAGTTTGGGGCGAAGGTCCGACTGGTTGATGAGCTCGGCCAGAAAGACCGGACCGTAAACCGAACCGCCGTCGAATCCCCCGGCCAGAAGGACCATGTCGGGGCGAAGTTTCTCCAGCATCTGTATTTTGCGATAGGGCGTGCGGCCGTCGTCGAGCGCGATCACGTCCTGAATTATCGCTCCTGCTCCCAGGGCTACCCGCTCGGCGCTGCGCGTGGTGACTTCGCGCACCAGCCCGGCCACCACTACGGCCAGACCGCCCCCGGCGCTGGACGTGGAGAAAGTCGGCACGCACGGTAAGCCGTCGCGAAGCAGCACTTCACCGGTTTCTTTTTCCAGCGCGCGCATGGCGTTGACCACGCCGAACGTCACGTCCTCGTACGGTTTCTCGACCGTGGTAGGGCGTTCCTGACGCACGTATCGCCAGTTGTTTTCGCGAATAAACAGAATGGCCTTGGTGGTGGTACTGCCAACATCAAGCACACAGAACTTGTCAAGGCGACCGGGTACGGGTTGCACCTTGCTGCTCGGCAACACTTCGGCTTGTTGATTGAACAGTAAACCGGGCATGCCGACAAACTAAGCAGTCGAGACTGACCTGACAAGCTAAAGTACAATCGGCGGTAAATCGTAGGGCGGATCCGTCCGCGAATCCGCCTTCTTGATTGTAGGGAGGGTTTGTCTTCAAACCCGCCTTCTTTGCGACAGCTACGCTGATGGCAAGTTCGAAGACGGACTTGCCCTACCAGAATTATCTCCGGCAGGATCGCAAGCGGTCCTGCCATATAAGAAGGGTCGGGGGCCATCAGCGCTCGATTTTGAGGGCGGCTAAAAACGCTTCCTGCGGAATCTCCACACTCCCCACCTGTTTCATCCGACGTTTGCCCTCTTTCTGTTTTTCCAGAAGCTTGCGCTTGCGCGTAATGTCGCCGCCGTAGCACTTGGCCGTCACGTTCTTACGCAAGGGACGGATCGTGGCCCGACTGATAATGCGGTTGCCGATAGTGGCCTGAAGCACCACCTCAAACATCTGGCGCGGGATCAGCTTGCGCAGCCGCTCGTTCAGGTTCATCCCCCAATGGTAGGCCTTGTCGCGGTGGATGATGACCGACAGCGCGTCCACCTCATCGCCGTTTACCAGAATGTCCAGCTTGACCATGTCGGCCCGCTGATAATACGGCAGGGCGTAATCGAACGAAGCATAACCGCGCGTGATAGACTTGAGCTTATCGTAGAAATCGAAAATTATTTCCGAAAGAGGAAAGGCATAGTGCAAATTGGCGCGCGTGGTAGACAGATATTCCGTGTTTTTATACTGCCCGCGTCTTTCGGTGCCCAGGCGCATGACCGGACCGACGTATTCGCTGGGCACGATTATCTGGGCGTCAACCACCGGTTCCTCGACATAATCAACTTCGGCCGCCAGGGGCATTTTGACCGGGTTATCCACCACCACCATCTGGCCATCGGTCGTGCGGACATGATACTCGACGCTCGGCATCGTATTTATAATGGTCTGGCCGTACTCGCGGGAAAGACGCTCGGTGATTATCTCCATGTGCAGCAAACCAAGGAAACCGACGCGAAAACCGAAACCAAGAGCCGACGACGATTCCGGTTCGAAAGTCAGCGAAGAATCGTTGAGCTTCAACTTCTCGATAGCTTCCCGCAACTGCGTGAAATCTTCCGCCACCGCCGGGTAAAGGCCGGAGAAAACCATCGGCTTAATGTTGACAAATCCCGGCAGGGGCTTCAGGGCCGGTTCCCGAGCCGTGGTTACCGTATCGCCGATTTTCGTCTCGGCCACTTCCCTTATGGCCGCGAAGAAATACCCCACGTCGCCCGCCCGGAGTTCCTCCTGAGGAATCGCCCGCAGACGCAAAAAACCGACCTCGTCGACCTCGTGAGTGCGACGATGCGAGAAAAAGCGCACCCTGTCCCCCTTACGCAGAGTACCATTGACAACTTTTACGAACGGCATGGCCCCCCGGTAGCTGTCGAAAATCGAATCGAACACCATTGCCTGAAGCGGCGCGTTCGGATCACCGGACGGCGGCGGCACCACCCGAACTATAGCCTCCAGCAACGCCTCGATACCGATTCCTTCTTTGGCCGAAACCAGCAGCACTTCGTCGCTCTTGCATCCCAGCAAATCGACGACCTCGGCTTTCACTCTCTCCGGGTCGGCGTTGGGCAAATCGATCTTATTGACAACAGGTATGATTTCCAGGTTGTTTTCCATGGCCAGGTAAAGATTGGAAAGAGTCTGGGCCTCAATTCCCTGGGAAGCATCGACCACCAGCACCGCCCCTTCGCAAGCGGCCAGTGACCGGCTGACCTCGTAGGTAAAATCGACATGGCCGGGAGTATCGATCAGGTTGAACTTGTACACCTGACCGTCGCGTGCTCGATACATCAGCCGTATGGTGTGGGCCTTGATAGTAATACCGCGTTCCTGCTCCAGATCCATCGAATCGAGCACCTGGTTGCGCATCTGGCGCTCGGTGAGAGTTTGGGTACGCTCAAGCAGACGGTCGGCCAGGGTAGACTTGCCGTGGTCAATATGCGCGATAATCGAGAAGTTTCTTATCCGGCTCTGCTCGTCCATTTCAAATTCCGTCTCGCTCTTGCTCTTCGTTCAATACCCAAAAACATCAGGGGCCGTCCAAGGTAGCGGCTTGGCAGGAAATTGTCAAACGGGAGATAGTCCCCGTCCCGAGCCGCCGGGTCACTTATCGAGACAGGCGGTCAGGCGGTCGAAAAACTCTGATTTGGGAATATCGGCGTCCAGGTTCCCACCCTGGGCAATGGAAATATGACTGGTTTCTTCGGACACAACCACCACCACGGCATCGGAGACTTCGCTGACCCCGATAGCCGCTTTGTGACGCATACCGAAGAGCTTGCGGTAACGCTGGTTGGAGGTAAGAGGCAGCGAGGCCGCCGCCGCGATAATATGATCTCCGGAAACAATAACCGCGCCGTCGTGAAGCGGAGTGTACGGCGTAAACAAAGTAACCAGCAACTCCGAGGACAACTCGGCGTTTATACTTTTGCCGGTCTCGGCGAAATTGCGAAGGCCGGTGCGACGCTCGATCACGATCAGCCCGCCGTAACCAAGTTCGGAGAGCCGCAACGTTGCCCGCACGACTTCATCGAGGATTTTCTTCTGCTCAAGAGTGACGAACAATCTCAGGAAACGGCTCTGACCGATATGTGCCAGAGCGCCCCTCAACTCCGGCTGAAACACCACCACCAGCACCAGAATACCGAACGTGGCCAGATTGGAGAAAAGCCACGTCAGGCCTTCAAGCTGAAACCAATAGGATATAAAAGCAATCCCGGCCAGAAGCGTCAGCCCCACAATGATCTGGGCCGAACGAGTACCCTTGGTCAGCCTGAGCACCTGGTAGATAATGAAAGAAACGATCAGGACATCAATGATGTCCTTCAGCCCGAATTGTAAAAAATCATAAGCCAGCATAATTATCGAATCGAGTCAATTCCCTGCACGACTTTCAGAGCTTCCACCGAAGGCGCCACATCGTGCACACGGACTATATCGGCACCGTTGCGTACTGCCGTTACCATGGCCGCAACCGACCCGCCCAGGCGCTGCTCGGGCCGGGTCGCCGACGCGTGCAGCATCCCGATAAACGACTTGCGCGAAACTCCCACCAGCAAGGGCAGTCCGAAAGTTCGGAAGCGTGAGAGATTCCCCAGCAAATCGAGATTATCAACCAACCGTTTGCCGAAACCAATACCGGGATCAAGGATGAGTTTCGTCTCGTCTACGTCGTGTCGGCGGCAATACTCGATCCGTTCGGCGAAAAATTCGGTGATCTCGCCCACGCAGTCGACATAGCCGGGGTTCTCCTGCATATTCCCGGGAGTACCTTTCATATGCATAAGGATCACCGGCGTCTTGCGCTTTGCGACCAGATCGACCATCCCGGTATCAAAACGCATAGAGGAAATATCATTGATCATATCCGCCCCGGCGTCAAGAGCCGCTTCGGCCGTGGCTGCGTGGTACGTATCCACGGAGATACAGATATCACTGTGGCGACGGATGCTTTCGATGACGGGCACCACACGGCGCAATTCCTCTTCGGGCGCAACCGGCTCGGCTCCGGGACGAGTTGATTCACCCCCCACGTCGATGATGTCCGCTCCCTCGTCGATCATAACCAGAGCATGCTCAACCGCCCGATCAAGCGAGGCAAACCGGCCACCATCGGAAAACGAATCCGGCGTGACATTTAGAATACCCATCACGACCGGCCGGTCAAGAGCTATCCGGCGGTTTCCGGCAAGGGGGATAACTCGCTTTATCTCTTCGGCTTTGGTGAATACCTGCTTCTGCATAGGCGATCTCTTATCGCATGGTACAGCAATGCGAGAAAAAAAACAACCGGTAAAGAACTTACCCGCGGCGGAAAACCGACAAAAAAAGCCCGACCGTTCGGCCGGGCTTTTCGATTAGCTGGTCTGTTTGCTTTATGATGGTTCCGAGGTATCGACTGTTTCTTCCTGATCAGAGGGAGCCCCGACGATTTTGTCGACCTCCTGACCGTCGATAATCTCTTTCTCCAGCAGAGCCTCGGCCAGTTTGTGAAGTTTGTCAAGATGCTGCGTAATAATATCCCGGGCGGTTTTCTCGCCGCGTTCGATAAAAGCACGAATCTCCTGATCGATCACCACCGCCGTAGCCTCGGAAAACTCCCTGTCTCTCTGATGAATTTCACGACCAAGGAAGGGGTGCTCCTCGGTCTTACCGAAAGTTACCGGCCCAAGCTTGTCCGACATACCCCAATTGCAGACCATTTTGCGGGCCAGTTTGGTCGCCCGTTCCAGATCGTTCCCGGCACCGGTAGACAGGTTATTAAAAACCACCCGCTCGGCGACCCGGCCGCCCATCAATCTGGCCAGCATCGTTTCCAGGTATTCCTTGGAGTGAGTGTGACGTTCATCCACCGGCAGGTAATGCGTTACTCCCAGGGCCAGCCCCCGCGGAATAATCGAGACTTTGTATATAGGGTCCGCCTTGGGCAGGAACTTGCCCACCAGCGCATGTCCGGCTTCATGATAGGCGGTCAATTTTCTCTCATCTTCGGCGATAACCAGTGACTTGCGCTCCGAGCCCATCATCACTTTGTCTTTGGCCTCTTCAAGATCGTCCATGGTAACCGAGTCGTGGTTGCGACGTGAAGCCAGCAAAGCGGCCTCGTTGACCATGTTGGCCAGGTCGGCCCCGGACATCCCGGGGGTGCCGCGAGCCAGCACTTTGAGATCAACGTCGTCGCCGGTCTTGATCTTGCGCACGTGCACGGCCAGAATACCCTCGCGTCCCTTGATGTCAGGCGAAGCCACGACGATCTGACGGTCGAAACGCCCCGGACGCAGAAGAGCCGGATCGAGCACGTCGGGACGGTTGGTGGCTGCAATCAGAATAACACCGTCGTTGGACTCGAACCCGTCCATTTCCACCAGCAATTGATTTAGGGTCTGCTCGCGCTCATCGTGACCGCCTCCCAACCCGGCCCCGCGATGGCGCCCGACCGCGTCGATTTCATCGATAAAAATAATACAAGGCGCGTTCTTTTTGCCCTGCTCAAACAGGTCACGCACCCGGCTGGCCCCGACGCCGACGAACATCTCCACGAAATCCGACCCCGACATCGAGAAAAACGGTACCTCGGCCTCACCGGCCACGGCCCGAGCCAGCAGAGTCTTACCGGTTCCGGGGGGACCCAGCAACAAAGCTCCCTTGGGTATCTTGCCGCCGAGCTTCTGAAACTTGGCCGGTTCCTTGAGGAATTCTATTATCTCCTGCAACTCTTCCTTGGCCTCGTCCGCCCCGGCTACGTCGTTGAACGTCACGCGCGGTCGTTCATCGGTAAGCAGTTTGGCCTTGCTTTTACCGAACGAGAACAGCCCCTTGGGTCCGCTTCCCGCCTGCATCTGCCGCAGGAAAAACAGCCAGACCAGAATAAGAATCAGCCACGGGCCCACGGAGATCAGGATAGAGAAGAAATCCGGCCCCATGACCTTGGCGGTGATCTTGACGCCCTGCTTTTCGAGTCGGTCGACCAGCTCGTAATTAACGTCGGCGAACGGAATACGTGAATGGAAAGAAGAAGCCGGCTTAGAAGAACGCGACGAAGCGAATGTCCGCGGTTCGGTTAGTTTCCCTTCAACCTCGCGTTCGGTAAAAGTCACCTCGGAGATATTACCGGATTCCATCTGATTGATGAACTCGGAATAGGTTATCTCGGCGATATCTTTATCGAACCCGGAGAAATACTGGAAAGCGACAAACATCAATCCGAAAAGTGCTATCCAGAAGATAAACGAGCGACTGCCGCGCCATTTCGAGGGCTCTTTAGAGCCGTAGCCGTCTCCTTTACCCCGGGTGGGTTCCCCGCGTCGATTGTCTTTATGATCCAAACTGCTCACCTTTTCTCCGCTTTTTCAGCCTTCGTAATTTATTGCTTATACCGCCACGACCATCCCGTAATTCATTATATCGACCGCCGCGTAACTATCTTAGCGGTCAAGAAGTCGCCCCACGAACGGAAGGTTACGGTATCGCTGCATATTATCCAGCCCATAGCCGATAACGAACTCGTTGCCAATCATAAAACCCTTGTACTTGGGATTGATATCGGTTCGATGGCTGGCCGGCTTGTCCAGCAAAGTAACAATCTCCAGCGAGGCCGGTTCCTGCTTTTTCAACTGTCTCGTAACGGTAACGGCGGTGCGGCCGGAATCGACTATCCCTTCGACCAGTAACACGTGCCGTCCCTTGAGCGAGATTTGAACACCACCGCCCAGGATAATGTCCTCCTCCTGAGAAGAACCGTTACGGTACGAGGCCGCCGAAATAAACTCCAATTCAATCGGCAAGTTGATATGCCGCATTAAATCCACCAGAAAGACCACACAACCTTTCAGAATGCCCACGAGCACCAGCGATTTTCCGGCATAGTCCTTCGTTATACGAGCTCCCAGTTCGGCAACTCGCCGGTCAATACGCTCCTGATCGAGCAACAACTCAAAAGGGTGAGCAACCATCTGTTTGTCGGACACTGTATTCAATCGTCAACACCTTCCTGGTTTTGTCATCTATCTTAACCCGATCGGCCAACTCATAGCCCATCAGCCAAACGATTCCCTCCCGATCACAGACAACCGGAATTTCGTCACGGTATTCCCGGGGTACTTTACGGTCGGTCAGATAATCACCGATTTTCTTTCGTCCCCGCATGCCCAATGGCCGAAAGCGATCACCCGGACGAATTGAACGCACCGAAAGCGGCCCGGCCAGCTTGTCCCAATCCAGAAATACCTTCCGTGCCCGTGGTTGTTTCACCACGCGAGTCCGGCTGCGTGCGGCCAACCGGCTTCCGATAATGAGCCGTGGCCACGGCAGCTTAAGAGTATTTCCCGGAACAAGCGAATGCGAAAACGGGCCTCTCCCGGACCCGATAAACACCAGCTTGTGCCCGATCACGGCAGCCCGGATCTTCCCGGGCAAAGATATAGTTCCCGACCCCACCTCAGCCAGACGATCCAGCCGCTCCACGACCTGCCGGTCAGGCATCAAACCTTCCCGGCAACTCATGCCAAGACAATACCTTAGCAACCTTCGCCTGACCCACATATCATACGTGCTAAAACTTTTCAGATCAAGTTCAATTTTCTCTCCCGGGCTCTCTCCCACCGTCTTACGGGCAACCTTCCGCGTGACCGCCTCCAAATACTTCTCTTCTTCTCCCAGCGTCTCGGCCAGATTCAAAAGGGCGGCATCCACCTGCGGGTTGAGCCGTTCGCGTACGGCGGGCAGGAGTTTGTGGCGTATAAAATTGCGGCTGTATTTCAGGCTCCGATTGGTATGATCTTCGCAGTACCCAAGATTTTTCTCACGCAGATAATCCAGAATTTCACGGCGAGAAACATACAGAAGCGGCCGGATTATCCTGCCCCGAACAACCGGCATACCCAGCAGGCCCTGTCGCCCGGTCCCCCGAATCAACCGAAAGAAAATCGTTTCCACCTGATCGTCGGAATGGTGCCCCACCGCTATGCGATCATAACCGTCGTCGCGGGCGATCTGTTCGAATACCTGGTAGCGAAACCAGCGCGCGGTTTCTTCCACCCCTCGTTTTCTCCGCACAGCGAGGGCCGGGATATCCTCGGTCACCAGCGTGAGGTCGACCCTCAGCGCATCACACATCCGCTGACAAAAAGCGATTTCCTTCTTAACCGCCTTGACTCTGATCCGATGGTCAATATACACCGCCGCAAGGTTGATCTTCATACTGCGACGAAGGCGCGCCAGCAAATGCAGAAGGGCCACCGAGTCCGGCCCCCCCGAAAAAGCCGTCAGGACCGAATCGCCGGGCCGAAGCAACTCGTGTTCGGTGATTGTCTCCCTGATCTTGCGTAGCAGTGTCATGCCGATAGTATACGAACTGCCGAAGCGATAGGAACAAAAAACGTCACCCCCACAGTCGAAGAGAGCTGGAATCGGCACAACAAAATCATCCCGAGACACCGCACCTGAAATAAGAAATAAGGAGATAAGACTTGACAGGTGAATCCGTGTTATGCACAAGTATATTGGTGCCCGGTGAGGAGCGATATCGACTGTGGTGGACGCCGTCCCACAGATCTTTAACTCGCCGATTTCACGTTCGCATCAGAACAAACGTCATTTCTTTGGCGAGGGAGGGATTATGAAGAAAAAATCGTTTCAAACATGGTACCACCGGGCGTTGGGCAACAGACCCAAGGCAACAACGGTTTTGTGGGCGTTGCTGTTGGCCGTAACCGGGTGCATCGTGGCTACTTGGGCTGGTCCTGTGACAGCGGGCATTCGCCCCATACACTTCTTTGACTATAAGGTGGAAGCCGTTGCTTTGCCAGAGAGAACAGGACAGGCGAACTTGCTGTTACAGTTCACCCCAGCCAAAACACTGCTGGACTACGTACAGATGGGCTGGGAAGAATGTGATTCGATATTCATTAAGATTGAGACCCAAGGTGGCCTTAAGTATAGTGGTCCCAAACAGTACGCTATGCCGTACCAGTACGGCGAACAATACGAGATCAGTCTCTCTGTTGACATTCCACCAGATACCCTCTCTGTCCTTAGCATTGCATTGCATTGCAGCAGCTTCAGAGATGTCATCAAGCGATCGTTCGACACGTTCGAAGACACACTAAAAATGCATTTGGGCATACCTACCAGACCGTGGCGGCCGCGGAAACCGCAGAAGCCCGAGCGACGGGGGTATCCGATAGCGGGCGAGTTTCCATACAAAGACAGCCTGTACG